>NZ_CP014223.1:0-1200000 GCF_001561955.1 Anaerotignum propionicum DSM 1682
ACGGCTTGTCTCTCATTAAGAAGCTTTTCTTTCACAGCCATCTACATTTAATTGTGAATAACGAGATTGTTATCCACAAAATTTTAACAGGAGGTACATAATGGAACAAATAAATGAATTGTGGAACGAAGCACTAAAAATTATCGAGGAAGAAAGCTCCGCCGTTAGTTTTGAGACATGGTTTCGTCCCATTGTACCCTACGGCTTGCAGGATCATTGTCTATATTTGCAGGTAGATAATCCCTTGGCCAAGGATATGCTGGAAAAACGTTACTTTGATTTGCTGAAAAATACCATAAAACAGGTTACAAAAACAGATTTGGAAATCATTATTTTAATGGGCAATGAGTTGCCTGTTAAATTAATGGAGAAAAAAGAAGTACAAAAACAAGGTACTGAAATTCCAAGAAATCTAAATCCCAAATATGTATTCAGCTCCTTTGTGGTTGGTAACAGCAACCGTATGGCTCATGCGGCATCTCTGGCGGTTGCCGAAGCACCGGCAAAAAACTATAACCCATTATTTTTATACGGTAACTCCGGTTTGGGCAAAACCCATCTTATGCATTCCATCGCCCATTATATTTTGGATAACAATAGTTCAGCCAAGGTTTTATATGTAACCAGTGAAACCTTTACCAACGAATTGATTCTTTCTATTCAAAACAATAGAAACGAGGCTTTTCGTAATAAATATAGAAATATCGACGTTCTTTTGATTGATGATATACAGTTTATTTCCAAAAAAGAAGGTACTCAGGAGGAATTCTTCCATACCTTTAATGCATTGTATGAATCAACAAAGCAAATTATTATTTCCTCGGACCGACCGCCTAAGGAAATTGAAACTTTAGAAGATAGATTGCGCAGCCGCTTTGAAATGGGCTTAATTGCAGATATTCAACCACCGGACTATGAAACAAGAATTGCAATTTTGCGAAAAAAAGCAGAACGGGATAATTTGCAGGTTCCTGATGATGTTTTGGCATATATCGCAAAAAATATTGCTTCAAATATTCGTGAATTAGAGGGTGCTTTGACCAGAATTGTTGCATTTGCAACATTGACAAACCAAGATATCTCTATTTTCTTGGCAGAGAACTCATTAAAAGATATTTTCAGTGAGAATGCTTCTGCGCCAATTACCCCTGATTCCATTCAAGAAATCGTGGCGGAACATTTTAATATTCGCATAGAAGATATACAAGGAAGCAAAAAACCCAAAAATATTGCTTTCCCCAGACAAATATCTATGTATTTATGCAGAAAATTATTAGATATTTCTCTACCAAAGATTGGTGAAAGTTTTGGAGGACGTGACCATACAACTGTAATTCATGCAATTTCTAAAATTGAAAAGCAGTTGGAAAATGATACGGCATTGCAAAACACCATTTTGCAGCTGGAGAAGGTAATTAAGGGGCAATAATTTTTCCACATTGCCTTGTGGAGCAGGCTAGGGAAAGACTGTGGACAACTTTTGACAATTCAGCCTTGCTGTGCATACTGTGGATAAGCCTATCTGTTACCCCCATGGCTTCCACATGGCTTGTCAACATCCAAAATTCTTGATTCTTGGGGAAAAAAGAGGTTTTCCACAAACCCACAGCCCCTACTACTGCTACTGCGGATTAAATCTTATTTATTTCTTCAAACACTGTGTGAAAAGGAGTTGTGAACAACTTGAAATTGATTTGTAAAAAAGATCTACTGTTACAGTACATAAATATCGTGAATAAAGCGGTTTCCAATCGTACCACACTGCCTATTTTGGAATGCATCTTACTAACTGCTGATGATAAAGGCTTTGTTCTGACTGGAAATGATTTAGAATTGGGAATTAAAACCGCTGCTATTGAAGCTGACATTTTGGAAAAGGGCGAAGTTGCCATTGAAGCTCGCATTTTTAATGAGATTGTTCGTCGATTAAACGGAGAGGACGTAACGATTTCAACAAATGAAAAAAATGCAGTAACCATCGTTTGCGGTTCTTCAGAGTTCAGCATTATGGGCCAAGGTGGAGATGATTTTCCGGCTTTGCCTGAGGTAGAACAAAATCAGGCATATACTTTAAAGCAAAATGACTTAAGAAACATGATTCGTCAGACCATTTTTTCCATTGCCCAAGATAATGCAAAACCTGTTTTAACAGGGGAATTATTTGAGTTTCATGATGAATTTTTTAATATAGTTTCTGTAGATGGCTATCGTATCTCTTACCGAAAAAATAATTTGATTCAAAGTTGTGGAAAAAATGATGTGATTGTTCCTGGTAAAACTTTAAGTGAATTGAATAAAATTTTATCTCAATCTGATGAAGATTTGGTTTCACTTTATGTGACAGACAAACATATTTTGTTTGATTTGGGCACAGCAATTATGGTTTCACGTTTGATAGAGGGGGATTTTATCCGTTATGAGCAAAGTTTTTCAGAGGATTTTAAAACTGAGGTTTTAGTAGATAAAAACCAAATGATTCAATCATTGGAACGTGCTTCATTGGTTTCCAGAGATAACAGAAAAACGCCGGTTCGCTTCCAAATCAAAACAAAAAATATGGAAATTACCGCTAAAAGTGATATGGGAACAGCTTTCGAGGAAATTTCTGTGGAAGTGGAAGGGGAAGAAATTTCCATTGCTTTTAATCCCCGTTATTTTATTGAAGCCCTGCGTTCTATTGATGAAGAAAACGTAAAAATTCACTTTACCGCTTCTTTAAGCCCTTGTACTATATTGCCTGTGGAGGGAGACTCCTTTAAATATTTGATTCTCCCACTAAGAATGTAATGATTTTATGTAAATAATAAGAAAGAAGGACTACTTTATGCAGGAAGTTGGAATTCAAACAGAATTTATTAAATTACAGCAGATTTTAAAACTTGCCGGTATCATCGGACAAGGTTCTGATGCAAGAGCCTTGATTGCGGAAGGTTTGGTTTATGTAAACGGAGAACAGGCTTTGGAAAGAGGAAAGAAAATACGCCACAATGATGTGGTTGAGGTGAAGGGATTAGGATCGGTAAAAGTTGTGATGGAAGATTAAATAATTTTACTCCTAATTTTTGAGATGTGTTTTAAGATTGTCAGTATAGAGTAAAACAAATAATAATTTGAACATAGTATCTTGTTCATTTTTAAGTGGGAAGGCCCGTATTGCAAATAAAATTTTGCAAAAAACAGCGGGCTTTTTTCGCTGTTATAAAAATATTGCTTTTGTGGACAAAATAATTCAACAGTTGCTTGTTTTCATTCAGAAATAAAATGTTTTTAAATAAGCAAGTGTTTATTTTTCTGTTTTTTTAGTATTAGAAATCGGATGTAGAAATAATAATTTTTGTTATTAATTTAACATATAATATTTTGTCGAATAATCTTTTTAAAATAATTTTGTATATCGGGTGGATATTTATGCAAATTTCGGAGGTTTCTTTGCAAGGCTTTCGCAATCTGATGGAGATGCAAATTAAACCGTCTCCAGGAATTAATGTTTTTTATGGGAAGAATGCTCAAGGGAAAACCAATTTTTTGGAATCCCTTTATTTATGTGCCATGGGAAGGTCTATGCGGACAAAATATGATTGGCAAATGATTGGTTTTCAAGAGGAAGAAAGCCACATCCGCTTATTAATCAATAAAAATAACCGAAAAGAGCGTATTGATGTTCATTTGAAACGAGATACCAAAAAGGGCATAGCCAGAAACGGTGTGCCCATCAAGAAGCTGGGGGATTTATTTGGTACTTTGTATACCGTAGTTTTTTCCCCTGAGGATCTTTCTTTGATTAAAGACGGGCCTGCAGAGCGGCGACGTTTTTTGGATATGGAGCTTTGTCAGCTTAGCCGCGTTTATTATTATGATTTGCAGCAATATTACCGTATTTTGAAGCAGAGAAATAATTTATTGCGGGAGATTCAGAAGAATTCGTCGTTACAAGACACTCTTTTTGTATGGGATGCCCAGTTGATTGATTACGGTGAGCGCGTTATGGCGGCTAGAACGGATTTTTTGAAAAGGCTGGATAAAATCGCCACTGAAAAGCTTAACGCTCTTACAGGGGGCTTAGATGCCCTAAAAATTATATATAAACCAAATTGCGAGCCGGGACATATGGAGGAAAGGCTAAAACGAAATTTGCAACGAGACATTTATTTAGGCAGTACCAATTTTGGGCCCCATAAAGACGATATTTTGTTTACCATTCATGGAAAGGATGTGAAAAGCTTCGGTTCTCAGGGTCAGCAACGAACTACAGCTTTGGCAGCTAGGTTGGCAGAAATTGATTTGATACGGGAAGAGACAGGGGAAGATCCTATTTTACTTTTAGATGATGTGTTGTCTGAATTGGATGAAAGAAGACAAAAATATTTGATGGAAAGTATTGATGGCTTGCAGGCGTTTTTGACTTGCACAGGAATTGAGGATGCAATAAAAAAATATATCAGCAAAGATAATTTGTTTTATGTGGAAAATGGAAAAATTGTCGCAGAGGATGGAATGGAAAAAAAGCGTAATGCCTAAAACATACGCTTTTTTTATTTCAATATGACATTAAAAATGTCTGTACGGGAAACACAAACTTTAAAATGTTCCAGAAAAAAGTTTTCAAAAAAGATATATTCTAAAAATTCCCTAAAATAATCCAAAAATACCCTATATTTTCTTAATGATTATCATATATTAATTAATAAGGAAGGAAAAACATTCGAAAGTTTCATTAAAAATTGATGTTTTCCTTGAAAATATAAGGTTTTCTTCTTGTAGAATTCTTTTAAAAATGTTATAATAGTTATGTATTAAAAACTCACTAAAAATTGGAACATAAAAAGTTCTTTTTTAGATTTTTTATTTCTTAATATTCAGACGTTTTTCTATGTATAGGGAATTTCAAAAAGCGTGTTTCATAGGATAACAAAATACACTAAAAAACAGTGTCTAAGCTTTAAAAAAAGTAAAAATTTTACCTATCATTTTTGATTTGAAATAGGTTTTATGATAGAAACCTATTTTTTCTTTGGCACAAAGCACGATGAAGAACCCTAAAAGATTTAGTTGAAGGAGAGGTTTTATGTCATCAGATTATAATGAAAGTCAAATCCAAGTGTTGGAAGGTTTAGAGGCGGTTAGAAAAAGACCGGGAATGTATATCGGTTCTACCAGCGCCAGAGGGCTGCATCATTTGGTTTACGAAATCGTGGATAATGCGGTGGATGAGGCCTTGGCAGGTTTTTGTACTGAAATAACCGTAAAAATTCATCCGGATAATTCTATTTCTGTTATGGATAACGGCCGAGGCATTCCCGTTGGTATTCAGCAGCAAAAGGGAATATCTGCCGTAGAGGTAGTATTTACGATTTTGCATGCCGGTGGTAAATTTGGCGGTGGGGGATATAAGGTTTCCGGTGGTCTCCACGGTGTTGGTGCATCAGTTGTAAATGCTCTGTCCACATGGCTGACGGTAAACATTCATACTGAAGGCAAGCTCTATGAGCAAAAATATGCCCGTGGTGATGTATTAGCACCCTTAACTGTCATTGGTGAGTCACAACAGCATGGTACCTATGTGCATTTCTTGCCCGATCCTGAAATTTTCGAGGAAACGGTTTTTACCTACGATATTTTAAAGCAGCGCTTGCGAGAAACGGCTTTTCTTACAAAAGGCTTGAAAATTAACCTCATAGATTTGCGTGAGGGGATAGAACAGAATCGTACTTTCCACTATGAAGGTGGTATTAAAGAATTTGTTGCTTATATTAATAAAAGCCGTCAGGCATTATATAGCGATATTTTTTATTGCTGTGGCCAGAAGGATGGTATTTTGGTGGAAGTGGCATTTCAGTATAACGATGGATATACCGAAAACATTTTTAGCTTTGTCAATAATATTAATACCCCTGATGGTGGTACCCATTTAATTGGTTTTAAAAGCGGTTTGACAAAAACATTGAATGATTACGGGAAAAAAATCGGTATTCTCAAGGATGCGGATAAGAAGCTTTCCGGTGATGATGTACGAGAAGGTATTTCCGCTGTTATCAGTATTAAAGTCGAAGATCCTCAGTTTGAAGGTCAGACAAAGGCGAAATTAGGCACAAGCGAAGCGAAGAATGCTGTTGAAAGCGTTTTAAGCGAATATTTTACCTATTATCTGGAGGAAAACCCTGCGATAGCTAAAAATATCATTGAAAAGGGTATGATGGCTTCCAGAGCCCGTGACGCTGCCAGAAAGGCAAGAGAATTGGTACGCCGTAAGACAGGCTTGGAGAATACAAGACTGCCCGGCAAGCTAACAGATTGTACCAGTAAGGACCCTTTTGAATGCGAAATTTACATCGTAGAGGGTAACTCTGCGGGGGGCAGTGCAATTAAGGCAAGAGACCCTAAAACACAAGCGATTTTACCTTTGCGAGGGAAAATTTTAAATGTGGAAAAGGCTAGACTGGATCGTATTTTAGGCAGTGAAGAAATTAAAAATATGATTACCGCTTTTGGCACAGGTATTTCAGAAGATTTTGATATTGATAAACTGCGTTATCATAAAATTGTTATCATGACAGATGCCGATGTGGATGGTGCCCATATCCGTACATTGCTTTTAACCTTCTTTTACCGCTATATGCCTCAATTAATTGAGGAAGGCAAGGTTTATGTTGCCCAGCCACCATTATACCGTGTGGAGAAGAATAAACAGCATTATTATGTTTATGACGACTTACAGTTAGAAACGTTATACAATGAGATTGGAAAAACAGGGATTAAAGAAGTACAGAGATATAAGGGTCTAGGTGAGATGGACTTTGATCAGTTGAGAGATACCACCATGGCTGTGGAACACCGTATTTTGAAAAAAGTTGACATCAGTGATGCTTTGATTGCCGACGAGATATTCAGTATGCTTATGGGGGACAGTGTAGAGCCACGTAGGGATTTTATTGCTGAAAATGCCCAGTATGCTGAAATGGATTATTAAGCGTTGGCTTTTTTGAAAAAAGGTCAGTTCCTTCAAGCTTTTTTCAAGGGTAAGACCTTAGGGACGCTGTCCCTAAGACCCTGCAAGGGCTGTGCCCTTGACCCAATATGGAAAACTGCGTTTTCCAAGGGATAATTTTTTAATTTAATTCTACCCTTCAAAAATGAAGTTTTAGAAATTAAAGGGTCAAGGGATGAAATCCCTTGTAGGGAAGTGGGGCAAAGCCCCAAGGTCTAAGAAAATAGAAATTCTAACCAATCTTCGAAAATGAAGTTTCTAAAATAAAGGGTCAAGGGATGAAATCCCTTGTGGGGAGTTGGGGCAAAGACCCAAGGTCTTGTCTTATCCCTTTAAATTTAAAAAGAGGTGAAAAAATGAGCGACGAATTCAAAGAAATAGATAAGGTCGTTTCCATAGATATCAACGAGGAAATGAAAAAATGCTATATCGATTACGCTATGAGCGTTATCGTTGCCCGTGCATTGCCCGATGTGCGGGATGGCTTAAAGCCAGTGCAAAGACGTATCCTCTTCTCTATGAATGAAATGAACCTTGACCCCAATAAAGGCTACCGTAAATCGGCCCGTATTGTGGGTGATACCATGGGTAAATACCACCCTCATGGTGATAGCTCTATTTATCAGGCAATGGTGCGTATGGCTCAGAATTTCTCAATGCGCTATATGCTGGTGGATGGCCACGGTAACTTCGGCTCGATCGATGGCTACGGCGCTGCTGCAAGCCGTTATACCGAGGCAAGAATGTCTAAAATTACAGCAGAATTGTTGGCGGATATCGAAAAAGATACCGTTGATTTTGTGCCAAACTACGATGAAAACGAAAAAGAACCTACTGTTTTGCCCGCTAGAATCCCTAACTTGCTGGTAAATGGCTCATCAGGTATCGCTGTTGGTATGGCAACCAATATACCACCGCATAACTTGACAGAGGTCATTAATGGTGTTGTTTGTATGATTGATAATACTATCAATGATAAAGATACCGATGTTGAGGAATTAATGGAGCATATCCAGGGCCCGGATTTCCCCACAGGTGCAACAATCCTTGGAAAAAGCGGAATTCGTGCAGCGTATCGTACCGGTAGAGGGAAAATTTTGGTTCGTGCATTGGCAGAAATTCAACCTATGTCAAACGGCCGTGAAAAAATTGTGGTTACAGAATTGCCCTATATGGTGAATAAACTTCGGTTGATTGAAAAAATAGCTGAGTTGGTAAAGGATAAACGTATTGAAGGCATTAACGATTTGTATGATGCCTCCGCTGGCGATGATATCCAGATTATTATTGAGCTGAAGAAAGATGTAAATGCCAATGTTATTTTGAATCAGCTTTATAAATATACCCAGCTTCAGGAAAGCTTTGGCGCGATTATGATTGCGTTGGTCAATGGTAAGCCTGAAACTTTAAACTTGAAGCAAATCATTTCGGAATACTTGAAACATCAGGAAAATGTGGTCACAAGAAGAACGAAATTTAATCTGGATAAAGCAGAAAAAAGAGCTCATATTCTGGAAGGTCTGCGTATTGCCATTGATAATATTGATGAGGTAATCCGCATAATCCGTACCAGCTATGATAATGCTAAGGAACGCCTGATGGAACGCTTTCAGCTTTCAGAGATTCAGGCGCAGGCAATCTTGGAAATGCAGCTGCGTCGTTTACAGGGCTTGGAGCACGAAAAAATCGATGCGGAGTATAAAGATTTGATGGAAAAAATTGCTCATTTTAAATCTTTGTTGGCAGATAGAAAATTAATGCTCGGCGTCATTAAGGATGAAATCACGTTAGTTCGGGATAAATATGGGGATGAACGCCGTACCCAGTTGGTGCAGAACCCCGGTGAAATTGATGTGGAGGATTTGATTGAGGAAGAAACTTGCGTTATGACTCTTTCTAACCTGAACTATATTAAGCGTACGCCTTTGGATACCTATAAGAGTCAAAATAGAGGTGGTAGAGGTATTGTTGGTATGCAGACAAGAGAGGAAGATTTTGTTAAAGATATGTTCCTTTCCTCCACCCATGATACCATTTTGTTCTTTACCGATCGGGGTAGAGTATACCGAATGAAAGGCTATGAAATTCCAGAAGCAGGGCGTACAGCAAGGGGCATGGCAATTGTGAATCTGCTGGAAATTGCTCCCGGTGAAAGCATTACTGCGATTATCCCTGTGAAGGAATTTAAGGAAGATGAATACCTTGTTATGATAACAAAACAGGGCATCATTAAGAAAACAGAGATGGCAAGCTTTGCAAATATCCGTAAGGGTGGCTTAATCGCTGTTAACTTAAGGGATGATGATAATCTGATTTCCGTTATGACAACCAATGGTGAAAACGAAATTTTTGTTGCAACAAGAAATGGTTTGGGTATTAAGTTCTCTGAAAAAGATGTGCGTCCTATGGGTCGTACGGCTACGGGTGTAAAGGCCATTACTCTGCGTGAGGAGGACTATGTGGTCTCTGCCGTGAAGATTATGGAAAATGCAGAAATTTTGAATGTAACGGAAAAAGGCTTTGGAAAACGTACGGAAACAGATGCGTTTACTGTGCAATATCGTGGCGGAAAAGGCTTGAAGGTGCATCAATTGACAGAAAAAACAGGCGCATTGACCGGTGTTTTATTGGTTGAGGAGAATGAAGAAGTGATGCTAATGACATCAGAAGGCATTATAATCCGCCTGCGTGCAAGGGATATTTCAACCATTGGCCGTGTTTCTCAGGGTGTGAAACTGATGAATTTGAATGACGGTGTAACGGTTGTGGGTATCGCAAAAATATCTGAGGAAGATATTAAAGATGATGAACTAGAGATTTTGGATGATGAAACCTCTGCAAACGAGGAAAGCTCTATTATCTCAGAAGAAGAAACTTCAATCACTGAATAAATAATAGACAAAAAGGATACCAACATTGTTGGTATCTTTTTTAGTTTAATATAATAAAGAAAAAAATAATTGCAATTATTTAAAAAAATTATTTGTTAATTTTATATAATTACATTAAAATTTTTGATGATTATTTGACAATTATTCATTATACTGCTAGAATCAAGTTAGATTGTATCAGAAAATCGAGGTGTATGGGAAGATGTGGGACATAGAGTTTTGTTTGGCAGTGGGGAAAGTAATTTCACTGGTTGTTTGTATGGTTTTTATTGAAGGCGTTGTGGCAAGCAGACCAAATGGGAAGTGGACAGGTGCCATTTTGCCGGTTTTTATGCTTCTGCTTTCTTTCTGGGTATTTTTCATGTGGAAAAATGCCATCTATTTTATTTTGGTGTTAGCACCTTCGTTATTATGTTGTTTTATATATTATATTTGCCGTCGCTCCATTAAAAATGGTACGGCACTGAGTTTAAATGAAGAAGAACCTAACTAATTTTTTGTGTAGTTTTTTATTTTAGTCAATGAAATTTTATAAAGCAAAGAATCAGAAATGAAAAAGCCCGTTTTACTTGCAGCCTATTCGCAAAAGCGGGCTTTCTTTTCTACATGCTTTCTTGGCCTTTTCTCAAAGAGATTTTATTTTTATAGTATTACGGATGTTATTTTACTAAAGTATATAACGCTTCTATTTGGAGGTATAAAATGAAAAAAATAATTTCACTGTTGTTTATATGTTTCTTTTTTACCTCCTGCTCAGCCGAAGGCCGGCAAAATTACTCTGTCTCCACGGGTCAAGCATTGCCTATTGTTAGAGAGGCTAAACTGGCGGTTGTGGGTGATATTATGGTACATGACTATCAATATCAAGAGGCGTATAACCCCTCCACGGGAAGCTATGACTTTATGCATAATTTTCAAGATGTAAAGAAATATTTCGATGGCTATGACCTTGTTCTGGGAAATTTAGAGTCAACCTTTGGTGGAACAGGACGAAGCTATTCTTCTTATCCCTGCTTTAATACCCCTGATGCATTTTTGGATGCAGTGAAAGACGCAGGCTTTGATATTTTGACCACGGCAAACAATCATTGTATGGATACGGGAAAGGCAGGATTAATCCGAACATTGGACAAGCTGGATGAAGTAGGAATTGCCCATATGGGAACGTATCGTTCAGCAGAAGATCGGGATAAAATTTTATATCAGAATGTCAACGGAATTAATTTTGCTTTTTTATCCTATACCTATGGAACCAATGGGATTGCTGTGCCTGACGCATATTTGGTGAATCTCATAGATGAGGATCAAATGGTAGCTGATATTAAAAAGGCCAGAGAGCGGGCAGATGTTGTTGTGGTTATGCCTCATATGGGTAACGAATATGAAAACTATCCAAAGGAAGTATTTCAAAAGTGGGCAGATTTGATGTTTCTTGCCGGGGCAGATATTATTCTAGCCAGTCATCCCCATGTATTGCAGCGTATGGAATACCGTAAGATAGACCATGGTGATGGTGAACATGATGGGTTTATTATTTATTCCTTAGGAAATTTTATTTCTTCTCAAACAACACCTCCCAGAAATGCATCTATTATTTTGCACCTAAGCGTTGAACAGGTGGGAGATGCACCACCAAATGTAACAAAGGTTTCTTTTGTTCCTGTTTGGACACAATTTAGAAATGCACAGGATAAGAACCACTTTGTGGTACGAAGTGTTTATGAAATGCTCACATTAGACCAAAATAAAAAAGATCAGCTTATCCGAAGAAAGGATCAAAAACGGTTGGCAGAGGTTCATGATGAAACAGCATCCTTTTTGCTAGATCGAAAAATTCCTATTTCAGAGATTCAAGAGGAATATGTATTTGAAAAATAAGAAAAGCTCTTGTCAGGCAAAAAAAACAATGATAAAATATGTCCATCGATGTTAAGAACATGTTAAGAATGTAGCGTTTGGAGGAGCAGTATGGAGAGGGATTATCTTGCGGAGAATGTAGCTTATTTGACCAAGGATTTAGGTAAATGCAATATTTCCCAAAATTTGTTCCAGCGGTTTAAGGAACTGATTATGGGTGGAGTGCTCCCGGCAGGATATATGCTGCCGAATGAAAATATTGTAAGTGATATGTTAAAAGTTGGACGTAGTACCCTACGAGAGGCTTATACGGCTTTGGCTGTTTTTGGTTTTATTAAGCGCTCAAAAGCAGGTACTTTTATCAATGAAATTGATAATATTGTGAATATTGCTCCTTTTAGTATTACGGTGGAAAATTCTGATATAGGTGACCTATTGGAATTTAGATATATGTTGGAAGCGGAAACGGCAAGCTATGCAGCAAAAAGGGCTACCCCTGAGGATATCGCAAATATCACCTTTTGTTATGAAAAAATGGTGGAAAGCAAACATGATGTGAATTTATTTGTAGATTATGACACCATGTTTCATTTGCAAGTTTCAGCGGCAACTCATAACAATCTTCTCATCAGTACGATGATTGCCGCCAAAGAATCCTTTGAAAAGGGCATTAGGCTGGCACTGCGGGAGTCTCTTACACAAAATCCCAGGGCTATTGATGTAACTCTTGATTTGCATGGAAAACTATTAGATGCAATCAAAAATGGAGATTATCAAACGGCTTATGCAGTGATGAGAGAACATATTTCCTATGTGAATTTGACTGTGAAGTACGGCTGAAAGTTTGAAAAGGCGATCGATTGAAAAGACATCCTGAAAGCGGAGCATGAATCTCTAATGGGATGTTTTTTTTTCGTTAAAAATTTGATTATAATATCCTATGAATTGGTGTTTCCCTTGATTTTACTGGGGTTTTATGATAGAGTTTATAGAAGTACGCACTTATTTTTTATTATTTTTATACATGTAATTTGATCTTATGAATTCTGATTGGAGGATTTTAATATGGATTTTAAAATGGAGGTTGCCGGACTCTTAGCAAAGGCCACGGAGCTTTCTTTGGAAGATGCTTTAAACACAGTAGAAATACCCGGAAACAAGGCCATGGGAGATTTTGCATTTCCCTGCTTTCGTTTGGCAAAGGTGTTTCGCAAAGCACCCCCAATGATTGCGCAAGAGGTTGCAGAAAAGCTGGACAAGCCTGCGTTTATTGAAAATATTCAAGTGGTTGGTGCATATATCAATTTTTTTGTAAAAAAGGGTATTTATGCTCAGGAGATTTTGTCAAAGGTATTAGCTGAAAAAGAGAATTATGGAAAAAGTGATATTGGTGCGGGAAAAACTGTGGTTATCGATTATTCCTCACCAAATATTGCAAAACCTTTTCATGTGGGACATCTGCGCTCTACAGTAATTGGAAATGCAATATATAAAATATATGAAGCTTTAGGTTACAACTGTGAAGGTGTCAATCACTTGGGGGATTGGGGCACACAGTTTGGTAAGTTGATTGTTGCCTATCATAATTGGGGTAGTAAAGAGGCTGTTGAAAACCAAGGCATTCAGGAGTTAATGCGCATTTATGTAAAATTTCATGATGAAGCTGAGAAAAACCCTGCTTTAGATGATGAAGCCAGACTTTGGTTTGTAAAAATGCAGGAGGGCGATGAAGAAGCGCTCACACTTTGGAAATGGTTTTATGATATTAGTATCAAGGAATTTGAACGAGTTTATAAAATGCTTGGTGTAAAATTTGATGCGTATACCGGAGAAAGCTTTTACAACGATAAAATGGCTCCTGTTGTGGAGGAATTAAAAGCAAAAAATATTCTTAAGGAAAGCGAAGGTGCAATGATTGTTGATTTGGAGCATAAAAATATGGCCCCTTGCCTAATTATTCGTAAAGACGGCGGCACCCTTTATGCAACCAGAGATATCACGGCGGCATTGTACCGTAAAAAAACATATAATTTTGATAAGTGCATTATTTTGACGGCATTAGATCAAAATCTCCATTTTGCTCAATGGTTTGAAGTAATTCATTTGATGGGCTATGATTGGTATAAAGATTTGATTCATGTTCCCTTTGGCTTGGTAAGCTTGGATAGTGGTAAGCTTTCAACTCGCCATGGCAATGTTATATTAATGGAAGATTTGTTGAATCAGGCAATTGGGGAAACAAAGAAAATTATTGAGGAAAAAATCCATCTTTAGAAAATAAAGAAGAGGTTGCAAAGCAAGTTGGTATTGGTGCAGTCATTTTTAACGACTTATATAATGGTCGTATCAAGGATGTAGTCTTTTCATGGGAAAGAATGCTTAACTTTGATGGGGAAACAGGACCTTATGTGCAGTATACTCATGCCAGAGCTTGCAGTATTTTAAAACGAGCTGGGGAAATTAGTCTGGACGATATTCACTTTGATGCTCTTTCTGATGAAGCTTCATTGGATATTTGCAAGCTTCTGGAGGCATATCCTGAAAAAATAAAGGATGCAGCAAATAAACTGGAGCCTTCTGTAGTGACAAGACATTTGGTTGCAATGGCTCAGGCATTTAACAAATTTTATCATGATAATCCTATTTTAAATAGTGAAGAAGATGTCCGTCAGGCACGTTTGGCCGTTGTAGTGGCTGTAAAAACAGTTATGAAGGAAGGCCTAAGCCTTTTGGGCATTGATGCACCAGAGCAAATGTAAAAGTGAGGTGTTTTACCATGAAAAAGCTAAAGTTGATTTATAACCCATTTTCTGGGAATAAAAGCTTTAAATTTGATTTGGATGTTTGTATTGGTATTTTTCAGGATGGGGGATTTGAGGTTCATCCTTTTCGTACCATGACGGAAGGGGATATTACAAAGCATATTGAGCAAATGCCTGATGATTATGACTTAATTGTTGCTTCCGGTGGCGATGGAACCGTAAATATTGTATTAAATGCAATGATGAGGCGGAAAATGGATATACCACTAGGCATTATTCCCTCAGGAACAGCAAATGATTTTGCAACCTTTCTTGGATTCAAAAGTGGACAGGTTGAAGATGCTTGCCATGCCATTGCCAATACTCATCCTGTTGCCATAGATTTGGGGCTTGTGAACGGCACAACTTACTTCATTAATGTTTGTGCAGGTGGACTTCTCACCAATGTATCTCAGACTGTAGATAAAGATTTAAAAAATGTTCTTGGAAGTCTTTCTTATTATTTAAAAGGGGTAGAACAAATCCCAAACTTTCATAAAATACCTTTTCGTATTACAACCAGTAGCCAAGTTGTCGAAGAGGATTTGTATTTGTATATGATTATGAATAGTGCCGGTACGGGTGGTTTCACAAAACTTTCTCCACAGGCATCTATTCAGGATGGTATGTTTGAATTGATTGCAATTCGTGGAAGACCATTAATAGAGCTGTCTCCTTTGTTTTTAAAAATGCTAACAGGAGATCATATCAATGATACGAAAAATATCTTATATTTAAGGGATTCTTATTTTAAGATAGAATGTCTTGCGGATGATTTTAAAATTATGGAGTCAACTGTTGATGGAGAAATGGGACCAAGAATGCCTTTTGAAGTGAAGGTGATTCCCAAGGCCATCCGTGTTTTTGTAAATCCAAGACGCTAATTATGTTTCACGTGAAACATAATTTGTGAAGAGCATTAAAACAGTAGTGTTTCACGTGAAACATTACTGTTTTTTCTTTTCAATCACAAGGGTATGTGCTATAATTTTTGCAGATAGCAATGAAAGGCGGGAGAATCCATGGGTAAAGTACGGGTTATTGCAGTGACCAATCAAAAGGGTGGAGTAGGAAAAACTACTACAGCAATCAACTTATCTGCCAGTTTAGCTACATATGGAAAGAAAGTCCTTGTAATAGATGCAGATCAACAGGGAAATACAACCAGTGGCCTTGGTCTTGATAAAAATGGTATGGAATTAACAATATATAATATGTTTTTAGGTGAAGCTACAATTAGCGATATTAAACAACCTACCTGTGTAGAGGGTTTAGAAATCATTCCTGCGAATATTAGCCTTACTGGGGCGGAAATAGAGTTGATCGGAAAAGAAGAAAGAGAATTTATATTAAAAGAAGAGTTGGAAAAAATAAAAGAGTCCTATGATTTTATTATTATTGATTGTCCTCCTTCTTTAAATCTCATTACAATTAATGCTCTTACAGCCGCCAATACTGTGTTGGTTCCTATCCAATGTGAATATTTTGCTTTGGAGGGGTTAGAGCAGTTGCTTCATACCATTAATTTGGTAAAAAAAAGATTAAATCCTTACTTAGAAATAGAAGGAATTGTATTTACCATGTTTGATGCAAGAACAAATTTATCTTTGCAGGTGGTAGAGGAAGTAAAGCGAAGCCTAGGAAGCAGTGTATATCGTAGTATTATTCCAAGAAATGTTCGATTGGGGGAAGCACCAAGCCATGGACTTCCCATCCATTTATATGACCCCAAATCCAAAGGGGCAGAAAGTTATGCACTTTTAGCAGAAGAAGTTATCGAAAGGGAGTGGAGTTAATTTATGGCTGCTAAAAAAATGGGATTAGGTTCTAAAGGAATGGGATTAGAAGCATTGATCAATAATAAGTTGGAAGATTTAAAAGAAACAGGAAAAGATATGGGTAAAACCGGCGTTTGGGAAATTGAGATAGATATGATTGAGCCAAATAGGAAACAGCCAAGAAAATATTTTGATGAGACTGCTCTGGAAGAGCTGGCTGCGTCCATAAAAACTTATGGTATGATTCAGCCTGTGGTAGTTCGTAAAAATGGAGACTACTATGAGATTATTGCAGGGGAAAGACGTTGGAGAGCAGCAAAAATTGCTGGATTGAAAAAAATACCTGCCATTGAAAGGAAATGGGAAGACGCTGAGGCTTTTGAAGCAGCTTTGGTGGAAAACTTACAAAGAGAAGACTTAAATCCCATTGAAGAGGCTGAAAGCTATCGTCGATTGCAGGACGAATTCAGCCTTAGTCAGGAGCAAATTTCAACAAAAGTAGGGAAAAGTCGTTCTGCAATTACTAATTCTCTGCGTTTATTACAGCTAGATTCGAGGGTTTTAAACTTTGTTGTTGAAAATAAGCTGTCAAGCGGTCATGCTAGAACACTCCTTTCCATTACGGATAAAGAGCGTCAGTTTGAATTGGCGGAGCATGTGATTGAAGAAGAATTGAGCGTAAGAGCCACAGAAGCCTTGGTGAAAGCAGAGCTAAGTCAAAAAGAGAAAAGCAAAAATGACAAAAAAGAATTATCAGAAAATGCAAATCAAAAAGCAGTTGAGGATGAATTAAAAACTATTTTCTCCACAAAGGTGCGAATCAGTCAAATGAAAAATAAGGGGAAAATTGAAATTACGTATTATTCTCAAGAAGATTTGGATAGACTTTTAACCATGATGAAAAGAATGGAAGGATAATTACAAATGGAATTGCAGCAAGATTATATCATATATATTCTTATAGGCTTAGGCATATCGGTGCTTCTACTTTTCATTTTGTGTGTTGTCCTATTTGTAAAGTTCAATGGACAAAAGAAAAGATATGATTTTTTTATGGGCACCAACCGTAGACCTAGCCATAATTTAGAGATGAAATTAGAAAAATATTATAAAAGCTCAAAAGAAATTGAAGGAAAGTACGGAAAACTGTTGGATATGGTTACCGATATGGACAAAACCATGAAAAGCAATATCCAAAAGGTTGGTTTGGTACGCTATAATCCTTTTGAAGAAATGGGAGGGAATCTTTGCTTTGCTTTAGCTCTACTAGATGGTGAGGACAATGGTGTAGTATTGAATGGCATTCATAGCCGTACGGGATCCTTCACTTATGCCAAACCCATTCAAATGGGTGTGAGCATATATATGCTTTCAGAAGAAGAGATAAAGGCTGTGCAAATGGCAAAGGATCAGGCATATCACCCAGAGCATGAAAAGGTACTAAAGGTTAAATTTAAGCCTGCTTTCCGTAAGAAGGACAAAGAACCTGTTATGGAGGAACAGCTGCAACTTGATATTTCCAAGGAGGAAATGCCAAAAGAGGCAACAGGAGAAATTGGGGATGTTACCATGGCTGAAAAAGAACAAATTTTCCAAGAAGAGGTCATGGCAAGTCAAATTGCAGTGGTAGATATGTTAAGTGAAGATATGGAAGAAGCGGAAGCAGTCGATTTTGAAGAAGATATTTTTCAAGAATTGCCGCCTTTCATTGAAAAAGAACTATTGAAAGAAGAAATAGAATGAAAATGTGGTGGAAAAAGGAAAAGAGTTTTTCCTAAACCACCTTTTTTCTTAAAAAAATGTGTATATGTGTATAAAACATGTGGATATTGTGGATAACCAATAGGAATATTTTAAAATTCTGTTTGAAAATTTTAAAAAACATATAGTTATCCACAAAATGTTGATAAAGGAGTGTAAAAGGAGTAAAGTATGGGCTATGAAATGATTTTCTCTGACATGGATGGCACTTTATTAAAAAATGATACGGAAGTATCGGAGAAAAATAATGTGGCAATTCAGCAAGCAATAAAAAAAGGCGTACAGTTTGTAATTTGCACCGGCAGAGGTGTATTTGGTGTGGAACGCTTTCTTGAGCAATTGAATTTAATTGGAAAAGAAGGCTATGCTATTTGTCAGAATGGTGGCGCAGTGTATGACTTAAGGGATATGTCCCTGGCAATACGTGAAAGCTTTTCTCCAAAAACCTATGCCCCCATCGCAAAATTTGCCAGAGAACTTGGTTTGGAGCTGTATTATTATGATGACCGAAAATTTATGGCCGAGATTGAGACAGACCGAGTAAAACAATATTGCAAGGTTATGGGGAGCGGTGTTGAAGTTGTAAAAGAGCCTCTAAAATATCAAGGTGAATTTACAAAATCTCTTATTTCAGGAAAGAAAGAGAAATTGCTTTTGGTGCAAAAAATGGTGCAGGAAACTGCGGGAAATGAGCTAGATTGCTTTTTTTCAAGCAAAATATTCATGGAAGTTGTAAAAAAAGGAGTAAGCAAAGGTAATATTATGGAACAAACCGCAAAAAAAGCAGGGGTGCCTTTAAATTCAGTCATAGCAATAGGGGATAGTCATAATGATATTTCTATGATAAAAAAAGCTGGGTTGGGGATTGCAGTAGCTAACGCAGAGCCGGAGGTAAAAGAAATCGCAGATTATATTACAAGAAATCGATGCGAACAGGATGCTGTGGCAGAAATTATAGAAAAATTCATACTTTAAGTTAACATAACTCTGAATTTTGCAACAAAATTGGAAAAGCTCGAAAAACTATTGATTTTTCTTTGCAAACTGGTATATAATAGTGGGGCAAAGCGTGTGGCGAATATTCGCCCATAGGAAAGCTAAGTTTTCTGTATTTCTTCAGAGAGTCGGCGTTTGGTGCGAGCCGATGAAACAAGGAAAATGCTCCACTTTCCCAGCTGCCGATGAAAGTCGGAAGGGTAAGCCCTATATCGCTGTTTAAAGAGGTTCGAAAATTTTTCGGGCAATCTGGGTGGCAACGCGGGAAATACTCTCGTCCCTGTTTTTTATGGGATCGGGGGTTTTTTTATTTACTCCGATTTCCCAAATTCGTATAAGCTTAGAAAGAATAAGGAGGAAAAAAAGATGTTAGATATTAAATTTGTAAGGGAAAATCCCGATGTGGTAAGAGAAAATATTAAAAAGAAATTTCAGGATAATAAGTTGCCTTTAGTAGACGAGGTAATTGCCTTAGACCTTGAAAACAGAGAAATTAAGCAAGAGGTTGAAGTGCTTCGTGCAGAAAGAAACAAGCTCTCCAAAGAAATCGGCGGGTTAATGGCAAAGGGCTTAAAGGATGAAGCAGAAGCAGTAAAGGCAAAAATTGCGGCAGAAGCAACAAGAGTTGATGAGCTGACAGAAAAGGAAAAAGAGGTAGAGGAAAAAATCAAGAAAATCATGATGACAATTCCAAATATCATTGATCCTACTGTTCCTATTGGCAAAGATGATAGTGAAAATGTGGAAGTGCAAAAATACGGCGAACCTGTTGTGCCTGATTTTGAAATTCCCTATCATACAGAGATTATGGAAAGCTTCGATGGTCTTGACTTGGAAGGCGCAAGAAGAGTTGCGGGTAATGGTTTTTACTATCTGATGGGGGATATCGCTCGTTTGCATTCTGCAGTTTTATCATATGCCAGAGATTTTATGATTGACCGTGGCTTCACATATTGCATTCCTCCTTTCATGATTCGTAGTAACGTTGTTACAGGCGTTATGAGCTTCGCAGAAATGGATGCCATGATGTATAAAATCGAAGGAGAAGACCTTTATCTGATTGGTACCAGCGAACATTCCATGATTGGTAAATTTATTGATACCATGAATAAGGAGGAAGATTTACCTCAAACCTTAACAAGCTATTCTCCTTGCTTCCGTAAGGAAAAAGGAGCTCATGGTATTGAAGAGCGTGGCGTATACCGCATTCATCAATTTGAAAAGCAGGAAATGATTGTTGTATGTAAGCCAGAAGACAGCCCTATGTGGTATGATAAATTATGGGAAAACACCGTTGATTTGTTCCGCACTATGGATATTCCCGTGCGTACTTTGGAATGTTGCTCCGGCGACTTGGCAGATCTAAAGGTAAAATCTGTTGACGTGGAAGCATGGTCCCCAAGACAGAAAAAATATTTTGAAATCGGAAGCTGCTCTAACTTAGGAGATGCTCAGGCAAGAAGATTAGGTATCCGTGTAACTTCTGCGGATGGTAAGAAATATTTTGCTCATACTTTAAATAATACCGTTGCCGCACCTCCCAGAATGCTGATTGCTTTCTTGGAAAATAACTTACAGGCAGATGGTTCCGTGCGCATCCCTGAAGTATTGCGTCCTTATATGGGTGGCTTAGAGAAACTGGAAAAGAAGAAATAATTTTTCAGAATATAAATTGGGGAGCTGTGCTTGTCATAGCTCCCATTTATAAAACGGTTTATACTTTTTAAATGGATTTCAATGAAAAAGCTAGAAATATCTACACAACCGATGAAAATGTCTTGTATTTTTGACATACCCATTGTGGTTGTATACAAGGCTAATATGAATATCTGTTATGAGAAAAAAATAAAATAATTTGCAAATACTTTTCCTTGACAAACCTGATGAAAAATGATATGATATTTTGGCAGTAGGTTTTTTGGAGAAGTACTCAAGAGGCTGAAGAGGTGCCCCTGCTAAGGGTATAGGTCGTTAACGCGGCGCGAGGGTTCAAATCCCTCCTTCTCCGTTTTAAACAGACAAATTTCGTTAAGAGGTTTGTCTGTTTCTTATATCACGGATAAAATCAAATTTATAAGTTGGTATGACTTTTGGCTTATATAGCTGATACAAAATTTATTATGTTATAATTAGTTTTAAACTAAAAATCAAAGTTTTATAGGGTTCCGCAGTTTAAAATTGATAACTGGTCAGGTCCGAGATAAAACGCACAGTTTGCTGTGTACACGGAGGGATAAAAGCCTGGGAGATATTAAAAAATATCTCTTAGGCTTTTTTTATTTAATTTAAAAAGGAGTGAAAATTATGAAATGGGTTTATTTAATGATTGCAGGTGTTTGTGAAGTGGGGTGGGCTTTAGGCTTAAAGTATACTGATGGATTTACAAAACTTATGCCCAGTATACTTACTATAGCAGGAATGATAGCGAGCTTCTATTTTTTATCATTGACATTAAAAGAACTTCCATTAGGAACTGCATATGCAATTTGGACAGGAATTGGTACGGTTGGTACAGTATTTTTGGGGATACTTTTATTTAAAGAACCTATTGATATTGTTCGGTTGATTTGCATTGGTTTTATCGTAGTAGGAATTATAGGATTGAAGATCGTCTCTCCTCATTAATAAACTTTCTGTTATATTAAAAAACAATAAGTGAAAATTTAATTTGAAGATGGGGCGTTAAAGATTTTTAACTACTGTACATTGTTCCGTTACTAACCCAACAAAAGTCATGTATACGGTTTTAGTTTGAATATTCTGTTGTATATAAAAAAGCCCAATTGCATAGCAATTGGGCTCTATTAAAGGTAAAAATTTCTACTTCTTAGAAGATGATATTATATTGAACGTTCTTAAAGGCCATAGGTAGCGGTAATAGTAGCTGTAACCTTTACTTTATCATACTGAATTACGGTTTGATTATTACTGCCATAACCGGAATCCAACACGGCTCTTTCTTTGTAAACAGCTGCTTCTTGATAAGAAGCATATGATTCATGTTCCTCAACGTTTAAAATTTCTCCTAAAGGCTTACCATATGCTGTTGCAATGACATTGGCAGAGTTGGAAGCATTCTTAACAGCCTGCTGTAAAGCTTGGGTATAATACCGGTTTGTGTCTTCCAATGAGAAAACCACATTGTTAAAGCCTGTAGCACCTGCTTTCAATGCCCCATCAATATAGGTTCCCACATTGTCAATGTCTTTTACCGTTGCATCCAAGTTAATGTTTGCCTGATATCCACTAATGCTGCTTTTTCCTGTTTCGGCGTCATATTGATAGGTAGGATATACAGCGGAATAGCTTGTAATGATTTTATCTTTAGCAATTCCCATTTCTTCTAATTTGCTTACAACCTTTGCTGAAATCAGGTTGTTGTCCTTTTGTGCTGCTTCAGCGGTTTTACCTGTGCTTTGAATGGTAAAAGAGATTGTGGCAACATCAGGTTGAACGTTCACCACTCCTGTCCCTGTGGTGGTGATGGAATTTCTTTCTGCCGCAAAAACGGCTGAGGCAGAGCCAAGAGCAAGTGCTGCTGCCAAAGATGCGGTAATTAATAAACGTTTCATATTTTTCATTTATATTTCCCCTTTCCTTTTGAAGGCTTCATTATTTTTTCATTTTATATGACGTAGCTTTTTTTCCATAGTTCCCAAAAAAAGAAAATATTCGAAATTTTTATTTTTTATGCTATACTAGAAACAGTGAATAAAGTTAGGAGAGAACAATAATGAAACAAACGCTGGTAATCGGTTCTGCAGTGGTGGATGTAATTGTAAATATCCCTCATTTGCCTGTAACAGGAGAGGATATTCATATCTCCAAGCAAAGCCGCTCTTTGGGAGGTTGTGCATTTTTAACCTCAGATATTTTGCGTCATTTTTCTGCACCCTATAGCCTTTGTACTGCCGTAGGGGGAGGTATTTATGGCAATTTTGTATTGGACAGGCTTACAGAGCGAGGAGTTTCAATCTATGTAAGGCGCCCTGAGGAAGAAAATGGTTGCTGTTATTGCATGGTGGAAGCGGGAGGTGAGAGAACCTTTATCGTGGACCACGGCATTGAATATACTTTTGAGGAGTCTTATTTGGAGAACATTCATCAAGAATCCATAGACAGCGTATATATTTGTGGCTTGGAAATTGAAGAGCATACAGGAATGAATATCATACAATATTTAAAAAAACATCCAGAATATCAAATATATTTTTCACCAAGCCCCCGCATTCTGAAAATTGATGGGGCACGTATGGCTGAGGTTTTAAAGCTTCATCCAATTATGCATCTCAATGAAAAAGAGATTATGGATTTTACCGCCGAACCTACCATTGAAAAGGGGGCAAGAAAGCTGTTTGAAAAAACAGAACGTCCTGTGATTGTAACTCTGGGGGAAAAAGGTTCTTATTGCTATGATGGAGAAAAGGATTATTATGCCTCTCCTGTAAAAACAACGGTAGTGGATACCATTGGCGCGGGGGATTCCCATATGGGAGCAATCATCTCCGCACGACGCTTTGGACTAAATTTCAAAGAAGCTATAGAAGCGGCGAATTATATTTCTGCAGCTGTAGTGGCCAAAGAAGGTGGACTTCTGGAAGAGGCGGATTTTAGGGGAGCCTTCTCAAAAATGCCTATGAGATTGCAAGAGAAGTTTTTTGTTTACAAATAAATGTCATGGAAAAAGCCTCTATAATTGGTATGGTATTTTACCTTTTTATAGGGGCTTCTAATTGCAAAAAATTTCTATGTTTTCTGTTTGTATGGTATAAAAGCGCAATTTTATATAAAATTGAAAAAAGTGTCGATTCTATTCTATCGACACCCTTATTATTATAAATTTAATTTTAGATCATTTTCTCGAATCCAACCAATTCTTCTTAAAATATAAGCGAAAATTAAGGTTAATATTGCGGGAAGAATGAAGCAAATCATGGCCATGCCCAGCCAGTCAAAAGCAGTAATTGCACTTTTAGTCCCGGCAGCAATGTCATTTACCCAGCCTGTATAAAGGCCGATTTGCCCCACAAGGCCACAGGTACCCATCCCGGAGGCAACGGCATCCCCGTTCATTTTCATTTGGAAGAAGCAGGTAGCAATTGGCCCAGTGATGGCTGATGCCAAAGTTGGAGGTATCCAAATTTTCGGATTTTTCACGATATTACCCATTTGCAGCATGGAGGTTCCAATCCCTTGGGCAAATAAACCGCCCCATTTGTTCTCAGGAAAGCTCATAACTGCAAATCCGATCATTTGGGCACAGCATCCAGCCACTGCAGCACCGCCGGCAAGACCGGTCAGTCCTAAGGTGGCACAAATTGCCGCACTGCTGATGGGTAGTGTCAAGGCAATGCCAACAATAACAGCAACCAGTATGCCCATAAGGAAAGGTCTAAGCTCCGTGGCCCACATAATGGTGTTTCCTACGCCATTTGCAAGTGCCCCCAAAGTCGGCCCCCACCACATAGCCAATAATACACCTATGATAATTGTTACAGAGGGTGTTACTAAAATATCAATTTTTGTTTCCTTTGATACAGCTTTACCAAATTCTGCTGCAAAAATTGTAACAACCAGAACAGCCAAAGGACCACCTGGACCCCCCAAGCTATTGGCCGCACCGCCTACTGCAATTAATGAGAAAAGAACCAGAGGCGGACATTTCAGTGCATAGCCAATGGCAATGGCCATAGCAGGGCCGGTAACGCTTTTTGCATAGCCCCCAATTTCTACTAAAATCTCAATACCAAGCTGCTGACCTATTGTGGTAAGAATGGTGCCAATCAGCAAAGAAGCAAATAAACCCTGTGCCATTGCCCCTAAGGCTTCAATTCCGTATCGCTTTGCAGAAAACTCAATATCTTTACGCTTAAGGAATGAACCAAAGCCATGGGTATAACCATTTTTTTCCATAACGACCTCCCATAAAAATTAAAATTTTTTAAGATTTATTATACTGTTTGTTTTATAAAAATACAAGAATAATTGATAAAAATTTATTAAACTTCGTATTTTTTTACATTGGCTTTACAAGTTCTTTGTGAAGCTAATTACATTATAAAATAATCATGCCCAACAATTGCCGTAAAATTTTAAAAAAACAAAATTCAAGCACTACTTCTTTAAGAAATCCCCGAAAAGGTTCATATATGATGTTAGTGTTCGCATATAAATAATCCAAGATGATCTTTAGGGGAGTGCTACGGTTTGAAAACATATATCGAAGAGAGGGCGGTAGAGGTGGCAAAATTTATGATCCATACTAACGCCACTGTCAGAGAAACGGCGAAAAAATTTGGGATCAGTAAATCAACGGTACATAAAGACATTACTGACCGTGTAGAACGTATTGATCCGGAATTGGCTAGATCTGTTCGTCGTGTGCTTGAGGTCAATAAAGCAGAACGCCACATTAGAGGCGGTATGGCCACCAAAGAAAAGTATCTTCATAGGTTAAAAGGTTAATTCTTATATTATTAAGGAAACGCTGGTTTATTCCGCGGGCACATTTAAAAAGGGGTGAATTTTCGTTGTGAAGCAAAAATTTCCCGGAGCATCTGTACACCCTTTGTTAAATCAGCGCTTCCTAGAAAAAACTTATGTGATTGCAGAAAATGCAATGTTAAGCTTTTTATTTGATTCAGGAAAGTAAAACCCCCATTGCACGAATTAATTCCTTGCAATAGGGGCTTTTTAATTTATGAAAAGAAATCATATCAAATTTTTAAGAAAGCAAAAAACAAAAGTAACATTTATTTTCTGGTCAGTATTTTGGCGTATTTAAAAAAATGTTTTTATCAATAACTTTTACTGTATTGTCTTCCTTCATTCTTTTCAATTCTCGCATCATTGCACTACGGTCAATGCAAAGATAATTTGACAATGCCAGAAAGGAAAAGGGCAGTTGGAAAAAATTTTTTCCAGTTTTTGCCGTCTGCAACCGAAAATAGCTTAAAAGCTTTTCTCGAATGGTGCGATGGCTTAAAATATCTACCTTCTCTGTGAGATTCACAATTTTTTTTGACATAAACGTAAGTAAATTTTCAATGACAATACTGTGATGGGCACAGGCGTTTGAACATCGTTTTGTAAGGTGAGATTTATCTACAAAAAGTATAGCACAATCCTTTTCGCAAATCACAATAAACTCATCGTCGTGTTCAAAAAAAGAAAAAGCAGCACCGAAAATTCCCGAATCCTCAATATATTCCAGCATATCCAATGACCCATCGGCATTCAGCCGATTAATTGAGACACAACCGTGGTATAACAATCCAACTTTTTGACAACCTACATCATAAACATAGGCCGTTTGTTTTTCATGAAAAAATTTTTTTTCCGCTTCAAAGCACACAATCATTTTTTCAATGTCATCGGCGGTTACACCGGAAAAAATTGGATTTTTACGCAAATTTTTCATAAAAACACCTTCTATTGTTGCAATTGCAACTTTTTTTTTCTCTCTTTTTATGCTATCATATTATCATACAAAAGTAAAAATAAATTTGTATAAAGAAACTTAAGATAATGCATTATAACAAAATATAAAGGGTTTAATGATGAAGGAGGAATGCAGCATGACACCAAAGTTTTTTAGATGTAATCACTGTAAAAATATTATTCACATGGTAGAGGATAGAGGGGGTACTGTAGTCTGTTGTGGAGAGGCTATGCAGGAATTGAAAGCAAATACCTCTGATGGTGCGACAGAAAAGCATGTTCCCGTTGTAACAGTAGAGGGAAATAAGGTGAAAGTTGTTGTTGGCAGTGTTGCCCATCCTATGTTGGAAGAACATCACATCGCTTGGATTTATTTAGAAACAACCAAAGGCGGACAACTGAAGTATTTGGATCACACAGGTGCTCCTGAAGCTGAATTTGCTTTGACAGATGACGAGAAATTAGTAGCAGCGTACGAGTACTGTAATTTACATGGACTTTGGAAGTACGAAGCATAAAAACCAACCCAAAGACCGGTAGATACCGGTCTTTGTTATTTTAAATTAAAAATGTATAAAGCTTAAAATTAGAGAAACCATACAAGGAAGTATCGGTCTAAACATAAATAAAGAATACAGTATTAAATAAAAAGGAGGAATTTCATGAATACATTGCAGTTAAAAAAAGACCTTTATTGGGCAGGTATTTTAGATAAAGATTTACGGGTGTTTGATATAATTATGATGACGGAGTTTGGTACTACATATAACTCCTATATCTTAAAATGCGGAGATAAAACCGTGCTATTTGAAACAGCGAAAGCAAAGTTTTTTGATCAATATGAAAAAGCAATTTCTGAAAAGCTTGATGTAGAGAATATTGATTATATCGTTGTTGACCATACAGAGCCCGATCATGCAGGAAGCTTACAGAGTATTATTGAAAAATGCCCTCGGGCAAAAATTATTGCCACACCAACGGCCATCGGCTTTTTGAAGCAGATTGTAAATCGTGATTTTTATAGTATTGCCGTGAAGGATAAGGATGAGTTGCGCATTGGTGATAAAACCCTGCGTTTTTATTCCCTGCCAAATCTTCATTGGCCTGATAGTATGTATACTTACATTGTTGAGGATAAGGTTTTGGTGACCTGCGATTCCTTCGGCTCTCATTATGCCCATGACGGCATTTTAAGAAGCACTGTAACCGATGAAGAAGGCTATATGCGTGCGACAAAATATTATTTTGATAATATTTTAGGGCCGTTTAAACAGCCTTATATGACAGCAGCCTTGGATGTGGTAAAATCATTGGAAATTGATATGATTTGCACTGGCCATGGCCCTGTATTAGATAGCCATATTGAGGAACTGATTCAAATTTACGAGGAATGGTGTAAGGTTCCTGTTAACGAGAAGAAAACCGTTGTAATGCCATATGTAAGTGCTTATGGCTATACTGGTGAGTTGGCAGAAAAAATTGCCGATGGTATTCGTGAAAGCGGGGATATTGAGGTAAAGATATATGACATGGTAACGGCAGACCCCGGCGTGGTTCTAGGTGAAATCGCCCCCGCAGAAGGTATCCTGTTTGGCACACCTACCATTTTGGGAGATGCATTAAAGCCTATTTGGGATTTAGCCACCTCTTTGTACTCCCCAATTCATGGCGGTAAGCTTGCCAGTGCCTTTGGCAGTTACGGCTGGAGCGGCGAAGGCGTGCCTCATTTGATAGAGCGATTGAAACAGTTAAATATGCGTGTAATAGATGGTTACCGTGTACAATTTAAGCCTTCGGAGAAAGAGCTTTTGGAAGCCTTTGAGTTTGGCTATCGGTTTGGTCAAAAATTACAGCAAAAGGAAATGCCAAAAAAATCAGGCGCAAGGTCTACGCTGGTGAAATGCTTGGTTTGTGGTGAAATTTTGGATTCTTCTTTGGATCGTTGCCCTGTTTGTGGTGTTGGGCCTGAAAACTTTGCACCAATTGAAGTTGAAACCGTTGCTTTCTACAAGGAAAGCTTGGAGAACTTTGTGATTCTTGGTGGCGGTACAGCGGCACTGAATGCGGCAAAAGCCATTCGAGAGCGGAATAAGACGGCAAAAATCACCATGGTTTCGGAAGAAAAGGAATTGCCTTATGATAGACCTATGCTGACAAAGAACATGTTTGGGGCATTAAGTGGTGATGCCATTGCCAGCGAGGACAGAGCTTGGTATGAAGATAATCAGGTTATCATTAAATTAGGCACCAAGGTAGAGAAGCTGGATACCCAGAAGAAGGAAGCTCATCTTTCCAACGGCGAGGTATTGCCTTATGATAAGTGCGTTTATGCTTTGGGTGCAAATAGCTTTGTTCCTCCCATTAAAGGAAGGGATTTAGAAGGCGTAACCGCAATCAGAACCATTTCTGACGTGGAGAAGGTAAGTCACTGGGCGTTAAACGCAAAATCCGCTGTGGTAATCGGTGGTGGCGTATTAGGCCTTGAAGCTGCTTGGGAGTTGCGTAAAGAAAAGCTTCAGGTAACAGTTTTGGAAGGCGCACCTGTTTTGATGGCAGGAAAGATTGACAGCGAAGCAGTAGAAATGCTCACCAAGATTGCCAGTGACCAAGGCATTCGTATTGTAACCGGTGCAAAAATTTCCGAGCTTAGCGGAAATGGCAAGGTTGAAAGCGTTTTATTGGATGGCGGCGAAAGCATTCCTGCGGATATCGTGATTATCTCCACTGGTGTTCGTGCAAGCATCGCTTTGGCTAATGAGGCGGGTATTACCTGTGATCGTGCTGTTGTTGTGGATGAAGCAATGCGCACCAATTTGCCTGATGTTTATGCTTGTGGTGATTGTGCCCAGTATCAGGGTATGAATATTGCAATTTGGCCTGTGGCGTCTGAAATGGGACGTATTGCAGGGGCAAATGCAGCAGGAGACAGCTTAACCTATAGCCAAAAGACCTATGGCGTAACTTTAGCGGCCCTGGGAACCATGTTGTATGCCATTGGTGACCCCGGCAGTAAGGAAGGTTTAACCTATAAAACCATGCAGGTAAAGGATGAAAGAAAGGGTATTTTGGAAAAATATTATTTCTTAAACAATACAATTTGTGGTGCAATCCTCTTGGGAGATACCTCGAATCTTGCAAAGGTAACCGAAGCAATTGAGGAAATGAAAAGCTTTGGAGAATTTTTTAAATAAATTGAAATTTAGAATACAACAAAAGGGTGTCGGCTTTGTCGACACCCTTTAAATATGGATAAATCAAACAATAAAGAAAAGAGAATTGACAGGGGGCATCAATTCTCTTTTTGTTACTGGTGTTGCTATTAAAATTACTGAGGAAAATGCACCTTAGTAATTTTGGGAAGCCAAACGGAAATAGGACTGAGGGTGGTTGCAAACGGGACAGAGTCCAGGAGCATCCTTACCAACATGTCTGTGACCACAGTTTTCACACTGCCATACGCTTTCTTCCTCTTTTGAAAAAACTGCACCAGTCTTTACATTTTCTAAAAGCTGGCGATATCTTTCTTCGTGTTCCTTTTCAATCTTTGCTACTGCTTCAAAAAGATAAGCAATACGGTCAAAGCCTTCTTCTTTTGCTTCTTTTGCAAAGTTTGCATACATATCTGTCCATTCATAGTTTTCGCCCATCGCTGCGTCCAGAAGGTTTTCTGCTGTGGAAGGCACTGTGCCACCGTGTAACAGCTTAAACCAAATTTTTGCATGTTCCTTTTCATTGCCGGCAGTTTCTAAGAAAAGAGCAGCAATTTGCTCATAGCCTTCTTTTTTTGCCACACTTGCATAGTATGTATATTTATTTCTTGCCTCAGATTCACCTGCAAATGCGGTTTTTAAATTTGCTTCAGTTTTAGAGCCTTTCAGTTCCATAAAAACACCTCCGAGATCATTGAATTTTTTATTTATATGTCTTCTCTTTAAATATATTATATATTAAATAATAATAATTGTCAACAAATAAAACGATTATTGGAAAATATATTTACTATATTAGGAAAATGAAATGCAGAAAAGTTCCTGAATTAAAAGGAAAGCCATAATGAATATCTTTCTTAATTTTCTTATGCTTAAAGGAACTGTACTTTTATCAAAGGGAGCCGACTTTGTCGGCTCCCTCAGTAAACATTACTTATTATAATGATTAAATTTCAATGATACCTTCGAAGTCCTTGCGGGCATCACCGGTCATGTTAATATTGTTATCATCACAGTGAATAATCAAATCTCCACCACGAAGTTTTACAGTAATGTCCTGCTTATCGGGGCAATGTCCCAAAGCAACTGCCGCCGCAGCTACAGCGCAAGCACCTGTGCCACAGGCCATGGTTTCGCCAATACCTCTTTCCCATACCCGCATACGCAAGGTTGTGCGGTCTTCCACGGAAGCAAAGGAAATATTCGCCCGTTCGGGGAAGAAAGGCGCATGCTCAAGCATAGGACCAACTTCCTCCAGAGGAATATATTCCACATCCTCTGTGAAAATCACACAGTGGGGGTTACCCATGGAAAGGCAGGTAATAAAGTATTCCTTGTTGCCCACAGTGACTGCTTTGTGAATCACAGCTTCTTCTCCCAAGGTAACGGGAACGGCCTTAGGGCTGAAGTCAGCCTTGCCCATTTGTACCAATACGGAGTATACTTCATTTTCACGGACAAATAGTTCTAATTGTTTCACGCCGTTTCCTGTTTCAATGGTGACGTTTTCTGATTGTATCATATGGTTATCATACAGATACTTTGCAACACAGCGGATAGGGTTTCCTGCAACTGCGGACTCAGTACCGTCAGCGTTAAACATACGCATTTTTGCGTCGGCTATGGTAGAAGGCTCGATGAGAACAATGCCGTCACCACCGATGCTGTTACGACGGCTGGAAAGCCATACACTTAAAAACTCAGGATTTTTGATTTCCTGTTCAAAACAATTGAAGTAGATATAATCGTTGCCACTGCCACGCATTTTTGTAAAATGGAGCTTTTCTTTTTCTCTGGGCAAATGGGCAATATCAATAAGCTCCATATTATTCAGGTGGAATCCGCTGGATAATGCATTTACCAAGGCATTTGTGGTATCAATGCTGGTGAGGCAGAAAATACCACGTTCCGTTGCCTTTCTGCGCAACTTCACGCTAGCAAGCTGGGGCAGCGTGCTTTTATTGGAGGTGGAAACCATATACTGAATTTTTCCGCTTTCCAAAAGCTCCATAATTTCATCAATGCCTTCGACCATAGTAGGCAGCTCCGTTACAGGAATATCATATTTTTTCAGCTCATAAGCTGTACCTTCTGTTGCATATAGCTGGAAGCCTAATTCATGCAATTTTCTTGCAGGATGAACCACTTCTACTTTATCTCGCTTTTTCACTGTCAGCAACACGCCGCCACGCTGTTCCATGTGGTAGCCTGCTCCTGCTAAGCCTTTATAGATTGCTTCTTCCAAAGTACGCCCAATGCCCAGAACTTCCCCTGTGGACTTCATTTCAGGCCCAAGGTGGGTATCCACATCTGTCAGCTTCTCAAAGGAGAATACAGGCACTTTTACTGCGGAGAAGAGGGATTGACGGAATAAGCCTGTACCATAAGGCAAGTCCGAAAGTTTTTTGCCCAGCATTACCTGCGTAGCGATATCAACCACGGGTAAGCCTGTTACCTTGCTGATATAAGGGATGGTTCTGGAAGCACGAGGGTTGGCTTCTATAATATAGATTTCATTCTCAAAAATAACATACTGTATATTAATCAGGCCTCTGGTTTCCAATGCCAAAGCCAATTTTTCCGTTGCTTCAATCAAACGGCGGGTAAGGGGGCCGCTGAGGTTCCAAGCGGGATAAACGGCGATAGAGTCACCACTGTGAACACCGGCACGTTCCACATGCTCCATAATTCCCGGAATGAGCACTGCTTCGCCATCGCAGATTGCGTCAACCTCAACCTCAGTACCCATGAGATATTTGTCTACCAAGATAGGGTTTTCAATGCCCCCAGCCAGAATGATATCCATATAGCGGGCTACTTCCTCATCAGAAAAGGCGATAATCATGTTTTGTCCACCTAAAACATAGGAGGGACGTACCAAAACGGGGTAGCCAAGCTGATTTGCTGCGGTTAATGCTTCTTCTTTTGTCATAACACCAAAGCCCTTTGGTCTTGACATCTGCAATTCCTCAAGAATGGCATCGAATTTTTCTCTGTCCTCCGCCGCATCAATGCTTTGAGCAGAGGTTCCTAAAATACGTACACCTGCTTCGGAGAGAGCCTTTGTCAGCTTAATTGCCGTTTGTCCGCCGAAGGCAACTACAACGCCGTAAGGTTTTTCTGTTGCAATAATATCCATCACATCCTCAGGGGTGAGGGGTTCAAAATAAAGACGGTCGGCAGTGTCAAAGTCGGTGGATACGGTTTCGGGGTTATTGTTTACCATAACCACATCGTAGCCTTCCTCTTTTAATGTCCAAACACAGTGAACGGAAGCGTAGTCAAACTCGATACCCTGACCAATACGGATAGGGCCGGAACCGAAAACGATAACCGTCTTCTTTCCACTGTTATGGTTTTCGATGAATTCTGCGGCTTCATTTTCTGCGTCATAGGTAGCGTAAAAATAAGGGGTTTGAGCCGCAAATTCCGCCGCACAGGTATCAACCATTTTATAAACAGAGTTTCTGTGGGGATGGGTTTGTCCCGAAAGGCTGAAAATGGTCTTATCCAAAAAGCCTGTATTCTTTGCCAATACATATAATTCTTCGGTGAGTGTCTCTTTTGCTAAGCGTTGTTCAATCTCTAAAATATTCATGAGCTTGCCCAAGAACCACTCATCAATGAGGGTAATTTTATGAACCTCTTCAATGGAAATGCCACGTTTCAACGCCTCGTATACCACAAACAGTCTGCGGTCTGTGGCTTCATCCAGCATTTCTCTGATTTCATCAGTAGTATTTTCCTCTAGAATAGCTAAATTCAGCGTATTCATGGAGATTTCCGCTCCACGAACGGCCTTCAAAAGAGCCTGCTCAAAGGTAGGTGCAATTGACATAACTTCCCCCGTAGCCTTCATTTGAGTGCCAAGCTTTCTTTTTGCATAAACAAATTTATCAAAAGGCCATTTTGGCAGTTTTACAACCACATAGTCTAAGGTTGGCTCGAAGAATGCGCTGGTTTTCCCTGTTACGGCGTTTTCGATTTCCCCAAGGGTCAGACCAACGGCAATCAGTGCCGCAACCTTTGCAATGGGATAGCCTGTTGCTTTGGATGCTAGGGCGGAGGAGCGGGAAACACGGGGGTTTACCTCAATTACCGCATAGCGGAAGCTCTCGGGGTCTAAAGCAAACTGAACGTTACAACCGCCTTCTACCTGTAATTCGGTAATAATATCCAAAGCGGCAGTACGGAGCATTTGATATTCCTTATCCGCCAAAGTAACGGCAGGGGCGATAACGATAGAATCCCCTGTATGCACACCAACGGGATCAAAGTTTTCCATGGAACATACAGCGATTACGTTTCCGTCGCCATCACGCATAACTTCAAATTCAATTTCTTTCCAACCGGAGATACACTGCTCAACTAAGATTTGATGAATGGGAGAAGCCTCCAAACCACTGCGGGCAATTTCCGATAATTCGGCTTTGTTTTTGGCAATACCGCCGCCGCTTCCCCCTAAAGTAAAGGCAGGACGTACAATAACGGGATAACCAATATAATCCGCAAAGTTTAGGGCACTTTCAATATCTGTAACTACTTCAGAAGGGATGCAGGGCTGATTCAGCTTTTCCATGGTTTCCTTAAACATCAGGCGGTCTTCAGCTTTATCAATGGTTTCTAAACGAGATCCTAACAGAAGGACGTCTTCTTGCTCCAAAAATCCTTCTTTTGCCAATTGCATTGACAGGGTTAAGCCGTTTTGACCGCCCAACGTGGAAAGGAGGCCGTCAGGCTTCTCTTTTTGAATAATTCTTTTAATAACATCAATTTTTAACGGTTCAATATAAATTTTATCTGCAATGGCATTATCCGTCATAATGGTAGCAGGGTTGGGGTTAATCAAGATAACCTCAAGACCTAAGGACTTCAACGCACGGCATGCTTGGGTGCCGGCATAGTCAAATTCAGCCGCTTGCCCAATGACAATTGGGCCGGAGCCAATAATCATAACACGTTTCAATTTTTTATTCAGCGGCATTTTCGTTCCCTCCCATTAAAGACATGAATTGTTCAAACAAAAAGTTGGTATCCTTGGGTCCACCGCAAGCTTCGGGGTGAAACTGAACGGAGAAAGCGGGGATATCGGTATATTCGACTCCTTCGCAGGTGTTATCGTTTACATGGGTAAAGGACAGCACGGCGGAAGGAGGCAATGTTTCGGATTTAATGGCATAGCCATGGTTTTGGCTGGTAATATACAGTCTGCCTGTTGGGGTATAGCGTACAGGTTGATTTGCACCTCTGTGACCGTATTTCAATTTTGTGCTGATAGCACCCTTAGCCAATGCCAACATTTGGTGTCCAAGGCAGATACCGAAGATTGGTGTTTTGCTCTGGGCAGTCTTGCCGATATTTTCGATAATGCTTTTGTTATCCGAAGGGTCTCCTGGGCCGTTAGAAAGGAGGATTCCGTCAGGTTTTAAGCTCAAAATTTCCTCTGCTGTGGTTTGAGCGGGAACAACGGTGAGCTTACAGTCTCTTTTGATTAATTCGTCCCCCATGTTTTTCTTATAGCCAAAGTCCCAAAGCACAACATGCTTTTTCCCTGTAGGATTTAGTACATAAGCCTCTTTGCAGGTTACCTTATCCACACTGCTGCTTAAAGCGGCATTGGAAAGGCTTCTTGCAAAGGCCTCCATATCTTGGGGAATTTCGTTTACAATAGCAGCATTCATTACGCCGTATTCACGAATAATTTTTGTTAAGGCGCGAGTATCCAAATCGCAAAGGCCGATTACCCCTTGCTGTTCCAGATATGCCCCTAAGGTGCCTTCGTTTCTAAAGTTAGAGGGCAAATCGCAGATATTTCTCACGATATATGCAGAAAGGGAGGGAGATTGACTTTCAAAATCATCGGGTATTACCCCATAATTTCCAATCAACGGGAAGGTTTGCACTACTATTTGACCGTGATAGCTGGGATCGGTCAAGGTTTCCAGATAACCTTCCATTCCTGTTGTAAAAACCAACTCTGCCGTAATTTCGCCTTCTTTACCAAAGCGTGTTGCGGGAAATACTTTTCCGTTTTGCAGAACCAAATATGCTTTTTTCATCGTTTTTCACATCCTATCAGCCCATTAATTTTACGAGAATTGCTTTCTGCGCATGAAGACGGTTTTCCGCTTCATCAATAATTTCGTCTGCGTGTGCCTCAAAAACATCAGCGGTAATTTCTTCGCCTCTATGGGCAGGCAGGCAGTGTTGAACCATACAGCCGTTGTTGGTCAGTGCCATCAATTCTGAATTGATTTGGTAGCCATCAAATGCCTTAGCACGAATAGCCTGTTCTTCCTCTTGTCCCATGGATGCCCAAACGTCGGTAATCACAACATCGGCATTTTTTACCGCAACCTTAGGGTCATCAGTGAGGATAAATTTATTGCCGTATTCCTTAGCAAAATCAAGAATCCTGCCATCAGGACGATAGCCTTCGGGGCAAGCAATGCTTACTGTCATTCCAACCTTTAAGCCACCTACGATTAAGGAGTTGGCCATATTGTTTCCATCGCCGATGTAACACATCTTAAGCCCTTCTAATTTTCCCTTATGCTCACGGATGGTTTGCAAGTCCGCCATAACCTGACAAGGGTGACAAAAGTCGGTCAAGCCATTGATAATGGGGATTGAGCCGTATTTTGCAAGGGTTTCCACTTCTTCTTGTTCAAAGGTACGAATCATGATGCCGTTTAAATAGCGAGAGAGCACACGGGCTGTATCCTCGGTGGGTTCTCCGCGGCCAATTTGGGCATCCTTGGAGCTGATGAAAAGGGCATGTCCGCCTAACTGATACATTCCTGTTTCAAAGGAAACACGGGTACGGGTAGAGGATTTCTCAAAAATCATGCCTAAGGTTTTGCCTTTTAAGAAATGATGTTCCTTACCCTCCTTCACATATTTTTTCAATTGATCAGCCAAGTCTAAAAGCTCGATAATTTCTTCTGTTGTACAATCTAACAGCTTTAAAAAGTGCTTCATTCGTTTCATGCCTCTCTTTCTAGTGCTCCTGGGAAATAGTTAATATACAGCGCAAAACGCAGGAGGACAAGGGCGGATTTTTCTAACAGGGAATCTTTGAGATTTCCTGAAACCACTTAGCCTGAAGCTGCGTTTTGCGAAATAACCTTATTGTATTTTACATTGTTTTTAATACATTTGCTAGTATGGAAAGACCTTTTTCCAATTCTTTTCTGGTAATGGTTAAAGGTGGTAAAAGTCTTACCTTAGTTTTTGCAGAAAGTACCAATAAACCGTTATCCAAGCATTTTTGGATAACTTCTTTTGCATCTATATCTAGGCTTACGCCAAGCATCATGCCCATGCCTGCAACATCGGTTACATGGGGCATAGTCAAAATCTGATTTTTAATAAATTCGCCTTTTTTCTGAACCTCAGCCAGAAAATCATCGTTCAAGCGTTTCAAAATTTCAATAGAGCCAGCACAAACAACGAGATTGCCGCCGAAGGTGGAGCCATGATCTCCTGCAGACAAGCATTCCTCGGTTTTTTCGCCGAATAATACGCCCCCAATGGGCAAGCCGCCGCCAAGACCCTTTGCGCAGGATACCAAGTCAGGTTGAATGCCAAATTGCTGATAGCTGAAGAAGGAACCGGTTCTGCCGATGCCTGTCTGAACCTCATCTACAATGAAAAGAATATCCTTTTCTTTACAAGCGTTATATACAGCCGTTACATACTCCTGATTCAAAGGAAGAACGCCGCCTTCTCCCTGAACCATTTCCATAATAACAGCGCATACATCATCCGTCAATTTGGAAAGTGTATCTTCCAAATCATTTGCTTTTGCAAAAACAAGGCCGTCTACAAAGGGGAAGAAGTAGTTATGGTAGGTATCCTGACCAGTTGCAGAAAGGGTAGCCAAAGTTCTGCCATGGAAGGAATTTTCCAAAGCTACAATGGTGCTTCTACCTTTACCATATTTTAAGAAACTATACTTTTTTGCCGCTTTAAAAACGCCTTCATTTGCCTCGGCGCCGCTATTGGCAAAGAACATTTTTTTCATGCCGCTTTTCTCGCAGACCAATTTTGCAGCTTCCCCACAGGGAGCGGTATAGTATAGGTTTGAAGTATGCTGTAGTTTTTGAATCTGTGCAGTGACTGCTTCGATCCAGGCTTTATCGCAAAAGCCCAATGCGTTTACGCCGATACCGCTGGTCATATCTATATATTCTTTACCGTCTACATCATAGCAAGTGGCGTTTTTACCGTGGTCAAGAGCCACAGGGTAGCGGCCGTAGGTATGCATGATATAGTCGTCGTCTTGTTGTTTGATTTTTTCAAAGCTCATTTGGTTCACCTTCCTTTTCTATATTAAGGTCAAGGGCAAGTTCAAGGTCAAGCCACAAGGTCAAGGTCATGGGACGACGTCCCAAACCCTGCAAGGGATGCTCCCTTGACCCATTTATGCAAAAACTTTCGTTTTTGCTGTTGGATTTTTGCCTAAAACCCCATGACCATGGGGTTTTAAATAAAAAGTTTTTGGTCTTGCTTTTTACCAAAAAGCAAGTGGGTATGGGAAAAGTTCATGGTATTTCACTTCATAAACATGGTTCCAACGCCTTCGTCAGAGAACATTTCAATCAAGATGGAATGTACAATCCGGCCGTCTATCATGACCGCTTTTTCTACGCCGGATAATACGGACTTTTTTAGGCTCTTCACCTTGGGAATCATGCCGCCGCTGATAATCCCATCATTAATCAGTGTTTCCACTTCGTCTATTTTTACCACGGGTATCAAGGAGTTTTCGTCAGAAATATCACGCATCAATCCTCTGATATCTGTAAGGGTAATAATATTCTCTGCTTGTAGCGCCGCCGCAATCTCTGCTGCCGCCGTATCCGCATTGATATTATAGGTCTGCCCTTTGCAATCGGTGCCAACAGTTGCAATCACAGGGATGTATCCGCTTTGTATCGCTTGGGTGATGGGTTCGGTGTTGATTTCTGTAATTTCTCCAACATATCCATAGTCCCCTTGGATTTTTTTTGCCTTAATCATTCCGCCGTCAATACCGCAAAGACCAATGGCCTTTCCCCCCAATTGCCCAATGAGGGAAACAAGGTCTTTGTTGGTTTTTCCAGCTAGCACCATCTGCACAACCTCTGCGGTTTCCTCGTCGGTATACCGCAACCCATCTATGAAACGAGAGGGGATATCTAGTTTTTTTAACATGCCACTGATTTCAGGACCGCCCCCATGCACCAGTACCACATGTATGCCTACTAAGGAGAGCAGAATAATGTCGCTCATCACTGCTTTTTTTAATTCTTGATGAATCATTGCATTGCCGCCGTATTTTATTACTACCGTTCTTCCTGTATATTTTTGTATATAAGGCAGTGCCGCCGTTAAAACCTTTGCCTTTATGTTGTTGCAGTCTGTAACCATTTTTTCTGCCTCCCCATCAGGTGCGGTAATCTCCATTGATTTTTACATAATCATAAGTTAGGTCGCAGCCCCACGCCGTAGCCGTGCCTTCTCCTTGGTTGAGTTCAACTTGAATATGAATTTCTTCTTCCAAAAGAATATTTTTTGCCACTTCTTCGTCAAAGGCAACTCCAGCGCCATTTTCGCAAACGTGAATACTGCCTTTGGTTGAGGAAATATCAACAGAAATGGTGTCTACTTGAAAATCTCCTTCTGTATAGCCAATGGCACAAAGAATACGTCCCCAGTTGGCATCTGCGCCAAACATTGCCGCTTTCGTTAAGCTGGAGGTAATGATGGATTTGGCAATTGCTTTTGCTAAAGGGGTAGTAGGTGCACCATTCACTGTGCATTCCATAAGCTTTGTAGCACCTTCACCATCCCCGGCAATTTTTTTAGCCATTGAAGTACAGATTTCCTTGATTACCGTTAAAAAGGCTTCAAATTCGGCACCTTCTGCCTCAATCATAGGGTTTTCAGCCATACCGTTTGCCATAATGGAAACCATATCGTTGGTGGAGGTATCCCCATCAACGCTGACCATATTAAAGGTATCATCTACAGCTAATTTTAAGGCCTTATTTAGCATTGGGGTAGTAATTGCCGCATCTGTTGTTAAGAATCCCAGCATGGTTGCCATGTTGGGATGAATCATGCCGCTTCCCTTTGCCATTGCGCCAATGGTCACTGTTTTGCCGCCAATTTCAATGGTATAAGCTTCTTCCTTTGCTTTGGTATCAGTGGTCATAATGGCTTCTGCCGCCAAAGCACCGCCGTCTGCTGTGAGTTGAGGTGCCAATTCCTTGATGCCCTTTGCAATAGGCTCAAGGGGTAGCACAGCACCGATAACCCCTGTGGAAGCAATGATAATATCCTCGGGGGAGAGCCCTAAGGCCTCCGCTGTCATTTGGCACATTGCCTCGGCCTTTTCCACGCCGTCGGCGTTACAGGTGTTTGCGTTTCCGCTGTTGCAAATCATAGCCTGAGCCATTCCGTTTGCAATGTTGTTTTTGGTCACGGTAATGGGAGCACCGTAAACTTTATTTTGTGTATAAACTGCCGCCGCCGTGCAAGGGGTTTGGCTGTAAATCATAGCTAAGTCTTTTTTCATCTGGCTTGCACGCACGCCGCAGTGTAAACCGCCGGCGAGGAAGCCCTTAGGTGCAGTAACACCACCTGTTATTTTCTCCATAAAATTTCCTCCTTTGTTTATATCAATGATTCGGTTTCATCTAAACCGAGGACAATATTCATATTTTGCACTGCCGCTCCCGATGCACCTTTACCTAAGTTATCAAATACACTGGTAATGGTCATTCTTTGGTCGTTTCCTTCGATATAAAGGGTTAAACCATTGCTGTCTGCCAATAAATTGGATGCCAGAAAACCGCTTTCCTCATGGGCGATTTTTATAAAATTAGAGTCTTTATAAAAATCCTGAAAGTAAGCAATCAGTTCTGCCTTTGTAACCTTTTTCAAAAAAAGGTCTGTATGCAGAGGGATGCAGGTTTCCATACCCCGATAGAAATCGCAAACAATTGGCGTAAATACCGGTGGAGCGGAAATTCCTGTTACATACTGCATTTCGGGCAAGTGCTTATGGGTTTGATTTAAGCCATATTGCCTTGGGCTCTCAAATGCATCAGGTCTATCAGAAGCTTCATATTCCTGAATCATTCCTTTGCCGCCACCACTGTAGCCTGTGATGCTGTGAGCGGAGAAGGGGTAGTCAGGGCTTAGAATACCCAGCTTTACCAAGGGATATGCCGCCGCAATAAAGCCTGTTGCATGACACCCGGGGTTGGCTATACGCTTTGCTTTTGCAATCTCCTGTCTATGAGCGGGAGAAAGCTCCGGAAAGCCGTAAGTCCAAAGGGGGTTGGTTCTATGGGCGGTACTGGCATCAATGATGCATACGTTGGGGTTCTCCACCAGAAAAACCGCTTCCTTCGCCGCCTCATCGGGTAAACAAAGGAACACAACGTCTGCACTGTTCATCAGTCTTTTTCTTTCAGCCTCATCCTTCCTCAGCTCTTCGCTGATTAGCATAAGCTCTATATTCGGATGATGTTCCAGACGCTGACGCAGCTGCAAGCCTGTTGTACCTACTTGGCCGTCTATGTAAACTTTATATTTCATAGCCATGTTCCCCTTTTCAAACAATTTATTTTTTTATATTATATACCTTTCAAATAGAAAGTCAATACGAAAATGCATAATTATACAATTTTGTGAATTGGAGATGATGAATAGTCATTTACACAAGAAGTAAGGATAAATATGAATAAAAAATACAACAAACTTTTTTTAAAATTTAGAAATATTATTATAAATTCAGGAAGGAAGCCTTCATTTCATTGTGTGGGCTATTCGATATTCCAAACACTTTGAATGAATAATATACGATTATCAATTAATTATTCAATAATTTTGTGGAAATAGCCATAGAATATGCAAAAAAAGTTCCTAAAGAAGGGTATAAATATAAGTTGTGGATTATGCCAAAGGAAAATCATATGTTATGGCGAACAGTAAACATAATTGAAATTACGAAGGGAGAGTATTCAAATGGAATATTTGAAAATAACAGAAGAGCTTTCTTTTTCCCGCATCATACAGGGGTTTTGGCGTCTGGTTCAATGGGAGTGGAGTGCAAAAGAGCTAGAGGCTTTTATGCAAGAATGCGTGGAACGGGGGGTGACAACCTTTGATACCGCAGAGGTGTATGGTTTTGGTGAATGTGAAACCCAATTGGGACGGGTGTTTGCTAGAAATCCGGCTTTACGCAATAAAATTCAGCTGGTAAGCAAAACGGGAATTTTTAATCATGAAGGTTTTAAATATTATGATACTTCCTATGATAGAGTTAAAACTTCATGCAAAGAAAGTCTGCAACGTCTTTCCTGCGATTGTTTGGATTTGTATTTGATTCATCGGGAAGACCCTTGCTTTGATCCAAAGGAAACGGGAAGGGCGTTACTAGAATTGAAGAAAGAGGGCTTAGTAAAGGAAATCGGCGTGTCAAACTTTGACCCCATTAAATTTCAAGCACTAAATCAATTTTGCGAAAATCAGCTTTGTACCAATCAGATAGAATGGAATCCATGTTGCTACGAGCATATTCATTCGGGAATGATTGACCTTTTGACGCAAAAACAGCTTCATCCAATGATCTGGTCACCCCTGGCAGGGGGAAAGCTATTCACTTCCCAAGAACCACCCTATGTTAGGGTTAGAGAAAAACTTTCGGAAATCGCACAGCGTCATGATGTGGAGGCGGAGGTCATTGCCTACGCGTGGTTATTGTATCATCCTGTAAAGGCAATGCCCATTGTGGGAAGCAGTAAGCTTTCTCGTTTGGAAAGCGCCATAAATGCTTTGGACGTAAAATTGGAGCGCTGGGAATGGTATGAAATTTATACTGCAAGCGCAGGAACTAGATTGAGATAGTCTAGTAGTTTAAAAAATAATAAACTATTACAAGAGAGTGTTTTGACGATCAGTTTTGAGTCATATTTTTTAGTAGTATCGTAAAAATGCTGAATCAATGGGTGTATACCTCTATGATACATTCTTCTATATAGATGAGAAAGCAAAATAATTTAGGTAAAACTGGGATAAGTTCGAAGTTTTAAAGGGTGAAATCCTATTTCAAAAAGGGTATATGAATTTGATTTCCTGATATCCTTGTGATATGATAGGCCTAAAAAAAGAAAAAGGGGTGTCTAAAATAATGACATATGAAGAAGTGTTGAAGGCTGCAAGAGAATGTATTGGCGATAAGTGCTTTGCCTGTCCTGTTTGCAACGGAAAGGCTTGTGGAAATAAGTTGCCGGGCCCTGGTGCAAAGGGAATTGGCGATGCGGCGGTGCGTAATTATGAGGCTTGGAAAAAAGTTTATCTTAATATGGATACCATCTATGAGAATAAGCCTATAGATACCTCTATTACCCTATTTGGCAAGCAATTTGATTATCCTTTTTTTGCAGGCCCTGTAGGTGCCATTCAGCTGCATTACAGCGATAAATATAATGATATTACATATAATGATGTATTGGTTTCTGCTTGCAGTGAACACGGGATTGCCGCTTTTACCGGTGATGGTGTAAATCCTCAGGTTATGGAGGGTGCCACAAAAGCAATCAAGGCGGCAGGGGGCTTGGGTATCCCCACAATTAAACCTTGGAATAAAGAAACCATTGAAGAGAAAATGCAATTGGTTTCCAAAAGTGATGCTTTTGCTGTTGCCATGGATATTGATGCGGCAGGATTACCCTTTTTGAAAAATCTGACGCCTCCTGCGGGCAGCAAAACTGTGGAAGAGCTGAAAGAGATTATTAACTTCACGGAGACACCTTTTATTGTAAAAGGAATCATGAGTGTGAAGGGTGCTTTAAAGGCAAAAGAAGCGGGAGCAGATGCCATTGTTGTTTCAAATCACGGTGGCAGAGTATTGGATGGTTGTGCCGCTACGGCAGATGTTTTGGAAGAGATTGTGGCGGCAGTAGGGGATAGTATGAAAATCTTCGTAGACGGCGGTATCCGTACCGGTGGAGACATTTTCAAAGCCCTAGCCCTGGGGGCAGATGGAATCATTATCGCTAGACCTTTTGTTTCCGCGGTATTTGGCGGAGGCGCAGAAGGGGTTGCAGGTTATATCAATAAAATTGGCGAAGAACTGCGAGATACAATGGCCATGTGCGGTGCCACCAGTATTTCTGAAATCACGAGGGATATGGTAAGAAGATAAGCTTTGCTTACAATAATTAGGTATCGTAAAGGTGGCGATTGCAAGAGAGTTGTGATTGTCACCTTTTTTATAGAAACAGGGATATAAAAGAGAACTGTTCTGTATTTATGTGATTTAGTATTTCATCTGATTCTTTCAAAATGACTTTCGAGAAATATATTGTTTATAAGAATCACAAGAGAGTAGATTTTTTTCATTATAGAAGGAGGGTAGCATGAAAACAGAAAACAAAAAAATGGGACTATCGTTGATTCTAACCATTTATTTAGTATGTTTTGTTTTTCGGGGCTTTGAATACTTCGTTTTACAAACGGACAGAGGATTTTTTGGAGAGGCATTTCTGCATAAATTGGCAGGAATATGCATTCTCTTTTTTACGTTGAGATATTTATGCATTTCATGGAGAGAGATTGGTTTTTCCAAAGGAAAGCGGGGGAAGTATCTGGCGTATGGTATACTCCTTGGAGTATTGGTGTTTTTTCCTGCTTACGGTACGGAATTTATCATGCAAACTATTTCAGGAAATGCACCAAAACTGCAATGGTATGTGACCAGCTACAGCATACAAGGTAATTTGGGTTATCAAACAGATTTGATTTTTTACATTCTTTGTATTGCAGGAAACATTATAAATGTGGTAATGGAGGAAGGGGTTTTTCGGGGGCTGTTTCTGAAACTTGCAGAGAAAAAATACTCCTTTTTGTGGGCAACCATTCTTTCGTCTTTGCTGTTTGGGCTTTGGCATGTTGCAGCACCGATGCGGAGTTTTTTAGAAGGAAATATGAATATCTTTCCTGCCTGCATGGCGATGCTCAGCTTGACCATTATGTCGGGTTTGATGGGAGCAAAGCTATGTATGCTGACCAAAATTTTCGGAAATCTATGGGTTCCCATGGCAGACCATTTTGTGAATAATACCATAGTGAATTTATTGCATATTTCTGCTGTTTCGGGGTCAGACCAGATGCAGGTGATGCGTATTGCCATTGCCCAAACCTTATCATTTTTCATTGTACTTTTTCTGTATTGGAAAACCAAGGCCAGCAAAAAGGATACCTTTCGTGAATAGAAATGAAACATAATTAGGAAATAACGAGATATTTACTTAGAGAAAGCCTATTTTAGTGAAATTATAGATATTGTTACAGTAAATTAGAAAGACCCCATACAAAATTTCTTGCAATAGGGTCTTTTTTCATGCGCCAATATCAAGGGAATATTATTTTATTAGAATTCTGCGTTCTTTACCGTTCTTGGATAAGGCAGTACATCACGGATATTGCCCATACCTGTTAAATACATTACTGCACGCTCAAAGCCCAAGCCAAAGCCTGCGTGTCTGGTACCACCGTATTTTCTAAGGTCAAGATACCACCAGTAATCGTCTTTGTTCAGTCCCAGCTCGTCCATACGCTGTTCCAGAAGGTCTAAGCGTTCCTCTCTCTGGCTTCCGCCGATGATTTCGCCAACACCGGGCACCAAAAGATCCATTGCCGCAACGGTTTTATTATCCTCATTCATGCGCATGTAAAAAGCCTTGATATCCTTGGGATAGTTTGTAACAAAAACGGGTTTTTTGAAAATTTGCTCTGTGAGATAGCGTTCGTGCTCAGTCTGCAAATCGATGCCCCATTCAACGGGATATTCAAAAACTTGTCCACTTTCAATCAACAATTCCACAGCCTTTGTATAGGTTACACGGCCAAATTCATTATCCAAGATATTTTGCAGTCTTTCCAACAGAGTTTTATCCACAAAGCTGTTGAAAAACTCCATTTCCTCGGGTGCATTTTCCAATACATAGCGGATGATATATTTCAGCATATCCTCCGCCAGCTCCATATTGTCCTCAAGGTCAGCAAACGCCATTTCCGGCTCAATCATCCAAAATTCTGCCGCATGACGGGCAGTATTGGAATTTTCAGCACGGAAAGTAGGGCCGAAGGTGTATACATTACGGAATGCCATAGCAAAGGTTTCTGCGGAAAGCTGACCGCTTACTGTTAAATTTGTTTCTTTTCCGAAGAAATCCTTGGAAAAATCGATTTTTCCGTCCTCTGTTTTTGGCAGGTTGTTTAGGTCTAATGTGGTTACGCGGAACATTTCCCCTGCACCTTCACAGTCACTGCCTGTGATGATAGGTGTGTGGGCATATACAAAGCCTCTTTCCTGAAAGAAATTGTGAATGGCAAAGGCAATCAAGCTTCTTACACGGAAGGTTGCGGAGAACATATTTGTTCTAGGGCGTAAATAAGCAATCTGGCGCAGGAACTCAACGCCGTGGCGCTTTTTCTGCAAAGGATATTCGGGGGCAGAAGTGCCTTCTACCTGAATTTCAGTTGCCTTTAATTCGAAGGACTGCTTTGCATCAGGAGTTTCCATTAAAATTCCTTTTACAATCAAAGCGGCACCAACGCCTTGCTTTGTAATTTCTGTATAATTAGATAAGGCTTCTGCTTCAAAAACAACCTGAAGGTTTTTGAAGAAAGAGCCGTCGTTCAGCTCAATAAAGCCAAAATTTTTGGAAACACGCATGGTACGAATCCAACCGCCGATGGTTACCTCTTTGCTTGCATAGGCAGCCGTATCACGGTAGATTGATTTTACTGTTGTCAAATCCACTAGAGATCGCTCCTTTTCTTATAACTGAATTCATATGTCCTTTATTTTAGCCTCCTGCCGCAAAAAACACAACCATTTTCTATAGAAAAGGTAAAAATTCGCCATATCCTTCCTGTTCCATGTCTTTTTTGGGAATAAAACGCAGGGCAGCGCTGTTGATACAATAGCGAAGTCCGCCCAATTCTTTTGGGCCATCGTTAAAAACATGTCCCAGGTGGGCATTGCCCGACCGACTGCGTACCTCTGTGCGAATCATATTGTGGGTGATGTCGTCATATTCCAAAACAGTATTGGGGTCTAATGGCTTTGCAAATGCAGGCCAACCGCAGGACGACTGAAATTTATCCTTCGAAGTAAAGAGAGGCTCTCCTGTTGTAATATCCACATAAATCCCTTCTTCTTTGGTTTCCCAATATTCGTTGAAAAAGGGAGGTTCCGTTTCATTCTCTTGGGTCACAGCAAATTGAAGTGGTGTAAGTTTTTTCTTTAAAACAGCTTTTTCAGGTTTTGGATAATTCTTTTGGTCAATGATGCGCTGTTTTTGTTTTGCAATCTTCTCATAATTAATATGGCAGTATCCCCCGGGGTTTTTGGTTAGATACTTTTGGTGATACTCCTCCGCTTCAATAAATTGCAGCAAGGGTAGGTTTTCCACCACAACAGGGCGGTCATATTCCTGTTGTAATTCCTTTAAAAAGGCGGCGATGATTGGTTCCTGTGTCTGATTGGTATAATAAATTCCCGTACGGTATTGAACGCCAATATCCATGCCCTGTCTGCCCATGGAAGTAGGGTCTACTGTATAGGCGTATTCCTTTAAAACTTGTGATAGGCTGATTATTTCTGGGTCAAAAACCACCTCTACGGTTTCTGCGTGACCCACACCACGGCAAACTTGCTCATAGGTAACAGTTTCAGGAAGATTGATTGTCCGACCTTCTTTTTTTCCCAAAGCGTATCCTACTCGGGTGGATATAATCCCTTCTATAGATTCCATATACTGTTCGGTGCCCCAAAAGCAGCCACCCGCCAGATAAATTGTTTCTTGCATATTTCATTCCTCCTTTAAAAGGTCAAAACCGGGGTTTCACCCACACCCACTTACTTTTTAAAAAAAGCAAGACCAAAAACTTTTGTCTGAACCCCCATTTTATGGGGGTTCAGCGTAGAATCATTTTGGGAAAAACCAATTTTTTCACAAACGGGTCAAGGGAGGTAACCCTTGCGGGGTTTGGGACAGCGTCCCAAGGTCTGTTATTATCACTAAAATTACTTATTTATCCAAAGTGATGGCTCTGGGAGTCTTGAACTGCATCCATTTGAGATATCCGTCAAACGGTACAAATCCTTGCGACGATGCTTCAAAAGTGGTAACTCTTTGCGTACTTTCTCCAAATATTCAAAATCCCATTCAACAAAAGCGATTTCTTCTTTTTCCTCAAGCTGTATCAGAACTCGCCCCCAAGGGTCGGTGGAAATGGTGTGCCCCCAAGCAACGTAGGATGCGTTCACATCTCTCGCCGGAGCAACCCCTGCCATATAAAGCTGATTGTCTAACGCCCTTGCACGGAAGGAAAGCTCCCAATGAGCAGGGCCAGTGGTCATGTTAAAAGCGGCAGGCACAATAATCCCCTTTGCACCTTGAAGTGCCAAAAGGCGTGCTAGCTCAGGGAAACGAATGTCATAACAAATCATAAGTCCTAGTTTTCCCCAAGGTGTATCAAAGGTCGTAAAATCCTCGCCGGGTGTTAGAACGTCGGATTCCATAAACCGCTGGCCGCCCTCCACATCGATATCAAATAAATGCATTTTACGATGCTTTTCAACTCTGCGGCCCTTTGGATCAAATACAAAAGAGGTGTTGTAGATGTTATCCTTAAATTTTTCGGGTACAGAGCCGGCTATAATATAAATTCCATATTCCTTAGCCAATGCGCCTATTTCTAAAAGAAAGGGGTCGTCCTTATCCATAGCGAAACGAGGGAAACAGCTGTTGTCATAGGGGCAAGCAAACATTTCGGGAAAAACGGCAATGTCAATGCTCTCCTTTACTGCCTCGGACAAAAGTGTCTTTGCTTTCACTAGGTTCTCTTCGGGTGTGCTTTTCACTTGCATCTGAATTAAGGCTAATTTCATGGAATATCTCCTCCGCTCTTTTTGTTTTGAGTATAGCACGGATTGGGAAAGGAAAAAAGTAGGAGTATCTGCAAATAATGACAGTTTTTGAATGGGTAACTATTTGACTCGGCACTTTATACCTAAGAGGGGAGCAGAGCGGTAGAGTCTCGTTTTACGGAACAAAAATGTGACCATAGCTTTTGATGAAATCAATGTTTGTTCAGGAGTTATTTACCACAAAAAAACCACCCCTATTTTGGGGTGGAAATTCAATAGTAAAATGATATATGTGCATAAGAAATTTTGGGTCATGCCTTTTCAAACTGATCTGCCCAAGAATGATGCCTAACTTACAGCTTTGGAGCAAAAGTGCTTGATCCTATGGAAGATTGGGATTCCCAACATCCTCCTGAGACTTATCTTCCAATTACTTTCTTAGCTAAAAAACAGTGATTTGTAACCCATTATAAATACAAACAATACTATCAACGGCAAAATCCATTGAATATAAAAACGAATCGATTTGGGAAACTTCAAGCCCTTGCCACTGTTGGCCTCAGCCATAAAATTATCCCAACCCCAGCCTATTTTCATGGAGCAGAATAAAACATAAACCACACTGCCCAAAGGCAAAATATTGTTGCTGACAATAAAGTCCTCAAAATCCAAAATAGAAGAACCTTCTCCTAGGGGTTGTATGCCGCTTAATATGTTAAAGCCCAAAACGCAAGGCAGGGAAAGAAGAATGATTGCCACAAGATTGATGGAAACTACCTTTTTTCTGCTGGCCTTCGTCAAGTCCGTACCAAAGGAAATAATGTTTTGGAATACGGCAATCACTGTTGACATGGCGGCAAAGCACATGAATAAAAAGAATAAAGAACCCCATAGACGACCACCTGGCATTGCGTTAAACACATTGGGCAGGGTAATAAAAATTAAGCTTGGGCCTGCATCGGGGTTGATTCCGTAAGCAAAGCAGGCAGGGAAAATAATTAAGCCTGCCATTAGGGCGACCATGGTATCCAAGATGGTAATGAAGATGGCTTCCCCTGTTAAAGAACGGGAGCGGTCAATATAGCTGCCGAAGATGGCAATGGCACCCATACCAATGCTAAGGGTAAAGAATGCTTGTCCTAACGCAGCAAATAAAACATCTACAATACCAAATTCCTTTAAAGCGGAGAAATCAGGTGTTAGATAAAAACGCAGACCTTCCTCGCCGCCTTTTAAGAAGAGAGAGCGGCATGCTAGAATTACCATCAAAAGCAGTAGTAAGAGCATCATTACCTTTGTAATTTTTTCTACACCTTGCTGAAGACCTTGGCTGCAAATACCAAAACCAATTAAAACAACTGCAATCATAAAGCCTACCATTAAAGTCGGATTTTGCAGCAAGGAGCCGAAAATTTCGGCAATACCATCCTTGTCTAATCCTACAAAGCCGCCGGCGGACATTTTAATGAAATAATAAAGCATCCACCCAGCAACTGTGGTGTAAAACATCATTAAAACATAATTGCCTGCCATTGCGAAATATTTGAATAAATGCCATTTGGTTCCCTTTGGCTCTAAGACATCCATGGACATTGCCACGCTCTTTTGGCTGGCACGGCCAACGGAAAGCTCTGTTACCATGATGGGGATGCCGAGTATGAGTAAAAACAGAATGTAAATGAGTACAAAGGCGGCACCGCCATATTGCCCCGTAATATATGGGAATTTCCAAACATTACCCAGACCGATTGCGCAGCCTGCAGAAATGAGGATGAAGCCCAGTCGGGATGAGAATTTTTCTCTTTGCTGATCCATAATACCCTCCTAAAGTAAGCAGTCTATTCGCTGCATAAAATATAATAGCTGTTTTATTATAGAGAAGTTCCAATAAAAAAACAAGTAAAAACAGGGAATTATGCTGTATACATGGGCAATTCAAGAGATTTCTTTGGCTAATCTATAGAAAAAAGTGGAATATTTTTGCATAGAACGCTATACTGAAAACAATAAGAAAAATGCAATGAGTATAAGGAGGTGGAATAGATAGTGGACTTTACACAGCTGTTAAAATCTGAAATTCGCCCTGCGTTGGGGGTTACTGAGGTTGGTGCCATTGCCCTTGCAACAGCAAGAGCCTACGGCGCAGTGGGAGGAGAGATACTGTATATCGAGGTACAGATGAACGGAGGTTTGTTTAAAAATTCCTTTTCCTGCGGAATTCCCGGAACAAATGAGCTGGGATGTAAAATGGCGGCGGCTTTGGGTGCAGTCGGTGGCAAGTGGGAATTGGGCTTGGAGTGTTTAAAGGGAATAAACCAAGAGCACGTGGAAAAGGCAAAAAAGATTCCTGTTGCTATTTCAATTGCCGAGGATAAGGATACCATTTATATACAAGGTGAGATAACCACCACTAGGGGTGTTGGCATTGCCCGCATTGAAGGCATCCACGACAATATTACATACGTGGCGGGGGATGATGAAATCCTTTTTCAAACTAAGAAGGGTGTGGAGGAGGAGGAAAAAGAGCTTGTTCCTTTTGATGCCATTTCCATCGCAGATATGGTGGAATATGCATCTTCAGTTTCCATTGAGGAATTAGATGTTATTAAAGAAATGACGGAAATGAACTGCAAGCTTTCCCAAGTGGGTGCAGTTGGTGTTGGCTTGGCAATCAGCTCTACCTTAGATGCATTTCGTAAAAAAGGTATTTTAGGCAATGACATGATTTATGATGCCCAACGGCTTACCTGTTCTGCTATGGATGCAAGGCTATCAGGCCTTCCTGATCCTGCTATGAGTATTGTGGGCAGTGGTTCTCATGGGATATTGTGCTCTTTGCCCGTGGTTTCCTACGGAAGAAATATAGAAGCATCGGAGGAAGCAATTTTGCGGGCTGTTGCGTTGAGCGGTTTAGTTACTATTTACAGCAAGCATTATACAGGCAGACTGTCTCCCCTTTGCGGATGTGTGTTGGGCGGAGGAAGCGGTGCGGCGGCTGGATTGGTTTTCCTCATGGGTGGTGGTGCCACAGAGGTTTCCAACGCAATCAATCATATGGCGGCAAATTTAACGGGTATGATTTGCGACGGTGGGAGTATTGGTTGTTCCCTTAAGGCTTCGGCGGGGGTATATTCCGCCTTTCTCTCAGCGATGCTTGCCATGAATCATACCGCTATTCCCCAATATTTGGGGGTTGTGGGTTCCTCGGCAGAGGAAACGGTGAAGAATTTGGGGCGGATTTCGGCAGAGGGGATGTCTGGTATGGATAGAATCATCATAGATATCATGCAGAGGTAGGTCGTGGGCGGTGCTTTAGAACCGTGGGCGATGCCCAGACCCACTTGTTTTTTGAAAAAGGAAAGGCAAAACTTTTATTGATACCAGTAACATGGGGTTTGCAATTAAAATTTGTTGAGAATGCAACGGCAAAAATAAAATTTTTGCTATAAAAGTTTGCCTCAAGCCTTTACAAAGGCTTACAGGGTTGGGGACAGAGTCCCCAGACCTTTGCTCGGAAAATTAAAAATTGGGAGGGGATATTTTTGAAAGAAATATTTGATGCAGTAAATGGGGTGTTTCAATTTGTTGTGCCAATTGCTGACTTTATGTGGGACTTTCCCACAAACTTTGAATGGTACGCAGCCATTCCCATTTTGGGTAAATTGAGCTTTGCAGTGGTTCTGTTGATTGGTTCTGGAATCTTCTTTACCATAAAAACAGGATTTATTCAAGTTACCCATTTTAAAGAAGGCCTTCGCATTCTGACAAAACAAAGGGCGGCGGCAATCGGTATTACGCCATTGGCAGCCTTTTTCCTAAGCTCCGCTATGCGTGTAGGCCCAGGAAATATTCTTGGAGTAACAGGTGCGATTTCCGTTGGTGGACCCGGTGCACTGTTCTGGATGTGGGTAAGTGCCTTTTTTGGTATGGCTACAGCCTATATGGAAGCAACACTGGCGCAAATATTTAAAGAAAAAAAAGGTGATGAATTCGTAGGGGGTCTGCCCTTTTATGGCAAGAAAATCATGGGAAACCGTGCATGGGTAGGTGTGGCGCTATCCTCAATTTTTATTCTTTATGCAATGTTCTGTCTGCCTGCGCAAGCGTTTAATGTGTTTTCTTCTGTGGGGTCTATCGCTCAGGTGGTAACGGGAACTACATATGATAGAACATCAGCCCTTTATTATTTCATTGCGGTTTTACTGATTGGCGGAACAGGCGTCCTTGCCTTTGGCGGCATTAAAAAAATCACAAAGGTGACGGATAAAATGGTGCCCATAATGGCGGTTATTTATTGCCTAACCGTGGTGATTATCGCTTTGTTGAATTTCCGAACCATTCCTTTTTTCTTTGGTGCTGTTTTTAAGGGTGCATTTACCCCCGAGGCTGTGTTTGGCGGTTTTTTTGGTACGGCTTTGGTGCAAGGGGTAAAGCGTGGTCTAATGTCCAACGAGGCAGGTCAGGGTACTATTACTATGTCAGCAGCAGCTTCCAATGCAGAGCATCCTTGCGAACAGGGTTGTGTGCAGGCTTTAGGCGTATTCTTGGATACCATTATTATCTGTACTCTCTCGGGCTTTATTGTTGTTATGGCTCAGCTTTGGAATAATCCAACTATGTGGGAGGAACTGCATGGTCAAAAACTCCCCTTATATTTGGCTTCCATTACTACCCTAACACCGGGAACAGGGGCAGATAGTTTCATAACCCTATTGATCAGCCTGTGCTATGGCCTGTTTGCCTATACCTGTGTAATTGGATTTATCATTTTTTCTGAAATTGCTGCAAACCGCATCAGTCAGAAAAAAAGCTTTATCAATTTTATCCGCATATTAGGTGCGTTAGTGTTTATTCCTTTTGGCGCAGTTTCCGTACTGGCGGGATTGGAATTGGATAATCTTTGGTATATTTCTGATTTAGGAAATATTATCATTGTGTATTGTAACTTACCAATTATGTTTTTTGGTGCTAAGTACGCATTTCGTGCCACTAGGCACTATAAAACAAAAAAGGGTGAGCCTTTTACCTCTGAGGTTGTGGGAATCTCATGCGAATACTGGGATCAACGAGCAAAAAATCTGGGAAAAGAATAATTTAAGGCAACGCCCATCATACTGTATGCCTTTTCATAACATTTTGGCATGCTGTATGGTGGGATACTCCCCCAAATTTAGCAAAATTTTTTTATTAATAGAGGGAATAAAAAACATGAATGATTTTCTAGATTTTTGCAGATATTAATGAAATAGTAGATTTTGTAATAAAAAAGCAAAATAATTGTTGACTTATGGGTTTTTATTGGATATACTAATATGGCGTCAGAAAAATGCGCCCAGATAGCTCAGTCGGTAGAGCAGAGGACTGAAAATCCTCGTGTCGCTGGTTCGATTCCGGCTCTGGGCATTTAGATAGTAATTTTTAATAAATCCTATTACATAGAAAAGGAAGCAATTGCTTCCTTTTTTTCCTATGTGGGAAGAAAGGTGGCAGGTATGAAAAAGGGAGATAAAATTCTCATTTTGGTTCTTCTTGTGGCAGCGATTTGCTTCGCCCTTTTTTTCTTTCTGGGAGCGGAGAAAGGCGGATACGCAAGAATTACTGCCAATGGAGAAGTAAAAGCGGAATTGCCTTTATCTGAGGATACCATATATCAGGTGGAAACTGAGGAAGGCTTTAATATCATACAGATTCAGGATGGTTATGTTTCTATGCAAGAGGCAGATTGCAGAGATCAGATTTGTGTGGAGCATAAAAAGATCCATTTGACAGGGGAGACCATTGTTTGCCTGCCCCATAAATTAGTAGTGGAAATTATTGGGGAAAAGAAAGCTGCGTATGATATGGTGGTGGGATAAATGGGACGGAAAAGTGTTGCATATTATGGTTTGTTTGCGGCTTTAGGCATACTCATGGGTTATGTAGAGATGCTGATTCCTTTGCCTCTTTTGGTTCCGGGGATGAAGCTTGGCCTTGCCAATGTGATTATTGTTATTGTGTTGTATTTTTTGGATGCTAGGGCGGCTTTTTTTATTTCTCTCGCACGAGTGGTTCTTTCGGGGTTGATGTTTGCGGGTTTTGCCGGTTTGCTATATAGTCTTTCGGGGGCCCTGTTCAGCTATTGCATTATGGTGCTTCTGAAAAAAACAGACAAATTTAGTATCATAGGTGTTAGTATTGCCGGAGGAGTTTTTCATAATATCGGCCAAATTATTGTGGCCTCTTTGGTTGTGGAGAACATTCGGCTGATGTATTATCTGCCATTTTTGCTTATTTTTGGTCTTATCACAGGTGCTGTAATCGGTGTTGTTGCCAGAACAAGCTTAGGATATTTAAATCGTCGTTTTTGAAGCGGACGAATGTCCGGTCGCAGAGGACAAAGGGCGCTTTTTGTTCATGAATACTTGTGAAACAGTAAGAAAAACCGACGATATTTACAAAATCTCGAAAAAAATGAACTCCCCCTTGTACATGAGGTGTTTTAGTGCTAAAATCTTATGAAAATAATTCTTTTAGAGTTGGAGCGTAGAGAAATACGCTCCCTATTTTTCATCAGGAGGAGAAAAAAATGGCGAAATACTTTACGGAACCATCCAGAACCTTTAGCGAATTTTTACTGGTACCGGGTTACTCATCAAAGGAATGTACAGTGGATAATGTGAGTTTAAAAACCCCCGTGGTGAGATTCAAAAAAGGTGAAAAACCCGCTTTGGAGATGAATATTCCCTTAACTTCCGCGGTTATGCAGGCAGTATCTGACGACAAAATGGCGGTGGCTCTGGCGAAGGAAGGCGGTATTTCCTTTATTTTCGGTTCTCAGAGTATAGAAAGTCAAACGGCGATGGTAGCAAGAGCAAAGGCTTATAAAGCAGGTTTTGTTATGAGCGATTCTAACATTAGCCCCGAGAGCACTTTACAGGATATTTTAAACTTGAAGCGCAAAACAGGCCATTCTACCGTTGCGGTAACCACTGACGGCACTGCCCAGGGAAAATTAGTGGGTATTGTGACCAGCAGAGATTATAGAATCAGCCGTATGGAGAGAGATACAAAGGTAAGCGAGTTTATGACACCTTTGAATCAGTTGATTACAGCACCTGAGGGTACAAGCCTGAAGGAAGCAAACAACATTATTTGGGATAACAAAATTAATCAGTTGCCCATTATTGACAAAGAGGGCAGACTGCAATATTTGGTTTTCCGTAAGGATTATGACAGCCATAAGGAAAATTCCCATGAGCTTTTAGATAAGGATAAGAGATATGTGATTGGTGCGGGAATTAACACCAGAGATTATATGGTAAGAATACCTGCTTTGGTTGAAGCTGGTGTTGATATTCTTTGTATCGACTCCTCAGAGGGCTATTCCGAATGGCAGAAGGACGCCTTGGATTGGGTACGTAAAAACTATGGCGACACCGTGAAAATCGGCGCAGGCAACGTGGTAGATAGAGAGGGCTTCCGTTTCTTGGCAGATTGTGGTGCAGATTTCGTGAAGGTTGGTATCGGCGGCGGCTCTATTTGTATCACCAGAGAACAAAAGGGTATTGGTCGTGGACAGGCTTCCGCGGTTATTGAGGTTGCAGAGGCTAGGGATGAATACTTTAAAGAGACGGGTATTTATATTCCTATCTGCTCCGACGGTGGCATTGTTTATGATTATCATATGACTTTAGCTTTGGCTATGGGTGCAGATTTTATCATGTTGGGCAGATATTTTGCTCGTTTTGACGAAAGCCCTACAAATAAAGTAAACATCAATGGTAGCTACATGAAGGAATATTGGGGCGAAGGTTCCGCCCGTGCAAGAAACTGGCAGAGATACGACATGGGTGGTGACGAGAATCTATCCTTTGAAGAAGGCGTAGATTCCTATGTACCTTATGCAGGTAGTCTGCGTGATAACGTAGGTCTATCCTTGAAGAAGGTAAAATCCACCATGTGTAATTGTGGTGTGCTCTCTATTCCTGAATTGCAGGAGAAGGCAAAGATCACCGTAATTTCTACTACAAGCTTGGTAGAAGGCGGCGCTCACGATGTATTGTTGAAAGATAACAGCTTAAATTTTAAATAATATAAATAGAAAAAGTGGCATCTGTTTACAGATGTCACTTTTTTTGATATGTTTAAACTCTAATTGAGAATTTAAATACCTATAAAAAAAGATTGAGCCTAAATAGTATCTATTAGGATAAAGTAAGCTGAAAAATGGTAAAAGATTTGCCGAAACGAGCTGTTAAGCAATATAAAAAGGAGGAATTCAACAAGAATACCTCCTTTTTGTATCTTTATTAATGACCGGTTGTTTCAATTGCAATGGCGGGACAGTTTGTTTTTGCTTCAATGACCATAGCTTCTGTACTTGGTGGAACATTTTCAGGAATCGCTTTCGCCAGACCGCTGTCGTCCATAGAAAAAACATCACCACAAAGGGTAACACAAAGGCCGCAACCGATGCATTTTTCATTTACATATGCTTTCATAAGATCTCTCCTTTATAAACAGTTTGTAATATTGTTTCTCTTTCCATGAAAGATATGCACTATTTTAAATATATAGATATAAATTTTAGATTCATTTAAAAAGGAGTATAGATTTAAAAAAGTATTTTTTGAAGGCAATTCTTTTTCTATATCAAAATAAGCCTTTTATACAGGTTCGCCGTACTTATTTTCTCCTGGTGTACCTGGGGTTGCTTCTAAAACAATGAGCCAAATACTACATGCAAGACAAAGTAATGAAATTAAAATTAATCCTCCTAATGCTGCGGTCTTAGACACAAAGGCCAGAGGTATGACAATTAGAAAGAATGCAAGGGGAATCATTGAAAGTAAAACCCACCAGCCGGATTTATTAATATCATGTAATCTTCTTATAGACGCTCCAAGACTGGGCAAAAAAACCGCAAGAGAATAAATTGTTGATAAAATATCCGAATGCACGATTTTATCTATGAAGTAGATGATAAGAGAGAAAATAAAATTAAATAATACAAAATACCAGAATGTTCGCCTGCTCTCACGTCCTTTAAAAACGGCATATTTTTTAATAATTTCTATGTAGCATTGCATAAATAGATAACCTCCTCATTAATATATGAAAAGAATATACCAAAATTTTACAAAAGTCAACAATATATGAAAGTTAATTGAAAAATCAGTGCTTATATTTCTATCGAAAAAAGCCTGCATTACAGTGCAATTTTTTTGCAATGCAAAGCAAGCTTATATGTGTGTGTGAAAAAACAAATCAGGCTTTCTCAAAGGTGTCAATGCTTTAGACATCTGTTGGAATGCTCTGTTTTGCACAGGATTAATATTCCTTGCCCATCATCAGGGCAACATCCATCCATTCTGTAACCATTTGATAGGCATCATTTTCATCCCGCAGACGATCTAAGGTTTCCTCATCGCTATCGAAGGTAAGCAACAACGCACCGTAAATGTTGTAAAAATCAATACGCCAGTCAGTTTTATCTTTGTATTCTCTTAAGTGATAAACCATTTCGTTTAACCCTGTCACTGTAAATTTTTCGTGAATCATACCATTCCCTCCTTTTCCAACTGAGTTTTGTCTAGTATACCAAATAAACATGCATATGAAAAGAGATATGTTAAAAAATATACAAGACTATAGTTAGAATTGTTTGGGAATACTGAAATGGGAAGATTTTTCGGTGACATGGAAATTTTGTATTGATTTTCCATGCTTGATATGGTAGAATTCATACAAATAAGAGGGAGTAGCTTTCGCATTATGCGACGCCAACGTTCGTCATCACGGCCAAACAGCCCGGACGTTGCCCAGAGAATGCTTAGTATTCTTAGGAAGCAAGACTTTTATTGTACCGGAAAATTTGTATGGGTGCAATAAAGGTCTTTTTTATGTGCACCGAAAGGAGAATGGAAATGGATAAACTTTGGATGAGAAAAAAGGAGGAGCTATTCCGTGAATACGAAACCTCAAAGCATGGGCTTTCGGGGGAAGATGCGGAAAAGCGGCTGGAGAAGCATGGGGAAAATAAGCTGAGGGAAGGAAAGCGTAAGGGCATTGTTCAAGTGTTTTTTGAGCAATTTGCAGATCTTTTGGTAGTCATTTTAATTGTAGCCGCCATCATTTCCGCATTAACAGGGGGAATGGAAGGTACCATTGTTATTATCACTGTATTGATTTTAAATGCAATTCTAGGTACGGTGCAGCATTTTAAGGCAGAAAAATCTTTGGAAAGTCTAAAGGCAATGTCTGCGCCCAATGCAAGAGTGATTCGTGATGGGGAAAAGATGGAGGTTCCTGCCGTAAAGCTTGTTCCCGGTGATATTCTGCTTTTGGAAGCAGGGGATGTTGCGGCGGCAGATGGTCGTATTTTGGAAAATCATTCTTTACAGGTCAGCGAAAGTGCTCTGACAGGTGAATCTGAAAACGTAAATAAATCTGCAGATTTAATTGAAAAAGAGGAGCTTCCCTTGGGAGACCGCTTAAATATGGTTTTTAGTGGTTCGTTGATTTCTTATGGTCGTGCTGTTGTTTTGGTAACAGGTACGGGAATGGAAACGGAAATCGGCAAGATTGCCAATTTAATGGAATCTGCCCAGGAAAAAGCAACACCACTGCAACGAAGCTTAGACGATTTCTCCAAAAAGCTTTCTTTTGTCATCCTGGCAATTTGTGTGGTTGTGTTTGGTCTTGGTGTATGGCGTGGTCAAGCTTTAGCAGATGCATTGATGTTTGCTGTGGCTTTGGCGGTGGCGGCCATTCCTGAGGCGCTAAGTTCTATTGTGACCATTGGGTTGGCAATTGGTACCCAAAAAATGGCGAAAGAAAATGCTATTATTAAAAACCTCCGTGCTGTGGAAAGTTTGGGTTGTGTTTCCGTAATCTGTTCAGATAAAACAGGTACCTTAACCCAGAATAAAATGACGGTGCAAAAAGTCTTTACCCTTAGCGGCACCACGGATGCAGATGATGTGGATTGTGATAAAAAACAGCATAGAGAGCTCATTGTAACAGGGGTGCTTTGTAACGATGGGGCAATCAGCGGAGATGCCAAAATAGGTGATCCCACGGAAACGGCTTTGCTCAGTTTTTGTCGTAAAACAGGTGGCCATGAGGGGGATATTAGAGGGGATTATCCTCGTCTGGGTGAGCTTCCTTTTGATTCCGACCGAAAGCTTATGTCTACCTTGCACCAACTTGACGGGAAAATTTTGATGATGACAAAGGGTGCCCCTGATGTCTTACTTTCCAGATGCAATAAAATTGTGGAAAATGATACTAATAGGGAAATCACCCAAAAGGATTTGGATAGAATTATTGCCGAAAATCAGGCGCTTTCTTCCCAAGGATTGCGAGTTTTGGCTTTTGGGAAAAAGGAGATTGGAGAACAGCGCCGTTTGACTTTAGAAGATGAACGGGATTTAACCTTTATTGGTTTGATTGCCATGATGGATCCTCCCCGATTGGAATCTGCCCCTGCCGTTGCCGACTGTCTGCGAGCAGGCATTCGCCCCGTTATGATTACGGGGGATCATAAGGTAACTGCTTCTGCCATTGCAAAGGAAATCGGTATTTTGCAGGAAGGAGACAGAGCCGTTGAAGGTGCAGAATTGGAGCATATCAGTGATGAAGAATTGCGGGATATGGTGAAAGAAATTTCTGTGTATGCCCGTGTTTCTCCCGAGCATAAAATCAGAATTGTTCGAGCTTGGCAGGAAAATGGCTATATTGCGGCAATGACTGGTGACGGTGTAAACGATGCCCCTGCGCTGAAGCAGGCGGATATCGGTATTGCCATGGGTATCACGGGTACTGAGGTATCTAAGGATGCGGCGGCAATGATTTTAACGGATGATAACTTTGCAACGATTGTAAAAGCTGTGGGCAACGGACGAAACGTGTATGCAAATATCAAAAATTCAATTCAATTTTTGCTTTCTGGTAACCTTGCGGGGATTATTACAGTATTGTTTACTTCCTTACTGGGATTGCCATTGCCCTTTACAGCAGTACAGCTGTTGTTTATCAATTTGCTGACAGATAGTTTGCCTGCGTTGGCAGTTAATATGGAAAAACCAACAGGGGATTTATTGAACGACAAACCAAGAAACCCAAAAGAAAGCATTTTAACACGGGATTTTGTAAAAAGATTGGTGTTGCAGGGTGGTTTGATTGCTGTCGTGACCATAATAGCCTTTTATGTTGGTTTAGGGGAGAATCCCGGTTTGGCATCTACCATGGCATTTGCTACCCTTTGTTTGGCTCGTTTATTCCATGGGTTCAATTGCAGAGGAATACGCTCTATCTTCCGTCTGCCCAATAACCCTTATAGTTATGGTGCCTTTGCCATTGGCGGTGCTTTGTTAATGTCAGTGCTGCTGTTTTCTGGTTTGCATCAATTATTTGACATCAATAATGCTTTGACAGCTACACATATTTTGCAGATTGTAGGTCTTGCATTTGTGCCTACGCTGATTATTCAGTTGGAACGTTTGGCAAGAGGAAGATGAGATTAGTTACAGAATAGAACAAGGGTGTCGACTCTGTCGACACCCTTGTTTTTTAACTTATTCCACATTTTTCATAGTCAATGAAATTCTCTTTTTCTCCATATCTACGGAAAGGACCTTTACCTTTACCGTATCTCCCAGTTTCACTGCCTCCAGAGGATGTTTGATGAAACGGTTGCAAATCTGAGAGATATGCACTAAACCGTCTTGATGTACACCAATATCCACAAATACACCAAAGTCTATGACATTTCGCACGGTTCCCGTCAAAATCATACCTTCTTGCAAATCTTCCATAGAAAGAACGTCACTGCGTAAAATAGGGGCAGGGGCATCTTCACGAGGGTCACGACCGGGTTTTTCCAATTCCTTGATAATGTCCTCTAAGGTTGGAACGCCTATGCCCAGTGTTTCTGCCATTTTTTCAGGGGAAGCTATTTTTTTGCTTAAGCCTGAGACCTGTTTTTTTGCCACATCCCCTAGGGTAAAACCGCAAGCGTTGAGAAGCTTTTCTGCGGCGCCATAGCTTTCGGGATGCACCCCTGTGTGGTCTAATGCCATGGTGCTTTCGGGAATGCGTAGAAATCCGGCACACTGTAAAAATGCTTTGGGCCCTAACTTCGGCACCTTCAATAATTCCTTACGGGTTTTAAATTTTCCATTTTCTTCACGATATAACAAAATGTTCTTTGCAACGGTGCTGTTGATCCCTGCCACATAAGACAGGAGAGAAGGGCTTGCGGTGTTCAAATCCACCCCTACACTGTTTACACAGTCTTCCACCACGCCCCCTAGGGTTTCGCCAAGACGTTTTTGGTTCATATCATGCTGATATTGCCCAACACCAATGGACTTGGGGTCTATTTTAACTAGCTCCGCCAAGGGATCTTGAATTCGTCTGCCGATGGAAACAGCACTGCGCAGGGATACGTCATACTGGGGGAATTCCTCAGCACCAAGCTTGGATGCGGAATAAACGGAAGCTCCTGCCTCGTTGGCGATGATATACTGCACCTTTCGGTCTAACCCTTTCAAAGCTTCTGCAACAAACTGCTCCGATTCTCTGGAAGCGGTACCATTGCCGATGGAGATTAAGGAAACTGCATAGGCTTCAATGAGGCGTTTTAGTGTTTTTTCTGCCTCTTCCTTTTTATTTTGGGGTGGTGTAGGATAAATCACCGCTGTTTCCAAAGGTTTTCCTGTTTCATCAATCACTGCCAGCTTACATCCTGTACGAAAAGCTGGATCTAAGGCTAAGACAACCTTGCCTGCAATGGGTGGCTGTAATAAAAGCTGTTTTAAATTTTCACGAAAGACACCCAATGCAGATTCTTCTGCCTTTTCTGTAAAATCGTTACGAAGCTCTCTCTCTAAAGATGGTGCAATGAGGCGCTTATAGCTATCCTCAATGACAGCCTGCAAAATTTCGGCTGTGTGGCTATTTTTCTTGATGACAACTCGTCCGATTTTTTCAAAAAGACGTTCATCTTCTCCTTGAATTTTTACGGAAAGAAAGCCTTCTTTTTCGCCACGGTTGATAGCTAGAATGCGATGGGATGCAATGGTCTTAAGGGGCTCGCTGTAATCATAATACATTTCATAAACAGAAGGCTCGTCCTTTGCTTTTTGAGAAAGCAAAAGGCCATTTTTCAGCCATTCCTCCCGGAGGAGCTGACGAATGCCGGCATCGTCGGAAAGCTGTTCTGCCAAAATATCCTTTGCGCCTTCTATAGCTTCTTCCACAGATGAAACGCCTTTTTCTTCATCCACAAAAGCAGCGGCATACTCTGCCAAAGGGGTCAAAAGCACCTGTCCCCAAATCATTTCTGCCAAAGGGGCTAAGCCCTTTTCCTTAGCAATGGAGGCTCTGGTGCGGCGTTTTGGGCGGTAAGGGCGGTATATATCGTCAATTTCCGTTTGGGTCATTGCTTCCGCCAGTTTTCTCGCCAATTCCTCGGTAAGCATGCCTTGTTCTTCGATGGAGGAGCGCACTTGCTCTCGTTTTTCCTCAAGATTTCTTAGGGCTGTCAAACGCTCCGCAAGTTGGCGAATAATTTGGTCGTCTAAGGAGCCCGTCATTTCCTTTCGGTATCTTGCGATAAAAGGCACGGTGTTGCCTTCATCCAAAAGAGCTACCGTGTTTTCCACTTGAAAAGTCTTTATATTCAGTTCTTCTTGTAATCGTTTTAGAATATCCATTCTTACGCCTTCCTTTTTATTTTTGTCCAGAACCCTTAGCTTTTTACGAAGGGCTATTTCCCAAAGTTGTATTTAAGCATATATTTGCCAGAGTTGGTTCAATTTTTCTTTGCAAGCCTTGCCGCTATCCGTTAAGGAATAGCTGTAAAAATCACCTTCCGTTTTTTCTACCATGCCTCGTTTGATTAAATAATCCAAATGGGACATGGTTTCACCCACAGCAAACCAACGCTGGGAAAGGGGAAATTCTTCCCAAGTTTTCCCTCGCATGGACCATTTTAAACAAGACCCGATTTGGGTTGCATGGGCATTGGGGAACTTCTCCAATGCATCAATGGTTTCCTCCAAGCGAATCAAATGATGATGAATGATTTCTTCAATGCGTACATAAACATCCATTTCATTTTTTCTGTGAGCGGGTAATACTGTTTTCATATCAAAGGCACGAATTTTTACTAAGCTGTCTAAATAATCTCCCAGAGAATCCTCTATGTTCACCCAAGCCGTGATGTTTGGTGTAATATCAAACAAAATGTGGTCGGCAGAGAGCATCAATTTTTCCTTGGGTAGATATAAACAGGTTTGCCCCGGTGTATGGCCGGGAACAAATACACACTGAAATGTAAAAGAGCCCACTTTCAAATGATCACCGTCACCTACGGTGATGGCATCAAAATAGTAATCAGGTTCAAAGCCTCTGGCAGGGTTTTCTTCCTTCAGCCAATCCAATTGCTCTCTGGTGAAGCCTTCTTTTCGGTAAATTTCATCGAAGGTATCCCATCGGTTTCCATTTAAAATCCAACCCAGATAGTCATGGTCGTTTTTGCTCATATAGATATTACCCGGTTTTCCGTGCATCACCGCAGGGGCAAGGCCTGAGTGGTCAGAATGAAGATGGGTAAGGAACATATTTGTTTTTTCCCAGTCCACATTTAGCTCTCGTAAGCCGTCAAGTAAAGCTTCTTTGCATTCGGGGCGGTTAAAGCCTGTATCAACAATCAGGCTTTCCCCGTTATCCTGCACTACATAGCAATTTAAGTTTTTCAGGGGATTATTAGGGAGAGGTACATCTATTTTATAAATATTTGGATTCTCATACACTTTTGTAATCATTGGTTTCACCTTTCTTCCTTCGTTCACGTTTACCTACTATTATAATTGGAAAGGGGTTATAACACAAGTTATGTTGCAAAATGCAATTTATTTTAAATTTTATGTAAAATATAATTGACATTAAGAATAATATATTGTATAACAAGAGTATAGCAAGAGAGGAAGTGGTGAAATGAAAAATTTAAAAATCAAGTCTGCCAGAGCGGCTTTAGACCTTTCTCAGGATGAGCTTGCCCAAAGGGTGGGCGTAACAAGGCAGACCATTGGTATGATTGAAGCGGGAAAATATAATCCTACTATCAATTTATGTATTGCCCTATGCAAGGCACTGGGTAAAACGTTGGATGATTTGTTTTGGGAAGAAGAAAAATAAAAAATAGGAGGGGATTTTATGTTAGCCCAAAGAAAATTTGAAGATGAACGTTTGGAGCGGGTCAAAAACAAAATTTCAACAGAGTGGTTTATCGCAATTTATTACCTTTGCTTTATCTCTGTTATAGCGAAGCTCTTTTATTTTGATATGAATTATCAACAATGCATTACAGAATTTATTTTTATATTGCTAACGCCTTTGTATTTCAACATTCGCCCAAGGCAATTGGGGATTGCTTTTCCTGATGACAGAAGGCTAAACAAAAGAATAATGTATAGTTTGTTACTTATGAGCACAATTTTGGTTATTTTAGCAGGCTGGGTTGGAGGCATAGAAAGTGTAATTAATTGGGTTGCAACCTTACTGATTTATGGTTTTATTGCTGTTGCCCTTGGGGGCATTATCATTCCGGCGGAAAAGGAAAGAAAAAAGAAGCTGGAAGAACAGTGGAGCGACGATTGAAAATTTGAATAATAGGAGGTAATTAAAATGAAGATAAAAGATGAAAGAGTGGAGCAGTCTAAAAATAAGATTTATGGGGAATTATTTCAGTTAGCATATCTTTTTGTTGTGGCGGCCTTTTTGGTAAAAGTGTTATTTTTTAAAATGGATTTAACCCAGTGCATTACGGAGTATGTGATTATGATTGTGGCTCCTATCTACCAAATGGTGCGCAGTCGTCAATTGGGGGTAGTCCTGGCTACAAATCTTCGCCAGCAGATGAGTCCAAAAAGAAATATTGCAGGAGCCCTTGTGGGAATTGTGTTTTTCTTTCTGTTTTGGCTGTTTAGCGGCAGACAAGTATCTAAAGAATTCGCAATTTCTTATATTGTTACTTTTTGTGTTGTGTTCTTTCTGGCCAGAGCCATGTTCGTTCGTTTGGAGGAGCGCAGAATGAAAAAATTGGAACAGGAATATGGAGATTAAGCAGAAAAGCCTTCGAAATCATGAGAAAGAGGAAAAAAAGCTTGCACTACCGTGTTTTTTGTGATATTTTATTTTAGAGTCGGTAATTGTGCCGACTCAAATCCTTGTTCTCCCAATAAGGGGAGAGCCATATGTCCAAAAGGAGGTGTAACCCACATGAACAAGTACGAATTAGCTATGGTTTTAAGTCCCGCACTGGACGAAGAAGGCAGAGTAGAAGAAGTAGCGAAAGTTCAGGCTACTTTGGAAAGATTCGGCGCGAAAATCGAAAAAGTTGATGATTGGGGCAAAAGAAAGCTTGCTTACGAAATTAAAAAAGTAAACGAAGGTTTCTTAAGCTTCACAACATTCGAAGCTCCCGCTAATGCTCCCGCAGAAGTTGAAGCTCGTATGCGTATTATGGAAAACGTTTTACGTTATCTCATTATCCGCAAAGAGGCGTAAGAAGGAGGTAATCCTATGAACAAAGTGATTCTTATGGGTCGATTGACCAAGGACCCCGAGGTTAGATATTCTCAGGGAAATGAACCTTTGGCCGTAGCCAGATACTCTTTGGCGGTGAACCGCCGTTTCAAACGCCAAGGCGAGCCCGACGCTGACTTTATCAATTGTGTTTCCTTTGGTAAAGCAGGCGAATTCGCGGAAAAATACTTCAAAAAAGGTCAGATGGTTAGCGTTATCGGTAGACTTCAGGTTCGCTCCTGGGACGATAACGAGGGCAAAAAACGCTGGAGCACAGACGTTGTGGTAGAGGAGCAATACTTTGCCGAAAGCAAAGCATCCTTCGAAGGCCATAAGGCCGATGCCCCCGCTGCACCCAAGCAGACAGCCCAAGATGATGGCTTTTACCCAATCGATGAAAGCATCGAAGACGACGATCTGCCCTTCTAAAATTCAGTAAAGAAGGAGGACTTAGACATGATTCAGAAAAAACGTGGTCGTAGAAAAAAACGCGTTTGCCAATGTTGTGCGGATAAAATAACAACCGTAGACTACAAAGATGTAAATAAGCTGAGAAGATATGTTTCTGAAAGAGGCAAAATCCTTCCCAGAAGAATTACAGGCAACTGCGCTAAGCACCAGAGAGCGTTGACAACTGCTATCAAAAGAGCAAGACACGTAGCCCTGATGCCTTATACACAGGATTAAGAAATGTAAAAAGCCCATTGCTTTGCAATAAGGGCTTTTTTTGTGCACAAAAATCAGGTATGATATATTATATAGTATCTAAAATAGATGTTTCAAGTAAAATATCTTTAAAAACAGTATAGAAAAAGATTGAAACAATCCCATCTTTTGAATCATTAGAATTACTTTTGTTACTTTACAGAAACCGTATTCCATGGGTTTGTAATAAGAGATTAAAAAACGAAAGGGAGTGAATGCTTTGCTATTATTTATGTTGACAACTGCAGCTAAACAGGGTCAGGACATACCCCCGGTGCTGCCTTTGTTTTTAGGATTTTTATTGGCGCTGGTTTTACTAAATTTAGGCTTGAGCTTTTTCAGAAAAAAAGGGGAAGACCAGCGTAAAAATTCATCGGATGCCCAAGAGAAGAGATAGCCCAAACCTTAACTTTTCAGGACAAAATTGGCGAAATCTCCATAAGAATGCAGAAAAATCTTGTTATTTGGTGTTGACTTTCCTTTCTCTTGGATTTATAATGTGACTGTAATTAAATATATGAAATTCTTCAGGGCAGGGTGAAATTCCCGATCGGCGGTAAAGTCCGCGAGCGCACTTGCGCAGGATTTGGTGTAACTCCAAAACCGACAGTATAGTCTGGATGGAAGAAGAATAAAAGTTTGATGTTTTTTTGTGGAAAAAAGTATTTTTTTCTGCGAATTTCCGTCAGCCTTTATTTTGCTTATTTAGCCTGAAGATTTTCAGGCTTTTTCTTTTGCTGTGGGATAAAGCCCGTTAGAAAGAAGAAGTTCGCTTTTATTTCTTGGCGATAACCTGAAAATTTTAGACGAAAATGGAGGAGAAGTAAATGGAAAACGTATCTTCAAAAGTAACAGTAACAAAAAACAACAAAAAAATGTCCACAAGGGTTATGGTGTCTTTGGCAATGCTAGGGGCTATCTCTATTGTGTTGGTGTCTGCAATTCACTTTCCTTTGATCCCTGCGGCGGCATTCTTGGAATATGACCCTGCCGATATCCCAATTTTAATTGGTGCTTTTGCCTTTGGTCCCGTTGCAGGCTTATTGCTTGCAATCGTTGTTTCCATAGTGCAGGGTTTAACGGTGAGTGCAGGCAGTGGGATTATAGGCATCGTAATGCATATTTTTGCAACAGGCGCATGTGCCTTCGTTGCAGGAAGCATTTATAAGAAAAATAAAACCAGAAAAAACGCAGTTCTTGCTCTAGTGGTTGGTGCTTTAGTGCAGACTGGGGCTATGGTTATCATGAACATGATATTCACACCCTTATTCATGAATATGCCTTTAGAAAAAGTTATTCCTATGCTGGTTCCTATCATCATTCCTTTTAACTTGTTAAAGGCGGGTATCAACGGCACTATGACGTTTTTATTGTATAAATCCATTTCCCATCTTTTAAAGGGTAATGCTTAATCCAATGGAAGCATTTGTGGCGAAACAACTTTGATGTGAAAGGTCGTTCCTCTGTTCAACACGGGGGACGACTTGTTTTTTTTGCCATGAATAAGCTGAAAAAAGGAATTATCAATTTTTTTATTGTCAGCCAATGATAGATTGCATATAATGGTACTGATTGGACTCGGCTTTTAGGAGCAGAAAAGAGGTTTGTATATGAATAGAAAAACTGTAATCGTATTATTCGGCGGACAGTCGTCAGAACACGAAGTTTCCAGAATGTCTGCAACAACGATGATTAATGAAATAGATAGTAAAAAGTATCAGGTTATCCCAGTCGGTATTACAAAAGAAGGAGAATGGCTTGTTTATACAGGCCCTACAGAGCATATCAAAACAGGCCAATGGGAGAAATATGCAACCCCCGCAATTATAAGCCCTGATGCTAAGCAAAAAGCCCTTTTGAAAATAGTAAACGGACATGTAAAGGTAATTCCTGTGGATGTGGTAATTCCAGCTCTGCATGGTGCATGGGGGGAAGACGGAACCATTCAAGGTCTCTTGGAAATGGCATGTATCCCTTATGTAGGCTGCGGTGTTTTATCCTCTGCTGTCTGCATGGATAAGGTTTTTACCAAATTAATTGCAAAAAATGCAGCAGTTCCTCAAGCGAAATACATCTGGTTTCAAAAAGAGGAGCTGGAAGATATGGATAAATTGGTGGAGCGGGTGGAAAAGAAGCTGGGCTATCCTTGCTTTGTAAAACCCGCAAATACAGGCTCATCCGTGGGCATTAGCAAGGCTAAAAACAAAGAAACCTTAGTCAATGCAATCAACTTGGCGGCAGAGTATGACCGTAAAATTATTGTGGAAGAGGCGATTATTGGCAGAGAATTTGAATGCTCTGTTCTTGGCAATGAGGCGCCTGTAGTGAGCGGTGTCGGCGAGGTGTTGCCGGCGGCAGAATTTTATGATTATGATGCGAAATATAACAATAGCGAGTCCCGTACTGTAATCCCTGCTCCTATTACAGCTGAGGAAGAGAAAACCATACGAAAGATTGCCGCAAAAATTTATCAGGCGGTAGATGGCAGCGGTTTGTCGCGGGTTGACTTTTTTATGGAGGAGGAAACAGGGCGGGTTTTGTTTAATGAAATCAACACTATGCCCGGCTTTACTGCTATTAGTATGTATCCTATGCTGTGGGAAACGGCTGGAGTAACAAAAGCAGAACTAATGGATTGCTTGATTGAATTGGCCCTCACCCGTGATAATGGAATCCGAGGCTGAAAAGAAAGAAGGAACCTTATGGATAAAAGACCGATTGGTATATTTGACTCGGGAGTGGGCGGATTGACAGTTGTAAAACAGGTCATGAAGGTCATGCCTCATGAAAATATCGTTTATTTTGGCGATACAGCCCGCTTACCCTATGGCAGCAAGTCAAAGGAGGCGGTGACGAAGTTTTCCAAGCAAAATGTACGCTTTTTGCTTACCAAGGAAGTAAAGGCGATTATTGTTGCCTGCAATACGGCCAGCTCCAATAGCTTGGAAGAGCTGCATAGCGCCTTCGATGTACCTATTTTTGGGGTGGTGGATGCAGGGGTGGGTGAAGCCCTTCGATCCACCCACAACAAAAAAATCGGTGTAATCGGTACGGCGGCTACAGTGCGCTCTGGGGCATATGAAAAAATGATTTGCAAAAAAGATGGGGAAATGCAGGTGTTTTCCAGAGCGTGTCCCCTGTTTGTTCCATTGGCTGAGGAAGGCTGGACGGATAACCAGGTGGCTCGATTGGCAGCGGAAAAATATTTGGAGGATTTGTTGGCAAAGGGCATCGACTCTTTGGTTTTGGGTTGCACCCATTATCCCTTGTTGAAGAAATGTATCGGTGGCATTGTGGGGGATGAAGTAAAGCTGGTTGATCCGGCAAAAGCCACGGCAAAACAAGTAAAGCTTTTTTTGCAGGAAAAGGGCATTGTAAACCTTGAGGAAAAGGCAGGTGAAAGAACCTTTTATCTGAGCGACTATACAGATATGTTTTATTCCATTTGCCAAAAGGCTCTGAAACAAGGATATGATCCGGAGATTATAGATATTGAGCAATTTTAATGTAGGAATTTGTTTTTGCATCTAAGAAATCTTTACCCTCTGTTTCCCTTATGTTATAATTAAAAAGTAAGGTAAAATTTACCAATTAATGTGTTAACGGATTTTCGGAAAACCCCGCCCACTTTTGCGGGGCTTTCGAAATAGTTGAAAGGGGTACAAGCTCTTGTTTTATCAAGGGGTAGCCGAAGGGAATCATTTGCGAGTCGTTTGAATAAAAATCTGAAATGGAGGAAAAGCATGGCGGCGAATGAAAGAAGGGCGATATTGGTAGTAGATGATGTTGAAGTAAACCGTGTAATCCTCCGTGAAATTTTTCAAGATAAGTATACAATTTTGGAGGCTGAAAACGGGATAGAGGCCCTGGAGGTTATTGATGCTCATGGGGAAATCTTAGCAGCAGTGGTGCTGGATATTATTATGCCGGTAATGGACGGTTTTGGTGTTCTGGAGATTTTGCATGAGCGAAACTTCATGGAAAAGGTGCCGGTTTTTTTGATTACGGCAGAGTGCACGGAGGAGTCTACCCTTCGTGGGTATGAATTGGGTGTTATGGACGTTATAGAACGCCCAATTATTGCCCATATTGTGAAAAAACGGATAGAAAGCATTATGGAGCTTTGTACCATGCGCAATCAATTAAACCAACAGGTACAATTGCAAGAAATAGAGTTGGATGAGAAAACGAAAGAAATTCAGGGCTTGAACAATGCAATGATTGGGGCATTGGCTACCGCTATTGAATTTCGAGATTGTGAAAGCGGAGAACATGTCAAACGAATTCATGATTTGACATTATTTTTTCTGCAAAAGACAGCCTTTGGAAAAGGTTTGAAGAAAGCGGAAATAGATAAGATTGCCACTGCGGCAATTATGCATGATGTGGGAAAAATCGCAATTCCCGACTATATTTTAAATAAGCCGGGCAGGCTTACAGCTGAGGAGTTTTTGATTATGAAAACCCATACTGTTAGAGGCTGCGAATTATTAGATCAGATTCCTGCAATTCATCATAATTCTGTTTATCATTATGCTTATGATATATGTAGGCATCATCATGAACGGTGGGATGGCAGGGGTTATCCTGATGGACTAAAGGGAGACGAAATATCACCATGGTCTCAGATTGTTTCTTTGGCGGATGTGTATGATGCATTAACCAGTGAAAGGATTTATAAACAGGCATATTCCCATGAAAAAGCGGTTGAAATGATTATAGGTGGGGAATGCGGTATCTTCAATCCTGCATTGATGGAAGAATTTTTGAAACTCTCCCGAGAAATAAAAGAGATGATGCAATCACAGCAAAGTGGGTGTGGATGTGGAAAAATTGGAGAAAGCCAAGCTGACAGTAGCAGGGGTGAATCTGCATAGCGGCATGGAACGATTTATGAATAATGAGGGACTCTATGAGACATTTTTATTAAAATTTCCCAGGGACTTAAATATGGAAAGATTGAGACAAGCTCTAGCGGAGGAGGAAGCCTCTTTGGCTTTTCGTGTGGCCCATACATTATTAGGAATTGCTGCAAATTTATCCATGGAGTCCCTTTATGAAGTATTGCGTCCTGCTACAGAGGCTCTAAGAGAGGGAAATATAGCTTTGGCAAAAAAACTTATGCCTCGGGTTGAAGAGGCGTACCTTTTGATTATAGAAGCTTTAAAATAAATAGGAAAAAGGGTACCCTTTCCGTCATTGCGACTGTAAGGATACCCTTTTTTAAGGGGAAGAAGTAGAAAGAATGTTATTATATGGGGGAGAATAACATTCTCAATAATCAGTATTACCCTATTCAGAAAGATTTATTCTAATAATAAAAAATAAAGCAATGAATATAATTTAATTTATATATTTATCACTGCAAGCTGCAGGAGTAATAAAAGAGTTTTGGCAAGTGTTGAGTTATGTGACTAAGTCAATAAGAACTATTATTATTTAGTAAAAAATATTGATTTATTTGAATGCCTATGCTATACTCAAATCAAAGAATAGGTTTCGTATTTTTGGAGAAAATCAGAACTAGGAGGAATGAAAAATGTTGCAGATTAAATCAGATAAATTTCAAAAAGAAGTACTAGAGAGTAAAGTCCCGGTTTTAGTTGATTTTTCAGCTACATGGTGTGGACCTTGTAAGATGATGGGACCTGTTTTGGAACAGCTTTCTGCTGAATATGAAGGCAAGGCAAAGGTTTTTAAGGTTGATATTGACGAGTCTATGGATTTGGCACAAAAATATCAGATAATGAGCGTTCCAAATATGCTGTTTTTTAAGGATGGTAAACCTGTTGACGCTGTCGTTGGTGTAACCCCTCCAACTGTTTTGAAGCAAAAGCTGGATAGTATTGTATAAAAACCATTGATAATACTTCTCCTCATGGATATTTGTTTGTGTGAACCCCCTGGGCATCTGCCTGGGGGTGTTTTTGTATTTATTTTTGCACATTGGTGTAGAAAAAAAATAGGCAATAATGTACACAAAATACATTTAAAAAAATAATTTCGGAATTATGTATGCCAATAAATACATTTAGTTATAAAACATTAGTATTTTTGTCGGTGCAAAAAATATTTTGTATAAAAAGTTGTACAATTTGTGAAAAACAGGGGAAATGGGCGGCGTTGACACCCATAAAAGAAAGTGGTATTGTTTTGCTATTCCATTTTTAGAAAGAATAAGGGAGGTATTTCCTATGAATTATGTTGCGTTGTGTACAACTCAATATGGTATTGAGCTGATTATTAGCGCTATCCTTCTGGTCCTCGTGGTGATTATTATGGGCAAAGAGAAGAATAGTGCTGATTGTCATGTGAGAAATACCTCTATAATATGAGAAGAGACAGGAAAGAACACTCTTAGGCATAAAAGAGGAAAGGGACTCGTGGCGATCGCCATGAGTCCTTTTATTTTTGAAAAATGGATTTGCATGAAACAAAGAACATATTGAAAACAGTCAAAAAAAGGAGATGGTTATGATGGATTTTGTAATGGCACTTAGCCCCTTGGTATTAATTTTGGTGGGAATAGTTGTTCTGAAAAAACCTGCAATGAAGGTCGCACCGGTAGGGCTAGTGTATATTATTATTCTTGCTTTTACATATTTTAGCCCCGCAGATGCAGTGTTTAAAGATACCGTCACCATGGTAGATGGGCTGTTATGGAAGGGTATCAAGGAAGGTACAAAAATTGTTATGCTGGTTTTCTCTTCCTTTTTGCTGCTAAACCTGATGCAACGCTCAGGCGCCATGAAGCAAGTGCAAAATACTTTGGCAGGGGTTACCGATGACCGTAGAGCACAGCTGATTATTGTTGGGCTTATGGTGCCTATCTTTTTAGAGGGTGCTGCCGGAGCAGGTTCCCCAGCGGCAATCGCTGCTCCGTTTTTGGTTGGTCTGGGTTTTGATCCAATTGTTGCCATTGTGGTTGCACTGTTGGGGGATGCCACACCATGTTCATGGGGGGGAGCAGGTCTTACCACCATCACTGGAGGCTCTTATTTGGTGGAGCAGGGTATTAGTACAGCTTCCCTAAATTCTGCCATGGTTGGTAGAATTCATATGTTTGGTGTTTTTGTGATTCCATTTTTGATTGTAATGATTGCTTTTGGGAAAAAAGGCTTTAAAGGAATTATACCTTATTTATTATTTGCAGGAATCAGCACAGGACTCATTATGTTTGGCCTTTCAAACTTTATCGGGCCTGAAATCACCAGTCTTGGAACAGGCTTACTGTCTATTGTATGTTCAATTATTTATTTAAAGCTGGTAAAAATCAAAACCCCTGAGGAGTTTCGTTATAAAGGAGAAAATGGTTTTAGCGGCAAAGAAAATACGGAGTTGCGCCGTTATTCTTCTTTCCACGCATTGTCTCCTTATTTGGTATTGGTAGTATTACTCCCCGTGGTACGCTATACGGTACCTTTCTCGATTTTGACGACTTTCGGATACATTGTTTGGGTTGACGTTGTGGTGTTTTTGTGTGCCTGCATAGGTTGCGTCATTTTGGGTGTCAGTGCAGAAGGTTTCTTCGATACCATGAAGCAGACGATCATGCGTGTGGTTCCTGTATTGGTTACCATGGGTTCCTTATTGACGGTTTCTTACATTATGCAAAATAGCCAAACCGGCATGATACAGTTAATTGCTTCCACCATTGCCAATACAGCAGGCCCCTTGTATCCTGCGGCGGCAGTTGCCATTGGTTCCGCAGGCTCCTTTATTACAGGCACAGGCCTTGGCTCCAATATTATGTTTGCACCTATGCATTTAAATGCGGCAAACATGCTGGGATTAAATCCCATTACAGTTTTTGCGGGGCAGAATGCGGGAGGCTCATTGGGGAATTTAATTTGTCCCAATAACGTTGTTGCTGCATGTGCAACGGTAGGGGTGATTGGCAAAGAAGGGGAAGTTTTGAAACGAACCATGGCAGCATTTGCCGTCATTTTAACGATTTATATGACGTTGAGTATGATATATACACATATTCTTTTTTCTGGCTTTGGCTTATAATCATTCCATTTTGGAATATAACAAAATACAATTTCATATTAGGAGGTTTTTCAAATGAAAACAAGAAGTGTTGGTATTGTCGGAGTCGGTCATGTTGGTGCCCATTGTGCCTATAGCTTAGCGGTACAAGGCATTGTGGATGAATTGGTTTTAGTAGATATAAATGAACAAAAAGCAATCAGCGAGTGTCAGGATTTAAGGGATAGCGTTGCTTATTTGCCCCATCGGGTAGAGGTACGCACCGGCGGATATGCTGATTTAAAGGATTGTGATGTGGTGGTTGTCAGCGTTGGTGTTATTACTAAGAGTAATAACCGTTTGGATGAATTGAATGTATCCATCGGCATGGTAAACAGCTTTGTAAAGCAGGTGGTGGATGCAGGGTTTAACGGCATTTTCATTAATATTACAAACCCTTGTGACATTATTGCAAGACAGGTGCATAAGCTTTCCGGTTTTGATAAATCCCGTGTATTTGGTACAGGCACAGGCTTGGATAGCTCTCGTTTCAAGGCCGTTTTGTCCAGAGAAACTGGCATTGATCATAAATCACTGGTGGCATATACCATGGGTGAGCACGGAGATTCCCAAATGGCACCTTGGTCTCATGTGACAGTAAATGGAAAACCTCTTGCAGAGCTTGCTAAAGAGAATGATAAATACAAAGTGGATCAGGCTGCAGTTTTGGAGGAAGCAACCAAGGGCGGCTGGGTGACTTTCGCTGGGAAAGGCTGCACAGAGTATGGTATTTCGTCAACCCTTGCACGTTTTGTTTATGCAATTTTCCATGATGAAAAGGTGGTTATGCCTTGCAGTACACAGTTAAACGGTGAATATGGGCAGAATGATATTTTTATCAGTACTCCTTGTGTTATTGGGAAAAATGGTGTGGAAGAAGTGTTTGAACTAACCTTAAATGAAGAAGAACTGAAAGCGTTTCAACATTCCTGTGATGTAATCCGTACCAATATCGGTTATATTAACAAGGAGGCATAAGGAAAAGTCTTATATAAATCCCTGAAAGAGAAGAGCATTGCAGTAAACAGACATAATACCGTCATATCAAGGTTTTTTACAAGTCCGCCCTTAGGCGACCGTTCCTTGTGAAGAAGCCATCTATAAATGCTCTTTTCTGCCAGTGATCATATTCCACTGATTGTTCTTGGAAATAAGCTTAAAAGGCTACCTGTTTTTAAATTAGATTTCTCTTTTGGATGTGGCCTGTGAACGATAAAGGAAGACGTACCTTGCGTACCTCCCTCCAAACCTTCCTTTTTTGTTGATCAGATTAACTATCCTAATTGAGGGGTTTATTTTGAAAATAGGACTGCAACAGAAAATAGTATATAGAAAAAATAGTACCAAACCCTCCCTAAGCCTTTGGTTTGATGACGGGGAGATATTGGGTATAAAACACCAGACGGGGTAGGGATAGTGTGTATGCCCAATCATTTCTTGGAAATCGATATTTTTTCTGATATTCTGGGTTTTGCTGTAGTACTGAAAAAAATAAGTTTATAGAAAGCAACGGTGGAGAAAATAGCTCTTTATCAGGGCAAAAGGGTGTTCCTAAGGTCATAATCTGACTTTTGGGAATGCTCTTTTTTCTTGACTGGAAATTTATGAAGGGGAACAAATCGGCGATTAAAGAGTTTCTAAGATATAAAAAAGCTGTATCGGTATTTGCCGATACAGCAGAAATTATCTGGAAACCATGAGCTTTTTCAAAGCGACATTCAGTTCCTCTAGGGATAAGCGATACATATCAAATTCTTTATGAATGATATCATAGGTTTTTGCCCACCAACCGCCCCAAGTAGGACGTTCGGAAGGGTTTAGCCAAACAATGTGAGGGTACTTATCCTTAAATTTTTGTAGCCATTCCATACCTGTTACCTCGTTTCTTACCCCGAAGGAATAGAAACTGGGGTTTAACAGCTCTGAAGGCTCCATTTGGGCATCTCCTACGATGATAACTTTATATTCACTGCTGAGGTTGTTTAACACCCATTCAGTGGAAATGGTATCACGAGGACTTAAATCTGCCTCAGTGTATAATCTAGAATAAATGCAATTGTGAAAATAGTATACCTTTAAATCCTTAAAATGGTTGGATTTGCTTACAGCTTGGAACAGCGCACTGCAAAGCCTGCTGTAATATTCCATAGAGCCGCCACTATCCATCAATAGCAAAAGCTTTACTGTATTTTTTCGTGGCTTTTCATAAACCACCTTTAGATTCCCTGCATTATCGCAAGTTTCACGGATAGTTTCGTCGATGTCAAATTCTGTTCTCGCTTCCTCTGTGCGGGCGGAAAATTGACGAAGCTTACGAAATGCCATTTGAAACTGGCGGGTATCTAGGGTATTATCCTGACGGAAGTCACGGAATTTCCGCTCTCCTGCCACCTGAAACGCACGGCGCTGACCGCCTTGACCGCCAACGCGGATTCCCCTTGGGCTGAAGCCGCTGTTGCCGAAAACAGAAACACCACCTGTGCCCACCCAATAGCTGCCGCCGTTGTGTTCTTCTTTTTGTTCCTCCAGTCTCTCAAGAAACATTTTTTGTATTTCGCTCTGAGACAGTTGCTCATTTTCCATGGCACGAGCCATATCAAATTCTTTTCCCGGTTCATCAGCGGGATTTTCCAACCAATCCAAAAGCTCCTTGGGCAATTCATCGGTGGCAAATTCCATATCTTTAAAGAATTCAAGGAAGGCACCATCGAATTTATCAAAGTCCGTTTCACTTTTTACAAGCACACTGCGGCAAAGATAGTAAAAGCCCGTAAAGCTGGAGCCATGAAGGCCCTTGTCCAATGCTTCCACCAGAGACATCCATTCGTTCAGGGAAACGTTAAGCCCTCTGGCACGAAGCAGATAAAAAAATGAAGTAAACATATCGGCTCACCTGCTTTTACTTTAAATATCTCCTCATGGTGTCAATATCCTCGTTCTTTTTTAACAATACCCCAGCAAAGGGTACTTTTTCTTTGATTTTATCGGGGTCAATGCCACCCAGAACCAAAGCCTGAATCCAGTCGATTACCTCTGATGTGCTGGGTTTTTTCTGAATGTTATACAGGTCTCTAATCCAATAGAAGGTTTCCAGAACCTGCTCCAAAAGGTGCTCTTCCACATCGGGATAATGCACTTTAATGATTTCTGTCATCTGCTGTTCGTCAGGGAACTCAATATAATGGAAAATGCAGCGACGTAAGAAAGCATCGGGCAATTCCTTTTCAGCGTTTGACGTAATTATAACAATGGGGCGTTGTGCTGCTTTAACGGTTTCTTTTGTTTCGGGGATATAAAATTCCATTTTATCCAACTCCCAAAGTAAGTCGTTGGGGAATTCCAAGTCCGCCTTATCAATCTCATCAATCAATAAAATTGCCTGTTTTTCAGCGGTAAAAGCCTCGCCTAATTTTCCAAGCTTTACATATTTCTGAATATCATCTACGCCTTCGTTGCCGAACTGGCTATCATACAAGCGCTGAACCACGTCATAAACGTAAAGGCCGTCCTGTGCTTTTGTGGTAGACTTAATATTCCAAATAATAAGGTCTTTTCCCAATGCGGTGGAGATTGCTTCTGCCAGCATTGTCTTGCCGGTACCGGGCTCACCCTTGATGAGCAAAGGCTTTTGCAGGGCAATGGCAATATTGACGGAGCGCATTAATTCGTCACTTGCCACATAATCCTTGCTGCCTTGAAATGTTGTATTCATGTCGTTTCCACCCTTCGTTTGTCAAAATTTAATCATAATAATGTTATTTTATGAGATACAATATAGACTTGTCAATAAAAATACCGCTTTTCTTTTTAGAAAAGGGATATAAAATCATAGGAAGTGGGTTTTTTAGGATTAAATCATATAAAAAACAAAGGATATCGACAAAGTCGATACCCTTTTGCTTTTCTTTATACGTTTTACTTCAAATCCAAGCCTGCCAACTTTGCCATTTCCAAAATGGAAGCCTTGGAAACCTTTTTGCCCTTATAGTCAATCAGGTCTTCCATACTGCCGGAAAAAATATCAGCAGGTTCATATTTCTTAAGAACAATGGAATCTTCTTCCACAAAAATTTCTAAAGAGTCCTTGATTTCAATTCCCATATTTCTGCGCAGCTCGATTGGCAGCACTACTCGGCCTAGCTCGTCTACTTTACGAACAATTCCCGTAGATTTCATTTAGTTCACCTCTGAATTGTAATTTTCTGTTATAAGTCACTACTTTTAAACAACTTAGGAAAAGTTTAACACGAAAATCGACAAATTACAACAAAAAATTACTGGTAAGAAAAGGAAAATGTAACCCTCCAAATAGAGAAAATTTATGCATAGCAAACAAATCTTTAGAACTTAGATGAAAAAAGGATTAGAAAAAAAGGGAAATTATGAAATATGTTGAAAAATATGCTTATTTTATTCAAATAAACTATCAATTTTTTTGACGTGTGCAGGTGAAGTTTTTGTGTGGGTCAAGCATGAATGTATGGGGTACAAGCATAGATTAAAGGATAAAGGTACAAGGAGGCGGAAAATATGCTGGATGCAATATGGGGATTTTTTATAATCGGAGGGATTTTGACTGCGGCGTTTTTAGGGCGCATGGATATGGTTACAGCAGCAGTTTTAAGCGGCGGTAAGAGTGCCGTGGAACTGGCAATTACAATGGCAGGTGTGATTGCTATGTGGTCGGGGATATTAAAAATAGCGGAAAAGGGTGGTATGATTGATATTTTGGCAGAAAAATTAACCCCTGCCATGGATTTTTTATTCCCCTCAGTACCAAGGCATCATAAAGCCAGGCAATACATAGCGGCAAACTTCGCTGCAAATTTTTTGGGTTTAGGCTGGGCCGCTACGCCGGCGGGGCTGATGGCAATGAAAGAGTTGCAAAAGCTCAATCAGGATAAGGAGCGAGCCACTGGAGCGATGTGTATGTTTCTAACGGTGAATATGTCCTCCTTACAGCTGGTGACGGTAAATATTTTAGCCTATCGCACAGAGTTTGGTTCCCATGCACCGGCAGAAATTGTGGGGGTAGGGATTGCCGCCACGTTTTTGACAACCCTCATAGGTATTGTTACAGCAAAAATAATGGACAGGACGGAGTGAAAACATGCGGCTGCTATTGGTAATATCGGATTATATTATTCCGGCTACGGTGTTGTTTATTGTATGCTTTGGATGTTTGAAAAAGGTAAAGCTTTATGAAGTCTTTTTGGAGGGGGCCACTGAAGGATTAAAAACCGTGGTGGATATTTTGCCTACCTTAATCGGATTAATTGTTGCTGTGGAGGTTTTCCGTGCAGGAGGACTCTTGGATATTATGACAAATTTCATTCGCCCCATGGCGGAACAGGTAGGATTTCCCGCAGAATTGGCACCCCTAAGCATTATACGTTTGGTTTCTTCTTCGGCGGCAACAGGGCTTTTATTGGATATCTTCCAAAATTTCGGGCCGGATTCCTTTTTGGGGCGGGTTTCTTCGGTAATGATGAGCTGTACCGAAACAGTGTTTTATACCATGAGCCTATATTTTTTGTCCGTAGGAGTTAGGAAGACTCGTTACACCTTGCCATGCGCCTTGATTGCAAATTTTGCAGGGGTGATTGCCGCAGTTATTTTGGTGGAGATGGTCTTTGGAAAATGAATTTGAAAAATCAGAGGGCTTATTATATAATAGAAGCAAATTGTAAAAGAAACATAATTTATTAAATTGGACTTCATAAATCTTTTTGGAACAAAAAAGAAGACCAGCCCTTTGAGAGGAATGAGAATATGAAAAAAGCAATAATGCTGCTCATCGGTGTGTGCTTATTTTGCATGACAGGCTGCAGTGGGAAAGACGGAGATCAAAGCATAAGCCTGTCACCCGCAGAGCAGGAGGCATATGTGGCGCAAATTGATGCTGTAATGGATGAATTTTATTGGAGCTATGATAAGGATAGTCTATCCTTTCACGGCGGCGAAATTCCTCAAGATACCAAAGAAAATGCCCGTTTATTTAACGCCTCTCAGGATGCAGGGTACCCATTAAAATCTGTAGTGGGCAGCCAAAGCGTTGTAGCTACGGCGGAGCTTTTGCACTATAACGGGGATACTGCGGGAGAGGTGAATTGCATTTTTGTAAGCAATCATCTGGCAGGGGTATATTATATCGGTGGTTATGATGAAGAAGAGTATAGTTTGCGGGAGCGGAATCCTTTTTTGGCCAATGGGGACTTTACTGCCTACGAAAATTGGACAGGCATCAATAGTGGATACCGAGAATTGAGCGGCAGTTTGCCTGCGGATGGTTTTGTTGCAAAAAATCGCAGTGGGGTCGTTGCTTCTATTCAAGATGGCAAGGTGGAGTTGTATCATCTATCCGGCCGAGTTATCAGCAGAATGCGTAAAATAAATCCTGCAAAGGGCGTGGAAGCAGTATCGGCAGTTTTTTTGGAGAACGGTAAGGAGGATATGCTGGTGGTTCTTTGGGCCGAAATGGCAGAAGAGGCTATCGAAGGTGAAGGAGAAATAAACAGAGCTGAAAAAATTGTTTTTTATGATTCCAAATTACAGCCTGTCACGGAAGTTCCTTTGGAAAGCGGTGGGGCAACAGCTTTAGGCTCGGAAAAAGGTAAGTTGTTTTTGTTTACAGGTCAGGCCATGGAAACCTATGAATCCGGTGGAGAGGGTTGGCACAAAACCCAGCGGGAATCGCTGCGTCATAGGGTAACCCAGTGTCATATTGCAGATTTAGATGGAGATGGCACAGCAGAATTTCTTATGACCGATGGCATGGATTTATATATGTATCATCATCTGGAAACAGGTCTATTAAAGCTTTGGAGTACCCATTTGGGCGTAGAAAGCTTATATGGAGCTTTATATAGTGGTGATTTAAATGGGGATGGTGTAAAAGAAGTGTATATTTGTGATGCCACAGGGACAGCCATCCGCTATATATTAACAGAGAGAGGACTGCGTTCTTCCAATGAGGATATTCAATATGGACAAGCCATATATCCCTGTGACTGGAATGGCGATGGAATAGATGATTATTGGAATGTAACAGAAGATGTGACAAGGACGGGCAAGCTTTTTCTTTCCAAGCCTGCATCCTAGAGAGGGAATGAAAATGACGGATTCGGAACAATATATGAAGGAAGCACTGGTGGAGGCTCAGAAGGCATTTGATGCGGGAGAGGTACCTATTGGTGCAGTGATGGTGAGAAACGGAGAAATTATTGCCCGGGGCTATAATCTGAGAAATACTGCAAAAAATCCTTTGTGCCATGCGGAAATAGACGTGATAAACAAGGCGGCAGGAATCGTTGGGGATTGGCGCTTGGAAGACTGCACCCTTTATGTTACTGTGGAGCCCTGCCCTATGTGTGCGGGAGCCATTGTGCAGGCGAGAATCCCTAAGGTAATTTTTGGAACAAGAAATAGTAAGGCAGGGTGTGCCGGTTCCATCATGAATCTCTTGGATGAGCCAAGGTTCAACCATCAGGTGATTGTGGAGGAAGGCATTTTGCAAGAGGAATGCAGTCAGTTTATGCGTTTGTTTTTCAAACGGTTTCGTAAAAACGGAGAGGCCATGTTGACAGAGGCGTAAAAAGCGGTTATACTAATAAGGCTATTTCTAAGTGACAATCCTCGTGGATGGGTATTAAGGCCTTTCAAATTGATTCTAAAAAATCGAGATGACTATCACTGGGAATACTTTTTGGCTAATTAAGATGTTCTGTGTTTTAACATTGAACTTCTGCAAGGTTTATAAAGGCATTTTATTTTCATTCTGATAAAGATGCATTTATATGGAAAAACAGCCAATCATATCATTACGGTAATATTTCCGTGCTAGCCGGGGAGGTAGCGGCGCCCTGTACCCACAATCCGCTATAGTGGGGGTGATGTCTGTTCTCGGTGCAGCGTTTGATAGTCTGCCCATGGGAAGCGGCGTTGATGCTCGGGTCTTACGCAACAGGAGCCTGTGAATCGTGTCAGGGTCGGAAGGCAGCAGCACTAAGCAGTCTACTTCTGTGTGTTGTGAGGGTGCCAGAGAGGAGTCGCAGAACATGGTAACGTGTTGGGCGGTGCAACAAAAACAGATGCACGGATTTCTATAAATAAATGCATTCATAAGGATTTAAAATTAAGAAATACTAGTTGTAAAAGAAAAAAGCCCCATTGCTTCGTACAAGACAATTCTTGTAGAATCCTGCAATGTGGGCTTATATTTTTCACATGATGTAACTCTTTATCAAAGAAGACCTTGGCAGAAATCGGTAACGCGGTGACTGCCTTTTTAGATGGTATTTTTTTTATTTTGCCATGACTTTCCTATGAATTTGGTTCTATCCTCCAACAAAATGTAGGGGGTAACCGATACAGACCACCCAAGAACGGAGAGATAATGAATCGCCTGTTGGCTGGAAGAAAAGGCTATTTTCTCTCGCAGTAAATAGTTGGCAGCCTCCTCCCATTGGGTTACTGTGAAGGCATCATCGGGAATTGCAGCAATGGCTCTGCTTAATACCAAGAAAGGTGTATCATAAAATAGATTTGAGATATAATTGTTTTGGGTTATGACTGTTAAATACTCTAAGAGGTTTTTATTGTAATTTTCCCATTGGCTTTTCATCAATCATGCTCCTTTGAAAATAGAGTATTTTCCGTTGCAGCATTGAGAATCTTTTCTAAAACAGAGGTGAACTGGGGCATGAAACATTTTTGCGGGGTTTAGAAATAACATGAATATACTTCATATTGATAAAGTTATATAAAAGAAGTTACATTTATCATATCATAAATGTAATAATTTTACAAAAAAATCCGTTTTACATAAAATGTGAAAAAAAGAACTTTATTTACAATTAAAGTTACAGAGTGTCAATAAAATCGGCACTGAAAAACGCAGTACCTGCAAGCTTATTTCAAGTGAACATAGAAAAAAGCCCATACTGGGAATTCCACTTGGGAACGTATCCATCTTATAAAATAGGGGTTGTTTGACTGCCTGGATATTAATTGCAAATAAAGCCGCCTTTCTTTGGATAACGCAGAGTTTAACGGTGCTTTTCATTTTTTGATCCATATGGTATACTGACGTAAGTTATAAAAGAAGGAGGGAGACCATGTCTTATACGGCGCTATACAGAAAGTTCAGACCCAATACCTTTGGTGGAGTCATTGGGCAGGAGCATATTGTAAAAACCCTGAAAAATCAGATAAAATCAGGGCGGGTTTCCCACGCCTATTTGTTTTGCGGCACAAGAGGAACGGGAAAAACCTCCACCGCAAAAATTTTTGCCCGTGCCATTAATTGTTTGTCTCCCACTGAAGATGGGGAGCCTTGCAATGAATGTGCTCTTTGTAAAGACATATTGGTGGGCAGAAGTGTCAATGTGATTGAAATAGACGCTGCATCAAATAACAGCGTGGATAATATAAGGGAAATTAGGGAGGAAGTAAAGTATCCCCCCACAGAGGGTTATTATAAGGTCTATATCATTGACGAGGTGCATATGCTGTCCAACAGCGCCTTTAATGCATTGCTGAAAACCTTAGAGGAGCCCCCTGCCCATGTGATTTTTATTTTGGCAACCACAGATCCTCAAAAGGTGCCTGCTACCATTCTCTCCCGCTGTCAGCGGTTTGATTTTCGAAGAATTACCACAGATGATATTACCAATACTTTGATGGGATATTTGGCGGAGGAAGGACAAGATATTACACCTGAGGCGGTGCGCTATGTGGCGCAGCTGGGGGACGGCTCCATGCGAGACTCCCTAAGTATTTTGGATCAGTGCCTTGCCTTTTACAGTGGTGAGACGGTAACGCTGGAAATGGTTTTGGATGTAATGGGTGCTGTGGATCAAACTGTGCTTTTTGAAATGACCCAGGCGTTGGGAAAGAAGGATAGCCGACGGGTGATGGAGTTGGTTGAGGAAATGATGCTCTCAGGCAGGGATATCAAGCAGTTTGTCTCTGAATATTTGGCGCATCTGCGGAATTTTCTCATGGTAAGCACCCTTGGGGATACCACAGGCGTTTTGGATATTTCGGGGGAAAATTTAGAGCGGTTAAAAGGTTGCAGTACATTTTTATCTCCACAAGAGGCAATTTTTCTTATTGAGCGGTTTTCTTATTTGCAAGGGGATATGCGATACAGTACCAATGAGCGCATTTTATTGGAGGTTGAGCTTTTACGTTTGTGCTCCCCATGGACACAAACAGATATGACAGCTTTAGCGGCAAGGCTTGCAGGGTTGGAGCGTCAGGTTGCCCAAGGTGTTTCTGTGCAGATTCAGCCGGTGGAGCAAAAAGCGGCAAAAAAAGAGGCACCAAAACGCAAGAAAAGGCCCCCTGCCCTGCCCGAGGACAAAAAGAAACTACAGGAAGAATGGCCTTTATTGCGTAATGAGGTTGAAGATGTTATTTTAAAAAGTCAGCTCAAACAGGTGGAAATTGCTTTCAAAGAGGATGATTTGGTCTATTTGGTTTGTGCTTACGCTGCTTTGACTGATATGCTGCAAAAAAATATGGACAAAATCGAATCCTTATTGGACAAAGCAATGGGAAAGTCCTTTTCATTACAAACCATAACCAAAGAAGAGTATGACCGATGGTATGAGGTCACCTATGGTAAAGCAGAGAATAAGGCGGAAGATGCTGAATTTGAGAGTCTTTTGGGTAGTTATTTCCCGGAGGCGGATTTTGAGGAGTAAAAGACTTGCATGGAATAGGTATTTTATTATAAAATAGTACAAATAGAAGAAATTAGAATTTGAGGAGGAATAGAATAATGGCAAAAGGCGGTTTTCCCGGTATGGGCGGGATGAATATGAATAATCTGATGAAGCAGGCGCAGAAAATGCAAAAGCAAATGCAGGAAAAGCAAGAAGAGCTGGGCGAAAGAACATTGGAGATGACCAGCGGCGGCGGTGCTGTTAAGGTGGTTATCACTGGGAAGAAGGAAATTAAGGAATTAAAGTTGAATCCTGATGTAGTTGACCCTGAAGATGTGGAAATGCTGGAGGATTTAATTATGTCTGCTGTAAACGAAGCAATTCGTCAGGTAGAGGAAATGTATAATAATGAAATGGGCAGAATGACCGGCGGAATGGGCATGGGCTTCTGATCAAAAGAGGGATACTATGAATTATTACGGAAATCCCATGACACGCTTGATTGAGGAATTGGCAGCGTTACCGGGAATTGGAAGCAAATCGGCGCAAAGGCTTGCGTTTCATATCATTCATATGCCACGAGACGAGGTTGCCGGTTTATCGGGTGCCATTCTTGAGGCAAGAGATAAGGTGCGTTACTGTTCCGTTTGCTGTAATTTGACGGAGGAGGAGCTTTGTCCTATCTGTGCAAATTTAAAAAGAGACCACAGTGTGATTATGGTTGTAGAGGATCCACGGGATATGGCGGCTTACGAGCGTACCAAGGAGTTCCATGGAGTATACCATGTTTTGCATGGAGCAATTTCGCCTATGACAGGGGTGACGCCTCAGGATATCCGCATTAAGGAGCTTGTTACCCGCATGGATGATACGGTGAGAGAGGTTATTCTTGCTACAAACCCCAATGTGGAGGGGGAGGCTACTGCCATGTACATCAGCAAGCTTTTAAAGCCTTTAGGCGTTATGGTTACCAGAATTGCCAACGGCGTACCCGTAGGCGGAGACTTAGAGTATGTTGATGAAATTACCCTATCCCGTGCTTTAGAGGGTAGGCGTGAGTTGTAAGACCTTGGGCTTTGCCCCAAACCCCACTTGCTTTTTGAAAAAAGCAAGACCAAAAAGTTTATAAAAACCGCATATACATGCGGTTTTTTCTTTTTTTAAAAATAAAGTAATAATATTATTTAATTTTAAAGAACAAAAGGGCAGACATCGTCTGCCCCTTAAATAATGGGTCAAGGGTGAAACCCTTGTAGGAGTTCGAGGGCAAAGCCCTCGGGGTCTTGGCCTTTATATCTTCTGGAAGTTCGAGGTCTTGACCTTAGTTATGCCTTGACCTTCTTTTTTCGTCTTGGAATAATCTCAAAAAAGGAGTAGGGTAGCGCCAAAATTAAGATTGACCCAGCTCCAATGGCTCCCGCCAGCTTTAATCCTAGTAAAATGTTAGAATAGGTTTCCAAAATCATACCCCCTAAGGCTGTAGCCATGGTGTTGTAGACCACAGTACCGGGAACCATGGGCATGATCCCTGGAATATGATATAAGGTAGAGGGCGCTTGCCTGTGATAGGAGGCAAAACGAGAGAACGCCGTAACCAATGCAGAGGAAACCAAGGTGGCCATAGTAGGACTGATGTATACCGATAGGACAGCATAGAAAAACCACCCCAGAAAACCTGAGATACCGCAGTAAACCAATTCCTTTTTTGGTGCATTAAAAACAACGGAAAAGGCAACACAAGCGCAAAAGGACATAAAGCTTTGGAATAATATAATATGAAACGCCATTTTTTCTCCTCCTTAGTGCCCCATTGTGGTGATGCCAAAGCCAACGCCTCCGGCAATGGCGAAGGCAATCAATAAAGCTTCTGCCATCTTGGAGGTGCCGCTGATATAGTGTCCTTCCATGATGTCCCGAATGCTGTTGGTCATTGTCATGCCGGGCAGCATAGGCATGATGCTGCCAATAATAATCATATCTGTTCCCGCTGAGGGTACGAATCTTTGAAAAATAACGGAACCCGCCCCGGCAATAAACCCGCCAATGAGACAGGTGAAAAAACTGGGCAATTTTGTTTTTCCGCTATGATTGATTAAAATACCAATGAGAATACCAAACAAAAAGGCGGCTAGGGCGTCAATCAATTTGCCATTTAAAACCAGAGTGAACCCCCCGCAGGCAACACCAGAGCTGATAATACGGGAAATTGGGCGATAGGCAGAGGTATGACTGATTTTTTCTAACCGTTTCGCTGCTTCCTTCAAGGTAATCTGCCTTGAAACAAAGGCTCTTGAGATTTCATTGACAGAGCAAATTTTTCCAAAGTTTACAGAACGATTATATACCCCTCGGGTTAAGGTAAGAGAGCCTGATTTTTTACTTGGGATGCTGACAATCAAAAACGTGCTCATTGCCAGAGCCTCCACTCCTGTGGAGTGACTGACCGATAAGATACGATGCATAGTATCCTGCACCCGATGGGTCTCGCCACCGCTGGCAAGCATAAGCTCTCCCGCATCCAAAGCAAATTTTAAAAGTAAATTATCATCCATCATATAAATACCTCTTTTCGTAAAGGGGGAGTAATCTTTTTGTATACAGCCTAAAGTATAACGGATTTATATGCAATATTCAATCGGGCGACGGAAGAAAATAAAAGGCTTTTTTAGACCAAATTTTCGGCTGTTTTGCAAAATAATAGCTTTTCCAAATCTTTCGTTTTGCTTATTTTTCAAAACCGAAGATAATTTTATTTACAAGATTGTAAATTTATACTATACTGGTACAATACAACTGAATAAATAAGGCTGGGGGTGCTTTGATTCGTTGAAGCTGAGAGGAATTCGTTTTCCAACCCTTTGAACTTGATGTGGTTAGAACCAACGGAGGGAAGCAATTTATATTTGAAAGCGCAAGGTCTTTCCCAATTGGGGAGAGACTTTTTTTATTTTGTAAATCGGAGTCTTTTCATCCAATTGGAGGATGACGGATAATCTCAAACAATGGATAAATTGATTTTTGTAAGCCTTAAGAACCAAGGTAATGCAATGGCAGGGCAGATGAAAAAGCAAGAATAGGCTTTGCCCTGCAAAAATGAACTAGAAAGGTGGAGGGAAATGAAATTAACAGATAGGTTGTATGAAGAAGTTAAATATATTTGGAATGGATATTTGGAACAGCCCTTTGTAAAGGAGTTAGGAGAAGGCACTTTGCGGGAGGACCGTTTCCGCTTTTATATGGTGCAGGATTACCGCTATTTACTGCAATATGCAAAGGTTTTTGCTTTGGGTGTTGTAAAGGCTGAAGATGAAGGGCTTATGCGCCGTTTTGCCTGTATGGTGCATGACACGCTGGATGGAGAAATGGATGTACATAAGATTTATATGAATCGTTTGGGCATTACCGAGGAGGAGGTTGCCAAAACAAAAACGGCATTGGCCAATCAGTCCTATACCTCTTATATGCTGGAGGTTGCTTTTAAGGGAGATATTTTGGATGTACTAGCAGCGGTATTATCCTGCGCATGGAGCTATCAAATGATAGGAGAGCATCACAAAAATATCCCCGGTGCTATGGAGCATCCCCTTTATGGTGAATGGGTCAGAGGCTATTCATCCGAGGAATACGTTCGTGGTGTGGAAGAAATTATAGACGCTGTGAATGAATTTGGAGCAGATATTTCTGCAAAAAAGGAAGCATATTTAAAAGAAATATTTTTAAATTGTTGCCGATACGAAAGAGATTTTTGGGAGATGGCCTACCATATGAACATGGGGGACTAAAAAGGAGTGTGGCGTGATGCTGCGGTTTGAAGGAGTATCCTTTCGATATCCAGAGGATGAGTTGGGAATGATGGAGAAATTGTCTTTCCAAGTGGAAAATGGTGAGTTGGTGGCAATCATCGGCGCCAGTGGATGTGGAAAAAGCACCATTTTTCGTTTGATAAATGGACTAGAAAAACCCGACGAAGGAAAAATTTTGGTAGACGAAAGACCGATTGAAACCATAAAGAACTATAGTGCCTTTATGCCCCAAAAAGACTTGCTTTTCCCATGGCGCAGTATTGAGAAAAATGTCTGCCTTCCCATGGAGCTTGCAAAGGTATCTGTAGAAGAGCAGGGCAGAAGGACAGAGAAGGTTTTGGCTCAGGTTGGGTTGCTGGAGTATGCCAAAAAATTTCCTAAGGATTTATCGGGGGGAATGAAGCAGAGAGCGGCTTTCGCAAGAACCCTCCTTTCAGGGGCAGATATGCTTTTGTTGGATGAGCCCTTTAGCGCGCTGGATTACCTCACAAGAGTAGAAATGCAGGAGTGGTTGTTACAGCAGTGGGTGCATTATCATAAAACGATTTTGTTTATCACCCATGATGTGGAGGAGGCCATTTTTTTGGCAAAGAGAGTTTATATCATACAGGATTCCAGACCATTTACGGAAATGGAATGCATTGAAGTACCCTTGGACTATCCCAGAAATCGTGAGGATTTGAAAAAGGCGGAGATTGTAGAATTAAAAGAAAGTCTCATTGGAAAGCTGAGAAGGAGTGTGAGCTTATGAAAAAAAACATGCCTTCTGCGCTGTTGGTGCTGATTTTATTAATGCTTTGGCAAGGTGTTGCCATGGGAATTGATGCGGCTTACATATTACCCTCGCCTACAGGTATTTTAGTACGCCTTTGGGAGCTGAGAGTGCCTCTGTTTACGGTGCATTTGCCTGCAACCATGGGAATTACTGCTCTTGGACTTCTAATTTCCGTAGTTCTTGGGTTATTGCTGGCCATCGCTATGGATTGGAACCCAAAGCTGGAAAAGGCACTATATCCCGTGATTGTGGCGTCCCAGACCATACCCACTACGGCCATCGCACCTTTGTTTATCCTATGGTTTGGATATTCTATTTGGAGTAAGGTTTTGGTCACAATTTTAATGACCTTTTTCCCCATCGCCATTACGGTATTTGATGGGTTTAAGTCTACAAAACGGGAAATGGAGGAGCTCTTGTTCACTTATGGCGCCTCTAAAAAGGATGTTTTTCTAAAACTGAAGCTGCCCACAGCTTTGCCCCACTTTTTCTCAGCTATTAAAATGGCAATTCCCCTCAGCGTCATTGGTGCAGCAATTGCCGAATGGCTGGGAGCGCAAAAGGGTTTGGGCTATTTTAGTAAAAGAATGATGACACAGCTGGACGGTGCGGGGGTATTTGCGCCGGTGGTATTGCTCTCCGTTGTGGCAATGCTGACGGTTTGGGTAATTACAATGATTGAAAACAAAACGATAACATGGAGAAAGGAATTATAATGATGAAAAAAAGAATATTTGCTTTTTTAATGACGGCGGTTATGGCAATTGGTGCAGCAGGCTGTGGCACAAACAAGAGTAGTGAAGATGGTAGTGCCCCTAAAGAGGGTGAAAAGAAATTAGAGGATTTTTCAATTGTTTTGGATTGGTATCCTAATGCCATCCATAGTTTTTTGTATACAGGGATTGAAAAGGGCTATTTTGCAGAGGAAGGCTTAAACTTGGTTATTAATTTTCCTTCTAACGTGAATGATGGTATTTCCATGCCTGCAGCAGGCAAAGCAGATATCGGACTGTATTATTTGCAGGATGCAATTTTAACAGCTACCGAAGAAAATGTTCCCATTGTTTCCGTAGGTGCGTTGACACAAAGCTCTCTCAATGTTGTAGTAGCCTTAAAAGATAGCGGCATTAGCGGTGCGAAAGATTTAAAGGGAAAGAAAATCGGATATTCGGGAACTTCCCTTTCAGAAGAACAAATTAAGTCTATGCTGGAAAATGTGGGCCTTAGCGCAGAGGATTGCCAATTTATTGACGTTGGCTTTGATTTGATGACTGCTTTAACCACGGGACAGGTGGATGCCACAATTGGTAACATGGTAAACCATGAGGTGCCTCAGCTGGAAGAAAACGGCTTTGCCATCAACTACTTCTATCCTACTGAATTTGGCGTACCGCAGGCTTATGAACTGGTATTTTTAGCAGGCAAGGATGCAGTGGAAAAAAATCCTGAAAAAATTCAGAGATTTTTACGTGCTTGCCAAAAAAGCTTTGGGGATATGAAGGAGAATCCTGATGAAAGCTTGCAAATTTTATTAGATAATCAAAATGCTGAAAATTTCCCCTTGTCTAAAACAGTGGAACAAAAGAGCATGGAAACCTTGCTTCCTGTTATGGAAACCCCTGAGGCACCTTTCTTGCACCAAGAAGTGGATGTTTGGCAGAAAAATGCAGATTGGCTTTATGAGAGGGGCATTCTTTCTCAAAAGACAGACGTTACGCCTTTGGTTGTAAATTTAGTGGATTAAAGAAAGCAATGAGAATGTTTTAAATTTTGGCATGACATGCTTGAATTTTAGAAGAAAATTCAAAAGGGGCATTAAAGAAAGTGCTTCCCAACCGCCTAAGGGCAATTTTTCGAAAATTTTTCGAAGGAAAACCCTTGGGCGCTTTTTATTTTTAGTGTCTTTTAAATCTTGAACGACGTCATTCTTAGGATTTCACTTGCGAAAAAGAAGAGATTTTGATTTTGTTTCTATTGTTCCATAGCAAAATGGATTATTCTGACATGAAATTGATATTTTTTAAAAATAAAAGTATAATACAATAGAATAAATTAGAATAATAAATAAAAAAACTTTGAAATCAAATAGGATTAGGATGTGAAACAATGAAAGCATTGGTGACAGGAGCATCAGGGGGCATTGGAAGGGATATCGCTCTAATTTTAAGCCGCATGGGTTATGATTTGATTTTGGTAAGCAGGGATGCAGAAAAACTTGCCCGAGTGAAAAAGCATTTAAAAACCCATGTGCAGATTATTTCTGCTGATTTGTCTGTGGAGGAAGAGTGCTTTGCCCTTTATGAGCAGGTCAAGGAGCAAAATATTGATATATTGGTGAATAACGCAGGCTTTGGTACCTTTGGACATTTTTGGGAGGTACCTTTGGAGCGGGAGCTTAATATGTTGAATTTGAATGTGCGAGCAGTGCATATTCTGACAAAGCTGTTTTTAGAGGATTTTCGCAAGCGGGACAGCGGTTATATTTTAAATGTTGCCTCTGCGGCAGGTTTTATGCCCGGCCCTTTAATGGCAACCTATTATGCCACAAAAAACTATGTTTTAAGGCTTACGGAGGCGATTTATGAAGAATTGCGTAGAGACAGAAGCCAAGTGCATATTTCGGCCCTTTGTCCCGGCCCTGTGGATACAGGGTTTAACCAACGAGCAGAAGTAAGCTTTTCCCTAAGAGGGTTGCGGTCCTTTGATGTGGCTAAGTATGCCATTGAGGAGATGTTTGCGAATAAAGTGGTGATTATACCCGGTATTGCCATGAAGCTTGCCCAGTTCGGACGAAAATTTCTCGGCGAAAAAGCCCAGTTGAAAGCAGCATATTACTTTCAGCATAAAAAGAAAGGTTGAAAAGGATGCGGGGCTTGGGTGAAAAGGCAGACCGCCGTTGGAAACGGGTGATTTTCCATACGTTGGATGGGTATTTTTCCAATGGGATTAGCAAAACAGCGGCGTCCTTAACCTATTATTTTATTTTTGCAATTTTTCCGTTCTTAATTTTTATTAGTTCCCTTTTGGGTTTTTTGCATTTGCCCATGATTACTGTAGAAGGGGATGCCTCCGCATTACTGCCTGCGGATGTGGTAGCGTTAATTAATTTAACCATTGCCCATATGACGGAAACCAGCAGCGGTGCATGGTTGACCTTTGGTTTGGTTTTTACCGTTTGGTTTCCCTTGCGGGCTGTGAGTAGTCTAGTGGGTGCAATCAACGGTATTTATGGGGATGAGAAAATGCTGAAACATACCCTACGCATTATATTCCTTTCCCTTTTAATGATAATATTTGTGCCGGTATTGCTTATGGTGCTACTGATTAGCAAAGAAGTGATGGAGTTTATCAGTATTTTTGTGCCCATGGCGGAAACCTTTATTGATTTATGGTCTAGGATACGGTTTTTACCCATTTCCCTTGGCGTTTTGTTTTTCATCAGTGGTGTTTATTTTCTTTCACCTAACCAGCGACCACTAAAAAGATATGTTTTTCCGGGAGCGATTCTTTCCACGGCGGCATGGATACTTTTTTCTGCAGGGTTTGCCTATTATGTGGATCATGTGGGGAAATACTCTGTGATTTATGGCTCCATAGGTGCCATTATTGCTTTTTTGGTATGGCTGAATGCCAGTGTTGCGGCTTTGCTCATGGGGGCTGTTTTTAATCAGGCGTTGCGCAGAGAATTTCAATAAAAAGAGTTCTGATTGGATTTTTCCAATTGGGACTTTTTTTATTGAACAAAAATTGTGTAGGAATCAATGGGAGAGCAAAAACAAAAGGTTACCATAATATAGAAATATATCAAGTTTTGCAAATAAAGGTGAAGATATTTATAAAATATAAAAAATAGGAATAATGTAGAGTGAATTCCAATAATTAGTAATAATATATGGTTAAATTTTCATATAAAACCATATACAAGTAAATAATTGCACAAAAATTGCATCAATATTTCACTGCTATTACAATTACATTACAGATTGACATAACGTATTGCAAAACAATTTTGGGCTTCGTATAATGAGCAGGCAAAGTAAATAACGCTTGCAGAAACTTTGGAGCGTCATGGAGGGAGGCAATCGGAGAGACAAAGTTTTTTTATGCTGAATGGGTGAAAGAAAAGCGGCGTTTTGAAGACGGCTAAACAATGTGACTGCATCAAAGGGGTCTGGGGAGGAGTTGAACTGCATTCGTTTTATAATTATGCAACGAACGAAAACGAACAAAGTACATATTTTTAAAGGAGGAATGTAACGATGAAGAAAGTAATATCTTTCTTGATGGCTGCAGCCATGGTTACTTCACTTGTTCCCGCAACAGCGTTTGCGGCAGGCGATGTAACTGCTACAGCTAAAGTAATCGATGCCTTGGAAAGAGGCAAAGATTTCGACGGTGTGATTGATGCAGCTAACGCACCAGAATTGCAATTGAAGGTTACAAGTGCTGACTATACAACAGGTGGCAGCACACCTACAGTTGATGTAACAGTATCTTTGGACGGTGCAGAATTTACTGCAACCGATGCGGCTGGTTTTGAAGGAATGGTAAAAGTAACTAATCCTGCAGCAGTTACCGTAGCAACAAAGGAATTTTCAGAAGACGAAGTAACTTACACCTTGACAGGCCAGCTTAAGAAGGACGACGTTGTTGCAATTAACTTGGCTTCCAAAATGACAAAGGTTTCTGTTGGCAAAACAGCAACTGTATCCGTTGATTCCAAAATGGCAAAAGCTGATGATTTAGTTTATGCTTCCGTTTTGGACAAAGGCATCAAAGCTTCCGTTAAGAAAACAGTAAGCGTAGCTGTTGACGAAGTAGCAACAATTAATAGCAAGGGCTTAAAAATTGAACCTTCTGTTGATGATTCTTACGCAGTAGGCACACAGTTCACATTAAAGCTTTCCAAAGGTTTTGAGTTTGCAAACACAACTGTAACAGGCGCTGCTGATTGGGCAATCGACGGTAGCGAAGCTACTTTCACAGCACCTTCCGTTGATGAATTCACTTTGACAGGTATCAAAGTTGAAGCTACATCCGCAAAGGTTGGCGACGTTGCTACAATTAAAGTAACAGCGAAAAACGTTGGCACAGCTTCCGTAGAAGTTGCTAAGGTTGTTGATTACAAAGTAGGCGTTTCCGTTGATGCAGACGAAGACGTACCTGTAATCTACAGCGGTACAGACGTAAACAACACAGGCTTGACAGATGATTCCGATCACATGACCTTGGAAGTAACAGCAGAGGAAACATTCCCCGGCGCTTGGTCCATGAGACAGGGCTTCAACTTCACATTGCCTGAAGGCGTATATGTAACAGACGTAGACGTTATTGAAGCAGAAAACTTCTTGCAGGGTAACGTAGCAGTTGGTACAACTGAATGGGAAGCAGCTTTCAAAGCAGCTTACGATAAAGGCGATTACAATGGCTTCACATTTGCAAAGAGAGTATTTGATGATGTAAATACAAACCTTGCTGCTGATCCTGCAAGTGTTACCTTTAAGTTACAGCTTGTAGCTGATCCTACTTTCGAAGGCGATGTAAAATTAGGCTTTGAAGGCGCTTTGGTTGATGCACAGGAAGTAACTGTAGCAAAATTCGTTAAACCTTACACAGTAAAAGCAGAACAGAACGACGTAATCATCGATTACAGAAACACATCTGTTCAGACACCTATCACAATCACAGAAGCAGAAGCAGGCTTATGGGCAGCTAACTCTGTATTCACACTTACAGTAGATAGAGGCGACATGATTCAGTTTGAAGATGACGCAACCTTCTCTGTAAACGATTCCGGCTTGGAATTGAAAGATGAGAAGACAAAAGATGGTCAGCTTGCATTTACTGTAAAGAGCGAATCCGATGAAGCAGCAACTGTAGAAATCAAAGATATCGCATTGTTCATGCAGAGAAACGTACCTGCAGGCGCTTATGACCTGAAGGCTGAAACAGCAATGAGCACAGCTTATGACAAACAGGCGATTTATGCAGCAGATGGTAAAGACAACAACATCATTGATGATGTTGCAGATTACAGCAAAGTTGTAAAAGAAGCATTCATTAATGTAGTAACAAGCGGTAGAGACAATGACAACCTGTTCACAACAAAGGTAGTAGTACCTGTTGGCGAAGCTTACTTAATGGCTGGTTCCACAAAGGTTGAATTGGATGTACCCGCTTACATCAGCGCAACAAACTACACAATGCTTCCTATTAGAGCAGTATCCAAGGCTCTTGGTGTAAACACAAACAACGTATTGTGGAGTGCAGAAACAAAAACTATCACAATCATGTATGCACAGAGAATCATTACAATGGTAGTTGGTCAGAAGACAATCAACGTAAACGGTTCTTCCATCCCCGCATCCGCAGCACCTGAAATCACAGGCGACAGAGCATTCTTGCCTATGAGAGATTTGGCTACAGCTTTGGGTGTAACTGATATCACATGGGATGCAGCAACAAGAACAGCTACATTGAACGGTGGCAAATGAGAAATGCAGGAAATTGAGGGCTTAGTCCTCAAACCCCCACAAGGGATTTTCCCTTGACCTGTTGAGGAGGGGCAGACAAATGGTCTGCCTCTCTTTTTATGTTACAAAATGGTTTGTTAGAAATAATTTGAACTTAGGTTAGAAAAGTTTTTTCAAGAACAAATAGGGGCATAGAGTGCCTTTTTTTTGTTATGCACCCCTATATCTTGGGCATTCAAAGGGACAAACACCAAGGTGTAGAAAACCGCTTTAAGTACTGTAAAACTGGCATATTTACGCAATGTTGCTCCTATATTACAGTTATGTTACATTTTGCCAATGTCTCTTGCCATTTTAAGAATCCCTGCGTATAATAATCTTGCATAGTAAATGGTAATGCTTTCCTATTGATGAAACGGATCGGGACGGGAGGCAGAGCTTAGGGACGGCGTTTTGCTCTCTTAAATGGGTGTGAGGGGAGAACAAAGAAACTAAGGTTTGGCAAACGAAGCGCAAAGGGACGTGAGTAGTAAAGTGGCACAATTGAAAAGCATTCGTTGTATAATTATAAAACGAAACACAACTAAAATTAAAATGTTAAAAGGAGGAATTTAACGATGAAGAAGTTTATTTCTTTCGTTATGGCTGGCGCTATGGTGGCATCCCTTGTACCTGCAACTGCATTTGCAAAGGGCGATGTTACAGCAACAGCTAAAATCGTTGACGCTTTAGAAAAAGCTAAAGATTTCAACGGTGTAATTACACAGGCAAATGCGCCTGAACTTCAGTTGAAGGTGACAAATGTAGACTACACAGTAACAAATCCTGCATTAGCTACGATGGATGTTGAATTGTCATTGGATAAGGCGGAGTTCAATTTGACATCTGCTCAGTTAAAAGATTTGGTAGCTGTAATTGATGAGGACGGACTTGACGCTTTGACAGGTAAGTCAACATCTCAGGTGTGGGAAGATTCTGCAACAGGCACAATTTTGAAAAAAGGTACAACTGAAATAAAAATTGCTGACCTTGCAGATATTGCAGCTGAAGCTGACAATGACAAAGCAGTTCTTGACATTTTGAAAAACTATAGTGGTGCATTGAATGGTACAACTGGCAATGATATTAATGAAACAATGACAAAAGGTGTTATGACAGCTGTAATCTATGCAACAGATGGTACTGGCGCTGTGACTACTTCTATAGACAAAGCAGCTATTGTTGATTTGTTAGAACAAGGTTACACCTTTGCAGCTGGTAGCAATATCACACTGACATCTACTGATAGTAGACTTGGTGGCGCTTATAGCTCAACTTTAGACGCGGCAGACAGAGATGCAATTGATGTTGATACTCAGATTGCTTGGTATGTTGCTGAAAGCTATGTAAGAGGTGGCTATAAAACGGTAGGAGAGACAGTTGCTCCTCGTTTGGCTGTATCTGTAAAAGAATTTGACAAAGATAGCGTAACTTATACATTTACTGGCTTCTTCAAGAAAGATGACAAAGTAATTATTGACTTGGCTTCCACATTGACAAAAACAAGCGAAGGCACAAAAGCTACAGTATCCGTTAATTCTAAAATGGTAACAGCTGATGACTTGGTTTATGCTTCCATCCTTGGCAAAGGCTTCAAGGTTTCTGTAAAGAAGACTGTAGACGTAGCTCAAGAGGAAGTTGTAAAATTAAACAGCAATGGCTTAAAGATTGAATCTGCTGTTGACAATTTGCCATCTAAAGTAACTTTGAAGATTTCCAATGGCTTTGAATTTACAAAGGATAATAATGGAATTCACGGTACAAACTATGATATCGTTAGAGTAGATGAAAAAGAATTGACAGTAAATGTTACTGGTTCTGTTGATGAAATCACAGTAAAAGACATCGAAATTGAAGCTACATCCGCAAAGTCTGGCGCTGTTGCAACAATTACAGCTAAGGCTAGCAACAATGACTCTGCTTCTTGCGAAGTAGCTAAAGTTGTTGATTACAAAGTATCTTTTACAGTAGACAAAGATGAAGACATCCCTGTAATCTACAGCGGTACTAATGTTGGAAACGCTGGTATCACAGACGATTCCGATCATATGTCTTTGGAAGTAACAGCTAAAGAAACTTTCCCTGGTGCTTGGTCCATGAGACAAGGCTTTAACTTCAACCTTCCTGAAGGTGTTTATGTAACTGATGTTAAGGTTACAGATGCAGACAACTTCTACCAGAAGGGTGTAGAAAAAGGTACAGCTGAATGGGATGTAGCTTTCTTTGATGCATACCAGAAGGGCGACCACAAGAACTTTGAATTTGAAAAAAGAGTATTTGATGATGTTGATACAAAATTAAATTCTGATCCAGCAGAACTTACTTTCCAGTTGGAATTAGTAGCTGATCCTACTTTCGAAGGTGATGTCAAATTAACATTCGAAGGCGCTTTGGTTGATAAGCAGGAAGTAACAATTGCTAAATTTGTAAAACCTTACACAGTTAAGGCAGAACAGAACGATGTAATCATCGACTACAGAAACACAGAAGTTAAGACTCCTATCGTAATCACAGAAGCTGAAGAAGGTCTGTGGGAGAAGGATGCAACATTCAAATTGAGCATTGAAGATGATCTTCTTACATTTGAAAATGACCCTACATTCACAATCGACAAAGATTCCGATCTGAAGTTGAAAGATGACAAGACTACAAAGGGTACAATTCAGTTCGCAGTGAAAGAAACTTCCGACAAGGCATCAACTGTAACAATTTCCGATATGAAACTGTTCATGAGCAGAAGCATTCCTGCAGGTGCTTATGATTTGGAAATTGCAACAACAATGAGCGAAGCTTATGACGCACAGTTGCTCTTTGCTCCTGATCAGATTAAAGATCAGGCTAGTGCAACAGATGCAGCATTGAAGGCATTGAAAGATAAGTGGACAGCAAAAACATCTACAGATAAGCGTCCTTCCGAATCCGATGTTAAGAAAGACAGCTATGTAGATGACGTATGCGATTACAGTGATGTTGTAAAAGCAGCTTTCATCAATGTAGTAACATCCGGTAGAGACAACGACAACCTGTTCACAACAAAGGTAGTTGTACCTGTTGGCGAAGCTTACTTGCTTGCTGGCGAAGCAAAAGTTGAATTGGATGCACCTGCTTACATCAGTGCAGCTGGTTACACAATGCTTCCTGTAAGAGCAATCTCCAAGGCTCTTGGCGTTAACACAAACAACGTATTGTGGAATGCTGAAACAAGAACAGTAACTGTTATGTATGCTCAGAGAATCATCACTATGACTGTTGGTCAGAAGACAATCTATGTTAATGGTTCCGCTATCCCTTCATCCGCAGCTCCTGAAATCAAAGACGGCAGAACATTCTTGCCTTTGAGAGATTTGGGTACAGCTTTGGGCGTAACAAACGTTAACTGGGATGCAGCAACAAAGACAGCTACATTGAACTAATCAATTGTAACTGAAATAAAATCTTGAAGGCTTACCTTTAAGTAACCCGAAAGGGGCAGACATTGTCTGCCCCTTTTTTGTTGTAAGTTACAGGAAGAACAATAAAATCTACGTAAGAAATGATTAAGATATCCTTAATTCGCTGGCATTTTCGTAAAAATATGATATAATTGGTTTTATTATAAAAGTAAATGAACCTTTAAGGAGGAAATACCATGAAAAAAATAATCGGGAACCCCAGAGGTGCTGTGGCACTGGCTCTGGTGGTAACTCTTTTTGGTACCACTGCATATGCCGCAGAAGTAGCCCCTACAACACAAACTGTTGCGACTCAAGGAGAACAAGCTATTCCTGTTTTAACTTTCGAGGAAGCATTGAAAAAGGTAAAAAACAATAGTAAAGACTTAGTTAATTTGCAGAAACAAAGTGATTTTCTTCAGGAAACCAAAGAGGATATCTGGGACGCAGTAGGTACTTTTTCTACGCCTACCTATGAATATCAGAAATGGGTGGATAGTGGGGTGCATCAGTATACTTCAGCTATTTATTCAACAAATAGTGGTATGACAAAAAATAAATATCAAACACAATCTGTTAACTTAGCTATGGAGTCAACTTTGAAAGGTACATTTTCCACGATTGTAGAGACTGAAGAGACTCTGAAATTAATGAAAGAAACCTTGGCGATTAGCAAAACCATTTATGAGCAAGGGCAAACTAAAAATAACTTGGGCATGCTTAGCAAATTTGAATTAAATAAACTCAAAGCAACCTATGATGCAAATAAAACAAAGGTTTATCAGTTGGAAAAGAACTTGGAACAAAGCTACATTAACTTGAATAATTTGATGGGTGAGTCACCTGATAAACAGTATACATTGGATTATAATGTAGAGTTCGAGCCTTATGTTCTGCAAGGTACGATTGAGTTATATATCAATGCTGCGATGAAAAACGACATGGATATTTTGGTGGCGGCACAGGCCGTTGAGGATGCTAAATTTAACAAAAATTTTGTATCAGAAAACACATTGAATACTACCAATAAAGAGAATAAGCTTACCTATGAAGTTGCACAAAGAGCATATAAAAAGGCAAAAGAAGATAAAGATATTGCTATCCGCAATGCATATATTCAATTGCAGCAATCAGAAGCAAATTATAATCAGTTAAAAGCTGATTTGGAACAGGCAAAGGCTACTTTAAAAACTGCTGAAGTAAATTATAGAATCGGAAATACAACAAAGCTTACATTGGATCAAGCTCAATTAGCAGTTACCAAAGAAGAGTTTGCTTTGAAGAGTTTTGCAAGAAGTTATGATATGCAAGTATTTGCATTCAAAAATACAAGCTTAATTTCAGGGGGAAGTGCAGCCGGTAGCGGAAGCGCGAAAACCAGTGGAAGTGCAAGTAGTGATAATGATGAAGGTAAATAAAGAAATGAAGAAAACGTCCATGAAAATATGGGCGTTTTTTTATTTTCTTAAAGTAGGAGAAAAGATGACCATCGTTTAGGTATAGTTTCGAATCTTTTTGGAAAAATAAGCAAAAGGAAAGGCGGTGGAATTTATGCAGATTTCAAAAAATCTGTCGGAAAATATGATTGCCATCAAGGAGGCCTTCCGCGACTGCGGTGACGTTGTAATGCGGGAGTTTGTTGTTGGCAGTGGAAAATCCAGAATATTTATGATTTACACAGATAATATTGTAGATAGCCACACAATACATGATTTCATTATGACCAATTTAATGAGTCGCTATAAGGAGTGTAATGAAAGCGGCTTGCTAGACGCATTTATGGATGATATTATTGCCGTAGGCGAAGTAGGCAAAATTAATGAGATTCAGCAGGCGTTGGACGCAGTTTTGTTGGGGGATACAGTACTTTTTATGGATGGAAATGCTTTTGCCCTTCAAGTTTCCACAAAAGGCTTTCCTTCCCGTGGTGTAAACCAAGCCCAGACGGAAGTGGTTGTGCTGGGGCCAAAGGATGCTTTTTTGGAGGTAATGGCAACAAATATCGTTTTAATTCGCCGTCGAATTCGGGATAATAGGCTTAAGCTAAAGCGAAAAAAAATCGGTACACGAAGCAAAACAGACGTTGCGATGATGTACATGGAGGATTTGGTGCGACCAAAAACTCTGGAGATTGTGGAAAAACAATTGGATACTATGAATTTAGACGCAATTTTGGATAGTGGTTATGTGGTACAACTTCTGGAGAAGCGTTGGGCATCGCCCTTTCCTCAATTACAGATGACAGAAAGACCTGATAAAGCTGCCTCGGCATTATTGGAGGGCAGGGTGGTATTGGTCATTGATAATACACCCGTTGTTGTGATGCTTCCTGTCACCCTAAATGTCTTTTTTCAGGCGGCAGAGGATTATTACGACCGCTGGCAGATTATGAGCTTTATTCGGGCCATACGCTATGTAGCGGCGGTGGTTGCCATCTCTCTACCGGGGCTTTATATTGCTTTATCGGTGTACCATCCGGAATTGATACCCACTGCCTTAGCAATAAAAATTGCGGCAACTAGGCAGAATATACCCTTTTCTGTAGTTGGGGAGGTAATTATTATGGAGTTGGCATTTGAGCTTTTGCGAGAGGCGGGCATTCGATTGCCTTCTCCTGTAAGTTCCACCATTGGTATTGTGGGCGGTATTATTATTGGGTCTGCAGCGGTAGAGGCGGGGATAGTCAGCCCCACGGTTGTGATTATTTCCGCCCTCACGGGGATTTGCTCTTTTGTAATTCCCAATATAGCTCTAGTTTCCGGATTGCGGCTCAGTAAGTATGTAACCATATTTTTATCGGCGATTTTTGGTTTATTTGGACTTTGGATTGCTTTGTTACTGATTTTGGCTCATTTATGCAGTCTGTCCTCCTACGGAATTCCATTTATGTATCCCTTTTGCTCAGCATCAGTCAATGATGACATAGATTGGGAGGATACCATCTTACGTTTGCCATTACAAAAAATGAAACGGAGGCCTATCTTCACAAGACCATCAGCCAGGGGGCGGAAAGGGAGATCATAATTCATGTTTGCAGAAAATTATAAGATTTCAGTACGGCAGCTAGAGATATTGTTGCTGTTGTATTATTTTGGAACGACAGTTTTATTTCTGCCCAGTGATGCGGCGGTAGTGGCGGGAAACGCCTGCTGGATTGTTACAATTATATGGGGCGTTTTATCTTCGGTTTTAGCAGTATTTTTGGTATATTGCGGAGAAAGACATCCCTCATATACGGCGGTGGAGTGGTATAAACACTCCTTTGGACGGGTCATTGGTAAGGCTTTGGCCTTTGGGCTTGGAGGAAAGCTGATTTTTGACGCAGCAATGGAGTTGCGCTTGTTCTGTGACGTGGTATCTTCCTCTATGCTTCCAAGAACGCCCCAGTGGCTGCTAATTGCCGTAACACTATTTTTGTGCTGTTTGGCAGCCTCCTATGGGGTAGAATGCACCGCCAGGGTGGGTGAGATATTATTTTTCTTAGTATTTATTCCTCTTATATTTGTGTTGATTTTTGTGGCAATTTCAACAGGCTACAATCGTATATTACCCATACAATTTCCTGATTTCAAAGAAATGAAAGAAAGTATGCCATCCTTTGCCCCTTTGTTGCAAGGGTTTATCGTATTTTTTTTCATTTTTCCAAGCCTCGAAAAAAGGAGACATATGAAAAGGCGAATTTGGCTAACTTGTATGTTTGCCACAGCAGTGATAACCGTTTTGGTATTTCTATCTCTTGCAGTTTATGGAACAGAGGTTTTGGCTGAAAAGCTTATGCCTACCCTACAAATGATGGAAAGAGTAAGCTTTTCCGGCATCTTTTTAGGACGTCAGGATTTATTTCTAATCTGGCTATGGATGGTTACTACGTTTTTGTATGTGTCAGGGACGATATTCTTTGGCATCGAGCTTTTCAATCGATTATTTCGAACAAAAAAGATAACACGTAATCGTTGGCTTATTTTACTGGTACCGCTACTGTTTATTGTGGCGTTACTACCCCAAGATATGGCTAGTGCTTATTGGCTGAGGGCAGGTGTGGCACCTTGGCTGAGTGGTATTTTTTTCATACTTCTACCGTTTTTAATGCTTTTAATAGATGTAATCAAAGGGAGGGGTAAACATGAATAAATGGAAGTGGATTCTAATTACAGTGTTGCCCCTTTTTATTACTACGGGCTGTTGGGATAAAAGAGACCCTGAGGATCGAGAATATATGATAACCATGGGGGTAGATAAGGAAGAAGCAGGATATACCATTTCCTTCGCACCTGCAAAGACGGAGGATCGAGAACCTGAAAAAATGGTATGCCGAGGAAAAACCTTAGCTGATGCCATTGCCTTTAATGACAGCCGAAACTCACGCAAAACAGAGTTGGGACAATTAAAAATGATTGTTTTTGGGAAAAGCATTTTAGAGGATAAAATAATGCTGAAATCTTTATTGGAGGAGCTAAAGCGCAGTCAAGATATTTCCAAAAAAGTGACGGTACTGGGAACGGAAGCCACGGCAGAGGCGTGTATAGATGCTATGCTGAAGCAGGATGATGGAACGGGCCTTTACCTTTGGGAATTTTTTAAAAATACCGCAAAGGAAGTTGGTGTGACAAAAGGTTTGGATATGGACACCTTTTTTACGGAGCTAAAAGAGCGTAAAGGTTCTTGTGTTCTGCCAAGAATTAAGCCTGAGGAAAAGGGGCTGTATTTGGGCGGTGGCGTTGCTTTGAGCGATACAAAGCTGCTTACGTTTTTGGATGACAAAGAGGAGCAGGGTTACTTGCTTTTGTTAGGAGAGGCCGAGGGTGCGGTTTTAGATGCCCAGTCAGATGGCAAAATAATTCCATTGAGAATTGCCCGCAGTCATGTAAAATATGATTTTAATATCCAGCAGAATGGAACAACCACCTGTAACATTCATTTGCGATTATATGGAGAGCTTTTGGGAAATACCAACACAGATGCTTTTAGCGAAGAAGGCTCCAAGAAAATGGAGAAACTTTTCAACGAAATTATAAAATCTGAGGTAGAAAAAACCCTAGAAGTCGGCAAAGAGTATAACACATCAGAATTTCTTGGTTTGGCAGTGCGTTTACGTCGAGAAAATCCCCAGTATTCAGGCGATTTTTGGAAGGATGTAACAATTACCATTGAGCCGGAGATGAAAATTCGAGATACTGGAAGAATACGTTGATTAAAATATGTAAAAAATGGTAATCATCCTTTTAACGAAGAAAAAAAGGGTGAGGGTATGGAGAGAATATATCAATTTCGAAAAATAGTGAAGGAGCTTTGGCAAAAAGAGAGGTGGTACTGGTGTGCCGCTGTTGTGATAGGTGTTTGTTTTAGTGCGGCATTTGGTGCCCATTGGACGAAGGGCTATTCCCAAATGATTCAGGGGGGAATCTCTGCTAAGGTTGTACGTTTTCATGTGCTGGCCAATAGTGACTCCGATGAGGATCAGGCTCTAAAATTAAAGGTAAGGGATCAGGTATTAAAGGAGTATGGCGAACTTTTATCCACTTGTGAAAGTAAGGAAGAAACTTTAGCTGCTTTGAGTGCTGCCAAGGAAGAAATCTGTAAGACAGCACAAAAAGAAGTCATTGCACAGGGTTATAATTATCCGGTAAGGGTATCGTTGGTACGGGAAGAGTTTCCTTTTAAACGCTACGATGAGTTGATTTTTCCGGCGGGTGTATATGATGCCTTACGCATCGAAATTGGTGAGGCAGAAGGCCGTAATTGGTGGTGTGTACTCTATCCGCAAATGTGCTATGTTGATGCCTCTTGGGGTTTTTCCACAGGGGAAAGTCACCAAAGATTGAAAAACACATTAACTGACGAGGAGTTTTTGGTTGTTTCTGCTATGGAGCAGGAAAAGATAACCCCTAAAATTAAATTCAAAGTTGTGGAATGGTGGCAAGAGCGAGAGTAAGTTTTATTTGATTTTGTGATTCCCTTACAAAATAAAGCCCCTAACAAGCCTTATTGAGTGAAATGGTTTGTTAAGGGGTAAGAAACTGCTTTTAAATAGATATAAAACCAAATAAAATAAGCGGATATACTGATATAAAAAAGTATATCCGCTTTTATTTTGCGATAACGGAATTCTATTAGAACCCTTTCTCTATGAACCGATTTAAAAGAGCATATGGCAAATCTTTAGCCAAAGGTAACCACAAATTTCCCCATAATGAAGAAGATTACAAGGATATGCAGTATTGCCATTAGGGTAAAAACAAAGACAAAGTCCATGTGGCGTGTTTTATGACGCTTGAACATCATAGCCAGCAAACCCCCAAGACCGCCACCTAAGATTGCCATGAGATAAAAATTCTTTTCCGGAACTCTACGCTTATGATTGATGGCAGCTTTTTTATCAAAAGCCATGGTCCCATAGATAATGAGGTTTATCAAAAGATAATAGCCCATCAGTATGGCAAAGACCGTGCCATTAAAATGCATCTCATTCATAAAGTTATCTCACCACGTTTCTCCAATCCAAATCGCCTCTATCCAATGCCAATAAGAGCACTTCTGCGGTTGCCAAATTTGTGGCAACAGGGATATTATGCATATCACACAGACGGAAGATGGAGTTGATTTCAGATTCATAGTCCTGTGGAGAAACAGGATCTCTTAAAAATATCATAACATCGATATCGTTATTTACTATTTGCGCACCCATCTGCTGCTGTCCGCCTAAACGGCTGGAGAGATACTTATGCACAACCAAATTTGCGGCCTCCTCAACAAGACGACCGGTGGTGCCTGTTGCATAAATGTCGTGTCTACAAAGAATATGCCTGTAGGCAATACAAAGATTTTCCATCAATTTCTTTTTATTATCATGGGCGATCAAACCGATGTTCATAACAATCCTCCCTCAAACAATGATTTTGTTTCTTTTTTTCTTATGTTTAAAACCAACCCGACAGCAATCATATTCGTCCACATGGAGCTTCCGCCGTAGCTGACAAATGGCAGGGACATACCTGTATTCGGCAAAATACCAAGGGCAACACCGGCGTTTACAAAGGTTTGAAATGCAAACATTCCGGCGATTCCCGCCACCACTAACTGACTAAATAAATTTCTGGATGATATTGCTATTACTATACAACGAAATACAATAAAAAGCAAGACTCCCAAAACAAATATACAGCCGATAAAACCAAATTCTTCACCAATGACAGAAAAAATAAAGTCATTATGGGGCTCGGGCAGATAGCTTAATTGGTTCAGTGTTCCGTTGAAAAGTCCCTGTCCTGTAAACTGCCCGGAGCCAATGGCACTAATGGATTTTTCCGTCTGATAGTAAAGACTTGCGTCTCTTTTGGGATCTACGAAAGAGAGAACACGGTTAAACTGATGAGGCTCAAATATTTTATCCATAATCAGCGGATGTTCTCTGGCGACATCCCATAAGATGAATACAATAATGGGCACTGTAAGAATGGCCACATTTCGTATAAAGGTATAGCTAAGCCCTGCCACGAATAGCTGGATACAAAAAATTGCAATGAGTACCATACTTGCAGAAAGGGCAGGCTGCTTTTGGATTAATACAATGGGAATCATGATATATGCGAAAAGGAATCCCAAAAAAGGCAGGCTGTTTATCTTATTGTAATTCAATTTAATCATTTGCGCCATACAAATAATCATCATTATTTTGGCAAATTCTGAGGGTTGTATGGTCAAGGGGCCAATGGCAATCCATCTTACTGCACCCTTTGCACCTGTGCCTAATAAAAGTACAGCCAAAAGCAAAAGCAGATTGAAGCAATAAATTGGGATATGAAACTGTGCAAAGTATTCATAGTCAACATTTGCCGCAATGAGCATCAATACAATACCAATAATAAAAAATGCAGCTTGCTTTATTACAAAGGTAGTGCTTTCCCCCAGGTTTACGTGGGTTGCACTGGATATTGCAATCAAACCAAACAATGTTAGAATTGTAATGGCACCCAGAAGGGGTAAATCAAAATTTTGAATATATTTTCTCCATTCCATGAATCAAATTCCTCCAACCGGGAATAGCCCCGTATTGCTGAAACAAGGAAAGCCGAGGGAATAGGAGGAACGTTGCACTCCTTTCTCGGCTTGCTTGTATTTTTAATCCTGCATTTTGCGCATGCTTTTAATGGGAATATTTGCATACAGAACAGGAACGGTTCCGTTATTTTCTTCAGATTGGGTCTGTGTAATCTGGATATCCAGTTCTTCTTCGTCAATTTCCATATAGTTGGAAATCACCTTTATAATGTCTGTTTTCAACATTTCAAGAACCTGAGAGGAGCAGTTTACCCTATCGTGAACCAGAACAAGTTTCAATCTATCTTTTGCAACGCTGCCGGAAGGCGGTGCGTTTTTCTTTTTAAAGAAGCTAAAGAAATCCATGGGGACACATCCTTTCGTTTGGATAGTAAGATTTTAATGGCGGAAAAGGCCTTTGAGCTTTTCCAAAAAGCTTACGGGCTGTTCTTCAAAGGTCATAATGGGAACTTCTTGACCTAAGATTCTTTGAACAATATTCCTATAAGCTTGTCCCGCTTTGGATTCCGGATTGGAAACCGCAGGTTCTCCTTTGTTTGTGGCAATGACAATTGCTTCGTCATCGGGCACAACCCCAAGAATATCAACAGCCAAAATCTCGGTAACATCCTCGATATTCATCATATCGCCTCTTTGTACCAAATCAATGCGCAAACGGTTGAGAATGAGCATTGGATTATTCAAACCATTTGCCTCTAACAGACCAATGATACGATCCGCATCGCGCACAGCAGAAACCTCCGGTGTGGTTACCACAACAGCTCTGTCTGCACCGGCAATTGCATTTTTGAAACCTTGCTCAATGCCCGCGGGGCAGTCGATGATAACAAAATCAAAGCCTTCCTCCTTTAAGCTTTCGCAAAGCTTTTGCATTTGCTCGGGAGAAACGGCATCTTTATCTCTTGTTTGGGCTGCCGGCAAAAGAAAAAGTCCATCATAACGCTTGTCCTTAATCAATGCTTGCTTTAGGCGACAGTTCCCCTCAACAACATCCACTAAGTCATAAACAATTCTATTTTCTAAGCCCATAACAACATCCAGGTTGCGCAGACCAATATCAGCATCAACTAATGCAACTTTTTTACCTAATACCGCTAAACCGCAGCCAAGGTTTGCGCTTGTAGTTGTTTTTCCTACACCGCCCTTACCACTGGTGATTACGATTACTTCACTCATCTATGTTCCTCCTAATCCAGAAGTCAAATTTTCTTTCTCCCAAAATATTTACGATAGGGAGCTTCGTATATATTACTATATTAACAAAAACTAGCAAGATTTGCATCCATTTTTTTTAGTAAAAACAGAAAAGATTTCCTATTTTACGACAGCGCCATGACGAAAATTTGCCCTTCTTGTACAAATGCGTATTCTGGAGACTTAATTCCTCGTTTATTCTCATCAGGGAATCGGGTAATGATATCGCCAATTCTCAATTGGACGGGTGCCATATAGACAGCGGCGATAAATGCATCAGACATTCCTTGGCATCCTGCGTGTGCCATTCCCTTTAATTGACCCAAAACGATTATGTTTCCTGTAGCTTTCAGCTCTGCACCTGGGTTTACGTCACCTATAATGACAACACTTCCGTCAAAATCAATTCTTTGACCATTTCGCAAAGAGCCTTTATGAAATTTTGTTAAATTGTGGGGTGACATTTCCTTTTCCAATAAATTGGTTAAATGCAAAAGCTCGTTATTTTCTGTTTTCAAAAATGTAATTTCCATTGTTGTATGCTCTGTTATGATACGTAGCAGTTGCTGCTCCTCCTCATCAGAGAAGGTGCGGCCTTTAAATGCCAGAGAGGTTTTCACGTTGTCAAAAAATTTACCTGCCTCTTGAACCTTTTTATCTAATTGTTCGCAAAGAACTTCAAACGGTGCATCATCGTGAAAAAGTACGGTTACCCCGTCTTTCGTTCCTTTAAATATTACATAGTTTTCTAAATTCATAATACCCTCCTGTATCATTGTGTCATAACAGTCTGTAAATTGGTATTTTCGGGAGTATAATCTAACCCTAGATATTTTGTAACAATTGCCTTAACAACCTCCGGTGCCGGTGTACCACTGCCTTCACCAAAGGGGATTAAAACGGTAATGGCGATTTGAGGGTCTTCGTAAGGGGCAAAGCAAACCAACCAAGTATGGGAACTTCTGGTTTTATCCTCCTCGGCGGTTCCTGATTTTACGGCAACCTTTACAGGGAAATCGCTAAAAGAGTGGCGCAGAGTACCTCTGGGACCCGATGCAACCAGATTCATGCCTTGATAAACCTTTTTCAGGTTTGCATCTTGAAAATTCTTCACATTTTCAGCGATTTCATCCGTTTTATAATACAAAGAGCCATCAGGATTCTGCAATTGATTGATCATATGCAAACGGTACAAGGTTCCTCCGTTGGCAAGGGTTGAAACATACTTTGTGATCTGCGCAGGGGTATAGCTGTTTACCGATTGCCCAATGGCTGCACGGATGGTATCACCATCTGTCCAGCGGGTTTGGCTTGTGGTTGCATCGGGGTTAAAGGTTTTTACGATGCGCTCCTTGTAGTAAGGTGAAGCCATTGTAGGGGCATATTCGTCTAATTCTAAGCCTGTCAAGGAGTTCAAACCGAATGCTGCCATATATTCATTTAAAGTAGTAATACCTGCCTCTGTTGTGCCATCTTTTGCATTGCCCATACGGAAGGCAACTTCGTAGAAAAAGTAGTTACAGGATACTTCCAGAGCGGATGCTACGTCCAAAAGGCCATGGGTTCCTCCGTTGTTGCTGTAAAGCCAGCAACGAGCGTAAGGTGTTCCGGCGTCCTTAAAGATACCTCCATCTCGAATATGTGTATTGGGGGTGATTACTCCTGTTTCCAATGCCGCTAAGGCTGTTACCATTTTAAAGGTAGAGCCGGGGGCCTTTTTCTGCTTTAACGGACGATTTACCAAAGGGGTATTTCCGTCCTGCAAAAGGTCGTTATAGTAGGAATTATTGAAGTTGTTTACTAACTCGTTGTTATCATAGGAAGGATAGGATACGCTAGCTAAAACCTCACCAGTGCCTACCCTGGTCACAAAAACAGCACCTGTACAAGGATCCAAGGCTGTATCTGCAGGACTAAATTCACCGCTGTTTAATTTATTCAATACCATGGTTAAGGGAGAAATATGTCCGTTTTGAAGGGCGGATTTTTCTTCCTCTGTGGCAGTTAAAGTGCCTTGTTCAATGGCCACCAGAAGTGCCTCTCTTGCAGAGAAAGTGCCTCGAGCTACGCTATCCAGCAAATAGGCCTGCACTCTGGAGATGGCGTCTTCATCCTCCTTGGAGAAATCGGGGTTTGCTGCCATAAAACGGTCAAAGACCTGTTTTTGCACGCCATCAGTAGAGCGCATAAGCTTTGCGGCTGAAATATGATTTGCCTTAATCATAGCAATATACATATCGATGATGGAAACGGAATTTTTGCCTGAGTGGGTCAGGTTGCCGATGATGGATTTGCGTAACTGCGCCTCTAATGTATCGTAAGCGACTTTTTGCAGCTCACTATCCAACGTTAAAAAGATATCCTTGCCCGGAGTGGGGTCGGTAGAATCAATCATGCTCATTCTGCGCCCTTGGTTATCCACTTCTATGGAGACCTTACCATCGGTACCGTTTAGCTGACGTTCATAAAGCTTCTCCATGCCCGTTTGACCTACGATATCCGTCTGCGTATAAATGGGGTTTCCATCTGCGTCTAAATCATTTTTATACAATGCATAATCGGCTTCCGTCATTTGGCGGATATAACCTAAAATATGAGCGAAGTACGGCCCATTGGTATACTCTCGCAAGGAGACGGTATCCACAAGAACATTGGGGAAAATATCTTGATTTTCTTCCACATAAGCCAAGGTTTTTTCACTGATATTTGTAGCAACAGTAACGGATTTATACTGCTGATACCGTTGCAAGTACAGAGAATAGCGGATGCCCAAGGTGTCTCTTACAATATCCGTAGGTAAGCCTTCCGGCAGTCCGAAGTAATCCCGCAGGTAGTCAAGCGTTTGAAGCGAGTCGTAGCGAAGCTCTTCATCCTTCATACCCATACTTTCTTTCCAGTTATCTTCTCTGGTTTGATTTTCGTTAAACTGTAACGTATAGGGATATTCCCTTGCTAAAGGAAGTTCGTCAGAAGGGGTTTCACCGTTTTCTGCTAATTTCAATGCCAAGGTTAAAGCCATGATGTTTTTGTCACTTAAAGAAATACAGTATGAGACATATGCTCTTTTCTGCGCCACTGTGTAGGCAGCAGGAGCATGATATTTTTCAAATAAAAAATTAAGGACTGCGCCGGCGTCATCATCCTTTATTGTATCGGGAAGTTTTTGAGATTCCTTCCAGGATTTCTCTGCTTTTTTCTGTTCCCGTTCCGTGCCTTCAAAGATAAAGCTGTATGGCGCAGAGGAGGAGATTGGCAACGTATCAAAGGGAGTGGCTCCCTTTTCCCACAATTTCTTAGTTAGCTCAAGAATCAAATTTTCTTTATAAGCTGTCAAATCAAGGGTGATACTATCGTCAATTTGAACGGAATATGCCACGGTATTGGTTGCCAAAGGCCTGCCGTAGCGGTCGTAAATATTTCCTCTAGGGGCAGGGACATTTACGGTTTTGGATACGCTGGCAGTAATGGAAGCATCATATTCCTCTCCATGGATGATTTGCAAAGAGAATAAACGCAATAACAATATGAAAAAAAGCAAAAAAATTCCGCAGAGTAATACGAAAATTCTGCTTTTACATAGTTCACGAAAATGGTCTAAATAATGTCTCATCGGTTCCTCCTATTGAAACAGACGATTGTTCAGGAATTATTTATCGTTGGTGTATAATACACCGAAGAGAGGTATCCTGTTTCAAGATTTTTATGCCTAGAATAGGCGGTATCTGTACTTTTCTTTCAGCTCCAACCACTCGTTGATGCCAAATAAAACCCGATAAATGGGCACTGTAACAATTGCGTTGTAAACAATGGTAGGAAGAAAAACTTTTAGTATAAAAAATAAAAGATTTCCGTCCTTTCTTAATATCAGTTCTGTGGAAAAGTGAATAAATTCATACGCCCCCGCAGCAATGGTGCAAAAAATAATGGGCAGGAGATAGTTCTCTCTATAGAAGTTCTTTTGGCTTTTTCCAATAAAATAGCTAATCCCGAGAAATAAAAGGAAGTAGTAACCTTTGGTTGTACCAAAAAAAATATCAAAGAGCAGCCCTGTACAGATGCCTGTGATACAGCCCTCTTTACTGCCCCGCAAAAGGGCGTAAGAAACAACAATAATCAATGCGGTATTGGGAAAGATTCCCTGAATGGCAAGATGTTGAAATAGAGTTGTCTGCAATATGAAATTAATCAATATCGTAAGGGCTGTAACAAGGATTCTCAAGGGTTTTCCTCCGTTGTATTTTTATCAATGACTAAAAGGGTGCCCAAATGCTTTAAATCCACAAAGGGTTCGATGATTGCATACTTTGTCAAACCATTGGCGTCGGTTTCAATTTTTGTTACTTTGCCAATGGAGAGCCCCTCGGGATAAACCTCGGAAAGCTGTGAAGTTACAATCTCATCCCCCACTGCAATTTGGGCTTCGCCGTCGATATATTCCATTTTACATAGACCGTTGTTCATCAGGGTGTAATCACCTTTTACAACGCCTAAATCGCCGGTACGCAGGCTCATAGCAGGCACGGCACTTCTACTGTCTAATATAGATTGGGCTTTGGAATAATTTTTCCCACTTTCCAAAATTTTACCAACCACGCCACCGGGAGCAATGAGGATCATATTTGCTGATACACCATCTGTTGTGCCCTTGTCAGTGGTAAAAGTGTTATACCAAACACCGGGATTTTTTGCAATAATCTTTGTTCCTGTGCTTTTGTAGTCAGGATATTTCTGAGCAATCTTCAGCAAAGCGGATAATCGTATGTTTTCTTTTTCATACTGCTCTAAACGCTTGCTTTCATCCTGTAGTTTTGCCAAATCTTTTTTTAACTGAGCATTTTCCTCTAAAAGAGCGGTTTTATCTTTCGCAGAGTCTGAAGTGCTTTCCACCCAATTTCCGATACCCGTTGTGATATCCTGAAAGGGCGTAACAACAAAGCCAACAACGCTTTCCAGCAAAGTGGCATTCATGTTCTTTCCGCCTGCAAATAATGCAATGACAGTTATTATGATGATAAAACCAGCAATAATTTTCTTTTTATGTTCTTCCCAAAATTGAATCAAAGTGAAACGCTCCTTCAAGGCTAGGGGATACCCTCATATTTTTGGATTAAAAGAGTGCTTTTCTGGGAGAGATCAGCACGGATTTCAATTTGTCAATGTGCTCCAAAACAAGACCTGTACCCATTGCAACACAATTAAGTGGTTCATTGGCAATATGAACGGGCATTCCGGTTTCGGAAGAAATTAATCTATCCAGTCCTCTCAGTAGGGCGCCGCCTCCTGTTAAGGTGATTCCCAATTCCATAATATCAGCAGCCAATTCTGGCGGGGTTGCTTCCAGTGTTTGCTTTATGGTCTCTATAACGGAGTTAACCGGTTCGGTTAATGCTTCACGAATGTGAATAGAGGTAATTTCAATGGTTTTTGGCAAACCGCTGATTAAATCCCGACCGCGAATTTCCATTAATTCTTCTTTTTCCAAAGGATAGGCAGAACCGATGGTGATTTTGATTTCCTCCGCTGTACGGTCACCAATGGCTAGGTTAAATTCTCTTTTAATAAAGTTGACAATGGCATTGTCCAAGGCGTCTCCGGCTACCCGCAAGGAAGTGCTGGTAACGATACCGCCAAGGGAAATTACGGCTACCTCGCTTGTACCACCGCCGATGTCAACAACCATACTGCCGGTGGGGTCAGCAATGGGAAGCCCTGCACCGATGGATGCAGCCATGGGTTCTTCAATCAAATAAGTATCTTTATCCTTAGAGCCTGCGGCAATGGCAGCCTCTAATACGGCTCTCTTTTCCACTTCTGTAACACCGGAAGGCACGCAAATAACAATGCGTGGTCTTGGACCAAACATGGAGCGAACGTATGCTTTATTGATAAAATAGCGCAACATTGCCTGCGTTACATCAAAATCTGCAATGACACCATCCTTCATGGGGCGAATGGCAACAATATTGCCAGGAGTACGGCCGATCATATCTTTTGCCTCATTTCCAACGGCAAGAACCTCTTTTGTTTGTGTGTTGATGGCAACAACAGAAGGTTCATTTACAATGATGCCTTTTTCTTTCATATATACCAGTGTATTAGCGGTACCCAAGTCGATACCCATATCCTTAGAAAACATTTTTAAAGCCCCTTTCCTATAAGAGAACCTGTTTAAATACAGATTTCATTGTTGGCATAAGTAATATTTCTATAAAAAGCCTTATATTCTATCATAACTCTTTTTATCAATCTTTTCAATAAAAATTGACTTCCATTTTTATTGAAAAGAGCTGTTTTTCCACTCTGTAAAAATGACAGAAAAAAAGCCGCCAGGCGGCTATGATAATTACAGCTTACGGTATACCATGAATGCAACGAAAATGCCAATAATTCCCGCGATGGTAAATCGAATGGTAATGGCAAACTGTAGGGTAAGCACGCCGATATCAAGAACCAGCGGAGAGGTAAGACCAAACTTGTTGCCATAGGTCAGCCAACTTAGCGCAGGTACATCTGCAAAAAGGCTTCCGATAAATCCTCCAAGAACAACGCCGGCTAAAAGAAATAAAACCAGCACCCAAACATTTTTTGTTTGCCCCTTCAAAATTGTCGCCCCCTAACTTCTTCTGAGCAAAAATGCAACAGTACCGTAGAACAGTATATTTCAATCTGCTACTTATTGCAAGATATTATACCATATTTACAAAATAGGGTAAAGGGAACAAAAAATAAAAATCTATGAAAAAGAGAGGGTGCCATAAACTTATCGTTTTATGTCACCCTCAATTATTACACATTCAATTCATATTTCCAGAAAAAGCGAGCATATTTTCTTTCTGCTCACCCCAAATAATGGCATCTATTTTGGAAATCTGACTTAAGCCAATCTATTTACTTGTTTCTTGGTTTTTTAAATAGTCAGTGAACTCTTGAAAAACAATTTTGTTCTTGATATAAAATACTCGGAATTTTCTTCTGAAAAATTTTATTGGCAAAAATACGGGCAGTCAATTATAATTCCGAATGTTATTAAAATTTATTTAATGTTACAATATTTAAAAAATATTTAGTATGATAATTAAATGGTATTGTTTTAAATAATTAAGAGAAGCCCCTTTCTATAAGTTTTTCAACTTGCAAAAAGGGGCTATCTGATACGGATTAATTATTCAGCTTTTGCTTCTTCCTTAGCAGGTGCTTCCTCTTTGGGGGCTTCTGTTTTAGGAGCCTCAGCCTTAGGAGCAGCCTGAGCGGGAGGCACAGGTTTTTTTCCTGTAATCGTACCCTTCGGACACTTGTTTGCACAAATGCCGCAGGCTTTACACTTATCATAGTCAATGACTGCCAGGTTATCAATTACATGAATTGCGTCGAAAGGACAATTCTTTTCGCAAATTTTACATGCAATACAACCAACGGAGCAAACCTGCATAACGTTTTTGCCAATGTCCTTGGAGGAACACTGAACTTTAATTTTGTTTTTTGCAGGAAGCATCTCAATGATATGCTTAGGGCATGTGGATACACATTTACCACAAGCAACACATTTGTCTTTATCAATCACAGCAATACCATCTTGAATCTCGATTGCGTCAAAAGCACAAGCTTTTTTGCAGCTTCCAAGACCTAAGCAGGCATAAGAGCAGCTTCTTGCACCACCGGAAGCCAGCTGAACCGCCATGTTACAATCGTCAATACCGAAGTATTCATATTTATCTTTTGCTTTTTCGCATGTGCCGCCGCATTTAACGAAAGCAGCAATGGGTACGGAAGTGGAAGCCTCAACACCCATAATTGCACCTACTTTTTCAGCAACAGCAGCACCACCAACGGGACAACCGTTTACAGGTGCGTTTCCAGCAGCAATTGCACTTGCAAGACCGCCACAGCCGGGGAACCCACAGCCGCCACAGTTTGCGCCGGGGAGAACCTCTAAAATTTGAGTGATTTTAGGATCCTCTTCTACTTTGAAAACCTCACCGGCGATGCCAAGGCCTGCGCCAAAAACTACACCAAGTCCACCGATACTAAGGACCGGATACATAATATTTAATATGTCCATTTTTGTCACCCTCCCTGCATTAAAGTTTGATCAAGCCGGAGAAGCCTAAGAATGCAATGGACATAAGGCCTGCTGTAAGCAGTGCCAAAGGGAATCCATCAAAGGCCTTCGGTGTATCATTGTCTGCGATTCTTTCACGAATACCTGCAAACAGAACAATCGCCAAAGCGAAGCCTGTTGCACCACCAAAACCGTTTAATACGGATTCGATGAAGTTATAATTCTTCTGCATGTTCAAAACGGCAACACCCAATACTGCACAGTTTGTTGTAATCAAAGGAAGGAATACGCCCAGTGCTTGATACAGCGCAGGTGCAGCTTTCTTTAAGAACATTTCAACGAACTGTACTAAGGATGCGATAACCAAAATGAACGCAATGTTATACAAATATGTGATGTTCAAAGGCACCAAAATCAGGGCATAAACAAGCCATGCTGCTGCTGCTGCCAAGGACATAACGAAGATAACGGCTACACCCATGCCTACTGCTGTTTCAATTTTTCTAGAAACACCGAGGAAGGGGCAGATACCTAAGAATTGAGATAATACGTAGTTGTTTACGAAAATCCCGGCTAAAACTAATAATACTAGATTCATTTAATTTCCCCTCCTTCTCAAGCTTTTTTCTTGTTTCTGAAATGATTTAAAGCAGCCATCAGACAGCCCAATGTAAAGAAAGCACCGGGAGCCATAACGAACAGTAATGTTCTGGGGAATGCTGCGGGAAGTACAGTGTAATCAAATAATGTGCCTGCACCGATGAATTCACGAACCAAGCCCAAAACACCTAAAGCAACTGTGAAACCAAGACCCATACCGATACCATCAAAGATAGCGGAAACCGGACCATTTTTGAAAGCAAATGCTTCTGCTCTTGCCAAGATGAGGCAGTTAACTACGATCAGAGGGATATAGAGACCCAAGGATGCGTTAAGGGCAGGAAGGTAAGCTTTCAGTAAGAACTCAATGATTGTAACGAATGTAGCGATAACTACGATAAAGCATGGAATTCTAACTTTATCGGGAATAATCTTTCTCAACAGAGAGATAAAAAGGTTTGCGAAAATCAAAACCGCTGCAGTGGAAAGACCCATACCGATACCGTTAATAGCAGAGCTAGTTACAGCCAAAGTAGGACACATACCGATAACCTGCACAAAGGTAGGGTTTTCGTCAATCAAACCATTTTTAATTAATTTCAATGGGTTAGCCATTAATAAGCACCTCCGTTCGCAGCAAACCATTCCAAAGCGTCATTTGCACCGCTTGTAACGGCTCTGGAAGTGATTGTGGAGCTAGTAATAGGAACAACTTCGCCGCCATCCTTTGTTACAGCTAGTGTACCGGACATACCTGTAAACTGCTCATAGAAGGAAGGATCGGTTGATTTTGCACCTAAACCGGGTGTTTCGGCATGTTTTGTAACACGCAGACCGGTGATTACGCCGTCTGCATCAATACCAACCATTGTATTTACAGCACCGCCAAAGCCGCCAGGCTCAGTAGTGATAACAAAGCCGCCGTTGTCTGCTTTATATACAGCAGTCAAGGAACCTGTTAATTCTGCATCTTCAATTTGCTCAAAAGAGCTTGCATCGGGCATAACTGCCTTCATGGAAGCTGCTCTTGTTTGTTCTTCCTGCAATCTGATGGGTTCTGCAGTAATGGACTGAACCGCACCCAAAGCTGCCGCTGCAACGCCGGCGATAATCAGCAATACTATAGCAGGTCTTATGATCTCTTTTCCGTTCATGCTTTTTTCGCCTCCTTTACTTTAGGCAGTGCACCAAAGATAGTAGGCTCTGTAAGTCTTTCAATCAGGGGCACAGTAAGGTTCATAATCAGGATCGAGTAGGATACACCTTCAGGGTAACCGCCAAAAATTCTGATTAATGTTGTCAACAAACCACAGCCAAGGGCGAATATAATCTGTCCCCTAGATGTTACAGGAGAGGATGCATAATCGGTTGCCATAAAGAATGCACCTAACATCAAACCGCCTGCAAAAATTTCGTAAACAGGAACACGCAGACCTTTTCTGCCGATTAATGCGGTCAGAACAAAAACGGTTGCGATATAAATTACAGGAACTTTCCAGTTGATTACATGCTTTGCAATCAGATAAACACCACCGATAATCAAAGCGATGGCACAGGTTTCACCCAGACAGCCGCCTACGTTACCAACCAATACATCTGTAAAGCTTGCATCGGGCATTACGCCGCCCTTCAGCTGCGCTAAAGGTGTTGCAACTGCAACAGCATCTACACCGAAGTTACCGGAGGATGTCCAAGAGGTCATTTCGGTAGGGTAGGATGCCAATAAGAAAGCTCTGCCGGCAAGGGCAGGGTTAATAAAGTTCTGCCCCAAACCACCGAAAAGCTGTTTTGCAAAGATAATTGCAAATGCACTACCAACAATAGCAACCCAAACAGGTGCAGCTGCGGGTAAGTTCATTGCCAAAAGTAAACCTGTTACAACAGCACTCAAATCGCTGATTGTAATGGGTTTTTTCATTAATTTTTGATAAAGCCATTCAAAGAAAACAGCAGATACAATGGCAGCAACCATCAGCATCAGTGCTCTCAAACCGAAATAATAAATGCCCATCACGGAAGCAGGAACCAAAGCAATGATTACATCACGCATGATGCTCTGGATAGATTCCTTAGAACGTACGTGAGGGGTACCGGATACTACAAAATTAGCCATGTTTTATTCTCCCCCTTCTCAGTTCTTTTCAGCTTTCGCTTTTGCCTCTGCTTCAGCTTTCGCTCTTGCAGCTGCAGCCGCGGCCGCTTTTTTACCTGCTTCAATTTTCTTCACTGCACGAATGGACTGGGCAAGCTGACGCTTTGCAGGGCATTCATAGGAGCAGCTGCCGCACTCGATACAATCCAAGCCGTGGTGGGCAACAAAAGCGTCGCCGTCACCCTTGAGCGCCAAGAAATTCAGCATGAAGGGCATAAGTCCCATTGGACAGTGGTCAACACACTTACCGCAGCGAATGCAGTTTCTTTCTTCGGGAATGAATGCTTCTTCTTTTGTGAAGCAAAGCAAACCTGAAGTTGTTTTTACGGATGCTACATCTAAAGTATAAAGAGAAGGACCCATCATAGGACCACCGGCAATCAGCTTTACAGGAGGGTTTTCCTCGTTAAAGCCACCAATTGCATCAACTAAATCACGCAGAGTCATACCAATACGGATTTTGTAGTTGCCTGGGTTTTTGATACCTTGTCCGGAAACGGTTACCACTCTTCTCATCAAAGGTCTACCTTTTACGATAGCTCTTTCAATTGCAAGAACGGTGTCCACGTTATCAACGATACAGCCTGCACTTGCGGGCAGAGCACCGGATTTTACTTCTCTTTTTGTAATGGCATAAATCAAGTGTTTTTCAGAACCCTGAGGGAACTTTGTTACCAAGGGTTGAACAACAATATTGCTAATGCCTTCGCAAGCCTTTGTCATAATTTCAATTGCCTTAGGCTTGTTCATTTCAATGCCGATTACGCCCTTTGCATTGGGATGCAGTTTCAGCATAATCTGCAGACCTTTCACAATACGTTCTGGTTCTTCCACCATTAAACGATAATCGCATGTGAGGTATGGCTCACATTCTGCCGCATTGATTAAGATATAATCAATGGGATTATCCTTGGGTGGATTCAGTTTTACATGGGTAGGGAAACCAGCACCACCCAAACCAACAACGCCTGCGTCCTTAATTGCCGCAAGAATTTCGTCGTTTGTCATTTTGGTGTAGTCTCTGCCTTGATTCAAGCCTTCGATTTCTTCCATTTTGCCGTCGTTTTTCACAACGATGGATTTTACCATTACGCCGCCGGGAACAAGCATAGGACGGATGTCCACAACTTCACCGGATACGCTAGCGAAAATTGGAGAAGACATGAATGCGGGTGACTCTGCGATTTTCTGACCAACTTTTACATGATCACCAACAGCAACAAGTGGCTCACAAGGAGCGCCGATGTGCTGGCTCATGGGGTAGAACAACTCAGAGTTTTCCTTTGGGAGTATCACCTGAATAGGCTGCTCTGCGGACAGAGCTTTTCCATCAGGCGGATGAACTCCACGTTTGAACGTTAAAGCTTGCATATTATCCCCCTCTGTCAAGTGTTTTGTGCGCTTGGGAAGCGCGAAGATTAGTTATACCTTCAAGAAATGATAGAACTATACGTACAACAGCAGTATTTTAATACAAAAATGAAGTTTTCACAACATATTTGTAAAAAAAACTGCAAAAGCTATCGTTTGTGAAAAAAGGTTTTGACAAAATTCTTTCGTAAAACCTGAGTTTAACTTATTTTGTACGCATAGAAAGACATACAATCAATTTGTATGCTAAATATTAAGACCTACTTTAGTTTACTATTATTATGTAAAATTGTAAATGATAATATATTACCATAATTGGTGGGGTTTTTCCCCTAGTTTTTTAAGGCAATTAGACAAAAACAAAGTACGGAAAATAGTAAACTCTTTACAACATGGCAGAAATGTAGCTTTTTTTTAGTGTAAACTGTGATAAAATGAAAAAAGTGCCAAAGACGAGAGAAACTTATTGTTAAAATATAAGTGAAGAGGGTGATACCGTGGATTTGTCCCTGCAGTTAGCACAAAAGCAAATTTTATCTCAAAGAATGCAGCAATCTGTTGAGATTTTACAGATGAATACAATTATGCTTACAGAGTATATTCACGAGCTGACACAGGAGAATCCCCTCTTAGAATGGCAGGAGGTTTCTGATGAGCAGGCTGTGAAAGAGGATAAGCTGCTGCGCAAGCTGGAATGGCTGGAAGAGGCAGATGAGCAAAATCGCAGTATGTATCGTGTGGAGCAAGAAGATGAGCGGGATGAAAGAGATTCCATCGGCAAGCGGGAGCGTGAGAGCCTGCGGGAATATCTTTTATTCCAAATCAATATATTAAATGTGGATGAAGGGGTTAAATGTGTTTTGCGCTTTTTGGCGGAAAGTACGGAGGAAAGTGGTTACTTAGAAAAGGGCGCATTGGAAGCTGCGGAGAAAAAGTACCATTTAAAAGGTAATTGCAGCGAAGATATCATGGGACTTCTTCAGTCCCTAGACCCTCCCGGAGTCGGAGCCAGAAGCTTGCAGGAATGCCTTTTGATTCAACTTAAGCAAAAAAATGCATCTCCTATTGCCATTATTATGGTAGAAAAATATTTGTCTGATCTGGCAAAAAATAGGATGAGCTATGTTGCGAAGCAGATGCGTGTGACTCTTGAGGTAGCACAGGATGCTTTTGAGGAAATAAAAAACTGTGAGCCGAAGCCCGGTCGTGGATTTTTAAGTGAAAGACCCGTTGAGTATATTTTACCGGACGTTTTTGTACAAAAGCAAGAAGGAGAGCTGCTGGTCACGGTGAATAGCTCCTCCTCCCCTAGATTATTTATCAGTCAATCTTATTTGAAAATGCTGCGAGAGGGTGCATCCGACGAGGCCAAAGAGTTTATTTCTAATAAATTAAGGCAAGCAGAATGGGCAATTCAGTGTATTTCAAAAAGAGAAAGCACTTTGCTTGAAACGGCAAAATGCATTGTGAATCATCAAGAAGAATTTTTTATACGGCCTGACGGCCAGATTAGGCCATTACGTTTAGCAGACATTGCCGAGTGCATGCAGGTGCATGAGTCTACGGTGAGCCGAGCGGTAAGGGATAAATATCTGCAATGCGACAGAGGGATTTTTCCACTGAGTTCCTTTTTTTCCAAGGCGCTATCTTCGGAAGAAACAGGTACCATTTCCGCCGATAGCATTCAACAGAAAATACGGTTGATGATTGAAAGAGAAAACAAAATGAAGCCTTACAGCGATAGAGAGCTGACAGAAGCACTGCAAAAGGAAGGCATACAGATTTCCCGCAGAACTGTCGCAAAATATCGTGAGGGCATGGGCATTGCAGGGGCGTCGGGCAGAAAACGCTATGAGTAATATGAGTAAGTTGTTAAGGGAGAGATTTTATGTCGGATACTATTTTTCACATAAAATTAAATAAAGAGGGGCAGACCCCCTTATATCAGCAATTGGCTGATGGACTTGGCAGACTGATTTCCCAAGGGAGCCTTGCGCCAGACAGCAAATTGCCGCCGATACGAAAAATGGCAGAGGCGTACGGCGTAAACAATGTTACGGTGGTTACGGCATATAAGCATTTGGAAAGCAAACAGATGGTTTATTCCAGAAAAGGTAGCGGAACCTTTGTATCCCCTTTGCCAGTTGAGGCAATACCATCGCCGGTTGCCAAGGGGAATCTTCATAGCTTTGAAGTGGGAATTTCTTTTGAAAAGGCAATTAATTTTGCAAATACATCATTGCCCCACGAGTTGTTTCCCGTAGATGCCTTCAAGAAAGCCTTTGATGAGGTTCTGGAGAGGGAAAAGGGCGGTGCCTTCCGTTATATGGACAGTATGGGGTATCAACCTCTACGTGAACAGCTTTGCAGCTACATAGAAGCGTATGGTATTAAAACAGCACCGGATAGCGTACAGATCATTTCAGGTGCCCAGCAGGGCATTGACGTAATTTCCAAGGCCATGATTCATTTCGGAGATGTGGTTTTTGTGGAAAGCCCCACCTTTTATGGTGCGGCGGGGGCATTTTTATCCAGAGGGGCAAAGCTGATTGAAATTCCCATGGAAAACGATGGTATGAAAATGTCGGTTTTAGAAGATTATTTGAAGCTGTATCGCCCAAGGTTTATCTATATGATGGCGTATTTTCAAACGCCTACGGGAATTTCTTATTCTTTGGAAAAAAAGCGCCGCATTCTGGAATTGGCAGAAAGATATGATACTTATATCATAGAAGAGGATGATTTCTACGACTTTTATTATAGCAAAGAAGCACCGGTGCCTTTAAAAGCATTGGATTATAAGAATAGAGTGGTTTATATTAAAAGTTTTTCAAAAATATTAATGCCAGGCCTTCGTATGGGTCTTATGGTTTTGCCCAAAAAGATTCATCAAGGGGTTATGGAAGCAAAATATACTACGGATATTTCAACCTCAGGCTTTATTCAAAAAGCCATGGAGCAATATTTTAAGGAAAATGGCTGGGAGGAGCATGCAAAGACTATGCGTGGTTTCGGCGGGGAAAAATACCGTCACACCCTTTCTTTTGCCAAAAAATATTTGGCAGGCAGAGCCACCTTTTCTTTGCCAAATGGTGGTGTTAGCCTTTGGATTCAATTACCTGAAGGAATAAGTGCTGAGGCCTTTTGCAGCCGTATGCTGGAGAAGAATGTGATTCTGACTCCAGGAAGCCAATTTGAAATCAGCGGCAGAGACAGTGGTCATGTCCGTCTGAGCTTTTGCGGTTTGGAGGATGGGAAGATTGAAGTAGGGCTAAAACGTATGAGTGAAACCATTGATAATATGGCGATGAACAAAATGTTTTAGAAATAGGGATACTTTTGATTGAAGTTTGTTTTGGAAAGACCATGTAACTTGTCATGTATTGTCGAAAGGAAACCCATGCAATAACCATCCCTTTGTGGTAGATTGTTTAATGTAGTGAGGTCCAAACAAGGGTTATGGGAGGTTTGAAAACCAAATGAATAAAAGCAATATCGTTACAGCGGAGTTTATCGTTATTTTTATTTCTGTGTATTGTTTTTTTAGACCTGATATTTTATGTTCCTTTGGATATGGTCTGTCGGTGGATGGTACTGTAATTGCAAGAACTTTCTGCCTGCTTTTTGCTTTATATAGATTCGTAAAACTAATATACTTTTTAAATTCGGGGGACAAGAATGGGTCTATAGAATAAAAAAGTTATAATGTTTTTGGTGCAGTTTCGTTAGAACGGTAGAGAGACATATATATAGAATGCACCTCTTTTAGAATACATATTTTTCAATGTTTCGAAAATATTAAGCACTATGCATGTATTTTCCATGATGAAATATGCCTTTCTCTTGACAAACGAAAAGGGACTTACTATAATCTTCTTAACTGAATGAATTGAAAAAAGCCATAAAAAGAAGGAGTATTTAGCGGCAGGCCTTTACAGAGAGAAAACCATTGGTGGAAGGTTTTCGGGAGCCCGTTGAAGAAGCAGTCTTTTTGGATATTCACAGCTCTGCGGCGGAATTTGAAGTATGCTGCGGCGCAGGCCGGCGTTAACGGCATGAAAGCGACGGCGTTTTGCCGTAAGCAGGGTGGTACCACGGTTTAATCGTCCCTGATCCTTAGTGATCGGGGGCTTATTTTTTTCCAAAAAACAAATGAGATGAAATGATTAGGAGGAAATACAATGAAATACATGGGTGTAAATGAAGTAAGAGAGGCTTTCCTTTCCTTTTTTGAAAGTAAAGAACATTTGCGTTTGCAAAGCTTTCCCCTGGTACCCCACAATGACAAGAGCTTACTGCTGATTAATTCAGGTATGGCGCCAATGAAGGCGTATTTTACTGGTCAGGAAATTCCCCCCAGCAAAAGGGTAACCACTTGTCAGAAGTGTATCCGTACAGGTGACATTGAAAATGTTGGTAAAACAGCACGCCATGGCACTTTTTTTGAAATGCTGGGTGATTTTTCATTTGGTGATTACTTTAAAAATGAAATCATACCTTGGTCTTGGGAGTTTGTGACAGAGGTTTTGGGCATTCCTGAGGATAAGCTGTATGTTACAATTTATGAAGAGGATGATGAATCCGGTGATATTTGGCATAATGCCGTTGGTGTGCCTCGTGATAGAATTAAAAAGCTGGGCAAAGCTGATAACTTCTGGGAACACGGTACAGGCCCCTGTGGCCCTTGTACAGAGATTTATTATGACAGAGGGGAAAAGTACGGCTGTGACAGTCCGGACTGCGGTGTAGGCTGTGATTGTGACCGCTATATGGAGTTCTGGAACTTAGTACTCACTCAGTTTAATGCTGAAGTAGATGGAACCTATACAGAACTTGCTCAGAAAAACGTGGATACAGGTATGGGCTTGGAGCGTATGGCTACTATTTTGCAGGGCGTGGATTCTATTTTTGACGTGGATACAGTGAAATCAATTCGTGATGCAATTTGCCAAAAAGCCAATGTGGAATATGGTAAAATTGCTAAAACCGACGTTTCTGTTCGTGTTATAACAGATCATATCCGTTCCGTTACCATGATGACCGCTGATGGCGTTTTGCCCTCCAATGAGGGTCGGGGCTATGTGCTTCGCCGTTTGCTTCGCCGTGCGGCACGCCATGGAAAACTACTGGGGATTGAAGGAGAATTCTTGGCAGAGCTCTCTAAATCTGTCATTGCTTGCAGTGGTGATGCTTATCCCGAATTGGTGGACAAGCAGGAATATATTTATAAAATTCTTTCCATCGAGGAAAACAGCTTCTATAAAACCATTGACAACGGCATGGCAATCCTAAAGTCTGACATGGAAGAGATGAAGGAAGCTGGTCAGACAACAATGAGTGGTGACAAAGCCTTCCGTTTATATGATACCTATGGATTCCCCATTGATTTGACAAAGGAAATCTTAGAGGAAGCAGGCATGAATGTGGATGAAGAAGCTTTTGCTGCTGAAATGAAACAGCAAAAAGAAAGAGCGAGAGCGGCAAGAGGAAAATCCACTTATATGGGAGCGGCAGAAACCGTTTATCATGAACTTCCCGTTGAATTAGAGACAAGCTTTGCAGGCTATGATGTGAAGGAAATTTCTGATGCAAAAATCGTTGCATTGATTGCAAATAATGAGGTGGCAGGTGTGGCACAAAAGGGTGACAGTGTTTCTGTTTTCTTGAATAATACACCTTGTTATGCAGAAAGCGGAGGTCAGGTGGGTGACCATGGAACAATCAAAACAGCAAAGGGCATTGTAACGGTAACCGATTGTATTAAGGTTATCGGTGGTAAAATTGCTCATGTAGGTCAGATAACTGAGGGTACAATTTCTGTTGACGAAAAGGCAGTTGTAACAGTGGATTGGGAAAGACGTATGGCAACGGCAAGAAACCATAGTACAACCCACTTACTGCAAAAAGCACTGAGAACCGTTTTGGGCACCCACGTGGAACAGGCTGGTTCTTATGTAAGTCCTGAACGTTTGCGTTTTGACTTCACCCATTTTACAGCCTTGACTGATGAGGAATTAAAGGCTGTTGAAAAAATGGTGAATGATTCTATTTTTGCAAGCTATGTAATTGAGACAGCTGAAATGAGTATTGAGGAAGCAAGAAACAAAGGGGCAATGGCTTTATTTGGAGAAAAATACGGCGATGTTGTGCGTGTAGTTGATATGGGTGGCTATAGCGTAGAGCTTTGCGGCGGTGCCCACTTGACAAACACTGCTCAGGCTGGTTCCTTTAAAATCCTTTCTGAAAATGGTGTTGCTGCTGGTGTGCGCCGTATTGAGGCGGTGACAGGCAGTGAGGCTTTGAAGCATTATCAAGCGCAGGAAGACGAATTGAAGGAAATTTCCCGTTTGGTAAAAGCAACCCCTGATAAGCTGGTTGCCCGTGTGGAACAATTGATGGCTGAGCAGAAAGAGATGGCGAAGGAATTGGAGAAACTGAAAGCCAAAATGGCAGGCGGTGCTGTTGAAGAAATTTTAAATGCAAAAACGGAAATCAAAGGTGTTGCAGTTTTGGCGGCGGAAGTAAAGGACTTGGATGCCAACGGTATGCGTACATTAGGTGACCAGTTGAAGAATAAACTGGGCAGTGGCATTGTTGTTTTGGCAGGCGGCGCAGAAGGTAAGGTAAACCTCTTGGTAATGGCAACAGATGATGCTGTTGCAAAGGGTGCCCATGCAGGTAATATTGTTAAGGCAGCAGCGGCAGCTTGCGGTGGCGGCGGCGGTGGTCGTCCTAATATGGCCCAGGCTGGAGGTAAGGATGCTTCCAAAATTGGTGAGGCATTGGAAGTTGCAAAAGAAACCATTGCACAGCAAATAAAGTGATTTTTCGGGTGTCGGCAAAGCCGACACCCTTTTCTATACCCTTTTTTAAAAATTTAACGTACTAAGGATGGCAAAAAACCAACATTTCAGTCAAATATATAGCACCTATTTAAATGACTTGTAAATTTGGATTACACTTCTGAGATATGCTTCTTTGGGGTATACTGTAAAGGGAAATGTTATTTTCATGTTTCTGTATTGGAGACATTTATTTGTTCTATGAATGATTATGCGTAGCAGGTCTGTGATATTTTCGGAAAAGAAAAAAGAACCACTTGACTTGAGGAGGGAAATACGTTAAAATAAGACGTAAGTAAAGCGAAACTTTTCTTACACAAGTATAGAGGAGTTTCGCTCTTTTTCTGCGCGCGAAGAATAATTATGCAAAAAACAGTTATATTTTGAATAAGGCATTTTTGAATGCCACATTAGGAGGTGCTTCTATGAGTTTAAAAAAGCATTATGATGTAGCAATTATTGGCGGTGGTATCGGCGGGATTATGACAGCATATCGTTTGGTTGAGAGCAATCCCCAAATGAAGGTCTTAATTATGGAAAAAGGTCATGCCATTCGGCAGCGCCATTGCCCTATTGTGACAGGAAAGGTAGAGAAATGTATCAAATGCTCCTCTTGTGCCATTATGGAGGGCATGGCTGGCGCTGGCGCATTTTCCGATGGAAAATATGTTATTTCTACGGAATATGGTGGCTGGCTGACTGAGTTTTTAGAGCCCCAAACGGTCATCCATTACATTGAGCAGGCGGATGAGGTCTTGGTAAAATTCGGTGCAACCACAGACCGTTTTATGCCCAATGATGATTTGAAACGCCTTTGCTTACAGCACGATCTGCATATGAGTCAGGCACAGTTGAAGCATTTGGGAACAGACAGCAACTTTGATACCATGCGGAAGCTGATTGAATATTTAGAAGATAAGGTAGATATTGCTGTTGATACAGAGGCTACTGATGTGAATAAAGATACCAAGGAGATTCATTTGATACACAAAGGGGAGAAAGATGTGATAACGGCGGATAAAATTATATTTGCCGTAGGCCGTGTTGGCAGTCGCTTTTTCTCTGACTGGTGCGAGAAGAATAATATTCCCTTGAAAAATAATCAGGTAGATATTGGTGTGAGAGTTGAGTTACCAGCAATGGTTTGGGATCACTTCAGCAAAAAAATCTACGAACCTAAAATATGGTATCGTTCCAAGCAATACGGTGATACCACCAGAATGTTCTGCTTTAACGAAAGAGGTCATGTGGTAACGGAGAATACAGGGGGTGTGCTGACAGTAAACGGTCATTCCTACCGTGATCAGGCGAGAAAGACGGAAAACTCCAACTTTGCCCTGCTTTCTACCATCCGTTTTACGGAGCCATTTAAAAAGCCCATTGAATATGCAAGATATGTGGCAAGCTTGGCAAATCTTATTTGTGGGGGCGGCGTCATGGTACAACGCTTGGGGGATTTGGAAATCGGCAGACGTTCTGATGAAAGCCGCATCAGAAAGTCCACCACAAGACCAACACTTCATGCAGTAGCTGGGGATTTAAGCCTTTGTATGCCTAAGCGTCAGTTGGATAATATAATTGAGACCCTACATGCATTGGATAAAATTGCCCCGGGCACAGCGAACTACGATACCTTGCTTTATGGGATAGAATGTAAGTATTATTCAGCAAGACCAAAATGTACTGAGTTCCAATTGGACGACTGTCCCGGGCTGTATGCCATCGGCGATGGTGCAGGCTTTACCCGCTCTCTATCACAGGCGGCGGCAAATGGAATGTATGTGGCAGATAAGATTTTAGGAAAATAATAAATCGAGATAACAAAAAAGAGAGGGGAGGGCACAAATTGTGACCTTCCCTCTCTGACATAGAACAAATAGATGCATTTTTACACTAAAAAGGATTTTGTAACCCCCTATTTTTTCTCGGATCGGCGAAGCCAACATGGGGATTACCATTCATTTGCTTTCGTCTTCACGTTCATAAACTGTTGCCATAAGCCATATGTATAAGAAGGTAGTTCATGTGAAGAAAGTTAAGAGATCTTTTCCATGGAAAAAAGAAATAATTTTTTATCGTTTTCGGAGTTCTTCCGTTTTAATAAATAAGTTTTGGATAGTCTAAAAGAGGGAAGGACACAAATGTATCCTTCCCTCTCTTTTTTCAGTGTAATCTATTTCTATTTAAAATCTTTGCAAAGCTTTAGGCAAAATCAGATCTTTCTTTTGCCTTTTCAGACATAGGAATGAATTTACCAATAAGACCACCAATAATGGCAGGAACAACCCATCCACACTGAAATCCAGCCAGAGGAAGGTTTTTAACAAATAAGAAGGGTAAGCCAAAACCACATAATACATCAGCAGCACTAACCAATAAAGCTAATACAGCGGCACCGATATAGATGTTATTGTTTTTGATGTTCTTGCCAAAGAAAGTCAAGATAATCATAACAAGAACAACAGGGTACAGCAATGTTAAAATTGGAGCTGCAATGCTGATAATGGTAGAGATACCAAAATTAGATACAAAATAGCTGAAACCAACGGTAATAATAACTACCATTTTGTAAGAAACTTTACCATTTGTTAATTCTTCAAAGAAGGATGCACAAGAGGAAACCAAGCCGATTGATGTGGTCAAACAAGCAAAGAATACGATAATACCAAGCATCAATACGCCATAGCTGCCAACCAGCTTTTGTGTAATTGCAACAACCAAGCCTGTTTGGTTCAAGTCTTCAAAACCGCCGCCGGAGGTGGTAGCACCCAAGTAAGCCAAGCCGCCGTAAATAATCATTAATGCACCGGCTGCAAAAACACTGGATTGAATTACAACCTTCATGGTCGATTTTGTATCGGTATAGCCCTTGTCCTTCGCAGCAGAGATGATAATGATAATAAATACCACAGATGCCAAAACGTCCATTGTCTGATATCCTGCAAGAATACCTTCTTTAACGGTATTAAAGCCGGTTGTATCTACAATTGGACCAATTGGGTTAACAATACCCATTACAATCAGCGCCAACAGAGAAAGAACCAAGATTGGTGTTAAATATTTACCGATAACGTCAATTACGCTAGAAGGACGGATGGTAAACATAAGGGTCAGGCCAAAAAAGATTGCGCCAAATACCCAAGAGTTAATGGATGGGAAAATAGGCATAACACCCATTTCGAAGGTTGTAGCAGCAGTACGAGGGATTGCAAGGAAGGGCCCAATGCATAATACAATCAAAGAATTAATAATGACTGAGGGTACTCTGCCCAATTTCCCTGTAATACCGTTCATAGAAACATCGCCTGTTTTAATCATAGCTAAGATTGCTACCAATGCCAAGCCAACATCGGCAATAAAGAAACAAATAAATCCTGTAAACCATTCACTACCTGCATTAATGCCTAAGTAAGGCGGAAAAATCAGGTTGCCTGCACCGAAGAACATTGCAAATAATGCCAAACCAATTATCGCAACGTCGGCCATGCTGTTTTTCTTTCCGTTCATAGATAATACCTCCTTGTATTACTTACTCTCAACTTTTCTCTCTGATGTGCAATCGGCTGTTTATGGAATTGCGACATGCTCACTATTATCTAATAAAATCTCAAAAATATCAACCCGATGAAAAATATTTAAGTGAAACAATTTATGGTAAAAACATAATCTTAATAAAAAAATAGTTGAAAAAATAAGAAAAATGGATAAAATATAACTTAAACTAATAAAAAATCAAGAATTTTATTATTTTTACGAAATGTACAATGTGCAAGTATAATTTTCTGGTAAAATATATTTCATTCAAATTTTTTTGTGATATTAGCTAATTTTGAAAAATATTTTTAATCTGAACTATAGATTTTTCTATGTTTTAGATAAAAATGAGAACAAAAGTGTTTGGAAATGATGGACAATAAATTTTTTGGAAGTAGGAATAATTGCAGAAATTTTCCACTGTAAGTGGAAAATTCAATGTTTCTAGAATCAAATGATTGAATATAGGGTGTTCTTTTTTCAAAACAAACGTCAGAAAACAGGAATTGTCTTTGTGTTAAGGACGATTCCGTGTTTAATGGGTATTTTTAAAAAAACAACTACAAACTGCAAAGGAGTTTCATCAAAATTGAAGAATACTATCAGCATTACAGACTTAAATTTGCGCAAAATATACTTTCATAGAATATAGCAACAATAATAGGAGGGAATTATGAAAGAAGTCAGTATCCATGTGGGTAAACGGATCAGGCTTTACAGAAAGCTCAAGAAATTAACAATTGAGGTCTTTGCAGAAATGATTCACAAAAGCAAAGCAACGGTTTCTAAATATGAGAATGGGGAAATTTCTATTGATATTGAAACGCTGTTTTCTATCGCAGATGCCTTAAATATTTCTGTAAATCAGCTTGTTGATTATGAAAATGTCACAACTTCTGAAGAGACTGATGGGGATGCCTTGGTCAAGCGGAAAACGGGGAAAACAAAATATTACTTGTATTTTTATGATGGCAGAAGAGGACGCATTGTCAAAAATATAATAGAAGTGCAAGGCGCAGGGGAAAATGGAATTTATAAAGCAAATTTTTATGCAGATGTAGAGGATTACAGCAATTATTACAACTGCAAATTCCTTTATCATGGTACCATGCGTAAATTTGATGCATTTACCAATTTTAATTTTGAAAATCAGAATAACAAGGTAGAACAAGTTTTTATGTATGCCATCAATTCTTTCACCCATGATCGCCGATTGGTAGGGATGTTTTCGGGGCTTTCCACCCAGCCGATTTTGCCGGTGGCATTTAAATTTTTACTATCCCTTGATGTGATGGTAGAAAATGAGGAAATGAGAGAACAATTGGTTATGACGAAGGAAGATTTGAAACAAATAAAGAAAATGAATATGTTTGTCATTAATCAGGAATTGTAAAAAAACCGATTGCTATGCATAAAGAATGCTCAGCAATCGGTTTTTTGTTTTGCTTATACAGAAAAAAATTCTGTGAAGCAGTTTTTGAAAATCCATTGGATTTTCGACTTTTTTTGGTGCTAATGCTCTAGAAAGAAGTTTTTTGAAGCAGTAATTTAGGGTTTTGATTGCCTCAAAATTTATCCATTAAAGCAATTGACATCAAAAGCCCGGCAATTTTAGCTGCTTGAGGATTTAAATTTTCCCCTGTTGCATCTGTACTTCCGTCAGCACTTCTAGCCGCAAGGAGGCCGCCTTCTTGGGTTAAGCTGGTAACGCTTTGATTTACCCCCTGCAAGGAATTAATAAAAAGCAAAGAACGACAGATATCACGGATTTGCCCACGCCCACCTTCATCCAGAAAGGGTGCAATTGCTCTTAGAAGGGTAACTTCTTTTGGTGGATGTTCCACAGTAAATGATTTTTGGTCGCCGGCAGCTAACTGGATTTTCTGAATGTAGTTTTTCTCAATTGCTTCTCGTAAGGATGTAGACATCGCCAGAAAGTCTTTTTCCAGACCATCTGTTTGCTGAAGTGTTTTTGTCAATTCGTAAATCAAATTTCGTTCCATTAAATAAAAACCACCTTTCCTGTTTGGTTCAGACAGGTACTTTGATCCAACAGTCCCCCATTTTCGGCTGCTATTTTCATTAGGGCCGCTTTAATTTCGTTGGGTCTGACATAAGGGAATCGTTCTAACAGCAAAGAAGCTGCTCCGCTTACCAAGGGGGTGGCCATAGAGGCACCACTCATACTGATATAATTGGGATAAATAATATTTTCCCGGCTGCGGTTGGGCATGCTGAACTTATAATCGGGGGAGAGAACAGAAACAATGTTTTCTCCGGGGGCCCAGATATCCGGCAGATTGGATGACTCCTTGGTAAAAAGGGAAAAAGGCTTATGTCGCGTAAAATAATCACGATCTTCCCAGGTCCCCACGGTAATTACCATGGGGCTGATGGGTGGCGGAGGCTGATAGCCTCTGCGTCCATCAGGATTGCCTGCCGCGGCCACTACAACAATTCCTCTACGCCAGAGAACTTCAACGCTCTCCTTCAAAGGCTGATTCACCTTCCTGTCGTTGGAACCGATGGATAAATTTACTACTCTTATATTATATTTTGCAGCATTGTCCATTATCCATCTTAATGCGGCAACAGCATGGGAGGAACTGCCTTGGCCGTTGCTGTCAAGAATTTTTAGGGAAATAATATAAGCCTCAGGTGCAATTCCCCTGTAGCGGCCGTTGGAAAGGGTACCACTGCCACAGGCGATACCCGTGACATGGGTCACGTATCTTTTCTGTTGCTTTTATATCTTAGTTGGGATAAAATAAAGGAGAAAAGAAATTTAAAATTGGGGGGACTTTTGTGAAAATATCTGAAAAGGGACAGACGTTATTGGCAAATTATAAAAGATTTCAAAAAATTTATATCTTATTATTAGCCGTTGCCGCCATGAGTTTTGTTTTTTTGCATAATTATTTTTTCGCAGTTGCGTTGGCAGTGTTTACGTTTGTTTTGGAAACCAAGTATTATAAGTGTCCCCATTGTAAAAAGTCACTCAATAGCAGAAAGAAGATTGCCGAAGATAGCTGCTGTCCAAACTGTAACAAGTATATATTTAAAGATTTGGATTAAAGAGTTGAAAAATAATAAATATTTCGCTATAAGAAAATTTCTTCCCGCAGCATTTTGCTGCGGGTGTTTTATTATTTGCTACAAGCTATTAACAGATGGCACTTACCTGTCTTTAGGGGTTATATAGACCTATTTGTAAATATAAAATCTTTTTTTCGCATAGTTTCCAATGATTAAGAATGAAACGGCAGGGTTTTATTCGTAATAATGTTTGCCTGATTCCCTTGCCCATTGCCAGAGGCATATCCATAGTTTTAAAAAGAGTAACTGTTACCTTAAGTTGCGTTTACTCCAGTTAAATTCTATATTTTTTGGGATATGTGAATACCCATAGGGTATATATTGATAGTAAGAAAGATTGAGGGGGCGGAGTGATGCCCAAGGCAGCCTTATATTGCCGTCTCTCCGTAGAGGATGGAACGGGGGAAGAAAGCGAAAGCATAAGAAACCAACGGATACTGCTCATTGCTTATGCCCAAAAAAATGGCTGGGAAATTTACGATGTTTATGAGGACGAGGATTATTCAGGCTTACGGGAGGATCGCCCAGCCTTTTGCCGCTTGATTCAGGATGCGAAGAATAAGAAGTTTGAGATAATCCTCTGTAAAACCCAATCACGCTTTACCCGCAGTGCGGCTACGGCGGAGATCTATTTGCATGAACGCTTTCCCTTGTGGGGTATCCGTTTTGTTACGGTAGTGGATGGAGTTGATACATCAAAAAAAGAGAATAAAAAGGCTAGGCAAATTAACAGCTTAGTAAATGAATGGTATTGTGAGGAGCTTTCAGAAAATATTCGCTCTGTACTTAGAAGAAAAATGGAATTGGGGCAGTTTCTGGGTAATTATGCACCCTATGGTTATGAAAAGGATGCTTCCGACCGCCATCATTTGGTTGTTTTGGAGGCGGAAGCCAATGTGGTGCGATATATAGCAAAGTTGTATTTGTCTGGGTTATCCTGCAAAAAAATAGCGGATCAGTTGACCCTTGAAAATATCCCCACTCCCTCTCAGGGAAAGCAAAAAAGGGGTCAGGATTTAGGTAGAGAAGCTTGTAATCAATGGGGGGCTGGCACAGTAAGAAAAATATTAAAAAACCCTGTTTATCTGGGACATATGGTGCAGGGGAGAGAACAAAAAATTAGTTATAAATCCAAAAAAACCATGGAGCTTCCCAAGGAAAGCTGGATTATTGTGAAAAATACTCATGAACCGATTATAAGCGAGAAGGTTTTTGTAAAAGTTCAGAAAAAATTGTTGAAAAATAGACGAGGAAAACAAAGCGTTTGACAACGGGATACCCCTGTGATATTCTAAAAAATAGGAAGCAATTCCGTTATTTGAAAATGGGAGCTTGTAGGCAGGCTGAGAGGAAGTACCGATACTTCGACCGTAAACCTGATTTGGATAATGCCAACGTAGGGACATACTTCGTTTATGAAGACACTCCCGTGGGGAGTGTCTTTTTTTAACGGACATATGGGTGTGAATAAATTGAATTTAAGTACATAGGGAAAACAGAGGTTTTATAAAACCAAGAGGTATTGAGATGCCCTGTTTTCTTGGTATGACAAAGCCTATTTTGGGAATTTTCTACGGAAAAAATATCTTTCCCAGCACTGTCCGTTATCAATAAAACCATAATCAATTTTACGAAGGGTTCCACTGGAAAATCCGATGAATTTTTTAGGAGGAATAGCGATGGAGAAGAATTTAATTCAGAATGTAAGGGAAACTATGCCACTTGTGCATAATATCACCAACTACGTTACAGTAAATGACGTAGCTAATATTTTATTGGCTTGTGGTGGTTCTCCTATTATGGCAGATGACGCAGGGGAAGCGGCAGAAATTACAAGTATTTGCGGAGGCCTAAATATCAATATTGGTACGTTAAATGCCCGTACCATTGAATCAATGCTTTTAGCAGGGAAAAGAGCCAATGAGCTGGGACATGTTACTGTTTTGGACCCTGTAGGTGCCGGTGCATCGAAATTACGTACGGATACGGCAATCCGTCTTTTGGAAGAGGTGCGGTTTTCTGTAATACGAGGGAATGTTTCGGAGCTGAAGGCTCTTTGGAGTAAAGAAGGCACAACTAAAGGAGTAGATGCGGACATTGCTGATCGTGTAACAGAGGAGAATTTGGATGAGATGGTTCAGTTTGCCAAACTGCTCAGTGGGAAAACAGGTGCAGTGATTGCAATGACTGGGGCAATTGATATTGTTGCTGATGGCGAAAAGGCATATGCAATTCGTAACGGGAATCCTTTGATGTCCAAAATAACGGGGACTGGTTGTATGCTCAGCGGTGTAGTAGCAGCGTACTGTGTGGCAAATTCCAATCATTTATTGGATGCTGCAGCAGCAGCGGTAGTGGCAATGGGGCTTTGCGGTGAAATCGCATTGAAAAGATTAAAGGAATCAAAATTAAATGGTACCTCATCCTATCGCACCTATATTATTGATGCAATGAGTAATCTGACTGATGAGATTTTAGAGGAGGGAATGAAAATTGAAGTTAGATCGTGAAAGCTTGTTATTATATGCAGTAACTGACCGCGCTTGGTTACATGGAAGAAAGCTTGCAGAGGATGTGGAGAAAGCTTTGCTGGGCGGTGCTACCTTTGTGCAACTTAGGGAAAAAGACGCTTCTTTTGAGGAGTTTCTGGAGCAGGCTCAGGAAGTGAAAAAAGTTTGTAAAAAATATAACGTTCCTTTCGTGATTAATGATAATATTGAGGTGGCTTTAGCCGTTAATGCTGATGGTATCCATGTGGGGCAGAGTGATATGGAGGCTGGCAGTGTTCGTGAAAAGTTGGGAAAGGATAAAATCATCGGTGTATCCACCCGTACTGTGGAGGAAGCTCTTCTTGCCCAAGAGAGAGGTGCTGACTATTTGGGCGTTGGGGCTATGTTTCAGACCTCTACCAAATTGGATGCTGCGGATGTAACCTTTGAGGAGCTAAAGGCGATTTGCGCGGCGGTGGAGATACCCGTTGTTGCCATTGGCGGAATCAGCAATCATAATGTGGCGGAGCTTGGGGGAACGGGCATTGACGGTGTTGCTGTGGTTTCAGCAATATTTGCGGCAGAGGATATTCGAAAAGCCACATCAGAAATGAAACAGAATTTGGAAAGTGTTGTAAAAGCATAAGAAGATGATTTATCGTGACCAAAATTCTGAAAAAGAAACTGTGGTAAAAGAGTGACCTTTTAGTCTAAGAAAAAGGAACGCGGTGAGGCAGACAAAGTTGTAACAATGCTTGGTTAATAGTATGTTATGAAATTAACATATATATAATGAAGAAAGGTCGCACATAAGAGACATCTTATTGTACGGCCTTTTGTTTTTTACAGCAGAAGATTTAATACAAATTTTTATTCATTTGCTAAAACCATTTGATTAACCTTAAAAATTAGCTGTAAAGCACGTCTGGAATTTTCGATGTGGGTTTTCACTGCACGATTTAACCCATCCAAATCTGCAGCAAAGGCCGCTTTCAATATCTCCTCATGCTCAGCAACGCATTCGCAGTCCCGATAATGGGGCTGATTCAGGTATGTACCCGTTGCGTAGGTAAAGGGCTGTAAGTTGATGAAAACATCAACGGCCTTTTGATTTCCCGACGCAGTTAGAAATAGCGTGTGAAATTCTAGATCCATAGAAAAATATCTTTCCGGATGAAGAGAGGATTCACTAGCCTGAACAAATTTTTTTTGTGCTTCAAGGTTATCAACCAGCTGCTGACGCAGACTATCATTATAGTTCAAGGTTGAAATAATATCCTTGGTAAAAAAGGTATCCATCATCAAGCGCATATCAAATATGTCATTTAGCTCATGAGGGGTTAGCGCACGCACGCTCATACCTTTATTGGGTATGTTGATTACCATTTTCTCATCGGCCAAACGTTGCAGTGCCTGCTTCACAGGTGTGTCACTCACGTTATACTTTCTCGCCAATTCTTTAATATTCAATTTTTCCCCGGGTGAATACCCTTTTTTTGTGATGCTGTTTTTTAGATCTTGGTAAATTTGATTTGCCAATGTGCTTTTTTTGCTTTCTAATGTTTGTGCGTTCTTCTCCTCCACAATCGTTCCCCGTCCTCACGTTCATGATTAAGTTACTTCATTTTCATCTTTTCCCCATAAAAGAGTATACATCAGAAACGAAAAAAAATCTACTTTTTCTCCCGAAAACATGAAAAAATAAGGGTTTTTTTAAAATCGCCAAAAAAAACCAAAAAATAAGACATTTATTTTTAAAAATACAACATTTATTAGTTATTATAAATTTATTAGATGACAAAATAAGACCTTGATTTTTGTGCAATAATATTAGATTAGAGTATAAATATGGTATAAAGATTAAAATTTCAGTAAAATATCATGAAAATACGATTTGAAATTACCGTTTTAGAGACTTTTATTCGTCTTTATTACGGATTGACTACAAAAAAATGAATATTTATAATAGAAAAAGATGATTAATTGTTTTAAAAAGAAGTTTTTTTGTGAAGTAATCATCTTGTATCCTCGGCCGGGACTACATAGTAAGTACAACAAAAGATGATTCCAAAAACGCTTTTTTTTGTTTTTGGGGAGAGAAAACCGGAAACTGTTCAATATTTAGGAGGGAAATCTATGTTGAAAAGAGGGATAGCTGCTGCATTGGCAACAGTTATGGCGCTAGGACTCACTGCATGTGGGGAAAAGCCTCAGGATACAAAAACAGGTGACTCTAAAACTCCTGCAACGCCCACGGGTTTTGTGGAAGCAAAGGTTGAGCCTGATAATTTTGATTCAGGCGTAGAACTGAAGCCTGATTGCTATCGTTTTATTTATGCGTTAGGTAATGCACCTGCAACAATCGACGCAGCTAAGTATTTTAAAATGCGTCTTGAGCAGGAAAGCGACGGTGCATTAAGTTGTGATATTTATACTGACAACGTTTTAGGCAGCGAGCGTGAATTATTGGAAGGCTGTCAATTTGGGAATTATGATATCGTATTGGCTACAAATGCAACAGTAGCATCTTTTAGTAATGATATTTTCTGTTTAGATATTCCCTGGTTATATGATAATAAGCAACAAGTTTATGAAGTGCTTGACGGCGTTTTAGGGGATACCCTTGCTGCAGGTCTTGAAGATAAAGGATTTAAGCTTTTACAGTTCCAGGAAAACTCCTTCCGTACCTTAACAACCTCTGATAGAAAGGTTGAAAAGGTTTCCGACCTGAAAGGGTTGAAAATCCGTATTATGGAGAACGAATTACAGTTGGCGCAGTGGAAGAGCTATGGAGCAAACCCTACACCTATGGCATTTACAGAATTGTTTACTGCCTTACAGCAGCACACAGTAGATGGTCAGGATAATTGGTGCGGAGTTAACATGGCAGACAAAGTTCTGTGAAGTACAAAAATTCTATACATACACAAAGCATATTTACTCCCCTTATCTGATTCTGATGAGTAAGGAAAAATTTGAAAAGCTGAACCCGGAACAACAGGAAATCGTATTGAAGGTTTCTGATGAAGCTGTAAAATATGAACGTGAAAGATGTTCCCAATACGAAGCGGCTGCTCTGGAAAACATCAAAAACTACCCCGGTATGACCTTTACAGAGTTAACACCGGAAGCAGTGGAAGAGTTTAAGGCTGCATGCGTTGGCGTTAAAGATTTGGCTTACAAAAAAGTTACTAATCCGGAAGTCGTAGACTTACTGTATAGCGAGGTAGAAAAGGCGAAAGCAAAATATCCCGCTGAAGGGTCAGCTTCGTAATTAAGAGGGGAGGCAAGAAAATGAAATTCTTTAATGATCATTTGGAAGAATTTTTTATTATTCCTTTGATGTTTTTAATGAGTATCATCATTGGTATTCAGGTTGTTATGCGTTATGTATTCCAGAATTCCTTGGTTTGGTCAGAGGAATTGTCCAGATATATGTTTATTTGGTTAATTTATTTTGCAGTAAGCTATACTGCTCGTCGTGAAAAGCACATTCGTATTGATGCGGCGATTAATTTATACCCAAAGAAACTGAGACCTTATATCGAAATTTTAAGTGAACTGATTGTTTTGGGCTTCTCTGTATTTATTGCAGTGACAGCGATTACAGTATTCCATAAAATCACATGGAGCGGTCAGCTCTCTCCTGCTATGCGTATTCCTATGCAGTATGTGTATGCGGCACCTTTGGTTGGTTTTGTTTTAACTGCTATTCGCCAAGTTCAATGTATTTTAAGAAGAATAAAAGCGATTAAGAATCATGAGGAGGTGGCGGAAGCATGACAAGTGGTATTGCTCTTGTTGTTTTTGGTGCACTGATTGTATCCTTGGTTTTGACCGTTCCCATCGGCTTTTCATTGGGTATTGCATCATTATCATATATTTTATACACAAAACAGCTGACATTTGGATTTATTACACAGAACCTTGTAACTGGTGCAGACTCTTTCCCCATTATGGCGATTCCGTTTTTCGTTTTTGCCGGTGAATTAATGGGAGGTGGCGGTATCTCCCGCAGACTGTTGAATGTAGCTAACGTTTATTTTGGTCGTATCCAAGGTGGTTTGGCTATCGTAACGGTAGTTGTATGTATGTTCTTTGCGGCGATTTCCGGTTCCGGTCCTGCAACCGTTGCGGCGGTAGGCGGTATGGTTGTTCCTACCATGATACAAAAAGGATATGACAAAAAGTTTGTATTAGCTCTGATTGCTGCGGCAGGTTCTATCGGTGTTATTATTCCTCCCAGTATCCCTATGGTTGTTTACAGCGTTACCACAAACAGCTCTGTAAGTAAGTTGTTTATGGCAGGCTTTATTCCCGGTATTATTATTGGTATTGTTTTGATTGGTTATTCCTATTACTATGCTAGAAAAATGGGATACAAGGGTGATACTGAGCCATTTTCTGTGAAAAGAGCAGTGAAAGAAACCTGGGATGCGAAATGGGCTCTCCTTTCTCCTGTAATTATTTTGGGTGGTATTTACGGTGGTATCTTTACACCAACAGAAGCAGCAGCTGTTTCTGTAATCTACAGCTTGGTTATCGGCTGTCTGGTTTATAAAGAAATGAATTTTAAGCAGTTATTGAATGTTACAAAAAATGCTTGTGAAACAACAGCAACCATTTTGATCGTTATCGGTTGTGCTGCAGGTTTCTCCAAGGTTCTTACTTTGGGACGTATTCCTACAACAGTAGCAACCTTCTTAACATCTTTGACAGATAGCAAGATTATTATTCTCTTGTTAATCAACGTATTGTTGTTGATTGTTGGTTGTTTTATGGAGACCTTATGTGCGATTATGATTTTGGCTCCTATTCTGTTCCCTGTGGTAACAGCAATGGGTGTTGACGTAACACACTTTGGTATTATTATGGTAGTTAACTTGGCAATCGGCTTCATCACACCTCCTTTGGGCGTAAACTTGTTCGTCGCCTCCCGTGTTGGTGAAACTACGTTGGATAATGTTATAAAGGGTATTATACCTTTCTTGGTTTTGATGATTGTCACATTGTTGTTAATTACTTATGTGCCAGCAATCTCCCTGTTCTTGCCTAGCATATTATCTTAAGGCATAGAAAGCCCGAAAGGAAGTTATGGGTTATGGTTTTTGTAAATAAGGCAAAGGATCGCTTGCTTGACTGCGCGGTTATCTTATTTGCTGCAATTTGTATGTTCTACTATTATTAATTTACGGTGTCCCCTATCTTATGATAGTTGAGACTCATATTGAACTCCGGAAAAGCCCTCTTTCTGAAAAGGAAGAGGGCTCTTCGTTTTCCCAAAACACATTTTTTATGCCAGATTCACATTTTCAATCACGTCACATGGGTGCCGTGACCGTTATCATCATAGGGCTCTTTCTTTCCGTTTACAAAATCCCGGAAAGCGGCAATTCTATTAAGCGGTGAAATAAAATCCGCAACGGGAGAGATGCCTGTATCCAGGAAAGCAATACCGATTCCCTTTCCTGTGAAAAGGGTTTCAGGAGAGGTTTTGGCTTCGCCTCTTTGGGACGAATAATTTGGAAAAGACATGGAAAAACATCTCCTTTCTTTCTCTATTAAAATATGTGAAAATGAGTTTTTGGGAATAGGCAAAGGTATTTTTTCTTTCTGTTCATCATATCTTTTTAAAAGGCTTGTTGGGGGAGGTGTGAAATGGAGGATAAATTGAACGGCGATCAGATGAAGCTTTTGAGCACAATGATGGGCGCGGAAGGAAGCGATGCCTTTCATATGATGGAAAAAGTAGAGCGGCTGCGTCGCCTTTTTGGGAGTGCGGAGGAGCAAAAGCCTCAGGACATTCAAGTGAAAGAAGCTTCTGTACAGGAGTCACCCTTTGGCACGACACAAGGAGAAAACATTTTATTTTCTGCCATTCCATTTTTGGATATGGAATTTCAAAAAAATATTTTTGTAATAGCACGTTTTATGGAAATAAGGCGGGTGCTGGAGGGGACAAAGCTGGAGACAAGAGAAAAACAGGAGGATCCTGTTTACCGCAGGCATAATTTACTGCGGGCAGTAAAACCTTATTTGGCACCACAAGATAAAATGCAAATAGATACTATGCTCAAAATCATGGAAATTAGAAATATTATGGATCACAAGGAGGGGCAATCGTGAGCAAAGAATGGGATATCCCAGAGGTACAGGCATTAGGGGAAGAAAGACTGAAATTGATACGGGAAGCGGCAGAAAAAAGCCGTGGAAAAACAGGAATGGAACGACTTGATGTATTGTTGGAGTTTGGCGAGCGGCTGGCAGAGGGCGGAAAATTGCCTGAGGATCAGCAAAAGGCTCTTTTGGCGGCAGTGAGTGCCACTTTGCCAAAAGAGGAGCAGGAACGTATGATTCAAGTAATGTCCATGCTGGGCTATTAATTTCTATAGAAAGAGCTCTAAATTTTTACTTAAGCTTCTTGGCGGTGTTTGCATTTGGCAGATACCGCTTTTTTTTGTGCTGTTATTAAAAGGAAAATGTTTCTTGGAAGAATAGGGGATATTTAATTGTAAAAACCATTTAGAAAACAGTTCGTAAGAAGGCGAGGTGTGAAAAAGGTGGAGTGGGATATAACATTGCCCGATACTTTAGATATAAATTGTTTTAATGAAGGGATTTATGTATGAATTATTACTAAAGTTTGCTGAAAGTAAAAAAGCCCTTGCTGTGATATCTGCAAGAGCTTTGCAAAACAGCGGGCTTTTTTGATGCTACAAACAGGCAAGGCAAATGTGTAAATTGGGCATTAATTCATTCCGAATAAAAATAGTATCACCAATAAAAAGATCAGTTGATTTCCGTTGCAACAGGAATTGTTGCAGGAATTTGCACATGTGAGTACGTTCTCTGTCACAATATTGTCGCAGCGGGGATTTTCGCATACCTTATTTAAGGGCTGGGGCTGACAGTTTTTTACTTGAGGTTTTTCCATACAAACGGGTTTTTCCTCGCAAACGGGTTGCTTTTTACAGATGGGTTTCTCCTCACAAATAGGCTGTTCTCTGCAAACAGGGTGCTCTTTACAATTTGGGTATGCTGTGGGTATATTACCCCAGTCTGATACAGGTGTGGGACGTCGATGAATGGGGCGTCCGCAAGTACGGGAAGAAAAAGGATATGGTAAATTTGGATTATGATACATGGAATTACCTCCGTAATGTCGTTTTATTAAATATATGAGCAAATGGGCAATATTTTTCTTCTTTTTTTTCACCCACGAACTTTTTTATGATATAGTAAGAAGGAAGGTAAGGAGTGGAATGACGGTATGAGAGAGCATCGGGAACGAAACTTCCGTATTTTAGAATTCAGAGAAAATAAATTTGATATTATCGGAGATGTCCATGGTTGTTATGATGAGCTGATGGAGCTTGTAGCAAAATTGGGATATGAAAAAAAAGGACAAGCCTATCTTCACCCAAAGGGCAGAAGAATGATTTCTGTGGGTGATGTGGCAGATAAAGGGCCTAAGAATATAGCTGCATTGGAATTTTGGATGGATCAGGTGGCTTTCGCAGGTGCTTTCTGGGTTCATGGAAACCATTGCAATAAGCTTTACCGTTATTTTTTAGGGAATAAGGTTCGTCTCTCCCATGGCTTAGAAAATACTGTAGAGGAGTTTGAAAAACTATCCAAGGAAGAAAGAATTGCTTTTCGCAATCGGTTTATGTGTTGTTATGAAAGCCAATGCTACTATTTGCTGTTGGACAAGCGCAGGCTGGCAGTTGTCCATGGAGGGTTGCGGGAAGAGTCTATGGGGCGCTTTTCCAACAAAATTCGGGCAGTGTGCTTATATGGGGAAACAACAGGAGTATTTGAAGACAACGGCAAGCCCGTACGTTTGGATTGGGCGGCAGATTATCACGGCAAGACATTTGTGGTTTATGGCCATACTGTTGCGGAAGGCCCTCGCATTGTGCATAATACAGTAGGTATCGATCAAGGCTGTGTTTACGGTGGTTATTTGACAGCACTGCGTTATCCTGAACTGGAATTTGTGCAGGTACGAGGGAGAAAATACGCCGAATACGGTGGTAGTGGCAAGGTGCCCGATTAAGATCTGTAACACATATGAAATAGAAAGAAAATTGGAAAGATAAGGTTCAATCATCATATTTTCCTAAAACTTAGAATATAAATGAGAGTCATCCTAAAAAAGGGTGGCTCATTTCTTTGCGTAGAGATGTACTGTGTCTCTTGAATGTTTCATAAAATGCCTTAAATGGCTGATTTCATAATCTTTCCTGAGCATAAAAGAGGATTTTTGCAGAGAATCTCGTATTTTTCTAGTATAAGAAGAGAATAAGATAAAAGGACGAACCAAAGGGAGGGATAGCATGGAGCTGAGACTTTTGCAAGAGGCAAGAGAGGAAAGGCTGCTTGGAACATATGCGAAGAAAAGTGTTGATACCAAGGGAAGAGAGCGGTTTGAGGAAAAATGCGACATTCGCACAGATTTTCAAAGGGACAGAGATCGAATTATACACTGCAAATCCTTTCGGCGCATGAAGCACAAAACCCAAGTTTTTATCTCCCCGGAGGGTGACCATTACCGCACTCGGCTAACCCACACCTTAGAAGTTGCCCAAATCGCCAGAAGTCTTGCAAGGGCTTTGTGCCTCAATGAGGACTTGACGGAGGCAATCGCTTTGGGGCACGATTTAGGGCATACCCCCTTTGGGCATGCCGGTGAACGGAAGCTTTCCAAGCTTTGTGAAGCCCACGGTGGTTTTTCTCATAATGAACAGAGTTTGAGAGTAGTGGAGCGATTGGAGAAAAATGGTGCCGGTCTGAATTTAACTTGGGAAGTGCGGGATGGCATTTTAAACCACCGCACCAGTGGGGCACCTTCTACCATGGAAGGGATGGTGGTGCAGCTTTCGGATAAGATTGCTTATACCAATCATGATATTGATGACGCTGTGCGGGCAGGAATGCTCTTGCCTGAGGATATTCCAGAGGAGATTGTGGCACTGATTGGTACCACCTCCAGCAGTCGCATCAATGCTATGATTCGGGACACCATTATGAATAGCGCGGGAAACGGTGAAATTCATATGAGCAAGCAAATGCGTGAAACCTTGACGAACTTAAGGGAATTTATGTTTCGTAGGGTTTATATGAGTCGGGTTGCCATTGACGAGCATGAAAAGGCTGAGAAAATCATTGGAGATTTATATGAATATTATATCGCCCATCCTGAAGTGATGGAAGGGGAGTTTTTACAGCTGTTGCAAGAGGGTGAGCCTGTTTGGCAGGTGACTTGTGACTATATCGCCTGCATGACTGATCGCTTCGCAGTTGCAAAATACTCTCAGTTATTTATTCCCAAGGAGTGGAGCAAACTTTGAACAATGTTTCTATAGCACCTGTTTTCATGAAATGGTATAACATAATTTGTTTGAAAGAAAATGGCATTCCTGACCATGGAACAGAGGATTTCCATTCCAAGGAAGAAAATCCCACTAATATCGCCTTTCTATGCCTATTAAGTTCAGTTTCTTTGATTGATGGATGTAATTTTATAAAATGATGTCATTTTTTCATAAATTTTTGGGCATATATACAAAATAAAGGTTAGCGAAAGGAATTTTGAAGCTTCTGTCGAATTATTATATTCGAGAAGGAAGTGCAGGCAAAGGTTCACTTCCTTTTGGACTGTTTATAGAAAAGCGAAGGGAAAAAGGAAGGTGTTGGTTGTGCGCTATCCCCGTGAAATCGTGGAAGAGGTTCGTTTGCAAAACGATATCGTTGAGGTGATTTCTCAATATGTTCCTTTGAAGAAAAAAGGCGGTACTTATTTCGGACTTTGCCCGTTTCACAATGAAAAAACTCCATCCTTTTCCGTCAACAGCGAAAAACAATTTTATTATTGCTTTGGGTGCGGTGCCGCAGGGAATGTTTTCGGTTTTGTTATGGAGATGGAAAACTGCGATTTTCCCGAAGCTTTAAAAAAGCTGGCAGACCGTATGCATATTGCGTTACCGGAGCCGGAAAAGAGCGGACAAGCTCTGGCGACGGAGCAGTTGAAGGCAAGGCTGTTTGAAATCCATAGTGTGGCGGGGCGGTTTTATCACGAGGTTTTGCAAAGTGATGAAGGCACTATTGCCCGCAGCTATATGGAAGGAAGAAAGCTTCAACCCAATATCAGCCGCAAATTTGGCTTAGGCTATGCGCCAGAACGAAGAGGTGCCTTAATGGAGCATTTGAAGGAAAAGGGATACTCCATTCAGGATATGCTGCAAAGCGGTTTGGTTATCGAAAATAAAGAGAAAAATGGATATCATGATCGTTTTCGTGGTCGGTTGATGTTTCCTATTTTTGATCCCCAAGGCAGAGTAGTTGGCTTTGGGGGACGCATCATTGGGAAAGGGGAACCAAAATACTTAAATTCTCCGGAAACAATTCTGTTTAGCAAAAGCAGAAATCTATACGGCTTGAATTTTGCCAGAGCCGCCCGCAAAAAGGAATTGATTTTGGTTGAGGGATATATGGATATGATTTCCCTTTACCAAGCTGGGTTTCACAATGTGGTGGCAGCACTGGGAACGGCGTTTAATCAGGAGCATGCACGTGCACTGAAAAAATTCGCCGAGGATATCATACTTTTGTATGATAGTGATGAAGCGGGTACCAATGCCGCCCTCAGAGCCATACCTGTTTTAACAGCAAACGGCTTTCGAGTGCGGGTGACTCAAGTTCCTGATGGGAAGGATCCCGATGATTTTATTAAGCAAAACGGAGCTGTTGAATTTTCAAAACTCCTGGTAAACGCTGTCCACTATATTTCTTTCGAAATCGCCTGTATTCAAAAGAAATATAACCTGAACAACCCGGAGCATCGTGTGCGCTTTGCCACAGAGGCGGCAGACATCCTCTCCAAGCTGGATAATGCCATTGAGCGCAATGTATATGCCGGTGAGGTAAGCCGTATGACAGGTGTGGAAGAAGGAGCAATCCGCAGTGAAATTGATAAGCGTGTGCAAAAAGAGGACATGGCTTTTCAAAATGAGGCCGAAAAAAGACGGCAAATGAATCAAAAGGCAAGTGATGTGATACACCATAGGGAAAAGGGACTTATGGAAGCCCAAAGAAGTATCTTGTATTATTGTGCATCGGAGCAGAAGATTTACGAAAAGTTAGTAAGTGTTTTAGAAAAAGAGGATTTTACCGAAGAAATCTATTATCGGGTTTTTCAGGCCATTGGCCAATTATGGCGGGATGTAGGAAATGTGTTTCCCGCAGAGCTGGTAAGTTTTTTTGAAAACGGAGCCGAGCAAAAGCCTGTAACGGAAATTTTCGCAATCCAACTTCCCGCCCAAAGTAAGGAAGATTTACAAAAGGCGATGAATGAAGCGGTAAAACTACTGAAACGGACGAAAATCGACAAATTGACGGCTGCCGCCGCTACGGTGGAAGAGATACAAAGGCTGGTGGAAGCCAAAAGAATGCTGGATTCCCTGTATATTACCATTTAAGATGGTTAGACTATAAGAGCAGAGAAAGGAAGGATTGCGTTGAAATCCGTCGAAGAAACTACGTTGTTGACCCGTTTAGAGGAATTGGTTCAGCATGGAAAAAAGAAAAAAGGTGTTTTAGAATATAAAGAGATCATGGATCATTTGGCGGATTTGGACCTTGACCCCGACCGAATTGAACGCATTTATGAGTATCTGGAATCTCAAGGAATTGACGTTTTGGGTAACATGGATGCGGAAGAGGAGATTGAAAAGGATCTGGATCTGACATTGCCCGAAGGTATCAATATTGATGACCCGGTGCGTATGTATTTGAAGGAAATCGGCAAGGTTCCCCTGTTAAGCGCAGATGAAGAAGTTGATTTGGCACAGCGCATGGAGGATGGCGATGAGGAAGCAAAGAAAAAGCTTGCCGAGGCCAACCTTCGTCTGGTTGTAAGTATTGCAAAGCGCTATGTGGGTAGAGGCATGCTGTTTTTGGATTTGATTCAGGAGGGCAATTTGGGGCTCATTAAGGCAGTTGAAAAATTCGACTATCATAAGGGCTATAAATTCAGTACCTATGCCACCTGGTGGATCAGACAGGCAATTACCCGTGCCATTGCGGATCAGGCAAGAACCATCCGTATTCCCGTGCACATGGTAGAGACAATCAATAAATTGATTCGTATCTCCAGACAGCTTTTGCAGGAATTGGGGCGTGAACCAACTGCAGAAGAACTGGCAGCGGAAATGCAGATGTCCGAAGATAAGGTAAGGGAAATCATGAAGATTGCCCAAGAGCCTGTTTCCTTGGAAACTCCTATCGGCGAGGAAGAGGATAGCCATTTGGGAGATTTTATCCCTGATGACGATATTCCTGCACCTGCGGAAGCGGCGGCCTTCACATTGTTGAAGGAACAGCTTATTGAGGTGCTGGATACCCTGACAGATAGAGAAGAGAAGGTATTGCGCCTTCGTTTTGGTCTGGATGATGGAAGAGCAAGAACCCTGGAAGAGGTTGGAAAGGAATTTAACGTTACCCGTGAACGTATTCGCCAGATTGAGGCTAAGGCCTTGAGAAAGCTTCGCCATCCCAGCCGTAGTAAAAAATTAAAGGACTACTTGGAATAATTAAATGTTAAAACGGGCGAATTTCTGTAATTTCGCCCGTTATTTTTTTAAGAAAAGGATGGAAGAAAGAAGCTTTATTCTGTGTGGGTGTGAGGAGTGACTTACCATCTGCATTGCACGCAATTACTTCATCTTTCATAAATTTCAATTGTCAGACTTCTAAAATTTTTTGTCGTTGTTGATAGGTAGTATGTAAATCAGACTGGTACAAAGATGTACATGTAATATTTCTGATTAGATTTAATTCTAAAAAGTCTATAAATGATAAATAAATTTTGGTGAGACTGTTTTATAATTGAGAAAAACACTGATTTTTAGCTTATACTGTAAAAACGTAGTAAATCTGAAAATATTGGAATAAACTTTGACATAGAAAGGAATGAAATATGGATATTTCAAAAAGACTGCAAGGGGTTGCGGCCTTGGTTTCCTATCCAGTTGTTGCGGATATTGGAACGGATCATGGTTATGTGCCCATTTATCTACATAAAATAGGAAAGCTGAAAAAGGCATATGCTTGTGATGTGCGAAGAGGTCCGTTGGAAAAAGCCCGGGAGAATATATTTTTGCATCAAGCCCAAGGGGTGATTGAGACCCGATTGGGAAGCGGGCTAACCACATTACAGCCGGGTGAGGCAGATACCGCAATCATTGCAGGTATGGGTGGTATGCTAATGATACGCATATTAGAGGATAGCCCTGAGGTAGTAAAATCCCTAAAGGAACTGATTCTGGCACCACAGCACGACGTGGATCAGGTGCGCCGCCATTTGCATAGCATTGGTTTTTCCATTGAAGCTGAGATGATGATAAAAGAAGACGGCAAATATTATACCATTATCCGCTGTATTCCTGGAGCAGAAAAATATCAGCGAGAGATTGACTATTTATATGGTAAAAGGTTATTATTGGAAAAAGAACCATTACTAAAAGAGTTGTTAATTGCTGAGGAGGGAAAGTATCTTTTGTTGGAGGAGAAACTTCAAAAAAGTGATACGCAAAGTGCCAAGGAGCGCCTGACTCAGTTGAAAGAAGGACTTGGGTTTGTAAGGGAGGCTTTGGCATGTTGGCAACAGTGAAGGATATTGTTACATTTTTGGAGGGCATTGCACCACCAAATTTAGCTGAAAGTTGGGATAATACCGGCCTTGCCGTTGGGGATAACGAGCATCCAGTGAAAAAGGTTTTGGTTGCGTTAGATGTAATAGACTCTGTGATAGATGAGGCCGTAGAAATTGGAGCGGATTTGATACTGACCCATCATCCTATGCTGCTTTTCCGAAAAATAGACAGGATCATAAAAAACGATGCCTTGGGCAAACGGATTTATAAGTTAATTGAAAATGAGATTGCGGCACTTTCTGCCCATACAAATTTGGATGTGACAAAGGGAGGTACAAATGATGTTCTTGCGGAAATCATTGGCCTTACCAATGTGGAAATTTTGAAGGGAACATATACAGAGGAACTACGAAAGATTGTTGTTTATGTACCCCAAAGTCACTTGGAAGTTGTGCGGGAAGCAATGTGTAATGCTGGAGGTGGGCATATTGGTGGGTATTCCCATTGCACCTTCCAAACCCAAGGAGAAGGAACCTTTTTACCCTTAGCGGGAGCTTCACCTTATATTGGTAAAGAAGGGGCTTTAGAGAAAACAGCAGAGTGCCGATTGGAAACCATTGCACTGTTAAATAAGGTGGATGGAATTATAGAAGCCTTGAAGGCAGTACACCCCTATGAGGAAGTGGCTTATGACATATATCCCGTGGAGCAAAAGGGTAAAAAAGAAGGGATTGGCCGCATCGGCGACTTAGAAAAGCCAATGCTTTTTTCTGAATTTGCAAAACGATTAAAGGATAAGCTGAATATAGATGATATCCTTCGCCTTGTGGGGGATCCTAACCAAGAAATAAGGCGAATAGGCCTTTGTACAGGCAGTGGTGTAGAATTTATGGCGGCGGCAAAGAAACAGGGTGCTGACTTGTATTTAACTGGAGATTTGAAATTTCACGAAGCCCAAAAAGCCTTGGAAATGGGTCTTTGTGTAGGAGATATTACCCATTATGCCAGTGAAGTAATTATCGTACCTATTTTACAAAAAGCATTACAGCAGGAAGCAAAAGAAAAAGGATGGACACTAGAGGTGGTATGCTCTAAGGTGAATGGGCAGACTTTTTGGTCAATTTGATGATATAGGAGGAGATGTTTTTGGAGCAGTTACAGATTAATGTTATGGGTAAGAGCACTATGGTTGAGGAAGGAATTACTTATGGAGCGTTAGCAAAAGACTTTCAGGATTTTTGTATAGGCAATATTATGGTAGCGAAGCAAGGAAACCGCCTTCGGGAACTACGCAGTGCCATTCATGAAAGTGAGCCTATTTCATTTTTTGATATATCAGATGAAGAGGGAAAACGAATATATCATAGAGGTGTATCATTTTTGTTGGCAAAAGCCGTTTGGGACTTGTATGGAAAAGATGCCGCTTTGATTATTGAGCATTCCTTAAGAGGAAATTTATATTGCGAAATTGTCAGTGAAAATTTAACCATTGACAATGTTTTATTAAAACGCCTGAAAGAAAAAATGGACGAATATGTAAAGGCCAACTTGCCCATTGTGAAGCATACCTTCGGTAAACATAAGGCCATAGGCATTATGAAAGAGCAATGTATGCAGGATAAGGTTGAGCTTCTGCGTTTTCGTCGTGCATCAAATGTGAATCTGTATGAAATGGACGGTTTTTACGATTATTTTTATGGTTATATGCCATTTTCAACAGGGGTATTGGGGGTATTTGAGCTGATACTTCATGAAAGTGGATTTATGATTTGTATGCCCAGCACCCTAAATCCTGATTGCATCCCTCCATTTGTAAACCCTGAAAAAATCAGTGCTGTCTTTATGGAGCAAATGAAATGGTGCAAGTTAATGGGCGTTGCCAATGTGGCGGATTTGAACAATATACTAGTAAGGGGAGAATTCGGTGAATTAATCAGAATTAATGAAGCGCTCCATGAAAAGAAAATTGCACAAATTGCAGATCAGATTTTTCATCGTATTGATCAGGTAAAGATGGTTTTAATTGCGGGACCTTCTTCTTCCGGTAAAACCTCTTTTGCAAATCGATTGTGCATTCAGCTTCGTGCGTTAGGGGTTCGCCCTCACAAAATATCTCTGGATGATTATTTTGTGAATAGAGACTTTACACCTGTGGATGAGCAAGGAAATAAAGATTTTGAGAGTATTTATGCTTTGGATTTAAAGCAATTAAATGAGGATTTAAAAAATATTATTGTGGGCGATCGGGTTGAAATGCCTTCCTTTAACTTTTTAACGGGAATGAGAGAGTATAAAGGGAATTATATTCAGCTGGATCAAGATGAAATTTTAGTAATTGAAGGCATTCACGGATTGAATGATATGCTGACCTCAGAAATTCCTAAAGAAAATAAGTTTAAAATATTTATTAATGCAATCACCCAGTTAAATATTGACGACCATAACAGGATTTCCACTTCTGACAGTCGTTTGATTCGTCGTATGGTTCGAGATAATCAGTTTAGAGGCAGAGATGCGGCGGCCACCATTGAGTCTTGGAATATGGTGAAAAAAGGTGAGGAAGAAAATATTTTTCCTTATCAAGAAAATGCCGATGCAATTTTCAATTCAGCTACGATTTATGAGTTGAGCGTATTAAAGCAATATGCAGAGCCTTTATTGTTTGCAGTAGATGCTTCAAAGCCTGAATATATTACTGCCAAACGTTTAATTAAGTTTTTAGGGTACTTCCTTGCAGCACCTGGTCTTGAAATTCCCAATAATTCGTTGATTAAGGAATTTGTTGGAGGCAGCTGTTTCAAGGTTTGACAATAGAAACGGGATGTCGTATAATGATATCCGTGAGTAAGCTGGATGGTCGCGCCCCATAAAGGTGAGGAAAGTCCGGGCTTCATAGAGCAGGGTGCCGGTTAACGACCGGTGGAGGCGACTCTAAGGATAGTGCAACAGAAATAAACCGCCTGTATATGCAGGTAAGGATGGAAAGGTGGGGTAAGAGCCCACCGCTTCTCTGGTAACAGGGGAGGCTCTGTAAACCCCACCTGAAGCAAGACGAAATGAAACGTGAGGACTGCTCGTCCTGTTTCAATCATGTCGCATGATGCTGTTGGCAACAACAGACCAAGATAGATGACTGTCCACGACAGAACCCGGCTTACATGGCTTGCTCACGATATTTTAAGTATTCACCCTCTGAAATCATTGATTTTAGAGGGTTTTTTACGTTTTTCGATAAAACATAAAAAGTACTTATTGTATCGTTTTTACAAGATATAATGCCGGGTTCCTAATTTGAAATACTCATTTATTTGCCGTATTAGATTTTCTTCATTATACTTAGGATTAGATGAAATGGCAATATAAAATTTATACGAAAATATTTGCGCACGGGTAAGAAAACATATTTTTAAATAGAACAGATCAATCTTTATAAGATAAGTCAGTTTTATAGGTGGGTAAATCATTTGATATATTAAGTATTTATAGTTTTAAAAGTATCTACATCATAAATACATTTTATTGAAAAATTTGGAAAAGGTATTTTATTTTGCGGTGAACTGTGATATAAGTTAGTATATATGATTGACAAAATTCAACAATTATGGAGGAAATTATGGGTGGGCAGACTAAAATAGGGGCAAGAAGTTTAAGTGATAATGAAATTAAGTTAATTCTTCCAACATACGGTAAAATAGAAGACCAGATAATAGAAATAAGAAACTCTTCAGCAGATGCTGATACTGATATGCAAAAGACCAATAATATAGGAATAATGGGGAAAAGAGGTGCAGGTAAAACATCTGTTTTAAAAACAATAGCTAAAAATTTAAAGAAAGAAAAAAATATTGAAGAAAATGGGGATATTGTGTTAGATCTGATTATTCCTGAAAACATGTCAGAGGCAAGTACGCTTATGGCTACAATACTTGGGTTATTTAAAAGTAATGTTGACGAAATAGTCAGAAAAGAAGATAAAAGAACTAATGGATGTGGAGTGAATAAAGAAAATGATTTGAAAAGGGCCTATGATGAAGCGATAAAACAATATGCATATATACAAAAAGATTATAGAGATATTTTGATACAAGAGTTTAGCAGTGAGCCCGAGTATCTTAAAAAAACTACACAGGTGTTCAACTCAGATATTGAATTTATTAAAAAGCTTAATACCGTTATTGGTTTGCTGATTAAAAAACGCAAAAACGAAGTTAAGGGGAATCCTTTAATAGTAGTATTTATTGACGATATTGACTTGAGTACAAGACGGTGCAGTGATGTGGTAAAGACACTGCTATCTTATTTATCAAGTCCATACATATTAACGTTTATTTCAGGAGATTTGGATACCTTTGAAGAGGCATTAACATTGGAATTTTTAAGACAAGAGGGTTTTATTACTTCAGATGCAATGAGGCAAGAGTTTTTGAATGAAAAAAATGGGTGCTTGCTAGATAGAAAGAAAATTCAGGCGTATGAATATCTAAAGAAAGTGGTACCTCCTGTGTATCGTCACAATATCAAATTATGGTCGCTTGAACAAAGGGGAAAGTTTAATATATCTATAGATGGTAAAAATGAAGGTTCCTCTCTTCGTGAGTTATTAAAGAAAGCTCTAGATAGATGTGAGAATCATAATACAGATGGGAAGTCTCGCTTGTTTGATGTTGTTATGTACCCTGATATTGTTAATGAAGAGAAGGTTAATAAAACTTTAATGCCGTTATACTCATATCATCTTTTTGATAATACTTCAAGAGGACTAAATAATGTTTATAATGTATTATTACAAATTGATGAAGATCAAGAACTTGATTTTTCTACAAGGAAAATTTTAATTGAAACAATAGTTTCCTCCAACCCTATTTATAATAAAAATAGAGTTGAATTGTTTGAAAATGTTATTTTATTTGGAAATACCCAAGCGGGTACGACTATAAGATGGGATAACCTAATACAATTAATATATTCTAACAAAGAGAACCAAATAATAAAATCACCGGTAGAAAGATTCTCACTATTTCTGTTAGTTTATTTCTCTGCAAATCTTTTAGAATTAGAATATAATAACAACTTTTCATTCGAATTTGCTAAGATTTCTACAATAAATACTTTGATAAAGAATCCTATTATCTCAGAAAATTTATTAATGATAGATGAACCCTTCGATTTAATGAAGGAGTATCTAGATTATTGGGGATATATGCAAGAGGGTGAAACACACATTAATAGAGTTGATAATAAGGGGAAGCAGAAAAAGAGTACCGTTATAAATTACTCGTTTGACTTGATCATAAATTTTTTAATCAAAAGCAACTTTGAATTCTCCTTAAATTTCTACCAGATATTGAGTCAGCGTTCTTTCGATTTTTTAGAGCTTGCAGATTATGATTACAAAAATAAGAAGAATAGGTTAACCACAAATGTCACTTCAGCTATACGAAATAAAAATATACTTTCGGTCTACCAAGCGTTTTGTAGTTATAGTGATATTAATATCGATAAAAATAATATTGCTAAATATGATATTTCTAAATATATTGTTGGTTTATATGATGGATTTGGACTTGAATTTGCTTATCTACAAAACAATATATACAGGGATAAAGCATTATTTACTATAGATGAGTTATTATCTGAACACATATATTCTTTGGGTGATGTAAAATATCGCTTGCTTCTTAATACTATAAAGCAAGAGATTATTAAGTTCTTTACTGGACAAGGTTTTAATAGAGAATTTAATAGTTCTGAATTTTTAAATTACTTAGACCCGTCTGAGGAAAAGAGAGCATCTATAATTAAATCCATAGATTCTAAAAATTTATGGGATCATACAATGGCGGATAGTATTAAAGCTTACATAAATAAAAATATTAGCGTAAATATGATTAGAATTTGTAATTCTTTAGATAATGAAGAACCAAAATCATTTGTGGATATAACAAACTTTTTCAGTAATTCATGGCAGGATTTCAAGAAAATATATACTGGTGCAACATATACAAAAGCAATTAATACAAAGTTCAACATTAATCATATATTAAATAAAGTAAATAAGACTGTTGAGGGTAAATCAGAATTGGACTATTACAATTTTACTTATTATAATGCCCCAAAGCATGGCATTGGTTTATTAGAAATTATTTCTAATTTAGCACATAATAATAGAGTTAGATATGGACAAGCAGAAGCTCAGCAAATGTTTAAAGATTTATTATACAACTCAACAATTATAATTGACGAAAAAAATAAAGAAAAAATCGAAGAAAAGAACAAACTGATTTTGAATATCTATTATTTATGTATGTGGAAATATAATAAAAATATCAGTGTTAATGCAGAAATGCTCGTTAACTTTGTTAAAGAAATTGAACAATGCCAATTGGAAGTGAACGATGTTATGAAAAAAGATTTTCTTAACAACGTTACGGTTTTTGGAGACAAAATTAATATGGATGAGTTTATCGAACTATTTAAATAAGCTTTTAAGGAGAATTTATGATAAACAATGCTATTAACAGATTTTTAGGTATTCTATGTTATCCATTGATTTCATTGAAATTCCAAGAAAGTAACATGTTGGATAAATATTTTAATGAAATAGAAAATCGAAAAAAGATTAAAAGAACAATTCAAGATGAGTTGATTTCATATTTACAGTTGCGTTATCCAATATACTCATATGATGAAGTATTCCTTTACTTAGAAAAGTGTTATCTTTATAAAATTTATGAAAATATTCAATTCCAAGGAAGTTTTGGATGCTGTATGAGTAAAGTTTCTGATTTAGCTAAAGCGCTTATTTCACAAAGAGACGGCAAACTTGTGTTTAAATACTGGGAAAATGAAAATGATTCGGATTTTCTGGGGGGATTTTCAGGTAACAACAAAATTCTTTTGTTTCATAGCTTAAATCGACATATTTCAATGGATTTGGTTGCAATAAAGTATCTAATAGACAATGGCGTAAAAGATGAAAGCCATCTACATAATTTCTATGGAAGAGTAGCTGTTTCCGATATGCAGTTGGACACAGTGTTGCAAAAAGGAATTGCTGAGAATCATTTACATAGTGGGGCATCTCGCTCATTTTTAAGTGTATGGGAAGGTTTAATGAGTCCTTTTAATAAAAAGTCAATTGGAGAGTTTGAAAAATTGGCGAGTTTATTAAATGATAAAAAGTATGTTTTTTATGTATTGTGTTGTGGAGTTTTAAGAGTCATCATGGCTAACATAATAGCTCATAAAATAAAGAGTATTGAGGATCTAAATCCAGTTTTTTTGGAATTTTGCAAGTGCAATTTAGAAAAAATATATCAATTCCAAAAAGAAGATATATATGGGTTCTTTATTGACATATGGGATAGAATTTATTACGAGGGATTATTGGATGAAGATGATAGCAGTACAAATATTATTTATAGAATTTTTAATGTTAATGAAAACATCAGCACTTCTGGAGAAAATGTATTCCTTTTTAATGTATTGTCCGGCACTGACAACCCATCTTGCGGTATTGAAGAAGGTGCTCTATCCTATTTAAAGCTTGCGTTTTTAAAGTATATTTGCATAAAAAACACTATATTTCAGAAGTTGGTTCAAAGGAAATCCATAAAGGGTTTGGACTACTTCCAGCTTCAATTTTATTCTAAAAATTCAAAAGCTGGTTTAATAAGGAATAATAAATTCTGGGAAACGGCAATGAGAGAACAATTTCAAAATAATAATCTTTCTAAGGTTGAGTTCAGACGGAGTATCCCAGATAGGGAAAGAGACTTTAGGAAAGATATTGTTGAATTTTTAAAAAGCTATCGGAAAATACTTAGGGAAGACTACTGCCTTATGGAAAAGGAATTCTTTATAACTAATTCCAATCAACCAGAGGTAAGATATAAATATATACCTATAAAAAAATTTCCCCAAGTAGGCCTTGTATATCATCTTTTGAAACGGGAAGATGATACATTTCCAGAAAAATGCTATTACTTAGGTGAAGGCGATTCAGAGAAAAATTATTTAACATTTGGTAAACGTAAAGAAGAATATCAAAATCTAATAAATATATTAAAAGATGCAAGGAATTCTCATAGTGAGTTAAGCAGATATATAGTTGGTTTAGACGCAGCGAGTTTAGAAAACTCTACACCTGTGTGGGTATTTACAAGCATTTATGAAAATGCTAGAGACAGTAGTAATGAGCCTTTGTGTATAGGAGGTGGTATGAACAATAATTTTCAAAGCTTGGGATTTACATTTCATGCCGGAGAAGATTTTAGACATATCCTCTCAGGATTGAGGAGAATAGACGAGGCAGTGAGGCATTTGAAATTTCATGCCGGTGACCGTATAGGACATGCAATAGCACTTGGAATTGAGTGTGAAAATTGGGTTAGAGAGAATAAATATGTTGTAATGCCAAGAATTGAGGCCTTGGAAAATTATATTTGGGCATATGATATTTTAAGTACAGTTTATAGTGATTTTAATACCTCAATTATTGCATATCTCGAAAACAAGATATATACTCTTTCGAAACAAATATATGGGAATACCGAAGGATTAACGACATCTGTGCTGGTAGACGGGTATAAAAAAATGTTCTCAAAAAATGATCATTTTGTATGTATTGATTCAAAGTACAATAAATCTTGTGAGCACATAATGGCAGAGAAGCCGATTATATGGAATAGTGAAAAGTTGTTTATAGCAAGACACTGCAAGAAATTCGTCATAGAGATGAATAAGCCAATTAATTTTGAAGTGACAGAGCAAGATGTGGCTATAGCAAAGCACTTGCAAAACGTGATTAGAAAAAATATCAGTAAGATTGGAATTGTTGTTGAAATTAATCCAACTTCAAATATAACCCTTTCTAATATTGATAATTTGACAGAGAATCATATTTATAATATAAACCGGTTTTCTTATGATGCTTCAAATATAATTGCATGTGTTAATGCTGATGACCCATCTATATTTAATACCGATGTATCCAATGAATTGGCATACGTTTATTATGGAATGATTGAAAAAGACGTGAGTAAAGAAGATGCGTTAAAGTGGATTGAAAAACTAAGAAAGAATGGGATTGATTCATCATTTATAAGACGTACCGAGTCTGATGAGAGTATACTTTTGAAACTTGATGAATTAATTGAATCAATATAATAGATAAAGAAATTATATTCTAAAAAAGCGTACAAAACACATTCAGTGTTAAATACGCTTTTTTTATAACAGTGTTCTGTTACGATAAATTATTTTGAAGGAGATGATAAAAGAAAAAACCTAAGATTATATGGTTAACATATAATCATTAGGCTTTTTGAGACTAAGCAACGAATTTAAGACAATCTCTTAAATCATCGATTTGAAAGTGTATGTAGGGTGCCAGCTCATTTATGCTGGAGTGTCCTGTGAATTTAATGATTTTTTCTGGTTCGTTTTTTCTGGATAGCATGTCCATTACAAATGTATGTCGAAAAATATGAGAGGAAACTTTGTTTTGATCAATATTTATATATTTAAGCACACGCTTTATCATATTATTGAATGCGCTTTTTGACAGGGGGTCTCCCTTATTACTTAAAAATATTTTATCTGCTGTATGTGGGCAGGAAGTATGATAACTGGAAAGAGCGTTGCAAAGCTCTGGGGTAATTGGTATTGAATAAGCCTTACTCCCTTTTACATTTCTAACCACCATTGTTTTTTCAATAAAATCAAAGTCCTCAAAGCGTGCTTCTCTTACGCTGGAACCTCGTATTCCTGTTGTCAGCATTAACAATACTATGCAATAATCTCTTAATTTGTCAATGTGGTTGCTTTCTATAATTTTTTCAAGAAGCAAAGTACATTCTTGTTGGGATAAATACTTAATTTTGTTTTGTATTTCACCGTTTATGTTGGAATAACCATTTTTTTTGGTTCTATTTATAACTAACTTTTGGGCTAAATTCTCTATTTTGAAGTGGGACTCTAAAAATTTATAGAGAACAATTACACTGTCTAGTTTTCTATCTTTTGTTTTTGCACAGATTTGTTGTTTGGATACCTTATTTACTAGATAAATTTTATAACTTTCTAAAATTCTTAAATCAATGTCCTCAATATAAACTTTGCTAGGATAATTGTTTTTTAAAAACTCTATAAACTGGGATATATCTGTAATATAGGCTTTCATCGTCGCTTGTGAATTTTCTCTGGCATAAAGGTAAATTTCAAATTGCTTCAACATTTTAATAAGTGTTAATTTTTCTTTATTCATATATAAAACCTCCGAATTTTTCTTTTATTATGAGTGATGGCATTCATTTGGATCACTGTATAGAAAGACTTATACACCGGAACAAGTATATTTTAACAGAGCAGGAAGTGTATCAATATAAATTCCTTGCTCGGTTATAAATTCATTTCTTAACTGGATTGGATTTATATCCAGATTGTTTAATGCTTTTATGTATCTTGCAAAAGTATTTACGGCATAAGATTCCTTTGCATCATTAATACTGGTTTGTTCAATACATTCTAAGAATTCTTTTAATTTTTTCTTTTTGTCTGCTCTATAAGTGCTGAGGTCTATTATTTTAGCGGAATTCTCTTTTGTTCTATAGCTCCCATTAAAAATAACAGGCAGAACAGAATGATTAAAATAAGCTTTATTCATTTCTTCGGAGAGGTAATTATCTAAAACATCAGCCAGACCAGTATTGCACTTGTGATTGGAAATATAACGCCTTTTTAATTGAACTTCAATTCTGAGCACATCTTGTTCATAGGTTTTGGGGGATCTATGCTTATCATGGAGTTCTTTATTTTTATCATAGATTATTATTTTTCTACTTTTGTTTGCAAATTCAACTGAAGTTTTATAAAATGTGCTTTTGGTAAAGTAACCCCATTTCTGGTACGATTTTTTAATTAGATCTATATATGCTTGTCTAATCGTGTTATCAGGAATTATAAGATCTCTCTTGAAATCTATTCTCTGCAAAATTAACCTCGGATTATCTGCTAGAGAGAAGTTATTAGCGAAGTCCGATAATTTATTATATATAACCTCGAGATCTGCGTTTGTTGCTGTACCTTTATTCAGCAACTCCTGTAGGTTAATGTGTATTATAATGTACCAGTTTTCATGGTCTACTGTCTCATAGGGATATTGCCGTCTGAAATAAATAGTGGCTTTAAGGCCGGTTTCTTTAAATAAAATATCAGTATGTTTAAATTCCTCCTCTCTTTTTTCAATATAAATTATGTCCTGTGGTGCCAGGGTGTACTTTAACTGCAATGTGTGTACCATGATTTATCTTCCTTTCTTTAAGTAATTGATACCAACTTACTAATATTTATTTATTTTTTAGAAGACGCATATTTTGGTGATTATATGCGTTTAAAAGACCTGCTACTACGGGTCGGGTATAGGATTGCATAAATTTCTGGAAAAGTAAAGAGCTCAAGGAGGGGGTAGAACACCTTGTATGGAAAAGGGTGTTCGAGCAACGGATAAATATGCTTTAGTACTGTCTCATAGGGATATTGCCGTCTGAAATAAATAGTGGCTTTAAGGCCGGTTTCTTTAAATAAAATATCAGTATGTTTAAATTCCCCCATTCTTTTTTCAATATAAATTATGTCCTGTGGTGCTAGGTTGTACTTTAACTGCAATGTGTGTACCATGATTTATCTTCCTTTCTTTAAGTAATTGATATTAACTTACTAATATTTATTTATTTTTTAGAAGACGCATATTTTGATGATTATATGCGTTTAAAAGACCTGCTACTACGGGTCGGGTATAGGATTGCATAGATTTCTGGAAAAGTAAAGAGCTCAAGGAGGGGGTAGAACACCTTGTATGGAAAAGGGTGTTCGAGCAACGGATAAATATGCTTTAGAAGTGTTTATTGCATAAAAAAAAGCCCATTTTTGGGCTTTAGAGCTTCAAAGACGATCTTGAAGTTTTTTCAATTCTCTTATTTGTTGCAACAAGTAATCTTGTAAGGGGGGGATTAATGCGTCATAAATTTCTAATAATTCAATTGTACTAGAAGCGAATTTAGGCAGAAACATTTTACCAGTTCCGGTTGTGAGCCATTCTTCGTTCACATTATAAACTTTGCAAATCAATTTAATATAGGCTTCTTTTATTTGCCTTTCTCCCGTCTCAAAACTTGCGTAAGTCGTCTGATTCAGTCCTAGCGCTTGGCAAAAAACTCTTTGGCTGAGGCCTAATTCTTTTCTTAATTCTTTCAGTCTCTCTTTCATTCAACCACCTCTAGGTAAATGTATCATAAATTTGAACTCATTGCAATCAGAGTGAAAAATTGTTGACACAATTAACTCAATGGGATAATATTATAATAAATATTAACTCAAAGAGATTTGGAGGCGAGAAAAATGCGTAGAGATATCAATAGAATTGAGGAAGGGAGACGAGAAATCAAAATTGCTTATGAAACTTTGTCTGAGCCATTGCAACTACATATTTTAAGTATTGCACACTTACTTTTAACAACGCAAAAACTTGTATTGGAATCGAAAGAATAAAAGAGCCTCATTGGAATGAATTTAAAATTTGAATGGCTTTTAGGATTGCTAAACTTTCTATAACAAAAAGCGTAAATTATTATCCCTAAATTTTACGAATTATCCCAGATGGAAGATTTATTGTTGTATGCTGACTTTTTGCAAAGTTAGTTACTAAACTAAAGCGGTGTCAAACCATATGAGAAAGAGGAGAATTTATGAAGAAATCATTTAGACTATTGACAACAGTTGCACTATTAACTTGCGCAATGTGCTTTAATGTGTACGCCCAAACAATCGTGACCCAGGATAGTTATATGGGTGAAAAATTGACAGACTTTAAGATTGAAGTAACGGAATTGGCCTCGAAATCTACTGAAGTAATCAATTATGATGGCGAAACCTATTCTACGGTTGTTTATACTGTGCCCCAAGGTGCCAGACTAACCTTCCAAATTGATAAATTGGATTATCCTCCTATGTTGACAATGGCCAGTTACAAGGGTGAGGATTGGAAGATGGTAGAAAGAGGGGTCATTCTTTCAGACGGGACTTACTATACAGCTGGAAGAGATCCGGGAGAATTGGAACCAAACACACAAGTTTTCTATGATTTAAAGGATGCAAGTTATGGATATGTTCTTGGGCCTATATCACCTTATAAATACAATTCGGACATGCCAGAGAGTGGGGGCGAAACTGTTCTTTGCTTCATAAAAATTGCGGGAAATAAAAATATGACCCCAGTTAAGGTTGAGGAAAAGAAAGCTTCTGTTACTTCAGTAAATTTAAATGTAGCAGGAAAAAATATACCAACTGAGGCCTACAATATAGACGGAAGCAGTTATTTTATGTTAAGGGATGTAGCCATGGCATTAAAGGGAACCCAGTATGAGTTTAGTGTTCAATATGATAAGGATGCAGATAAAATCATTACCACTACTGGGGGAAGCAAGTATCAAGCAACAGGAAGCGAACTGAAAATTGGCAATAAACAAAATAATGCTACTGCAAAAACAACGACTTCTAATTATTCTCATGATTTTGTAAAACAAAGTGCAAATGTAACTGGCTATAACATTGCTGGTAATAATTATTACAAACTAAGAGATCTTGGGGAAATAATGGGATTTGACATTGAATGGAATAGCGGAACAAAAACAATAAGCATAAATCTTAACTAAAGTTATAGTACTTGATACTTTAGTAGAAGTGAAGGGAAATTACAAAAAACAAAAATGGAGAAGTTATTATAGAAAAGGTGAGGCAGAATGAAAAATCATAAAAATATAAAAATATCCTTAATGTGCATTTTAGTTTCAGTGACAATGCTAGGCAATGTGGTTCCGGCCATGGCAGAAAGCGGTGTGCCTTGTATAGATGCCGAATATAAAGACATTAATGTCATTTACGGAGGATGTAGTGTTGATTTGAGAGGTGCGAGGCCGGCCGTTATAGATGGAACTGTGTATTTACCCCTTAGAGCCATATCGAATACGATGGGAATAGAAGTCACATGGGATAAGAAGACGAATTATGTATATTTGGGAGACGTTCCTGTCTACGTAAAGATTGAAGATGATACTAAAGAAAACTCCGTTGAATATAGTGATGACGGTTTGTTTTTAGAGCCTTCTAATACAATTGCGTTTATTTATGATAATATATTGAGCACCAAAAATATGGTGGTTAGAAAACCTAATATAGACTACATAACTTTCCAGTATTTTAATACACCAAAGGAACATGAAAATTTTATGAATATTGTAAAAGTCATGGAAAAGCAGGATGAAACAAAGAGGATGGATAGTATTTATAAACTGGCTGGACTTTATAAAGATATGGTCAAAAAAGTACCAAATGATAAAGCTAATTTGCTAATAGGTGTTAATCAGTTTGTATACTATATGTCAGAAATTATTTATCAGATATCATTATTAAGCAATGAAAATCAGTATAAGATAGCCGTAAAAATCAGTGAAGTAATCCATCAGGCTGGTATACATGCCTTAGCGGTGGAAAATCATCAAATTAATGGACAGGTCATTTATTTTGCCAGGTTTTACAATTTAAGATATTTAGATAAAACAGAGAGATTTCTAAAAATGTCTGTTTTCCATCACTTGTTTAACGGTCAGCAACAGAAATACAGAGGGAAAACTCTGGATGAGTATATTGCAATATGTAAACAGGAGCAGGCCGAGGGTGATGCACGTGTTAAGGCGGGTCATCAAAAGTGGTTGGAAGAGCAAAAACAAAAAAAGTAGAAGAATAATTTAAATCAATTTACAAAACATGAAACTTGAATTTAGTAAGAACTTAATACATACTAAATTCAAGTTTCTTATTAAGTGATAGATTTATTTGGAGGGGACTCATGGAAGTTAATACAAATACGGTAGAAGAAAAGCATTATGTTAAAGGCATTCTATCAATTAAAAATCTAGGTGTATTTATTTATATAATGGTTAATTTTATTCTGTTTTTAGGGGTTGCAGATTTATTTTTTTCTGAACAAAAGGCATATTTTAATTTAAGCGTAGTCATTTATTTTTCGGTCATGGCCTTAAGCCTTCTTAGGCTTGGAGATATGGTCACAAGGATATTATATAAAGCGGAGAAAGCAGATAAAAGAAGTGTAGTCTACGTTTATTTTGAGGATATAATATTTAGAGCAAGCGACAAAAATTTTGCACAAACAGATTATAATATTGAATTATATTTTTCTGATAAGATAGATACATATGTAAAAGCTGTTTCCAGAAAAACAATTATTTTAAACAGAGACTTTTTAAAGCTTGAGGATTTTCAACAACAAGCTTTATTGGCAAAAGAACTAGGTATTATTATAGAAAAAGGTATCTATTTGGAGATGGTAATGAAAGTATCAAATTTTGTTTATTTCCTGTTGTTTTTGATTTATAAATGTTATTATTTAATAATTACAGCCCTTTGTATGATGGCGATTAGTGTTGTAGGAGGCTCAAGAAATAATTCGGATAATAGCTTTTTGGCTTCTTTTGGTTTAGCTACTCTAATAACTTTATTTTTCGAGAAATTAAAATCTTTTGGTGTTTTTATGAAAAATTTACTCATTAGATCATATTTAAGAGATAGAGAATTTAAGACCGATATATTTGCTGTCAAAATTGGCCTTAAAAATGAAATTATTGATCTTTTGCGTTCTTATAATTATACGGGCGAAAAAACAAGCATGTTTCGTATTCTGCCGTCAATATATGAAAGGGAGGAGAATTTAAAGAAGTTTATTGCAGGAGAATTTTGACTTTTAGATTTAATGCTATAATAACAGTGTAGTATTGGAGGCTTTTGATTTTGAGTTAGTTATAGAAAGGGGAGTAGAAATGAGATTCAATGTGAGAAAAAATTTACACATGATTCTTTTAAGTATTTTGGTATCATCGTTATTTTCTGTATGTACTTTTGGAGCAATTCCAAGCCCATACTGGAAAGTGCAACAGCCATTTATTACTGCAAGAGATTCAGGAAATAACGCCGATATTATAAAGTATGGGAAGGAAATTGTAGCTATTTTTAAGGACAAGCCTATGGATAAGAATAAGGCAGAGATATTATACACTACATACGAAGCCATGTATAAGTCTTATGAAAATACTGCGGATTATGGAAATGCTATTGAAATTTTAAAGGCGCAAATTCCCTATGGGGAATACTTGGGCTATGCAGATGGGGTTAAGCTTGCCAAGGAGAGAATTAATAAAATCAACCCCATGACACAGGTATACGCTGTAACCCAAAACACAGCATCTATTCCGTTTTATGGGATGAAGAATGAACCGAAGTCCGGTACATATTTCGGCAGAGTTTATTCCAGTGGTGGTGTTGCAACTATGGAAAATGAAACGGCGGTTTCTTTCTATTTTGAATGTTTACAAGATAACTTAGAAGACTTTGATTATATGCTTCGACCTTATGCAGACGGCACTAGGCTGATACATATTGCCATGAATATGCCAGGGGAAAACGATTCCTTAAAGCTTATAATGCAACCTACTTCAGATGCGTACTTAAAAGAAACCATGGAGTATTTAAAGTCTTTAGATGCACCGGTATTGCTTAGAATTGGGGGGGAGATGAACGTATGGCAAAACCTTGGGGACTCAAGTCTATATAAACAGGCATACATTAAGATAGCTAATATTGCAAGACAGACAGCGCCCAATGTTGCATTGGTTTTCTCTCCCAATGATGTGTCAAATTGGAATGTGGATATTGCTGACTATTACCCAGGGGATAACTATGTAGATTGGGTAGGTGTTTCTCTATATACAAATAAATATAGAAATCCCCAAAATCCCTTAGTTGGTAAGGATTTTGAGGAGATGTATTATGGAAATGGGGCATACGCGAATCCCCTGACAAGGCTTAAAAATATTGTTGACAGATATGGGAGCAAGAAACCTATTATTATCACGGAGTGTGGTATTGGCTACGGAATCAACGGGAAATCCCTTGACTTAAATTCTTTTGCAAAAGAGCGAATCCAAATGCTGTATACTTATGCCAATATGCTGTATCCCCAAGTAAAAGGCATTATTTATTTTGACGTGGATTTAGGAAGTAGCAATAAATATTTATATTCATTAAGCAATAACAAGCAAATGATGAACCAGTATCAGGCATCCGTTGAAAATAACGAGAGTTTTATTCTACAAATGGGGGTCTCGCCAAAGGCCTACGTTAAGGCTGGAAGCTATCAAGACAATCTACCTGTTATTGAGCTGGCAACATATTGTATCTTACCTAGAGATGTTCCTGTGACAGTGGAATATTCCCTGGATGGTAAAAAGGTTACTTCCGAAGGAAAAATACCTTATACCTGCAATTTAGATGCAAGTGCAGTGTCCACGGGAATCCATGAATTGAAGGTCGTGATAAAAGCGACCAACGGCTATAATAAGATAAAAGCCTATACGTTAACAAAGCATGAAAATAATTTGGTAAATATTAAAGAAAAATAGGAGTTTTAGTTATATTTGGTTTTTTATTTGCATATTATAGTATGTAATAATAAACAACAAAAACAACAAAAACGTGGAGACTAAGGCAGTCACAAAAATGTTTTCTTAAATGGAAGGTTAAGCAGTTTTATTTTTTTTCCTGCGACGGAGCTGGAAATTTAAGTGTTTATTGCTACACATCCCCTTTATGTAATGTAAATCCTTTTAAAACAACCCCATCTAATGTGAATTAGATGGGGTTGTTTTTTTGAAGGTAAATATAATAAAACGGTAATTATATTTACCCATAGCTGGTATTAATTTGGATAAACCAAAACAAGAAATGTGAGAAGTGTTATGAACATAACGAACCTTTAAAACACTAATGGAAGAAATGCGTTTTGTTTCTTTAGGTGTAGGCTAAGTAACTATTTTTATACCAAAGTCAAAGGTTTTAAAAACACTTTCCATTAGATATTGGATATTAATAAACCATTCTATACCTTTTAAAATTTCAAGAACAAGTAATTTACCCAAATTAGTGGGCGGGCAAGTTATTGGTAACAATTGAAATTAAATATAAATAAAGCTTTTTTATTGGATATTTATTTATTATTAGCAGTAATTGCAAAAAAATAGCGGAATATCAATTAAATACATAAAAAGCCTGATTTAAAGAAAAAAATAATATTATATGCTATTTTAAAACATGTTATTTGACGTTTTTGAAAAAAAAGTTCAAAAAAACTAAATAACATATTGACGAATGGCTGATGGTATAGTAATATATTCGAAAAGGAGATGAAATTTATGGAAAAGACTATTCTTAAATCAATATATGTATCTAATTTCGGTCCTTTTGCAGATATGGTTGAGTTTACGCTTGAGGCTGAGAAAGGAAAAAAAGAATATATAGATAATTTAATTTTTAAAGAAGATAAAATTATGTTTTTAATAAAGTGTCTTATATTTATGGTGCAAATGGTGCGGGAAAATCGTATTTTTGTAAAATTATAAGACAAATTCAGTCTATTATTTTGTTATCTCCCATTTTGGCATCAGGAAATACTCAACTAATTGATTCGCTTCCGTTAAAAGAACTTTCTTCCGAGATTCCTACGTTTAGATTTTCAAAAGCTTATGAGGATTCTCCCACTTTATTTGGAATTAGTTTAATGCACAAAAGTGTCTCTTATACTTATGAATTTTCTATTAAAAATGGGATTATTATATCAGAGCGATTGCAAAAAAAATTCAGAAGAACGGAGACAATATTAGAAAGAGTAAGCCCCTCTTATTTGGATATATCTTTAAAGTCAGAACTGTCTTCTTTTTTGCCCAATATTAGCGTTGTTAAAGAAGATGTATTATGTCTATCTATGGCTGCATTTTTGAATAATAGCTTAGCAAATGAACTAGTATCAGCTATAAGGGAAATAAAGGTTTTAAATATGGCTACCATAAAAGCTGGATTTAATATTTCCGAAGAAGCATTTTCTAGAGACCGTATTGTTAAATATTTAAAGGTCCTTCAAAAAGCGGATCCAACTATGGACGACTTGGAAGTATCATTTAAAGACAAGAAGGTTGAACGACAAAAATTTAGTCAGGATGATTTTGAAAATAGGGAAGTTATTAGAGAAACAGCAAAGCTTTCGATAGAATCTTCACATAAGATTTTTTTAAATGGGGAAGTTGTCGACTATGTCAAAATGCCTTTTCTTCAAACAGAATCAAGTGGTACGATAAAATTATTTATTATCCTCCCACATTTATTCGAAATTTTAGAAACTGGGGGAACCTTAGTTTTAGATGAGATAGAGAATGGATTGCACCCTATTTTAGTAAAAGAACTAATATCTTTATTTAATAACCAGAAAACTAATCCTAATAATTCACAATTAATTTGTACATCTCATGATTTAACACTTATTGAAGACGGTGTTAGGCGAGACCAAGTATGGATTATATGTAAAAATGATATGGGAGTAAGCTCAATTAAAAGGGTAAGCAAATTACTTTCGATGAGAGGAAAGGTAAATCTTAAACAAAAATATATTGAAGGAGCATTTGGTAAAATACCCCAAAATTTTTTTAAGCAGTAAACAGAAGAATAAAAGAAAACACCGAACGGCAATTCGGTGTGGTGAATTGACAAAAGCACTAGCGTATAGTACTATGTCCTCAAATCCTTAACATTTTACTATAAATTTATGTTATTTGCAATATGAAATTTGTCAATAGAAAGGTAAAAAAACGCTTTTATTCTCCTTTTATTTTTATATAGCTAATTAACCGTAGTCTAATAATCTAACTTAAAAGGAGTTTTTAAATGAAAAATTTTGTTTCACAAGAAATATTAAAATGTAGTAACAGAGCGCATAGATATTTTGATTTTGTTGATGTAGATTTGGCCAGAGATAATAAACTTTTTATTGATCCTTGTCTAATTGCATGTTCAAAATCAAATTGGGCTAAAGATGTAGCTAAAACTATTGATTCTTTCTTTAAGGAATTTTATATGGCCTATAGAAATGGTGATAGTGAAATGAAGTTAAGAATTTTAGGTCACGCCGGTGAAGAAAATGCAACTAGATTAGGTTATGGTAGGGGAGACAATGGACGAGGCAATACAGCTGAAGGGTTACTGAAAGATTTCAAACCATTGGAACACCTGGTTATAAGTATAAGGACTATTGAAGAACCACAGGATTTACCGGTATTTATACCAGGTTTTGCTGAAGATGGATTGTCTGATTTATTAACAAATGTTATACATAAAGAGTTAAATGACTTTACATTGGATCAATTAAGTAAGTACGGAATTTCCCCTAATTCAAAAAGTTCATTTTTTACTTGGGATATCAATTTAAATAATTGGAGGGAAATAACAACCGATTGCTTCAAATTCAAAGGAGATAAAGTTTTATTGGTTCCTAAAGATATTGTTAGAAAAAACTATCTTTTTTCAACTTCCCAATTTTTTAAAAGAATAATACTCGAGGAACATAAACATGAGTTTAAGGATTCGCAAGGAAAAAGTATTTCTAAAAGAGACATTGAAAAAATGTTAAAGACAGATGATGAGCACTGGATGTATGAGAAGGTGATTGAGCACTCAAAAAGAAGTCCGCTGTCCCTTGCCGAATATCATAAGAGTTTACCAGTATACTATTTTGAAAGTGGAAATGAAATGAGTGATACTGAACTTGATGAGTTTATATACAAAAGATAGATAAGTTAATAAAAAAATGGAGAACTGCTCAGATTAATATCTGAGTGGTTTTTTAAAAGAAATACGGAAGATCATAAATATTTACGATATATTGTTGATTTCCAAGTATTTAAATTCCTTGTTCTACTATAATACTTTGGATTTTTGTACACATAGAAAGGATGAATGAATTGAACTGTCTAAGCGACTTGTTTACTATACAAGCTATGGATTATATTAATAACTTACTTGCAGTTTGGGGATTAATTTCTATAATTATTTGCGTAATTGGCTTTTTTAATAATACTTTTGAAGAATCTAGTCACATCATTATTAAAGACAACCCTAGCGAAGAAGACATTAACAAACTTACATACTATACCGAGTATAATCAAGAGGCTCCTGAAGAAGATAGAACTTTGCTAATGTCTGTAAGTCAATCTGCGAAAAATATTAGAATATATAACTTTAATATAGATAAGGGGAAGTGGAACAGAGCATCTTCGCTTATTTGTAAGAACTTATCACCAAACCAAGGCATTATATTTAACATTAATAGACCGGAAGGACTGCCTATGTACAAGATTAAATGGTCTATAGATTATGGAGCTACATCAGAATACATTTTTTCATACAATGGTTTCTCGGGAGTTCATAGCAAAGAATATTGTACTTATTATTATAGTGGTTATTCAAAGATAAGAAAGATATTAAATATAAAATAACACCATCTTTAGGGTATGATATACATAGGTTTCGTATAGAAAATCTACTCTTCCAATGACATTAAAAGATTAGTTCTATGCTATTAAAAATATGCCGATTTTTTATTTGGCAAGAATCTATCAAGGACAATTTAACTTAATTGGGTTATTATATACGTACAATAAATATTGAAATCAAGAGTGCTAGTCCTTGGAATGGGTTATCTAAGATAATTCCACCAGAGATGATGCACTCTTTTATTATATTCAATAAATATTAAATTGGCTGAGTAATTCAGTATGACTCATTTATTGAGGACGTCCGAAAGTAGAGTACTCATCTCTAATTATTTTAACTGCTTCATTAACGGTTATTTGATTACTTATTTTCAAGTTCTCTACTTCAAGAGATCCTTTGACGCTTTCTAAAATCCTGTTTGACATATTAATCACCCCTATGGAAATATTATACACAATTTTTAACAAAAATTATAGATCGAGTCTCTATTTTAAATCGGGGAATTTTTCAACATTTGATTTTAATGTGTTTATTGAAGTATGCGTGTAAATTTTCGTTGAATTTAAGTCACTATGCCCAAGCAAGGCTTGTATTGTTAATACATCAACTCCACTCTGATGTAGATGGGTAGCGAAGCTGTGTCTGAGCTTATGTAAGGTATATCCTTTATTCCCCAGACCGGATTTTTTTATATACCGTTGGAATAACGTTTGAACGGCAGAAACAGACATCCTGCCCCCTGCATCTGATATTATAAGAGGCGCATTTGGTAGGGGGTTAGTATCTAGGTAATGTGCAACCAAATCCACCCCTAAATCGTTTATGATAGGCACAATTCTTTGTTTCTTACCTTTCCCGTTTATCAAGATGGTGTTTTCCTGAAAATTCACATCGCACCAATTAAGCTGGAGCACCTCTGACCTTCTCGCACCGGTATAAACAAAAAGTTCTAATAATAACTTATCTCTCATTCTGTGCTCAGGAAAACGAGCAAATTTCCCCGGAGCTTTAAGAAGAATTTTCAAGTCGGCTTTCGAAAAATAAATTGGCAATTTTTCTACCCGTTTGGGGGCGTGAATTGGAGCCATAGGGTTGGCTTGAATATACTCCATTTCATATAGATAATTAAAAAAAGAACTCAATGAATGTATTTTTCTTCTGACGGAGTTAGATTCATAACTTTTGGTGATTTTTAAATAGGTAATAAATAATCTAACATCCTTCGTTTGGCACTCTAAGATATTTTCACATCGTCCACTAATTTTTAAATACTCTATAAAGTGCTTAAAATCCGTTTGATAGCTTTGCAAAGTAAGTTTAGAGGCATTTTTTTCACTCAGCATATAGTCTAAAAACTCTTCATGCAACTGGTTAGTTTGTATGTCCATTGACAGCCCTCCTAAAAATGCGTATAATAGTTTCAGGGTTATGTACTGTTTTACTTATAGTGCTGTTTTTTCAAAACAGCAGTGTCTATAACCAGTAAAAACCTCATTAAAACCCTGTAAATACAGCATTCTAAGAGCATTTCAATAAGGGTGGTCATAACCCGGCTTATATGGCTTGCTCACGATACTTTAACAAGTTATCCCCTGAAATCATTGATTTTAGGGGGTTTTTATGTTTTTCGATAAAAAATAAAAATTATTGTATCGTTTTTTATAAGGGTAATAAATTGAAGAAATTGATTAGGTATACTTAGTAAGGTGCTTTTTTCTCATCAGGAGATAATATGTTGTTTTGCTGACTGATTAATTGTTAACAAGTTATTTATCCATTATTGATTAATAAATTAAGGCTTTCAAAACAAACGTTTTTTATTTTGGTTGGAGAATGATATTTTTGCCTCTTTCTTAGTCTGTTTGGCTGCGATGGTTGTTACAATTTTTTGTATTTGAAAATGTGACTGGAAATGAAAGAGTATCGTTTGATTTTTTGTCGTTGGTGCTTTGCACTAAACAGATTATATTAACGAAAACCAATATTGATATAGAGAGTTTTTTTGAAGAAGCCACCGATTTTTCAAACAGTTAGTGAGAACTTTAAAGTTCTGCCATAAGAAATAGTTCTACATAAATGAAATATTGTTTTTTTGCGATATTAGGCTAATTTCTCTTAGTCTAAAGGTCTGTTTTTGCCTCAATTTGAAGAATTCTAAAAGTCGGAGTTCATTTCAAAATCTTCATTTTTAACCTGTCAAAAAAATCAGTGTTTTCAGTGATTTAAATTGGTTAGAATAATATAAATGAATTATTTTAAGTATTTTAGGAACTTTTGAAAACAACTTGCCGTCTGAAGATATGTACCAGACAAAATAAAAACGAAAGTCATCAATTTTTGATATTTATTTAAGGAGGAAAATGAATTATGAAAAAGAATGTAAAAAATGCATTAGCATTGAGTATGATATTAGCAGTAACAGGTGGTACAGTAGCCTTTGCAAATACGGATACAGAGAGTAAAGTAACTGCTAAAACAGAAGTAACGTCAGTGTCGGAGCCAAAGATTATTATGGCAGAGCAGAAAGAAGTGCAGGGTTTTATTGTAAATGAAGGAAAGATTATTGAAATTAGTGACGCGGGAGAAGATGGAACACAGGTTGTGACAATTTCAAATGAGCAGGGTGGATTGAGATTTAGTGTTAATGCCGGTAGTGTTATCGTTGATAGAGAAACAGGCAAAAGCATTTCGGCAAGCAATCTGACGAAAGGTATAGTAGTTTCTGTAATTTATCCGGAATTAAGCCCGATGGGTATGAGTATGCCTCCATACTTAGGCAGCGCAACAGTAATTGTAGCAAATGCTGACAAGGGTGAATATATGGTAGGACTCTTTGATGAGAACTTCATTGATTCAAATAATGAGTTGAAGTTGAATATCAGTGATGACACAGTTTTGACAAACTCAGGTGTGAGTAAAATTGGCGTAACTACGGAAATGGTAAAAGGGCAGAATGCTTTGGTTTTTTATACTGTAACCACAAAAAGTATTCCGGCGCAGACAACACCTTCTTTCGTAATGGTACTTGAAAAAGATAGTGAAGATGTTAAGGAGCCAACGGATTCAAATGTTGATGAAGAGACAGAAGAGACCGAAGAAGGAACAGTAGAGTGGATACCTTTGCGTGACACGGCAGAAGCAAAAGGCTTTACTGTAACATGGCAGGGAAGAGATAAAGCAATCTTAGTTGAAAAAGCAGATGGTTGTATCGAAATCACAATTGACGAGGCACTTTTTGCAGTGGATGGCAAAGAAAGAGAAGCGGCAAGGGCTGCAGCTTTAGTAGATGGCGTAATGTACGTATCTTCAGAGGTTTTAAGCTAATTATATAAATATCAACAGAATAAAAGGCTCTGATCATATTATGATTAGGGTCTTTTATTTGTGATTACATAGTTGAGTTAAAGATTAGTATCCAATTAGCCTTTGTATTAAACGATGATCAAAATGGTTTTTGCCGAAAGTCCACATTGGACCGATTTAGTTGAAGATTTTCCAATCTTCTTTAAATGTAAATAAAATTGGTTTAATAACAGTTTGTAACTTTTTGACTTTCTGGAACCATTAATTTTACAGCTTTTTACGAGCGACTTTGTAAGGCATTCTGCTTTTAGGCTTGCTCAAACAATGAAAGAGAGATACCCCTATATAAACCACTGTTATAAAGGGTTTTTATATGCTGAAAACTGAAGTTGTTACTGGCAAACTATAAATTTGTCCATGAAAACAAGGTATCTATAAAACTAGAACTCTTCTGACTTTCAGATTAATTTTTATAGTTCTTTTCGCTGATTCGGAGCAATGTAGTAATAAATTACAGTATAGAGTCAGACATGAAAATAATTTTTTTTTCCAGAGACTTTGCCGTTACCTCTAAAAATTATCTATATAGATTTTTTTAATAGCCACGGTAAATTTGGAGGATTTTTTTCTACATATACATGAAGGAAACTATCTTAAAAGGTTATCTCTCCATAAACAATTAGCTTTACTGAATACTAATTATTATGTTATTATAAATTCAATTTAAAATAAAACTTTCTATCAAGACCACGCAAAAAATTATTTTACTAAAAACAAAAATTTTTGGCCATAAAGAAAGAACTAGGGTTCTTTCTGCATAAAAAAGAGCTTTGAGCAGAAAAGAGGCGTAAAATATGAAGGAACATATGAAAATGATATTAGGGGTATATTTTATTATTGTTTCATTAGGGCTTTTTTTATGGATTCATTTTTTTTCCGGGGATATCTTAGTAAAGCATATAATTCCCGTTGCGCTGGGGTTGATTGTTTCATGGTTTATATTGATTTATGCCATTATGAAGCGGGATGAGAAACAGAGGAATAGAAAGGAGGAGGATAAACAATGAACGACCAAATGAGAAAAATATTAGAATATAATCGGGTGTTTGTTGAGAGCGAGTTATATTCAAAATATGCTACGTCTAAATATCCTGACCGAAAAATAGCTATTTTATCCTGCATGGATACCAGAATGACAGAGCTCTTGCCTGCTGCCTTGGGTCTAAAAAACGGCGATGTTAAAATGATTAAAAATGCCGGTGCGCAAATCAGTCATCCTTACGGAAGTGTAATTTTCAGCTTGCTTGTTGCCATATATGAATTGGGGGTTGACACAGTTTTGGTGATTGGCCATGATGATTGCGGCGGTCGCATTTTAGATGGTGCAAAGATTGTTGAGAAAATGAAGGCAAAGGGAATTACCCAAGAGTCGCTGGATGAGGCGGAGAGAAATCATCGCAACCCCGCTGAATGGCTGACTGGTTTTGGGGATGTTTGTCATGCGGTGGAAAAAACGGTAGAAATTATCAAGACCCATCCTTTGATTCATGAAGGCGTAGAAGTTTACGGCTTTGTGATGAATCCTGGAACGGGTGAAATGCGACAGGTGGAGCATGTGTAGGCTGTTTTTATGGAATCAAGAAGACGGCAGTAAGATAGTGCAAAAAATTATGGGGGAGATCCGGAGAAAATCGCCGGAGAAAATAATCCCCCAGATTGCTCGTCCCACCGATGAAATTCCTTATCTTCAGGCCTCAGAGTTTGGCAAAACCACAGCTTCCTTAGGTCATTGGGGGTTTCAGACTAATCAAGGCAAGCTGATCTATAATGCAAGGCAGGAAACGGTTTTGTCAAAGGGGCTTTTTCAGTCCTGTTTTGGAAGAAATAGGTGTATCGTGCCTGCTCATAGCTTTTTTGAATGGGATCATGAGCATCATTGTTTTAGTTTTTCCCAGGCTGGCAAAGGCCTGCTTTATTTTGCCGCCTTATTTCGTAAACAGGGGGGGAGAACAGAAGTCGTGGTATTAACCACCCATAGCAGGGGAGAAATTGCAGAGGTGCACCATCGTATGCCCTTGATATTGAAGGAAGATGAGCTAAGAAACTGGCTTTATGATACCTCTGTCTCCGAACAATTACTGTCACATGGGGAGTTTTCCTTGAAAAAAGGAATGGTGGAAGATTAGGGTCAAAAGAGTCTTCTACTAGAAATTTACAATTTTTATCGGTTCATTTTTATTGCTAAATATCTCTAAATAACCGCATTTTCGTCAAAAGACTTGAGAAATTCTTAAGTCTTTTTTATAAGGGTAGAAATTAAAGAAAAATGTGGTACAATTATATGGTAAAATCAGTAATTCTGATTAATTGATTGTGTAACGGTTAAGTCAGTCTTCTCGGAAATTTTAGAATCAGAAAGTTCATAGATATTTACGGATGAATCCAAGTTATTTCTCACTTTATTCGTATAATCAGGAGGTCTTATGAAAGTAACTTATTTTAATCATAGCGGTTTTTTAGTGGAAACGGAAAACAAAGTATTGGTATTTGACTATTATTCTCAGGGGAAGCTTTTTGATTTTTTTGACCCCAAATCCTATAAGGGCAAGGACATTATTTTCTTTGTATCCCACAATCATAGTGACCATTTTGACACAAGGATACTTGATTGGACGGATGAGGCATCCTATGTCATCTCTCATGATGTAACACTGGACACTGCCTTTTGTGGGGAGGTTTTGTATGTGAAGCCCCACGAAACCTATCAATTCCATGGGCTTACCATTGAAACCTTATTATCCAATGATGAGGGTGTGGCCTTTGCTGTGCTGGAGGATGGAAAAGCAATTTACCACGGAGGAGATTTGAACTGGTGGCATTGGAATGGCGAGAGCCAGGAATTTAATAATGAAATTGCTAAAAGCTATCAAGATGAAATCTTACGAATAAAAGGTAGAAAATTTCAGGTGGCATTTATTCCTGCGGATTTGCGACTACAGGATAAGTACTATTGGGCAACGGATTACTTTATGCAGGAGGTTGATGCAGACGCTGTATTTCCTATGCATTTTTGGGGAAAGTTTGAGGTTTGCCGAATGCTAAAAGAAAAACCTTATGGGGATAAAATAATACAAATCTCTAAAGAAAATGAGACATTTACAATTTAAACATTAGGTCTAACTTCAAAGATCTTTAGCGTTTTCCTTGATATGAATATTTAAAATAAAAGGCATTGAAAAAGCCACTATAAGGAGAGCATAGGGTTGTTCTATAAAAAGTCTGACCAAGAATTGCAGGGATAGGGACAGTGTTGAAGTATCCCTTGAAATTAGGAGGACAGAGTATGAAAGGAAAAAATTGGCGGGAATATGAGCCGCAGAGAATAAAGAAAAAGCGGCGCAGACGCCGAAAAGGCGGATTGCCCATAAAGCTAATCTTACTTATCTTCCTTTTTGCAGTGGGATATGCCGGATTCGAGATTTATTTTCACTTTAGCAAGCCTTATATTATTGGCCTTGATGCCGGTCATGGTGGTGTTGATACCGGAGCGGTGGGTATCATCGAAGAGGTTGCGCTGACAGAGAAAACCACTGCCAAGCTGGCAGAACTATTGGAGGCAGATGGGCGTTTCCGCGTGGTTCTTTCTCGAAAAGACGGCGAGGATAAAACTGTTACTGATAGAAACAAGCTTTTTCAAAGGGCAAAGCCGGATTTGGTTCTTTCTATTCATGCCAATTCAGGGGAAGATGCATCAGCCTATGGATTTGAATGTTATCCATCGCCTCCGGGAAAAAAGAACTATGAGAGAAGTCTGGCATTTGCCCAATACATAGCAATGGAAATGAAAGTGGCAGGGGCAAGGCTTAGAGGGCCGGATGGCGTTCGGTTTGGATATTATGTACCTGACGAGACAGGAAATACTTCCAAGCTGCTGATTGATTCTACTGATACGCAGGTTTATGACTATGATACCTTTGGAATGCTAAAAAATATGACTTGTCCCGCAGTTTTGGTGGAGCAATGCTTTGTTACCAATGAGCAGGATGTAAAGGATTTTGGTACAGAAGAAGGTTGTGCAAAGGCTGCACAAGCCTATTATCAGGGAATCTGTCAATACTTGAGTACGTTGGAAAAAGGGAAATCATAAAAGGAGTGCCGATTTATCGGCACTCCTTTTATGTCCTTTAAGAAAATGGCTTTAACCGTCCGTGTTCAGATGCGCTTGAGATCCATTAGCTCCTTATTCCACCTTCAATTTTTTTTCTTTTAGGCGATGATTGGTTGTTTCTCGAAGGAGTGTATAAAGAACGGAAACAATTGGTATAAATATAAGCATACCAATGATTCCGAATAAGCTTCCGCCGATGGTTACTGCCGCAAGAACCCATATAGAGGGCAAACCGACAGAGCCTCCTACAACATTGGGATAAATCAGGTTGCCTTCAACCTGTTGCAGAATAAAAAACAGGATAACAAAGATAAGCGCTTGAGCAGGACTCACTGTTAAAATCAGAAATGTACCCAATAATAGCCCGATAAAAGCCCCGAAAATAGGGATTAAGGCTGTAAAAGCAATAAATACGCCGATCAATAATGCATAAGGCAGACGCATTATAGACATTGCCACGAAGAACATAGAGCCTAAAATAACCGCCTCAAGGCACTGACCGGCAAGGAAGCTTGCGAAAATTTTGTGAGTCAAAGCACAGATTTCAATTGTCTTTTGTGCATACTTCTGTGGTAAAAAGGCAAAAAGAAGCTTTCGGATTTGTCTGCCCAAAGTTTCCTTTTGCAGCAAGATATAGCAAGCGAAAACGAAACCAATGAAAAAGGAGGTAAAGGCACTTAGAATACCCTTGGCAACGACGAAGGTGGAGTCTAAGATGTTGCCAATGCCTGACTTGAAAAAGTCAGCTATGCCGGTGGCCAGTTTTTGCCAATCAATCTCAATGGTTGACAGATAAGATAAGGCTTCGGGGTTTGCGGAAAAGAAATTTTCAAGTTTTGCTTCCAGGTTGGGAATTCTTTCCGGCAAGGAGCGTGCCAAATCCGTTGCGGTGGTTGCCAGCTGGGGCAAAACCAGAGCAGTCACAATAAACAACAGTGCCAGCACAAAAATGATAGCCAGAATCAGGCTGACGGGATGAGCCATTTTCTCCAAACGTTGTTTTTTCTTTCCTTTCGCCGACAGCAAGGGTTTGGTAAACAGCATTTTTTGAATCCGATCCATGGGGACGCTCAAAATGAAAGCAATGGCGCAACCCAAGAATAAGGGCAGTAGGATATGCAGAATAAAGCTGACAGAACCTATCACGATGTCAAAGCGGTAAAGGCCAATTAGAATTAGAATGGCAAAAACAATCAGACCTCTTATTTTACGAATATTGTTTTGGTTCAGTTCCATTTAGGGAACACCTTCTTTCTGTTTTAGGGAATTGCATATCATCATTGTAAACTGTCAAGCAGGTGAAAAATTTTATGTGGGATAGCCGTAACCATGCATGTAAGGGCTGTTTAAGATACATTTTGATTTGAAATAGTATAGCATGCGCAAACAAAAATAGCAATGAATTCCATTGTGTGTGGCGACTGACAAAAAAAGTTCGAAGATAGGAGTTCCCATTTTATTAGAAGGTGTAACATATAAAAACATAAGGTGCGAAAAAAGTAGTAAGGGGGATTTTTCGGAATCCTTGTGAGATAATAAGAAAAACAAAATCCCATATGTTGACCGTTTTGGTGGGTTGTAGTATCCTAAATAATAAAGTGAATTGTAATAAATGGGGGAAGTATATGACATTGGATATTCTGAAAAATTTAATACTGAATTTGTCTATGTTGGTTATTATTGCCCAACTTTTGACAAAGACAACCTTCATCAAACAATTTATGTTTTCTTATAAAACAGATATCAAATCCAATGTTGCTTTGGCGGTAATTTTTGGATTGATTAGTGTGTTGTCTACCTACACGGGAACGGATGTAAATGGTGCCATTGTAAATACCCGCGTCATCGGAGTGATGTCTGGTGGAATTATCGGCGGTCCAATTGTTGGAATGGGAGCGGCAATCATCGGCGGATTGCATCGGTATTTTTTTGATGTGGGAGGCTTTACTTCTGTAGCATGTGCTATTTCCACTTTCACAGAGGGTGTTATTGGTGTTTTGGCATCAAAATACCTAAAGCGCAATGAATGGAAAAAAGTTGATATTTTTTTGATTTCCGCCTTAGCAGAAGTATTACAGATGATAATTATTTTACTGGTGGCAAAACCTTATCCTGCGGCAGTGGAGACGGTACAAATCATTGCTGTTCCAATGATATTATTTAATTCCTTGGGCATGGTTATTTTCATTTCTGTTTTCAATTCCATTTTCATAGAGCAGGATAATGAGTCTGCCAAAAGAATTAAACTGGCTTTCGATATTTCGGAGCAGTGCCTGCCCTTTTTGCGAAAAGGGATGTATAACAAGGAAAATATGGATAAGGTCACCAAAATGATTCTGGAAAACTCCAAGGATGGCGGTGTGGTTATAACGGATACGGAAAAAATTCTCAGCTATCAATGTGATGTTGCTGCATTGGGGGAAAGCGTGGGAGGGAGACACCTGCCACAAATTGCCCAATTGGTCATTGGCAAGGACCGAGTAATGGTTGCCGAAGGGGCAGACGAGGGAGATATTTTTTATGAGCATTTGAAGAATTTCACCATTGTGGGTGCGCCTTTGCATAGTAAAGGATATGTAGTAGGGGCAATTTTGGTTTTTACAAAGAAATTTAAAATATCAATACAAACGGACAAGGATTTCGTTGATGGTTTGGCAAAGCTTTTTTCTACCCAATTGGAATTGGCTGAGGCGCAAAAACAACGAGAGTTGTTGCAAAAGGCAGAGTTTAGAGCGTTGCAATCTCAAATTAATCCCCATTTTTTGTTTAATGCTTTAAATACCATTACTGCATTTTGTCGTGAGAAGCCGGAAAAGGCAAGGGAATTATTAATTGTCCTAAGCACTTATTTCAGAAATACTTTAAATACGAATCAATATATGATTGATATTTATGATGAATTTTCTCATGTAGACGCCTATTTGCAATTGGAAAAAGCAAGGTTTGAGGATAGATTGATACTAGACATTGATGTGCCCATGGATTTGCACTGTCGGGTGCCAAGTTTTATCTTACAGCCTATTGTGGAAAATGCTGTGAAGCATGGTGCGATGAAGAGAAGCGCTGGAAAGGTCTCCATTCAAGCACGGCAAACAGAGCAAATGGTAACAATTGCAGTTAAGGATTCCGGATATGGTATCCCCCAAGAAATTATTGATGCATTGCATAACGATACCTTGGATAGTTCAAAGGTTGGGCTTTCCAATGTGGATAAAAGACTGCGCAGCATCTATGGACAGGATTATGGCTTGGAAATTCAAGCTTCGTCAGAAGGGTCGGAAGTTACCATTAAAATCCCAATGGATAAGGGGGTGGAAGTAGATGAAAATAGCAATCGTGGATGACGAAAGGCCGTCCAGAAGTGAGCTTCGTCATTTGATTTTAGACTGTCTGGGAGAAGGAGAAATTATGGAGGCCAGCTCCGGCGCTGAGGCTATGGAGTTATTTTTGAAAGAAGATTTCGACTTGATTTTTATGGACATTAATTTGGGTGATATGGATGGTACCACTTTGGCTGCCATGGCGAAAAAAGCCCAGCCTCAGGTTGAAATTGTGTTTGCCACTGCATATAACAGTTATGCGGAGAAGGCCTTTGATATTGATGCATTGAACTATATTCTCAAGCCCTTTGATCCCAAGAGAATTGAGCAAACGATACAACGTTTTTTAAAAAAGCGAGGGCAAGAAAGCAGTGGAAAGGCACTTGCTAGGGAGGACGAAAAAAAACCTATTTCGAAGGTTTCCATCAACAGCGATAAAAAAATGATTTTATTGGATATCTCAGATATTGTCTATATCGAAACGGGTAAGCGGGCATGTATAGTTCACGCAAAAGGGAAGTCTTATACAGCATCTTGCTCCATGAATTCCTTTGAGGAACGGCTGAAGGAGAGCGGTTTTTTCCGTATTCATAAAAGCTATTTGATTAATTTGGAGTATGTTATTGAAATTTATCCATGGTTTAATAATACCACTTGTGTGAAAATGCAGGGTTATGAAAAGGAAATTTTAACGGTAGGTAGAAACCAGATAAAGGAGTTGAAACAACTTTTTAGTATGTAACTGTGGAAAAGGCCGGAGCAGAACTTTAGGGGCTCGCTGTAATTTAACCTTTATTTTGAAATCATAAAAAGACATATATGGCATAGAAAAAAGAGCTTTCATTTAAAAAAGAAAGAAAGCTCTTTTTTTACTGGCGTGAAAAAGGTAAAATTGAATGCTGTGGCTTTCCATTGTTTGAGAAGAAATAAACAAAATAAGCGGGACTGATTGAAACAAACAGGATAGTTTTCTATTATTTCACCCACGGAAAAGGTGTAAGAAATTTTGAAAATACTGTATTTTTTATACTAGATTTTAAATAAACGTTAAAATTACATTAAAATGAAATGCATTTTGCACAGCAAATTCTGCTTTTTATGCTTGAATATTAACCAGTGACAACAAAAAGCAGTACAAAAGCGTGAAAATGAGATATTCTTTCCTTAGAATCATATTTCACAAGAAATGTGTGACAGGCTATAGACAAAGTTAAGATATTGCGGTGGTGTTGGGATTTGTAAGTATTCTCAATAGATAAACTTTTTGAATTATTCAAATAATAAATTTTTATTGCTTGATTTTGATAATAAATCTTGAACGGAACAATAAAGATTTTAGCCGCTGTTTTTTGGATGGTATTTCAGAAATCAACTTTATCAAGCTTAGGAACAGATTTTTTATGGGATATGCCATTTGTGCTGTCTGCGGAAAACGGATGGCATAAGTACTGCTCCCTATGGGCGGTAGAACTTATAAATTACATATTTCTAAAAATGAAAGGAAGGGATAGTTATGATTAGTTTCTTCGTATGTCTTGCAATTCTTATCGTAGGTTATGTAGTATATGGTGCTTTCATTGAAAGAACCTTCAAGCCTGACGACAGAGAAACACCTGCTGTAGCTATGGCAGATGGAACAGACTACGTGGTAATGGGCAATGGTAAGATTTTTTTAATTCAGCTGTTAAATATTGCGGGGTTAGGCCCTATTTATGGTGCAATTGCAGGTGCTTTGTGGGGTCCATCAGTATTTTTATGGATCACCTTCGGTACTATTTTTGCAGGCGGTGTGCATGATTATCTTTCAGGTATGATTTCCATGCGTCATAAAGGTACTAGCATTTCTGAAATTGTTGGCATTTATCTTGGACCTTTTATGAAAACCGTAATGCGTATTTTCTCTGTTGTATTGCTGGTGTTGGTTGGTACTGTTTTTGCAACAGGCCCCTCTGCTCTTTTGGCAATGCTGACTCCGGAAACATTTGATGCAAAATTCTGGTTGATTGTAGTAATTGCGTATTATTTCTTGGCTACTTTAGTACCTATTGATAAATTGATTGGTAAAATATATCCTATCTTTGGTATTTGTTTGATTGTTATGGCTCTTGGCGTAGCCAGTGGAATTGTAATGCAAGGCTATACCATCCCTGAAATTACATTTAGCAACCTTCATCCAAAGGGACAGGCAATTTGGCCCTTCATGTTTATTACCGTTGCTTGTGGTGCTATTTCTGGTTTCCATGCAACCCAGTCCCCTCTGATGGCACGTTGCATGAAGAGCGAAAAAGACGGCAGAAAAATTTTCTACGGCGCGATGGTTTGTGAAGGTGTCATTGCCCTGATTTGGGCAGCAGCAGGCGTTGCATTTTACCAAAGTACAGGCGGCTTGGCAGAGGCAATTACAAGACTTGGCGGACAGGGTGGTGTTGTTTATGAAATTTGTAATACCCTTCTTGGTCCCATTGGGGCAGTGATTGCAATGGTTGGCGTTATTGCTTGTCCTATTTCTTCCGGCGATACCGCTTTTAGAAGTGCTCGATTGGTTATTGCTGACTGGTTTAAAATTGACCAGAAAAAAATCAAACCCAGACTTGGGGTTACCATTCCATTGTTAGTAATTGGTGCATTGCTTTCTCAGGTGGACATCACAATTATCTGGAGATATTTCTCTTGGAGTAACCAAACTTTGGCTATGATTGCTCTTTGGGCAGCAGCGGCATATTTACGTAAGAATAAAATTTTGCCTTGGGTTGCAGTCATTCCCGCAACATTTATGTCAGCGGTAAGCTGTACCTATATTTTAATGGCACCGGAAGGATTTAAACTAAGCGCAGCTATCTCCTATCCTGCTGGTATTATTTTTGCAGCTCTTTGCTTCATTCTGTTTATGGTAAAAATCATGAATAAAAATTATACAGCAGAGCAAGATACTACTGCAAGCATTTGATTTACTTTAACGAAAGAGCCCTTAATAGGCTGCAATACATCCTAGGGGCATGAAACCATTTTACGAAGAATATACAAAGGATAAAAAGGCTCCATTGCGTGCAAAAGTTTTGCATTGTAATGGGGCTTTTCAATTATTTGGATAACAACTGGATAACATGCGGATATGATTTAAAGAACGACGGACGGAAACCAAAAAACGAACGTTAGAAAATTTCAAAGAATGGCACCAAACCCTCTGGAAAAAGGGCTTTACAGCGGACAGGTTTGCGTATAAACTAGAATGAGTTATAAAAGCTTGCAGGATTAATATGTGAAAGGAAGTATTAAAAATGGAAATCAGAACAAGGTTTGCGCCCAGTCCTACGGGATATATGCATATTGGCAATTTGCGTACGGCGTTATATGAATATTTGATTGCAAAGTCTCAAGGAGGAAAATTCATTCTGCGTATTGAAGATACAGACCAGGGACGTTTGGTGGAAGGCGCCACAGATATTATATATAATACATTGAAAATGACAGGTTTACATCATGATGAAGGTCCTGATGTTGGCGGTGCATTTGGTCCTTATATACAGAGTGAACGTATGGGCATGTATATGGATTATGCCAAGGAATTGGTGGAAAAGGGAGAGGCATATTATTGCTTCTGTACCAAGGAGCGTTTGGAGGCTTTGAAGGAAAACAATGGGGAAGGTGCGGCGTTTGCCAAGTATGACCGTCATTGTTTCCATTTGACCAAGGAAGAAGTGCAGGGGAAGCTGGATGCAGGCGAACCCTTTGTCATCCGTCAAAAAATGCCTGAAGAGGGGACAACTACCTTTCATGACATGGTATATGGCGAAATCACTGTGGAAAATAAAGAGTTGGACGACCAAATTCTGATGAAAGCAGATGGATTCCCTACCTATAACTTTGCAAACGTGGTGGATGACCATTTGATGAAAATTACCCATGTGGTAAGAGGCAGTGAGTATTTATCTTCCACACCGAAGTACAATCTGCTGTATCAAGCCTTTGGCTGGGATGCACCGGTTTATGTGCATTTGCCTGCTGTTATGAGGGATGCACACCATAAGCTTTCTAAGCGTCATGGGGATAAATCCTTTGAGGACCTGGTGAGAGAGGGGTACTTGGTTGAGGCAATCGTAAATTACATTGCTTTGTTAGGCTGGAGCCCTTCTGATAATACTGAAATTTTCACATTGCAGGAGCTTGAGGAAAAATTTGATATTGCAGGCTTAAGCAAATCCCCCGCAATTTTTGATATCAAAAAGTTGACATGGATGAACAGCGAATATATGAAGGCTATGGAGTTTGAAAAATTCTATGCCCTGGCCGAGCCAAAGCTTAGGGAAGCTTTGGGGGAAACGCAGTTGGATGGCAAGAAAATAGCCGTACTTTTGCAAAAACGTTTGGAAACCTTGAACGATATTCCTGCTTTGGTGGCCTTTTTTAAGGAATTGCCTACCTATGGAACGGAGCTGTATACCCATAAGAAAATGAAAACCGATGATGCCATTGCGCTAACCAGCTTGCAGGCTGCTATTCCTGTTTTGAAGGAGTTGACGGAGTGGAGTGAAACAACAATCCATGACAGATTGATTGCATTGGTTGGTGAGATGGGAATTAAAAATGGTCAGTTACTGTGGCCTGTAAGAACGGCTTTATCAGGTGAGCCTACTTCCCCCGGCGGTGCTATCGAATTGGCTGATATTTTGGGTAAGGAAGAAACCCTTCGCCGTTTGGAAAAGGGCATTGCTCTTTTAAGCTGAATAATTGGATAAATGAAGAGCCTATGTTGCAGGAAGAATTCCTGCAATATAGGTCTTTTTTGATGTCATGATTGTAGCCTAAAGTTCTAACTTGTTCCGTTAAGATTCTATTCGGCAATTCTTAAAGGAAATGACGGTTTTTGTCCATTGTTTCTTCAAAAAGATTTGGTATCCTATGTATATGAAATCGCCAACAAGCCTTACCGGCTTTTCAAATATAGACATAGATATACCTCCCCTCAAAAAAAAGAACAGGCAATGATTACAGCGGTATGGGCTATAATCATTGCCTGTTCTCGTGTTTCGAGAAAAATCAGGGGTTTTGGCACACCTGGAAGATATAAAACTTTAGGTAATAGGACTCATCGGCAGCCCAAAGGATGGGATGGTCGGGAGATTGGGTACGATACTCCACTTGTCGCAAGCGTTTATGCACATTTTTTGCGGCTTGTCCTATGGTTTGTGTGAATAATTCGGGGGTCATGAAATGTGAGCAGGAGCAGGTGGCTAAAAATCCGCCGTCTTTTACCAATTTCATTGCCCGTAAATTAATCTCACGGTAGCCCTTGATTGCATTTTTGATGGAGTTTCTGGATTTTGTAAAAGCGGGAGGGTCAAGAATAATGACGTCAAATTTCTGACCTTCTTTTTCTAAACGAGGAAGCAGTTCAAAAACATCTTCGCATTGAAAATGAACCACGTTTTCCAAGCCGTTCAACTTGGCGTTTTCTGTAGCTTGGTCTACGGCAAGCTGAGAGGCATCAATGCCCAAAACCCTTTTTGCTCCTGCAATGCCTGCGTTTAGGGCAAAGGAACCTGTATGGGTGAAGCAGTCTAAAACGTCGGCGCCTTGGCAAAGCTTGTGAATGGCGGCACGATTATATTTTTGGTCGAGAAAAAAGCCTGTTTTTTGTCCATCTTCTACATCAACCATGTATTTTACACCGTTCTCAATGATTTCTACTTTTGTATCAAAGGGCTGGCTTAGGAAACCTTTTACCCGTTCCATGCCTTCCTGTTGACGAACCTTTGCATCGCTTCTTTCGAAAATACCACGAATGGATACGCCGTCCTTTTCTAATGTTTCAACCAAAAAGTTCAGAATATCAGTCTTCATTTTGTCGATGCCTAAGGCCAGAGATTGTACCACCAACACATCAGAGAATTTATCAACAATTAGACCTGGTAAAAAATCTGCCTCGCCGAAAATAAGACGACAGGAGGAGGTGTCTACGGTTTTTTTGCGGTAAGCCCAAGCGGCTTCCACACGGCGACGAAGAAAATCCTCATCAATTACGGTATTTTTATCTCGTGTCATCATCCGAATTGTTATCTTAGAGTGATTGTTGTAAAAGCCTGTGCCCAAAGGGTAGCCGTCAAAATCCAAGATGGATACCAACTGACCGTTGACAATACCCTCATCGGTTTGCGCAATTTCGTTATCATAAATCCAAAGCCCGCCTGCCTTTAACATGCGGCCTTCACCCTTTTTAAGGGTGACAATGGGTAATTCCATATAAAATCCTCCTGTAGTGTGGGGTAAAAAGAATAAGCAGGGGTACCGAAAGCTTCGATACCCCCAAGTAATATTACGATTATTTTTTGTCCATTTTAATTGCTGCTTCTAAAGCAATCTCCATCATCTGGGTGAAGGTGTTCTGTCTCTCCTCAGCGGTGGTTTCTTCCCCTGTAAGGGGCTTATCCGAAATGGTTAAAAGGGCCAATGCTCTTTTGCCCAATCTAGCTGCGTTCATATATAAAGCTGCAGCCTCCATTTCTACGCAAAGAATACCCATTTTTGTCCAATTTTCCATGTTGTTTGGACGGTCATCATAGAAAGTATCGGAGGACAAAATATTGCCTACTTTCAGGTCTTGACCCAATTCCTTAGCGGAATCCACTGCTGCTGTCAACAGCTCATAGTCTGCCAGATTACAGAGGGTTCCTGCAATTTCATACTGTGCACCAAAATTAGAGGTGGTGCTTGCGCCCATGCCGGCTACAATATCTCGCAGTTGAAGTTTATCATTGAAAGCCCCTGCAGAGCCGATACGGATGATATTTTCCACGTCATAGAAGGAAAACAGCTCATAGCTGTAAATTCCCATGGAGGGCATACCCATGCCGCTGGCCATAACGGAGACCTTTGTACCCTTATATGTTCCTGTGTAGCCTTGAATACCTCTAACATTATTGACTAAAACGGCGTCCTGCAAAAATGTTTCGGCGATAAATTTTGCGCGTAAGGGATCACCGGGCATCAAAACGGTTTTTGCAAACTCCCCTTTTTCTGCTGAAATATGTGGTGTTGCCATAAGAAATTACCTCCTTTGTTCTCTATAGAATACAGTTTTGCTTTTTATCCTATTTCTATACCATACTATACCATTTTTTCGGTTTTAAGGGAATAGTCCATGAGAAAAAGACATTTTATATACGAAAAAACTTCCAGAAGGGGTGTTTTTCGTGGAAAAGGCTTGACTTTAGCTGGGGGGTATGGTATTTATGAAAGAAAGTCGGTTTTTGCCGACGGAACAATTATATAAGATAGAGGTGCAGTGCTCATCAGTATCCCTTCAAAAACGTTAAGGCTACAAGAAGGGAGAAAGGGATCATTGCCGAAGTCAGGTTTTCTGCCTTAGGGGAGCTTGGCTGGTGCATTGCAAAATATGTAATGTACTGTCACTTATGTGGAGCGCTATCGGAAACTCGGAATATCCCAATATAGGATCCTTCTGAAGCCATGCGCCGCATGGCTTGTTTTTTTGTTCTGAAATGCAGGATTCATATGGATTTATTACGGGATGGACATGCATCAAGGAATTTGAAATACTTTTGTTTCCAGAAAATAAAGGGGTATTTCTTTCAGAAGAAAAAACAAAGCAGGCGGAGATGGTAAGAGGGTATTGCCTGAAAAGTTCAAGTCTTAAGTAAGTTTCCATAGCGAAGGGTATAATACATTTATTTATGATTCCGGAAAGGGGAAGGGTTATGTACAACACAAAGAAAAAGCCCATGCTCAACAAGCTCATTGTTTTTATGCTTTTGATCATGGCAATGACGTTCACTGTTTTTGCCGGGGAGGCGGAGGCAGGGGAAATTAGTCATATGTATGCAACATTTTGGTCCTTAGTGCCACCATTGGTAGCTATTATTTTGGCATTGATTACAAAGGAGGTTTACTCCTCTTTGTTTGTAGGTATTGTTGTCGGCGGTCTGTTTTACAGTAACTTCAATTTGAAACAGGCGTATTTGACAATTCTTACGAATGAAACAGATGGCGGTTTGCTCTCAAAGCTTTCGGATAGCTGGAACGTGGGTATTATCATTTTCTTGGTTATCCTTGGCATTATGGTGTCCTTGATGAACAAGGCAGGAGGTTCTGCGGCATACGGTGAATGGGCACGAAATAAAATTAAAACCAGAAAGGGTGCTTTATTATCCACCTTTATGCTGGGCGTTTTAATCTTCGTTGATGATTATTTTAACTGCTTAACCGTAGGTAGTGTTATGCGTCCCGTAACAGATACGCACAAAATTTCCCGTGCAAAGCTGGCATATATTATTGATGCAACGGCAGCGCCTGTTTGTATCATTGCACCCATTTCCTCTTGGGCGGCGGCAGTTGCAGGTGTTGTGAGTGGAGTAAATGGGTTGGATTTATTTATGCGTGCAATTCCATACAATTTCTATGCATTGCTTACCATTGTGACAATGATAATATTGACTGTTTTAAACTTCGACTTTGGGCCTATGCGTCTGCATGAGCGAAATGCCCAGTTAAATGACGATATTTATACCACGCCAGAGAGACCCTATGCAGATTGTTCAGATGGAGAGGTAACGGGCAAAGGTAAAGTAATCGATTTAGTATTGCCAGTTGTTGTTTTGATCATCTCCTGCGTTGTTGGTATGATTTATACCGGCGGATTTTTTGATGGAGAAACTTTTGTAAATGCATTTGCGGGATGTGATGCCTCCGTTGGCTTGCTTTTAGGTTCTGCAGGGGCGTTGCTTATTACATTTTTAATTTATATTCCCCGTCGTGTACTTACTTTTAACGAATTTATGTCTTGCCTGCCTGATGGCTTTAAGGCCATGGTTCCTGCGATTTTAATTTTAACATTTGCATGGACATTAAGCGGCATTACGGGCTTGTTAGGTGCCAAGGAATTTGTTGCAGGAATTTTAGCAAACAACGTAGGCATGTTACAAGTTTTATTGCCTGTCATTGTATTCTTGATTGCGATTTTTTTGGCGTTTGCAACAGGTACCTCATGGGGAACCTTTGGTATTCTTTTGCCTATTGTAGTGCCTATTTTAGACCCTACAAGCGAAATATTGGTCATAACCGTAGCGGCTACCTTGGCTGGTGCTGTATGTGGCGACCATTGCTCACCAATTTCTGATACTACCATTATGGCTTCCACGGGTGCCCAGTGCGACCATATCAATCACGTTTCTACACAGCTTCCCTATGCTTTCACGGTAGCGGTTGTTTCCGCAGTGAATTATATTTTAGCTGCTATGATTCAGAATTGGATGATTAATCTTCCTATTGCCATTGTAAGTATGATTGTTACTATCTTTATCCTTAAAGGGATTTATGATGCAAAAGAGAAAAGGGCATAGTTAGCTCTATAAATAGTTAAATTTAAAAAGCAGATGGAGTATCCATCTGCTTTTTTTGAGATTAGGGGAAATAGATATTTAAGCAAAGAAGGTTATTAATAAAAGAAAAACCCGTTTGCAAGCAGTATTTTTGCCATGCAACCGGGTTTTTTAGGTTTTAATTATGTATATTACTGCTGGGTAAGGATGTGCTTTGCAACCTTTACATCTTCCCGTTTAATATGGTTAATGAGCCAGCTGCCCACCTGCATATTTACTTCCCCTACCAATTGAATGGTTGCGCCTTCCTTTTTCAGGCGAGCCGCAATACCGTCTACCACTTTAATGAAATTTTCGTGGAGTTTCTTATGATTTTCGAAGTCGGGATATTTATATTTTTGCTGCAATACCTGTTCATGGGAAAAATGGGTTCTGGTGTACTGAGCCAAAAAATCTACGGTATTTATAACCTCAGAACGTCCTTTGCCAGAGGAGCAAGCATCTAAAAGATTATTAATCGCCTGAATGAGTTGTTTGTGTTCGGTGTCAATTTGAGTGTTTCCTGTTTCCAAATCTTTTGTCCATGTAAAAGCCATTTAAAATACCTCCTCATATTTTCAGCATATTTTATTTTAAAACATTGAAAATATCTTTTGTTATATTTTAACACATTTTATTGTAAATGCAACAACATATTAAAGAAGAATCATTATTTTTTACTAGGATCTAATATGTTTTTAAAACAATTGTAAAGACAGCGGTGATTGAGCTTGCGAAAAAACAATCTTTCCAGTATGATAAGGGCAAAGATGGAAAGACTCCTATGGATAAAGGGGAAAACGTTTCCACGAATATTAAGATAACGGAATTTTTAAAAGCATCAAGGCAAAGTTGGTTTGGAGAAAGTGGAGGAAAAGGTTTAGTCTTTCCCTTTGTTTAGAGGAGGTATGTCTATGTTTTGGATAGGTTGTCATTTATCTGCGGCAAAGGGTTATCTTGCCATGGGTAAGGATGCGGAAAAAATCGGTGCCAATGTTTTTCAGTTTTTCACAAGAAACCCAAGAGGCGGCAATGTGAAGGCTTTGGACAAAAAAGATTTGGAGGCATATATTGCTTTTGCTCAAGAGAAGGGGATTGGTACGCTGTTAGCCCATGCTCCCTATACTATGAATGCCTGTTCTGCCGATGAGGGACTGAGAGAATTTGCCCGACGCATGATGGAGGAGGACTTGGAGCGGTTGGAGCTTTTGCCCAACGTGATGTATAACTTTCATCCCGGCAGTCATGTGAAGCAAGGGGCGGAAGTTGGAATTCAAGTAATTTCTAAAATGCTGAAAGAGGTTTTGCGAAATGGTGGTAAAACGCCGATTTTGTTGGAAACAATGGCGGGAAAAGGCAGTGAAGTAGGCAGTAGTTTTGAAGAAATCAATGAAATTATTCTACAAGTGGATGAACATGAGCGGGTTGGTATTTGTTTGGATACCTGCCATGTTTATGACGGGGGATATAACCTTTTGGGGGATTTAGACGGAGTTCTGGCAGAGTTTGACCGCACCATCGGTTTAAAACGGTTGAGGGCCATTCATTTGAATGACAGCAAAAACCCCATGGGGAGTCATAAAGATCGCCACGAAAAAATCGGTGAAGGGTCTTTGGGTTTAGAGGGGATAACAAGAATCATTAATCACCCCAAGCTGATGCACCTACCCTTTTATCTGGAAACGCCCAATGAGTTAGAGGGGTATGGGGCGGAAATTGCGTTGTTAAAAGCAAACAGAGTTGAAGCGTGAATCTCAAGACCTTGGGCAAGGATATTGGGCTTTGCCCAAACCCTCTGTTGCTTTTTTAAAAAAGCAAGAGCAAAAACTTTTATAGGAACCCAAATATCCTTGGTTTTCGGAGTGGGATCGAATAGTTGCTAGCAAAAATGAAGTTTTTGCAATATAAAAGTTTGGGTCAAGCTTTTCAAAGGTTTGCAGGGTTCGGGGGTAGAGCCCTGAGACACACTTTAAGACTGTTAAAGAATGGAGTGTTTGCTTTGGAGAAAATCCATTTCTATCATAGCCCTGTTGGGCTATTGGTATTGGGGGAGGAGGACGGTTTCCTTACCCGTGTATCTTTTCATAAGGGGATCAATACGCCATACATCATAGAAAGTACACCATTGCTGGAAAAAACGGAGAAGCAGCTAAAGGAATATTTTAAGGGGGAAAGAATCGCATTTGACGTGCCCTTGCGTCCCATGGGTACAGACTTTCAGAAAAAAGTGTGGAAGGCACTGCAAAGCATTCCCTATGGTTCTACAGCCTCCTATGGTGACATTGCAAGGCAGGTTGGTACAGAAAAAGCCTTTCGGGCAGTTGGCATGGCCAATAATAAGAATCCCCTAGCCATTGTCATCCCCTGTCATCGTGTCATTGGCAGTGATGGAAAATTAGTAGGCTATGGTGGTGGTTTGGAAAATAAAGTTTTCTTATTAAGTCATGAGACAAAATATAGAAAATAAATATAAAAAAGCTGTTGGCAGGGGAGAATAATTTTGCCAACAGCTTTTATTTTGATATGTTATTTGTTACAGGGTTCTTTTGTTTTTACCAATAATAGCTTACACTTTCTGCATTTTTAAAATTTGTGGTGCATAGCCTGCCAAAATACGGATAACAATAATTTGGATCACGGTCATTATGCAGGTCTGCAAAATTCTTGTGGGCATTAGTGCCCAAAATGGTGTGCCATATAGCATGGAAATCCATTGGGTATTTAAAAGCAAAGAGCCAATAATTTGAGTGGAAATGGACGCCAGTACAATTTTTTTTGTATCTACCTTTTTATGCAGAAAAGCACCAAACAATATACCGGTAAGGAATGCTGTGAGGGTAAAGCCTGGGAAAAATTGTCCGATAGGGAACAGTGTTGCCCCAAGAAAATCCGCTGCTGCCGCCACAATTCCTGCGGGGATGGGTCCTAAAAGCATACCTGCCAAGGCAATGGGTGCAAAGGCGAACCCAATTTTTAGATTCCATGCGGAGATGGATAAAAAGCGTGATAAAATAATTGTGAGTGCCATTAAAAGTGCCATAATGACAAGACGATGGGTATTAGATAGTTTTTGTTGCATGAAAAAAGACCTCCTTTTTGTTCTGCGGGGTCTTTCTAAAAAAACCCCTTCATTATCGTAAAACATTACGCAAATAGCCCCAAGTTCATTGGGGTTGCTGTGATAATAAAGAGGAATCGCTTCTTCATTATTTGACAGCGGGATGCGGGGTTTGTACCGCAAGGAATAACCTTTTCGTTCTCGTGGCAACTCCCCGTCCACAAGACACTTAACGCACAAAGCCCTACTCTGTATTTGCACATGGTTTCCCATGCAGATTCATTGTAACATTCTTTATTTATTGGGTAAATAGGCTATTTTACAGAACAAAGGCACGGGTAAAGGAGTATTTTGAGTCAAAAGTACCCGCTAGCAATACTCTACCCATATCCATACCAAATTCTTTCGTTAATTTCATAAAAAGTCGGTCACTTTCCATAAAGCCCCCGTTGGAAAAGCAAAAGCACATGGCAAAAGCATCTTTTGGAATGTTACCAAAATCCTCCTCGGGAATGGCAATAATTTTTCGTCCATTTTCTTCCGAGAGCCTTTCTTTAAGCTCAGTGAGTTCAAAGTCCAAATGAAGAAAACCCTGTGAAGCGTAGTAAATGGCAGTGATAAAATCTGCCAGATCCATCTCAGCCCGAAAGGGAAGGGTATATTTCTGAGGGCGGGGGAAGTCTCCTACGGTGCAGACAAACCAAGGGGTTTCACCAGCGAGGAAGGATGCTGCATATAATTTTTTTGTCAGTATATTCGTTTCGTTTACCGCAAACACTAAAGTATTCCCAGTGATTTCCGAAACAAGAGGTAATTTTTTCTGTTTGAGTAAAGAAATCAAAGAATCGGATGCGCCGATAAGGCGAATGCCGTCTGTATGAAAACCGAGCATAGGATGCCCTCCTTTTTATTGTTTTGTATAATTACTATTGTAATATAGAGGAGCCAAAATGAAAAGATTGTTTTTATACAGGAAAAACGCTAAAAAAATGGAAAAATATTGACAGTCTATTTGGAAAATTGTTATAATTTAGGATAGCATTTTTATATAGTATGCGAAAGAAAAGGCGAAAGTCTTTAAAATGGAGGAAAGCATATGTTGGAGTTAAAGAACGTATCTTTTTCGGCAGATGGGAAAGAGATATTGAAAAATATCAATTTGGTGATTGAGGATGAAAAATTTGTTGTGATGACAGGACCAAATGGCGGTGGAAAATCCACATTGGCTAAGATAATTGCGGGGATTCAAAAGCCTGACAGCGGTCAAATTTTATTGGATGGACAAGATATTACGGATTGGAGCATTACAAAGCGGGCGAATTCCGGCATTAGCTTTGCCTTCCAACAGCCCGTTCGATTTAAAGGGGTTACGGTTAAGGATTTGATTACCCTTGCCAGTGGGAAAGATTTAAGCACTGCTGCAGCTTGCGAATACTTGTCTGAGGTTGGCCTTTGTGCGAAAGATTATATTGACCGTGAAATCAACGGAAGCCTTTCCGGTGGAGAGCTTAAGCGTATTGAAATTGCCACGGTTATGGCAAGAAAAACAAAGCTTACCTTGTTTGATGAACCGGAGGCGGGCATTGATTTATGGAGCTTTAAAAATTTAATTGATGTTTTTGAAAAAATGCATGGGGAAATTAAGGGGTCTATTTTAATCATTTCTCATCAGGAGCGTATTTTGGATATTGCTGATCAGGTTGTGGTAATCAGCGGCGGAGAAGTTTCCAAAGTGGGAACAAAAGATGAGGTTTTACCCGGATTGTTTGGTGTGGATTTGGGTTGCAAGTATTTTAAGGGGGTTTCATACCATGTTGAGTGACATTATCAAAAATTTACTCGCCGAGGTGGCAGGTATTCAAAATATTCCCACCGCTGGGGCCTTTAATATTCGTAACAATGGCAAGAGTGCGGGACGCAATTCTACGGATACCATTCAGATTATTCCCAAAGAGGATGGCTCAGGGATTGACATTATTGTAAAACCAGGTACAAAGAACGAAAGTGTGCATATTCCTGCTTTGGTGACTGAAACGGATTTGCATGATGTTGTTTACAATGATTTTCATATTGGCGAAGGTGCAGATGTGACCATTGTTGCAGGTTGTGGTATCCACAATTGCGGAAGCGGTATTTCTCAGCACGATGGAATTCATCGCTTTTTCGTAGGGAAAAATGCCAAAATGAAATATATTGAAAAGCATATTGGCGAAGGGGATGGCGATGGACAGAATATTATCAACCCCCAAACGCATATTATTGCAGAAGAAAACAGTTACGTGGAAATGGATACTGTACAGCTAAAAGGTGTAGATTCCACAAAACGTATTTCCAGTGCTAAGTTGGCAGAAGGAGCAACGGTTGTCATCAAAGAAAAGATTATGACCCACGGCTCTCAGTATGCGGAAACTTCTTTTGATGTTGACTTGGATGGTGCGGGGAGCAGTGCAAAGTTGATTTCCCGTTCTGTTGCCAGAGATAATTCTAGACAGCTGTTTCGTTCTAAATTAAGCGGAAACAATGCTTGCTATGGACACTCTGAATGTGATGCTATCATTATGGATCAAGGCATTGTTGCGGCAGAGCCCGAAATTATTGCAAACAATGTGGATGCATCTTTAATTCACGAGGCGGCTATCGGCAAAATTGCTGGGGAACAGTTGACAAAGCTTATGACCTTGGGATTGACGGAAAAAGAAGCGGAAGCTCAAATTATCAATGGGTTCTTAAAATAAAGCCTCTCAAAGGAGATGGGTATGTGAGCAATACAGCAAAAAAGGAAATTATCAGTTGGGTTAAAACAATCCTTTTGGCGGTAGTATTGGCCGGGGCGGTTAATACGCTGCTAATTGTGAATGCGCAAGTTCCAACAGGTTCTATGGAAACAACAATCATGACGGGGGATCGCATCTTGGCCCTTCGTACGTCTTATTGGTTTAACCAACCGGAAAGAGGGGATGTGGTTGTATTCCGCTATCCTGATGACCCTGAACAGAAAACGTTGTATGTGAAGCGCATCATCGGCATGGGTGGAGATGTGATAAAGGTAGAAAATGGAAATGTTTACGTTAACGGGGAGGCTTTGGATGAGCCTTATCTGGAAGTTGTTACCCAAGGAACTTTTGGGCCTTTCGAGGTGCCAGAAGGAAGCTTTTTTATGATGGGCGATAACAGGAACGACTCTTGGGATTCCCGTTTTTGGGATAATAAGTTTGTTGCACCTGATAAAATTTTAGGCAAGGTGGTTTTCCGTTACTACAAGGGCTTTAAATGGATTTCATAAGGGGAGGGCAATGGTATGAATAAGAAGGACAAGCTGGTTTTATCCTTTCTTGGCTTTTTGGTGATTGTAGCTTTTTTCGGCGGTCAGATGTGGAACAGTTACAAGGATTTCAGCAAAGAAAAATGGGTCAACTATGAAGGAAACAGCCGTCAAGCCATTGTGAAAGATTTTTTTGACCGAACCATTATTGACGGTATTTCTGAAGAAGAGCTGAAAAGCTATTTAGGAGAGCCTGATGATCGTAACGATGCTGAGATGATTTACTACTTGGGTACACCCAGAAGCTTCTTTGGTGACAAAGAAGGCCCAGAGGAGCAGCTCGTTTTTACCTTTCAGGACGGGAAAGCTATCGGGGTGACAAGAGTTCCCGTATCCGCCCAAGCATCAGAATAGGAGTGGTCTTTATGAAGTGTCCTTTTTGTCAAGAAGAGATGTCCCAAGGGCATTTGGAATCAGGTAGATATTTTACTTGGAAGGCGAAGGATGAACGAGGAAAGAAGCGGGAATATCTTTTAATGAAAAGCTATATGGGTGGAGCAAAACTTTCGGGAGAGATTTGCCCTTATTGCCGTAAACTGATTTTAGATATACCCGAAAGCCAAATATAAAAATCCGAAATGTAATTAATTTTGGGTTTTTTGAGGAACAATACATAATACAATGCTTATAAAATAAAGGAGGAAATGAATATGAAAGCGACAAAAGATATGACAATTGGTGAACTTTTAATGATGGATAGAAGTGTGGGTGCAGTTTTGATGGAAAACGGCATGCACTGTGTTGGCTGCCCTTCTGCTGCGGCAGAAACTTTGGAAGAGGCAAGCATGGTACATGGTATGGATATTGAAAAGCTTATGTCAGATATCAATGGCTATTTCGCATCAAAGGGCGAGTAAAACAAATAAACGATAAACAAAAGGGCTGTAATGGAGTTTTCCATTACAGCCTAATTTTATTCCTGAATTACAGCCTGAGCAGTATGCTGTTCCAATTGCTCTTCTAGGAAGGAGAAATCAACACCAGTCACTCGATCGGGCCAATTTTCTCTGGAAATTTTCAATTGCTCTGTGGCAATATCCCATTTGCCTTCTTGCATCAATTCAAAAATCTGTACAAAAGCGATTAAGCGGGGCAAATTTCCCCCCATAGGAAGGCTAAGGAATTTTTTCTTATATTTTTTAATAATATCCATTGCTTGGGCATTTTCACCAAGGTGTATCAAAATATAGGTATAATTTAAAAAATAGATGGAGTTGTTTGCTTTTTTCAATGCGCCGCCATGAATGGTTTTCATTTTTTCCAAGGCTGTTTTGAAATCCCCCTTTTCTATATAAGCAACGGAAATATTCATAGTTAGCATTGCCCGAATGTTGCTGGGGTTTTTGCCTTGCAAAAGTTTTTCGGTTTCCACAATATAAGCATCAGGGTCTGATTCGATGAGAGGCATTAAAGCATTTACCTTTTCAGCAAATTTTTTAAACCAATGGGCGTAAAAAGCAAGACCAACACCCATGATAAAAATAAACAGGTAAAATACAATTTGTGAGTTGGCTCCCAATGCACTCCCTGCACCCAAAAGAACTACCAATAATATTAATGCCGCTAAATAAAAGATTCTCATTCCTTTTCCTCCTTCGTGTAGACGCTGATTCTTTCTGTATGCACAACCAATGGTCAATTATTTCGTTGAATAGCATCAAAATGCCTCTATAGCGTGACTAAAAGGGCAATTCTTTTCTGACGAGCAGAAATTTATCCGCCATCTGCATCTTTCAAGAATCAGTGCATCCTTCGTTTTTATTGGAGCTCTTCCCATTGGGCAAAGAGCAATTCCAAATGTTCTTCAAGCTTCGTTTTTTCTTCAAAAATCTGCTGTGCTTTTGTATAATCTGTGCTGGCATTTGCCATAGCTTCGTCTGCTTTCACAATGGCGCTCTCGGTTTCTTCAATTTCTTGCTCTAAGCGGGAGATTTTAGCGGCAAGTTTTCTTTCTGCTGCTTGTTGTTCCTTTTGCTTCAACCAGTCTACCTTTGTTTCGCTGACTGCTACAGGGGAGATCGAGGAAGACATGCCGGCTTCCTTTGCCCGTTCTGCCTCATTTCGAGCCTGCTCTGCCTTTTTTTCCAAATAATAATCATAGTTGCCTGTATATTGCGTAACTCCATTTGGTGATAATTCCAAAATTTTCTCTGCTGTTTTGTTAATAAAATAACGGTCATGGGAAATGTAGACAACTGTTCCCTCATAGCAGTTTAAGGCGTTCTCCAAAACTTCCTTTGAAAACATGTCCAAATGGTTGGTAGGCTCATCCAACATAAGCAGATTAGCTTTGGAAAGCATAATTTTTGCTAGGGAGACACGCCCTTTCTCTCCGCCGCTTAAAGCAGAAATAGGCTTAAATACATCATCATTGGTAAAAACAAAGGCCGCCAGTACATTTCTGATTTGTCCTGCCGTTAGATTGGGGTAGGTATCAGAAATTTCTGCGAATATGGTTTTGGTTTCATCCAGCTTTTGTTGTTCCTGATCATAATAGCCCACATGAACATTGGTACCCAAGCGAATAATGCCGGAATCTGCGGTCACTTCCCGCAGAAGCATTTTAAATAAAGTAGATTTGCCTACACCATTAGGTCCGATGATTGCGGCTTTTTCTCCACGCTTGACATCAAACCCCACGGATTGGAATATTTTATTGCCCCCGTAAGACTTGGAAAGGTCTTCGGTATGAAGCACATCATTTCCGCTGATAATAAGGGGAGATAGAGTGAGGCGCATTTGGTCGGGCAGAGCCTCAGGCCTTGCTACACGCTCTATTTTTTCCAAGGTTTTCTCACGGCTTTCCGCACGTTTGATGGACTTCTCCCGATTAAAGGAGCGAAGGGTGCGAATCACATCTTCTTGATGTTTGATTTCCTTTTGCTGATTATCAAAGGCCTTCTGCTGAATTTCTCTGTTGATTTCCTTTTGCTGGGTATAAAAGCTATAGTTTCCGTTGTAGATATAGGATTTTTTATGTTCAATTTCCACAACCTTAGTCACAATTCTATCTAAGAAATAACGGTCGTGGGAAATAATCAATACGGCTCCGTCATAGCTTCTGAGGAAATCCTCCAACCATTCAATGGAAGCGATGTCCAAATGATTTGTAGGCTCGTCCAGAAGGAGAATATCGGGCTTGGAAAGCAAAAGCTTTCCAAGAAAAATGCGGGTTTTTTGACCGCCGGAAAGCTGAGAAAGAGGGCGGTTAAAATCAGCCTCTCCAAAACCTAGTCCTTTTAGTACACCTCGTAGACGACTTTGATAGCTATAACCGTCGTTTTGCTCAAAAAAATGTTGTAAACGAGAATATTCTTCCATCTTGTCGGACAATTCCTGTCCCACAAGAGTCCCCATTTTGTTTTCCATTTCACGAAGAAGCTTTTCTGTTTCCAAAATTTTTTCAAAAACCGATAGCATTTCTTCATAGATTGTCCGTGTGCTTTCGGTTTGCTGATTCTGTGCCATGTACCCCAGAGTAGCATCTTTTTTCATGTAATACTCTCCGCCGTCGGCGGACGTTTCTCCTGTCAGTACACGGAACAAAGTGGTTTTGCCTGCGCCGTTTACCCCTACAATTGCGGCTTTTTCCTTTTCTTCCAAATGGAAGGTAATTTTGTCTAAAACTACATCAATGCCATAGGCCTTGTGTAGATCTTTACATGCTAGTATCATAGTTCTGTCCTCCGTTTTTTCTGGGGATACAGGTATAATCATAACAGAAAAAGGCTGATAATAAAAGAGTTATTGTTGACAATAAAATAACATAAGTGCTATACTGATTCTAAGTTGACAAGAGAGGATTTGGATAAAATGGACAGTGAGAAGAGAATTTCGCCGGCGGTGATTAATCGGCTCCCAAGATATTACCGCTATCTGGGCGATCTTTTGGAGAGCGATATTACCAGAATATCGTCTAAGGAGCTGAGTGCAAAAATGAACATCACTGCATCTCAAATTCGCCAGGATTTAAATAATTTCGGTGGTTTTGGGCAGCAGGGCTACGGGTACAACGTAGAGTATCTGCACAATGAAATTAAGAAGATTCTCGGGTTGGACAGGTTATACAATATGATTGTGGTTGGTGGGGGAAATATTGGTCAGGCTTTGGTAAATTACACCAATTTTGAAAAACGTGGTTTTGTTATCAAAGCTGTGTTCGACATTAACCCACGTATCATCGGAATGACCATCCGTGGTGTAGAAGTTCATGATGTTGACAAAATGGAAGAATACATCAAGAACAATAGTATAGACGTTGCGATTCTTACTTTACCTCGTTCCAAGGCGGTTAAGGTTGCCAACGACTTGGCTAAATGGGGCGTAAAGGGCATGTGGAACTTCAGTCATGTGGATTTGCAGGTGCCTGAGGATGTTTTGGTTGAAAATGTGCATTTGACAGACAGCTTGATGACCTTGCTTTATAAAATAAACGAAATGTATAGCGAGGAAAGCGAACTGCATCATCTTGCCAATGGATTGCCCATTAAGCCGATTGTTGATTTGGAAGACTAAACATGAAAAGACTGCTCCCTAGCGGGCAGTTTTTGTTTTATATAAAAAGGATGAGTGAATTGGTTCATATTTTTGCTTTTATTTCATATGTATTTGTATCCTGTATTACACCAGGGCCTAATAATATCATGTGCATGAACAATGGTGCCAAATATGGTGTGAAAAAAAGCCTGCCTTTTTGTGCAGGGGTGGCAACGGGTTTTTCTTTGATTTTGATTTGCAGCATTTTATGTAATCTATTTTTGTTTCGCTATATTCCGAAAATAGTTCAAATCATGACGATTTTTGGTGCGGCTTACATACTTTATTTGGCGTGGGTGATATGGAGAGACAAGCCCAAGGCGGCAAAAGAAGGCGGACGCCAATTAGATACACGGGGGTTTTTCACAGCGGTGATGCTTCAGTTTGTGAATCCAAAGGGTTTGTTATTTGGAATAACCCTAATTTCTAATTTTGTTTTTCCTTATGACCAATCAATCAAAGCTTTTTTGGTTGTACTTGTGTTTAACTGGATAGTTGTTTTATTAAGCTGTGGTTGCTGGGTACTTTTTGGTTCTGTATTTCGTAGTTTTTTTGATAGAAATAAAAAGCTATTGAATGGTATTATGGCGTTGCTTTTGGTTTATTGCGCCGCATCTTTATTCCTGTAACATCAAAATTTTTGTTCTTTTCATGAGGGAGTCCGTTATAAAAATAAAATAAGAAGTATTGCAGTGAGGAGCTATGGGAATGATTTCGGAAACAAAAGAAAAAAGGAGCTATTTATTTACCAATAAAGATTTAAAAAGACTGATTGTGCCTATCATCATAGAGCAATTTTTGGCGATTCTGGTGGGACTATCCGATTCAATCATGGTGGCCAGCGTTGGTGAGCACGCCGTTTCCGGAGTTTCTTTGGTGGATAATATTTTTGTATTGGTCATTTTTTTATTTGGAGCCCTTGCCACGGGAGGGGCTGTAGTTGCAGGACAATTTCTTGGGCAAAATAATCGAGAAAAAGCCTGTCAGGCCACGGATCAGCTTGTGATTTTAACAGCGGTTTCCTCTATTCTGATTACAGTAGGAATATACCTTACAAGGAATTTGATTTTACATAATATTTTTGGTAAAATTCAGCCAAATGTAATGGAAAGTGCAAAAACATATTTGATGATTGTTACTGCGTCCATTCCCTTTATTGCTCTCTATAATGCAGGGGCGGGAATTTTTCGTGCCATGGGTAATTCAAGGGTTCCTATGTACCTTTCTGTTCTCATGAATACAATCAATGTTGGGGGAAACGCAGTTTTAATTTTTGGCTTTGGAATGGGTGTTATGGGAGCCGCTATTCCTACACTGGTTTCCCGTATTGTTGCTGCCCTGGGGATTATCCTTCTCTTACGAGGACAGGAACATACCCTTCACCTTTCCAGACCTTTTTCCTTTCGTCCAAACAAGGTATTGTTGAAAAAGATTGCCTTTATCGGGATTCCCAATGGCTTGGAAAATAGTATGTTTCAATTGGGAAAAATCTTGGTTCTGAGTATGATAACCTCTTTTGGTACGGCGGCCATTGCAGCAAATGCCGTTGGTAATATCATTGCTATGTTCCAAATTATGCCTGGGATGGCGGTAAGTATGGCACTTGTGACGGTATGTTCCCGCTGTGTTGGGGCGGGGGATTATGATATGGTAAGATATTATACTCGAAAGATTTTAAAGCTTATTCATATACTGATTTTTGTTTTCAATGCCATTATTTTGATTGCATTGCCGTGGATTTTGATACTGTATCATCTATCACCGGAGGCAACGAAAATGACAACGGAAATTGCATGGCTCCATGGCATTTGCGCCATTATCATATGGCCTGAGGCTTTTTCCCTTGCCAATACTCTCAGAGCTGCAAACGATGTAAAATTTTGTATGGTTTGGTCCGTTTTTTCTATGTGGATTTTCCGAATTGTATTCAGCTATATTTTAGGGGTATATTTCCAAATGGGGCTTTACGGCGTTTGGATTGCCATGATTATTGACTGGTGTGTAAGAGCCATATTCTTCATTGTCCGCTATCGTGGCACAAGATGGCAAATGCACTGTATTTAGATTGGAAACGGAACTTTAATCTATTTTTATCAATGAAACAGGGAGCTTCATGACTGAAAACCATGAAACTCCCTATTTTTAATAGAAACAAAGATATCCCAGCGGTTCTACGGAAGAGGTATTGCTTTGGTTAGACTTAAAATAAATTGCTTATTTCTTTTTCACGGGATAGCAAACCTCAGTTACCCACTGACTACTATCTGAGGTTTCATGAGGGCTGATGTGATAAATGGAGAAAGAGAGACCGTTAAATTCATAATCATTGTCTCTTACCCAATTTGCAACAGCCTCATTTACCTCGCTGATTTTTTCATAGCTACCTTGATAGGTGGCAGAAGCAATTAATTCGGGAGGAACGGTTTTAAATACAACGTGCTCTGTGTTGGGATACGTTCCTTTCACAGATTTTTGCACCTCCACATCCACATCGGATTCCTTATGCTCACCGTCATGAAAAATAGCCAGTGTATAACAGGGTTCTGTATCCTGAATTTGAAGGGGTGCGGTTTCCGCCATTAGGGTATGCCAAAGCATTCCTTCTTGGTCATAGGCGGGGATAATTTGTCTAACGCTTGCCACATATCTTTCGGGCATTTCTTTTAATGATACACTATAAGTCATAGCTGATTCATCCTTTCTGAGTTTGGCTATGGTTGTTTCCAAAAGAACCAATCGGCGGCGAATATCCTCAGCCTCCTCCATGACCTCTGCTTTTTTCACAGCCAGCAATTGGGCAAAGGCCTGGGCATTATCAAAGTTTTCGACGATTTCCTTAATAACTGCTAAAGAAAACCCCATTTGTTTCAAAGAAGTAATTCTTTCTGCAATAGGGAGTTGCGCCTCACTGTAATAGCGGTAACCGCTTTCGGAGTCAATGGTTTTTGGTTCCAATAGTCCTATTTCGTCATAATGGCGCAGCATTCGTATGCTGATTCTTGATAGTTTTGAAAACACACCAATTTTAAGCATTTTATCACCTCACGCGGGTTATTTTTGAGCTCAGATTCAGTATAAGGTATCACATAATGTGAGAGTCAATAGGTATTTTTTAAAAAAATTCCCTTTGGTGATTGATACAGACCAAAGGGATAGGTATTATTTTGTTTTGCCAAGGTATGCTTCCTTGATTTCATCATTTGCCAAAAGCTCAGCACCGGTTCCTTCCTTGGTTATGTTACCTGTTTCAATAACATAAGCCTTGTGGGCGATTTTTAAAGCCATGTTTGCGTTCTGCTCTATTAATAAAACAGTAATGCCCTCTTGATTGATTGTCTGAATGATATTAAAAATATCTCTTACCACCAAAGGTGCCAAGCCCAATGAGGGTTCATCCATCATAATCACCTTCGGTTTACTCATTAGCGCCCGTCCCACTGCCAGCATTTGCTGTTCACCACCGGAAAGGGTGCCTGCCATTTGCCATTCTCGCTCCCTTAAGCGGGGGAATAGGCTGAAAACATATTCTAAATCGTCTTTTAGATTGTCTTTGCGCAAATAAGCCCCTATTTTTAGGTTTTCCATTACAGTGAGGTTAGGAAACACTCTACGTCCCTCAGGAACAAGGGTGATACCTTGAGAGACTATAAAGTCAGGAGACTGCCCTACAATTTCCTTTCCTTTATAGAGAATAGAAGCTTGCTTCGGCTTCACCAAGCCGGAAATGGACTTTAGTGTAGTGGATTTTCCCGCACCGTTGGCACCAATTAAGGTTACGATTTCTCCTTCCGGCACAGTCATATGAATGCCTTTTACAGCCTCAATGCCTCCGTAGGAGACCACTAAGTTTTTGATTTCCAATATATTACTCATCTTCAGCCACCCCCAAATAAGCATCAATAACCCTTTGATTATTCTGAATTTCATTGGGTGTGCCATCTGCAATCATTTTACCAAAATCGATTACATAGATACGATCGGAAATATCCATTACCAGATTCATATGGTGCTCAATCATAAAAACCGTAAGATGAAATTGATCTCTGATTTTTTTGATAAAGGCAGTTAATTCGTCAGTCTCTTGGGGATTCAGCCCTGCGGCAGGCTCATCCAATAAAAGCAGAGACGGTTTGGTTGCCAAAGCACGGGCAATTTCCAAATGACGTTGTTTCCCATAGGGGAGGGAGCTGGATTTTTCGTCCTTTAGGTCATATAAGTCCAGAATGCGCAAAAGCTCCAGAGAATCCTCCTTCATCTTCTTTTCTTCCTTCCAATTTAGGAGGAAGGTATCAGCAAAAACATTGGCCTTCATGCGCATATGCTTTGCAATCAATACATTTTCCAAAACGGTGAGCTCTTTGAACAAACGGATGTTTTGAAAGGTACGGGCGATGCCCAAATTTGTAATTTTATCAGGGGTTGGTTCCAATACTTTTTTGTATTTTCCCTTATTTATCCCTGCATACATTTTTTCCATTTTACCTTTGGGGTAGTTGGAGATGATAAGCTTATTTTCAAAGTCTACACTGCCATTGGTTGGTGCATAAACACCGGTGATAACATTAAAGGCTGTTGTTTTTCCGGCGCCGTTTGGGCCGATGAGAGAAACAATTTCTCCCTTATGTACCTCTAGGGATAGGTTATTTACTGCCACAACACCACCAAATTGCATGGTAACATCTTGTACGGAAAGAACTTTTTCACTCACAGCCCTCACCTCCTACCTTTTTCTTTTTATCCAGTCGATTTAATATAAAATCCCAATTGAATTCTTTCATTCCCATGATGCCACGGCGGAAGAACAACACGACAAGCATTAAAATGACAGAAAAAACCACCATACGGAAGCCGTTTTTTAGCAGAGGAACCTTAAAGCTACCGATAAAGGTCTCCATATCTAAGAAACGCAGCCACCACTCCCTTGCGGCAATAACCAAAAGAGAAGAAATGATACTGCCCGTAACGGACCCCATACCGCCAATTACAACAATCAGCAGAATGTTATAGGTTAACGTAATATTAAAAGTTGTTGAGGTGATTGCCCCCAGATACATACCCATTAACGCACCGCCAACCCCTGCAAAAAAGGAGCTAATGATAAAGGAAAGCTGTTTATGCTTTGCAAGGTTAATGCCCATTGCCTCAGCGGCAATTTCGTCCTCTCGGATAGCTTTGAAGGAGCGCCCGTAGGAGGAACGAATGAGTAAGCAAACAACGAGAATGCAAATTCCTACAACGATAAATGGAAAATAAAAGTTAGGGAACTTGGGAATCAGCTTTAGTCCTAAGGAGCCGTTGGTGACACGATTCATCGGGGAACTACCTACAATAATACGAACGATTTCTGCAAATCCTAATGTTGCAATGGCGAAATAATCGCTTTTTAAGCGGAGTACAGGAGCACCGATGATTGCCGCTAGGATCGCCGCCACAAGGCCTGCCAAAACTAGTCCTGCCCAAATGGGCACTTGAAGATTGGAAAGCCAATCGGCAACGCCGTAAAGATAGTATACCCCTGGGCGACTTTTAGCGGGAATAGTAAAGATGGCAAAGGTATATGCGCCAACTGCCATAAAGCCTGCCTGCCCAAGGGAAAATAAACCGGTAAAACCGTTTAATAAATTCATAGAAACTGCCACAAGGGCATAGATTGCGCCTAATTGCAATACAGTGCGAAGCATGAAGGTAGGCTTAGTAAAATGATTTACATAATACAAAACACCTGCACAGATCAAAAGGGCAATCACGGAAAAAAGGATTTTCAATTGGGTTTTCTTTTTTTCTGTCATGTTTTACACCTTCTCAGTTATTTTTTCGCCAAACAAACCTGTTGGCTTAATTAGTAAAATGACGATGAGTAAAATAAACGTAAATACATCGCTAAATTCAGAATAGCCTGCCGCCTTAATAAAGGTTTCTGAAAGGCCGATGATAAACCCGCCCAAAACTGCACCGGGAATAGAGCCGATGCCCCCGAATACTGCCGCAATAAAGCATTTTAAGCCCGGTAGTGAGCCGGCAAGGGGGTATACAGAGGGGCGGGGAGTAAAATAAAGGATAGAACCAAGTGCTGCCAAAAAACAGCCAATGACAAAGGTGATGCTAATGACACGGTTAATTTTAATGCCCATAAGCTGAGAGGTTTCAAAATCCTTAGAAACGGCTCTCATGGCCATACCGATTTTTGTATGATTGATTAACTGCATTAGAATAAATACAAATCCCAGCGTTAATATTGGTGTGATAAAAGTTACCACCGAGGTAGAAATTCCACCAATGGAAATGGTCTTTGTCAAAAAGCCAATGGTTGGATAGGGCTTTGGCAAAGCTGAGAATAAATAAGTAGCCACGTTTTGCAAGAAGTAGGAAACACCGATAGCTGAAATCATAATAGACATACGGGGTGCGCTTCTTAAAGGCTTGTAAGCCAATTTTTCGATACATACGCCAAGAGCTACCGTTGCAGAAATCACCACAATAATTGCCAAATACCAGGGCAAAGCGAAATTTACCATGGAAAAAATCATAAAATAAGCCGCCATCATGAAAATATCCCCATGGGCGAAGTTAATTAAGCGTAAAATGCCATATACCATGGTATAGCCAATGGCAATGAGGGCATAAATACCGCCGATGGAAATACCTGTTAAACAATATTGTAAAAATGCATTTGCTGTCATGGTTAAAACCTCCAGACAAAGATAATTGATTGTGCGGCTTGAAAAGGTTTAAAAAGGGAAGGTATCCATTAGGATTAGCCCTTGGTTTCCTTTGCAAACCTTAGCAAGCCGTTTGGAAAGAAAAATTGCCGGGAGGCGAACTTCCTCCCGGCGAACTGTTATAAAATTGTTGAGAGAACAATCTCTTACAATTATTATTCAGCAGACTGTGTTTTTAAGAAGTTAAACTTGCCATCTTTAATCTGTTTGATGTAAGCTACATTCTTTACAGCGTCGCCGTTTTCATCAAAGGAGATTGCACCGGTTACGCCGTTGAAGGATACTGCTTTTAATGCATCACGCAAAGCAACGGAATTTAATGCTTCAGCGCCATCTAATGCCTTCAGCGCTTCGTAGATGGACATATATGCATCATAGCCCAAAGCGGAAACAGCAGCAACACCGTCGGAACCACCGTTTAATGTGAGGTTCTGAGGATCGCCGTTCAAGTAAGCCTTGAAGCCTTCAACAAATTCTTTTGCAACAGGATTAGATTCATCATGCTCGTCAAAGAATGTGGAGAGAGCAACCCCTTCTGCGGCAGAGCCAGCAGCAGTGATGATGGTTTCATTTTCCCATGTATCGCTGGCAATAATCTGTGCCTTAATGCCGTTTGCCTGTGCCTGTGGCAGAAGCAGAGTCGCAGTAGCGATAGAGGAAGGCGCAAAGATACAATCAGGGTTTGCACCTTTAATTGTTGTCAGGATTGCATTAAAATCAGACTCATTTGTCTGATAGGTTTCATCTGCAACAATGGTGCCGCCCATGCCTTCAAATGCTTGCTTAAAGAATGCCGCAAGGCCTGTGGAATAGTCATCGCCGTTCTGGCTTACAAGAGCTGCGGTTTTGTAACCCTTCTCAATTGCATAAGAAGCCATTACGGTACCTTGGAAAGGATCTAAGAAGCAGGTACGGAAATAGAAATCGTTACCCAAGGTTACCTGAGGGTTTGTACAGGATGCACCTATTGCAGGAACTTGTGCATCAGCAAAGGTTTGTCCTGCGGCAATGGAAACGCCGGAGCCGTAAGAGCCCAGCACTGCAACAACGCCGGAGCTGATTAAGGACTGCGCTGCTGTAACCGCCGCTGTTTTATCGGACTGGTTATCAACCTCTACTAATTGAATTTTGTATGTAGTGCCATTAATGTCAACGGTAGGATTTACTTTGTTTGCATAACGCATACCCAGTACTTCCTGCATGCCACCACCGCCATTTTCTCCGGTTGTAGGCTCGAAAACACCGATTTTGATTGTGTCGCCTTCAATTGCAACACCCGTTGCTGCGGCGTTATCTTTTGCAGCATCATCACCGGTTGTGCCGCCACCACAAGCTGCCAAGGACAGCATCAGTGCAGCTGACAAAGTCAAAGCAAGGAACTTTTTCATAATACGACTACCTCCCTAAGTTTTTTTGCCCGTGGAGGGCAAAGGTGTATTTTTGTCGATGCGTGTCCGCATCAAATGGACATATGCGTTTTGCATCGCTGTCCTGAGTGTACCACAATTTACGTTCTTAGGCAATATTTACAAGATTTTTTTCAAGAAAATAAATAGGTTTGCTGTGTTTTACACATATATTATTAATTTATTGACAGCGGTAGAAAAACAGAAGGTTTTCTATTATAATAAAAGGTAATCTCCTCAATGATTGAGGGATTTACAGAATAGGAGGAGAAAAAATGAGTAAAGCCGACAAAATTTTTATCAAAAATTGCAAGGAAATCCTTGAAAATGGGTTTTCTACTGAAAAAGAAAAGGTGCGTCCCCATTGGGAAGACGGTACCCCTGCATATACCATAAAAACCTTTGGGGTTGTGAATCGTTATGATCTTTCTGAAGAGTTCCCTCTTTTGACACTAAGAGCGACAAATTGGAAAGCAGCCATCGATGAAATTCTTTGGATTTGGCAGAAAAAATCTAACAATATCAATGATTTAAACAGTAAAATTTGGGATTCTTGGGCGGATGAAAATGGTTCTATTGGTAAAGCTTACGGTTATCAGCTTGGGGTTCCCTATACCTTCAAGCATGGCACCATGGATCAGGTAGATAATGTGCTATGGCAGTTGAAAAATACTCCTTATTCTCGCCGAATCATGACGAATATTTATAACTTTGGGGATTTGATGGAAATGGGGCTGGAGCCTTGTGCTTACAGCATGACCTTTAACGTGGTGGGAGACAAGCTCAACGCAATACTTAACCAGCGTTCTCAGGATACCCTTGCGGCAAACAACTGGAATGTGGTGCAATATTCTGCTCTATTGATGATGTTTGCTCAGGTAAGCGGATTAAAGGCAGGAGAGCTGGTTCATGTAATCAGTGATATGCATATTTATGACAGGCATGTGCCTATGATTCAAGATTTAATGGAAAGAGAGCAGTATCCTGCTCCAAAGGTGCGATTGAATCCAGAGATAAAGAACTTTTATGATTTTACAGTGGCAGATTTTATCGTAGAGGATTATCAGCATGGAAAGCCCATAGGAAAAGTGCCTGTGGCAATATGATAGGAGTGAGGGTATGAATGTAATCGTAGCGGTAGATGAGCAATGGGGCATCGGCAAGGATGGGGATTTGTTGTGCCGTATTTCGGGGGACATGAAGCGGTTTCGTGCCATAACCTCTGGGAATGTATTGATTTTGGGAAGAAAGACCTTAGAGTCTTTCCCCAATAAAAAACCCTTGCCCAATCGGGAACATATTGTTTTGACTAATAATTTAGAATATCAGGCGGAGGGTGTTACCCTTTGCCATAGCATAGCGGAGATACCCAGCGTTTTGGAGTCATTTAAAGAAAAAGAAATTTTTGTTGCAGGTGGAGAAAGTATTTATGAACAGCTTTTGCCTTTTTGCCAGAAGGCGTATGTGACGAAAATTCATGCAGCCTTTCCTGCAGATACCCGTTTTCCCAATTTGGATGCTATGCCTGAATGGGAGATTGTTGAGGAAGAAGAGCAAGAAGAAAACGGTGTGAAATTTACGTTTGTTTTGTATCAGAGAAAGAAATAATAAATATCACAAGTGAGGGTGTCGACAAAGTCGACACCCTTTTATAAAAAGGTTCTTTTTGTACACCTTTTTATTTGTACTGTCAAGATTGATAAAGTGAGTTAATGCACGATGCAATTATAAATCAAATTTTTGAAAATATAAAGTTTGGGTCAAGCCTTTACAAAGGCTTGCGGGGTTCGGGGCTAAGTCTCGAGAACTTGTTTCTAAGATTGCAAGGTTCAGGGCAGAGTCCCGAGAACTTGACCTTACATAAACTCCCTTGCTTTTTCCAGTAAGATATTTTTTTGGTTTCTCTCAGGATTTTGATGCACAAAGTCCAAAAGTAGAGATAAAAGCTTGCCTAGCTCCTTTCCCTTGGGTACACCAATTTCCATGAGCATTTGTCCATCCACAGCCAATTCCTTTAACGTAAGGCAGTCTCCGTCTGCTATAATTTTATCCAGACATTGTGCCGTCTGCAAAGAGGGTGCTGTAGGACGCAAAATTTCTTGCAATATAATAAGCTGACTCACCGCTTCAAGCCCCAGCTTACTGATAAGTCCTCTTAAAGGATACCCTAGGGTGGGTAGGGCCTGATTGATATTTTCAAGAAGTATGCAGATTCTTTTTAAACTATCATTGTCAAACTTGAGTTTTTTTAAAAAAGCCTTTGCCTCTTGGGGGGAATAGTCTTGTAAAACTATAGTCCAACGCAAAACAGACTCCTTTGGAGCTTTTTTGAGATCCTCTAAAAGGCCATGCTCTCGTTGCATCAGGCGGTTTGCAAGCTGTTCATCAATTTCAGTTAAGAGACCGCTTTGCCAAAGTAGGGGCATCTTATCTTCATGGTGGCATAGCCATAGTTTGTCCATTTCGTCATGAATCCGTTCTACGCTGATTTTTTTGATCAATTCTCTGTTCTCGCAAAGGGCCTGATAGGTTTCCTCTTCTACATCAAAACCCAATTGTGCTGCAAACCTTACACAGCGAAGCATGCGCAAAGCATCCTCTTGAAACCGCAAAGCAGGCGCTCCTACGCCTCGAATGGTTTTTGACTGAATATCCTCCATGCCGTGAAAAAAGTCCAGATAGCCCTCTTCTGGGTGGTAAGCAATGGCATTCATAGTGAAGTCTCGCCGTAATAAATCCTCCTGCAAATTATTCGTGAAGGTTACACCACTGGGATGACGACAATCCTCATATTCTCCCTCTATGCGATAGGTGGTTACCTCATAATTGGTATGATTTAAAACAACGGTTATGGTACCATGCTGAATACCGGTGTCAAAGGTATGGGAAAACAGTTTTTTCGTTTCCTCAGGCTTTGCTGAGGTGGTAATATCCCAATCCTTAGGTTGGGTGTGTAAAATGGTATCTCTGACACAACCTCCAACAATGTAAGCTTGGTGGCCTGCTTGATTCAACGTTTTTATGATATATAAAACATCCTGGGGCAATGCAACTGAAAACATAAACAGTCTCCCTTCAAAAAGTCTGAAAAGTGTATTTAAAAAATCCCGTTAAGAGATTAAATTCTAGCATTTGGAATACTTAATATGCTTTCATAGTATACCATAAAAATCTAAAATACAAAGAAAAAGCCTTCGCAGATTTTTTTAGATTGCCGAAAAATACCGAAAATTAGAGTTAATTGATAGCTTTAAATAATATATGAAAAAAATAAAAAATTTTTTGACAGAAATCGTTGACAAACGGTACAAGTAGTGATAATATATTTTTTGCAGTCAACAAATACGCGCCCTTAGCTCAGTTGGTAGAGCAACTGACTCTTAATCAGTGGGTCCAGAGTTCGAGTCTCTGAGGGCGCATATCGAAGCAGAGTGGCTTAGAGTAATTCTAGGTCGTTCTGCTTTTCTTTTTTGCATTGAAACACTCCCGATTTGGGAGTTTTTCTTTTTTTTACGGATATTTCTGTTTGTTTCCCCATAGAATGGTACAGAAATGTTTTGTCCGTAATCGGCAGGGGGAATGGATATGGAGGAAATATATGAAAAAATATTATGGGAGGGTTATGGCCTTCGTTTTTACAGCGGAACCCGTACCCGAACAGGTCTTGTCTGCAAAACGGACAAAGGACTAAGAGAATTGAAAAAGGCAAGGGAGCGAATGAACGGCATCCGTTATGCCCATGATGTAAAGGAATGTCTTTATGGAAACGGCTTTACTGTGATAAGCAGGTTTTATAATACCATGGACGGCCAGCCTTGCTTCGTCAAGGAGGGAGCGGTGTATGTTCTTGAGGAGCTTTTGCCCACCGCAGCGTTAGAGGAGGATGGAAAGGAGGCCTTCATCAGGGGCGCGGAAACATTGGGTAAAATGCACCTTTGCGCAAAGGGATTAGAGAGCAGATTTGTTCAATGGGACAAAGAACGTTTGCCGGCACAATTCGCAAAAAGAAGGGCGGAGCTTGCCAAAATTAAGCGTCGCATTCAAAAACAAGGGGGCTATGATGCCATAGATTTATTGGTGCTTGATAACTACGATACATATATGGAGCAGACCTTGCAGGCAGAAGCCCTTTTGGCAGAAGCAAATTATTCCACCTTGTTTGAGAAGGCTAGGGGAGAAGGAACCTTTTGTCATCATAGCTTTAAGGGAGAAAATCTTAGGGTATCAGATGGCGGAAAACTGTTTGTGGGTGGCTTTGAAGGATGTAGCAGTGACATACCGTTATTGGATTTAGCAGCATATCTAAAACGCTATATGAAAAAAACGGAAGGTGATAAAGATGGAGTTGTGGGTATGCTTGAGGCATATCAAAAAAATAATCCTCTGGAGGAGGGTGAAAAAGTACTGCTCCAAGCATTGGTTATTTATCCTGAGAAATTTTTGCGTTTAATTAACGAGTATTATAATAAAAGAAGAGCCTGTGTTTCTCCCGCTATGCAAGAACGTTTGGCTTTGGCGGCGGAGGAAGAGGGACGGGCAAAAGAGCTGTACTCTTATATTCGAGGGGTTTAAAAATGGCTTTGATCAGGGAGTTTTATCTGTTCATATCATGGGTGATAGCATGTAAACAGAGAGCACAAACCATAAATAAAGCCATTTTAGAGGGATGGATTGACTTGGGAAACAAGGTGTTTTCCAAGTGAAGTCCATCAAAATCTGAAAATGTTTCCGGTGGGGACAACCTAAGGATATGTAGCATTGGGAAATATAGGAAGAAAAAATAATGAGTTGGCAGTGACGTAAGGCCTCATGGGTACTTGGATTGATAGCTTTTTCGCTTTCTTCTGTCCAAATTTACCAAAGAGGCTTTTTATTTTTTTCTTATATTTCAGGAACTTATGGAGAGGAGCTTTGCGAATTCTTCTTGCAACTTATAGGGGAAACGTATAAAATGTACTGTAAGGTATGTCTGAAAATTCCCCAAAGGAGGAGAAGTTAGTGAAAGACTATCACTTTGAAAAAGATGAGCACGAATTTGATGAAACGATTCGTTTAGATGATATTAATAAGGAAATGAAGAAGTTTGAAAATGATCAGCCTAAGGATGACTTGGGTGACAAGGATGCATTTTTGGATGCCTTTGAGTCTGAAAAGTTTGACCGTTTGCCAACTGGAAACACCCCTAATGGCCCTTCTGAGATTACTCGTGGGACACCAAGAAAAAAAGTGGAAGAGCCCTTTTTGAATAAGAAGACTGCGGCAATGCTTGCTGTGGTTGCAGTAATTGTGGCAATAGCCAGCTTTGCTCTGGTGCGGGGCCTGTTTTTTTCCGGAAATAGAAATCCAAATTTAGCCAAGGAGCAAACCCCTGTTTTGATTCAAGGGGCGTTGGCCAGTGGTGAATTAATTGTTTATGATATAAAGGGGAATGCCAATAAAAGCATCCTTGTAACGCAAGATACAGAATTTACTGATACCCAAGGCCAAGGGGTTAAGGATGTTCCTCTTCGTGTAGGGGATCTTATTTTAGTGGGTTTGGATAAGGATGGCAAGACTGTATTAACCTTGAATCAGGGCGGAAAAATAAAAACTGTGGAAGAGACAGGGCTTACAGCAGATACCGCTTCAAAGAATCTGCTTGGAGAAGGGAAAAAATTTAGCTATGGAGAGCAGGCAATTTTTATGTATAATCACGAGGAACTGAATCCTAAGGATTTGGAGGCTTGCGATGTGCTGGTTCTAAAAAGCTATGAAGATGTTGTATGGTCTGTAGAAGTGGCAGAGTTTCATGGCTATATCTCCATAGAGAATAAAGATAATATCGTAAATGGGAAGTTTCAGCTGGATGAAGCAGCAGCAGTCCCCCTTGCAGAAGTGGAGCGCATTCCTCTGAAGGAAGGAACCCATAAGGTTACGGTCTCAGGTGATAATATTGAAGAAAGAACAGACAGTATTTTTGTGGAGACAGGGGAAGTTTATGTATATGACCTCTCAAAGGCACAGGAAAAAGTGGGGGTTTTAATCATCAACGCCAATGTAACGGGGTACAAGCTTTATATCAATGGAACTTTGGTGGATAGCAGTGTGCCCTCTGTATTACCCTTAGGAGAGTATGACGTGGTGATATTAAAAAATGGCTATACAGAATGGAGCCAGCATGTTGTTCTGGACAAGGATACACTGTCTGTTGATGCAAATTTGCAAAAAGATATTCAATTTGGTTCTGTTGGCATTTCCGTCAATGTGGATGGAGCTCAGATTTATATTGATGGGAAAGACATGGGTGTTGCGCCCATGGAATTAAATCTCCCCTATGGCAGTTATAGCCTTGGGGTAGAGAAAAATGGGTATCAATCCTTTTCCACTGTAATTAATGTCAACAGTGGCTCAAGCCATATGAATGTGGAACTGGAAAGAGAATAAAGAGGAGGCGGGAGTATGGATTATATGGAAAGATATCACCAATGGTTGGCTGACCCTTCCATCGACGAAGACACAAAGGTGGAGCTTCGCCTGATTGCCGAGGATGAAAAAGAGATTAAGGAACGGTTTTATAAAGAATTGGAATTTGGCACAGGCGGCCTTCGTGGAATTATCGGTACGGGGAGTAACCGAATGAATTTTTACACCGTAGGCAAGGCAACCCAAGGCTTAGCAAATTATATCAAAAAACAAGGCACCCAGGCCAAGGGTGTGGCAATTGCCTATGACTCCAGACATATGTCTCCTGAATTTGCAAGAATTGCAGGCTTAGTTTTGGCGGCAAATGGAATTCCTGCTTTTGTTTACCCCTCATTACGCCCTACACCGATGCTTTCATTCGCAGTAAGACGGTTGGGCTGTACGGCGGGTATCGTGGTTACTGCAAGCCATAATCCTCCTGAATATAATGGGTATAAAGTGTATTGGGCAGATGGTGCCCAAGTGGTTGCACCCAGAGATACAGATATCATTGATGAGGTTAATGCAGTAACAGAGTATGGGCAGATTCTTAGGATGGAACAAAAAGAGGCGGAGGAAAAGGGCCTTTATCATACGATTGCCAAAGAGATTGACCGTTGTTTTGATGAACAGGTGCTATCTCAACGTATTTGTCCTGAAATTACAGAGGACATGGGGGAGAACCTTACCATTATTTATACCCCCATTCACGGTTCAGGAAACGAGCCTGTGCGCCGTGTCTTAAAAAAAGCGAAATATAAAAAAGTGTTTGTGGTTCCTGAACAGGAGGAACCGGATCCCGATTTTACAACGGTAGGCTACCCCAATCCTGAGGATCCCAATGTATTTACCTTGGCGAAGAAGCTTTCTGAAGAAAAAAACGGAGATATCATTGTTGGAACTGACCCGGATTGTGACCGTGTTGGCGCCATGGTAAAGGATGACATGGGAGAATATGTTGTTCTGACAGGTAACATGGTGGGTGCGCTGCTGACAGAATATATTCTTTCTCAGAAGGCAGAGAAGGGTACTTTGCCTGAAAATGGTGTTGTTATTAAGACCATTGTCAGCACTGAATTGATTCAACCTATTTGTGACTTCTATGGTGTTAAAAAAATTGAAGTACTGACAGGCTTTAAATTTATCGGCGAGAAAATCAAGGAATTTGAAGAAACAGGAGCTTATCAATATCTGTTTGGTTTTGAAGAGAGCTATGGGTATTTGGCGGGCACTTACGCAAGGGATAAAGATGCAGTGGTGGCAACGTTACTTCTTTGTGAGATGGCGGCCTATTATAAGAAAAATGGAATGACTCTTTATGACGGAGTGCAAAAGTTATACGAGAAATATGGCTATTATCTGGATGGTGTAAAGGCGATTACGTTAAAGGGCTTGGATGGCGTAGAGAGAATTCAGAAAATCATGGCTTCTCTGCGTGAAACAACACCAAAGGCCTTTGGAGGCAAGGATGTGGTATGGGCAAGGGATTATAAAACCCAGATTTTCCGTAACTTGAAAACAGGGGAAGAAGAAAAAAGTCCATTACCCATTTCAGATGTATTGTATTATATCCTAGAGGATGGCACTTGGCTGTGCGTTCGTCCTTCAGGAACTGAGCCCAAGCTGAAATTTTATATTGGTGTGAAAGGGGAAAGCTTAGAAGGAGCAAAAGAGAAGCTTTCTGCCCTTGCAAAAGACTTGGATGAGAAACTTGCTTCTATCTAACTATGGAATTGGAACTTTAGAACTTTGTATACAAAGATTATTTTGATTTAAAATGAAATGGTTTAGATTGTAAACAAGGTTAATTTTAATCATTTTGCTTGTTGAGGATGTCGATAATGCCGACATCCTTTTTTGTGTAACGAAATTAAAATATAAATAATTTGGGCATTTTTAAATAAAAAAAGCGGAAGATACGAACAGAAAGCCTAATAATACAGTGAGAATAATGAAACTGGGCGTACTCATGAATGCAAAGTAACCATTTAATTCATAAGAGAGGTTCATATAGGATAATTATTTTATTACATTGACAATCTGCAAGGAGGATTATTTTAGAAGAAATAAAGAAATTTGAAATGAGAATTGAAAAAGTTTTAAAATTCTGGTAAACGATGCAAAAGTAGGTGTATACAATACTGTTATGAAACTACGAGTATTTATAAAAAGCCTGTGCCATTTGTTCGGCACAGGCTTTTAAAGTTTAATATTATTTACCGTTCTTTTTGCAAAGCATATTAACCCGATCGAACTCATCTGTAATCTCTCTTTCAGGTGCCTTGGTCAAAAGACTCACGATAATGATTGCCGCAAAGGATACCACAAATGCGGGAAGCAATTCATAGATATTCCAAGCGCCGCCCAAAGGTCTCACCATGTATTTCCAAATGAATACCATTGCGCCACCGGCAATCATTCCTGCCAAAGCGCCTTGCTTATTGGAACGTCTCCAGAATAATGCACTCAGTACAACAGGGCCAAATGCGGCACCAAAGCCTGCCCAAGCAAAGGAAACAATGGCAAAAACAGAGCTTGCAGGATCTCTTGCAATAAACGCGGCAATGATTGAGATGATGACAACGGAACATCTGGCAATGTTCATTGCTTTTTTCTCAGACATTTTGATACCAAAGAAGCCTTGCAGAAGGTTGTGAGAAGCACTGGAGGATGCAGCTAAAAGCTGAGAATCCGCAGTGGACATGGTAGCAGCCAAAATCCCCGCTAAGATGATGCCTGCAAGGAAGGCTGTCGCAATACCACTATGACTCAGTAAGTCAGCAACTCGAACAATAATCGTTTCTGATGCGGAGCCTTCCAAAACGGGTACCGCACCAACTTTAGTCATACTGTAGCCAACAACACCGATAAAGATGGCAACAATCATGGAAATGACTACCCAAACTGTTGCAATACGACGGGAAAGCGTTAATTTTTGTGTATCCTCAATCGCCATAAAACGCAGTAAAATATGAGGCATACCAAAATAGCCCAGACCCCAAGCCATTGTGGAGCAGATTGTCAAAAAACCATAAGGTGCTGCGGCGTTCTCAGAAATGCTGTACATTGCATTCATGCTTAAGTAACCGGGTAAGGCTCTTGCATTATCCATTACTACATCTAAACCGCCTGCAACCTGAATACCAAAGATAACAACAACAAATAGTGCAATGGTCATTACGATACTCTGCACCAAGTCTGTTGTGCTTGCGGCAGAAAAGCCGCCAGTTGCTGTGTAGCCAACAATAACAATGGCACTGATTATCATTGCTGTTTGATAATCCACCCCAAATAAGCTGCTAAATAGCTTACCGCAGGCAGCGAAGCCGGAAGCTGTGTAGGGGATAAAGAAAATAATAATTACCACTGCGGCGATACACATGAGGATATTTTTATCATCCCGGTATCTTCTGGAAAAGAAGTCCGGCAGGGTGATAGAATTATTTGCCTCATGGGTATAAATACGAATGCGTTTGGCCACCACCAACCAGTTGATATAAGTGCCAATGGCCAGACCAATTGCTGTCCATGCTGGATCTGCAATACCGGAAAGGTATGCAACACCCGGCAGACCCATTAGAAGCCAGCTGCTCATATCAGAGGCCTCGGCACTCATGGCTGTTACAAAAGGGCCAAGCTTTCTGCCTCCCAAATAAAAATCGCCTACGTTTTCATTCTTTTTGGACCAATAGATTCCAATAGCAACCATAGCCATCAAATAGATGGTAATGGCAATCATGATGCAGATTTGTGCTGATGTCATAAGTTCATATCCTTTCTTTTTAAGTTGCGGAGCCTTTTTTGAAACCTCAGATTTTATGTGCCGTACAGTTTATAATTGCAAATGTATTTGGAAAGTGGGCATTCACCCAGTTTATCTACTTATCATTAATAACTTTCCGAAAGAGTATTGAAAATCTGAAATGGTTGTAGAATTACTCCAATTGATAAAACATTATAACATAATAAAAATCAGACTAAAATACAGAATAAAGTATAGAATATATATTATACTTATAAAATAAAAAAGTCAAAAATTCTTTGTAAATTCAAGGATTTTTGACTAGAATATTTTTGTTATTTTTTTTAATTCCAAAAATAATCATTTTAATTAACTGTCTTATTTGCTCGAAAACCTGCTAAAAACAGAGGCATCATTTGCTTGGCATATTGGCAAAGGGAATATTCTCCGTTGCAGATACACCAGTCATAAATTAGGGCTCTTTCACACAATGCGTAGGCCTTTACAAATTCATTTACGGAAACGTTAGAACGCAATTCTCCCTGCTGTTGCCCTTCAGATGTAATTTGGCGCAATAACTTATAATAAACCCGATTGTGATCCAGTAAATGCTTTTGTCCACTGGTAACAAGCTGTGAGGAGTATAATCTTGCCAGTAAATCCATAGAAATGCTGTCGTCAATCATGCGAAACATCTCTTGATTCAAAAACATGAGCTTATCAAAGCTGTCTAATTGACTATCTAACTGGGGGATCAATTCTTGATATTTATTATCAAATAGTTCTGAAAGGGTGCCCAGCAGTGCATCTTTTCCGCCGAAATAGTGATAGAAAGAACCTTTTGAGGTGCCTGACATTTCAACAATTTCTTCAATGGTTGTAGCATCATAACCCTGCTCATAAAACAGCTTCCAAGCCGCTGTAATAATTTTACCTTTTGTGTTGCGGCTGTTTTTTTTCCCCATGTGGTTCCTCTCCTTAAATCTTTTTCCATTTCAAACTAACCAAATCATGCTCCCGTATGGCCTTTACCAAGCGTTGACCGAAATCTTCCGCCATGATATCTGTTGCATCTAGAAGCTCTAAACCCAGTTCTTGCGCTCTTTTATAGGTGCCGGTATTCCCTTTTCTTTCTTTGCCGTAGGTAATAATAATACCTTTTGAAAACCAGCCGCCAAGGCGTTTTTTTGCAATCAAAAGCTCATTTAGCGCTGCTGTATCCGCATCCCGCAGTTTGCAAGATATAAATACAGGTAAGGAGTCATCCATTAAGATCACATCAATTTCGTTTCCTGCCACAGTAATGTTATCATAGGCGTTCCAATCAATCATGGTTCCTAGCTTTACATCATGAAATACACCGGCTTTTTTTGCGGCAATATATACATAAAGCTCAAGCCAAACACCGTAGCTGATGCAGTACTGCTTATCTTCAACAGAGTGAAAGGCGAATTGAACATACTCTCCCTCTATCAGAAGACTATGAATAAAGCCCATACATTGAAATTTTTCTAAAATTACCCGATCCGGATAAACGGGCTTACCGTTTTTCATATGTATGTTCCATTTGCTCTCCATAAAAAGTTCATGGGGGAGGGTTCTGGTGGCAACGGTCTGCATAAAGCTACAGGTATATTTCCAATCTGTCAAGCGTTCAAATAAAAATCGAGCCATTTCCTCGATTATCGAAAAACGTTCCTCAGAAGGGGGACGGTGGGATTCACCGATAAAGCAGGCGCCCTTTGCGTCAATAAAGTCCTCCAAGGTCAATGGTACTATTTTTGCCACCATACTGTCATCCAATAAATTGGTAATGCTTTTATTTGCCAGATCCGTATGCAGGAGGGGAAGATTGAACTTGGTTCCTGCTTGATATCCAGCCAAAAGCATCAATTCACTGCCCCCTGTTAAATCAATGGCACATTCTTCAACCTTAAAACGGTCAAGAACTCTACTGATTTGGCGGGAAATTTTGTCAACGGAGGAAATATCAATGGGGAAGTGTTCCACCTTGATGCCCGGGATATTTCGGGACAAACATTTTTTTAATGCTGAGAAAACCATCATATCTTGCATATTATTATCAAAAAGGTAAAGAACTTTCTCAGGACGCAGCGTTAACGGTGCAACAATGTTCTTTAAAACATCTTTATCATAAAATTCAATGAGAAGTTCCGTGGGAACCATCTCCCTTCCAGTTTGTTTCAATTGCATAAGATTATTTTTCAAACTCTTCGATGATGACCTCTTCTTCAAATTTCACATCTTCTTGAGGTTCTTTTTTATCTCTGTTTCCGAAAACTGCCCCGAAGTTTAGTTTATTTACCACACCTGGAGCCATGTCAATCAGCTTGCTGACAGCATCCTGATTTTTGACATTGATGGTTTGTACACTTCCGTTTTGAATGACCAGAACGGCAGAGGGAGTGATTCTTGCACCTACGCCTCCGGCTGCGTTGACATTTTCCTTTGCACCGGCGCCTGCGCCTACCGCCACTTCAATCAGAGGCAGAAGGGTTAAATCGCCGATGGTGATTGCCTCGCCCACTACGGTTTTTGTGGAAACCAAATCTTCCACTTTATTAAAAAGTACGTCTACAGATTCCTTAAAATCTTTACCCATTTTGTTTTCTTCCTTTCCAAAGTTTGATTAAAATTCTGCGTACTGGTTTTGTCAAAATAAATGCCATAAGGCTATACAAAAAATAGCCAAATAAGATATTGCCCTTTATGCTTACCTGGATATCCTCTGCAACAAGTCTGGTGAAATCCGCCTTTACCTGAATATTCTTGCCAAACTTTGCAGTTAAGATGCCTACCAAACCCATAAAATACCCGGTATAATTGGGTTCGCCTAAACCGATGGTGGCTTTCACCATAAGATGATTTGGCAGAATGCCCTTAATCAGCCGTTTCAGCAATTTTTTTGCCGCCTGAAATATTTCCCGCTTACCCTCTATTTCTTGGAACTTATCCCAGTAAGAACGAAGCTTGTCCCCTTTAGAGATCTCCTCCTCAGTAATATCTTCTTCATCCAGAAAGAACGCTTTATCCTCTGTTTCAAAAACAATGGGTTTCTCCTGTATTTCTGCAATTTTTACCCGTCTTACCTTCGGTCTAGGGGTGGGGGGGGTATCTTTACCTACCTCCTCAACGGATGTTGTCTCTGTGGGTTGTTCCTCCACAGAAATTGGTTCTTCTTCCTGTTTCGGCGTAGGAACAGATTCAGCCATATAAACCCCTTGAGAGGAGGATTTTTTTGAGGAAACAGCTTCTCTTGCTACAACAGTTTTCCCGGTTTTTATTGGCTGATTGCTGGGGCGGGTTTTTCTTTTTCGTACCTTTTTTTTCTTTCTTTTTTCACCCAAGGTAAACCAAAGAATTTTCACTTTGATCTCAGGTTCTGTTCCATAAAGATAATTTCCCATGATACGTATTAAGCCAAACAGCCATGAAACAGCAAAATCCCCTGTGAGGGTTTCTTTTTTTTCCCCTGCAAGGCGGTATTTGATGGGGCAGAGCAAAACCACTGCAATGACAAAAATAAGCAGCAGAAAAATGCTTAGAAGCAGTATCCCTATGAACTTTAATACAGCCAATAGTATGCCTAACATGTTATTCCCCTGTCTTTATGCCCTTTAACAAAATCCAAGCCATTAACCAGATAAGAAGGGCACCTGCAATGAACAGCCCTGCAATCCAGAAAGCGGTATCCCGAAAAAAGCCCTCGGGTACAATATTTATCAGTAAATCCGTATTTGGGTTTAAAATCCAATCATCATTATTAAAAAGTAAAAGATGAAACAGTGTAAAATACCGATTGAAATTATAGGCCATAAGCCCTGCCAATATTCCGATTAAAGTCATAAAACCAAAGATGCCCCATTGAATTCCCTTGAGAAGATAGCGACCTTTTTTCAAATACAACAGCCACACTGAAACAAGAATCGTAAATAGAATTGCTCCAAAGCGTATTTTCTGGGCATCAAGGAACAATTTCCGCACATCTTGCATATGTTTTTTTTCCTTGGCATTAAAAAACTCACGTTCTGTATTTCCAATTTTTGTATAAATCACCAAGTCTTCACGATTACCTTTTAAATAGTCCATCATTTCATCGGTTACATTGAGCAAATCGTCCATTTCAATAGAAATTTCTTCCGTAACCTGATATTTTGTATATTCTTTTTCAAAATAACCGTTCATGTAATAAGCCACAAACTCCGTGGAACTGATTAGTAAAATAACCATAAGTGCGATGCCTGTGAAAAAGCCCATTCCTTTATAAAGCGCCGTCATTCAATCCCCTCTATCCACGTTTTAGGATTTGATAGATCCTTTTGCTCCTTTACTGCTTCCTCTAAAATATAGGCCATAAGCTCATAGGTTTCCCGTCTGCCGTTGGCAACACCCACGATGATGCTTTCAGTCTGAGGGAACCGTCCCTTGCATAATTGCCATGAGGAAATGATTTCATACCGCTTTTTTTCATATCTAAAAAGGATGCAATACAGGCGGGGCATAGGAATATTTTTCTTTAAGGCATAAACCACTGTTTCCAAGTCGCTGATATTTTCTGCCACAAATAGTTCTTCCGCTAACTTCAATCTGCCATCGCCGCCTTCCTTCCATTTCTTAGAAATATTATAGCAGAATAAATGGGAAAAGAAAATACACAATAAACAGCACTCCATTTTTATAAGAAATGCTATGGATTTGTAATTATTTATTTTAGTTCAAAAGCCCGTTTTGCAAAGCAAATCTTCTGCAAGCAATCGGGCTTTTTTTTGATGCATAAAAAACTGGGAGAATCCAGGAGGTCACCTTTGTTGTAAATTAATTCCTATTGAAGGGCGGCTTCCAGTTTGGAAATTTGATCGTAGGGATAGTGGTGTAATAGCTCTTTATATTGAGGTGTTGTTAACCCAGGAGTTTGGGTGTAAATTGCAATTTTTTCGTTTAAATCTGCCTGAATAAACTTAAGTTTTAATTTTGAAAATTCATCTTTGTTCATACTTACATAGCCTTCTTTCTTTGTTTTCTTTTTAAATACTTCACTGAGTCCCATAAAAAACAAAAAGCCACCAAAAATTTTACGTAGTAAATCGGCATCCATGGAAACGGCTAAAAGAGAACCTGCCGCAGCCCCCGCAAGACCAAGCACTGCCAATGACTTTGTTGTTTTCCACAAAACATTTTTATTTTTTGTGTGGGTAATGAGTGCAACAACGGCTGTTGGGATAAAGTAAATCAAGTTCACACCCTGTGCCTGATGCTGATTCAGTTGAAGGAGAAAGATTAATGCTGGAATCAAAATTGTTCCACCGCCGATACCCATGCCGCTAATAATACCGGAGACAAAACCAATTACCACTACCCAAATCATAGTATCATCCTCACTGCCGCCACAATCATAAATAGACCGAAGATTCGATGCAGCCAGATTCCACTGAGCTTAGATAATAATCGTGCTCCAACAAAGCCTCCTGCAATTCCCCCTGCTGATGCCCATAGGGCAATGCTCCAAGCCACATCTGTTTTCCAGCAATAAATAATCAATGACAGAAGGGATAAGGGCAGAATGATGCTGATTGCAGTAGCATGGGCCTTATGCTCCTCAACGTCCAAAAAGCGCTCCATTGCCGGTACAACAATGGTTCCGCCGCCAGAGCCAAATAAGCCGTTGGCAAACCCTGTGATTAAGCCGATGACTATTTGCTTCCCTTTTTTGTGCATGAAAATGACACCGCCTTTCTTTCGCTAGTATGGCGGAAATACCTGTAAATATGTATGGTATTGTAAAAATTTTCTTTTCTAAAGAAGAATAGGTAGTATTTGGTTTTGCAATACTACTTTTTATATTTATTCAGATCAATGGTTTCATAGGGCACCGACAAAATCGGTACCCTATGATTTAGATAAACCAAATGTGTTTAATTAGCTGGCAACTGTAGCTGTACTGTTGTCCAGAGTGTTTCTTACGCCATTGGTAACATTACGGCCTGCATTTTTCAGTCCTGTTCCCATATCACGTACGTCATTGCCTAAGGTAGTTCCAACGGTATTGTCTGTTAAAGGTCTTCCGCTGTTGATACCATAGCCATCCCAGTATGCGGCGCCGCCACTAGAGGTATAAGTCCCTGCATTATATCCGTTATAGGCTCTACCGTCGCTGTCATAGTTATTATAGCCATAGCTGTTATAACCATATCCATAGCCGTCGGTTGCTCCGCCTAAGTTGTTAGCAGAGCTGCCACAACCACCAAAGGCAAGCATCATCGTTGCTAACATTGTAATAAAACTAAATTTTTTCATCATAAATACCCTCCTTAAGCAAAAATAATTCTTTGCATTTATATTGTCTGACGGAAACAGAAAAAAATCCTTCATTTTAACTGGTATTATGGGGATTTTTTGGTATAAATGTGGATAGATGGAGGAAACAAAAACTGTTAAAATGTACGTTAATATTTTAGATTGCTGATTTTATCTCATATTCAAAGCTTAATTCAAAACATAAAAAAGCGTATGAAAAATGAAAAAAAACATATGGTAGGAATTGAGGTTATCTACTATTTTTAAATTTAAATAAATTTTGGGAAGCAGGAATCTCTCTTCCCTTTTCAATGAAAAAAAGAAAACAGGACGTCTACATACCCTCCATGTGAGTTTTTCACATTTTTTAATTAAAGTTTTTAAGATATGAGTAGGATGCGCTTTCATAAAGAGCATTTTTTATCCATAAATCCTCATTCAAGACACAAAATAGAATCAGATGAAACCCAAAGGAGCTGTTGCCATGTTTGAAAGCAGAAAAAGCGGAATTCTTTTACATCCCTCTTCCATTCCCTCGCCCTTTGGTATTGGAGATTTTGGTAGAGATGCATATCGATTTATAGATGAGTTGGCGGCGGCAAAGCAAACCCTATGGCAGATATTGCCCCTTTGTCCAGTGGATAGTGGTGGGTCGCCTTATCAGAGCACATCTGCTTTTGCAGGGGAGCCTTTGTTCATAAGCGTGGATTTTTTGGTAGATGAGGGCTTGCTTTCTCAAAATGAGGTGGAAGCAAAGAAGTTGGCAACTTTCCATCGTACAGATTACTCTGTAGCAAGGGAATTGAAAATGCCGTTATTGCGAAGGGCATTTGAGAATTTTAGAAAAGAAGAATATCCCAAAGCATATGAAGAATTTTTGGAGGAAAATAAAGTTTGGCTGGAGGACTACGCACTTTTTATGGCCATAAAAGCGTTCTTTATTGAGAAAAGAAAGGAAGATGATAAAGATCTTCTGGAATTTAATCGGGATACTGAGGGATTTTTATCAGAGGAGAAGGTGAGAGGATATTTCTATTCAGCTTGCTGGTGCTCCTTCCCGAAAGAGCTCAGAGAGCGTAAAGCAGAAACCATTGTAAAGTGGCGGGAATTGTTGACGAATAACATACAATGGGAATGTTTTTTGCAATACTTATTCCATAAGCAATGGCGTGTCCTAAAAAGCTATGCCAATGAAAATAAAATACAAATCATTGGGGATGCGCCTATTTTTGTTTCCTATGACAGTGCTGATGTTTGGGCGAACCAAAAGGCATTTCAATTAAATGGCTTGGGCTTTCCTACCGTGGTGGCAGGGGTGCCACCGGATTATTTCAGCGAAACGGGTCAGCTATGGGGAAACCCTCTATATCAGTGGAAATATCACGAAAAAACAGGGTATCAATGGTGGACTTCACGTATCCGCAAGGCCTTGGAGGATATGGACATTTTGCGAATAGACCATTTTAGGGGCTTTGAATCCTATTGGGAGATTCCTTTTGATGCGGTGGACGCCCGAGAGGGACAATGGGTAAAAGGCCCTGGTAAAAAACTGTTCCGCAGGCTGGAAAAGGCGTTGGGAGAATTGCCCTTGATTGCTGAAGATTTAGGAATTATTACAGAAGAAGTTCATAAGCTAAGGGAAAAAACAGGATTTCCCGGTATGCGTGTTTTACAGTTTGCCTTTGGACAGGATAAAAATCACCCTTATTTACCCCATTCCTTTAATCAAAATACGGTAGTCTATACAGGCACCCATGATAATAATACCACCTTGGGCTGGTATGAAAATGCAGCAGAAAAAGAAAAGGATCATTTTCGCAGATATATGAATGTCACGGGTGAAGCCCCTAATTGGGATATGATTCGACTTGCTTTTTCTTCTCCCGCGCAATTGGCTATTATTCCGTTGCAGGATGTATTGGGGCTGGGGCAGGAATATCGTATGAATCAGCCGGGAACAACGGAGGGGAATTGGTCCTTTGCCTTTGATTGGGATATGTGGAATGATGGCTGTACAGAAGGGCTGAAATATCTTTCTCGTTTGTTCGGAAGAAACCATGGTTAGAATTGCTTTCTTTGACAAGTTATGCTAAAGTTAAGTCTGAATCAAGATAGAAAACCCTATTATTTTAGGAGGAAATAAATATGTGTGGTATTTGCGGTTTTACCGGCCGTTTGGCAACATCGGAAGAAGTTCTGGAAAACATGAAAAATAAAATCATTCATCGTGGGCCAGACAGCGGCGGTTCTTACATTGATGACGGCGTATCCATGGGCTTTCGCCGCTTGAGTATCATCGACTTAGAAGGCGGCCATCAGCCCATTTATAATGAAACAAAGGATATGGTTATTACCTTTAACGGGGAGATTTATAACTATCAGGAGCTAAGGGAGGAATTAATCGCCAAAGGCCATGTGATGGGAAGCAACGCCGATACAGAGGTGCTCCTTCATGGCTATGAGGAGTATGGCGAGGATTTGCTTCCAAAACTTCGGGGGATGTTTACTTTCGTTCTTTGGGATGCAAAAAATAAAACCTTTTTTGGCGCAAGGGATTTCTTTGGTATCAAACCATTTTATTATGCAATGCAAGACGGCCAAATGATTTACGGTTCTGAAATCAAAAGTATTCTGGAATACCCGAGCTTTAAAAAAGAGGTAAATACGGAGGCATTGGAAAATTATTTGACTTTTCAATTCAGTGTTTTGCCGGAAACCTTTTTTAAAGGTGTATTCCGCCTAATGCCTGCCCATTGCTTTACCTTTAAAAATGGTGAACTGAAAATCAAACGTTATTGGGAGCCTAAATTCCAAAATAACGAAAACAAATCTTTAGATGAATTTATTGAAGAAATTGATGCTGCCATGCAGGATTCTGTGAAAAAGCATAAAATTAGTGATGTTGAGGTTGGTTCTTTCCTCTCCAGCGGCGTAGACAGTTCTTATGTTGCTGCATCATTCCATGGGGACAAGACCTTTACCGTAGGCTTTGATTATGAAAAATACAATGAGATTGATTATGCAAAAGCGTTGTCTGAAAAAATCGGTATTGAGAATCACAGCAAGCTGATTACCACTGAGGAATATTGGGATACCTTGGGAAAGGTTCAATATCATATGGACGAGCCTTTGGCAGACCCTTCTGCCATTGCCCTATATTTTGTGAGCCAGACAGCGGCGAAACACGTGAAGGTTGCCCTCAGCGGAGAAGGGGCGGATGAATTTTTTGGCGGATATAATATTTACAGAGAACCCCATGATTTACGTCCATTGACCCGTTTACCAAGGCCCATTCGTAAGGGATTAGGCGCCATTGCCAAATGCTTGCCAAAGATGAAGGGGAAAAACTACTTGATTCGTGGCAGTAAGGATTTGCAGGAGCGTTTTATCGGAAATGCCTTTATGCTAACGGAGGAAGAACGGGAGCGTATTTTGAAGAAGCCTACAGGGAAGTATCATCATGCTGTTTTGACAAGACCCTTTTATGATAAAGTGAAGGATCAGGATGAAGTGACTCAAATGCAGTATATAGACATTCATTTTTGGCTGATTGGAGATATTCTGCTGAAGGCGGATAAAATGAGTATGGCCCATTCCTTAGAGGTGCGTGTGCCCTTCTTGGATCGTATCGTTTTTGATGTTGCCCGCACCATTCCTACAAAATATAAGGTGAATGAGGAAAATACCAAATATGCTATGCGACAGGCGGCTCACCGATATTTACCCGATATGGTTGCAGAGAAGAAGAAGCTTGGTTTCCCTGTGCCCATTCGCATTTGGTTGAAGGAAGATAAGTATTATCAGATTGTAAAGGATGCCTTTACCTCCAAAGCGGCGCAGAATTTCTTTAAAACAGAGGAAATCGTGAAGTATTTGGAGGAGCATAGAGAAGGGAAAGCGGATAATAGCCGTAAAATTTGGACCATCTTTATGTTTTTAGTATGGCATAAGCAATATTTTGAAGAAACCGCATAAAGAGAAAAGATGTATAAAAAGCCCCGTTGTAAGGCTCAGGAATTTTCCTGTAGTCTTGCAATTGGGGCTTTTCTGTGTTCTTAAACAGAACTTTCAAGGTTTTTACATATAATAACTTATAGTTTCGGCTCTTTTACTTCTATTGCAAGCATATCATAGATAATTTCTTCCATTTCGTCAGGTGGTTGGGTCACCTCTTGGGAGTTTTCTGCTTTCTTGGCAGATGGTTTTTTGAATTTTACCTCAGAAAGAATAATCGCTGAGAATACAACAATACCGCCGATGAGTATTCTAGTTGTATAAGGATCCCCATAGAAAAACACGCCAAAAATAAAGGCGAACAAACTCTCCGTGGAAAGGAGAATTGCTGTATGAGTATCTGAGGTGTATTTTTGTGCCACGTTTTGCAAAGTAAAGGCCACAGCTGTGCTTATGGTTGCCAAATATAGCAGAGACAACAAACCTGACTTTGGAAATGCCGTAGGGATGTCCTCAAAAAGCAGTGCCGCAATAATGGCAAGTACACCTGTGCCCAGATATGAGAAAAAGGACATACCAATAGGATTACACTTAACAGCAAATATCCCTGTCATGACAACAAAAATTGCATAAGAAAGGGCAAAACCCAAAGATAAACTATCGCCAAGTTCCATGGTAAGAGAGCCATTTAAAGAAATCAACCCAATTCCAATCATAACCAATATTCCAGCAAAAAAGGATTTCATTTTAGGGCGCTTTTTTAATACCAGCCAAGAGATAAATGGTGTTATGGCTGCATAGCTTGCAACAATGAAAGCTTGCTTTGACGGAGTAGTATATTTTAAGGCATTTACCTGTAAAGGCATGACAAAAAATAGAAGATACCCAAGATAAGGCCGTATTTGATCTCTGCTTTTGTGCTGCGACGGATGGTTCTGCTGAAAAACACAAATGTGACCAAGGCCGCAGATAGAAATCGTATGGTTAAAATGTAAAAGGTACTGAAATATTTAACGGCTATGTCTCCGGCAATAAACCCGCCGCCCCAACAAACTGCTGCCAATAGCAGAGCCAAGTCTGCCATTAGTACTTTCTTTTTTTCATTCATTTCTTCTTTCCCCCTGTTTCATCTCAAACTCTCACCACTATAGCACCAAGAATATAGAATAGCAATCATTATTCTAAAAAGGACGAAAAGGAGCACTTTTGGTAAAAATATTGTTTATAAAATCACCTGTTTTATGTAGGGCTGTGGAAGAAAATATACTTTTGTGTTATACTAAAATCGTAGGAAATGTTTAGGAGTATTGGTTTTTACTGATGGGATTCCTCTTGTTTCAAACAGGCTTTTTTTGAACGAGGACAAGTTCTTTATTACAAAGCTATTGCGTTTGTACTTCCTCTGCCTATAGGTAAAGGGATTTTGTAAGCTGGTTCCCGATGGGTTTTGTGTGTTTGATTGAGTGAACAATATAAAAGGGGGTTTTTTATGAAATTTCAGTATTTTATTCCCACAAAGATTCTTTTTGGATGTGGACAGTTGGAGAAGCTCCATAAACAGAAGCTGCCTGGGAAAAAGGCACTTCTTGTAATTTCCGGTGGCACGTCGGTGAAAAAATATGGTTATTTGGCAAGGGTGCAGGAACAACTGGATAAGGCAGGGATTTCCTATGTAATTTTTGATAAAATTCTTCCTAATCCCATTGAGACTCATGTTACCCAAGGGGCAGAATTGGCTCGAGAAGAAGGCTGTGACTTTGTTGTGGGCTTGGGTGGTGGTTCTATCATAGATTCTGCAAAGGCAATTGCTGTTATGGCCACCAATGAGGGGAATATTTGGGATTATATTTTTGGTGGAACAGGGGGAAGCAAAATGCCCCGAATAGCACCCCTTCCTATTGTTGCCATTACGACAACAGCGGGCACGGGCACAGAGGCAGATCCTTGGGCAGTGATTACCCATCAGGATAGAAATGAGAAGATTGGGTTTGGATATGACCAAACTTTCCCTGTGCTTTCCATTGTTGATCCAGAGTTAATGCTGACAGTTCCCGAAAAGCTCACAGCATATCAAGGCTTCGACGCATTATTTCACAGCACCGAGGGATATTTGAATAAATACACCAATCCGTTGAACGATATGTATGCTTTAAAGGCCATTGAGCTGATTGGGAAATATCTTCCCATTGCTGTAAAGGATGGTCAAAATATAGAAGCTCGCGAGCAAGTTGCCTTGGCAAATACCCTTTCGGGGATGTCGGAAAGCATTGGCGGATGTATATCTGAGCATGCCTTAGAGCATCCCTTGAGTGGACACAATCCCAAGCTTGAGCATGGAGCAGGCTTGATTATGATTTGTGAGGCTTATTATGCATATTGGGCGGAAAGCAGTCTGGTAAATCAGCGCATGATTGATATGGCAAAGGCATTAGGAAAGCAGGATGCAACAAAGGCTGAGGATTTTGTTGCGGCTTTGCATGACCTGATTGTTGCCTGTGGTGTAGTGGACTTGAAAATGTCCGATTACGGAATATTGAAAGAGGACTTGAAGATGTATACAGAAGTGGCCTTTGAGACCATGGGTAGTTTGTTCAAAGCTGATCCCGGAGAAATGACTTTTGAAGACTGCTTAAAAATTTATGAGAGGTCCTATCAATAAAAAATAGTGGTGAGTCTTATTGAATTAAAATTTTCACTAAAAAAACAATAAGCCTTGATACAGGGAGATGGGTATTTGAAGGTAGAGGACAATCTATTTCTTCCCATTGCAACGCATAATGTGAAAAGGATATAAAAGAGATAGAGGTTGAGACACAGGAAAACAACAGCGGGAATTCTCCCTGCCCGTGTTGTGGATGTATTACGATTCCCAATCAGGGAAATGCAATGGCGTTTATTTGTCCTGTTTGTTTTTGGGAAATTGACTTATTTATTCATTCTGAAAATGAATCAAGTGACCAAAATCATGGTTTAACCTTAAACCAAGCAAGAGAGAATTTTATAACCTTTGGGGCGGTACTACCTAGTTTAAAGGAATATTGCCAAAAGAAGGATAAATAGAAAGGATTTCAAAGACTATGCATAGATTGCTATGGTGGTTTTGAAGTCCAATATGAAAAAACGTATAAAAAAGGGAAGCTTTTTAAGCTTCCCTTTTTTATGAAATTAAACGTTAAAACGGAATAAAACCACATCACCGTCTTTGAAAACATATTCCTTGCCTTCGGAGCGAACCAAACCCAACTCCTTTGCCGCAGTGTTAGAACCTGCACGCACAAGGTCATCAAATGCCACAACCTCAGCACGGATAAAGCCTCTTTCAAAGTCACTGTGGATTTTGCCCGCAGCCTGAGGTGCCTTTGTACCGTTTACAATGGTCCAAGCACGGGTTTCCTGTGGACCTGCAGTTAAGTAGCTAATTAAGCCCAAAAGCTTATAACTTGCGGCAATCAAACGATCAAGACCACTGGTTTCCACACCCAGCTCCGCTAAAAATTCCTTTTTATCTGCCTCGTCCAAATCGGAAATTTCTTCTTCAATTTTGGCACAAAGAACAAATACCTCACTGCCTTCGTTTTTAGCGTATTCCTTAACTTTTGCAACGTAAGGATTGGTTGCGCCGTCGTCGGCCAAATGGTCTTCAAGAACATTTGCAGCATACAATACTGGTTTGGCTGTCAGCAATGTTAGGGTTTCCACAAAAGCTTTATCCTCAGGGGTATCCATTTCGATTGCTCTTGCGGAGACTCCTTGCTCTAAGCCGTCCTTTATTTTTTGCAAAAGATCCATTTCATGCTGAAGGGATTTATCAGCTTTTGCCATTTTACCTGTTTTTGCAATACGACGTTCTATAATCTCCAAATCTGAGAATACTAATTCCAAATTGATGGTTTCAATATCACGAATAGGGTCAACAGAGCCATCTACGTGAATCACGTTTGTATCTTCAAAACAGCGTACCACATGGACAATGGCATCTACCTCACGAATGTGAGAGAGAAATTTATTTCCTAAGCCTTCGCCTTTGCTTGCACCGCGAACCAAACCGGCAATATCAACAAATTCGATGACTGCGGGGATGATTTTTGCAGAATTATGGATTTCTGCCAATTTTATTAAGCGTGCATCGGGAACGGTTACGATGCCCACGTTGGGATCGATGGTGCAAAAGGGGTAGTTTGCCGCTTCTGCTTTTCCTAATGTCATTGAATTAAATAAGGTACTCTTGCCCACATTGGGCAGACCTACAATACCGAGTTTCATGTTATTCTTCCTTTCCATGGGTTTGACTCATACTGAAAACATTATAGCGAAAAGGCAAAGGGTTGGCAAGGAAGAAGTGGTAATGGCTTAATTTTTTCGTGGCAAAACTGCTAAGATTGCTAAAAACAGGAATGCCATAGCACCAAAAATACAAAAATGTCTTGCCTCGGTTTTTGTCACATAAATGCCATCTGCTGGTGTTGGATGAACATCTTTTACTGCAATACGATAATGCCTTCTTTTTCTGGGTTCCATTGATACCGTCTCCTTTTCCATATTTTTAATTTAGTATAACCAATTTGAAAGCAAAATTCAAAAAAAACAGCCATATCTTGCTTTTCATAATTCATTTTTTTCATGACATACTAATGTAAAAGGGAGGCGGCGAAAAATGTGGAAAAAACTGTGCAGTATTATGTTATTAGCGATTTTTGTTTTGAGCGGCTGCCGTGCAACAGTCACAGAAAACAATTTGTCCGGAATCCATTTGGTTAAGGCCAATGAAAAATTAGGAGAAAAAACCCAGGCGGAGCGAGCGCAGAGCATTAAAGCCTTGCTTCATAATATCAACGGAATTACGGGAAATGCGGTAATCGTGGAAGGTCATACGGCAATTATCGGCTTACGCTTAGAAGAAGGAATGGAGAGCGATGCCACAAGATTGCGAAAAGAGGCGGATAATGCAGCTAGAGAGGCAGATGAGTATATCAACAATACTTCCATCACAACCAATGTAAATATTGTTTCTTTGATTGAAGAGATGGAGCGGAAAAGGGGAAAATAAAAAGAAGTTCTTGTTCTTTGTTAGAAAAAGGGATGAAAGCATTTTGTTTTCAAGCCCTTTTTTCATTCAAAACCTAGAATGCAAGGTAATTTATTCCAATTAATATATTTATGATTTCTTTACCAACTGGAAAAATACCATGTTTTTGGGGATTTTAAACATAAAATAGAAAAACAATTTCCTTTTTATTCTATTTTGTAAGCACTTAATAAATCCTTAAGGTTGAAAGGTCTAGGCATGTAAAAAAAATATGCTAAACTTGTCAGTAAGAGTAAATTATGGAATCGCCATAAAACAATAAGGGGGTAAATTCATGAAGAAGAAAATGGCACTGGCTTTGTCAGTGGTGATGGCATCTTCCTGTATGAGTGTAACAGGTTATGCCGCAAATTTTAAGGATATTAATGATGTGCCTTGGGATGGTGCAAAAACAGTTATCAATTCGGTTGCGGATTTAGGTCTGCTCAGCGGTTATGAAGATAATACCTTCCGCGCTCGTAACAGTGTTACATATTGTGAAGCAATCCAAATGCTTTATGCAACGTTGCAAAGATCAGGTACTGCAAAGCAGATGGATGCGGCAGATCACTACAAATATATTTCCTTTTTGCAAGGGTATAATATTCCTACATGGGCGCAGGCTGCTGTTGCTTATGGGTTAGAAAACAACATTATAACCACAAACGACATGGTTAAGTTTATGAGCGGAAAAACTAGTAATTTTGCAACAAGACAGGATGTTGCAAAAATGTTTGGGAATGCCCTTGCGATACGCTACGATATTGACAGAAGCATGAAGGTAGCTGTTGCGTTTAAAGATTTTTATCGTATCTCTGATGACAGTGCTATTTTGGTTGACCTTTTGGCCCGCCTTGGCATTGTGAGTGGAGATAACGGAAATAATTTTAACCCAACAAACAATATTAACCGAGCAGAAATGGCAGTTATGTTGGACAAAACTTATAATTTGTTGAAAAATGGAGTGGAAACAACAGGAACCATTACCGAGTTTGAGGATTCAGGCAGTTATTATAAAGTAACGATAAAAACAGATGCTGGAACAAGCATAGATTTTCATGCCGTACCAAACCTTGTGAAGGTTTATAATGGAAGTGGAAATCAAGAGTTGGCAATGTCCCGTTTAAATGCAGGGGATAAAATCAGCTTTGCATATAATGGTGGTTCTTTGGAATCAATTCGTGTTTTAAATGGTTCTTCCACCCAGCAAAAATATAATATTACAGGCTATATTACAGCTTTAAAAAGCGGAGAAATCAGAATTGAAAACGAAAATACAGGAGCAACTGAAAATTTAACTTTCGATGGTAGTTGTGTATTCTATATAGATAATAAGAGTGTGAGAAAATCAGAGCTGGAAGAGAAATTGAAGGATAACAGCGATAAACATGCTTATGCAGGAATTAATACAAAAACAACGGTGGAAAAGGATAAAGACAGTAGAGGTAATTCCACACAGGTGGAAAAAACCTATGTAACAGAAATTTATGTAACCTTTGCAGACGAATATACACGTACCGGCGTTGTGGACAAAATGGAAACCAATTATATTTCCTATAAACCCACAGATTCAAGTTCCACAAACATGACTTACTTTACTTCCGACTGTAAGTATTATATTGGGGAAAAGTCTGTTTCACTGTCTGATCTTAAGTCACTGGCAAATAGCGGAACTGTTTACGTAAAAATTACAATAAATAAAGAGGATAAAGCATCTAAAGTTGTTCTGTCAGAGGAAAGCTTTACTGCCGATAGCAATTCCTCGGCAAAAATTTATGATGTAAAGGACTTAACGGAATCTCAACTGGTTGTAAATTCCGGTGGAGATAAAATCACATATAAATTTGGTTCCACTAATTCGGTATCCAATATTACATTCTATACATGGGATGAAGACGATAAGGATTGGGTAACAGTTAAAGTTTCCAATGCAGAGAGCTATTTTGATAAAAATGACAGGGCAAGTAAAAATGTATTCTGCAAGATCGAATTTAACAGCGGCGGAAAGATTAATAGAATTTATGTATCTACCAAAAAATCAGCATGGTCTACAGGCAGTGAATCCAGTGCGGAAAGAAAAGCAGAAGTAGATTCTATCTCTGATAATACATTAAAATTCAAAAATTCGACGGTATCCTACACCTTACTGAATCAGTATAATGTGAAGATCAACCCTGATAAGGATGTTGATGCAATAACAGGAACGGTTAATGGAACTTTAGTCAAATATCCTTTGACAATTCTAGGTGCCAAAACAAGCTCCCTGACTCTTTTCAGAAAGATGGTAGAGGCAAATGATGTTACCGTTTATGCTGAAATAAAGGCAGATGGAAATAATGTTATTCAGTCGATTGAAGCAAGACCTACTGCGGCTAAAGGAAAGCTGGTTTCCTATGATGCGGATAAAAAAGAATTGGTGCTTGATTGTAATGGGAAAGAGATAACCTTTATAACCACAAGAAAGCCTAGCACCGGCACTGATGATTATACATATGAGGACTTAGAAACTTCTGGTTACATAGGTTCCATCCTTTCCTTAACCTTTAATAGTGATGGGATTGTTATAAAGATTGCAGTAGACGAAAATGCTTACGAAAAGGGAAAAGTAAGCATAAAAGGGATTGCTGAATCTGCAAAAGATGGATTGAAATTTAAGGGCAAGTCCACTGTTTATGCATGGCTGGGACGTTCAAACATAGAAATTCATAATTACAGCTTGGATTCTTCCTCGCTGGATCGTGTGAAAGACGCTATCGATGACAAGGACATTACTGTTTATGCAGAGGTGCGTTTAACCGAGAAAGAGCAAGTTGACAGAATTAACGTTTATGTACAAGATGCAGAAGGCAAATTCGAAGAATTTAATGAAGATAAAAATACAGTACGAATTATTACAGCTTCAGGAAATAGATTTACTTTCAACACTGCTACGAAGCCAACCATTAACATTAGCGGTGTTGCATCGGGTAAATGGAATGACTTGGCTGTGGGCAAATCAGTAAAATTAACCTTCAACAGCGATGGGTTGTTGAAATCCGTAGAGGGTTGATTCTCACACGTCAAATGAATAAGGGTAGACGAAAAATACTTTAGGCATCCCGTAATGAAGGATTCCCTTGATTATTTCTAACATAGATTATTCAAGGGAATTTTTTAATGTGTTAGATGAAAAAAACAAGGGGGCAATATGCCCCCTTGTTTTTTTGATTATCAGAGATAATCCTTCTTTTTTGCTTTGTAAATTGCTGCCACAATAAATATAAATAAAAAATGGGTGTGCCGATAAAAATCGGTTTTATCTATGTTCATTGGATTACAAAAAAGAAAGAACGAAAACCCCAGCATAAAAAAGCTAAAAAGCTAAATCTCAATTAGGAGTCATTCGGTCGAACTATTGTAAAACAAATACAAAGACCAAAAGTACAAGGTTTATTATAGCTAAATTTGCGCAAACTGTCAATTGTAAGAAATGGGTATTGATAATTTCCGACGAATCCCTGTATAATAGATGAAATAGTAAGGAAATAGGAGTTGATAATGATGAGATATGAAGGAACAGTATACAGACCACCCAGTGAAGCAGGTAGCTTGATTATTCAGTTTACCATTGGATGTGCCAGAAATACTTGTACGTTTTGCAATATGTATAAAGATAAAAAATTTCGCATCCGCCCTTTAGAAGAGGTAGCCCAAGATTTGGAGATGGCAAGGAATTATTACAACAGGGTGAAGGTGCGCCGCATTTTCTTGGCTGATGGCGATGCACTGATTGTTAAGACGGATGACTTACTCTACATTATAGGAAAATGTCATGAATATTTTCCTGAGGTAGAGCGTATTTCCGTTTATGGTGCCCCTATGGATATTTTGAATAAAACGCCTGAGGATTTACGCCGTTTAAAGGATGCAGGCTTGGATATGGTTTACATGGGTCTGGAAAGCGGTGCCGATGAAGTTTTGAAAGATGTAAAAAAAGGTGTTACCGCTGCAGAAATGATTGAAGCAGGGAAAAAAGTCAAGGAAGCAGGCATAGTACTTTCTATGACTATCATTTCAGGCTTAGGTGGCAAGAAATATTGGAAAGAGCATGCTTTGGGCAGTGCAAGAGTAATTTCTGCAATCAAACCTGAGTTTGTTGGATTCTTGACATTAATGGTAGAGCCGGGGACAGAAATGTACGATCAGGTGGGTAGAGGAGAGATTGACCTTTTAAATCCCCAAGAGGTTTTGGATGAAACAGAGTTGTTTATTCGCAATGTAGATGCTGAGGGTACGGTTTTTCGCTCCAATCATGCCTCTAATTATACTGCATTGGCAGGCACGTTAAATGGTGACAAAGAAAAAATTTTGGCGCAGATTGAAACCAGTCGCCGTCGGAGCACATTCCGTCCCGACAGCTACAGAGGAATCTGAGCTTGCAGGTAAGGAGAAGGTAATATGGCGTGGCTGGGATTTGTCACCTTGATGACAATATATTGGTGTTTTTTTCTTTCCGTTGTTTCTGGTAGGTGGAGATGGCTTGTGATTTGCATTTGGCTGGTGCCCATTTTTGCAATGACCATTCATCATGATAACAGCGGTGCGGAAATTAATGGGCTGATGGTATTAATCTGTATTGTAATGTTCTTGTTCTGCAGGCATGGACTCCTGGATGTAAAACTATGGAATACAAGGGTTAGAAAGCGGCACAATATATCTTTTGGTTTGTTATATTGCATATTGTTTGCCATGTTTTTATACTCCTTTGCCCAGGCGCAGATTCACGGTTATATGCTGAATGTTCAAGGCTGGCAGAGTGACCATGGGAATGTTTGGACGATGCTGCTCACCATAGCCCCAATGCTTGCCATAAATTGGTTTTTTACCAGAATGGTGTTTACCACAATTGAAAGACTTTATTGCAAAAAGAAGGAATTGACACTCCTTTCCTGCCGATTTTATATTGCCAATGAAAGCGGCGTGGAAAAGGGGATTGGAAAGGGCTATTTTTTAGAAGGCATTCAAAATGGCGTAACCTATTATTTTAGAATGACACGCCGTACCTATTATATGCTGCAAAATGAGGCGGTGTTAAAGCTACAATTAAAGGTTGGACTCTTTGGTGGACATTATGTTACAACGTTGGATTCTGCCCGATATTTAAAGCAAATAGGGAAAATAGACCGACGAGATGCAAGACTTGGTATTTCCGGATGCATTCTCGTTGCTATATGTGGCATTTGGCTTTTTTGGCTTCGTATTTAACGAGGATTTGCTAGATTTTTGCCCAATGCCTTTGTATTTGGTTAATTAAAAAAGAAGATATAGAAAAGCCTGAATTGCATCGGTTGACAGGAGACTTGTTGCCGTGCATTCAGGCTTTTCTGTGCTTTCGTCAGATACCTATGGGAAGGGCTAAAAAAAGCTTTTTTTGCTTGTCGTTCTTTCTAAGGAAAAAGCATGGATTTTCTCTGTCTTTCATATGCTGAAAGGGGAGGAAGTGAGCGTATGGCAAAGAAGATTTTGGGAATCCTATTGGGATATATTATATTGGCAGTCATTCTTTTACCCTTGCTGATTACTTTACTTTGGGGAGGTTTCTCCAAAGAAGAGGTGAAAGAAGCAAAAAAATTGGTTCGCATTGAAGATGTATTTTCGCCAGAGCTTGAGGAATACATTGTAGGTGTTGTTTCTGCGGAAATGCCTGCATCCTTTCCTGAGGAGGCTTTAAAGGCTCAGGCTGTGGCCGCCCGTACATATCAAGTGCGCAAGATGCAGGAGGTTGGAACCGATCGTGTGATTTACGATGTAGGACAAGCTTATAATTCTGTTGCGGAACAAAAGAAAAAATGGGGTGAGAATTATATTGAAAATGCAAATAAAATCAGAACGGCGGTAAAGGAAACCCAAGGGGAAATCATGGTATACGGCGGAGAGCCGATTTTGGCTGTTTTCCATGCCCAGAGCGCGGGAAAAACGGAGGCTTCGGAAAATGTATGGACCAGTGCATTGCCCTATTTAAAAAGCGTGGATAGTGAAGAGGATAAAAAGGCACCGAATAATGAATACACCAGCAACATTTCAGCCAAAGACGTTTGGAAGAAATTGTCCACATTTGGAAAGCTTAGTCAAAGCGAGGCAGAACTTAGCTTTAGCAATATAGAAAGATCAGATGCAGGGTATATTCAAAATGTAAGAGTTGGGGGAATGAACTTAACGGGTTTGCAGGTTCGTCAAGCTTTGGGACTGCGCAGTGCCAATTTTCAGGTGGAGCGTAAGGGTGATAACTTTGTTTTTGTAACCCATGGCTACGGACACGGCGCTGGGATGAGCCAATATGGGGCATCTTTTTTAGCCCAGGAGGGTATGGATTATCGGGAAATATTATGTCATTATTATCAGGGCATTTCCTTTGAAAATATTGCATAAAAGCCAAAAAGGCTGGCAAGAATAGCCTTGGAGGTGCAATATTATGAAGAATAAGAATAAAAGAACAGCAATGTGGACCGCAACAATTTGTGGTTGCCTGTGCTTATTGGCGGTTGGTGCAGGTGTAGTTTGGCAAGCGATGGATTATAAAGAGGCGGTGCCGCCAACCTCACAATATCAGGCAAATGCAGGCCCGGAAGATGCATTACAGCCTGTTACTATGGCACAAACCCCTACGGTGCAGGAAACCAAGAATCAGAAAAAGGCCAGCGAGACACCGGCTGAGCAGCAGAAGCCGGCACCTAAGGCTTCATCACCTTCCGCACCTGTTTTTGGCTATCCTTTAAAAGGTGAAATTGTAATGCCATACAGTGTGGACTGTGCAATTTATGATCCTACGCTAAATCAGTATCATACAAATGCCAGTGTAAGCATTTCGGCAGCGGCAGGGGATCCTGTACAGGCGGCAGAAAAGGGAACAGTAAAAGAAATCACCAAGGATGAAGAAAAGGGCACAAGCTTAGTTATTGAGCATGAGAACGGGTGGCTGACTACATACAGTCAGCTGGCAGAGGATATTTCCGTTAAAGTCGGTGAAGCTGTAGATAAGGGACAAGCAATCGGTACAGTTGGCGAACCTACAAAATATACCATTGCTTTAGGCAGTCATGTTGAATTTGCAGTTGCTAAGGATGGGGAACCCGTTGACCCTGCAAAAGCTGTTCAAGACGAATGAAATTGGCATATTGGAAAGAAAATTATGTGAAAAAACATTTTTTTACAAAAATGCCTTTACGAATATTTAGAAAACAGCTACAATGAACGGAAGGAAGCTGTTTCCAAAGATAGGGGGGTATGGATATGCAACGTTTTTCTATCTTAAAAGGAGATATCGTAAAGGCAAAGACCGATGCGATTGTGAATGCGGCAAATACGTCCCTTTTGGGGGGCGGTGGTGTAGACGGCGCAATTCATCGAGCCGCCGGAGCAGAGCTTTTGGCTGAGTGTAAAAACCTAGGCGGATGCAAAACCGGTGAAGCGAAAATTACAAAAGGCTATAAACTCAAAGCGAAGTATGTGATTCATACGGCGGGGCCTATTTGGAGAGGTGGGAAATGGAACGAGGATCAGTTGCTGAAAAGCTGCTATGAAAACTCGTTGCTACTTGCCAAGGAGAATGGAGTGAGGACTATTGCGTTTCCATCCATCAGTACAGGGGTGTACTGTTTTCCTGCGGAGCGGGCGGCGAAAATTGCGGTAAAAACAATATGCGATTTTTTGAAGACCGACACTTTCTTTCAACAGGTGCTTATGGTTTGCTTTGATGAAGGTACCAAAGAGATATATTTAAATGCGCTAAAAGAGTACAGCGAAAAAAGCTGATATTTTCTTCGCAGCATATTTAAACTGGAATTTTTGGCGGACAGCGATAGAGCTGTCCGTTTTTTTAATACTGGGTTTGTTAATGAACACCATGAAGGGTTCAAATCATAGATCCATGAATCAATGATGAAGGAAGTTGTCATTTTTTGAAACACATGGGCTTTGAATTTGTTACCAAGAAAATGTATGTTCTTAGGAAGATTTAAAGACTTTATAAAGAAGAGCCCCTTGGAAGTTCCCTAGGTCACAAGGTAGAAAATGATACCCGAACAGAGGGAAAGGGAATTATGTAGAGTCAATGTTCAAACCGACAAACCTTGCATTTGTGAACAATGTGGAAATCTATATTGTTTTTTCCACAATAAAAACCCTTTAATTCTAAGTTATACACAAAGTTATACACATTATCCACAGGCAAAACCAGGTATAACCTGTAGAAAAATCCAACTTATGTCTGGTTTTGTCAAAACGAGAAAATATATATATTTTGACAATAAGTTGGAAAATTCGAAAGGATAACAGCATAAAAACATTTTTTTGTAAACCGAACGAGGAGATTGTGCACTATCTTTTATGAATTTAGGAAAATGGTTAAGAGAAAAGAATTTAAAAGTAACAAAAACATCATTAGATTTTGATATTTTAAAAATATTAGAACAAAATAAAAAAAATTAGAAAATTTTGTTTTTTTTAGTTTTATAAAAAGGACTTTTTCTTTTTAGGACGAATTATAATACATATAAAAGGGTAGCCTTTTATAAGCTCCTCTTTCAAAAGAGGAAAGAACCAAGATCCTATCTTTGGATCACGAAGGGAGTTGTTTTTTATGGTATATAACATCATCGGAAAAAACATTGACGTATGGGACAAGACAAAGGAATCAGTAGAGCGTAAGATGGATCGTATTGAAAAGCTGTTTCCCCAAGATGTAGCAGCTACGATTACCCTAAGTCTGGAGAAACTTGTTTCAACCGTAGAAGTGACGATTCCTATGAACAAAAGACTGATTCGTGCAGAGGTGAGTGATTCAGATATGTTGGCAGCAATGGATAAAGCTGTAGATATTCTGGAGTCACAAATTGTACGTTATAAAAAACGTATGCGCACAAGGGTACGTCAGAACGGTGAGAGCCAAATGGAGGAATATCGTGCAATTCTAGTTCCTGAGACCAGTTTGGACGAGGAACCATTGTTCAAAATTGAAAAAGTAAAGCATTTTGAAGTAAAACCCATGGATGCCGAGGAAGCAGTTATGGAAATGGAGTTGATTGGTCATAGCTTCTTTGTTTTCAGAAACGGAGAGACAGACGAGTTAAATGTTGTTTATAAAAGAAAAAATGGTTCTTATGGATTAATTGAACCGGAATTTTAATATGAAGTTAGGGTAATATTTCACCTATAGAGGGTGTCGACAACGTCGACACCCTCTCTCAGATTTATAGATGAAAACATAGAAAAGAATTTTTTTGTCTTATGTTGCTTTGTACGAGTCGAAAGGGATAATTATATCCCTATTTTTATGGGCTGTTTTGCTGCTGATTTTTGATGGCAGGCTAAGAAAAATCTCGAATTAATATATGGTTTATGTTATGATGAAGAACGTAAGAATGGGGAAACATAATGGAGGACAGATATGGCAAAATTATATTTTAAATATGGTGTGATGGGAAGTTCAAAATCCGCCCAGGCTTTAATTACGAAATTCAATTATGAAGAGCAAGGCATGCGGGTATGGCTGATTAAGCCTGCAAAAGATACAAGAGATGGACTGGAAATCGTTCGCAGCCGCATTGGTTTGGAGGAAAAAGGAGATGCTTTTGATCAGGAAGTTGATTTATTTGGCGTATTCCAAGAGCGAGAAAAGGAATTTTACGAGGTAATTATTGTCGATGAGGCCCAGTTTTTAGCCCCTAGTCAGGTTGAGCAGCTGCGTGACATTGTGGATATCTATAACGTTCCTGTTTTGTGCTTTGGGCTCAGGACGGATTTTCGTACAAAGCTTTTTCCTGGAAGCGCAAGATTGTTGGAGTTGGCGGATTCTATTTCAGAATTGAAAACAATTTGTGCCTGCGGGAAAAAGGCTACGGTAAATGCCAGATTAGACCAAGAGGGTCATGTGATTACCCAAGGTGAGCAGGTTTTTTTGGGTGGGAACGAAAGCTATCGCCCCATGTGTTATCGTTGTTGGAAAAAAGCAATTCATAAGGAGACTGAATAATGACAGAGCAGGAGTTTTTTAACTTTATTCATACGGCAGAAAATTTAAAAAATAATACCCGCCATTCCGTTACAAGCCAAGGCAGGCCAGAGAGCGTGGCAGAGCATAGCTGGCGTGTATCGCTGATGGCTCTTTTGCTGGAGGATGAGATTGCGGGAGCAGATTTTAATAAAATTATACGGATGTGTATACTCCATGATTTGGGAGAGGCAATTACAGGGGATATACCCTCATTTTTAAAAACCGAGGCAGATTCTGCCCATGAGGATCAGGTGGTTTTTCGGTTGATGGATACGCTACCACAGCCGCAACGGGATAAATGCAAGGTTTTATTTGAGGAAATGCTGGCTTTGGAAACAAAAGAGGCCAAAATTTATAAAGCGTTGGATAAGCTTGAGGCAGTCATTCAGCATAATGAGGCACCCCTTTCCAGTTGGCTGCCTTTGGAATACGAATTAAATCAGACCTACGGCAAAGAAGAGGCCGAAAGAGCGGATGAGGTTATATTACGTTTGCGTTTGGCAGAAATAGAACGCACAAAAAAGAAAATTGAGACAGAACATGCATAAGCCTATGAAAGGGGGAATGTATTTATGGGAAAAGAACAAAAAATACATTTGCGCCTCTCAAATCTGCAAATTGTTGCATTGGGGTATTTTATTGTGGCAGTTGTGGGAACGGTGCTGCTTTTGCTTCCCATTTCTTCTGCTGAGGGAAAAACCACTCTCCTAGAGGCTCTGTTTACGGCTGTTTCTGCATCCTGCGTAACAGGGCTTGTTTTGGTAGATACCAGCATACACTGGACGTTGTTCGGTCAGCTTGTTATTTTATTACTGATTCAGGTAGGCGGAATGGGGTTTATGACAATTGGCATACGGTTTTTGTTGTTGGTACGGCATAAAATTAGCTTGCGTGAGCGGGAGGTAATGGTAGAAAGCATCAATGCCTCTCAATTGGGTGGCATAGTAAATTTGACAAGTAAAATATTTAAGTGGACACTTTTGTTTGAAGGGATAGGTGCAGTATTATTGGCAATCCGCTTTATTCCTGAGTTTGGACTGAAAAAGGGATTGTTTTACAGCATCTTTCATGCCGTGTCTGCTTTTTGTAACGCAGGGTTTGATTTGATGGGGATAAAGAAGCCCTTTGATTCCATGGTTTCCTATTCCAACGATGTATTGGTAAGTGGTACGTTGATGCTTTTAATTATCATTGGCGGAATTGGTTTTTTTGTCTGGGACGATATCAACACCCATGGTTTTCGTTGGAAACGGTATATGCTGCATACAAAAATTGTACTGACTTGCTCCGTTGTTTTGGTGATTGGCGGAGGCTTGCTATTTTTTCTTCTGGAAGGCAGAGCAACAGGGGTAGAAATGGGTGTAGGGGAACGGATTTTAACAGCGCTGTTTCAATCTGTTACCTGTCGAACAGCAGGGTATAATACCATTGACACAGGGGCTATGAGCCAAGGGAGCAAGGTGCTTTCTATGCTTTTGATGTTTATTGGGGGTAGCCCGGGATCAACGGCAGGTGGCATTAAAACAACGACTCTGTCAGTATTCATTCTGTATACGGTTTGCGGCATCAAAAGAGAAGGACGGGCAACTGCTTTTGGAAGAACCCTTCCTAGAGATTCTGTTGAAAAGGCGGTTTCTATTTTTACCATTAGCTTGGGACTGGCTTTAACGGCTACCTTGTTTATCTGTGCAATGCAGCCATTTGCTGGAGTTGATGTGCTGTTTGAGGTATTTTCGGCCCTGGGAACGGTGGGTTTAACCACAGGGATAACCCGAGAGTTGGCGCCTGCCAGTGCATACGTAATTACAATATTGATGTTTTTAGGGCGGGTGGGCAGTGTATCCTTAGCCACAGCATTGCTGGAAAAAAAGGCAAGGCCTCCCGTGACATCACCCGAAGAAAAAATAATGATTGGGTAAGGTGAGTTGGAATGAAATCATTTTTAATCATTGGCATGGGCTCTTTTGGGCATCACTTATGCCGAAGCTTGGAAAGGCAAAATTGCGAAATTATGATTGTTGACGAGAGGCAGGAGTATCTTGAAGATATGCTTCCTTATGTTACCAGTGCAAAAATTGGGGATTGCACCAACCCAGAGGTTTTGCGCAGTTTTGATATTACGTCCTTTGATGCCTGCTTTGTTAGTGTAGGTAGCAGTTTTCAAAATAGCTTGCAAATTACCAGTTTATTGAAGGAGCTGGGGGCGAAAAAAGTTTACAGCAAGGCTGATGAGGATATACAAGCAAAGTTTTTGCTGCGCAACGGCGCGGATGAGGTGATTTATCCCGAAAAAGACGGAGCGGAGCGAATTGCCATTCGTGTCAGCTCGGACAATATTTTTGATTCCATTGAAATTTCCGAGGGGTATTATATTATGGAGATCCAGCCTCGTCGGGAATGGTTTGGAAAAACTATTCAAGAATTGAATTTTCGCAAAAAGTATCGTTTGAATATTATGGCTGTAAAAAGAGATAAGGAACTTTTTCCCATGCCTGGTTTAAATTATGAATTTTCTGAAGGAGAGCACCTCATGGTTCTGGGTCATATTGATGATATCAGAAAGGTAACAAAATAGTTTTACAAAACTCCATTTTATTTTGTTCTGTAAGTATTTGAGGAGCAAGAAACGGGCAAAATGAGGACGGATAGACCGTTGTGAGCATTCATAAGGTTTTCAGCTTTTTTAAAGGATTTGGATTGGCTGGATACTTAATTTATTCTGTGTATGTCTTTCAGAAGAATGTGTCTACATAGGACAGGTTTCATTCTGATGCGCTGTTGATAGGGTGGTTGTTTTAACCAGAGGAACCATACTTTACTCCGATTAAGGAAAAATTAGTTAGAAAGCTTAAATCTTTGTTAAGAACCCCCCAAACAGGTAATTTATCCTTGCCTATGGGGGTATTCTGATGTTAAACTATAAAAATGTAATAGTCTGCCTGTTTGGGCAGAAAAAAAGAATGAGGTGGACCATAATGGGTTTTTTTGAAAAGATATTTGGCAATTACAGCGAAAAGGAAATAAAGCGGATTACGCCGATTGTTAAGAAGATTGAAGGCTTGGCGCCTCAATATGAAACCCTCACAGATGAGGAATTGAGATGCAAAACCCAAGAATTTAAGGACAGATTGGCAAAGGGCGAAACCTTGGACGATATATTGCCGGAAGCATATGCCGTTGTACGTGAGGCATCTTCTCGCCCTCATGTGTTGAATATGCGCCATTTCCCCGTGCAGCTGATGGGTGGTATTGTTATGCATCAGGGACGTATTGCCGAAATGAGAACCGGTGAAGGTAAAACATTGGTGGCAACCCTATCTGCATATTTGAATGCCTTAGAGGGCAAGGGCGTTCATGTTGTAACGGTCAATGATTATTTGGCACAGCGTGACTCTCAGTGGATGGGCGAGGTTTTTCGTTTCCTTGGCTTAACGGTAGGCTGTATTTTAAATAATATGGATAACGATGAAAGACGTGAGGCTTATGCCTGCGATATTACCTATGGAACCAATAACGAATTTGGTTTTGATTACCTGCGTGACAACATGGTGGTAAAAAAAGAGAGCATGGTGCAAAGAGAGCTGCATTTTGCAATCATCGACGAAGTTGACTCCGTTTTGATTGATGAGGCGAGAACGCCTTTGATTATTTCCGGCAGTGGCTCAAAATCTACGGATTTATATCGCGTTGCAGATTTGTTTGTGAAACAGTTGAAAAAAGGCCGTATTATAAACGAAGATGAAGCAATGAACCCCCTGCTTAGAGAAGAGCTTCAGGAAGAAGGGGATTTTGTTTTGGATGAAAAAGCAAAATCCGTTGTATTGACCCAAGAAGGTGTTGAAAAAGCAGAAAAATTCTTTTCTGTGGATAACCTTTCTGACCCTGAAAATATGGAATTGCAGCATCACATTAACAACGCACTGAAAGCTAATTACAATATGCATCTGGATAAGGACTATGTTATTGCCGAAGGTGAAATTGTTATTGTAGATGAATTTACAGGGCGTATGATGCCCGGCAGACGCTATTCTGACGGTTTGCATCAGGCCATTGAGGCAAAAGAAAACGTACAGGTTAGAAGGGAAAGCAAAACCCTTGCTACCATTACCTTCCAGAACTACTTCAATAAATATAAGAAAAAAGCGGGCATGACTGGTACTGCCAAAACAGAGGAAGATGAATTCCGTAATATTTATGGCATGGACGTTGTGGAAATTCCCACAAATAGACCTGTTCAAAGAAATGATTTGCAAGACGTTGTATATCGCACAGAGGCAGGAAAATTCCGCGCTGTAGTTAAGGATATCATGGAGGCAAATGCCAAGGGGCAGCCTGTTTTGGTAGGTACTATAACTATTGATAAGTCTGAAGAGTTGAGCAAATACTTGAAAAGAGAAGGCATAAAGCATCAGGTTTTGAATGCCAAATACCACGCCCAAGAGGCAGAAATTGTTTCCCTTGCAGGACAGATGGGCGCAGTAACCATTGCTACCAATATGGCAGGCCGTGGTACGGATATTAAGCTGGGTGATGGCGTTGCTGAAATTGGCGGTCTGAAAATCATTGGTACAGAAAGACATGAATCCAGACGTATTGATAATCAGCTGCGCGGTCGTTCCGGTCGTCAGGGTGACCCTGGTGAATCCCGTTTCTATATCTCCCTTGAAGATGAATTGATGCGCTTATTTGGCTCCGAAAAGACCATGAAGCTTGTGGATGCCATGGGCATGAGTGAGGATGACCCCATCGAAGCGGGTATGTTGACAAAGGCTATTGAAAATGCCCAGAAGAAGGTAGAGGGTAACAACTTTGCCATTCGTAAGCATTTGCTTGAGTATGATCAGGTTATGAATGAACAGCGTGAAATCATTTATGGTGAACGCCGCCGTGTATTATACGGCGAGGATTTGCGAGATAGCATCATGGCCATGATTCATCAGGTTGTTGCACGCAGCATAGACACCCATATGACTGATGAACAGCTTCCCGAAGAATGGGATATGGCAGCATTTAGCGAGCATTTTGCTTCAATCATTCCTGTGGGCAAGATAAATATAAAAGAAGATGCCTTGGCACAGATGAATAAAGATAAATTGAAGGAAAATTTGACAAAGCTTGGCGAGCAGTTATATGAAATGAAAGAGAAGGAAATCGGCGAAGCAGAACGTATGCGTGAGCTGGAGAGAGTCATCATGCTTCGTGTGATTGACCAAAAGTGGATGGATCATATTGATACCATGGACCATATGCGTCAGGGTATCGGTCTGCATGCCTATGCCCAGAGAGACCCTTTGATAGAGTATAAATTTGCTGCTTACGATATGTTTGAGGATTTAAGCAATAACATTCAGGAGGATACACTGAGAATTTTGTATCGTATTCGTATTCAGACAGAGGTGCAGCGTGAAGAAGTAGAACAGCCTATGTTCACAAACAAAGATGATTCCGCAGTAAAACAGCCTAAGAAGCGCAGTGACGAGAAGGTTGGTCGTAATGATTTATGCCCTTGCGGTAGTGGTAAGAAATATAAGCACTGCTGTGGTAGATAATGATTTGCAATTGGGGGGAGAGATATGAATAAAATCATAGAAATGCCCTTTTCCATACCCTTTTATACCCAGCGAGTGACTGAGGAGAGCTGGAAGGCCGATGGTTTTTTGGATTTTCAGGAAGGCTTAAGCTGGGAGATGAGAGGGTGTGGCATTGCATCCTTGCGTATGGTCATTGATGGGTTTTTACAGCAATCAGGTGGATTATACTGTGAAAAGCAAGGCACAATGATTCACAAGGGCCTGAAAAAAGAAGCCTATAAACAGGGTGTTGGTTGGATTCATCAGGGACTGGCAGAGATGGCAGGGGAATATGGACTTTTAGGCGTTGCCTATCGAGGAAAGAATGCCTTAGATGTTGCCGCAGAAATCCAACAAGGGAAGCCCTGCATCATTTCTGTCTCCCCCAGATTTGCAGGGGGTAAACCTGATGAAAACGGAAATCCCTATGGCAAAGGCGGCCATTTGGTAGTTGCCTATGGCTGTGAAATGGATGAAGAGAGCAAACCTGTGGCTTTTCTGATACATCATCCATCTTGCTTTCTGGAGTATAATTGGCCACGGCATTGGGTTTCTATAGAGGAATTCGACGCATCTTTTTCCGGAAATTATATTGCATTCCAAAAGAGCGAAAGCCAGATTTAGAAAACAGTTGTTTTATTTAGAAAAGAACCGGTTTCACCCACATACTTGCTTTTTGAAAAAAGCCCAAAATTTTTTATTGAACCCCATTAATATGAGGTTTAAAAGGCTAAAGGTTTAAGGTGACAAAGATACAAGGTGTGGTTATACGTTTGTTAATATTCATAGCAAAAATGCATTTTTGCATATAAAAGTTTCGCTCAAGCCTTTTAAAGGGCTAGCAGGGTCGGGACAGCGTCCTGAGAACTTGACCATGTATTGTATTTTGCACATGATTATATATTTCATTTTTAAAGGAGTTGATTTTTAAATGTTCGAGTTAGAACAGATCCGTCTGGGCCTTTCAGCTTATGACGAAAAATTAGAGGAAATGGGGGCTTCACTTTGACGTCGCTGGCGCAAAGGAGAAGATAACCGAATTAGAAGAACTTTCCGCAGACCCTGAATTTTGGGGGGATTTGGAGAAAAGTCAGAAAACATTGCAACAATTGAAGGCGCTGAAAAATAAGGTGGGTAAGTTTGAAACATTGGTTACCACCTATGAGGATATTCTCACTCTCATTGAAATGGGTATTGAGGAACAGGACGATAGCGTTTACGAAGAAGTAAAAGCAATGCGCAATACCTTTGAAACAGAATTTGAGGAATTGCATATCGCTACAATGCTGGATGGGGAATATGACCGTAACAATGCTATTGTTACCCTGCATGCAGGCACCGGTGGTACGGAAGCCTGCGATTGGACTAATATGCTGTTTCGTATGTATAGCAAATGGGCAGCGAAGGCTGGTTATGAAGTAGAAATTTTAGATATGTTAGATGGAGATGAGGCTGGCATAAAATCCGTTACCATTCAGGTAAATGGTGAAAATGCTTATGGCTATTTGAAGTCGGAAAAGGGCATTCACCGCCTAGTTCGTGTTTCCCCATTCGACAGCTCAGGAAGACGTCATACGTCGTTTGCATCCTGTGATGTTATGCCTGAAATCGAAAACGATAATGAAATTGAAGTAAAGCCCGATGACATCCGTATTGATACTTACCGTGCCAGCGGCGCAGGTGGTCAGCACGTTAATAAAACCTCCTCGGCAATCCGTATCACCCATTTCCCTACAGGAACTGTGGTGCAGTGTCAGGATGAAAGAAGTCAGTTCAGCAATAAGGATAGAGCCTTTAAAATGCTGAAAAGCAAGCTCCTTGCTTTGAAAATTGAGGAGCAGATGCAAAAGCTTGCCCAAATCAGAGGGGATGTCAAGGAAATTGGCTGGGGCAGTCAAATTCGCTCTTATGTATTCATGCCCTATACTATGGTAAAGGATCACCGTACAGGCGAGGAAACAGGCAACGTTGGCGCAGTCATGGATGGAGAAATTGATCCATTTATCAGCGCATATCTTGCTTGGATTCATAGCTAAAGGAGAACGTATTGAAAGAGATCAGAATTACCAAAAATGAAGAGAATCAAAGGCTGGATAAATTCCTGCTGAAATATATGAATAAGGCTTCCAAAGCCTTTATTTATAAGATGCTTAGAAAAAAACGCATCAAATATAATGGAAAAAAGGCGGAAGGCAGCGAGTTACTCCGAGCGGGTGACTCCCTTTCGCTGTATCTTTCCGAGGAAACCATGTGTTCTTTCATGGAGGAAAAGGCTGTTGCCCAAGCAAAGCGTCATTTTGCCATCGTTTTTGAGGATGATGATGTTCTTGCTGTGGCAAAGCCGGCAGGTCTTTTGACTCACCCGGAAAAGAGTGAGGATAAGGATACTTTAATCGATCAGGTTTTGTTTTACCTCTATGAAAAAGGGCAGTATGCACCTTCCATGGAAAGTACCTTTACCCCTGCTCTTTGCAACCGTTTGGATCGTAATACCAGCGGTATTGTGTTGGCAGGAAAAACCTTGAAAGGCGTGCAGAGTCTGAATGAGGCCATTCGTAACAAGCAGGTGGACAAGTACTACCTTACGTTGGTTCAGGGAGAGGTAAAGCAAGCCGGTGAAATTTCTGCTTTTCTTTCCAAGGAAGAGGGCAAAAACCAAGTGCGTATTTCAAAGGAAGCGGGCATTGATGGCAAAGAAAGCATTACCCGTTATCGCCCCTTAGCCTATCAAAATGGCTATACCCTTTTGGAGATTCACTTAATTACAGGAAAAACCCATCAGATCCGTGCCCATATGCAAGCCATGGGGCATCCGGTTGTGGGTGACCGAAAATATGGAGATACCGCGGTAAATCAAGAATTTAGACAGAACTTTGGTCTGTCAAACCAGTTTTTACATGGGGCAAGGCTTGTATTTTCCAACACGGACGGTTTTTTAAGCTATTTGAAGGGCAAAACCCTCATTGCACCGTTACCGAAGGTATTTCAGCAGATTGTAGAAGATATTTTTGGGGAAAGTGTGGCGTTGGAGTAACGAAGGAGGCGCAAATATGAAAGCCATTATATTGGCGGCAGGCTATGCAACAAGGCTATATCCTTTAACTTTGCATAAGTCTAAGGCTTTGCTCCCGATTAATAAAAAGCCGATTATTGATTATATTATTGATGAAATGAACCATGTAGAAGGTTTGGATGAGATTTATGTGGTTACTAACAGCCGTTTTTACGAACAGTTTTTAGACTGGGCGAAAACGGTTCATAGTAAGGTGCCCGTTTTTATTTTAGATGATGGAACTACGGATGACAGCAACAAACGGGGGGCAATTGGAGATATTTCCTTTGTCATTCAAGAGATGAAAATTGACGACGAGCTGATGGTCATTGCGGGGGATAATTTCTTTACCTATTCCTTGAAGGATTATGTGGATTATTTTCATGAAAAAAATCGGGACTGTGTTTGTGTGAAGGTTTGGGAGGACAAAGAGTCTTTATCCCAATTTGGAATAGCCCTTTTGAATGAAAAGGGATTGGTTCTGGATATTGAAGAGAAACCACAACAACCAAAATCAAATACTGTCGTGTTTGCCACGTACTTATATAAAAAGGAAACGGTACCTCTTTTTGCCACCTATTTGGCTGAGGGGAATAAGCCAGATGCACCGGGGAATTTCCCTGCTTGGTTGTATCGGCGCAAAGAAGTGTATGCCTATACATTCACGGAGGAATGCTATGATATCGGTACGCCGGAAAGCTACCGTGAGGTTTGCGAAATGTTTGAGGATTAAGTCCGAGTCCGACGCAATTGCGGCGACTGACAGCAAAAAGAGCCGCTTGATGCTCTCCCGTAAGGAAGTAAACAAATTGCTTCTTTATGAGAGGACGTCCCAGCGGTTTTTTAATGTAAATTTAAAATGAAAATACGCTAAAAAGGAGAAATACCATGGAATGGATTGAAGTTTTTGTAGCAGTAAGCCAAACAGGGCTGGAGCCAATTGCAGGTTTATTGTACGAGTGCGGCCTGACAGGGCTGATGATTAGTGATGAGGCGGATTTTCAGGAGTTTTTGGAGGCGCCCGACAGAGATTGGGACTATGTTGCTGACGAACTGGTGGAGGAAAAACAAAAGCTGGAAACAGGGATTACTTTTTTCTTGAGAGACAACCTTTATGGTAGAGAACAGCTGGCACAAATTAAGAGTGCTTTGGCTGTAATTCAGGAGCAGGAAAAAGAACTGGATTTAGGCTCTTTGGAAATGACCATGAAAAATGTGCAGGAAGAGGATTGGGCGAACAACTGGAAGAAATATTTTAAGCCTTTTCCTGTTGGAGAAAAAATCATGATTAAACCTTCTTGGGAGGAACTGACAGAGGCAACAGACAAGGTGGTATTGAAGATTGACCCGGGCCATATCTTTGGTACAGGAACCCACGAAACCACCCAGCTTTGTATGGAGCTTATTGAAACCTATTTGAAGAAAGACGATATGGTTTTGGATATTGGCTGTGGCAGTGGTATCCTATCTATTGCGTCACTTTTGCTGGAAGCAAAGGAAGCAGATGCTGTGGATATTGATCCTAACGCAATGGAAATTGCATACGAAAATAGCGATCGAAATGATATTCCCAGAGAAAAGTATCATGTTTGTGCCGGTAATATTTTGGAGGACGAAGCCCTTCATGAAAAATACAGCGGGAAAAAGTACGATATGGTTGAGGCAAATATTGTTGCTGATGTAATCATTGCATTGACCAAAAAAGTGCCTGATTATATTAAGGATGGCGGCATTTTCCTTTGCAGTGGTATTATCATTGAACGGAAAGAAGATGTGCTTTCTGCCTTGGTCGTTGGCGGATATTCCGTATTGGAAGTAAAAGAGAAAAAAGGTTGGGTGGCCATTGCGGCTCGCTATGAGGGATAAGAGATGCCAAAATTTTTTGTAGAACCTCATCAAATAAAAGATAACCTCATCCAAGTAATTGGGGAGGATGCAAAGCATATTAAAACTGTATTGCGCTCTCGGGAAGGGGAGGAAATTACCCTTTGCGATGGTTTGGGAACAGATTATTTTTGCCGAATTGCATCTTTGGAGGAAGGCGTTACGGCAGAAATTCTCTCCCGTGAGCCATGCCAGTCGGAGCCTAAAACAAAGATTACCCTTTATCAAGGTTTGCCTAAGGCTGATAAAATGGAACTGATTATCCAAAAATGCGTAGAATTAGGTGTAGATCGTATTGTTGCTGTTTCTACGGAGCGCTGTATCGTGAAGTTGGATAAAAAAGAGGAGAAAAAGCTGGAACGCTGGCAAAAGATTGCCGAAGCGGCGGCAAAGCAAAGTGGAAGGGGTAAAATCCCTGAGATTGCACCCAAGGTTCTGCGCTTTTCGGAGGCTTTAGCAGAAGCAAAGACTTTATCCGGCGCAATCATTCCCTATGAAAAAGAGGATAACAGAGGAATACGCTCCTTTGTAGAAGGTTTTTCGGGGAATGAAATAGGTGTTTTTATAGGCCCGGAAGGTGGCTTTACAGAAGAAGAGATTCATGGGGCGATAGATGCAAGAGTGTTGCCTGTTACCCTTGGTAAGCGGATTTTGCGTACAGAAACGGCGGGTATGACTGCCATTGCTATTTTGCTGTACGAGTTAGGTTAAGGAGGAGTAAGATGATTTATTTGGATAATGCCGCTACCACAAGAGCGTTGCCTGCTGTGGCGGAGAAAATGACATATATGCTGACCGAGCAATACGGAAACCCAGCCTCCGTAAGCGTAATGGGCTTGGCGGTTGATAAGGAGATACGTCATGCATCTCAGATTTTAGCCCGTGGAATTCATTGCAGGGAGGATGAAGTGTTTTTCACCAGCGGCGGCACAGAAGGGGATAACTGGGCAATTTTTGGTACGGCAGAGGGCTATCAAAGGCACGGCAGGCATTTCATTACAACCCAGATTGAGCATCCTGCGGTGAAAAATCCCATGAAGGCTTTGGAGGAAAATGGATGTGAAGTAACTTGGCTCACCGTTGATTCCAAGGGACATATTTCTCTAGAGGAATTGGCTGCTGCAATTCGACCCGATACCGTTTTGGTGAGTATCATATTAGTGAATAATGAAACAGGGGTTGTGCAAGACGGAGTGACAATTGGTAAGCTGATTAAAGAAAAAAATCCTCAAACATTATTTCATGTGGATGCAGTCCAAGCCTTTGGAAAATACCCCATAGATGTGGAAAAGATGAAGATAGACCTCCTTACTATGAGTGGGCATAAAATTCATGGCCCTAAGGGTGTAGGTATGTTGTACATGCGAAAGGGTACCAAGGTAAAGCCTTTTATTCTTGGTGGTGGTCAGCAAAAAGGGCAAAGAGCGGGTACAGAGAACGGCCCTGCTGTGGCGGCTTTAGGGGTTGCAGCGGAGGAAGCCTTTCACCATATGCAAGAAAGTATTGCCCATGTATCTGCTCTAAAAAAGACTTTAGCAGAAGGAATTTTGGCAATGCCCAATACAAAAATCAATGGAGATGGATTAGAAGGTGCTAGTCCTTACGTTTTAAATGTTACCTTTGAAGGCTTACGCAGCGAGGTATTACTCCACGACTTGGAAAGTAAGGGTATCATTGTTTCCGCAGGCTCCGCTTGCGATAGTAAAAAGAAAGTAGGAAGCCCTGTTCTAATGGCAATGGGTATGCCTTTTTCGGAAATAGAAGGGGCTGTTCGCTTTAGCTTTTCAAGATATAATACCATGGAAGAAATTGGAACCTGTTTATTGGCATTGGAAAAGTCAGTGCCATTTTTAAGAAAATATAACAGATAAAAAAGGGGAGCATTATGGCAGAAAAGGTTTTAATCATAAAATACGGTGAAATTGCAATGAGAGGCAATAACCGATACATCTTTATTAATCGATTGATTTCCGCTATCCGTAGAAATATTGACCCATTGGGGAATTATTATGTGGTTAGAGATCCGGGCAGATTGATTGTGGAGGATAGAAGTGGCGAATTGGATTACGATTTGCTGATTCCTCGGGTGGTACCCATTTTTGGTTTGGTAGAGGTGTGCCCTGGGGTTCGTTTGGCAGATATGACCTATGAAACCATTTTAGAGGAAGCGTATCGCCATATGAAGGAGCAGTATGGCGACCAGCAGATTTCCTTTAAGGTAAAGACCAGAAGGGCGAATCAAGGCTTTACCATACCCTCAATGGATATGAATATGAAGGTTGGGGAGTATTTACTGGAGCAAATGCCAAATTTAAAGGTGGATGTGCATAAACCCGACGTAATGTTGAATATTGAAATCAGAAACAGCGTTTATATTCATTCCAAAGGGATTAAAACCTATGGTGGGTTGCCTTATGGCAGTTCAGGCAAAGGCGTCAGCCTCCTTTCCGGCGGCATCGACAGCCCTGTGGCAACTTGGATGATGGCAAAACGTGGTGTTGAAGTGGAAGGCGTTTATTTCCACAGTCCACCTTATACCAGCGAATGGGCCAAGGAAAAGGTCATTGATCTGGCAAAAAGAATTGCCGATTTTACGGGAGAATTCCGCCTGTATGTTGTGCCATTTACAGAGCTACAGCTCTATTTATTGGATAATGTTGCCCACGATAAGCTCACCATTCATTTGAAACGTGCCATGATGCGTGCAGGAGAGATGATTGCCAAAAAGGATGAAGCTATGGCATTGATTACAGGTGAAAGCGTGGGACAGGTTGCCAGCCAGACTATGCAGGGCATTTATGCCATTAATGCAGTTTGTGAAATGCCTGTTTTGCGCCCTTTAGCGGGAATGGATAAGCAGGAAATTATAAATCTTGCCCAGAAAATTGGTACCTTTGAGATTTCTGCAAGACCTTATGAAGATTGTTGCACGGTATTTGTTGCAAAGCACCCCGTAACAAAGCCAAGATTGAGTTTTATTGAAAAGTCCGAGCGTCGGTTGACAGAATTGGATAGATTGCTGGAAGAATCTGTTCAAAAAGCAGAGATCATTGAGTTGTAAGAAATTTGTAATTGAAATAGGAAGTGGAAAATTATAGAATATAGTAAGTGCTAATTAACTTATAATTTTGGAATAAAACAGTAGAAAAGCGATTTGAGGATGGACCTTCCATTGGGGAGACTGTAAACTTGGAGGCGTTGGCATGTTTGCTTCAGAGTGGGGAAAAAAGACATTTATTAAAATCATGCTGTTTTCTTGGCTGGGTATACTATTCCCTTGGTTTTCCTTTGGTCCAGAGGAGACAGGCTATTGGTGGGGGTTTTACGGCTTTCAGTATGTAATGATACAAATGTATCTTTTGGGGTTGTTTTGTAATTTAGAACCCAAGAATGAGTTCCTAATACGCAGTTTCCCTGTTTTTATTGAAATTTGTTTATTTACCATTCCGCTTGCTTACATTTGGCAATTAATGTCTTGGCACACGTTATACGTTACTGGAAAAATTAGCTTTTCCATAGGTTTGAGAACTGCTTATCCTCAATTTTGGATTGCCTTTGTCCTTACTTTTATTCCAATCTTTGCTTATCCTGTTTTAAGATGTTGGAAGAAGAAAGCGTTTCAATAAAATATAACATATGGGGGAGATACAATGTTTGCATCAAATGCAGGGCGGAAAAGATTTTTCTACACTATGCTTTTTTCATGGGCGGCTTTGCTTTATCCATGGATTTTCCCTAAATTATTCGAAGATAGATTTTTTGGGTGGATTATCTTTCCTCCATATCTTCCTGTTTTGATGGCTCTTTTGCTGTTCCTTTGTTTCAACAAGCTAAAAGGGAGGGGATGGAAAATTAGTTTTTCCGTTTTAACAGAATTATTGTTGATTTCAATCCCTATTCTTTGTTTTTGGCCGATGATGGTATTGATTTATATGAAATTGAAGTACGAAAATGTTGTTAGTGTGGGTCAGGGTGTTACATTCTTAAACTGGATCAATTTCTCCTTGGTATGTATTCCTATTCTTGTTTTTCCCATTTTACGACGGTGGAGGGGCGATGAACTACAATAAATAAATTTAGAGATGGGTTAATGTTTGTGTCAGAATTCTTCCCTGTTTGATAGCGTTGGGGGAAAGAGTATTAAAATATTGGTTACATGGAAAAAGACCAAGTCATGGACTTGGTCTTTTGTATCGTGGTTTTTTATATTTATTTTCTTTGATTAGGATAAAACGTAAACGGTCACGTTTTGTACACCCCAAGAAAATGCTTCATTTTTCGTTTCATAACAGACGTCAATACGGTTACCCTTAATTGCCCCGCCTGTATCCGCAGCAATGGCTACACCATAGCCGGGAACATAAACCTTACTGCCCAATGGAATTACCCTAGGGTCTACTGCTACAACGCCCTTGGTTGCTGTGGTTCCTGTTGCTGTGATACCATTACAGCCTGCGTCGAAAGGCGTATATGCGGTTACTTTTGCATTGATTGCTTTTTGATAAGTCATGCCGTTAACGACGTTGGATGCACCAACCTCAATGACCTTATTTACTGCATTTGTGATAACTTTTGTTTCCACAGGCTCTGTACTTACTAATTTGTCGCCATGATATACTTCTTTGCTTACAATGGAGGTTTGACCTTCCTTTCCTTCCTGAACCACGCGGCGCTCGCCGGGTTTCAAATCGGAAGATGATTTTTCCACTGTTTCATAAGGTACAACATCTGTTGTGGCAACAATTTTTTCAGTTACTGAGGTGAGAGAAATGGTCATCATATCTGTTACAGCGTCTGTTTTTTTGTAATCACTCAAAAGATATTCTGTGTCAATGGTAGCGGAGAGTTCCTCCAGCAGGTCACCAACGGTTTGAGCGTCTGTGGATACCATACGAGGTACACCATCCACATTTACGAATACAGACTGTGTATTTTGTTTGCTGTAAGCAGAGGCCGAGCCGCAGCCAATCACCAATATAAATACCACGATAGCAAATACTCTAAGATGCGTTTTCATTTTTTCCTCCTTGAACACGACCCTGCCTGCCGATTATGTGGGTAATAGCAGAGGGGTTGCTCCTCTCGTATTTATGATAGACATATAGATTCTTATGCCTTTGCTCATGCCTTTTCGAAGGGCTGAGCCGCAGTCGTATTTACATGGGGAGTCGTCACTTCCGCATGCTTTTTCTTTACTTTTTACGAACAACTGCAAAAATAAAGATATATCGTATTGATATACCTTTACTTTACAGATAGTATATTAACATATTTGTAACATTTATGCAACGTTTTTTTAAAAAAATAAATTTTGTGCATTTTTACTAGTAATATTTGCCACGTTTTCTGGGGAAATATTTTTAATTTCAGCGATTTTTGTTACAATATATTCCAAATTCCTAGGATCATTTCGTTTTCCGCGGTTAGGTGCAGGAGCCAAATAAGGGCTGTCTGTCTCAATTAAAATTTTCTCTAGGGGTATGGCATCCACCACTTCCACCATTTTTTTCGCATTTGGAAATGTCACAACTCCCCCAATTCCGATATAAAACCCCATTTTTGTGTATTCAACCGCCATTGGCGCTGAACCCGAATAACAATGGATAACACCCTTGCGCACGTTGCTTGCGGACATAATGTCAAAAGTTTCCTGAGATGCATCTCGTGAATGAATTATTACAGGTTTGTTAACAGATTCTGCAAGACGAAGCTGCTGACGGAACCAAAATTGTTGCAGCTCTCTTGGGTGTGTATCATAATAATAGTCCAAACCTATTTCCCCAATTGCAACTACTTTTTTATGCTGGGAGAGGCGACGGAGTTCCTCTATGGTTTGGGATGACATATCGTACAGTTCATGGGGATGAATGCCTACGGAGGCGAAAATGTAGTCATAACGTTCTGCAAGGCGGATGCTTTGTTTTGAGCTTTTTACATCACACCCAACGTTAACCACATAGTCTATACCGAAAGAGGGGAGAAGCCCTAAAAGCTCCTCCCGATCCTCTCTGAACCGCTTATCATCTAAATGTGCATGAGATTCAAAATACATTAGCTAATTCCACTTCCGCTGGGGAAGTCTTTCTTTTCTGTGGTCAAAAGACTCAAATTGCCGTTTCCGTCATCGGCGCAAAGAATCATTCCGTAGGACATTTCGCCCATCATTTTTCTTGGTTTTAAATTATAGGCAACCACAACTCGTTTGCCAACCATTTCCTCAGGTGTGTACCATTCCTTAATGCCGGAGAAAACAACTCTTTCTTCTTCGCCAATGCGAATCACATTACGCAAAAGTTTTTTGGAGTTTTCCACAACAGAGCTTGCAATAACCTCGCCCACCTTAAGCTGTACCTTGCAAAAATCATCAATGGAAATTTCTGCGGGGTATTCGGGTTCTTCATGTTTTTTAGGTTCTTCCTTTTTTTCTTCTTTTTTCTCTTCCTTACCCTGGTTAGCTACAGCGGTAGACTGAGAAGCCTTGATAGCCGCTTCCAATTCTGCCAATTCTTTTTTCATATCAATACGAGGGAAGAGTGTTTCGCCTTTTTCTACCTTTAATTCAAAGGGCAGTAATCCCCATTTTTTCGCCATTTCCCATTCCACAAGGTTGCTTTCCATGTTATACTGTGCCCAAATTTTTTCAGGTGTGGTGGGAATAAAGGGCTGAATCAGAATAGAAGTAATTCTGATGCTTTCGGCAACGTGATATAATGCGTTTGCCAGTTCACCTTGTTTTGCTTCATCTTTACAAAGAATCCAAGGCTGTGTTTCATCAATATATTTATTGGTTCTGCGAATTAAGTTCCAAATTTCGATTAAAGCGTCACTAAAGAACATTTTTTCCATAGCCGCTTCTACTTTTTCTGCTGTACCTAGAGCTACTTTCTCTAAATCCTTATCAAAAGGTGTTTCGGTACGAGCATCAGGCAATTTGCCGCCAAAGTATTTCTCAATCATACCAACGGTTCTGGAAACAAGGTTACCCAAATCGTTTGCCAAGTCTGAGTTGATACGCTGAATCAATGCTTCATTATTAAAGTTACCGTCTTGTCCGAAAGCCACTTCTCTTAATAGGAAGTAACGGATGGCATCCACGCCATATTTTTCTACTAAAACGTTAGGGTCAACTACGTTACCAACGGATTTCGACATTTTACCGCCGTTGATAACCAACCAGCCGTGTCCGAAAATTTGCTTTGGCAAAGGAAGATTCAGTGCCATCAACATAGCAGGCCATATAATGGAATGGAAACGAACAATTTCCTTGCCAACCACGTGAACATCTGCGGGCCAGTATTTATGGAACAGGCTGTCATCGTCCGAACCATAGCCTAAAGCAGTGATATAGTTGGAAAGGGCGTCAATCCATACATAAACAATATGACCGGGGTCAAATTCCACAGGAACGCCCCATTTGAAAGAAGTACGAGAAACTGCCAAATCTTCCAAGCCGGGCTTTAAGAAGTTATTAATCATTTCATTTTGACGGGTGTTTGGCTGCAAGAACTCTGTATTTTCTTCCATATACTTCAAGATACGATCCTGATATTTGGAAAGACGGAAGAAATAGCTTTCCTCTTTTACCAATTCCACGTCACGTCCGCAGTCAGGGCACTTGCCATTTACCAGCTGATGCTCTGTAAAAAAGGACTCACAAGGGGTGCAATACCAGCCTTCATAGGAGCTTTTATAAATATCTCCCTGATCATAAAGCTGTTTGAAAATTTGCTGTACCGCTTTTACATGATAATCATCTGTAGTACGGATAAATTTATCATAGGAAATGTTTAAAGTCTTCCAGAGCTCTTTGATGCCTACTACAATATTGTCGATATATTCCTTTGGCTCTTTGCCTTGACTATTTGCAATACGCTCGATTTTTTGACCATGCTCATCTGTTCCTGTAAGGAACATAACGTCATAACCCCGCAACCTTTTATAACGTGCCATGGTATCCGTTGCAACGGTGCAATAGGAATGGCCGATATGCAGTTTGTCACTGGGGTAGTAAATAGGGGTGGTGATATAAAACTTTTCTTTTTCCACAATTCTCTCTCCTTTATAGTATCTAAAATGCAGAACTTGTCCGATTTTTTACTTGATTTGTAAGTTATAAACATGAATGCGCTGTTTCATTCAGAAGTAACCCGTATACAATCAAAAAACCGCCCTTCATAAAATTACAAAGGACGGCTATTCACCGTGTTACCACCTTAATTCGCCTTTTCCTCACGAAAAAGACCTCACTAGGTACAATCGTACCTTTGCGCTTTAACGGGCGCACCCGTCGCAGCCTAAAGAAACGGATTCTTTTCGGTGCGCGGCTCCAAGACCATATTCAACAACTGCTCCTGTACCTTTTTTCAGCGAAGGCAAAATATGCCTTTAAGGCTCTCTTTTACATAGCGTGTTTGTTTACTCTTCTTTTCATAGCCAGTTTATCATATATAGGATTTTACTATAACTCAAAGAACTCTGTCAACAATAAAGCCCAGGTTTTCTACTTTTTTCCCTATTATTTCAGATTTTCGGGGTTCAAAACTTCCAGCTCCGGCAGAACAAAAATGCCGTCTTTGCGAATGAGCTTATCATCAAACCAGATTTCACCACCGCCATATTCTGGGGTCATAATTAATACCAAATCCCAATGGATTGCGGAGTGGTTATCGTTATAGGCATCATCGTAGCAATTACCGGGGGTAAAATGTATGCTTCCGGCAATTTTCTCGTCGAACAAAATATTGTTCATAGGCTTTGTGATATAAGGATTTACGCCGATGGCAAACTCCCCAACATATCTTGCGCCTTCGTCTGTATTAAAGATTTTTTCAAGACGTTCCTTGTCATTTCCATCACAGTCAATAATTTTACCATCCTGAAACGTTAATTTTACATGTTCGAAAGTAAAGCTATTATATTCCGATGGGGTATTATAGGTAATTACACCATTGATAGAATTTTTCACGGGAGCGGTGTAAACCTCGCCATCGGGAATGTTGCAACGGCCTGCGCACTTCACAGCAGGGATATCTTTAATGGAGAAAGTAATATCTGTATCTTTCGCAATGAGGCGTACCCTATCGGTTTTATTCATCAGTTCAACCAAGGAATCCATAGCTTTACTCATTTTGCTATAATCCAGATTGCAAACGTTAAAGTAGAAATCCTCAAAATCTTCCAAGCTGGTATGGGCTGATTGCGCCATAGAGTTTGTAGGATAGCGCAAAACTACCCACTTTGTGCGGGGAACGCGAATACCGTGATGCACAGGGTCGGTATAAAAACGATTTTGTAAATCCAATTTTTCATTGGGAACATCCGCTTGCTCCGTAATATTATCTTCTCCACGAACGCCGATGAAGGCATCCATCTGTTCCATCAAGCGGCTGTCCACCTCAGCCATCATCTTTTGCTGTTCTTCCGTAGCGCCTAAAAGCAGTTCTCTCTCTAAAGAATTTGTCATGACCTGTAAAAAGGGCGTTCCACCTACCTTATAAACTTCCTTAATGATTTGCTTTACCAAAGGAGTGGGATGAATCCCATTGCAATTGATGAGCAATTTTTCTCCCTTTTCCAGTCGGCATGAATAGTTTACCAGATTATATGCTAAAGTTTTTATTCTTTCGTCCATATAAAATCAGCTCCTTCATTGAAATAATATATATAGGTAGTATTTTACACTTTTTTCAAGATATATGCAAAAAAAATGTACTGAAAATTGACAAATTGCCAAAAAAGCGGATACAATAACCTTGTACAAGAAAAAATGTGGGAAAGCCATCTTTATTTATGACGGAAGGGTTAAAATATATTGAAATAAAGGGGAATTTATGGATTACTATTTTGAAGCAGAAAGAACAAATCATAAAAATCCTTTCCTTATGAATTCTTTTGAGTCGAAATTTTGGAAAATAAATGCGGTTGGCTTTGATTGGGGGGTTTTTGGTGCGTGTAGCAATACCAACAAGAGATGGACGGATTGAATCTGTTTTTTCTAGGGCAGAGGAATTTACCATATACGACGTGGAAATTGAGCTGGTGAAATCTAAAGTGACTGCACCCTTGGGTGGACGGGAATTGGGCAGCTTTTTAATGGAGGAAGCCATCAATGTTGTAATATGCGGTAAAATTCGCTCCGGTACACGAAATATTATGCGGGTAAAGCGGGTGGAACTGCTTTACGGTGTCACGGGGAATGCAGATGATATTATGATTCGCTATTTAAGCGGAGAGCGTTTGGGGAATGTGGATGAAAATGCATTTTGGAGCAACGATGGAGAAGGGTTGGAGTGAGATGATTTTAGAACGTTTTTTTCCCGATATTTTTGTAAAATCTATTTATGAACTGCCTTTGGAGGAACTGAAAGCAAGGGGAATTAAGGGATTGGTATTTGATATTGACAACACAGTGGCGCCTTTTGATATTGCCGAGCCAGAAAATGATTTGATTGAGTTATTCCTATATTTAAGAAAGCAGGGATTTCGCCTTTGCATTCTTTCCAATAACAATAAGGCTCGTGTGCGACTGTTTAACAAGAATTTGCGTACCCTGGCGGTGCATAAGGCGGGAAAGCCCGGGGTGAGAAAGCTGAGACAAGCCATGAAAAAGCTGAAGCTTGCACCGGAGAATACCGCAATTGTTGGGGATCAGGTTTTTACGGATATGTGGTGTGGTCACAGGGCTGGTCTAACCTGTATTTTGACGGCACCAATCTGTAATCGGGATCAACTGGTTACAAAAATAAAAAGAGGTGCGGAAAAATTAGTATTAAAAGAATATTTTAAGCGTGAAGGGAAATAAAAGATAGAAAATACCTTAATTTCAATAAGTTTTTATTGAAATATAAAGGCTTTTCCATTAGAATGTAAAAGGATATGCTTATTTTTTATAAAAGCAAGCATGATTGGCTAACGGACGAGGTAAGTGTAGAATAAAACGGGCTTACGAAGGAAACAGAAGGAGTACAAGCTCAAGCTGATTTCAGGGCGTGAAAGACGCTGTCTGTTATAAATACAATGTAAAAATTGTAGAAAGAATTTTGAATGAAATGATTTTGAGGAGGAAATACGAATGATTTCTGCAGGTGAATTTAGAAATGGCGTAACAATGGAATACGAAGGCGCACCTTATGTAATTTTGGAATTCCAGCACGTTAAGCCCGGTAAAGGTGCGGCGTTTGTGCGTACAAAAATCAAAAATTTAAAGACAGGGGCTGTTTTGGAAAAAACCTTCAGACCTACTGAAAAAATGCCCAGAGCACATATTGAAAGACAGGATATGGAATATCTGTACAATGATGGAGATTTATTCCATTTTATGAATTCCGAAACCTATGAGCAGATTGCAATTAATGCTGATGAAGTTGGCGACGCTTTAGAGTTTGTAAAGGAAAATGAAGTGGTTAAGATTCTTTCTTACGATGGTCAGGTATTTGGTATCGAGCCTCCTTTGTTTGTAGAATTAAAGATTACAGAAACAGAACCCGGTTTTGCTGGCAATACAGCACAGGGTGCAACAAAGCCTGCTATTTTGGAAACAGGTGCACAAATTCAGGTGCCTTTGTTCATCAATCAGGATGAAGTGGTTAAGATTGATACAAGAACCGGTGAATATTTAGGTAGAGCAAACTCCTAAAAAAGACCTGCTCTAGATGTTATTCTTCTGTTTCCAAGGGAGAAGTAGGTTTCATACTTACTATTTTTCGGTTGGGCAGTTCTTTGAATAATCATGAATGAATGGAAAAGGGGGCTTTTTAACATGGAATACTTTGAAAAAAAAATAACCTATCTTCGGGGTCTGTGTGATGGAAGCGGCTTTGACGAGAACAGCAAGGAAGGTAAAATATTCCACGGCATGTTGGAAATATTAGATGATATGGCGTTTATGCTGGAAACCTTCATGGATGATGAAGAAATGGAAGACATGGAAAAATATGAGGATGAAGATGGTGAAAACCAACCCATTTATCTATATTCCTTTATCTGTCCCAGTTGCGGAGAAGAAATTGATGTGGACGGGGAAACCATGGAAACAGAAACAGAAATTCAGTGTCCTGTTTGCGGGAGTGAAATTCCTATGGGAACTGAAAATTCGGATGATTTAAAATTTTAGATGAGAAGGTACAGTTTAGTAGGGTAACTTACTGAACCATACCCCAAATCAATAGGGATATGAAAAACCCCGCAGATTCTACTTGAATCTGCGGGGTTTTGTTTGTTCAGGAAAGTCTGGATTTTTGTGTTCAAGCCGTATGATTTTTCTGATTTACGAGTGCCGGTTAGAAATACGCTCATAACAAAGCTGTCATTTCTATGCTTATGAAATACAGTAAACGCCGAAATTTACTAGGTTTCCTTTGTTTTAAACTGTTTAAATAAAATAAATTGGGTTTTTCGTCAAATGTCCAAAAGTAACATATAAGTAAATTGTACAATTAATTGACAAATTATTACAATGTAAGGTATAATATATTATATAAATTCTACAATTTTCGACAGATTAAATTATTGCATTTTGGTGTTTCGGTACAATTTTGTTTCCGATTGGGGACAAATGTGTCAAAAAGCTGTAAACTATGGTTTTGTCTTATTTATTGAAAATAGCACTTTAAGGAGTGTCTATATATAAGCAACTAAACACTTAAGATGACGGAGGGAAAGGGTATGGAGAAATTAAAAAAACAAGGTTGGATGTATCGAATGAGAAAAAAGGAGGTTGGACAAAGGGGAATTAAGACACAGTTGGTTACCTTTGTTTCAGTTACGCTTTTATTACTCATTACAGTATTGTCTGTGAGTTCTGTATATTTTACAAGTAAGTCAACGGAGGTTTCCTTGCAGAAAACCATGCGGGAAACTTCTGAGTTGATTGCAAATAAAATTACAGAACAGCTTGACCAGTACGTGATTGTATCAGAAGCGGCAATTTTATACAAAGAGAATTCAAGCGCGCTGAATTTATCATCCTACTTACAGACGATTTCATCAAAATATAATCTGCAAGATATGGATATTACCGATTCCAGTGGTATTTCTTATAATGGTAAAAATAACTATGCTCAAGATGCAGTTTTTCAGAAAGCCATGGGGGGACAAAGTTTTTTATCTGATGCAATTGTTGAGGGAGAAGAAGTTTACTTTGAATTTGGGCATTCATACAAAAATTCGGTAGTCATGCTGAAAATTCCATATTCAGTTTTTGAAGAAATCATAGCCGGCGTACAAATTGGAGAAACAGGCAGTACTTATATTTTAAATAATCAAGGGGTGAAAATGGCCCATAAAGATTTTTCGTTAGTTCAGAAGAAACAAAATAATCTGGATGAAGTGAAAAAAGACCCTAAGCTTTATAAAGAGGTTGCGGCATTGGAAACCGAAATGACACAAGGCAAAAGCGGCTTTGGCTTTTATGTTTGGAAGGGCGATAAGAAGTTTGGTTCCTATACGCCCATTGACGGCACAAATGGATGGTCTGTCAATGTAACTGCTCTGGAATCGGAATTCATGTCCGGCGTAAAAACATCGGCGATTTGTACAGTAGGATTAGGAATTTTTGCACTTTTGATTTCTATTTTGGCAACGATAAGAATTGCATCACGGATAACCAAGCCTATTCAGGAAGTGGTTACTGCAATTGAAAAAATGTCGGAAGGCGACTTAAATATTGACCTTTCAGTTCACCGACAGGATGAAATGGGTCTTATCGCAATGAAAATCAATGAAATGGTAAGAGCTTTCAGGGATATTATCAGTGATATTTCACATTTCTTAAAAGAAATTGAGGATGGGAGATTAACGGCACAGGCTCAAAGTCAGTATCCCGGTGAGTTTAGTGCAATCAAGCAGTCTATGGAAAATATTGTGGGAAGCTTAAATCGAACGATGATGCTTATTCATGAAACTGCGGATCAGGTTAATATAGGGGCAGAGCAGGTGTCTGCCGGGGCACAAGCTCTATCTTCGGGTACGACTGAACAGGCGGCAACAGTAGAACAGTTATCGGCATCCGTAACCAGTGTTGCCCATCAGGCGGAACGAAACGCAGTCAGCGTACAAAAGGCAACAGAATATGTGGAACAATCTGTGCGAGGATTATCTGATAGCAATGAGTATATGCAGCGTTTAAGCTCAGCCATGATGGAGATTGGGGACTCATCCCAAGAAATTTCTAAAATTACCAAGCTGGTAGAGGACATTGCATTCCAGACCAATATTCTTGCGTTAAACGCCGCAGTGGAAGCAGCGCGGGCAGGAAATGCAGGCAAGGGCTTTGCCGTAGTAGCTGATGAAGTGCGCAATCTTGCGGCAAAGTCTGCGGAAGCAGCGAAACAAACTGCCCAGCTGATTGAAAAATCAACAGCAAAGGTATCAGAGGGTGAAAAGCTTGCGGATGAGACTTTAAAATGTCTTGTAGAGGTTTCCGATCAATCAGCAATGGTTGCAAGCTCCATTCAAGAAATTGAAACGGCTTCCGCAGAGCAGGCAACAGCCATTGCACAAATTAACCAAGGATTAACACAGGTTTCTGCCGTTGTACAGACAAATGCCGCAACGGCAGAAGAAAGTTCTGCATCCAGCGAAGAATTAGCAGCCCAGGCGCAAACCTTGCAGAGTGAAGTGGGTAAATTTAAGTTGGCGGATGCACAAAGTTCTTGGCAGTCTTCCCATGGGAATATGGAAGGAATGGCAATGGAGTTTGATGATTCTGGCAGTGGATATCAGTCAGGATTTGAAAAATACTAAGTCAAAAGATATTTTCATGTTAGAGTATCCATGATTGCTTGAGGTAAAAAAGGATGCTAGTGTTATAGGAATGAAAATCCATACAATCAAGAAAGGGAAGATGAAAAATTTGTAGTCTGCCCTTTTGAATGGCATAGAGCTAGTTTGTGCTCAAGAGACAGTCACGAAAGTTCTGCAAGTTTTCGGAGGTATTACATATAGATGAAATAGGATTCATATTTCAAAAGAAAATGAGAATTTGAATGTCATGATAATAATTTTAGAATACTATAATTTCGTTTTATAAAGTAAAATTTGTTGTGTCCTTTGCTTCTCATAAAGCAGAATGATAGTGAAATATGACCAGAGAATTTGAGAATTGAATGGTTGATGGTAGGAATACCGTAGAAAAAGCTTCTTTGTATTGACAAATATACATTTTCGTCGTAAGATGTATCCAATAAACCGATGAGGGAGAAGAGTACTTTCAAAAAGAAACAACAGAGAGTTGCCGTGGGTGGAAAGGCAGCGTAGATTTTTGAAAGGAATGGACTCCTGAGGGCGCGCAGAACCTTAAGTATGCAAGCCGGAGCAGATACTCCGTTACCAACGAGGGCATATGTTCGTATGTCAAGAGAGGGTACTTTTTAGTACCAAGCCGGGTGGCACCGCAGGAGTGAATTGTTGCTCTTGTCCCTGCAAAGAAATTTGTTGGGACAGGAGCTTTTTTATTGCAGAAAAACCACTTCTCCCAACTAATAAAAACCATCACCGAAATGAGAGGAGAAAACAGAATGAAAAAAAATGAGATTCCTTACAAAATTTATTTGGATGAGCAGGAGATGCCAAAGCAATGGTATAATGTGCGGGCGGATATGAAGAAAAAGCCCGCACCTCTTTTAAACCCCGCAACCCTAGAGCCTATGACAGTAGAAGAACTGGCACCTGTTTTCTGTAGAGAGCTGGTAGAGCAGGAATTGGATAACACCAATGCCTATATTGATATCCCTCAGGAGATTCAAGATTATTATAGAATGTACCGTCCATCTCCCTTGGTACGTGCTTATCGCTTGGAGGAAAAACTGCAAACACCTGCGAAGATTTATTATAAATTTGAAGGAAATAATACCAGTGGCAGTCATAAGCTAAACTCTGCCATCGCCCAGGCGTATTATGCAAAGAAACAGGGGCTTACAGGTGTGACTACAGAGACAGGTGCAGGGCAATGGGGCACAGCTTTATCTATGGCTTGTGCATACTTTGGTTTGGACTGTGATGTATATATGGTTAAGGTATCCTATGAGCAAAAGCCCTTCCGCAGAGAGGTAATGCGTACATATGGTGCAAAGGTAACACCCTCTCCGTCCATGACTACGGAGGTTGGTAAAAAGATTTTGGCAGAGCATCCAGATACCACAGGTAGTTTAGGCTGTGCCATTTCCGAAGCCGTTGAGTCTGCAGTGTCAAGGGAAGGATATCGCTATGTTTTGGGAAGTGTATTAAATCAGGTTTTGTTGCATCAGTCAGTGATTGGGCTTGAAGCAAAGGCCGCTATGGATAAATACGGCGTGATTGCTGATGTGATTATTGGCTGTGCAGGGGGCGGTTCCAACCTAGGTGGATTGATTTCTCCTTTCATGGGTGAAATGCTCAGAGGAGAGCGGGACTATCGCTTTATCGCTGTAGAGCCTGCATCTTGCCCCAGTTTAACAAGGGGAAAATATGTATATGATTTCTGTGATACAGGTATGGTAACACCCTTAGCAAAGATGTACACCTTAGGTAGTGGGTTTATTCCCTCTGCAAACCATGCGGGGGGACTGCGTTATCATGGCATGAGCCCTGTTGTGTCGGAATTATTCCATCAAGGCCTCATGGAAGCCCGTTCTGTAGAGCAAACGGCCGTGTTTGAAGCGGCGGAGATGTTCGCCAGAGTCGAGGGAATTTTGCCCGCACCAGAGAGTGCCCATGCAATTCGTGTGGCAATGGACGAGGCCCTACATTGCAAAGAGAAAGGAGAAGAAAAAACAATTCTCTTTGGACTAACTGGCACAGGTTATTTTGATATGCTTGCTTATGAAAAATTCAATGATGGCATAATGAATGATTACATTCCCACGGATGAGGATTTAGAGCAAGGATTTGCAGGAATTCCTAATATCCCTCAAAATCAATAAGCAGTTTGTTTTCGTAAGTACTTTCTATTTTGGGAGGTACTTACGTTTTTTCTGGAAAGCCATTGAATCAGAGTGTATATTGAATTGACAGCCCATAAAAAAAAGATTTTAAATATACAAAGGATCAATATGCAGCAGAGGACAAAGTGGTGGTTTTTTGAGATGAAATAGGATAGATACTAGACTTTTTTCTTATGTGCAGAGCACATTGGGGATTACATATGAAAATCCTTTGTTCAGGAACTTTCCCTTGTATGTAGAGGGCTTTGGCTATAGCAAGCTGTGGGTTTTGTTCTCGAATCAAATGTGATTTTAATAAAAGTATCAATTGTAAAAATAGAAGGGGTCTCTCTAATAAGAAAACTAAAATATTAAGAAAAGAAATTATTATTTGGAGAATTCTATTTTTTCGCTATCTCTGAAAATTCCTTTCTCTTGTGGTAATAGAAAATTTATGCTAGGCTAAAGCTATTCTAATTGTTTCGAGGTGGAAAAATGAGGTTTTTACCAAATAGTATCACAGTTTCAAGAATTTTTGCTTCATTTTTTCTGCTCATAACAGAACCGTTTACAGGTTCATTTTTTGCTCTTTATCTTTTTTGTGGCTTAAGTGACATCTTAGACGGATTTTTGGCACGAAGGCTTGGCTTGTCTTCGGCATCAGGAGCTACGTTAGATAGTATTGCCGATTGCATTTTTGTTTTTGTCGCGCTATTTACCTTGCTTCCTAAAATAGCTGTGCCTCGGTGGGTGTTGTTTTGGGTTTGTGGGATTTTTATTCTTAAGGGGATTACCTTTGTGATAGGGGTTTTTCGGTATCGTGGGTTGGCATTTTTACATACATATCTGAATAAGGCGGCGGGAGGAGTATTGTTTTGTTTCCCGCTAATGTATGCTTATTGGGGAATAACCATTACTGCATCCTTACTCTGTGGGCTTGCCACGATTGCGGCCTTGGAGGAGTTGTGTATTAATATCTTTGCAAAAGCGTTACAGCGGGATAGGAAAGGTTTGTTTTTTTAAATAAACTAGGAAATTGCTAATTTAAGGAACATTGGAAGATAAATTTGTCCCTGAATGGACTTAATTTTTTTCATCATTGAATCAAACCTTATAAACTTGGGTTTATCTATGGCTTGTTTCAAAAAGGACTATATTCAAAATAATAAAAGCCTGTTGCTATTTAGGGATTTGTTTTGCAAATCTAAGCACCAGGCTTTTTTAAGCGTTTTATGGTTTGGAATTGTTGTGTTTTTTCGTTTTTGTCCGAAAAATTCAACTTAGTGAGTTTATGTAATCAGGTTTCAAGCAGCAAATTTTCCTTTTGCACGGTTTGTCAGAAGCACCCGCTCTACGCTCCAATAAAAGTTCTCTTCACCGATGATTTCCTTTAAATCTGTTCTCTGCATCATCTTCATGGTGTGGGTGGGAAGGCCGCAAAGGGCAACATCAACTCCTTGACTGCGCAGACCTTCAATCAGCTCTCGCAAAACTTGAGCGCAGGATATATCAATATTGGAGACACCACGCATGGAGAACAGCACGGTATCAGCACCCTTAACCTTTTCTGCAATATCAGAAATAGCTTGGGTATTTGCAAAAATCATGGGGCCTGTGATATAAACCACTTTCGCGTTGCTGTAGCGTTCACAAAGAACGGGGTCAGTTACGTTCATGCGGCTCATATCAACATCTTCATAATTAATTTCGATAAAGGAAAGACGTGTTACAAGGAACACCAAGCCAATTACAACACCAACCAAAATTGCAATGGTCAGGTCAAACACAATGGTTGCTGCCATGGTTGCCACAAATTCCAGCATAGCTCCTTTAAATTTATGGGAGAAAATATAATGGATAGATTCCCATTCATTCATACGCCATGCCGTAACCATCAATACTCCTGCCAAGGCGGCAAGCGGAATTTGAGACATGATAGGAGCCAGAAGAAACATGGAAATCAAAAGCCCTACGGCATGAAAGATACCCACTAAGCGGGTTTGTGCTCCTGATTTTACTGCGACACTGGTACGGGCAATAGCCGCTGTGGCAGGGATGCCGCCGAAAAATGGCAAAAGTATATTACCAACACCTTGGGCAATCAGCTCTTGATTGCTATTTAGGCGAACCCCTGTCATTCTGCCTGCACTGGCACCGCATAAAAGGCTTTCAATCATGCCTAAAATTGCAATACTAAAGGCTGGGGTTACTAATTCGCCTAAGGTTTTTATGTTTAAAGCCGACAAGGTCAGACGACTTTCAGGGATGAGTGTTTTTGGGATTTCTCCAACTACGGCAACATCCAGCTGTAGGAACAAAGAGGCTGCTGTAGCAAGAATAATGCTCAAAAGGGAGGCAGGAATAACTGCACTCCATTTTTTTGGAAAGAAAACCATAAACAACACAACAAAAGCGCCCAAAAGCACTGCGGTTAAATTTGGAGAAAAGCCTAAGTGGGCGTAACTGAATAGTTTTGAAATTGCTGAGGTTCCCTGTGAATGGGTACCAAAAAAATTATCAATTTGTCCTAGGGCAATGATAACAGCAATACCCGAGGTGAAGCCTGTAATCACAGGGGCGGGGATAAATGCCGTTAGCTTACCCAAGCGTAAGATGCCAGAAAGAAGCAATAAAATACCCGCAATGAGCGTTGCAATATAAACCCCATTTAGGCCATAAGTGGCCACCAAAGACATAAGGATTGCAGCCATGGCACCCGTAGGCCCTGAAATTTGATAATATCCCCCAGATAAGCCGCTCATAACCAAGCCTGCAATAATAGCAGTGATTAAGCCTGCCGCCGCGTCAGCACCACTGCTGACACCGAAGGCCAGAGCCAACGGCAAGGCAACTGCCGCAACGGTAAGACCCGCCATCAAATCCTGTGTTAATTTGGATGCGTTATATCCTTTGAACTCTTGTTTTAAGCTGTCCCCAAAACTGCCCAGCATGAAATTATCCCCTCTCGAATCACAAAAAACTGTATTATTAAAATTAACTTAGAAAGTCGCACCCGCTTATCATAACAAAGCAGATTCTCTTTCTCAACAGTAAAAACAGGGATTTTAGGTAGAATTATAGTGGGTTTTTTGTGCAAGATTATTTGTATTGTGCAGTGTTTAAAAGGAAGGGCTGATTGATATAAAAATACTGCTTGCTTTTGTGGAAGGTGGACGAAACGGGTGTTCATTATGGGGGGAGAACAATAAAAAATTATTATCTTTTGGGGTCAGACAATAAGTAACTTACTACATGTGCGTGTAAATTTTTTATTAGGTGAGGGGAATAAAAAAGCCTGCTTCCTCGATGCAGAATCAGGGAAACAGGCAGATTTATTATTTTTTAACGTTCCTCTCTGAAATAGGGATTGGTTAAATCAGCAGGAGGCAAATCTTCTTTTTTATTTTTTCTTGTACTGATAATTACAATGATAATGGTTGCCGCATAGGGAAGCATGTCAATCAAGTATTGAGAAATCTGGATTCCCATGCTCTGCAAGCGGAAACCCAAAATGGATAAACCGCCGAACAAGAATGCGCCAAGCATTGCCTTGACTGGGTTCCAAGAAGCGAAAATTACCAACGCAACAGCAATCCAACCACGTCCGGAGATAATATGCTCCTGCCAAACGGGAACCGTCACCAGAGACATATAAGCACCGCCTAAACCGCACAAAGCGCCGCCCAAAAGGATGTGAACGTATTTATAAAGGGTTACGTTAATGCCTGAGGCATCCGCCGCCGCCGCACTTTCTCCCACAGCCCGAAGGTTTAAGCCTTTTTTGGTGCGGAATAGATAGTAGGTTGCGGCGATGATGGTAATGTAACCAAAGTAAACAAAAATATCTTGTTTAAATAAAATTTCTCCAATATAAGGAATAGAGGATAGACCGGGAATTGGTCTTGCCGCAAAAAAGCTTTTGATATCCCCGGGAACGATGGAGCCCATCACTCTCTGTCCTAAGAAACTGGCAAAGCCTTCACCGAAAATAGTCAGAGTCAAGCCGCAAACCGTTTGATTCACCCGAAGGGATACGGTTAGAAAGGCGTAAAGCAAAGCACCGATTCCCCCGGATAAAACTGCGCCCATCATGGCAAGTAAAGGATTATGGGTATTCAAGCCAACAATAAACCCGACGATAGCACCCATATACATCATACCCTCTACACCAAGGTTTAGATGGCCTGCCTTTTCGGAGAAAATTTCGCCTAAGGTGGCGAAAAGAAGAGGGGTACCCGCTATGATTGCAGCGGAAAGAAAACCAACTAACATCTTATTTCGCCTCCTTTTTTACTTTTATATATTTATGGAACTGCACTTTATATTGCAGGAAAAATTCACTGCCCAATACGAAGAACAGAATAATTGCCTGAATCATATCTGCAACGGAGGCAGGAACCTGCATGGAGATTTGAATATAGTTTCCTCCCTGCACCAATATGGCAAAGGCGATACAGACAAATAGTGTGGCAATGGCATTTAAGCCAGCAAGCCAAGTTGTAATGATCGCTGTAAAGCCGTAATTAGCGGAAAGGGAAGCAGACAGTGTTTTCTCAACTGCTGATGCCTGAATCATACCTGTTAAACCGCAAAGACCACCGGAAAGCAGCATAGAGATAATGATAACGGAGGAGATATTCATGCCAGCATAGCGGGCAGTTTCAATGCTTTCTCCAACGACGGAGATTTCATAGCCTTTTTTCGTGTGGTTCAAGAAAACATAGACCAAAACCACTAATATCAAGGCAATGATCCATCCCATATGCACCCCGCCAATGGAGGGGAGGATGGCATCATTAGAGAAAGTTGCAATTTTGGGAAAGCCTTGAGAAGCAGGATCCTTCCAAGGGCCATACTGCAAATAGGTGACAAATTTAATTGCCAGATAGTTCAGCATTAAAGTGAAAATGGTTTCGTTTGTGCCCATTTTAGCCTTAAAGAATGCGGGAATGAAAGCCCAAAGGCCGCCCATCACCATTGCCGCAACACCCATGGATAAAAGCATCAAAGGTCTGGGAAGGTCAAAATTCAGTGCAACGGCAGAAGCCGCAAAGGCACCCATCATAATTTGACCCTCACCACCGATATTCCAAAATTTCATTTTGAAGGCAACCAAAATACCTAAGGAGGTTATGACCAAAGGAATTGCCTTTAGGGTAGTTTGCTGAATACGGATTGGAGTACCCAAGGCACCTTTTACCATAGAGGTAAAGATTGTTATGGGGTTATAGCCCAAAAGGGCAATAATAAATCCTGCAAATACAATGGAAAGAGCCACAGACAGGGTGCGAATCAGTATTGCTTTATTACGGGGCAAATCATCTCGTTTTGTGATTTTCAAGGGAATCATGATTTTACCTCCTTTTCCAATGCGCCGCCTGCCATTAAAAGGCCGATGTCTTCTTTCGTAATTTCTTCGGGGTTAACGATACCTGTCATTTTACCACCGCAAAATACCATAATTCTATCGCAAAGGGCCATCAAAACGTCTAAATCTTCGCCGATGAACAGCACGCCGACACCCTTTTTCTTTTGCTCGTTCAATAAATCATAAATCTTATAAGACGCACCGATATCCAACCCTCTGGCAGGATAAGCGGTAATCAAAACCTTTGGATTGGAGTCAATTTCTCGACCCAAAAGAATCTTTTGGATATTACCACCGGAAAGCTTTTTGATGGGGTGGTGAACACCGGGAGTCAAAATTTCCAGTTGTTCCACCAATCGTTCTGCTTTTTTTGTACTTTCTTTTCTATGAAGGAAGAAGCCTGGCTGATTGGGATAATCACGTAAAATCATGTTATGCACCATATCCATAGAGCCTACCAAGCCCATACCCAAACGATCCTCGGGGATAAAGCCCATGCGGATGCCCAAGCGGATAATGTCTCTAGGACTTTTTCCTAAAATATTGGCGTTTTCGAAGAAAATACGTCCCTTTTCTGCAGGAAGAAGCCCTGCAATGGTCTCGCAGATTTCCTTTTGACCACTACCGGCTACGCCTGCAATACCTAAAATTTCACCTGCAAATAGGTCGAAGGTAATATCTTCCAAAGCATGCTTGTTTTCCTTGGTGGAAACGTGAAGACCGTCTACCTTAAGCAAGGGATTTTCTTGGGTGCAATGGGGTTTTTCCAGCTCCAAGTCTACCTTTTTACCAACCATCATTTCAATCAGACGATTTACTTCCACATCCTTGGTTTCTACGGTTTCGATGGACTGACCACGACGCAAAACAGTGATACGATCGGAAATTTCCATAACTTCGTTCAGCTTATGGGTTATGATAACCACAGCACAGCCTTGTTCCTTCATGTTTCTTAAAATGGCAAAAAGACGCTTGATCTCCTGAGGGGTTAGAACTGCGGTAGGCTCGTCCAAGATGAGGATTTTTGCACCACGGTACAACACCTTTATGATTTCCAGCGTCTGTTTTTCACCTACAGACATTTCATAAACTTTTTTATCCGGCTTAATATCCAGTCCATATTGGTCACAAATGGTTTGCATCTCTTTGGTGAGCTGTTTACCACGCAAGGCGATGCCTTTGCTCCCCATGACCATATTTTCCTTTGCCGTCATAACCTCCACCAGCTTAAAGTGCTGATGAATCATACCAATGCCCAAAGCGATGGAGTCCTTGGGGGAGGAAAAATCCACTTCTTTACCCAGAATAGAAATGGAGCCGCTATCGGGAGTATAGATGCCGGAAAGCATACTCATAAGGGTACTTTTTCCGGCACCGTTTTCTCCTAATAGCGCATGAATCTCACCGTTATATACAGTGAGATTCACGTTTTCGTTCGCCTTAACGGACCCAAAAGCCTTGGAAATGCCTTTCATTTCGATTGCTTTTACGGGTTCCATATTTTTTTCTCCTAGTATTTTCTAAAGGAAGTACTGATTTCTTAGTTTACAGCGGAAACGCCTTTTACTAAGCTCTGCATTACTGTCCAAATGCCTGCTCTGTCAAGAGTTTCGCCTTCTTTAACCAGTACATTTCCCTTTGTATCATAGATAGGTCCAACGAATACTGGGTATTCGCCAGCTTCCATTTTTGCTGCAACTTCGTTTACCTTAGCCTGAACTTCAGGAGGTACCAAATCTGTCATAGGTGCAAGGCCAACATAGCCGTCTTTCATTGTACCGTAGTAAGATTCGGGAACATAGGTACCAGCAATGATTTTTTCAATAGTAGGTACCAAATATTTATCGTGGTGCCAAACGGGAGCTGTTAAGAAAGCACCGGGAACGATTTCAGAGTTATCCAAGTTATAGCCGATTGCAAGCTTGCCAGCTGCTTCTGCTGCCAGCTGAGGGCCTGCGGAGTCAGCATGCTGTGTGATAATATCGCAATCCTGAGCCAACAAGGATTCTGCGGCTGCTTTTTCACCAGCGGGATCGCCCCAGCTATTGGTGTAAACAACCTTAACCTCTGCGTCGGGGTTTACGCTCTGTGCGCCCAATGCGAAGGCATCAATACCAATGTGTACTTCTGTATAAGGGAAAGCTGCAACATAGCCCAGCTTATTTGTTTTTGTCATCATACCCGCAATCATACCGGTCAGGTATCTAGGTTCTTCCATGGCACCGAAGTAGTTGCCAAAGTTTTTGTCGTTCATTTTGTTGCCGGAGAAATGCAAGAAGGTTACATCAGGATATTCTGTTGCCAATTCATCCAAAGCATCCATGAAGCCGAAGCTTGTACCAATGATAATGGTAGCGCCTTGGTCAATCATATTCATTGCTGTGGTTTTAACAGTTTGCTTTTCTTCAGATACGTTTTCAGCAATAATGGTTTCTACCTTATCGCCAAAGTATTCCTGTACAGCCTTTGTACCGTTATGCTGTGCCTGAGAATAGCCACCGTCATTCTGGGAGCCGATGTAGATAAAGCCTACCTTTGTTGCCTCTGCTGCTGGAGCCTCTGCGTTCTCTGCGGGTTTGGTATTACCACCACAGCCAACCAGAGCTGTCATGGACATTGCTACTGCCAACGTCAACGCCAAAAATTTTGTTAACTTTTTCATGGTTCCTCTCCTTTTCTTTTAACATCATTTTAAAATAGTGACAGGTATGTTAAACGCCCTCCCCTTTTTTTTGAAGGCGAAATAACCAGAAAATAAAAAAGCGTATTGATTGAAATCACATAAAGAAGGACGTATTAATCTTTAAAATAGATTTTTCCGTCCTCAATGTTTGTAATGACAGCTAGGGAGTCAACGTAATAACCCAAATCCCTTAGCTTTTTACTCCCACCTTGAAATTCCTTTTCCACAATTGCTGCGATGCCGCATACCGTTCCGCCTGCTTGCTCAACAAGGTTTGCAAGACCTGCAGCTGCTTCGCCATGGGCAAGAAAATCATCAATGATAAGAACTTTGTCATCCTTACTCAAGTATTGCTTAGAAACCTTGGCAATGGAAACAGTGCCCTTTGTAAAAGATTTTACGGGTGCACCGTAGAAGTCCTCATTCATTGTGCTGGGTTGAGCTTTTTTTGCAAAAACAACAGGCACTAGATCGAAATAAATGGCTGCTATGGCGGCAATGCCAATACCGGAGGCTTCAATGGTGAGAATTTTGTTGATTCCCATGTTCCCGAAGCGGCGATAAATCTCTTTGCCTAATGCCATAAATAAGCCAATATCCAACTGGTGATTCAAAAAAGAATCCACCTTAACGATCTCCGTGCCTATTTCTGTTCCGTCGTTGATAATTCTGCGTTTTAACAATTCCATGATTAATGGCTCCCTCTTATTACTGAAAACTCGATGCTTAAAAAGGTATTTTAATTATACGGTGGGACTCTGACGATGTAAATAGGATAAAGCCGAATTGTATAATATTTTGTTGCGATGCATAGCCTTGGTAGGAAAATAAGCGAAAAAGAGACATGAAATGTATAAACCTTTGGAAAAAAGTTATGAAAGAAAAAATTTTTTTTTCATAAAGCAACTGAGCCGTGTGTATTTTTTTGTAGATATGTAAATTTTCTGTAAAGATATATTAATGTTTTCGAAAGAAATGAAAAGGAAATAGGTAGGGAAAAATAGAAAATTATGATAACTTGGGAAGAAATTTTAAAATTGGCAATCTAAAATTTATTTTTAAATTATAATTGCTATTTTAGGACAGAGGGAAAGAATAGAAAACAGAAGTAGGAACATAATGAGAGGCAAAAGCCATTTTCTTTGAAAGGGTGCCGAATTTTTCGGCACCCAAAGGTAGGCGGTACGGAAAATAAATCCCTTTCCTTAAAAAGCATTATTCTCTTTCCCCATTTGCTTTTTCCAGCTCACGAAGAGAGTTGTGCTCGCTGATACGACCAAGTATATCTTGACGCTCTTCAGTGGTTAGGGTATAAAAGCGCTTCATATCCGAGTCGTTATGGGCAATTTCCTTAGCCAGTTCGGGCTTAAGGGTTGAAATATCCTGAAAAATTTTCATGCTTTCACCTCCTAAGTTCATTATGTGAAAAAATACGAAAAAAGATGCAGTGAGAATTGATTTTTGACTCATAATACCTATAATAAAAATTAGGAGTACAACGTGTTAAATATTGGGGAAGGAGCAAGAAATATGGATTTTTTCGATAAATTAGGTGAAGCTGCCAGAAGCTTGACGGAAAAAGCCGGAGACAGCCTAGAGATTAATCGTTTGAATGGTGAAATTGCCATTGAGAAGGGAAACATTCAGTGCTATCAAAGAGAGCTGGGTGAGTATTATTGGGCAAAATTTGCCGTAGGCGAAAAGCTAGACGAGGAGGCAATGCTGATTTGTGATAAGGTTGTCACCAGTCAGGATCGGATACGTCAGTTTATGCTGGATATTGACAAAGTAAAGAGCGAAAGGGAAATTATTCAGGATGACCGGGCAAAAGCCAAAGTAGTACAGGATGAAAAGGCAGAACAATCTATAGAAGAAACAACTCAAGGTAAGACTGAAACTGTTTCAAATGAAAATCTTGAAAAAACCACGGAATGGCCTCAATTTTGTCCCAATTGCGGCGGTGGTGTAAAAGCAGGGCAACGGTTTTGTATGTTCTGTGGTGCCGAGATTAAAGGATGATTTCGTTGACTTGACTTTTTTCCTGTGATACCATCAGTATAGAAGGAAGAGTATAGACTCTTTATAAAAATATCAGCTTGACAGAAGGAAATGCCATTATTTATTAGGATGTATCGTATACTATAATAAATAAAACAATTCTTCGGAAATGGGAGATACCATACCGGCGGTAAAAGCCCGCGAGCTAAGGCAAAGGCCAAGGCATGATTCGTTGAAATGCGAAGCCGACAGTCAGTCTGGATGAGAGAAGAAGGTTACTGAACACTCACGGTGGTGGGGTGCCTTTTTCTGCGAAAAAATTGATGGGAAAAAGCATTCTACCCCAAATTGGGCAGGATGCTTTTTATTTTTAAAACGAAAATATTTATATTTATGGTACAGATGTCAATTTGATACTATTTAGGGTTGCATGTTTTGTATGCTGTTTTTTCAAGGGGGCGTTGGTATGGCACAGGAAAATAAACTGGGGACAGAAAAAATTGGGAAGCTTTTGGTTCAATTCTCCGTTCCCACAGCACTGACTTTAATTGTAAACAGCTTATATAATATTGTAGATCAAATTTTTATTGGGCATGCTGTGGGGATTGATGGTGTGGCGGCAACAAACGTTGCATTTCCCCTGTTTATTCTGACTGCGGCATTGGCCTTGATGATTGGTGATGGGTGTGCAGCAAATATCAGCCTTGCCTTGGGGCGTAAGGAAGAAGAAGCGGTAGAGCGGTTTTTTGCCAATGGTCTGCTCTTGCTTTTTTTGGCGGGGATTGGCGTTTCTATTGTTGGAATGGTATTTTTAAAACCGCTGCTGTTATTTTTTGGTGCTTCTACTTCAGTTCTGGATATTTCTGCGGAATATACGAAAATTTTATTATGGGGCATACCATTTTCTGTTTTGACCATGGCTCTTACGGCGGTGATTCGGGCGGATGGTAATCCCCGCTACATGATGCGCACCATGATGCTTGGGGCGGCAATTAATTTGATTTTAGACCCTATTTTCATTTTGGGATTTCAAATGGGAGTGAAAGGGGCGGCTTTGGCAACAATTATTGGTCAATTTGTTTCGGGAAGCCTTGCTTTAGCGTACATTCCCAGAATGGAGCATATTCGTTTTTGCAAAGATAAAATGGCCTTAGAAGGGAAATATGTGCTCGGCATTTTTAAACTGGGTTTCCCCAGCTTTTGCATGCAGACTGCCACGGCAGCAACCCAAATTGTGATGTATAATTTAATGCGTAAGTATGGGGCGCTCACTATCTATGGAAGTGAAATTGCACTATCTGCCTATGGAGTTATGACAAAGCTATATCAGATCGCCCATGCAATGTTTGTAGGACTTGCAGCGGGGACACAGCCCATTCATGGATTTAATTTTGGTGCAAAACAGTTTGACCGTGTTCGTCAAACCTATCGTATTGGTTTTTTTGCATCTCTTGTTATTTCTTTTGTTTGGTTTGGAATTTTTCGCTGGGGTGGTGCATTTATTGCGGAAATTTTTGTGCAGGATGAGCCATTGTTTTTGGAATTTACAGAGTATTGTTTTCGGGCTTATATGCTTGCTTTCTTCTTATACGGTCCACCCCAGGTTACTGCATCCTTCTTTCAGGCCATAGGCAAGCCCATGAAAGCCCTTTTGGTTGCGTTGGCCAGACAAGTGCTGTTTTTGATTCCCATGGCTCTGCTGCTGTCACAAAGAGGAGGGATGGATGGTGCACTGAATGCCGCACCTATCGCAGATACCTTGGCATTTTTATTGGCAATGGCGTTGGTTTCTTATGAGTTTTACAGTTGGAGGAAGATCAGCAATATAGCAGAAGCAAGAGATCATTATAACGGTGAAGCATAAAAGAAGATCATGTAAAGGGTTTTCTCTCTTTCTGTTCCTCAAAATGGGGCATATTGGACAAATTTCCTGTGTATTTATAAATAACAAACGGCATAGAAAGGCTGAGGAAAATGAAAAAAAGCTGGAAAAGCGGGTTATGTTATTTATTACTATTTGCCTTTTGTTTTATGGGCGGAAGAATCACTGCAGAAAGACAGGCAGTCAGGGTGGCCAATATGACGCCAAGTGGAAAACTTGCCATTGTAATTGATGATTTTGGATACAACGGAAATGGTACAGATAAAATGCTTGCGTTGTCCATTCCCTTCACAGCAGCGGTAATGCCTTTTTCTGAATACTCAGGGGAAAATGCGAAAAAAGCAGTTGCGGCAGGCAAGGAAGTGATTATACATATGCCCATGGAATCAATGATGGGGAAACGAGAATGGGTTGGGGATAAGGGTGTTTTTTTGAGCATGACCGACGATGAAATTAAGGCTGTGGTTGAGGAAGCTTATGCTATTTTACCGGAAGCAGTTGGTATGAATAACCATATGGGTTCAGCTATTACAGAGGACTCCAGAAGCTTGGGGGATGTTTTGGATGTTGTTAAGGAGAAAAATGGATTTTTCATTGATAGCGTAACCACTTGCAATAGTGTAGCAAAAGATTTGGCGGCGGAAAAAGGAGTACCGTTCTTTAAAAGAAGTGTTTTTTTAGATGGTACCAATGATGTGGAAACGGTAAAGAAAAACCTGCGTAAGGCGGCAGCTATTGCCTTAAAAGAAGGAAAAGCCTTGGCAATCGGCCATGTTGGGCCTGAGGGTGGGGATGTGACAGAACGTGCCATTGAAGAATTGATCCCCGAATTGGAAAAGGAGGGCATTACCTTTGTTACAGCAGGAGACTTGGTAGAGTAGCTTTTAGAAAAAATGCGTCAAGACACTCTTCGGATTTATTTTACCTGCACAGGGAGATTGAAAGCGTAAGTAAAAAACATGAAATTGCCAAATATGAAAGGTTTTTGCGAAGGGTTTTGACTTTTTCTTTTTGCCAAGGATATGGTATAATAGAAGAACAAAAGCATGGAAGGATATCTCTTTTCGGAGAAGGATATACATATTTTAGGAGGAGAAATGTCGCACTGGAATTCGAGGGGACTAAGGGGAAGCTCATTAGAAGAAAACATTAATTTTACCAACGAGAAGTATCGGCAAAGAGGGCTGGCACTTTTTCAAAAGGTGCCTACGCCCATTACGCCGGTGAAAATCAATCAAGAAAATAAGACCATTACTTTAGCTTATTTTGAAAAGCAAAGTACGGTTGATTATATTGGGGTTGCCCAGGGGGTGCCTGTTTGTTTTGATGCAAAGGAAACATCCCATAAGCATCTACCATTGCAGAATATACATCAGCATCAGATAGAATTCATGGCGGATTTTCGTGCCCAGCGGGGATTGGCTTTTCTTCTGGTGCATTTTACTGCGTTAGAGGCATACTTTTTACTGCCTTTTGAAATTTTGAAACAATTTTGGGAGGAAGCGGAGAAAGGTGGAAGAAAATCCATTCCTGTTGAGGCATTTGCGGAAAAATATCGCATCCAGAAAACAGGCAATGGTTTATTGCATTATTTGGAAGCAGTAAGTCTATACTTAGAGGAAACAGAGGAAAAGGAAAGAAAGGAAGGTGGCTTATGTTAAACAAAAGTGTGGTGGAAAATACACTGTCGGCGGCATTAGGTTCAGGTGCCGATTTTGCAGAAATATATATGGAGCAGACCAAACGAAATTCCATAAGTGTTGTAAATGGTAAAGTGGAGTCTGTGCAAAGCGGTCTGGATTATGGCGCCGGAATTCGGTTGTTCTTTCAAAACAAAGCGATTTACGGCTTTACCAACGATACTTCGGAAAAAAATTTAATCCGCATTGCAAGAGAAGCGGCAGCGGCGGCAAGGGGAGATCGGGTATATCCTTTGCAGGGCTGGAAGAGAATGGATTTGGCTTGCAGAAATCCCATAATGGTAATGCCTGATACCGTGGAAAAGAATAGGAAGGCAGAAAAGCTTTTTTTGGCGGCAGAAGCGGCAAAGAATTATAGCTCTTTGATTCATCAAACAAGGACAGGCTGTCTAGATATTGTGAAGGATGTTTTTATTGCCAATACTGACGGACTATGGGCAGAAGAACAGCGGGTGCGCAGTCGATTTACTGTGGAGGCCATTGCATCCTCAGCAACAGAGAAACAAAGCGGGCATTTGGGGCCTGGCGGTTCTGTAGGGTTTGAGCTTTATGATATGATTGAAGTTGAAGAAAAGGCAAGGGAGGCGGCGAGGATTGCCGTAACCATGCTTGGCGCAAAACCTTGCCCTGCAGGGAGAATGCCTGTAGTAATTGATAATGGTTTCGGCGGTGTTATTTTTCATGAGGCCTGTGGACATAGCTTGGAGGCCACGGCGGTGGCAAGAAATGCTTCTGTGTTTGCAGATAAAATGGGTCAGCAAATTGCTTCCTCTGTTGTGACTGCCATTGATGACGGCACCATTCCAAATGGATGGGGTTCTGCGGCAATGGATGACGAGGGGACGCCTACCCAGAGAAATGTATTGATTGAAAATGGAGTTTTGCATTCCTATTTGGTGGATAAATTAAATGGTAGGCGAATGGGTGCAAAATCTACAGGTTCTTCAAGGCGGGAAAGCTATCGTTATGCACCAACCAGCCGTATGACAAATACGTTTATTGATAATGGCAAAAGCACTACCGCTGAAATTATTGGCAATACGGAATTCGGACTGTATGCAAAGCAAATGGGCGGCGGCAGTGTCGACCCCGCCACCGGTGCTTTTAATTTTGCCGTTTTGGAGGGTTACCTGATTCGTGATGGTAAAATTGCCGAGCCTGTAAGGGGTGCCACCCTAATCGGCAAGGGCATGGAGGTTTTGATGAAGATTGACATGGTAGGGAATAATCTTGCCCGTGCCCAAGGGATGTGCGGCAGTATCAGCGGTTCTATCCCCACGGATGTAGGACAGCCTATGATTCGGGTAAAAGAAATGACCGTTGGCGGAAGGGGGTAAGGACTATGGATAGACAGGATTTGCAAAAACAAATGATTCAAGAAGCACTCAAATGCGGCTTTACCGATTGTGAAGTGTTTTATTTGGGCGGAGAAAGCTTTGAAGTTCTATTGATGGAAGGGGAGGTCTCTAACTATGAAAACAGTAGTGAAGCAGGGATTTCCTTTCGTGGAACCTATCACGGACGCACAGGCTACGCTTTTTCAGAACGCTTAGAGGAAGACTGTATTCCTTTTTTGATAGAATCAGCCAAAGAAAATGCTATGCTTATGAGTGAAGATGAGCATGAGGAATTATTTGCAGGAGAAATTTATCCTGAATTTAGCGGATACTACCCGGAATTGGAACGGGTTTGCGTGGAAAAACGGATTCAGCTTGCAAAACGTATGGAGGAAGCGGCGTTAAACGGTGCCGAGTCTATTGCCTCCCTTGATTATTGTGTTTTGGGTATTGGAAAAAGAGAAGTTTCTATTGTAAACAGCCTTGGGTTGGATATTTCCTTTACAAAAAATTTTGCCTCCAGCTACGTCAGTGCCATTGCTAGGGCGGGAGATGAAACAAAGAAAGGCTCTGCCTTTTGGAAGGGTACCGACTGGGCAGAGTTTAATCCTGAGGAGACAGGCAGAAAAGCAGCGAAGCGGGGTGCCGAGCTTTTAGGAGCCAGTTCTGTTAACAGCGGCACCTATAAAGTGGTTTTGGATGGAAAGGCAATGACCTCTCTTCTTTCCTCTTTTAGCGGTATTTTCTTTGGAGAAAATGTGCAAAAGGGCTTTTCCTTACTTAAGGATAGAGTGGGTGAGCAGATTGCATCTTCTTGTGTTACCCTGCGGGATGATGCATTGTTAGAGGGCGGCTATGCCTCTGTACCTTTTGACAGTGAAGGGGTTGCAGGAAAAAATAAGGCCGTCATAGAAAAGGGATATTTGAAAACTTTGCTATATAATCGCAAATCAGCAAAAAAAGATGATGTTGCCTCCACCGGTAACGGCTTTAAGACGGGGCTGACTGCTCCTGTGAAAACGGCGTGTACCAATTTCTATATCCAAAAGGGCGAAAAGACATTGGAGGAACTTTTTTTGCAAATGGAGAATGGTCTTTTTATTACCGATTTTATGGGACTTCATGCGGGAACCAATGGGGTTTCCGGGGATTTTTCCCTTTCAGCAGAAGGGTTTTTGGTGGAACTGGGAAAAATCGTAAGACCTGTGGAGCAGATTACCGTTGCAGGGAATTTTTATACCCTTATGAAAGATATTTTGGAAGTGGGAGAGGATTTGTATTTTGCTGCAGGTGGGAAGGGTTCACCTTCGGTTTTGATTCAAGGAATGTCGGTTGCAGGAAAGTAATAGTTTGATATTGATGCTATATTCAATTTTAAATGGATGTTTATAAAATCTCCGAGTTTGATATATTTTTATGGGGAGTTGTAAACATCCTTTTTAAGTTTTTTGAAGATTTAACCATTTTTTCAAACAAAATCCAACGTTATTTGGATCTAGAAAAATGTGACCAATATATGGTGGATAAAAGGTTTGATTACTGAGTTCTATGTTTAGTATAAGATAATCGTAGCAAGGAATGGTTGTTTAAGCACGAGGCATATGCTAAACTGGGAAAATAAGTAATCAATAAACATAGGAGGAACAGGGATGGAGGCAATGAACTCTTTTGTAACAATGGACTCTTTTTTTTCAGTGTATATGGTAATTTTTACCGTTGTGCGACTGGTGTTAGGGGTTACATTGGCGGTATTGGCAATAAAATGTATGTTGAAGTATTTGAATGATGGACAAAAATCATAAAGTGTATTTAAAAGGGCATCATCGTTTTATTTCGATGATGCCCTTATATTTTTTATGGAAATGTTTGGGGTCTTGCTTATTGCTCCAGCCTATCTGCAAATTCCTCCAACTGCTTTAAGAGCTGTTCCATATCTTTATTTGCGCCACCTTTGTTTTGATTGATAATACGGGTTAGACGTTGGTTTGCCAAGTCTAGGCGATCTGCCAAATACATTGCACGTTTTGCACCGGAGGATACACCTTTTTGCTGAGGATATTCTTTTAGTTTCACAGGGATTTTAACACCCTCTGCCAATAGAATTCCTGTTGCCAAGTCGTAGCAGGCGCCGCTATAGGGCCCAACGGACTGGAGTTGATAGTCTTCTTTTAAACAGCGGGCAAATTCGTCCGCAACAAGATCATCTCCATGAACAACAAATACTTTTTCAGGTTTGGGCTCAAAATGGTTAATCCAGTTGAGTAGACCTTTTTTGTCGGCATGACCGCTGACCCCAGCCAACTGTTCAATATGGGCATTCACGGTAATGGTTTCGCCGAACAGGCGTACCTCCGTTGCACCTTCCACGATGATTCTGCCAAGGGTTCCCATGGCTTGATAACCTACGAACAGAATGGTGCTTTCTTTTCGCCATAAGTTATGCTTTAAATGGTGACGAATGCGCCCAGCTTCACACATACCCGAAGCAGAAATGATTACCTTGGGGGCTTTATCAAAGTTAATTGCCTGAGAATCCTCAGGGGTTACTGCGGTAACCAGTCCGCTAAATTCCAGAGGATTGATGCCGCTTTTCACCAGCTCCATGGCCTTGGTATCATAACAGTCCATTCTATTCTCTGTGAAAATTTTTGTTGCTTCTATTGCTAAGGGGCTATCTACATAGACCTTAAAATTTTCGTGATTCTTAATCAGACTTCTTTCTTTGATTTCTCGAATAAAATACAGCATTTCTTGGGTTCGACCAACGGCAAAGGCGGGAATCACTAAGTTTCCACCACGGTCAAAGGTTTCTTGAATATGCCTTGCCAATTCCAAAACATAGTCAGGGGGAGGATTATGCAATCGGTCGCCATAGGTGCTTTCCATAATAACATAGTCAGCTTCTGCGGTATAGCGAGGGTCATGAATAATGGGCTGATTCAGATTACCGATATCACCTGAGAAAACAATTTTTTTGGTGATTTCCCCCTCGGTGAGCCAAATTTCAATACTGGAGGAACCCAAAAGGTGACCCACATCGGTAAAGCGAATTTTAATTCCTTCGGTTACAGGAATTTCTGTTTCATAATCGCTGGCATGAAAGAGGCTGGCAACGGCAGAGGCTTCCTCGGTGGTGTAGAGGGGTTCAAAGGGTGTAGTTCCTGCCCTTTTTGCTTTTCGGTTTCGCCATTGGGCTTCAAATTCCTGAATATGGGCGCTATCTAAAAGCATAATACGGCAAAGGTCTGTGGTTGCCTCTGTTGCATAAATCTCACCACGAAATCCATTTTTGTAGAGAAGGGGCAGAAGCCCCGAATGGTCAATATGAGCATGGGAAAGAAAAACGTAATCAATGGCAGAGGCGGGCACGGGAATTTCTTGATTTTCATAAGTATCTCGTCCTTGCTCCATACCGCAATCCAAAAGAATGCTTTTCCCGCAGGCTTCGATATAATGGCAACTGCCTGTTACCTCATGGGCGGCGCCTAAAAACATTAATTTCATGTGATTCCTCCTTAAGCGTACAATTTTTGCAGTGCTTTTTTTCCTTTTTAGTATATCCCCATTTATTCACAATGACAAGACGGTACTTTTTTGTCAAATTTATATTGAGGCTGTCGAAAACGCCTGCATTTTTGTATGGAAACAAATGGACAAGTGGTATATAATAAAGTGGACTAATTGGGTGGATAAAATGACAGTGCACAGAAAGAAGGGGGCTGATAGTATGGAAATAACAGAGCTATATGATATATTTCAAATCGTAAATGGCGAACATTACGACCCTCATAGAGTACTGGGGATGCACGTAATTGAACTTGACGGGGAATCTGCCGTTGGCGTAAGAGCCTTTTTACCTGATGCACAGAAAATTACCGTTATTGATATGAAAAATAAGAAAAAACAGTACCCAATGACAAAGATTCATGAGGATGGATTCTTTGAGGTGTTGCTTTGGGATCGCAAGGAATGGTTTCGCTATATGCTGGAGTATACCAATAACAGTGGTATTACTTGGCAAAGCTACGACCCCTATTCCTTTTTGCCCACCATTTCTGAATATGACAGGTACTTATTTGGAGCGGGAAATCATTATGAAATTTATGATAAAATGGGGGGGCGGCTGATCACCCACGGCGGGACAAGGGGTGCCGCCTTTACTGTTTGGGCGCCCAGTGCAAAAAGTGTAAGTGTCATCGGCAATTTTAATCAATGGGATAATCGTCGCCACCCTATGCGTCGTTTGGGGGTATCAGGGGTTTGGGAGCTTTTTATCCCGGGCTTGATGGAAAATGACCAATATAAGTTTCATGTGATTCAATGCGATGGAACTCCTGTGGATAAGGCTGACCCTTATGGAAGATACGCCCAGGTTCGCCCCGAAACAGCATCTGTACTTTATAACCCTAAAAAATATAAATGGCATGACAAACGATGGTTGACTGCCAGAAGCAAGAAAAATCTTTATGCCATTCCCATGAATGTTTATGAAGTACATTTGGGCTCATGGATGAGAGTGCCGGAAGAAGGTGACCGTTTTCTTAGCTATACAGAGCTTGCAGATAAATTAATCAGCTATGTGAAAGAGATGGGTTATACACATATTGAGCTTTTGCCTGTGCAGGAGCATCCCTTTGATGGCAGCTGGGGATATCAGGTTACAGGATATTTTGCACCCACCAGCCGATTCGGTACCCCTGATGAATTTAAATCTTTTGTAGATGCTTGCCATAACAACGGAATAGGGGTGCTTTTAGACTGGGTACCTGCCCATTTCCCCAAGGATTCCTTCGGACTGGGTCGTTTTGATGGAACAGCTTTGTATGAACATGCAGACCCCCGTCGGGGAGAGCACAGGCAGTGGGGAACATATATGTTCAACTACGGAAGAAAAGAGGTTAGCAACTTTTTAATCAGCAATGCCTTGTTTTGGCTGACGGAATATCATATTGACGGGTTAAGGGTGGATGCCGTGGCTTCTATGCTTTACTTGGACTTTGGCAAGGAACCGGGGGAATGGACACCCAATCAATATGGTGGAACTGAAAATTTGGAAGCCATTGAGTTTATTAAGCACATGAATTCCATCATTAAGGAGAAAGAGCCCAGCGCACTTATGATTGCAGAGGAGTCTACTTCATGGCCCGGCGTTACCAAAGACCCCAGAGAGGGTGGCTTGGGCTTTACCTTAAAGTGGAATATGGGCTGGATGAATGATTTTCTGTTTTATATAAAAAATGACCCCCTATTTCGTAAAAATCACCATAATCGACTGACCTTTGGCATGGCTTACCATTATTCGGAAAATTTTATGCTGGTGCTCTCCCATGATGAGGTTGTGCATGAGAAAAGCTCCATGGTTGGGAAAATGCCAGGGGATGATTGGCAGAGGTTTGCTAATCTTCGTCTTGCCTATGGGTTTATGTACGGGCACCCCGGGAAAAAGCTGCTATTTATGGGCGGGGAATTCGGTCAATATCATGAATGGTGTGAAGCAAAAAGCCTGGATTGGCATTTATTGCAATATGCAGACCATCAGCATATGCAGGCCTATGTTCGAGAGCTGAATCTGTTTTATTTAGAGAATGAGGTTTTTTGGAAAGAGGATTTTGACCCCCATGGGTTTAAGTGGATAGATTGCGATGATAAAGATGCTTCTGTTGTATCTTTCATACGTCGCAGTGAAGAAAAAGAGGTATATTGTGTTTGCAATTTTACACCCAACCTGCATACCCAGTTCCGTTTGGGTGTGCCCAATCAAGGCAAGGTTCAAGAAATTTTCAACAGTGACAAGCTTGCGTTTGGCGGCAGCGGCGTAGTGAATGATGGGGAAATTCTTTCTGAGGATGTTCCATGGAATCATTACAGCCAAAGTGTCTCAATTCAGGTACCTCCCTTGGGAATGGTAGTTTTAGCACCTTTGGAGGCAGAAAAGGAAAAAACAGCAAATAAAGTAAAAAAATAGCTTCGGATATCAATATATAGTAGGTTTTCCTAAAACCGTTGCGGAAGATATAGAGGGCTTGTATATTTTCTTAGAAAAATAAAGGTCTTTATATTGACGGGTGTTGCTTTTTTGTGTATAATTCTAAAATGTATGGTAGAAAGGCGAATCTGGCGCCCTTTTATCATAGGCAACAACCGAATCTCGCATCTGGAGGGAGGGAAATTCATGTCGGAGGTAAAAGTTAAAGAAAATGAATCCTTAGACAGCGCACTGCGTCGTTTTAAGAGAACGTGTGCCAGAGATGGCATCATGGGCGAAGTTCGCAAAAGAGAGCATTATGACAAGCCCAGCGTTAAGCGCAAAAAGAAATCCGAAGCCGCAAGAAAACGTAAATTTAAATAATTCTATACGGCGAAGAGGGATGATGATATGTCATTAAAAGAGCAACTTTTTGCAGATTTAAAAACTGCGATGAAAGAAAAGGATTCTGTGCGAAAGGATACAGTTCAGCTGATCCGTTCGGGCATCCTTCAGATCGAAAAGGACAATAAAGTCGAGTTGGATGATGACGGCGTGATTGAAGTAATCACTAAGCAGCTGAAAAGTAGAAGAGATTCCCTTCCCGAATTCGAGAAGAGCGGAAGAACAGATCTACTTGAAAAACTCAATCAAGAGATTGACATTTTGTTGGGTTACCTTCCAGAGCAATTGAGCGAAACCGAAATCCAGACGATCGTTGAAGAAGCCATAAAAGAAACCGGTGCCTCCTCCATTAAAGAAATGGGTAAGGTTATGTCGGTGATTACACCGAAGATAATTGGGCGGGCCGATAACAAAATCGTTGGCAGTTTTGTAAAGAAAATGCTCCAGGGCAATCAATAATCAAGGCATAATTTGAAAGACCTGTCGGGTTTATACCGACAGGTCTTTTTCATTTGTCAAAAATATTTCAAAAATTATAAGTTTTTTGTACCAAAAATAATACGTTTTTACTTGACTTTGAACATATGCGTGTTATAATTGCTTTAATTAATTAATGCATAACCGCATATGTGTATTAAAGCAAGCGGTTTATTTCTGGGGGAGTGGTATAATGAAAAAGAATAAAATGCGTTTGGTTGCTGCAACTGCAATGGCCGCAATGGTAATCTCTATGACAGGCTGTGGTGGTGGAAATAAAGCTGAAAAGCCTGCGGAAGAAAGTGCAGAAGGAAAGACCTATAAAGTGGGAATTATGCAGTTGGTTGAGCATCCGGCATTAGATGCAGCTACCCAAGGCTTTCAGGATAAGCTGAAAGAGCTGTTGGGGGACTCTGTGACCTTTGATGTGCAAAATGCACAGGGTGAAAGCACGAACTGTACCACCATTGCAACAAAATTTGTTTCTGACGATGTTGATTTGATTATGGCAAATGCAACAGGCGCAGTTCAGGCGGCAGCAGCGGCTACATCAGAGATTCCTATTGTGGGTACCTCTGTCACAGACTTTAAAACAGCAGGTGTTGTTGATTCTAATGATGCACCGGGCAGAAATGTTACAGGTGTTTCTGATTTAACACCGATTGACGAACAAATCAAATTATTGCAGAAGGTTTGCCCCGATGCAAAGAAGGTTGCAATCGTATATTGCAGTGCGGAGCCAAACTCTATTTTCCAATCGGAATTGGCACAAAAGGCATTGACTGAAGCGGGTATTGCATTTAAAGAATATACAGCTGCTGATTCCAATGAAATTCAGGCTGTTATCACAAATGCAGTCAGCGAATGTGATACTGTATTTATTCCTACAGATAATACAATGGCCAGCAATATGGAAATTGTTAAAAACGTAACTGTACCTGCGGGAATTCCTGTTTTTGCAGGAGAAGAAGGTATGTGCAAATCCGGCGGTTTGGCAACATTAAGTATCAGCTTTTATGAATTAGGACAAAAGGCCGGTGAAATGGCATATGATATTTTGGTAAACGGTGCAAAACCAGCAACAATGCCCATTGGTTTTGTTTCCGATAACATTGTACCAAAATATAATGCAGAAATTGCTAAAGCTTTGAACATCACAATGCCTGAAGGCTTCGAGGCAATTCAGTAAATAGCATATATTTAAAATTATAAAGGGTAGAGCGGGGCAGATTACTGACCGCTCCCTTTTTTCTACTTAAGCATGCTAAAGAGAAAAAAAGGAAAATGGGGGAATTGAGATGAATGTGATGGCTTTGATGAAGGCATTACCTGGTTCTGTGGCACAAGGGCTTATTTGGGGACTTTTGGCCATAGGGGTTTATATTACATACAAGGTGTTGGACTATGCGGATTTGACCGTGGATGGAAGTCTATGTACCGGTGGTGCTGTGGCGGTAATGATGATGCTTGGAGGATATAATCCTTATGTTGCACTGCTTTGCGCGGCTGTGGCCGGTATGATGGCGGGCTTAGTTACAGGAATATTTCATGTGGCCTTCGGCATTCCTGCTATTTTATCGGGTATTTTAACTCAGCTTGGTTTATATTCTGTGAATATGCGTATTATGGGAAAATCAAATCAGGCAATCAGTGTGGATAAATATAACTTGATTTTAAGCTTGCGGGATATTCCTAAGGCGGTTATGGTATCGGCAATCTGCTGTGCCGTTGTAATCATAATTTTATACTGGTTTTTTGGAACGGAGCTGGGTCGTGGCATCCGTGCCACAGGAAATAACGAAAACATGTCCAGAGCCCAAGGCATTAATACAAAAGTAATGAAGGTAATTGGGCTGATGATTTCCAACGGCTTAGTGGGTGTTGCAGGTGCATTATATGCCCAGTATCAAGGCAATGCTGACGTGAATATGGGTCGTGGTGCCATTGTCATCGGTTTGGCGGCAGTTATTATTGGCGGCGTTTTGTTCGGGAGAATATTCCATAACTTTGCGTTCCGTTTGGTGGGAGTTATTTTTGGAGCAATTCTATATTTCGTTGTTATCACCATTGTCTTGCAGCTTGGTTTGGAAACAACGGATTTAAAACTAGTGAGTGCTTTGATTGTAGCGGCATTCCTAGCAGTACCTTATCTGAAAGGGCAGCATTTTATGAAGAACGGAAAAAAGGGAGGGAAGGCAAATGCTTGAATTAAAGGAGATTTATAAAACCTTCAATCCCAATTCCCCCAGTGAGAAAAAGGCATTAAATGGTTTGAATCTTAAGTTGGAGCAGGGGGATTTTGTGACAATTATCGGTGGCAACGGTGCCGGGAAGTCCACCATGCTGAATGCTATTTCCGGTGTATGGCCAATTGACAGAGGCAAAATTATTATCGATGGTGTGAATGTGACAAAGCTTCCCGAGCATAAGCGGGCGTTGTATTTGGGCCGTGTATTTCAAGACCCCATGACGGGAACAGCGGCGGATATGGAGATTGAGGAGAACCTTGCTTTAGCATACCGCAGAGGTCAATCTAGAGGTTTACGTTGGGGTATTACCCAAAAGGAGAGAGTCGAATACAAGGAGCTTTTAAAAACTTTGGATTTGGGCTTGGAAACACGTCTCAGAGCAAAGGTTGGTCTGCTTTCCGGTGGGCAAAGACAGGCGCTTACGCTGTTGATGGCAACGTTGAAAAAACCTAAGCTGCTTTTATTGGATGAGCATACGGCGGCGTTGGACCCGAAAACAGCGGCAAAGGTATTGGAGCTTTCCGACCGTATTATTGCGGAGCATGGCTTAACAGCCTTAATGGTTACCCATAACATGAAGGATGCCATTGCCCATGGAAATCGTTTAATTATGATGAGTGATGGGCGCATTATTCTGGATATTAAAGGTGAGGAAAAGAAGAAGCTGACGGTGGAGGATTTATTGCAGAAATTCTCCGTAGCAAGCGGCAGTGAATTTGTTAGTGATAGGGCGCTGTTAGGCTAATCATATAAAAGGGGTTGCAAGCCCTGATTTTGCCAAACCTCACTAGCTTCTTGAAAACAGAAAGACCAAGAACTTTGTGAAATCCCCATGGGATAGGTGGTTTAAACTATAGGTACAATCATTTTATGTATCAAGAGTATTTGGAATAAATTAAACAAGGCTATTTAATAAGCATGATTTCTTTCTTAAAGGGGTCGTGCTTATTTTATTTTGAATGAATCAATATGGCATATAGATTCTGGTATTCAAAGAAGGATAATTTCTATAACAGATCATACAGGATGGCTGGTAACATTGATAGACAAGGTATTTCTTTGCATTTTCTCGCATAATGTAAACAAACGGTTTTTCGGATGGTGATAAGTTATGGATTTACGAAGGGGCGTGTCTGAGGCTTTAGACTTGCCAAAGGAAATCATGCTGGATTTACCGTTGATTTCCTTAATGGGTCGAGAGGAAATCACGATTGAAAATCATAAAGGAATTTTAACTTACGGTGAGGAAAGCATCCGCATTGGTACAAAGGCGGGCACTTTATGCATCCGTGGGGAGGATTTGGGCCTGAAGCAGCTAACCACAGATGTATTGGTGATTACGGGGAAGGTGGTTGCTTTGGAATTTTTGACCTGATGGGGTGAGGATTTTGTTTCTGGCATTATGGTATTATTTCCGTGGATATGTTATCATAAAAGTAAACGGTTTTGCCGCTGAGCGGTTTATGAATATGCTTTCTTATCGTGGAGTATATTTATGGGATGTGGAAACCAAAGGCGCTGGGGTGCTCATAAAGGCACCTATGGGAAGTATGGATACCCTTTCCATGTGTGCGGAGAAAACCGGTTGTAGGCTTGAAGTGCAAGGATACGGCGGGTTTCCTGCAAAAATTCGGCGCTTTCATGGTCGACAGGTTTTGACAGCAGGGATACTGCTGTTTGCCATAGGGTTATATTTTCTTTCGTCCTTTATCTGGGTTATACAAGTGGAGGGGAATGAAAGAGTAGCTAAGGAAGATATTTTGACTTATTGTCAGGAATTGGGTTTGAAGCCTGCTGCGTGGAAGAGAGGCATTGATACTGAAAAAATCACAAAAGACATTTTAATTCAATTTCCGGATATATCTTGGGTTAGTGTAGGTATAAAGGGCACAGATGTTACAATAAAAGTGGCAGAGACCATTCAAAAAGCAGAAGTGGTGGATAAGGAAACACCTTGTGATGTGATTGCAAATACAGATGGCGTGATACTGAAAATCACAGCAGAAAGAGGGACGCCAAAGGTAAAAGAAGGCGATGTGGTCAAAAAAGGAGATGTTTTAATCTCTTCTGAGGTTTTAATCGGGTTGGAAGGTGAGGCACAGCATACGGAATATGTTGCTGCTGAAGGTATGGTTATGGCCAAAATTTGGCAACAACTAACGGATGAACTTCCTCTTTCATATGATGAAAAGGTTTACACCGGAGCCACAAAAACCAACCATGTTTTAAGCTTTTTTGGTCAGGATGCAGATTTTATTCGTCCATCTTTGGGTGATACCGAAGCTGATGTTGATGTGCTTTTTGAAAAAGATTTAGCTTTAGGTGATTTTAAAATACCTATTTCTTTAAAAAAAGAGCAATATAATCTATACACCCTTGAAAAAAGAAGTCGTACAGTTGATGAAGCAAAGGCAGAGCTTGAGGATAAACTAAGAAAAAAGACGGAGCAAAGTGTCAGTGTATATGGTAAAATAGAAAAAATTGATATGCAATACGATGAGTATACCGATTGTGTTCGGGCAAAGGGGCAAGCGGAGCTGACAGAGAGAATTGATGAAAAACGAAAAGCAGAGAAAGGGCGGGATGCCGTAGATGGCACAGACGGAACGAACGATACAAATGGACAATAGGGTGATGCTGCCTGTTTTTGGACAGTTTGATGCAAATATAAGAAAAATCGAAAAAGAATGGGACGTTAAAATTGTAAACCGCGGAGATGACATTAAAATCAGCGGGGAAGAAGGCAGCGTCCATAAAGCTTGGAGCGTTATGAATTCCATTGCGGCTTTGGCCAGAAGGGGTGAAGAAATTACAGATCAAAATCTGAATTATTTTATTACCGCCGCTGAAGAAATGAATTTAGAAGAGGTGGAAAAGGTTTACAACGATTTGGTTTGCATCACTGCAAATGGAAGACCTTTAAAACCAAAAACCTTAGGACAGAAAAAATATGTAGATTTAATCAAAAATAATACTGTAGTATTTGGTGTGGGACCTGCGGGAACGGGTAAGACATATCTTGCCATGGCTATGGCAATTACAGCATTTAAAAATAACGAGGTCAACAGAATCATTTTGACCCGTCCTGCCATTGAAGCGGGGGAAAAGCTGGGCTTTTTGCCCGGAGATTTACAGCAGAAGGTTGACCCCTATTTAAGACCCCTTTATGATGCCCTTTACGAAATCATGGGTTCTGAAAACTTCTTAAAAAATATGGAGCGGGGGCTCATTGAGGTTGCCCCTTTGGCATATATGCGTGGCCGAACTCTGGATAATGCTTTTATTGTTTTGGATGAGGCACAAAATACGACGCCGGAGCAGATGAAGATGTTTTTGACCCGTATCGGGTATGGCTCTAAAGCGGTAATCACAGGGGACTTGACCCAAATAGACTTAACCGAAGGGAAGCGTTCGGGGTTGATGGAAGTAACCAAAATTCTAACGGGAATTGATGGAATTGGTATGATAACATTGACCAATAAAGACGTTGTGCGGCATCCGTTGGTACAAAAAATCATTCTGGCATATGAGAAATTGGAGACCAAGAAGCGGAGTGATCTGGATGGTAAAAAGGACAAAAGAGGTAGATATTAAGCGATATCCCCAGTGGGTTTTGCTGGGGCTTGCTTTTGTATTAACTGTGCTTTGCATTGGCATGAGTCCCTATGGGAACTACGAAGAAATCGTTCAGGTTGGGGATGTGGCAACAAAACGCTACGTTGCCCCTCGGGATACGGTGGATGAGGTGACCACAAAAAAACTGCAAACAGCGGCTGCAAACAGCGTTGGGCCAATTTATAAAAATGACATTACAGTTGAGGCAAATAGCACGAAGCAAGTGAATGATGTTTTTCAAGAGTTAAACGAAGTAATACTGGACATGAAGGATGGGGATGACTTTTATCATAAGGTAAAGGATGCATCCCTAAAGTTGCCTGTGGTGCTAAGCAATCGTCAACTGTCTGCCTATCAGGCAATGCCCTTATCAAACCGAATTTTATTTGCCGAGGACTGCGTTGGAGTACTGAACCAGATTTATAGTGAAGGTCTTTCGGCAGATGAGCTTGAGCAGGCCAAGGAGCAGGTAAAGGAAGGCGTCGGCGCAACCCCTTGGAGTGAGGATTTAAAGGGTATGGCATATGCCATTGTTTCCACGGCGTTAGATCCAAATTTGGTTTTGGATGAAGAGGCAATGGAAGCAATTAAGGATGAAAAGCGCAAGGAAGTAAATGAAGTCCGCATTCGTAAAAATCAGAAGATTGTGGATGAGGGTGAAATTATTACCCAAGATATTTACGATAGATTGATTGCTTTAAAGCTGATTGGACATACACAAAATGATGGCAGGCTTCTTCCCTTTTTGGGGAGCAGTGCCATAGTGGCATTGCTTTTTGGTGCAGTGGGGTTATTTTTTCTTTGGAAAAAGGGTGATGAGATTTTAAAAAAGAACGAAACCAGAATGCTGTTTAGTGTTTACGTCATTATGATTCTTCTATGCAAGGCTATGGCGTTATTGCCCTACTACTCCCTAATTCCATTATCTTTATTTGCTATGCTTATCAGCATTTTAATCGGACGGCGCATGGCTCTTTTGATGAATTGTTTTTTTTCTATCGTTGCCTGCATGATTGTCAGTGGGGATGTAGAGTTTTTATCCTATGCTTTAATCAGTGGCTCCTTCGGTGCGTTGCTGATTCAAAAAACAGAAAAGCGTACTTTTGTTGTGCCTGTTGCTGTGGGTATGGCAGTGGTGAATCTGGTGACAATGTTTGCGGTAGGTCTATTTTTCAGAGATGGGTATACAACCCAGCTTGTCATGGCTTCCGGTTTTGGTGCTTTGGTAGGGTTGATTTCTGTAGTGGTTGCTGTGGGCAGTTTACCCTTTTGGGAGAGTGTGTTTGAAGCAAATACTTCCCTGCGTCTTTTGGAATTGACCAATCCTAACAATGAACTTTTGAGAAAGCTGATGATTGAAGCGCCGGGTACATATCACCATAGCCTGATTGTGGCAAACTTAGCAGAGACGGCGGTTTATGAAATTGGCGGAAATACGGCTTTGGCCAGAGCCGGTGCATACTATCATGATGCGGGCAAATTGAAATATCCCTTGTTTTTTGCGGAAAATCAAACAGGGCATAACCCCCATGATGATATTGAACCAAAATCAAGTGCCCGTATTATCACCCAGCATACAAAGGCAGGGGTAGAAATGGGAATGGAATTTGGCCTGCCTAAGGTTATTTTAGATATTATGAAGGAACACCATGGAACAACGGTGGTAAAATACTTTTATTTTAAGGCATTAAAGGTTTATGGGTCTGAGAATGTAAATGAGGCAGATTATCGTTATGATGGGCCTATTCCTACAAGCAGAGAATCCGCAGTGGTAATGCTTGCGGATACGGTAGAGGCGGCAGTTCGGGCTATGCTGGGCGCTGGAAAGACCTTGGAGGAAGTTGAAGGAGCCATTTATGGTCTGATTAAGGACAAGCTGGATGATGGACAATTAAACCGCAGTGGCTTAGCCATTCATGAATTGGAGAAAATACAAAAAGCTTTTTTGAAAGTTTTTCATGGAATGTATCATGAGAGGGTCAGCTACCCGAAAAAAGAAGAAATCGAAGCGGCATCCCGTAAGGTGAATTTGGGAAAAGAGGAGAAAGATAGTGACAATACTGATTGATAATCGAACTGAGGAGGCTTTTTCCTTGGAGCTTTCTCAAACGATTGAAAAAATAATTATAGATTCCTTGGCTTATGAGGGCTTTGAAATGCCTTGCGAGGTCAGTGTATCCATTGTGGATAATGAAGAAATTCATCAAATTAACAGACAGTTTCGGGACATTGACCGTGCCACTGATGTTTTGAGCTTCCCTTTATTGACTTTTGAAGAGGGAGAAATCCCTGATTTAAATGAAAAAGAAGAGGTGCTTTTGGGGGATATTATTATATCCTTAGAGCGTGCCCGTGAACAGGCAGAGGAATACGGTCATTCCTTAAAAAGAGAGATTGCTTTTTTGACCGCCCATAGCATGCTCCATCTTTTGGGTTACGACCATATGGAGGAAGAGGAAGAAAAGGAAATGTTTGCGAAGCAGAGGGAAATACTGAATAAGGCAGGAATACCAAGAGAATAAGGAGATGATTTTATGGAAAATCAGGAACTGGTTTTATTGGCAAAGAAAGCAATGGAAAAGGCTTATGCGCCTTATTCGAAATTTAAAGTTGGTGCAGCATTATTGGCAAAAAACGGCGACATTTTTCTAGGATGTAATGTGGAAAATGCATCCTACGGTGCTACCATTTGTGCAGAAAGAACAGCCATAACAAAAGCGATTTCTGAGGGTGTGAAGGAATTTGAGAAAATAGCTATAGTCGCCAGCTCAGGAGACTATGCGGCACCTTGTGGCATTTGCAGACAGGTATTGTTTGAATTTTTGCCTGAGGGTGAAGTGATTTTAGATAGCGACAGTGAAGGCATAAAGGTAATGAAACTCAAGGAATTGTTGCCAATGGGCTTTCGCGGTGAGGACATAAAGTAAGCGAGGGAGAGCTATGGCTCAAAAGAGTTGGGAGACGTTAGAGGGCGCTTGTTATAACTGCAAAAAATGCAGGCTGTGGGAGCTGCGCACACATGTGGTGATTGGCAAGGGTAACCCTAAGGCGGATATTATGTTTATCGGGGAGGGGCCGGGACAGCAAGAGGATTTGCAGGGTCAGCCATTTGTTGGCCCTGCTGGACAGCTTTTGGACAAAATGCTGGTAAGCGTTGGTCTTTCTTTAGAGGATGTGTATATTACAAACATTGTGAAATGCCGTCCCCCGGGGAATCGAGACCCCTATGATGATGAGAAAGATGCTTGTTTAAATTATTTAAGGTATCAATTAAAATTGATTGAACCCAAAATCATCGTTTGCCTAGGTAGAATTGCGGCCACCACCATCATCGACCCTTCCTTTCGCATCACACGCCAAAGAGGTATTTGGCTCCCTAAGATGGGCTATGACTTTATTGCGACCTATCATCCCTCAGCACTTTTGCGGGATGAGGAGAAAAAACGCCCTGCATGGGAGGATATGAAGGCAATTCGAAAAAGATGGGACGAGCTGAGGGATTGCTAGAGATAATAATATTTAAAAAGATGAAGCTCATGTAATAAAGCAATGACGAGAAAGCCTTTTTAGGACATAATATAAAAATAGTCATGGCTGAGGCATGTTTCTTATGTTTGCTTGTGAAAATAGCGTTATCCGTATATAATAGAAAACGAAAATAAGGGAACAAATTAAATGTTTTTGTAAAACAAAGGTTGGAAAAAGCCTGTTCAGAATACTGTAACTCACTAAGACATGGCTGCAACTTGTTGCTTTGAAGATTCAAATTTGAACTGCAAGAAATAATTTGGACAGCTTCCTGACAGCTTAAATAGCTTTCAATAGCAATCGTTGTGATGAATAGAAATATCTGATTTATTTTAGAAATAGGAGGAATATAAATGGATGCATTAAGAGAAAAATTTGCCCATGTGGAATTGAAGCCAAACGCAAAAACCATGGAAGAAGTGGTGGCGTATATTGAGGAAAATTGGAAGGCACAGCGTGTTAAAATTAAAGAAAGCGAATATGTGATTCATTATAAAAATGCTTTGGAATTTATGCGCCAAATGGGTAAAAGCACAGAGGGCGTTCAGGAAGAAATCAGAAGATATGCTCTGCCCAATAAGATTTGTGTTGTGCTGGGTATGCAATCTGAATATATGACAGCGGAAGCAGGCATGAAGTATTATCAGGCATTAACTCTGATTAAGGGCTTAACCCAAGAGGATATTGACACCAAAAATGACCGTTGGCTGCAATACATGATTTTATTGGACATGCAAAAGGATTGGGATGTGAAGGAAGCGGAATATAAAGCTTACATTGCAGCAGAAAATGCGGAGGGACAAGCATGAAAAAATTCCATTCCGGCTTTGTTACATTGATTGGCAGACCCAATGTTGGAAAATCCACATTGATGAATTGCCTAATCGGGGAAAAAATCGCCATTACTTCCCATAAACCTCAAACAACACGAAATAAAATCACCAGTATTTTGACCAAGGAGGATTTTCAATGTGTATTCTTGGATACACCTGGAATCCATAAGCCCAAGCATAAGCTGGGCGAATTTATGGTGCGTTCTGCGGAGAATACCTTTAATGAAGTGGACTTAGTTTTAATGCTCATCGAACCTACGGAAAAAGTAGTGGAAATGGATCAATATGTAATCGACCGACTGGAAAACGTAAAGACACCAGTAGTTTTGGTCATTAATAAAATTGATACCATTGAGCGAGAGAAGCTTTTGCAGGTGATTGAGGCTTATCGTAAGCTGTATACCTTTGCTGAGGTTGTTCCTATTTCTGCAATGAAGGGCAGTAATACCGATGCATTGATGGATGTGATTAAGAAATATTTGCCTGAGGGCCCTCAGTATTTTCCAGAGGATATGGTTACAGATCAGCCGGAGCGTCAAATAGCTTCCGAAATTGTTCGTGAGAAGGCTCTTTATCTCCTTCAAGATGAAATACCCCATGGAATCGCCGTGGAAATTATGTCTATGAAAAAACGTGAAGGTCAAAATATGGTGGATGTGGAAGCAACCATTTATTGTGAAAAAGATTCCCATAAGGGAATTATTATTGGCAAGCAGGGCGCTATGTTGAAAAAAATTGGCTCTTTGGCTAGAAGAGATATGGAGCGATTGTTGGGCTCACCAATTTATTTGGAGCTTTGGGTAAAAGTGAAAAAGGATTGGCGAGACAGTGACTTTTTGCTGAAAAATTTTGGATATGACAGACGAAATGTCTGATAGAATCAAGAACCCTTTCTGTTTTTGGCGGTATTGGTATTAATTTACCTGTATGCTTTCGTTATTGCTCCATAACATAATGAAAGAAAGGGGACGGTTTTATGGACGAGCGGAATAAAAAGGCATACTGGCAAAAGTTTGCACAAACAGGTCAGATTGAAGATTATTTGCGTTACAAATCCGATTTGGGAGATAGACCAAATCCCCGACGGAGGATTGCAGACAGCTCAAAAAATAAAAATTTTTATTAAGAATATAAGACCTTAAGACCGTGGGTTTTAACCCACACCCACTTGCTTTTTGAAAAAAGCAAGAGCAAAAACTTTCGTCACCCCCTCTGCATGGGGGGTGAATTAATATAATAGCAAGAAATGAAAATTTTGCGTTACGAAAGTTTGGGTCAAGTCTTTTCAATACTGCACTGCCCAAGATAGGGCAGGATGCGAAGCCGACTTTTGCCAAGCAAAGGTGCATGACTTGTTTGCAAGGTTTGGGACAGCATCCCGAGGTCTTATTAGAAAATGAGGGGGAAAAGTGGGCGTTGTTCATTTTAGAGGTGTTGTAATTCAGGAAAACCAAGTGGGCGAGAGCGGCAAACGGATTTTGGTTTTGGCCAAGGGCATCGGTCGGGTGATGCTCAATGCCCGTGGTGCAAAAAACACCAAAAGCAAGCTGCTTTCCGGCACACAGCTTTTTTCATATTGCGATTTTATAGCGTATGAGGGAAAAGGTTTTTATTCCTTAACCCAAGCTGATTTGATTGAAAGCTTTTATGGCATTCGAATGGATATGGATCGTCTTGCAGAAGCTGTCTATTTGACCGAGCTGGTGGAGCGGACTTGCCCTGCTGGGATGGAGCAGGATGAAACCTTAAAACTTCTGCTGTATTCCTTGGCTATGCTTGAGAAAAGCCAAGTGCCGCCAAGGCTTATTTCCCGCATTTTTGAGGTGAAATATGCGCAGCTTTCCGGCGTATTATCCAATGAGGGCTGTATGGTTTGCAGTAGGGATGATGCACCCCTTTATTTTAACGAGTCTGCAGGGGAGTTCCTTTGTAAAGACCATTGCTTCGGCGGAGAGATTTCTCTTCTTGGGGCAGTGCAAAAAGCAATTTCTTTTATTACCGAAAGGGAAGGAAAGCAAGTTTTTGCATTTACCCTTTCCGAGGAAGCCACGAACCAGTTGGACACCATGATGCGGCGCTATTTGGAGATACATATGGGGGTGCGGCTAAAAAGCCGAGAATTCAGCAAAGAACTGTAGTTTATAAAATAGGTATTGACAGAAATGCGGGAAAGTGTTAGCATAATGGCTAAATTGAATAACTGCAATGAAAAAGAGGAGTATCCGTAGTATGTTTTCAGAGAGTCTTCGGTGGGTGAAAAGAAGACAGCAGAGTACGGTGAAGGGCACTTTGGAGCAGGACTTCACAAGAGTGGATTTACGCTTTGCGTAGATCAATAAGGGTGGAACCGCGGAAGATAGACTTTCGTCCCTTGCTTTTACAGCGAGGGAGGGGAGTTTTTTTATTGCCTTTCCTCGGTAAAAAACTTATCAACTTTTTTGAAGGAGGAATTATTATGACAGAAAAAACTATGGAAAAAGTAGTTGCATTGGCAAAAAATAGAGGTTTTGTTTATCCCGGCTCCGAAATTTACGGTGGCTTAGCGAACACATGGGATTACGGCCCCATTGGTGTTGAGCTGAAAAACAATGTTAAAAAAGCATGGTGGAAGAAATTTATTCAAGAAAGCCCATTTAATGTTGGTGTGGATTGCGCAATCTTGATGAACCCTCAGACTTGGGTGGCTTCCGGTCACGTTGGGGGTTTTAGTGACCCTTTGATGGATTGTAAGGAATGCAAGGAGCGTTTCCGTGCAGATAAATTGATTGAGGAATATATTGCAGAGCACAATATGCCCGAGGCAGCTGTGGATGGCTGGAGCAATGATGAAATGAAACAATTTATTGATGAGCATCAGGTTGCCTGCCCTTCCTGTGGCAGCCATAACTTTACAGATATTCGTCAGTTTAATTTGATGTTTAAAACCTTTCAGGGTGTGACAGAGGATGCGAAAAACGTGGTTTACCTTCGTCCTGAAACAGCCCAGGGAATTTTCGTAAACTTTAAGAATGTACAGCGTACCAGCAGAAAGAAACTACCTTTTGGTATTGGTCAGATTGGTAAGTCTTTCCGCAACGAAATAACACCAGGTAATTTTACCTTCCGTACCAGAGAATTTGAGCAGATGGAATTAGAGTTTTTCTGCGAACCAGGAACTGACTTACAGTGGTTTGAGTATTGGAGAAGCTTCTGTAAGGATTGGTTATTGAAATTGAATATGGATGCAGAAAGCATCAGACTGCGTGACCATGAGCAAGAAGAACTTAGTCATTATAGCAACGCAACTACTGATATAGAGTTTAAGTTCCCCTTTGGCTGGGGCGAGCTTTGGGGCATTGCCGACAGAACCAATTTCGACTTAAGATGCCATCAAGAGGTTAGTGGTCAGGATATGACCTATTACGATCAGGATAAAAATGAAAAATATATCCCTTATTGCATTGAGCCTTCTTTAGGTGCTGACCGTGTTACCTTGGCGTTTTTATGTGAGGCGTATGATGAGGAAGAGGTTAGCGAAGGTGATGTAAGAACAGTATTGCGTTTCCATCCCGCCCTTGCGCCGGTTAAGGCTGCAGTTTTCCCGCTTTCCAAAAAGCTGAGCGAAAAGGCGACAGAAGTATTTGCTTTGCTTTCCAAAGAGTTTAACTGCGAATTTGATGAATCTGGTTCCATCGGTAAGCGTTACCGCAGACAGGACGAAATTGGTACACCATTCTGCATCACTTATGATTTTGAATCTGAAGAGGATCAGAGTGTTACTGTGCGTGACAGAGACACTATGGAACAGGTTAGAATGCCCATTGCACAGTTGAGTGCTTATTTGAAAGAAAAAATGGAGTTTTAAGATGCAAAGCCTTCCAGAGTATCCTCTTTGAAAGATATGATACGATAACCTTAAATTGAATGAAACCATTCATTAGTATATATATTTCAGATGTTACAATGGTGAAGAAGGTGGATGAGCATGGTAAACACCAGCAAATAATGCCTCTTAAAATTGATACTATTTTCTAGGAGGCAAAGACTATGAAATTTATTGAGATACAAATGGAACAATGGACAAGAAAAGCTCACTATGAACATTATAAAAACAATATTCCATGCTCCTATAGCATAACGGTAGACATTGATATTACTAATCTGCTGATTCGGCTAAAAGAGCGTGGAATGAAATCCTACCCTGCACAAGTCTTTATGATTTCATCGGTGGTGAATCAGTTACCGGAGTTTCGAATGACAATGAATAGCGACCAGCGTTTGGGATATTGGGAGGTCATCGACCCGATGTATACTGTTTTCGATCCTATCACGGAAACGTTTTCAGCCGTATGGACAAAATATGATAGCTGTTACAATACATTCTACAGCGCATATTTGCAAGATACGGCACAGTATACATGTGGAGGTCTTTTTCCACAGGAGTATATACCGCCCAATACTTTTAATATTTCCAGTGTTCCGTGGCTGGATTTTACTGCGTTTAATATCAATGTTTTTTCAGATGGAAATTATCTTTTGCCTATTTTCACCATTGGAAAATATAAAAAAGAAAACGGCAAAATCATGATGCCCCTTGCTATCCAATGCCATCATGCGGTTTGCGATGGCTATCATGTTGGCAAATTCGTAGAAACATTGCGGGAAATGGCAATCAACTGCGATAAGTGGTTGTTGTAGACAAAACTTTTATGATATCTCCGTATGATTGAATGGAGAAAGAGGTAAAGATAGCAATACAGCTTAACACTTAAACAATACTCATTTTTAGACTATGTGAAAGCAGGCAGCTGTATTGGAAATATGAAGGGTTCTTATTTTGTCTATTGGTGTTGTGTTTCCATTTTATAGTTATTTATTTAAACACAGCTAATTCAATAAAAGGACCCCCTTTCTTTTCCTTTTGCCTAACGTATTAACCATAATTTTTTGTCGCTGATAACGATATCGTACAAAAATGAATGAAATTTTTTGTTGCACAATGAGTAAAAGTGCTGTATACTTAGCACTTGTATATTAAAGAACTTAAGTGATAAGCTCTAAGAGCAAAAAATTTATTGGGACATAATACGTCCCATGATGCAATATGCTGACCAACTTCCTTGGTCAGCATATTTTTTTTGGCAACATGGAGTAAAAATGGTTATAAAATTTAAAAAATTATTGCATAATCACAATGGGATGGTTTTATTTTAGTGCAATAGCGTAGAATGCGTAGCTGCCTTCTCGGAATAGCGTTGTGATTTTTCATGGGAAATGATATAATTCTGTTAAGATCAGTTTTTCAAAAAATTCCAGATATAAAATTCCACGTCTGACATCCAGATGGAAAACAGGAGGTAATGTGTATGAGCAAGAAGTATGTTTACATGTTCAGCGAAGGCAACGCAACCATGAAAAACCTTTTAGGAGGAAAGGGTGCAAACCTCGCAGAAATGACAATGTTAGGTCTGCCGATTCCCCAAGGCTTTACCATTTCAACAGAAGCCTGCACAGATTATAACGAAGGTGGTAAGAAACTGACTGAAGAAATGATTGCCCAGATTGATGTGGCATTGAGCAAGCTTGAAGAGATTGCCGGCAAAAAGCTGGGTGATCCTGAAAACCCCCTTCTGGTTTCCGTTCGTTCCGGTGCGAGAGCATCTATGCCTGGCATGATGGATACGGTTTTGAACCTTGGTTTAAATGATGTATCCGTTGAGAGTTTGGCAAAGAAAACAGGCAATCCCAGATTTGCTTATGATTCTTACAGAAGATTTATCATGATGTTTGCAGACGTTGTAATCGGCGTTTCCAAATCTAAGTTTGAAAGAAAGCTGGATGAATATAAAGAAGAAGCAGGCGTGCGTTATGATACAGAGCTGACAGCAGAAGACCTGAAAAAGGTTACTGCAATGTTCAAACAGATTTATTTGGATGATCAGGGCAAAGAGTTCCCTCAGAATCCAAAGGAGCAGTTGCTTGAGGCGGCTATGGCAGTATTCCGCAGCTGGGATAACCCTCGTGCCTTTGTATACAGAAGAATGAATGATATTCCTTATAGCTGGGGAACAGCGGTTAACGTACAGATGATGGTATTTGGCAATATGGGTGATACATCCGGTACCGGTGTTGCTTTTACAAGAAATGCCGCAACTGGGGAAAAAGCTATGTTGGGTGAATACTTGGTAAATGCCCAGGGCGAGGACGTTGTTGCTGGTGTTCGTACACCCAACCCCATTGCAAAGCTGGCAGAGGATATGCCGGAAGTTTACAAGCAGTTTATGGAAATTGCAAATAAATTAGAAAATCACTATAAAGATATGCAGGATATGGAGTTTACCGTGGAAGAGGGCAAGCTGTACTTCCTGCAAACAAGAAATGGCAAGAGAACTGCCAATGCTGCTTTACGTATCGCAGTTGATATGGTAGAGGAAGGCCTCATCACCAAGGAAGAGGCGTTGATGAAGGTTGATCCTAAGCAGTTGGATCAGATTTTGCATCCTGCTTTTGATCAAAAGGCATTAAAAGCTGCAAAGCCCCTTGGCAAAGGTCTGCCTGCATCCCCCGGTGCGGCGGCTGGTAAGGTTTGCTTTACTGCAGAAGATGCCAAGAATCAGGCAGAGGGCGGCGACAGAGTCATTCTGGTTCGTTTGGAAACCTCTCCCGAGGATATTGAAGGTATGGCAGCGGCTCAGGGCATCCTGACAGTACGTGGCGGTATGACCTCTCATGCGGCAGTAGTAGCCCGTGGTATGGGTACTTGCTGTGTATCCGGCTGTGAAGAAATCAAAATGAATGAAGAAGCAAAGACCTTTTCTTTGGGTGGCAGAACATTCAAGGAGGGTGACTATATTTCTTTGGATGGCTCCACCGGTAACATTTACGGTGAGGATATCCCTACTGTTGATCCTGAAATCAGTGGAGATTTCTCAAAATTCATGGCTTGGGCTGATGAAAAGAGATCTCTTAAAGTAAGAACCAATGCAGATACACCCCATGATGCACAAACAGCCATTGATTTTGGTGCAGAAGGCATTGGCTTGACAAGAACAGAGCATATGTTCTTTGAAGGGGACAGAATTATGAAGTTCAGAAAGATGATTCTTTCTGATAACGTTGAGGAGAGAGTAGCCGCATTAAAGGGCATTGAGCCTTTCCAGAAAGAGGACTTTAAGGGTATTTATAAGGCAATGCAGGAAAGACCCGTAACAATCCGTCTGCTGGATCCTCCTCTCCATGAGTTTATGCCTAATACAGAAGAGGAATTTGCAGTGTTGGCGAAAGAGACAGGTAAAACTGTGGAAGAGCTGAAGGTAAAGGCAAAAGGCCTGCATGAATTAAACCCTATGATGGGTCATAGAGGTTGCCGTTTGGCAGTAAGCTACCCTGAAATTGCCGAAATGCAGACAAGAGCAATCATTGAAGCTGCAATTGAGGTTTCTGTTGAATTGGGCATCAATATGAAGCCTGAAATCATGATTCCTTTGATTGGTGAAATTAAGGAACTGAAATATGTGAAAAATATTGTTGTTGAAACTGCAAAGACAGTTATGGATGCAAAGGGCAAAGAGCTGGATTATCTGGTTGGTACGATGATTGAAATTCCCAGAGCAGCATTAACTGCGGATGAAATTGCCACAGAGGCAGAGTTCTTCTCCTTCGGTACCAATGACTTGACACAGATGACCTATGGTTTATCTCGTGATGATGCCGGTAAGATTTTGGCGGATTATATTGATAAAAATATTTACGAATGTGATCCCACTGCAAGATTGGATAGAACCGGTGTTGGTATGTTGATGAAATGGGCGGTTGAAAAGGCATTGCCTGTTCGCCCTGACATCCATTTGGGAATCTGCGGTGAGCACGGTGGTGACCCTTCTTCCGTTGAATTTTGCCACTTGATTGGTCTGGATTATGTATCCTGCTCTCCTTTCCGTGTACCTATCGCAAGATTGGCGGCGGCTCAGGCGCAGATTAACTATCCCAGAGAAACAAGAAAGCACTAATCATTGGCTGAGATTATATTCTGTGCGCATATCAGCATGCTATCTTAAGATTGGTGCGGTAGTAGGCGCAGATGGTTTTCTGTGGGAAAATATGTAAAAATGCAGGGCAAAAGCGTTGATGGCTTTTGCCCTTTTTTATATTACTTTGAAAAGCATAATATAAAAAGGTGATAAAATCTAATTGAGTGGGTTTGCTGAAATTTATATTATAATTTGACAATTCACGTATCGAAGTTTTTTGTAAGTTGAGGGCAGATGATGCCAACAGAAGTATGTATATATGAATTTTAAGAGCTTGAAAAACAACACAAAACATGAATAAAATGCATAAATAGTTTTGTATCAAAAAACCATTTTGTAACTTTGTAATAAAATACATTTTATTGGTATAATTTGTTGGTAGAAAGATTAAATTTTGTCATTTAATATAAAAATTGGGTGATAAATGTTGATTTTTACGAAGGACTTCTCTATAATAAAATATATGAAAATTAAGATGTTATGGTTTAAGTACGAATCCTATACCTAGAAATAATGCTTTTCTCAAAAGGTATAAATTTGTACTTTTGTATTATTTTTACTTTAATAAATATTGATGTATAAAATTCAATGCTCTAAAGCTCACTTTTGGTTATGCGTAGGCTACAATATAATTTGTTTTAAGATTGAAAAGTCACATAATAAAAAGATGGGAAAGGCCTAAGTAACAGAATTATGTGAAAAGGATAATGTAAACAGGAAAGATATTTTTGCTTATTAATTAGTAAGAAAATGACACAAAGAGAGGTGTGCAACATTGTTTAATAATTCAGTATTAATGACACAAAAAATGGCTGATTATTTATGGCAGAAACAGCAGGTCACATTAAATAACATTGCCAATGTTTCTACTCCGGGTTATAAAGCACAATATGTTACTTTTCAAGATGAATTAAAAAGTAAATTGGATTTTTATAATCAAGCAGGTGGAAGTAAGAAGAGAGAGGCCATTGAAGGGACTTCCTATCGTGTGCATACAAAGGCGGATGAATCCAGTCGATTGGATGGCAATAATGTGAATATGGATGTTGAGCAGGTGGAGCTTGCCAGTTCTTATATTCAATTCCAAATGGCAATCAATGATATTAACAGTGAGTTTAATAGACTTCGCAGCGCGATGAAGTGAAAATTAGGAGGTATTTTAAGTGGCTTTCTTAAATGCTATGAATATTAGTGCATCCGGTTTAACAGCCCAAAGGGCAAGGTTGGATGTGATTTCGGAAAACATCTCAAATGTGAATACAACAAGAACCGAGGGTGGAGAACCCTATCGTAGACGAACGGTTGTGTTCGAGCCAAGGGGCAAAAGTAGCTTTCAAGAAATTTTCAGCAGGACGTCCCGTGGGGGAGCTTCCAATCAGCGAGGTGTTATTGTGAGTGAAATTAAAGAGGATGAAAGTCCTCTGAAATCTGTTTATGACCCAACCCATCCTGACGCAGATGAGAATGGGTATGTTATGATGCCTAATGTTGATCTTTTAAAGGAAACCATTGACGGTATGGAAGCATCAAGAGTATATGATGCCAATGTTACCGCATTTAATGCAATAAAAGCAATGGCATCTAAGGGACTTGAGGTTGGTAAGTAAAAAGTGGAGGTTAATTTATGTCTATAACACCGATTAATAGATTGGAGCCAATGCAATTTTTGGACCAATTAAATGCAGAAAATAAAACAAAGAACACCCAATCTGATTTTAGAAGTATTTTTTCAGAAGCAGTATCAAATGTGGTTGATAGCGAAACTGATTTGGCGAGGGAACAGTATTTATTTGCCACAGGACAATCTGAGGATACTCATTCTTTGGGAATTGCGTCCACCAAAGCACAAATTTCGGTGGATTTATTGGTAACCCTGAGAAATAAAGCGCTGGAATCTTATAATGAACTCATGAGAATTAATCTCTGATATTTATGGTACAGGGGCAGAGAAAATGCTGCCTTGAGGGGAAGAATATAGAATAGTAAGAGGGGTACAGTTTTGAATGAAAAAGTGAAAGAATTGCTTGAAAAGGGCAAGTATTTTTTGGGAAAAATAAACCCCAAAATCAGAAAATGGATACTGATTGGGGGAGTTTTGGTAATACTTTTTTCTGTAGGAATTGCTTTATTTCTAAATAATAAGCCTTACGAGACCCTTTTCAGCGGGTTAAACCAGCAGGAAGCCAGCGAAATTATGGAGAAGCTGCAAGGCTTGGGCGTTGATTACAAATATGGAAATGATGGCGTAATTTATGTACCGAAAGATCAAGAGGAAAAACTAAAGGCGCAGCTTGTATACGAAGGCTACCCTAAAAGTGGTTTTACATATGATGTATTTAAAAACAACATTGGGATGACAACCACGGATTTTGAAAAAAACAGCTATCTATTATTTGAACTGCAAAACAGAATGGGCGCCACCATTCGTCTGTTCCAAGGGGTGAAGGATGCTAAAGTAACCATTGCTTTAGCAGAGGATCAGAAATATGTTTTGAATGAAAATAGTGTGAAAAAAGCACAGGCGTCTGTTGTTGTGATTATGAACGATGGTGGTTCTCCCACCAGTGAACAGGTGAAGGGCATTCAAAGATTAGTAGCCAAGAGCATTCCTTCCATGGAAATGGCAGATGTGGTAGTATTAGACGGCAACGGCAACGATGTTTCACCAACGGGAGATAGTATTGACGGCGGTGCAAATAAGCTGAAGCTTGAGTTTGAAAAGCACATGGACGATTCCATTCGTGCCAAAATACTGAATGTTTTGGCGCCGATTTATGGTTCGGATAATGTAAAGGTTTCCGTAAGAACAACCGTTGATGTTGATAAAAAAATTCAAGAAATCATTAATCATGCTACACCAACAGAGGGTGCCGAAAAAGGCATTCCCGGCAAAGAATCCACCGGAGTTGAGATGGTGAAGGATGGAACGGCGGCAGGTGGGGTTCCCGGAACCGATTCCAATGCGGAGGTGCCTACCTATTCACAGGCAAAGGCGGATGGCTCCGAAACCTATTATAAACAGGAAAATAATATTGATTATTTAGTAAATCAGCTGAAAGAGCAGGTTCAGATCGACTCTGGGAGTATTAAGGATATCTCTGTATCGATTACCATTAACAGTGAATCTCTGGGGAATATCTCCCAAAGAGAGTTAAAAGGATTGATTGGAAATGCAGCAGGTATCGAAAAAGCAAATCAGGATGATAAAATAGCCATTGTTGCTGCACCATTTTTTGGCAGCAAGGAGGCTCCAGTAACTTCTGATACTTTGGGACGGAATAATTGGATTATTATTGGAGCAATTGCATCAGGTGTATTTTTAATTATTTTGGTTACAATTCTTGTAATAATGAGCAGAAGAAGAAAGAAGAAGAAATTGATGGGCGAAGCAGATATGCCCGTCAAGCCCAGCATTTCTCCTGATGCATATTTGAAACAGATGAAGCAGAAACAACAAGAAGATGCTGAAAATAAAATACTGAATCTGTCCAATGAAAAAGGTTTGGAGCTGAAAAATAAGGTGCGGGAGCTTGCCGGAGAGAATCCGGAAATTTCGGCTCAGCTTATTAGAAACTGGTTAAAAGGGGGAGAATAAAGGTGGCGAAGGATAATGCGATAACGCCGGAACAAAAGGCTGCTGCTGTAGTTATCTCCCTTGGAGCAGAAAAAGCGGCGCAGGTTTATAAATATTTAACAGAGGACGAAGTACAAAGATTGACCATCGAAGTGGCGAAATTGGGCTTTTTGCCGGCGGAAACCACGGAAAGTATTTTAGATGAATTTTATAAAAACTGCATGCTTCACAAGGTTGTTACAGAGGGTGGTATTGATTATGCCAGAAGTGTTTTAGAGAAAGCCTTTGGTGAGGATGTAGCCCATGCTTTATTGGGTAAGGTGGAGAAAACCTTGAAAAGCAAGGTATTCTCTTTCCTAAGTAAATATGATGATTTATCTATTTTTTCCATATTGAACAATGAAAGGCCTCAAACCATTGCTTTGGTGCTTTCCTATATGGATTCAGGCAGAGCGGCAAATATTATTGCGGGCTTACCTGAGCAAAGAAAAATCAGCGTAGTAGAGGCTATTGCAAAAATGGACAGTGCTGCGCCTGAGGCCATGAAGATTGTAGAGCGGGAGATTGAGAAAAAGCTTTCTTCCGTAATGACCACAGACTATACCAAAATTGGTGGTATTGATTATATTGCCGAAGTTATGAATTATGTGGACAGAGGCGATGAAAAATATATCTTTGATGAGCTTAGCAAGAAAGACGTTGAGCTTGTTGAAGAAATTCGCAAGAAAATGTTTGTATTTGAAGATATCGTTGGCATGGACAACCTGTCTATTCAAAGAGTTATTCGTGAGGTTGATCAGAAAGACCTTGTTTATGCACTTAAGGGTGCGCAAGGCGAGGTTGCAAATGTTATGTTTGCAAATATGTCTGCTCGTATGACAGAAACCATTAAATCTGAACTTGAGATTACAACCAATGTGCGTGTGAAGGATGTTGAGGATGCACAGCAGAGAATTGTTGCTGTGGTCAGAAAACTTGAGGATGCAGGTCAGATTGTAATTTCTAAGGGCGGAAAGGATGATATTATTGCATAATGAGAAATCCACAATAAACTCCTTTCAGTTTGACCAGTTTGGAAATGATTCTAAAGAGGTTGATTCTTCAAACAAAGCAGGGTCTGATATTGTACTACCGAGTTTTGAAAAAGAACTCATAGAGCACACAATTGAAGACAATGAAATAAAAGAGGCAGAAATCGAGAACCACGACAAATCTGAAGAGAGCTCTATTCTTTTAAAAGAACTGGAAAAAAGAGAAGCACAGCTTCTAGAAAAAGAGAAAAGAATCATCGAAGAAGCCAACCAACAGGTGGAGGAAATGATAAAACAAGCCCAACTAGAGGCAGAAAGAATCAAAGAAAATGTTTTTGAGCAAGCCTCCCAAGAGGGATATCAGGATGGCTACCAAAAGGCATATCAAGAGCATAAAGAAAAAATGGATGAGGAAACAGCAGTTTTTCTTCTTCAATTAAGAGATTTGATTCAGGCCTTTGAAGAAGAAAAGACGCAGCTTATTTCACAAAATATTGATGAACTAAAGGAGCTGGCAATTTCCATTGCAGAGAAAGTTATACAGATTAGCTTAAAAACCAGCGGGGAAATCATTAAAAAGATGATTATAACCGCAACGAACAAAATGAAATTGAAAGAATGGGCTAAGATATATATTTCTAAAAACGACTCAGCCTTAATTGTAGAGTCAAATGCAGACCTGCTGGATGCCATTTCTCATTTGTCAGAGCATATTAAAATTGTAGTAATGGAGGACTCTGCCCCTGGAACTTGTATTATTGAGTTGCCGGATCAAATTATTGATGCCAGCGCCAGTACCCAAATTGAGAATATCAGGGCGATTATGAAGAGCGCCGGAAGGCTCGGAGGGAATGATATTGTTTAATGAATTGGTTGATGTCATAAAACGCTCCAATACCATAAGCCATATTGGAAAAATTGAAAATATTGTGGGTATGGCAATCGAGGCCTCCGGCAGAAAAGCCAGCATCGGCGAAATCAGTATGATTTATAACGAAAGCGAAAAAAGGCAGATTATGGCTGAAACGGTTGGCTTTCGGGATGATCGTATTTTGTTGATGCCCTATGAAAGCATGAAAGGGGTCTCCGCGGGAACCTTTGTTAAAAATACAAATGAATGCCTAAAAATACCCGTGGGGGAGTTTTTGCAGGGGCGGATTATTGATGCCCTTGGAAGACCCATGGATGGCTTAGGCGAAATTAAAACAAATCAGTATTTTCCTGTGGACAGCATTGTGACGAACCCATTGACCAGACCTCCCATACAGGAAAAAATGGAGTTTGGTGTAAGGGCCATTGATGGGTTGCTTACCATTGGCAAGGGTCAAAGAATGGGTATCTTTGCGGGAAGCGGTGTGGGAAAAAGCACCCTTTTGGGAATGCTTGCAAAAAACGTAAAAACGGATATTAATGTGATTGCATTAGTTGGAGAGCGTGGTAGAGAAGTTCGAGAATTCATTGAAAGAGACTTAGGGGAAGAGGGACTGAAACGTTCTGTATTGGTTGTTGCTACCTCTGACCAGTCCGCCATGCTTCGCATGAAGTGCCCCATGGTTGCCACTGCAATTGCGGAATACTTCAAAAATCAGGGGAAAGATGTATTGCTTATGATGGATTCCCTTACCAGATTTGCCATGGCTCAGCGAGAAATAGGCTTGGCCATTGGAGAACCGCCGATTGCAAGGGGATATACCCCTTCTATTTATGCAGAAATGCCCAAGCTTCTTGAGCGAACAGGCAATTTTAAGGAAGGTTCCATCACGGGAATTTATACGGTACTGGTGGAAGGGGATGATACCAATGACCCCATTGCCGATACGGTAAGAGGTATTATTGACGGGCATATCGTTCTGTCAAGAAAACTGGCGAACGGGAACCATTTCCCTGCCATTGATGTGAATGCAAGCATTTCAAGACTTATGAGTGCTATAGCGGCTCAAGGTCATTTGGAACTGGCTTCGAAATTAAGAGATATTCTCAGCATTTATGAGAAAAACAGCGACTTAATTTCTATTGGTGCCTATAAGCATGGAACAAACCATAAGCTGGATTTTGCGATTTCTAAGATTGATAAAATCAATGCATTTTTAAAACAGGGAGTAAATGAGAAATTTTCGCTAGAGGATACAGTGAAACAAATGGAAGAAATTTTAAAATAAACCTAGGCTGTTTTATGATATGGGGGATTATAATGAAAAAGTTTAGTTTTCAGCTTGAGTCTGTTATGAATTTTAAAAATCAGCGGCTGGAAAACAAGAAAGCAGAACATGCCAATATCATTGCAATGGTGAATCAACAAAATGTGAAGATAGATTCACTTTTAGGAAAATTTAAGGGTGTAAATTTTGAGTTTAATCAAAAAAAGATGGCGGGAATTTCTATTATCGAGGCAATGGAGTATTCGGGATTTTTGTACAAGCTTGAGGTGGAAATACAGAGGGAAAAACGCCACCTTGAGGTATTGCAAAAAAGAGAAGAAGAAAAAAGAGCAGAAGTTGTAGAAGTGAAAATTGAGACCTCTACGTTAGAGAAGCTGAAAGAAAAAAAGCTGGAACAATATAATAAAGAAGTGCAAAAGAGTGAAGAACTATTTATTGAGGAATTTGTGTCAAGAAATTTATAGAAATAAAGAATCCCTTTAAAAGATGCGAAAGCTGTTTTTAAGGGGATTTTTTTTATTGAAAGAATATGTTTTTAAGATGGAGGAAGGATGAAAAGATAGGTTTCCAGATATTAAACGTGGGGTTTTGTTAATAAACAGGTTTCAAAGAACATAACTTTGTTTGTCCAAGCCTTCAATGTCGTATAAATGGCTGTAGCAGATTACAATGAAAAACTCAATGCTACTTGGGTGTTCTGCTATGATTCAAATAAATTTTCGTATCAGTGTATTAGTTAATACATATTCCTAAGCACAATCGATACAAAGGAAAACAGAAAAACTGTAAGGAAAACGATATGGCTTGCTACAGGCTTATCGTTTTTTATTTGCCTTAGCATGTGAGCATATACGGGAAAAACGAAAATAGACAGAATGATACAAAGTATATGTAGAAACCCAAATGACCAACCTCCTAGTATTATAAATTGACTGTTTTCTACAAGTGTGAGGAGGGTAAAGCTAAGTAAATCCTCTTTCCTTGAAACCGTAGTTTAGTTATAAGTTAAGGAATAAAAAATAGAAATCTTCTTTGAAAATATTTGTCCTAACCTTAACTATTGCTTAAGAGATCATTTACCGCTAGATTAGCATGCATCTATAGGTATGTCAATGAGTTTTACATATTTTGTATAAAATGGAGACTGGCTTTGGTGAAAAAAAACCCCTAGAACTTTGCGTTCTAAGGGGTTATCATTGCGGAGGCAGGATTTGAACCTACGACCTTCGGGTTATGAGCCCGACGAGCTACCGGACTGCTCCACTCCGCGGCAGAAATAATGTTTTAAAACCATCTCGTTCATTATATGCTTATTGAAAGGGTTTGTCAACTAAACATTTCAAACAAATTTCACACATAATCTTTATATTTCGACTCGAGTGCCATTTTTCTGTCTCTCCAATCAGGCATTAGGTCGTTTAATAAAGCATAAAAATCATTTCCGTGATTTCGGTAGCGAAAATGTATCAGCTCGTGGAGGATAACTTGTTCAATGCATTCTTCTGGTGCTTTCATTAACTGTAGGTTCAGGCGAATGGTTTTTCCTGTTGTGGTACAGCTACCCCAAAGTGTCTTCATATTTCTAATTTGGATCACTGGGCGAGAAATGCCATAGGGCTCAACCAAAGGATAAATGCCAGACATAATTTCCTCAAACTTAATTTTCCCTTGTTCCTTCAGCCAATGCAGATATTCCTCCCACAATGCATTTTCTGTGATATGCTGGGAGGTCATAGAGAGGGTTTCCCCTTGTAACTCTATTTTTGCAGGACCTTCTGATAATTCCAAACTGTATGCCTTACCAAGATAATAAAGGGTTTTTCCCTCATAAAAACCGATAGGGGGTATACTTTGACGTAGTTTTTCTATTTCCGCAAGATGTGTAATGATCCAGTCAGATTTTGTTTCCACAAATTCTTTTATAATTGCAAGGGGAACATTTTTTGCAGCAGAAACAACAACCTTTCCATGCTTGTTTACACGAAGGTTAATATATTTCACTTCCTTGCGAATTAGCTCAAATTCTATTTTTATGCTTCCGTATTGCACTGTGTGTGTAGACATTGGAATTCTCCTTTTGTTTAACGATGTTACAATTCTATTTTACACACATAGAATCAGATTGTCTATACCTGGAAATTGACGGCAGATATACGGATTGTTCTTATATATGCACCTTTTGATTAAAAAATAATAAAAATTCATTAAATTTATAGAAATAAAGAATAATTTAAACGGAGATGACATTATGGAAAAGTATTGAATTTAAGTATGATTAATTAAATTTTGTATGGAAAATTATTGATTATTTTAATAAAATTTCATAGTTTTTTATAAAAAATATTAGAAAAATTAATTGAACTCAAGAAATATAAACGAAAACTATGAATTTTGCATTGAAGAATACATTCGAATATGATAAAATGTTAATTGTATATAAATGAAAAAATTTGCATAAAGCGAAAAAAAGGATAAGGAGATGGGTAAATGAAAAAGAGATTGGCAACTTTAACAGCTTTGGCTGTAACTGCGATGATGGCATTCACAGGCTGTGGCGGCGGCAACAATAAGCCTGCTGAGGAGACTGGTACTGACAAGCCCGCAGGCGGTGCGGTTGAATTGACATTAGGCACCGGTGGCACTACTGGTACCTACTATGCAGTTGGCGGAACAATGTCTACGGTATTAAACAATGCCATGGAATACGTTAATCTGAAGGTTGTTTCCACAGGTGCGTCCAAAGCCAATATTTTAGATATTGATGATAAGGTTTCTGATGTAGCAATCGTTCAGAATGATGTAATGTACTATGCGTACAATGGTACTGACCTTTTTGCGGCAGAAGGAAAATTTGAAACATTTTCCGCAGTTGCAGGCATTTATGATGAGACTTGTCAAATTATTGCAGGTTCCAATATTACCAACATTGCTGATTTAAAGGGAAAAACAGTAAACGTTGGTGACGCAGGCAGCGGTGTTGAGTTTAATGCGACACAGATTTTAGCAGCTTACGGTATTGACATTAACAAGGATATCAATAAAGTTAACGGCAGCTTTGGTGATGCCGCAGACTCCATTAAAGATGGTAAAATTGACGCTGCATTCATTACAGCAGGTGCACCTACTACAGCTGTAGTTGACTTGGCTATTTCTAAGAGCATCAACTTATTAACCATTGATGACGAGCATGCAGCAGCATTAATTGAACAATATCCTTTCTATACTAAAACAACGATTCCCGGCGGAACTTATAATGGCGTGAAAGACGATGTTCAGACATTAAGTGTTCGTGCAACCTTGATTGCTTCAAATGATACATCAGAAGATACCATTTATGAACTGACAAAAGCGCTCTTTGAAAATAAGGATGCACTGGCAAGCAGCAATGCAAAATTTGCAGAATTGGATCCAGCTTTAGCAGTACAGGGCATTTCCGTTCCATTCCATCCTGGTGCTGAAAAATACTTTAAAGAGATTGGTATTAACTAATTGTTAAAGGGCTGCAAATTCAGTTTCAAGCAGATTGTTGGTATAGTGGTTGCAATAATAGCTATTATTATTGCAACTGCTATTTTTCTTGTGAACCATACAGAAGATTGCCTGATATTGCGGAACGGGAGAACAGGCAAAATTCTCGCAAGTTACCCCATGGAAGAAGGCGGGGAATTTTCTGTGCGATTCAAACATTCTGTGAATAAGTCTCCGGTAGAAGACCGGTATCGGATTGAAAATGGAGGAATTGTTGTATATCAAACGGTATACTATAATTTCGGCGCAGGGGTACAAACTGAGTTGGAAGAAGGGCAAACATTAACTTACGGAAAAGATGGCTCTATGATTATTTCCGGAATTGATAAGCCCATTGCCGATCTTTCCTATAATGTTAGCCCTGTGTATGACCACATTTTACTGATAAATGGGGAAGAGGTTAGCCTACGTCAGCTTTGTGGCAAAGAAAGAACTGTTTCTTTTTTCTATGAAAAAGGAACAGAAAAGCAAAGTGCAGAGAACTGATTTATTTATGGAAGTAGGCTGAATTACTTTGACAGCAGACTAAAATAAGCCATTTTGGTGCTCTGGGCATGCTAGGATAAAAGGAGGAGGTTATAAAGTGTTTAAAAAGAAAGAGAAAATATCTTTGGAAGAAATAGCTGCGTTCCACGAAGAAGTAAAAGGTGCGGACTTGGAAGCTGTTATGAAAAAGTATGATAGAGAAGCGAATACCCGTCATTTTGAGGGGATCCCTAAAATAATTGTTAGATGCATGCTCATTGGTTTTGCGTTATTTATGGTTTATATGAACCTATTTGTAAATTGGGGTGAACAGATTCGTCGTTGTTTATTTTTGGGAATGGTAATTCTACTGATATTTACTATTTTTCCAAGAAAAAAGGGTTCAAAACAAAAGGTGAATTATATTCCTTGGTATGATTGGATATTAGGGATAGCAGGTTCAGGAAGCTTTTTCTACTATGTTGTAAATTTCAATGAAATCCTGCAGAAGGCAACAAGAATTGGTCAGCTTGAGGTTATTTTGGGTATCATTGGTATTTTGGTATTGACGGAGGCTTGTCGCCGTGTAACAGGGATTCCTATTATTCTTGTAGCGACAGGGTTTGTTATTTATGCTTTTTCCAGCGGTCTGCCACTGAGAAGAATTATTTATAATTTGTTTTATACAACTACGGGCGTTATTGGTGTGCCTATTGGTGTATGCTCCACATTTATTGTGTTATTTATCATTTTTGGTGCATTTTTGGAGGCGACAGGAATATCTAATTTCTTCATTCAATGTGCAAATTCTATCGCCGGAGCAAGCTCAGGTGGCCCCGCAAAGGTTGCAGTTATTTCCAGTGCTTTGTGTGGTATGGTTTCCGGCAGTTCTGTAGGAAATACGGTTACAACAGGTAGCGTTACAATTCCTATGATGAAGAAAACAGGCTATCCCCCCGAATTTGCAGGAGCAGTTGAGGCAGCAGCATCTACCGGTGGGCAGATTATGCCTCCTATTATGGGGGCAGCAGCGTTTTTGATGGCCGAAATGTGTGGTGTGGAATATGCCAGCATTATACAGAAGGCTATATTACCTGCTTTCCTATATTTTTCAGGTATTTTCTTGATGGTTCATTTTAAGGCAAAAAAACTGAAATTAATGGGAGTTCCCAAGGATGAATTACCGAAGTTTGGTCACTTAGTGAAAAATATCTATTTGCTTCTTCCTTTGCTTATATTGGTATATATGATTATTGATGGGTATACCATGTCCCGCTCTGCAATTTTTGCAACATTGGTTGCCATTGCAGTTAGTATGTTTAATAAAGAGCATCGCATGACTGTAAACGGCTTTTTCAATGCTTTGGAAAGCGGTGGCAAGGGTACGTTATCGGTTGCGGCGGCTTGCGGTATGGCGGGCATCATTGCCGGCGTTGTAAGTATGACCGGCTTGGGTCAAATTTTCATTTCGGGAATTGTTTCGATCGCCGGAAGTAATTTGCTTATCGCACTAATGCTGACTATGGTTTGTTGTATAATTTTGGGTATGGGTGTTCCAACCACGGCAAACTACATTATTATGGCTACAACTTGTGCGCCGATTTTAATTACGGGTATGAACATGGATATCATTGCTGCAAATATGTTTGTGTTCTATTTTGGTATTGTTGCAGATATTACACCACCAGTTGCTTTAGCGGCATATGCCGGTGCGGCAATTGCCGGTGCAAATCCTATGAAAACGGCTTTTAACGCAACGATGCTTGCCATTGCAGCTTTTATCATTCCATATGTGTTTGCATATAACCAAGCTTTATTGTTTATAGATACAACACCTTTACAGGTTGTTCAGGTGGTCATCACTTCCTTTATTGGTATGTTTGCTATTGCAGCTGGTATGATTGGATATATGTTTAGAGATTTAAAGCTTATTATCCGTGTGCTTTGTATCGGATGTGGATTATTACTGATTCACCCAGGTGCTTTTACAGATGTTATTGGGATTTCGGCAATTGGTGCTATTGTTGTAATGCAATTGCTTGAAAATAAAAAGAATCTAAAAACTGCGGTTTAACACATTGTAACTTTAACGGGTGGCTTTTGCCACTCGTTTTTTAGTGTAACTAAACTAGTGGTATTAGCCCTGCAAAAGACCATTTTGTCGAAGGGGATTTGGGAACAATAGAAATAAAATGAACTCTCTTTTTTTAAAAGGTATTCTTTAATAAAAATGAGTAATAAGGAAACGGAGGGATCTAAGGTTTTTGAAGCGTCCTTTCGGTTTGTATGGAAGTAGCGGTTAAAAAATTTATTTTCTTTTCAGATTATTATTGACTTTGACGTTGCGTCAAGCGGTATTCTATTTTTACAAAAGGAGGTGGTCTTATGGAATACAGCATAAAAGAATTATCGGAAATGGCAGGAGTTAGTGCACGCACCTTGCGATATTATGATGAGATTGGTTTACTTTTGCCTCTGCATACAAATGAGGCGGGATATCGATTTTACGGAGAAAAGGAAGTTGAGTTGTTACAGCAAATTCTTTTCTATAAGGAACGAGGCTTTGGGTTAGAGGAAATTAAAAGCATTGTTTATGAAAAAGATTTTGATATTCTTTTTGCCCTGCACAGCCATTTAGAGGAATTGGAAAACCAAAAACATAGGTTAGAAGGACTCATCGACATTGTGAAAAAGACAATTTCAGCAAAAAAAGGAGAGAGAGAAATGTGTGATAAGGAGCGTTTTGAAATCTGGAAGGAAAAAGTGATACAGGAAAATGAGGAGAAGTACGGTCAGGAGGTGCGAGAGAAATACGGTGATGTTTCTATGGAAGAAGCTACACAAAAAATGAGAGATATGACAGAAGGGGAATATGGGAAATTTAAAACGCTGGAGGAAGAAATCCTTGCAAGATTAAAGGAAGCAGTGACCCAAGGAATAACCCCTGAAAGCAAAGAAGGTAAACAAATTGTACTTTTGCATAAAGATTGGCTGGGTATGACTTGGAAAAGCTATTCCAAGGAGAAACATCTAGGTATAGTCAATATGTATGTGATGGATGAGCGCTTCACTGCCTATTATGACAAAGAGATTAGAGGTTGTGCTGAATTTTTGAGAAAATCAGCTGTTTACTGGATAGAAAAACTGTAACTTTTATTATGCGGGTATTCGTTCAACATGGAATAAAAAGATTTGGCTAAAAGGTAAAGTTGTAATCACTAGAATATTTTGTCAGTCAACTTCATTATTAAGAAAAATTATGCAAAAGTATTGACAAGAAAACTTGGCATGATATAATAAAGTTGACAAGAAAACTTGGCAAAAAATATGAGGGTGGTTGACGATGAATAAAGATGAGATTTTAGCAAAAAGTCGAAAAGAAAACAAAGATGAACGTGACCTATTCATTGGAAAAACAGCAAACGAAAACGCATATGTGGCAGTAACCCTTGTGTTCTCGCTTTTAAGTATTGTGTTGTTTTTACAAAAGCTGATTTTTGACACAGCATTTGCCGATTATAGGGTTTTTGTGTTGGCACTTTTGATAGGTTCAAGTGGTCAGAGTGTAACAACGTATTATTATGACCGCCAGCGAAAATCAATCTTGATTGCGGCTTTTCTGGAAATTATTGGTGCCATCGCTTGTTTGATTTCAATTATAGCTAGTGGCATGGGGTGGATCTAATTGAAAAAGACGAAGGATAGTCAGGACGGAGAATTAATACTCCATAATCGTTTAAAGGAAGCAAGAATGGAGAATAGCCTGTCCCAAGCACAGCTTGCTGAACTGGTTGGAGTCTCTAGAAATACAATCAGTTCCATTGAAACAGGACAGTTTAATCCCACTGCAAAATTAGCTCTTATTATCTGCATTGCGTTGGATAAGAAATTTGAAGAATTATTCTATTTTATTTAATGGAATTTGAAGTTTTCGATTTATTCAGGTCTTAGCTTTTGAATTGAAAATTTCAAATGGATTGTTAAAATAGAAAAAAGTATCATTAAATTCCGTGAAGTGCAAGTAATATAAAGCATAAATGAAAAGTTTGAAATTTTTTAATAAAAAAGCCCTTTGCATTAACGTGAAGAAGAATCTTCAACGGTGCAAGGGGCTTTTTTCTTTGAAGAATTATGCAGTTGAAGGTGAGGGAGTAAACAGACCCTTCTTTATTATGTGTAGGTTATAGGAAAGTTTCATATTTTGAGCAAAGAAATTACGACGAATTAAATATTTTCCTCCCAGTGCCAATTTGATTGGATATGTGCTTTTGCTCTATCAAAATCTTTCTTACGGATATAAAAAACATAGTCAATTTCCTGTGTCAGCAAAAGCTCAGGAGAGATGGCAGGATACAACCCTTTGGGTGCATTTGTATCCATTGCAGACACAGAATATTCAATACCGGCTTGCTCTAAAAATTGGCGCATAAGCCCCTGTTCTTCCAAAGAATGAGCAGAATATATGGCAAGACTGTTAAAAGACGTAAACATTACAACACCTCCGTTTTAATCAGTATATCATGATTTGGAGGGGATGAAAACCTTTCGGGTGTATACTTATTCTCAAAACAGAAGCCCTTATCAAAGTAAGCACAAATTATATCAGTCGTAGGATTGCGATAAAAATAAGAATACCACCGGATATCGTAGTCCAAAGGTTTTCCCGAATCTTTTCAGTATTTGTAAGCTTTTTGCCACAGAAAGCTCCAAGGGAGAGGAAAACAACTTGGAAAATAGCAGCAAACACTGGAAGCTTACCGATTTCCATACCGGAAGCTGCCGCACTGATACCAACACCCAAGGAATCCAGAGAAAGAATAAAACCAAGGAGGAGGGTCTCCTTAGGATCTAAAGTTTGGGATGCATCTTTATCGCAAACAGAAGGCTGATGAACAGATGCCAAGGGTGATGGCGGTTCTTTCGCCTTCCGAAACCCTTGTAAGCAAAGCCATAGACCGAACAGAAGTAAGAAACAGGGCGCTAAGGTCTCACCCGTGGCGGAGGGAAGTAACAGTGCAAGCCCGCGTCCTGCCATAATAAATACTTCCATCATCAAAAAAGTTTCTAATGCTAATAAAAATTTGGATGCGGCTGGGAATGTGATGCGACGCAATCCATAAGAAATGCCAATGCCCAAAGCATCTATACTTAGAGAAAAGGCAAGGAGCAAACTAAAAAACATAAGGAAACACCTCCTGATTTACATAGTATGCAGGAGGAATTTTTTTGGGCATGACCACATAGATATGAAAAAGAGGACAAACCGATAAAAATACAAAGGACGGGTGTGAGCATATGGATTGGTGGAATAAAGAATCAAAGGAAGTAGGTCAGTCTTTGGGGACATCCTTGGGAAATGGACTTTCCTTAGAGGAGGCGAAAAAAAGGCTGATGGAGAACGGTAAGAATCTTCTTCATCAGGAGGGAACAAATGCAGGCATTGTCAGAAGGTTTTTTGCCCAGTTTAATGACTTTATGATTATGCTGCTGTTGGTGGCAGCGGCTGTTTCCTTTGGAGTATCTTATCTAAATGGGGAAAAGGAATTTATTGACTCCATAATTATTATTGCAATTGTTGTGTTAAATGCTCTTTTGGGTGTGATTCAAGAGAGCAAAGCACAGAAGGCGTTGGAGGCTTTAAAGAAAATGTCTGCGCCAAAAGCGGTGGTGCTTCGGGGAGGAATGCGCACGGAAATCCCTGCAGAAGATGTTGTGGTTGGTGATATCATGCTTCTTGAGACAGGTGGATACATATGTGCCGATGGCAGGGTGATTGAAAGCCGTGGCTTAAAGACGGAGGAAAGTGCCATTACAGGAGAATCCTTAGCGGTGGAAAAAGAGACATGTATTTTTCCAAAGGAAACTGCATTGGGTGATCGTAAAAATATGGTGCTTTCAGGAAGCTTTGTTTTAGGGGGGAGCGGACGAGCTGTTGCCGTTGCAACAGGTATGGATACAGAAATCGGTAGAATTGCAAACCTTTTGGCGGAGCAGGAGGATCAGGAAACACCGTTACAGAAAAAACTGGGAGAGACGGGAAAAACCTTAGGCATGGGGGCATTGGTTATTTGTGCAGTTATTTTTGCCATGGGTTTATTGCGTCAAGAACCTGCATTTAGTATGTTTATGACCTCTGTCAGCTTGGCAGTTGCTGCAATTCCTGAGGGTTTGCCTGCAATCGTAACCATTGTATTGGCCATTGGAATGCAACGGATGTCTAAGAAGAACACAATCATTCGTCGTTTGCCGGCAGTGGAAACCTTGGGCAGTGCATCAGTCATTTGCTCTGACAAGACAGGAACCTTAACCCAGAATAAAATGAAGGTTGTAAAGCTTGCCGACTATGGCAAGAAAAAAGATGATGAGAAAAGGCAATTAATTCTCACTTTGTTCTCTCTTTGCAACGACTGCCATAGAGAAAAGGAAAAGCTTGTGGGGGAACCCACAGAACGTGCATTGGCCGAGGCGGCGGAAGAAGGCGGTATCGCCATTGAGGATGTACAGCAAGAAATGCCCAGAGAAGGGGAAATCCCTTTTTCCTCGGAGCGCAAAATGATGACCACACTCCATGCCATGGGGGATGGAACTTGGATGACTGTGACCAAAGGGGCGCCGGATATTTTGTTTGAACGCTGTGATAAATGCTTAGATGGTCATAACCAGGTGCATTTTGACAGCAATAAAAAAAGCAAAGCTCGCATGCAGAATGGCGAGATGGCGGCGGGTGCCTTAAGGGTGGTTGCTGTGGCATTTCGAGAATGGAAGAAGAAACCGGATTTATCAAAGGAGGATAGCATTGAGTGTGACATGGTTTTTGTGGGTATGGCAGGGATGATTGACCCACCTAGACCGGAGGTGGCAGGAGCAGTTCTTCTTTGCAAAAAGGCAGGAATCCGTCCTGTTATGATTACGGGGGACCATGCTTTAACGGCGCAAGCCATTGCAACTCAGCTGGGCATTTATGAAAAAGGAGATACCTGCATCACCGGCCAGGAATTAAGCAAGCTTTCCGATGAGGAATTAGAAAAAGCTGCCGCCCATTGTACAGTTTTCGCTAGGGTTGCGCCAGAGCATAAGGTGCGCATTGTAAAAGCATACCAAAAGGATGGTAGTGTGGTGGCTATGACTGGAGATGGTGTAAACGATGCACCGGCATTAAAGGCGGCAGATATTGGCTGTGCCATGGGCAAAAGCGGCACAGAAGTGGCAAAAGGCGCTGCGGATATGATTTTGACTGACGATAATTTTGCCACCATCGTGGAGGCAGTGCGAGAGGGTAGAGGTATTTACGATAATATTCGTAAAGCCGTACATTTTCTGCTTTCCAGCAATATTGGTGAGATTATTACCATTTTTGCCGCCATGTGCTTTGGCTGGGCAACGCCTTTGCTTCCTATACAGTTGCTTTGGGTAAACTTAGTGACAGATTCTCTGCCTGCCATTGCGTTAGGTATGGACCCTGTGGAAGGAGATTGCATGGAGCGGCCGCCAAGACAGCGGGAAAGTACCTTGTTTGGTGGTGGACTGGGGGGTAAAATTATGGTGGAAGGCATGATGATTGGCATGCTGGCATTATTGGCCTTTGCCATTGGACATATATACTTTGATGATGAAAAAATGTATGTTACGGGAAGAACCATGGCTTTCGCAGTTCTTTCCATCTCTCAGCTGATTCATGCATTTAACATGCGCTCGGAGCATTCTTTGCTTTCTATTCGACCCTTTGAAAACACATGGCTGGTTGGAGCCTTTCTCATTGGCATAGTGCTTCAGGTAGGTGTCATTATGATACAGCCTTTGGCTACAGTGTTTAAGGTTGCTCCCTTGGGTATTTGGGAATGGCTCATTGTGGCAGGTTTGGCATGTTTGCCTTTGCCTATCGTGGAACTGGAGAAATGGAAGGACAGGAAATTGGAACGCAGAAGACAGAAAAAGGAATATGTAATATTATAATAATTAATTAAAAAAACGGGCTTGGGAGTGGTTCTCAAGCCTGTTTTCGTTAGGTTGTGTTTATAGGCGGAAATGGTTATCATTTATTGTCTTTGTTGTTTCTTATAGATGGATTTGCTATAATATTATTAAAACATGCCTTTATTAATGATAGGGCATCACTATTCCGGCGGTACAAATGAAAAAGAAAGAAGGGAAGAAAATGTACAGAACGGTTAATAGTCCCCAAGGGGCACGCATTCAATTAGATGGGCGAGAAGTGATAAACATGGCTTCAAATAATTATTTAGGCCTTGCCAGCCACCCCCAAGCGATACAGGCGGCAAAGGATGCCTTAGATCAATATGGAGTGGGGCCCACTGCCAGCCGAAATATTGTGGGAAATTTTCCTGTTCATGATGCCTTGGAAAGGGCCTTGGCAGAGTTCAAGGATGTAGAGGCAACACTGGTTTTTAACTGCGGTGTTTCGGCAAATACGGGGGTAATCCCCTTTCTGGTAGGCAAAGGAGATGTTATTTACAGCGATGCACTGAATCATGGTAGCATCATAGATGGGTGCAGACTTTCTGGTGCCCAAATTAAGGTGTATCAACATAAAGATATGGATTCTCTGGAGAGGATATTAAAAGAACCTGTAGCAGGAAAAAAGCTGATTGTTACGGATGGTGTATTTAGTATGGATGGGGATTTAGCACCCCTTCCTGAAATTGCTGATTTGGCGGACAGATATGGAGCGATGCTCATGGTAGACGATGCCCATGGTGATGGCGTGATGGGGCCTATGGGAAAAGGAACTGTAGACCATTTTGGATTGCGAAGCCGTGTGTATGTGGAAACGGGCTCTTTGTCTAAGGCTTTTGGTTCGGCGGGAGGATTTGTAGCTGGCTCGAGGGAGTTGATTGAGGCTCTGCGCCCTAAGGCGAGAAGCTTTATTTTCACTGCTTCCCCCATGGCACCTTGTCTTGCGGCGGCAGCCTTAAAGGTAATCGAAATCATTTCTCAGGATGAATCCTATGTGGATAGATTATGGGAAAACAGAGAATATTTTGCAAACCGCATAACAAAGTTGGGATTGAATATAGGAACGACGGTGACCCCTGTTATTCCCGTCATTGTGGGGGATGAAGGGCTGGCGGAGAGAATGAGTCAGGATATATTTGAAAAGGGCGTTTTTGCCCAAGCCATAAAATTTCCTATGGTGCCTAAGGGAGCGGCACGACTGAGATTTATCATTTCTGCAGGACATAGCAAAGATGATTTGGATTTGGTGGCTGAGGCCATTGAAGAAAGCGCCAAGGAAAATAGATTGTTATCTCAAAGGTAAAAAAAGTATCCGTTTTTTGCTGAAATCTTTAATTTTGGAGCTGAAGATGTGGGCAAAAGAATTACTGCAGAGTTGGTTTGGTATGATTTGCAAAGCATATGAAAATGCCTAATGTTGCATTAAAAAATAGTTTTTAACTTATGTTAAAAAAAGTGAAGTTTTGGTTTTTCGACACCCGAAAAGGATATTCTTTGGATATCCTTTTTTATTTATAAATTTTTACAGGAATTTTCAGTATGTTCCTGTTTTTGTCTGGAAATACTGAGAAAAAAGGAGGCGAAAAAAATGTTAAAGGATGGATTATTTGAATTGCTGGAAAAGGCAAGAACAGACAGCGATTTGCGGAAAAAGATATTAGAAACAAGAAACGCAAGGGATCCTGAGTTGGCTCTTTGTGAATTATCCACGGAATTGGGCTGTGGTGTTACAGTTGGGGAGATTTATCAGCAAGGCGCAAGATATTTATCTGACTTGGAGGATGGTTGTATTGGTGCAACAGAACCCAGAAAGAAATGGGGAGATACGTATGAACAGTTTTTTGCATCAATAGAAGGAATGGAAAAAAAATAAGAAATACGGTTTACCCCATTTGATTTTGCTTTTTTGTAATCATATGGGGTTTTTTGTATAAAAACTTTGTTTTTTAGCAAAGTTTTAAAGATAAAAAATAATTTTTTGTTATTTATGAATTTTGAAATTATTTTTGACAACAAATAAACGATTATGTAGCGTTTTTCTGAAAAAAACTGCTGATATCTCTATTTTTATTATAAAAAAAGACATTATTTCTAAAGATGAAGATGTTGCAAATTGGTGTATTACCACATTGACAGTTAGAAATGGCAGTGATACCATAGAATTGGATAGGTATAAAAATATAAACAGCAATTGTAATTGAATGCAATTTTAGGGGGCTTGGGTATGGTAGAAATGGTAAATGGTATAGTTAGTTTGGACAGGCTTGAAGTAACGGATATTATTAATATTAACATTTTGCAGAATTTCTTAGACAATTTTGCATTGGGCATGAACTGTGCTGCAGTTGCGGTGGATCGAGAGGGAAGAGAAATTACAACCCCAAGTCACTACCGAGATTTTTGCAGTAATTACGTACATATGTCTTCCGTTGGTGATTCCAGATGCGCCAAGTGTCATGATGAAATGGGTATGAAGGCGGTAAAACTTGGCAAGCCTTATGTTGGTTCTTGCCATGCAAACTTAATTGACTTTGCCTGTCCAATTGTAGTCAAAGGACGGCATATCGGTACCGTTTTGGGAGGACAAATTTTAGATAATCCTCCAAAAGAAGAGGTTATAAAGAAAACAGCCAGAGAACTAAACCTAAGTGAACAGGAACTGTGGTCTGCATCCCATAGAATCGACGTTGTTCCCATGAAAAATATTCAGGCGGCAGCGGAGGTTTTATATATTGTTGTAAATGCATTGGCAGACAATGGTTACAACAGATTGGAAATTGAGGTTTTGACTAAAGAACTTGCTGTCAACTTTATGGAGATATCTAAAACCATTGAAACATTAACCCACTCTGCACAGGAAATGTCAATGAATCAAAATGAGCTTTCCGCTAAAATTACTGAGGTGAGTGAGGTAACCCGTGAGGTTTCCGATGTTTTGAAGTCAATTGCGAAAATCATTAGCCAGACAAAGCTGTTAGGTTTAAATGCTTCCATTGAGGCGGCTAGATTAGGCAATGATGGAAAGACATTTGCTGTGGTTGCAAAGGAAATTCATACCCTTTCCGAAAGCTCCAATGAAACTGTTGTTAAAATTGATGTTTTAAACGGATTAATTCGAGAGAAAATAAATCACACCATACAAGATGCTGATATGAGCCTGCAAAATTCTGAGCGGCAAAGCACAGATATGATAAATTTAGAAAAAATGGTTCAAAGATCTGTAGTGATTGCAAAGAATTTAGAAGGGCTGTTTAAATAATTTTAAGGAATATAAGCTGAAATGATAAGCTGAAAAGGTTCATCCACCGGGTTTTTCAATATCCGGTGGATTTATCATGTGTAACGCAAACCCCTCACCCATTCGGTGATGGGTGTTTTTGCGCGTTTGTTCACCAGCTATGATGGTGAAGTTGTCCCTGAGTAAGCATTCCTTTAAAACCTTGCTGGCGCAAAGCCTCGTATATAATGATTGCCACAGAGTTTGACAGGTTTAGGCTTCTGGCTACCTCCAGCATAGGAATACGAATGGTTCCTGCTTCGTGGGCCATAAGAATTTCTTCGGGAATCCCCGCACTTTCCCGTCCAAACATAAAATAGTCATTCTCTTGAAATTGAACCTCGGTATAGACATGCTTCGCTTTGGTGGTAGCCATCCAGAGGCGGATTCCTTGATTCTTGTCCATGAAGTCTTGAAAATTTTCGTAATAGCGAATATCAAGAAGATCCCAATAATCCAGACCGGCTCTTTTTAAATATTTATCATCAACAGAGAACCCTAAGGGTTTGATTAAGTGTAAAACAGAATTGGTTACTGCACAGGTTCTTGCGATGTTTCCTGCATTTTGGGGTATTTCAGGCTCTAATAGTACGATGTGCATACTGCGTACCTCCTTTCACATATGTTTCAAATTGTAGCATAAAGAAAAACCGAAAACAATAGAAGGTATGACGGAATTTTAGATTTGAGAAATATTTCTATTGACTAATTCCTTCTTGTATATTACTATTAAATAAAAATAGTTATCGCTTAGGGGTTTTGATTATGAAAGAGACTGCACAAATTTTAAGAGAAAAAGGTTTAAAGGTAACGCCTCAGCGTATTGCGGTTTATAATATGCTGTTAAATTCCACAGAGCATCCTAATGCGGAAACCATCTACAGAGCTTTGGAGCCTACAAATCCTACCATGAGCTTGGCTACGGTTTACAAAACCTTAGATTATTTTAAGCAGCTTGGTTTGGTTCAGGAGCTAAATGTTGGAGAGGGTAGCTCTCGTTATGATGCGGTTGTAAAATGCCATCCCCATACAGTTTGCATGCAGTGCGGAAAAGTACAAGATTTATTCTTGGATGAATTGACTGAAATTCATAAAAAAGTTAAAGAAGAATTGGATTTCCAGGTGAATTGTGAGCAGTTAATTCTTTATGGTATATGCGGGGATTGCAGAAAGAATAAGATTGAAGCTTAAGGTTCTAAATTGTTCTGAGGGTAGATACCAAAGGCATAGAATCCAGAAAAAGCCATTCTTTAAGTTTATTCAAATAAGGCAGATAACTCCAATGATTGTAAATTTTTGGGGTTTATCTGCTTTTTATTTTGAAATTAATTTTTGCTTGTGTAATTTTTGCAGTTAATTTGACAAAAAATGGATAAATTGATATAGTCAATATGCATATTTTGTTTTTAATACCAAGGAGGTTCTCATGGAAAAACGATTGATACCTGTTAATATGTATGATATCACAACAATGGAACAATGGTTCACTCAGATGGGGGAGGAAGGCCTGATCTTGAAATCCTTTTCGGGAAGAAAGGCAGTATTTCAGGATGATTATTGCCAGAAAATTAAATATAAAATAATACCAACTGTGTATGATGAGGATGCACCTCCCCGGGAGATGAAGGAGCTTTTTGAAGATGAAGGATGGCATTATGTAGCCACATATCAAAAATTGCTTTTCGTTTTTTCAAATGATTCAGAATACCCTAAGCCCATTCCTTTCTCAAGGGAGGAAGAACGGGCTATTTATGAAGAGCTAAGGAGAAAAAAACAAAGAAGTGTGATTTTTTCAATGTTGGCGTTGCTTTTTTTGATGGGTATGCAGCTATTTCTTCTGTATTTGAAGTGGGACGATTATGCTTTGGGAAAGACTTATGATTCGGGGGTTGTTTATATATTGGTATTTCTAACCAATCTCATAGCAGCGAAGCGAGAATATCGCTCTAATATACTAATAAAAAGAAAATTGGAAAGCTTTGATTTGTCGGAAGAAATAGATTCCCCATTTATGCCTACTACAAAATGGTTTCGTGTGGAATTTTTACTTACTGGGCTTATGTTTGTTTTTATGTTTGCCCCACTCATTTCGGCGATGCGGGATAACACTGTTGCAATTGCTGAGAAGGATATTCCGTTTTCTTATGTTTCCCTAGAGGAGCTGGAAACGGCAGACCCAAACAGAGAATACTATAACGATTTTACATATGTAGATACCAAAACATCGGTTTTAGTGCCTGTTCAGTATGAACTGGAGCAGGATGGTAACGCCATTTATGAAAGTGATGGGATCCGGGAAAGAGACGAAGTACATTTGAGTTTGTCATATTATGAAACCAGATATAGATTTTTAGGAAATCAATTGTTGCAAAGATTGATGGAATATGATGATGTTATCAAAATAGAACAAGAAGGATTAGATCAAGCTTGGCTTGACGAAAAAAGCGAATACAAAAAAATATTTTTGCTCAAAGACAATCGTATTTTAGTCATTAAATATAGGGGGCATGCCGACATTCCCTCCCATTTAAAGGACTTTTCCAAGACTCTGCAATCTCCTAGTATATAATTCTAACGAATAAAAAGGATGGCAACATAGTTGCCATCCTAACGGCAGACTTGATATCTGCCGTTTTTTTATGTTAAGCTGTGGGGATTGTATCTTTACTTTTGCCATTATGTTGGATTTCTTTCCAGCTTTTTGTTTCTCGGAACAGGCTGATAACCTGTAATGGGATCCAAGATGCCATAAAGATTGGAAATAATAAAATTGCGGATCGCATTTCCTTTGGAAATACTCTTTTTTCCTGATACAGAGTAAGTATTGTTGCCATGAGACACATTAAGGTATAATAGAGCAGGAAATAAATTCCCATGGCTTGAATGAAATTGAAAATCCCTTCTTTCCCATCAAAAATTGCGGCTAAAAGGGTAAGCCCCAATGGTAGTATGGATAGAGCTTGGGCAAATGCTCCCATTAAAAACATAGTGAAATCTGCGGCGTAAACGCCGTTAGGTTTGATGAGGCGTTGCAGGAGATGCTTGAAATGCAGCTTTCCTACCTGCATGATGCCACTGCACCACCGACGGCGTTGTAACAAGGATACCCGAAAGGATTCGGGTTGTTCATCATAGGTAACGGCATCGGGAACCCACCAAACCCGCTCACCCAAGAGGGCGCACTGGGCGGAAAATTCCGCATCTTCAGCGATGGTTGTGGTATTCCATCCCCCTAGGCTTTCCAAAACATCTTTATGTACTGCGAAGCCTGTACCTACAAGCTTTGCGGAAAGGCCGCAGGCGCCTCTTGCCTTATTGAAAAACAGATGAAAAAGGTTAAAATAGATATTATAGCAACCGGAAACCCAAGAAGCTTGAGGATTACTTGCCAGCAGACGACCCTTTGCCACCTTTGCTCCCGCATCGAATGCATCATTTATTTTGAGTAAAAAGTCGGGACTTACAATATTATCTGAATCAAAGACACAAAAAGCATCATATCCCTTTTTTCGTAATTGCATCAAGGCTTGCTGTAGGGCATCCCCTTTGCACGTTACGGGGAAGGGACAGTGAATGATTTCTGCACCGTAGGCTTTTGCCATGAGCTCAGTATTATCCGTACAATTATTGGGAATCACAAATACATCAAATAATTCAACGGGATAGTTTTGTTTTTGAATGCTTTCTATGAAGTTTCCAATCACTGCTTCCTCATTTCTAGCCGCAGTAAGGACTGCAAATCGTCGCAGTTTTTTTGCGGAAGGATACTTGACTTCTTTTTTCAAAGCAAAGCAGGCAATCCCTCCAAAATATATGCTGATTAGTTTCAGCACTGCACCAAGGGCCAAGGCGACCCAAAATAATTCGTCCACTTTTATGTACCACCTTTCAGGATTTTCAACTTCTTATTGTCTTATACTAATATAGGGTATATATTTTAAGAAGAACTTAATAAAAATCTTAATAAAAGCGAAATATCTAATCTTAAAGGAAAATTAAATGATTTCCTGTTTGATTCTTAAGGGCTTTTTTATACAATGAATTTACAGAATGACGGAGGTGTACGGCATGTACAATATTTTAATTTGTGATGATGAAAAAGACATCGTTTCTGCGTTATCCATTTATCTTTCCACAGAAAATTATAAGATTTTTACTGCTTATACAGGGAAAGAGGCTTTACAAGTGGTACAAAATAACGATATCCATCTGATTCTGATGGACATTATGATGCCTCAGATGGATGGTATTTCGGCTACAGCAAAGCTTCGGGAATCTTCCAATATACCCATTATTTTGCTAACTGCAAAAAGTGAGGACAGCGATAAAATTCTGGGATTGAATATTGGAGCAGACGATTATATCACAAAGCCGTTTAACCCCATAGAAGTAATGGCAAGGGTGCGTTCTCAGCTAAGGAGATATACTTCCTTGGGAGGAATGGCAAAAAAAGCGTCCCATTTGGTCATAGGAGGAATCGATTTAGACGATGAATCTAAAACAGTTACCATTGACGGCGAGCCTGTATCCCTAACCCCCAGTGAATATAATATTTTAAAGCTTCTGATGGAAAACCCCGGACGAGTATTTTCCTCAACACAAATTTATGAGCAAATTTGGAATGAGGATGCGTATGGCTCCGGCAGTGTTGTTGCGGTGCACATTCGTCATCTGCGAGAAAAAATCGAAATCAATCCCTCGGAACCCCGCTATTTAAAGGTGGTTTGGGGGCTTGGCTACAAAATTGAAAAGGAGGCTAAAGAATGACGAAGGTCACCCACAATCTTGGGTTTAAGGTGCTGGCCTTGTTTCTTGTGGTTATTTCAGGGATTTTGAGTTTTATCAGTGCAGCCGCAATTTTTGTTGGGGGAGAAAGCGGTTTTTACAGCGGAAACCCGCGTTCCTACTATGACACACCTTGGTGTAAATGGATAACCAATCAATATGCCGATGAAATCATGGATTTATATCGGTATAATCCAACACAGTTGGAAGAATGGGCGGAAAATAGGAGTTCAAACTTTGGTTTTGAAATTTATACCCCAAGCGGCGAAAAAATAACCGAAGGAAATATCTCCGGGGAATCTGGATTTAAACAAACCTATAATTTTAACGTTTATGATGAATATACCGTCAACGGAGAGTGGATTTCATATGATGAACCTATGGATGCCAAGCTGGAAGCCTATGTGAAAACGCCTATAACGGCTTCAGATAATTATTCGTTAACGTACAGGCTTTATGGCTTAACCTATAAATTTCGCATGGGGCTGCTGGCTTTGGGGTTGACAAGCGTATTGACTTTTTTAGCCACCCTGATTTATTTAATGTGTGCGGCGGGACATAGAGGAAAAACCGATGAAGTTACACCAAACCTTCAGGATCGCATCCCTTTGGAGATTTATTTTGGAACGATTTCTCTGTTGGCGGCAATGCCTATTATGGGAGCTCACGCTATTTATCCCTTTGATCAATTCAGCGATATTATGCTACTGTTAGGGGCATTGGTTTATCTTTTCGTTTTGGGAATAGCGGCGTTAATGACCATTGCCACTCGACTAAAAATGGGAAAATGGTGGAGAAACTCTATTACTTATTGGTTTTTCCATATTGGCTGGAAATTTATTGGTGCTGTATTTGTTACATTCAAAGATAGCATCTCTGCTTTGCCTATGACATGGAAATATGCGGCGGCGTGGGTTTTTATATCCCTTATTTATTTATCAAATTCGAATAGTAGTGGAACAGTTTTTATTGTGAACTGCATTATTCTGGTTTTGGTGCTTTCCGTTTCCAATCAGCTGCAAAAGTTAAAAAAAGCAGGGGAACAGTTGGCCAACGGAAATCTGGATTATAAGGTTGATACTTCTAGGATGTTTCGCGTTTTTCGCAGACACGGCAATAATTTAAACAGCCTATCTAAAGGGGCGGCAATTGCCATGGAGCAAAAAATCAAAAGCGAACGCTTAAAAACAGAGTTGATAACCAATGTATCCCACGATATCAAAACACCTTTGACGTCCATTATCAATTATGTGGATTTATTGAGAAAGGAAAAACTTTCGGGGCAGGCTCAGGAATATTTAGAAGTTCTGGATCGTCAGTCCAGGAGGCTGAAAAAGCTTACAGAGGATTTGGTGGAGGCTTCAAAAGCATCCACAGGGAATATTTCTGCGCAGTTGTTGCCAACTGACCTTTGTGAATTGGTGCATCAGGCAGTGGCGGAGTATGAAGAAAAACTGGAAAAAGCAAATTTAGAGGTGGTCATTACTGCCAAAGAACCTGTTTTCGGTATTGTAGACGGAAATTTGACTTGGCGTGTATTGAGCAATCTTTTGAGCAATGCTTGTAAGTATTCTCAAACCGGCACAAGGGTTTATGTGGAAATTTCGAAAAAAGGTAATTTTGCTTTGATTTCTATGAAGAATACCTCCAGAGATCAACTGAATGTTGCCCCTGATGAATTAATGGAACGTTTTGTGCGTGGAGACAGCTCCCGTTCCACGGAGGGGAGTGGTTTGGGGTTAAATATTGCCAAAAGTTTGGTGGATCTGCAGAAAGGGAAATTTACCCTTTCCATTGATGGGGATTTATTCAAGGCTTATGTGCAGTGTCCTTTAGCAAAGGCTCCAGAACAGAAAGGGTCGAAGGAAGAAGAAACTCATGAAGCAGAAGAAAATGCAATAAATCAAACAGCAGAAAAAACAATTTAAGACAAAATATAAAAAAGAAGCCCTCTTTAAGCATATGTGTAAAGAGGGCTTTTTCGTGTTTATGGAGTAGAGTTTTAAAAAGTGGGGGACAAAGGTGGGTAAGATATTTGTCTATTGGAAGATTTAAATTGTGCCACTTGATCTTATGTAAATAACAATTTTAAGTAAGAATTGTTTAAATCTATCAAAAAGCAAATGAAGGCTTCAAAAATCCCTACGGAGATTTGAAATTTGGAGGCTGAATAAACAGGCTGTTTTATTCATAGAAAGCAAAGACGTGGAAAAAGGGAAAATTCTAAGAATTCCCCCTTTTTATTAGGCTATACTTACTGTTCCTTTTTCCAAAGAACGATAGTCTTTGTTTTAAGGGACTTTTTTACGTCTATGATGCGTTGATTTTTACTGCCGCAAAACAATAGCTCCAAAGACCGCTGGTTTACTTGGTATGGTCCATCAACGAGTACATCAATTTGCTCCAAAAGTGCAAGGATTTGAGGGTTTCCTTTTTCTAAAATATCTTCCCACAAGTAGCCTGTATATGCCCAAACATTCAACCCTAGCTTTTTGGCTCCTTGGGAGATATGATTACAGGCAAGGGGTTGATCTAGAGGCTCGCCTCCTGAAAGGGTGACGCCGTCTAGCAGGGGGTTTTCGGTTAGGGCGGATAAAATTAGATCTGTATCTCCCACATACCCCCCTTGATAATCATGGGTTTCTAGATTATGACAACCGGGACAGCAATGGGGGCAGCCTTGGGTAAAGACCGTCAATCGTATTCCCGGACCATCCACAATAGAGTCGTTTACCACACCGCTTAATCTGATTTCCATATCATGAATCCTTCTTTGTAGTCATTTTTACGTCAGTAACCAAGGAGTGCTTTACTCTATCAGAAACTTCGGCACGTTTTGCATTGTTGAAGCGGTCTAAAGTGCCCACCAAATAACCTGTAATGCGGCGAATACGCTGGAACCCAACAGCGCCTTCCTCTTCTTTTCTGCCGCATTTGGGGCAGGTATCTCCAATGATACCCGTATAACCACAGAGAGGATCACGGTCAATGGGATGATTGATGGAACCATAACCAATATTTTGAGATTTCATGTAACGAATTACCTTTTCAAAGGCATCTGTATTTTTGCTGGGGTCACCATCCAATTCCACATAAGTAATGTGCCCTGCATTGGTAAGATCATGATAAGGTGCTTCCAACTGGATTTTTTTAAAGGCACTGATAGGATAGTAAACAGGAATGTGGAAGCTGTTTGTGTAATATTCTTTATCCGTAATACCCTCGATAGAACCAAATCTCTCCCGATCCATGCGGATAAATCTGCCGGAAAGACCTTCTGCGGGAGTCGCCAGCAGGGAGAAGTTCATGCCTGTTTTTTCTACATATTCATCCAACCGTCTACGCATATGGCTGATGATATCAAGTCCTAAATTCTGCGCAATTTCGCTTTCCCCATGGTGCACGCCTATGAGAGCTTTTAAGGTTTCCGCTAAGCCGATAAACCCTAAGGAGAGGGTTCCATTTTTCAATACCTCACGCACTTCATCATTGGGGTTCAGCTTATCACTGCCAATCCAAACGCCTTCTCCCATAAGGAACGGGTAATTATGTACTTTTTTCTTTGCTTGTATTTCAAATCGTTCCAAAAGCTGAGCGGCAACCAAATCAATTTTAGTGTCCAGTTCTTTAAAAAACCAATCAATATTTTTATTGGCAAGTAAAGCAATGCGAGGCAGGTTGATGCTGGTGAAGCTTAAATTACCCCTTCCTGGGGTCACCTCTTGGGTGGGGTCATAAGCGTTGCCCATTACTCTTGTTCTACAGCCCATATAAGAAATTTCTGTTTCGGGATGTCCCTCTTTATAGTATTTCAGGTTAAATGGTGCATCCTGAAAGGAAAAATTAGGGAATAAACGCTTTGCGCTGACACGGCAGGCAAGCTGAAATAAATCATAATTAGGTTCTCCGGGATTGAAGTTAATGCCTTCTTTTACTCGGAAAATTTGAATGGGGAAGATGGCAGTTTCCCCGTTACCAAGACCTGCTTCTGTGACCAACAGCATATTTTTCATTACCATACGTGCCTCAGTAGAGGTATCCATGCCATAATTTACAGAGGAAAACGGCGTCTGGGCACCTGCACGGCTGTGCATGGTATTTAGGTTATGCAACAGGGATTCCATGGCCTGATAGGTGGCTTTATCTGTTTCTTCCGTACCTTTTCGCGCTGCGAATTCTTTAACTTTATGATAGATTTCAGGTGTAATTCCTGCTTTTAGAAGCAATGCTTCTTCTGCGGCATCAAATTGCCCATTTTCATCCAATGTGGGATACAGACCTTTCTCTTCCAACTGGACAAAGGCTTCCGATGCTGCTTTACTCAATTTAGGACCGGCTAAAATTTCCACAAATGATGTAAAGTTAGAGCGGTAACGTTTTTTATAGGTTTTTGCTACGCCAGGAGCAAGACCACGGTCGAAATTGGGAATAGACTGACCGCCATGCTGATCGTTTTGGTTGGACTGAATGGCAATGCATGCCAAGGAAGCATAGCTGGCAATATCGTTGGGCTCTCTCAAAACGCCGTGCCCAGTGGAGAACCCCCCCTCAAACAGCTTCACCAAATCAATTTGACAGCAGGTTGTGGTTAGGGTATAAAAGTCCAAATCATGAATATGGATATCTCCGTTTCTATGAGCTTCGGAATGGGCGGGGTTTAAAACATAGCATTCATAAAAGTGCTTTGCTCCCTCAGAACCATATTTCAGCATAGAACCCATGGCAGTATTTCCGTCAATATTGGCATTCTCTCTTTTGATATCGCTATCATTTGCCTCTTTATAAGTAATATCCTCAAAGGTTTTCATTAACCTATCGTTCATATTGCGCACCCGGGTGCGTTCCGCACGATATAAAATATATGCTTTTGCAGTGAGGGCATAGCCATGTTCAATCAAAATTTTTTCTGCCATATCTTGAATTTGCTCGACGGATGGAGAAGTGATGCCGTTTTGTTCAAAAGTATCTGATACCTCTTGAGCAAGAGCCAAGCAAGTGTTAGAGTCTTTTGTACCTACCGAGGCCTGAAAAGATTTTTCTAAGGCATTGGCAATTTTGTTAATGTCAAAATAGGCAGTTCTGCCATCACGTTTTTTAATGGTCGTTATCATAAGGAATACCCCTTTCAAAATTCTATTGCATTTATTCATATTCCCTGAATTGTTTGAATCCGTTTTTGGATTGCAAAAAACACAATATATAGATTCTATAATAATATTAGTCGTACATATTGTAGACCTTTCTGAAATCACCGTCAAGGGTTTTTTGAGAAATGAATTTTGGTGAATTTCATGAAGTCGGGGCATAAACTGATATTAAACAGGTGAAATGGGGGGAAAAAATACATGAAATGGGAACGTTTTTCGTGTCTGCGGGAAAAAGAGGTCATTAATATTTGTGATGGGAAACGATTGGGATTTGTCTGCGATTTAGAATTTGATGCATATAACGGGAAAATCTGTACATTAATTATTCCTGAGGATGCGGGGAAATGGAATTTTTTCTGTAAGGAGCGGGCATATTTCGTACCTTGGCGGTGCATTAAGCGCATTGGGGATGATATCATTTTGGTAGAGGTGGATGCATGTGAAGTTCTGATTGTTGATGAATGAAGCCTTGACCCCACGGTATTTCTTGCGTATAATTGAAGGAAGTGGCAAGAATCTTGAAAAGGGGGGGACCATTTTGAAATGTCCTTTTTGCAGCTATGCAGATACGAAGGTGATTGATTCAAGAGCGCAGGATGACAATGCCGTCATTCGTCGCCGCCGTCTTTGTGAAAATTGCGGGAAACGCTTTACTACCTACGAAAGAATTGATATGATCCCCATTACTGTGATAAAACGGGATGGCACAAGGGAGATATTTGATAAGACAAAACTAATGGGCGGCATCATGAAATCCTGTAACAAGCGCCCGGTTACGGCAAAACAGATTGAGAATTTGGTTGATGATGTGGAAAACACTTTGATTGGCAGTGGCGAGAGAGAAGTGGACAGCAAGGTGATTGGTGGTATGGTTATGGATCGCCTGAAGGAATTAGATGAAGTGGCCTATGTCCGTTTTGCATCCGTTTATCGTCAATTTAAGGATATTAATACATTTATCGATGAGCTTGAGAAAATGCTTAGTGAAAAGCGTGGAGAGTAAAGTTTCCCATCAATGATTTGTGCAGTTAAGCCCCCTTTGAGTATATGCTCAGAGGGTACTTTTTTGTAATTCTTCTATTTGAATTTTTGGAGGTTTGTTATGACACAAAGAATAAAGGCTTTGTTTGCATGGACTGCTCAGGGAGAAGAATCAGCGAAGCTGATTGGCGTTAGATATTTAGAAGCAGGTCTTGCAGTTACATTTCATGGGGAAGCTCAAAAAGACGAGCTGATTTTCCTTGGAGAAAAGAAGGATATGACCCATGTTTTATATTTTATAGACCATGAAAGGCTGCTTTTGATCAGTCTTGCAGATGAGATGGGCGGCTTTACCGTGGAGGTTTTGGTGGAGGATTTAATACTTCCTTGCTAAAGCTTGTTTCAAATTTCCCGAATTATGAAAGAATAAAAAAGAAAAAAGATTAAATATAGACAGGCAATATTTTACAAAATACCTCATAGGATAAAAATGTAAGCAAAACATATTTACTTAAGGAGGTATTATAGTATGAGTGGATTTGGTTGTGGTTTTGGCGGCGATAGTTCTTGTTTGTGGATCTTAATTTTGTTGTGCTGCTGTGGTAACGGTTTTGGTGGTAGTAGTTGTGGCGGCAGCTGTGGCGGCGGCTGTGGCGGCGAGTCCTCTTGGTTATGGATCCTCATTCTTCTTTTCTGCTGTGGCGGCAATAGTTGTGGCTGTGGAAATCAGATTGGGAACAACTGCGGATGCTAATTTAGTCTGCGAATAAGATCTACAGGAAGTACTGAAACTGAATCAAGATTTTATGATACAGCGGAGTCATTAGCATGAAAATTGGTATTTAGGAAATATATAATTGCTTTTTGAAACGCAAATAGTTGTTGATTCCGCTGTATTCACGAAAAAGGCTTAATGTAGTGAGTCTTTTTCACAAGTATGCGGAGAATATCCGCATCCTTTGGCTTTCCCGATTTTTGGGGAAGCCTTTCTTTATTTGCGAACGAAAAGGAAGGCATCCCGGCCATCAATCCTTTACAATAGAAATATGAAATCGTGTTTTTGAAAGGGGTTATGGCTGTGCTGGAGCGAAATTTAAAAAAAGATGAGCGTTGTAAGAAATTAATTGAAGAGTGTAAATCATATTTTATAGAGCGTGCCTATCAATTGGAAAACCAATTTTATAGTGCTTTTTACGTACAATGTGCAGAGAGTACCGCTGCTGATGGATATGAGGTCTTTTTGGAGACACCTATGGAACATAATTATTTCAGGGCGAACCTTGCCAAATTGGATGAAACGGCGATGATGCGTTTTTATAAGCTTGCCGCCATACATCATACCATTCGTATGGTCAGAAGGCGGAAAAAGGAGATGCTGTGGGAAAATATTAAGGAAGGATTGTTTAAGGTATACGATTTGACAGAGAATGAGAAGGAAATGGTTGACATTCTGCAAAGGTGTGCCTTTCTTTATCAGACAGGCTTTCAAGAGCTGTTCATAAAAACAACGGCAAGATATATTTTCGGACACAAGGTTCTTTCTGCATTTTCGTTCGCTTTTATCGGGAACTTCTGGTATAATTCCTATAGTAGTTTTATGGGCTCGTTTGTTGGATATGTACCCTTTCGTGTGCGTATGGAGCGAGCCATGGGAGAATAATTTTGGAGGATGAAGACCCATGGGGGAAAACAGATGGACGGAGGAGCAATTACAGGCCATTGAAGCAAGGGGTTGTGACTTATTGGTTTCAGCGGCAGCGGGAAGCGGGAAAACCGCAGTTTTGGTTGAACGTATTATCCGACGGATTACCGTGGATCAACCACCGATGGATATTGACCGACTATTGGTAGTAACCTTTACAAAGGCAGCGGCATCGGAGATGAGCCAAAGGATTGGAGGGGCTATAGCAAAAAAGCTGGAGCAAGAGCCCAAAAATCTGCATTTGCAAAATCAGCTTACTTTACTTGCCCGTGCGGATATTAAAACTATCCATGCCTTCTGTCTGCAAACCATCCGTGAGTATTATCATCTTTTAGACATTGACCCCGCGGTCAGAACAGGAGACCCTGGGGAAATCAAATTATTACAGCAGGAAGTGCTGGAGGATTATTTTGAGGAACTTTATGAAAAACAGGATGAAGTTTTTTTTCAGCTGTTAGAAACCTTTGGCGAAGAGACGAAGGATAGCAGGCTAAAGGAGTTACTATTACAGCTTTATAATTTTGCCCAAGGGTACCCTGACCCTGTGAAGCTTCTTTTGGAAATGGCAGAACAATTTCATCTTAAGGATGGGGAAACGGTGGATACCTGTAAGTGGATGCCCATCATTCGGGAAAGCATCAAAGGCGGTGTGGCTTTTGCCAGAGAGCTATTGGAGCGGGCAATGGGTCTTGCGGCTTCAACATCAGGCTTTGAGGCTTATTTGGAATGCATGGAAAAAGAAGCACAAGGGTTAGAGCAATTAGAAGAAGCTTTGCCATTTGGATACGGCAAGTGGCGTATGGCTTTCTTGCAAACGGAATTTCAAAGGCTGCCCGGTTACCGAGGAGAAGAAAAGGAGCTGGCTGAGGATATCAAAAGTTTGCGTAACGAAGCAAAGGACATACGCAGTAAGCTGGGTGAGACCTATTTTTCCTTTAGCGAAGAAATGCAGGTAGAGCTTCTGGGTGCCTTATATCCTGTGGCGAAGGGTTTGGCGGTGCTGGTGGATGGATTCTTACAGCGCTTTTTAGATTCAAAAAAAGAGAAGCTCGTGATCGATTTTCATGATTATGAGCATTTTTGCCTGCAAATTTTAGTGGAAAAAGGTAGCACAGTGGGGCATCTCATTCCTACAGCTGCGGCATTGGAAATACAAAAACGCTATGATGAAATTATGATAGATGAATATCAAGATAGCAATATGGTTCAGGAAATGATACTGGCGGCGGTTTCTGGAGAAAGTGGGGGTAAAAACAACCGTTTTATGGTGGGGGATGTGAAACAAAGCATTTATCGGTTTCGATTGGCTATGCCCCAGCTGTTTAATGAAAAATATCATACATATCCCTTAGAAGAAGGGGGCAAATGCAGAAAGATTATTCTCTCTAAAAACTTTAGAAGCCGAAAAAACATTTTGGATGGGGCTAATTTCTTGTTTCGCCAGCTTATGTCTAAGGATTTTGGTGATGTGGAATATAATGATGAAGCAGCTTTATATGCAGGAGCTGTTTTTCCTGATACACAAATTTCTCATGGAGGAGAGAACGAAGTGATTTTGGTGGAGAGCCAAAGTCTTTTGGAAGAGGAAGGCATGGGGGAATTGGATGAGTTAAACCGACGCCAATTGGAAGCCATGGCAATTGCCGATAAAATTAAAACAATGATGGCAGAGGGATTTTGTGTTGTGGATAAGGAAAGCGGAGCCTATCGTCCTTTAGAGTTCAGAGATATTTCCATATTGCTTAGAAGCATGAAAAACTGGGGAAGCATCCTTGACGATGTTTTCGGACAAGCAGGGCTTCCTTATTATGCAGAAACAGCTGAAGGGTACTATGATGTACCCGAGGTGGATACAGTTTTGAATCTCCTTCGCCTTTTGGATAATCCAAGACAGGATATTCCCCTGATTTCTGTGCTTCATTCCCCGTTATATGGTCTTTCTGGGGATGAATTGATGCAAATGCGCCTGAATGGTGGAAATGGGTTGTTTTTTGACTGCATACAGGGGTATTTGCATCAAGGTGACGATTCTGAATTAAAAGAAAAGCTCCAAGGTTTCATTGGGGATTTAGCAAAATGGCGTGGGCGGGTGAAGGAGTTGACCCTCCATGAGCTTTTGCATTATCTTTATGAAGAAAGTGGCTACTATGATTACGTGGGAATGACAGCGGGAGGCAGTTTGCGTCAGGCCAATCTTCGGTTGCTGTTGGAAAAAGCGGAGCAATTTGAGCAGGGAAGTCACAAGGGGCTATTTTTCTTTATCCGTTATGTGGAGGATATGAAAACGGCGGAAGCGGAATCGGCATCGGCAAAGCTCCAAAGTGAAGGGGAAAACCTGATTCGTGTCATGACCATTCATAAGAGCAAGGGCTTAGAATTCCCTGTTGTTTTTGTGGCGGATTGTGGCAAGCAATTCAATGAAATGGATGTTAGGGCGGCGGTGCTTACCCATCAGGAGTGGGGGTTTGGCATGGATTATAAGGATTTGCAGCGCAGAGCAGTTTACCGTACCCTTTCTAAAACAGCATTGGCAGAGGTCATTCGATTAGAGAACCTAGCGGAGGAACTTCGGGTGCTTTATGTTGCCCTAACCAGAGCCAAGGAGAAGCTCATCTTGACAGGGACGGTGAAGGATTTAGAAAAAGCTGTGAAAAAGTGGGCTGATGGGGCAGAAGGTAAGAAAGACCGCCTTTCTGTATTTCGATTAAGACGAAGCAAAAGCTATTTGGATTGGATGATGCCTGCCTTGTTGCGTCATCCTGATGCAAAATGGCTGCGTGAACAATTTGGTGTTTCCCATGGAGTGAAGGTATTTCTGGAGGAGCCTTCTGTATGGTCTTTTCAACGTAAAACCAGAGGGGATATTCTTTTGCAAATGGAGGAGAAAAAAGCGCAGTCAGAAGAACAGGAGAACTATTTTGCCCTCTGGGATACAGAGACGGATTTTAGTGGCAGTCGAGATGAATTATTTTCTTTGCTTCAGTGGCAATATCCTTATCTTAAGGCAACGTCGCTTCCGTCCAAGCTTTCTATTTCTGAGGTAAAGAGAAGGAACCTGGAGGAGATTACGGGAGAGCCTGTTTTCTCTACTGTAGAGATAAAGCTTCCTCAAGTGTTAGAGAGGGAGGGTGCTCTGACAGCCACGGAGATAGGTACTGCAATGCATGCAGTGATGGAATATGCTGATTTTCATCAAGAATATGATGCAGAAAGATTGGAAAGCTTGTTGGAAGAAATGCTGAAAAAGGGCAGGCTTTCCGAAAAAGAGTTTGGGGCATTAAGAAAGAACGAGTTGCTGGTTTTCTTTACCTCATCTTTGGCGGAGCGCATCAGAAATTGTGATGGGGTAGCGAAGGAGCGGCCCTTTGCCATGCTTATGGCGGCGAAAGAGCTTTTTTGGGGAACAGAATATGCGGATGTCGAGGACATGGTGCTGTTAAACGGTATTATTGACTGTTACTTTATGGAGGGGGATAATCTTATTCTTCTGGACTACAAAAGTGACAGAATTTTTGATGAGGAAGCCTTGCGCAAGCGCTATGAAATTCAATTGCAGCTGTATCGACGGGCATTGGAGCAGGCTTTGGGAAAACGTGTGACTGAGGTTTATATTTATTCCTTTGCCATGGGACGGGGAATTTTGATATAAGAAGGGGTTTCATTATGGCTTATGTATGGGTTTTGATTGCTGGTATTTGCTGGGGTTTAATTGGGCTTTTTACAAAGGCGATTACTCGTTTTGGCTTAATGGAGTTAGAAATTTTATTTATCAAAGGTGTGGTTAGTGTAATATTTTTAACCATAGTTCTTCTGATTCGGGATAAAAAGAGTTTTCGACTGAAAAAGAAAGGGGACATCCTGTACTTTGTTGGCACCGGAATTGTCAGTTTTACTTTTTTCAGCTGGTGTTATATGAAAGCCATTAATCTGACCAGTGTTGGTATTGCGGCAGTGATGTTATATACAGCCCCCACCTTAGTGATGCTGTTGTCCATTGTTTTGTTTCATGAAAAGATGACAAGAAGAAAAGCATTGGTTTTGCTCATGACACTATGTGGCTGTGGGATGATTACAGGGCTTTTCAACGGGAAGCTGATGCTGTCCCCGTTGGGACTTCTAGCAGGCCTTGGCTCTGGAATTGGGTATGCGCTATATAGCATTTTTGGCACCTTTGCATTACGCAGGGGCTATCAATCCTTGACGATTTCCTTTTATACGTTTCTAATGGCCTCTGTATTTATGGGTTTTTGTGTAAATCCCATTCATGTTGTGCAGGAAATTACGGCGGCAGGGCAATGGCCCCTTTCCATTCTGTTTGCAGTGATGACTACAGTGATACCTTATTTATGTTACACAAAAGGGTTGAGTTGTCTACCTGCAAGCAAGGCATCGGTAACGGCAACCATAGAACCGGTGGTGGCGGCAGTTCTGGGAATTTTGGTATTTAAAGAAGGTATAACGGTGGCTAAAATGGGGGGCATTTTACTGGTGGTTGGTGCTGTGGTATTGATGAACACTGGAAAAAAGGGGAATTCCATAGAGCTTGAGGAAATAAATCGGCAGGATGAAGAGAAAGAAAAAGAGGATGAACATTCAATCTTATCATAAGGATACACTTTGATAAGGTGTGGTGTGGAGGGAATATAAGAGGATTGTACCGCAAGAGGGCTATCCTCCATAACAAAAAAAGGATGGATTAGGCAGTCCTTAGTAAAACAGTATTTGGACGAAGTATGGCGTAGCGTAAAAGCTACGCCATTTCTTGTTCGCTTTAGCTTGACAAAACCACCGGCTATGCCGGTGGTAGGAAAGGTTTGTTCTTTAGATGTAAGCATGAATCCTCCTTGGTAGAATAAATGTAGGTTGCATAGGCTTGTGGATTGGCTTCGCGGATATCCCTGCTTGTTTAGCGATGGCATCTGCAATTTTCTTTGTATTACCTGATTTTGAATAATAACGTACTTCAATATTCATAAAAAGCCCTCTTTTCAGCTATTTATTTAACTATCAATGGCGCAAACCTACCAATAATCGACTTTATGACAATGCAGCCAGCAACTACAAGAAGTGCAATTTTGGGGTCACAAAGGATAGGAATTTTCCATTTAAATATTTGTGTTGCTGTTGTAAGTAATGCGATTGTCCCAAAGATGTAGCCCATGATGGTGAGTGGGTGCGCAGATGCATTGCTGATGAATTTGCCGATTGTTGGCATTATCATGCACATTGCAAATCCGATTGTACCCAAAGTAATAACAGCCGATCTCGGCCCATTGATGAATGATATTTGTTTGCCAGATAGTCCTGCATAAGCAATCAGGCAGGTAATCAACCACTCTGCTACCAATACCACAATCCCTTTCATTGTTTATCACTCCTTAAATAGGTTTTATTGAATGTTGTAATATGTTTTTCTAAAAAAGATAATGCTTCTTCATATTTTTCGGGCTGATTGTCGTATTTGGATAACAACAAATACAAAGGGGAATAAAACTGCAAGGCCATTACCATCGGGTCAGCTTCAACATAAATCCCAGTGTTTATTAAATCAGTAAACACGCCTGATATATAATCTAAGCCTTTGTCTATTATCAATTCCCTAAAAAACTTGCTTGCCTCGGAGTTTCTATACTGTTCCATTGTCAACATTCTGCGCAGTTGTGAACCATACTCTGTCTTGAGATAGAATTGGAACATCGTAATGCTGATACCGAATAATTCTTCCCTGACATCGCTTTCTTCCGAGAGAATATTGGCCACGCTTTCAGGGGGGATAAAGGTAGAAACTTCCTCTTGATAACGACGATCAATGTCTTTAAGAAGAGAGTCAAAAATGTCTTTCTTTCCGCTATAATGCCTGTAAAGAGCGCTCTCGCGTATGCCGATTTCTTTTGATATGTCACGGATACCAACCCCATCATAACCTTTTTCAGAAAACAGTTTTAGTGCAACTGTCACAATAACTTCCTTTGTATCACGTGTTTCGTTTTTTGGCATAAGAACCTCCATCAATAAATGAAATGATCAATTGTTCACCATTACTATAGTGAACAACTGATCACTTGTCAAGAAGGGAAGCAAATTATATTTTACGTTGTTATTTTTAAGCATTCCGAGTCTCCCCAAATCCGGCGAAGTTAGCTAATTCTTCGTGGGTAACTATGACATGAAGTCTCAGAAATTTGTTCTTTTATTGGTATAATATTTGCCTTTCAATTGGTAGATACGTTTAACATGCTCTACTTATTAGAACAGGAAACAAAAAACAAGCGTATCGCTCATTGTGAACGATACGCTTGTTTTAGACATTTTACTTGGCAGAAGCCCATAAACAATATAGTTTTCTTATACTGTTTTATGACGGACTACCTTTAGCCATCCTTTTTAATTACTGAAAATCCATGGGATCTTGAAAAATTCCGTTTAAGATTACTTCATAGTGACAGTGAATTCCAGTGGATTGACCTGTGGCACCAGTTGTTGCAATGGTGTCACCTTTTTTGACTACATCTCCAGCAGAAACCAAGTTTTCTGTGTTATGGGCATAGCGTGTTACAAAGCCGTTTCCATGATCAATTAATACATAATTTCCATATTCGCTATGGTATTCAGCCTCAATAACTGTTCCTGCGGCTGTAGCCACGATAGGTAAAATTTTACTGCGGGTGGATAAGTCAAGACCGTAATGCACTCTGCCATCGCTGATGGTAGATAATCCCTCAGGATTAAATCCGGTGGAAATAATTCCCTTTGCTACCGGCATACCGCAAGGAATATCACTATAAGCGGATAGGGTCTCTGTAACATTTGTCGCCACTTTCGTAAAGGATGTTTCTGTCTCATTCAAGCGAGAGTTGATACGATCCAATTGGACAGCCAAGGCTGTAACTTTATTGAAGGAAGTGGTTACAATAGGTGTAAAGTCTTGTGTTCCTACAACTTGGGGTTTTTCCTGAACAAGGCAGCTGGCAACGGCGTTGCGAAGTTGTGTTGAAGCGCTGTCGTTTGTGTTGATGCTATTCAACTGGTCATTCAAGTTATTTTTCACATTTTCCAATTCATTGATTTTTTGCTCAAGCTCTACGGCTTTATTCTGCAATTTTTCAATATTTTGGGTATATTCTGTATTTTCGTTCTCCAATGCCCTTGAGTTTTGGGTGAGCTTACGGTTTGTTCGCTCTACCTGCAACAATTGCTGCTCATAGGTCATGAGCTCATTTTTCGTATTGAAATAGGAGCCTAAGGTAACTGCCGAGCCGCCAACAAACAGGCATGCCACAACACAGAACGCCAAAGCGTGTGTTTTTTTAACATGAAGTGATTTTTCTTTCCCTTTATGGGCAATATGAAGAGATAAAAAGTGATGCTCTGATTGATTATTTAAAGGTAAATTCTCACGGGATTCCATCAAATGTTCCTTTCTATTCAAAAGATATGATAGTATTATAGTGTAAATTTCTGTAATTGTAAATAAAAATTTCATTAAAAGTTCAAAGTTGTTAATAATTAGTTAATAATTGTGGATTTCCTTTCACTATGTAACAAAATATGGTATGATGTGAAAGGTCGACGGGGCAATTTCACAGTGAATATTTTTGTAATAATCCTGATGAAATCAGGTGTTTACAGAAGAATATTTAATTCGGTTTTGATAGGCTTATCCGTTTTCATGAAATAAAGGAAATGCTGTTTTATTCCGTGTGCACATCCAATCATATTTTTCGTTGGACGGTGTCAAAAGATTTGGCAATAGCACTGCTATTGCTGTATTTTTTCTTATCAATAGAAAATGTATGTCTGCATACGATTCATCAGCGCTTTAAACTGAAACGAGGATATCATCCTTAGTGCGGTGGAAGGGAATGGTTTTATGAATTTGGAGCTAAAAAAAGTAATACGTAACACAGAATTGGGACTTTTTTGTCTAAAAGCAGGCAAAGGTGTTATGGTATTCCTTTGGCGACGACTATTTCGAAATAATAAAATTCAAAAAACACAAAAGAAGAAAAATAAAATCGAGAAAATTAAGAATCAGAGCCAGGGGAATTTTACTGTTGCAAATAAAGATATTTGCAAGCGGGGAAAAATAGGCTTTAGGGCGTGCAGAATCATAAAGGATCGATATTTTTAACAAAAATTTCAAGGAGGCTATTACATTGGATGATCAGAGAAAGGAAGAGCAGGAGTACGAAAGTATTGCTGTGGATAAAGATGTGAATCAAGTGGAAAACAATGTGGATGAACAGGGCAAGACTGTAGAGAACATGGGGACAGATGGAGGATTTTCAGAGGAATTTGCGGAAAATGTGAGCAATTCTGTGGAAACACCAGAGGATTCTGTGAATAACTCTGTGGATACGGATAGAGAAGTTGTGCAGAACTTTGTGGAAAAGGGAGCAGACAAAGATGACACTGTGGAAGAAACTGTGGATAATGTGGATAACACGGCGTTGGATGTGGAAAATCAAGCAAATTTCAGAAAAAAAGACAATGGTGTTTGGTGGAAGGTCATTTTAGGCGTTCTTGCCTTTGTAGGGGTAATTGGTTACTGTTGGTTTGCAACAGGAGGTGGCCTTTGGAAAACTGCAGATTTAGCAATTGCGTACTTAAAGGATAATGGTTTATATGTTTATGATCTAAAAAATGATCCTTATATGGTGAATGATAGTGTAACCAAAGGTGGTGTCAGCAATTATTATTACTCAGCTTGGGGTGCAAATGTTTCTGAGGATAATGGTGACATTTACTATATGGCAGGGGTGAATGCGGATAGTATCGGGGATTTATATTATAAAGACATCGAAAATAAAAATGCCAAGCCCATTCTGATTGGGGAAAAGGTGTATCATTTTATTAGAAGCGCTGATGGCAATGAATGTGCATATCTTGTAAAAAACGGCGATAAAATGGATTTGTATGTTTTTGCCAATGGACAGAGCCAAAAGATAGACGATGATATCTTACTTCAAAACGGTGCATATGAATTAAGCGATGACGGTTCCTATCTATTGTACAAAAAGAATATTGGCGAGAAGATAGCTCTTTTCTCTCGCATCATTGGAGAGAAGGAATCTGTAAAATTGGCTGATTCCTCTGTTTTGAGTTTTATATCAAAGAAAACAAATATTGCTTATTATTTAGGACAGAAAGAAGATTCATATCAGCTTTTTCAGTTTTCTCCGGGAAAACAGCCCCAGCTGATTGCAGAGCAGGTTACTTACGCAGAGTTGATGCCTAACAATCAGGATGTTTTGTACTGCGCGATGAGAACGGAAGATGCTTCCTTTAGTCAGTTGATTGAAGATGACATTACAGATCTTTCATCCTATGATGAAAAGCGTCAGGCTCAAATTAAAGAGATTAGAGAAAAGATGAATGGCAAAGAAGGTATGGATCCTATTTTTCAGGATTGCTATTTGCTAAATGCCGGGGGTAATAAAATCAAATTGGGTGAAACTGTGATTTCTGCTGTATCCCTTCAGGGTAAGGGCAGTTATGTGGGTGGTTTCTATATGCAAGCACCGGAGCCTGTGAAGCTTTCAAAGGTCACCTCCTTTGATGAAGCAATGTACACCTATTATGCAGCATTGATGTATGGACAAAGAGAAGTATTTATTGCAGATAAAACAGGCAAGAATTATCTTTTGCAAGACAAAAAAGCAGTGCCTAATACAATTCAGGTTTCTCCTGATGGGAAAACTGCCGCTTATTTTGTGCAGGATGAAAACACAGGTGGTAATGTGTTGATGGTGGAAGCCCTTGATGGCAAGAGTGCGCCTGTTCAGGTTCAAAAATCAGTTGAACAAATGACCTTTTTGGGTGACAGTAACACATTGGTGTATTATTATAATTATAACGGTGGCATGGGCAGTTTAGGCATGTATAAAGATGGAACTCCACAAGACATAGAGAAAAATGCTGTTGGAGTATATTTCCCTGAAGACAAGGGAGAGGTATACTATATGGCAAATACCGATACCAAAACAGGCAACAGTGCCTTGATGAAGTTTGACGGAAAGGGAAAAACAGAAATTGATCGAGATGTTTTTGTGTTCCAATATAAAGAAAACGGTAAATTTGCTTACTTGAAAAACTATGATATTACAACAGGGATAGGTGATTTGTACTATTATAATGGGAAAACTTCTCGTATGGTAGATTCAGGTGTGACAGCAATTTATATTTACTGAGAATGAGGTAGGATTTATGAAGAAACAATGGGAGACCTTTTCTTCCGAAGAAACTGAGGCGATTGGTGAGAAAATGGGGCAGGCTGCTAAGCCTGCCCAGGTATATTCTTTGGATGGGGATTTGGGTGTAGGGAAAACTGTCTTTACAAAGGGATTTGCCAGAGGACTTGGGATAACAGAGCATGTTACAAGCCCGACTTTTACAATTATTAATGAATACTTGGGTAGAATTCCCCTATACCATTTTGACGTGTACCGTATTTCCTCTGAGGAGGAAATGGATGATATCGGTTATGAGGATTATTTTTATGGTCATGGGGTTTCTTTGGTGGAATGGGCTACGCTGATTCCTAACTTAATACCCAAAGATGCCATTCATATCACCATAGAGAAGGATTTTGAAAAAGGTGACGATTATCGACGAATTACCGTTTGTCAGGGGGAAGAAGCATGAAGATTTTAGCCATTGATACAACAGGGCAAACAGCCAGTGCTGCTATTGTGGAGGAGGACAAGCTGATTGCGGAGTTTACCTTAAATTATAAATTAACACATAGTCAGACAATTATGCCGATGATTGCTGAAATTTGTGAAAAAACGGAAACAAAGGCAGATGAAGCCGACTATATTGCCTGTGCCAGCGGGCCGGGATCTTTTACCGGTCTGCGCATTGGTGCTGCTACAGCAAAAGGGTTGGCCTTAGCCCTTGGGAAGGAGCTCGTTCCCGTTCCCACATTGGATGCTCTGGCATATAATGTGTTTGAAACAGATAAAATAATTTGTCCGATTATGGATGCTAGACGTAGTCAGGTTTATACAGCTTTTTACCGTTGGATCAACGGAAAATTAAGCCGTTTGACGGAAATGATGGCAATCAGCATTGATGAAGTAATACAAATGGCAAGGGACTATGAACAAAAGGTTATATTTTTAGGAGACGGAGTGCCGGTTCATCAAAAAAATTTATCTCTTTTCCCTGATTTTATTTTTGCTCCTGCTCACTGCTCTTTGCAAAGGGCAGCCTCTGTGGCATCATTGGCCATGGAACTTGTAAAAGAAGGTGGGGCGGTGGAAGGCAGTACTTTTGATTTAATTTATTTAAGAAAGTCTCAGGCAGAACGAGAGCGGGAAGAACGCCTGCAAGGAGAGGGGAAACAGAATGATTAAAGTTGTACCAATGCAGGAGGAGCATATTGACGGAGTTCTGGCGGTAGAGGAAGCTTCTTTTTCGGTACCTTGGAGCAGAAAGGATTTCGAGCGAGAAATCAAGGAAAACAAAATGGCGATTTATTTCGTTGCCATGGATGGAGATAAGATTGTTGGTTACGCAGGCATGTGGCACGTAGTTACAGAAGGGCATATTACCAATGTGGCGGTTTTGCACGAATATCGCAGGCAAGGCATTGGTGAGCTTCTCATGCAAAACATGGAACTGGTGGCGAAAGAAAGAGAAATGATTGGAATTACTTTGGAGGTTCGTATCAATAACGAGCCGGCACAGAGATTGTATCATAAATATGGTTTTCGGCCGGAAGGGATTCGGAAAAATTATTACTCAGATACCCATGAGGATGCCGTAATTATGTGGAAATATTATCCTGTTTTTGAGGGCTATGAGGAACATTGCAAGAAAGGATAAGAAAATGCGGACAGAAGAATGTTTCGAATATTGGGCTGAAATATGTCTGCATTTTTGGAAGGAGGAGAGTAAAGATGGCGCAAGAATTAGAGTATACACAGCTGAAAAATGGCTGTTTTCCAGAAGATTTTTCCTTTCGCACAACAGGCGAAATTTCTCCATTGGAAGGAATTATCGGGCAGGAGCGTGCAGTAAGGGCGTTTGACTTTGGTTTGATGGTGAAAATGAAGGGATATAACATTTATATGTCGGGGCCTTCAGGTACAGGGAAAACCACCTATGCCAAAGCCAGTACGGAAAAGTTGGCGGCAACTGAGCCTGTCCCCAGAGATTGGTGTTATGTTTATAATTTTCAAAATCCAAGAAATCCTTTGGCTCTTCGGTTTGAAAAGGGCATGGGGAAGCAATTTAAAGAAGACATGAGCGAACTTGTTCAGCTTCTGAAAACAGAAATACAGAAGGTATTTCGCGCAGAGGAATATGAGAAGCAAAAAAGCAATTTGATGCGTACTTTTGATGAAAAAAGAAGCAGTTTGATGGAAGATATGAGCAAAATGGCTGCTGAATTTGACTTCCAGATAAAAACCACCAACTCCGGCATTTATTTTATGCCTGTTGTAAACGGGAATGCCATTGGTGAAGAGGAATATGATGCTTTAGACGAAGATATTAAAAATGAAATTGAAAAAAATTCGCAGGTTGTTCAGGAAAAAGCCGGAGCGATCATGCGTGACATAAGAGAGCTGGATAAGGCCTCTAAAAAAGAATTGGAACAGCTTGAATATCAAGTGGGTATGTTTGCCATTGGACACCATATCAGTGGGATTCAGGAGAAATATCAGGATTGTAAACGGGTAATCGAGTATATCAACGAGGTACGCGAAGATGTTTTAGAAAACCTGGGACAGTTTTATGAGGATGAAGAAGACAGTGATGAAGGAATTTCCTCTTTATTGCCCATGCTTGGGAAAAAACCCGCTGAAGATGTTACACTGAAATACAAGGTGAACTTAATTGTAGATCATTCCAAGAGCGAAGGTGCTCCTGTGGTGGTATCCTTTAACCCCACCTATTCCAACTTAATGGGAGAAGTGGAGTATGACAGTGAGTTCGGCAATTTAACCACGGATTTTATGAAAATCAAAGGAGGCTTGCTCCATAAAGCCAACGGGGGATATTTCATTGTGCAGGCACAGGATATTCTTTCTATGCCCCAAGCTTGGGAGGCACTGCGTCGGGTGATAAAAACCAAGGAAATTAACATGGACAGCAGCAGAGACCAATTGGGGACTACGGTGGCACCTACATTAAAACCGGAACCCATTCCTGCGGATATTAAGGTAATTATGATTGGCAGCAACTACTACTATGAGCTGTTAAGCGAATATGACGAGGAGTTTGATAAGTTTTTCAAGATTAAGGCTGATTTTGATTATGAGATGCCTAGGAATCGTGAAAATATGTGGAAATTAGCAGGATTCATTAAACGATTTGTGGAGCAGGAAAAGACCATGGAGTTTGATGCAAGCGCAGTTTGTGCCATTTTGGAATATTCATCAAGGCTGGTTGAGAGACAAAATAAGTTGTCTACACGCTTTAATCAGCTTGCGGAAATTCTTTGTGAGGCGGTAACTTGGGCAAAAATGGAGAATGCCCAGGTGGTTACTGCGGCTCATATTAAGAAGACGATCTATGAGAAAGAGCAAAGAATGAAGCTTTATGAAGAAAAGCTTGGTGAAATGCTGGATGAACATGTTATCATGATTGATACTGAGGGGCGTGTTATTGGGCAGATTAACGGTTTAGCTGTATTGGATATGGGAAGTTATGCTTTTGGCAACCCGAGCCGTATTACAGCAACCACTTATGTGGGAAAATCCGGGCTTATTAATATTGAAAAAGAAGCGCGATTGAGTGGTCAGACTCATGACAAAGGGGTTCAAATTATTAACGGATTTTTAGGGCAGACTTATGCACAGGAATTTCCATTATCTCTTTCTTGTAGAATTTGCTTTGAGCAAAACTATAATGGGATTGATGGGGACAGTGCTTCCAGTACAGAGCTTTACTGCATCCTCTCTTCTCTTTCCGAGGTACCCATTCGCCAGGATTTGGCGGTTACAGGGTCCGTAAATCAGAAAGGGGAAATTCAGGCCATTGGCGGTGTTACCCACAAAATTGAGGGCTTTTATGACCTTTGTAAAAAGCGTGGCTTAACAGGAACCCAAGGGGTTATAATTCCTGCATCCAACATTAAGGATTTGGTGTTGAAGGATGAGGTTGTGGAATCTGTGAAAAACGGTGAATTCCACATTTATCCCATCAGCCAGATTGGAGAAGGCATTGCCCTTTTGATGGGAATGCCGGCAGGAGAGAAGGACGCTGAGGGAAATTACCCTGAAAACAGCATTCATGGTTTGGTAATGAAGAAATTAAAAAAATTTGATATTTTGGCACGTAAAAAAGTATAATAACTGTTTTTAGCATCCATTTAAGATATAGGAGTTTATCAGGTGGATTTTTCAAATAAAGAATCTTTTGCCACCCAAAATGTATTTAAAGGCGATCTTTGGGCGAATGGATTTCTTTTGGCAGTATTTGCATGTTATATTTTATTTAAAATAGAAAATTTTTCTCCCCCCATGGTAGTGGGCCTTTCCATTGCCATTGTAATTTGCTATCTCATGGGATTATATAAACATCCCCAAGTGAATCATGCAACGAAAAGCAGTGTCTGGTGGTGGGAATATCCGTTGTTTGTTGTAGGATTGATTCTTGCAGCCACGGGAGTGCCGATGTAATACTTTTGTGGGGTTTTCTTTATGGGAATGGAGTTTTGTTATTGAAATATAATACTGCCAAAGGTCAGAATATGAAGCCGGAATGAACGGCTCTGGAAAGTTCTTTATGCCACCTACCATTTCGACCTATTAGAGGTCAGTCTTTTAAACCCAAAAGCCCGTATTGCATTAGACTACAGGGAAAACCTTGTAATGCAATCGGGCTTTTTTCTTTTTTGTGTGAAACAAGAATGGAAATTATTTGAATTCCATTTGAAGCTTATATCAGTTTTATTCAGACCTTTTTGTGTTCCTTTAGATATAAGAAGAAAAAGCCCTTCTCTATTTATTAAAATTATATTTCAATTGGGACATTTCCCTTTCAATTGCGACAAAATTTGATATACTTAATATGATTAAGTAAATAATGAAGGCATTTGCCTTTTGATGGGATATGCTTTAGGAGGTAACTATGAAAGTTGGGTTTAAGCGGCTGTTTCTTTCAGCTTTTGCCATAGGGATGATGATGACAAACGTGGCATATGCAAAAAAAATAAATATGAATTTATTTTATGATGGAAAGAATCACCCATATAATGCGTCTGAAGTTAAAATAAACATTGATGGGAAGGAATTAGTACCTGAGGATATGCCTCCTGTGATTATTGAGGGCAGAACAGTGCTTCCCATGCGTTTAATTGCGAAGGCGCTGGGGTGTGAGGTTCTTTGGAACGAGGATACAAAGCAGGCCTTTGTAATGAATGATGATTCCACTGTGGCATTCACATTGGGAAGTAAAAAGGGCATTAAAAACGGGAAAGAGTTTACAATGGATGTGCCGGCTATGGTTGTAAACGACAGAACCATGCTCCCTGTAAGGGCATTGGCACAGGCTTTGGATTTGAATATTACTTGGGATGACCCCAATAGAACAGTAAACATTGGCTCTGACAATACTCCAACTACGCCAACTACGCCAACTACGCCAACAACACCAACTACGCCAACAACACCAACCACGCCTACAACGCCAACAACCCAGGCGATCAAAGTTTTTCAAGCTTCTGTACCCACCAGCGCAACAGCCTCACAGGTTTTTACCATTGAAGCAGATCGGGCAATATACAGCTATGATGAGGTTTATGTGGATGACGGTAGGGTTGTTATCGACATTCAAAATGCAACCAGCAGTCTTTCGGAAAAAATTACTGCAACAAACAGCAATATAGTAACGGCGATACGTACGGCTCAGCATGATAGTAATGGTACACCTGTTACTAGAGTTGTTTTTGATTTATCCGGTAAAAAGAATAAGACAATAACTCAAAGTGCAGATAAGAAAAAAATTATTATTACCTTTGAACAGTCTGTGATTGATGAAATTTCCCTTACCAATCGAGGCGATGCGGACAAATTGGTGGTAGGTGCCAGTGGCTCTTTAGGTGCGAAAGTATCAACATTATCAAACCCCCAGAGAATTGTGGTGGATATTCCAAATGTTCAATCCAAAGTGGAAAATGAATTGAGCACCAAAGGTCTATCCTATATTAATGCTGCGAGAACAGGTATGTATGATGCCAATACATTCCGCATTGTTTTAGAGATTGGGCAATTGACAGACTTTAGCTGGAAAGAGGAAAATGGAGAATTAACCCTTGAAGTGAAAAAATCAACCCTTGAAAATCTCTCTTATGATTCAGCGTCTAATATTCTAACGCTAGAGAATATAAAATCTTTAGATGTTGATAGAATTGTAAAAAATGACCGGCACACAGAGGGCTATTATGAGCTGACCTTGCCGGGGAATTACGAGAGCGTATATGGATATGGTACATTAAAAATTGGAAATGATGTTATTAACAATATTTTAGTTTCCACTAAGGGTGGTGACACCGTAATACGGTTTAACCAAAATCGCTACAGTGAATATGTGGTGAAGGAAACAAAGAATGGATATGAGATTGCTGTAAAGAATCCAAAGGAAGTTTATAATAAAGTTGTTCTGCTGGATGCAGGCCATGGTGGAAACGATCCGGGCACCAGTGGTAACGGCTTGGTGGAAAAGAATCTTGCGTTAGCAGTGGCGCTGAAGGTGCAAAAATATCTGGAGAGTTCCGATATAAAGGTATATATGACCCGAGACAGCGATACAAGACCTGAAAATAGCCTGAGGGCAAAAACAGCAAATCAAATTGCGGATTTGATGGTTTCCATTCATATGAATTCGGCAGGAACGAACACGACTGCAAATGGTACGGAAACCCTGTATCAGGTACATAGCAATGACAACGGCAGTAAGTTGACCAGCTTGAAGGCGGCAGAGATCATGCAGAGCAACTTGATTCAAGCTTTTGGTACCACCAATCGTGGTGTGAAGCGAAGAACAGATTTATTGATTTTAAATGGTACTTCAGTTCCTGCAATTTTGGTGGAAACCTGCTTCTTATCAAACCCCGGTGACGCTATCAAAATTTCTTCTTCTACAAATCAGGACATTGTTGCAATGGCCATGGCCAAAGCAATTACTGAAATGATGGATGATTATACAGTTCGGTAATAAAGAATAGAAAAAGGCATTACAAGTGAGAATTTACTTTGTAATGCCTTTTATATGTTCAGAAAAATATTTTTTTGTGTAGGGCTAAGGTACATAGGATCACATAAAGAAAAGCAAAGCCACGAACTATTTGTATACGGATAGATTATACCCTAGGGGTGGATTTTTTTGTTCAGAACTTCTTTGCGTTTCAAAGAGTTTAACATGCTGAACATAATTTTATTAACTACTTTTTCATGCAAAAGTCGCGTCAGGAAGCCGATGGGAATACAGAGTATCAGCCAAATTATGCTGAATAGCAGACAAACCTGTCCCAGTATATTACAAGGTAGCTTTGAATAGTCCCAGATGTGCCATCCCAGCCATCTATTCACCACAATTCCTACGGAGAATTCTATGGCAGTTATAATCAGTGCACCGATACAACAGCATGCCCAATAGGGCAAAGAAAAGCTGGTGTTGAATAAAATATATAGGCATAAAAATGCCAACCCCCCTGCCAAAAACATTGTCCAATGGGAATAGCCACGGTAAAGCACTTCAATACTATAATAACCAAAGGCTCCAATGAAAAAAATCATTGTTCTGCGAATAAAAGTATCCATAGAAAGCCTCCTTTCAATCAATCATAAAAATAGTATGATTATATTTTTACAAAATATTTAGAATTATTGATGGTAATTTTTTATTTTAAAACTGATTCAAATGCAGAATTCTATTTTATTACGAAAAAAAATAGAAAGAGAACCATGAAATTATGCATTTGTCATTAGGGATAAGGTAAATCTACTGAAATCTGATGTATTTTTGATTAGACATGAGATAGAAAATTTTCTGTTCAAAGATGGATAGACAGGATATAATGGAGAATAGATTGCACAAAGGAGGAAAGAAAATTGAGTAGATTTGACAACAGAGAGAATGATGAATTAAGACCAATCAAAATAACGAAAAATTTTACCCGATACGCAGAGGGATCTATTTTGATAGAATGGGGCAATACAAAAGTGATTTGTAATGCCACGGTAGAAGAAAGTGTACCTTCTTTTAAAAAAGGTGGCGGTGAAGGCTGGGTTACGGCGGAATATTCCATGTTGCCTCGTGCTACACAATCAAGGAATAAACGGGATATTCATAAATTGAAAATGAATCCAAGGGCAACAGAGATTCAAAGGCTCATTGGCAGATCGCTGAGAGGTGCTGTTGATATGAAGGCTCTGGGAGAAAGAAGTATTACCGTAGATTGTGACGTGATTCAGGCAGACGGCGGAACAAGAACAGCTTCCATCACTGGGGGATTTATTGCTCTGGCATTGGCTTGCAAAGGGCTTGTGGAACGGGGACTTCTGGCAAAAATGCCCCTTACCAGTTATATAACGGCAGTCAGTGTTGGCATCGTGGAGGGACAGAGTGTTTTGGATCTATGCTATGAGGAAGATTCCGCTGCTGAGGTGGATATGAATATTATTATGAGCAATGCATCAGGCTTTATTGAATTGCAGGGAACGGGAGAAAACGGTACTTTTTCTCAGGAGCAATTGGCAGAGATGCTTTGCCTTGGTAAAAAAGGAATTCAGGATTTAATGAAAATACAGAAGGACGCATTGGAAGGCTTGGAATTGCGCTAAGATGGGAGAGAGAAAAGCATGGAAACAATTATTTTTGCTACAAAAAATAAAGGGAAAATCAAAGAAATCAATGCAATTTTAGCAGATATGAATGTAGAGGTTGTCTCTATGGAAGATGCAGGCATTACCTTTGATGTCGTTGAGGATGGGACATCATTTGAGGAAAATGCAATGAAAAAAGCTGTACAGATCATGGAGATTGGCAATAAAATAACCTTATCCGACGATTCCGGTTTGGAAATTGATTATATGGACAAGGCTCCGGGAATTTATTCCGCCAGATTTATGGGAGAGGAAACACCCTATCCACAGAGATTTCAGGCCATTTTTGAAAAGCTAGAAAATGTTCCCGAGGAAAAGAGAACTGCCAGATTTGTAAGTTGTATAGCGGCAGCATTTCCTGATGGCAGAAGGCTGGTGAGCTATGATACTGTTGAGGGAATCATTGGCTGGGAGGCCAAGGGTGAGAATGGTTTTGGATATGACCCTATTTTCTTTGTTCCCGAAAAAGGCAAATACATGGCAGAGCTTTCTCCTGAAGAAAAGAATGCCATTAGCCATAGAGGAAAAGCTTTGCGTAAAATGAAGGAGATGCTGAAAAAGGAATTGGAGAAATGAAAATTTTGGTATTAAGTGATAGTCATGGGCGAATTGAAAATGCAAAGGCAGTGCTGCAAAGACTGGAGCAGCAGGTGGACATGGTTTTCCATTTAGGTGATTATGACGAGGATGCCAAAGCGCTTCAATCTATGTTTTCCGGTCTGCCTTTTCATTATGTGAAAGGAAATAATGATTATGGGTGGGATACGCCTTCGCATAAGCTGGTAACTGCCCAAGGGAAGCGCTTTTTGCTGACCCATGGACATAAAGAGCGGGTACATTTCAATGTGAACACCGTAGCCTATTGGGGAGAAGAACAGGGGGGGGATGCCGTTATTTTTGGGCATACCCATGTACCTTTCAAAGATGGTGACGGACGTGTGTATTTGTTTAATCCCGGCAGTATTTCTCTGCCAAGGGATGGATTTCCGCCCACCTTTGGAATCATTTCCATTGAAAATGAAAGAATAGAGGGCGCTATTATGGAGTTCGACCAAGGGACAATCAGACGGAGAAAACGTGAGTTATAGGTGTAATAATTAGAAGAGCATTCCCTTTGTGACCTCAATTTAATATTATAAAAGTGAGTTAGGGCAATTTTGAAACAATATAAATACAAAGCTGCCGAATCTTAGGAGGTATTATATTATAATCATACCTCCTAGGCTTAAAAAATAGGCAGACTGGGAGTGGTTGTTCTTGTTTTTAAGGATAAAAAGTAAGTATAAGATGTAGCACCTTTGCCTTAAAACAGAGTGAGGAGAAAGACGCTCTATGTTGTGAAATGAAAAAAGGATTAACTGTGATTTCCCTCTCTGATTCTTCTATAAAAGAAGGGAAAAGTATAAAAAACTGCATTTTTAAAAAAAAGTGTTGACGAAGCATGAAAGTTGTGGCATAATAATTTTTGCGTAATCGCTTTGAATCAGTAGCTCAGTTGGATAGAGCAACGGCCTTCTAAGCCGTGGGTCGGGGGTTCGAATCCCTCCTGGTTCAGATTTTGCGGGTGTAGTTCAATGGTAGAACGTCAGCCTTCCAAGCTGAACACGTGAGTTCGATTCTCATCACCCGCTTTTTTTTGTGTGAATCAGTAGCTCAGTTGGATAGAGCAACGGCCTTCTAAGCCGTGGGTCGGGGGTTCGAATCCCTCCTGGTTCAGATTTTGCGGGTGTAGTTCAATGGTAGAACGTCAGCCTTCCAAGCTGAACACGTGAGTTCGATTCTCATCACCCGCTTTTTTTGTGGGAATCAGTAGCTCAGTTGGATAGAGCAACGGCCTTCTAAGCCGTGGGTCGGGGGTTCGAATCCCTCCTGGTTCATGACTTGGCTCATATGAGAGCCTTTTTTCATATAAACGGAATTTATTCCTTGACAATCTTTCAAGGGAAGTTTAAAATAAACTCTATCATGCGGATGTGGCGAAATTGGCAGACGCGCTGGATTTAGGTTCCAGTGGGTTACCCCGTGCAGGTTCAAGTCCTGTCATCCGCAGTAATATAAAGTCATGTTTTGAGATATTTGTCTCATGCATGACTTTATTGTTTTTTTATGATATTATTTTGTAAGGTGCTTTTATGATTCGTTTGGTTTCATAGAAAGAATTAGGGGGTTATTATGTTTCGAGGTATGAGGAGATTCAAACAGCAATTAACCGAACAAGAATGTGTGGATGTTTTAACCCAAGCACCAAGAGGTGTTTTGGCGGTGCATGGCGAGGATGGGTATCCGTATGCTTTTCCCATGAACTACATTTATTTGGATGGCAAGATATATTTTCATAGTGCAAAAGCAGGGCACAAGCTGGATGCCCTAGCATCTGACAGCAGGGTGTCCTTTTGTGTAATGGACGAAGGATATCGCAAGGATGGAGAATGGGCATTAAATATAAAAAGTGTCATAATATTTGGTCAAATGAAAAAAATAGAAACAGCTCAGGAAACAGTGGAAATTGTTCGTCAGATTGGCTTGAAGTATTTTCCCACAGCAGAAAGTGTTGAGGAAGAAATCCATAAGGCGGGGGCATACGTGCAAGTTTTAGAACTATCCATTGACCATATGACAGGAAAGCTAGTGAATGAGTCGTAATAGAAGAAGCTTGTTACAGCTATCTTAAAGATAAGGGCTTCCATATTGTAACGAGGTTTGCATTATAAGTCAGATTGACCTTAGGGAGATCTGGCTTTTTCTTTTCAATGAAATGGGGGTATGCTAATATAATAGCAATAAAATCTTTTTGATATGAAACCCTAAGGAGGGATTTTTTGTGGAGAATAAAGATAGAATGAAATATTTTTATGAGCATATTACCTCTGAACACAGCCTTGATGAGGTTTGTGACTATGTGTCAGTAGACTGTATCATTCGAGTAGGGGAGAGGTGTATTCCTGTTGGAGTGGATGGGGTGAAACAGCATATGATTGAAGTAAGAAAAACATATCCTGATTTAAAGATGACAATTTTAAACCAGTATTGGTGAATGGTTGGGGATGAGACCCTCTGGTAAGAGTGTAAGTATTTTCGGTGTAAATATTGATAAGGTTATAGATGGGAAGATTGTTGAACACGGTGGAGCGGCGAATACATTTGATGCTTTGTTTGAAGCGGGGATCATTCAGCCTGCCAGAGAAAATCAATAAAATATAAAGGATAGTTTATATCTTATTCTATCAGAAGCTTGCTTTTTTCTATTCATGTTTTAGGGCTTTCCTTTTATTTCGAAAAAAGTCCCAATTAATGTTATTTTTTTTCTCTGCTGTGGCATACTTAATGCATAGATTGCGGAAAAATAAGTGCGTTAAGGAGAAAAAACATGAGAATACCAAAACATATTGGCATAATACCGGATGGGAACCGCCGTTGGGCGGTGGAAAATGGACTGGAGAAAAAAGATGGGTATGATAGAGGGCTAAATCCGGGACTTGAGCTTTACAAGCTCTGTAAAGAGATGGGAGTAAAGGAAATTAGTTATTACGGTTTTACCGTGGATAACACAAAACGTCCCACTGAGCAGAGGCTCTCCTTCACCAATGCCTGCGTAGATGCAGTGAAGCTTCTTTCCGGAGAAGATGCAGAACTGCTGGTATTAGGGAATGCTGATTCAAAAATGTTTCCTGAGGAGCTTTTGCCCTACACCAAGCGGCGAACCTTTGGCAAGGGGGGCATGAAGCTGAATTTCTTGGTAAACTATAGTTGGGAGTGGGACACGGGCTTTGCAAAAAACAATTTAATGGGGCCTTTACAGTCTCAAGAAGTTTCTCGTGTGGATCTTGTGATTCGATGGGGTGGCAGGAAGCGCCTTTCGGGGTTTTTGCCCTTACAGTCTGTTTATTCTGATTTTTATTTTATTGATGACTTCTGGCCGGATTTCAAAAAGGAGCATTTGGAAGAAGCCATCGGTTGGTACAGCAAGCAGGAAATTTCTTTGGGTGGTTGATAGAGATTACAAATGGAGATACAAGAGAAAAGAAAAGGCGGTTCCGCTGAATGGGAACTGCCTTTTTCTTTACATTACTATTTCTTTATGCCAAGGTTGTTTGAAAACAGAGAGTTTGTATTTTATAAAGATTCAAACTCATCTAATAACTCTTTGAAGAGGGATAGAGCTTTTTGAATGGGCTCTGCAGTGGATAAGTCCACACCGGCGCCTTTTAGCAAATCAATAGAGTATTCTCTGTCTCCCTTTGAGAGGAAATCCAGATATGCATCAATGGCAGGCTTTCCTTCGGAGAGAATTTTACGGGAGAGGGCGATGGCCGCACTATAGCCCGTTGCATACTGATATACATAAAAAGCATTATAAAAATGAGGAATTCTTGCCCATTCAATATCTATTTCATCATCCAATGTGATATTATCTCCGAAATAATTTCTGTTTAACTCGCGATAAATGGTGTTCAGACCTTCCCATGTTAAGGGTTCTCCTTGCTCCACCATTTGATGGGTGATTTTTTCGAATTCTGCAAACATGGTCTGGCGAAATAAAGTGCCGCGGAATTGCTCTAAGAAATAATTTATAAGATATTTCCGCATTTTTTTATCTTCCGTTGCCTGAAGGAGATGCTCCATCAGCAAGGCTTCGTTACAAGTGGAAGCCACTTCGGCAACAAAAATCTTGTGTCCACTATAAAGATAAGGCTGTTTTTCCCATGTGAAGTGACTATGCAATGCATGCCCCATTTCATGAGCTAAGGTGAACATACTATTAATGGTGTCATTGTGATTGAGCAAAACGAAGGGATGGACGCCGTAACTTCCCCAAGAATAAGCACCACCTCGTTTTCCTTTATTTTCGTAAACATCAATCCAACCACTGTTCATACCCAGTTTCAATGCTTTGATATAATCTTCCCCTAAGACATGAAGGGCTTTTGTAACTGTTTTTTTTGCTTCTTCATAAGGGATTTTTACATCATTTTCAGAAACTAAGGGCACGTAAAGGTCATACATATGAAGTTCGTCTACCCCAAGTTCTTTTTTACGAATGTCAATATATCGATGCAAAAGGGGTAAATTTTCATGCACTGTTTCAATAAGGGTGTCATATACCGATAGAGGAATATTATCATCGGCAAGAGCCATCTCCATTGAAGAATGATAGTTTCTTGCCTTTGCAAAAAAGACATCACTCTTTACAGAAGCACTATAGGTTGCAGCAAGGGTATTTTTCTTATCCAAATATACGCTATACAATCCTTTAAATGCTTCCTCCCTCACTCTGCGGTTGGGACTTTCCAAAAAGGTAACATAACGCCCCTTTGTCAATTCTATTTCTTTCCCTTCAGCATCTGTAACCATGGGAAAATGGATATCAGCATCGTTGAGCATGGTGAAGATTGTTTGAGGTGCACCGCCTAATTCTGAGCTTTTTGCCAAAAGGGCTTCTTCTGCAGGGGAAAGAGTATGCTCCTTCTGGCGAAGGAGTGAGTGAAAATAATGGTCATAGATTTTAAATTCCGAAGAAAGCTCTTTGCGAAAGCTTGCCAGTTTCTCTTCCGGGATTGCAATAATCTCAGGTGAGAGGAAGGACACTGTGGCAGAATATTGAATTAAGAGCATTTCTGCACGGGAGGACATTCCCTGATAAAAAGCATTGGCGCTTTCCTCATGCAGACGCATATTCGCATAGGTATAAAGATGATCCAGAGTTAGAGAAAATTCGCTGTTTTTTGTTAAGCATTCCAAAAGGGTTTGGGCGGAATCTTCCAGATGACCGGAAAACTGGGCCATTTCGGGAAGCTTCTCTTGAAGGTCGGCAAAGACTTCCTCCCACTGAGAGTCTTTTAAATAATAGTCTTCAATATGCCATTTATATTCAGGTCTTGCATCTTTTCTTTCGGGCAAAATATGATTCATGATATCATCCTTTCTGAATGAGATTTTCATATACAAAAATAATGGTATTGAACTGGTTTTTTCTGTGATAGTATACCACTTTTTTGTTGGGATATGAAGGAAAAGCGAAGATTTTCTTGCTACTGATAAAAAATCATAGTATGATAGCAACGAGGTGAGAATTATGAAAAATGGGCTAAAGGTTTTGATCGTTGCCTCTGAGGCGGCACCCTTTATCAAAAGCGGTGGTTTGGGTGATGTTGTTGGGTCGCTGCCAAAAGCTTTAAAGGAACAGGGTGTGGATGTTCGTGTTGTGATACCACGCCATATGTCTGTGAAAAATAGTGAAATGCAAGATGTAAAATATCTTGGCGAGTTTGATGTGCATTTATTTTGGCGTATTCAGCGGGCAAAGGTTTTGGTGAAACCCCAAGAAGTACCCATTTATTTTATAGAGAATGACTTTTATTTTGGCCGAGGCAATTTATATGGCTATGGCGATGACAATGAACGGTTTGCCTTTTTTGGCAAGGCTGTTTTGGATATGATGGCGATGTTGGACTTTTACCCTGATGTTTTGCATTGTAATGACTGGCAGACAGGTCCCATATGTCTATACTTAAAAGAGATATACAGCAAGATGATTTATTATTCTAGAATTAAGACTTTGTTTACCATTCATAATTTGCAATATCAAGGAAATTTTGATAAGAGCACCATGGAAATTTTGGGTGCACCTTATTATTGTTATGAAAACGGTAACGTTGAGTTTTATAATAACGTAAGCTACATGAAAATGGGATTAACCTATGCTGACAGAATTTCTACGGTAAGTGAAACCTATGCCAAGGAAATTCAAACTTGGGAATTTGGCTATGGAATGGACGGAATTTTGCGCAGTCGAAGGGATGTTCTTAGCGGCATTGTCAACGGTATTGATTATTTGAGCAACGATCCGGAAACGGACAGTCATATTACTTATCATTATAATGTGGAACATTTAGAGGGAAAAGCACAAAATAAGCAGGTTTTACAGGAGCGCTTGGGACTGGAACGTCGGGATGTACCGATTATTTCTATGATTACCCGTTTGGCTGACCAAAAGGGCCTAGATATTTTATCTCATGTATTTCATGATATGATGCAAAGAGATGTACAATTTGTGTTGCTTGGAACGGGAGAAACCAGATTTGAATATTTTTTCAGAGAAATGGCCCATCGCTATCCCGGCAGAGCCAGTCTGAACATTTTCTTTGATGAAACGTTAGCCCAGCAGATTTATGCAGGGGCGGATTTATTTTTAATGCCATCTAGATTTGAGCCCTGTGGGTTAGGGCAGATGTTTAGTCTACGTTATGGAACGGTACCTATTGCAAGAAAAACGGGAGGTTTGGCGGATACCATAATGCCATATGATGCAAAAACGAAAGAGGGAAATGGTTTCTTGTTTGAATCCTACGATGGAGGTGGTATCCTCTGGGCATTGGATCAAGCCTTACAGGTTTATCATAAGGGAAAAGAGGATTGGATGCATGTTGTGAAAAATGCCATGAACAGCAATTACTCTTGGGCGATTTCTGCCGAAAAATATATTGAGCTTTATGAAATGTTGAAAGAAGAAGCTTTACCAACAGAATAATGCAGGAGCAAAGCCTCTGCAAGTGGGAAAATTCTAGGGAAGGATGCTGGAGATTTTCTGCTTGGGAGGCTTTTTTTATGTTCCTTTATTTTCAAAAGATACAAGCTGCTTGAAATTTTGGAGGAAAATGCGATAGGTGTCAATTGTTTTCTCCTGTGTAAATTGCAAAAAAACAAGATTTATAGTATGATGAAATTTATGGTAGAAACATGCTTTGCAGGAAGGAGCAGTTTATGGGAAAGAACCAGCAGAAACCGAAAGCGAAGGACAAGGGACTTGTAACGCTGTTAGTGATACTCACTTTAGTGGGCGCAGTGGCAGGGCTAATTTATTTAGATACGTTTTATGGAGCGGGGCGGCTTCAATCCTATTTTTCCAATGTATTTCAGTCGAAGGAAAGTGGGCAGGGCAACGAGGAGATGGTAGAGGCGAAGGGTAAGATACAACTTGACGAGAGCAGTCGTTCATCCTTTGCTGTGTTTGGCAGTCGTTTTTTGTTGAGTACCAAAGATGGCGTAAAATATTTCAATGGAATCGGAGACCGCAAGTGGAATGATACCTTTAATATGACAATACCTCAGCTGATTTCTGAAGGAAGTTATGCGGCAGTGGGGGATATGAATGGGAAGACAGTTCGGGTTTATGGGGAAAATGGACTGATGTATACAGTGCAGACAGAAGGAACCCTCATACAATTTGCATTAAACAAAAATGGGTATTTGTCTGTCATTTCTAAAGGGGACACGGCATATTCTGTTCAGATATATAATGCAGGAGGCACTTTGTTGAAGGGACGTATCGAGGAAAGCGCCGGAATATTCCCTTTATGCTCCGATGTATCCGACGACAATAAATCTTTTGCCATTAGCTATCTGGATACGTCCGATATTCAGCCTATAGGGAGGGTTTTGTTTTTTTACGTAAATCCCGATGATAGTGAAAACCTTACGGACAGCATGTTTGCTGTAGTGGAAAAAAATGATGAAGTCATTCCCATAATCGGTTTTATGCAAGGGGGAGGACTCGCAGCTGTATCAGACCGTGGAATATACGGGATTTCTTCCGTTGGACAGGAAGCTTGGAGCTATCCCCTTGAAAACAGATTGGCTCAGGTTTCTTTGTCAAATAAAAACTATGTTGTGCTTGCCATGGGTGATTCCATTGCCAACAAAGATGGGCGGGAAAAAGGCACAATCTGTTGGATTGATAGCAGTGGTAAGGAGAGCGCAAGCTACAAAAGCGGCGGAGGGATTGACTATTTACAGGCTTCTGAACAAGGGGTTGTGATTGGTGTGGATAAAATATATTCAGGAATAAAAAATAGCGGAAGATTGGCATGGAGTTATCGAACTGCCTCAGATGTGAGGGATATTCTGCCAATGGAGCAGTTAGAGCAGGTTATGCTGGTTACCAAAGGCGAGGCACTGATTACTCAGATGAAAGGAACCCAAACCGCAAGACCTATTGTATCCCCCGAAGGGGAAACAGAGCCAGAGGTTGTTGGGGGAACCACAGATAAAAATCATGAAGCACCCGTTGAGAATGCGCCTTCCTCTGGAAATCAGCAAAAAGGCGATGACCAAAAACAGGTAAAGAAAGGCATGGCACAATAAAAATAAAGAATTTAGGAAATGAAGGTGATACATATGGAGCAAATGCCATTGTTATTGGATGCAGCGGTGATTATTTTGATTTTAGTTTTCGCAGGCATTGGCTACCACAAAGGCTTTGTAATGGAGGCACTGAGCTTTTTACCCATGCTAGCGGCAATGATTGCAGTAAAATTTCTGACTCCAGTGATGGGGGTACTTTTAAGGAAAACTCCCTTTTTTGGGACTTTAGCAAATTCTATTGGGAAATCGATGCAACTGGATACGGTAATTGGCAATGCGGCAATGCATACACAAACAGAAATCATTCAGAATATGCACCTACCAGATTTTCTAAAGGATGCATTGTTAGAAAATAATAATCCTGTTATCTATAATCTGTTGGATGTACAGGGATTGAAGGAGTATATAGCGGGGTTTCTGGCCAATGTATGCATTAATATTGTCAGCGTAATTATTGTTTTTGTTGTTGTTTTGTTCCTCGCACGTTTTTTGCTGAAGGCATTAAATTTGGTGAGCAAGCTACCGATTTTGAACTTTTTTAATCGTTCTTGCGGGTTGTTGGTAGGCGGAATTAAAGGACTCTTTTGGATTTGGCTTATTGCTATGGGGATAACTTTTTTACAATGTAATGATAAAATGCTATCCTTTTTTCAGGTGTTGAATCAATCGGTGATTGCATTATTTCTATATGAAAATAATATTTTATTGTTCTTGATTTTGAAGATTTTTACTTGAAAAACTTGATGTTTTCTGGGTTTGAAATATTATGTAAAAAAAACGAAAAAAATCGTTGACAAAGAAGTTTATACATGATAGTATGTTTAGGCGGTCGCAAAAAGGCCGTAAATGAAATAAATGCACCTTGAAAACTGAATACAAGAAAAAAGAGTCAATCGAGAAAAAGTAAAATTTTTTTAGAAATAAAAGTAATAAACGTTGGCAGACGATGCCAACAAAACCGTAGTATCGCTACTACGAAACATTCCAAAGAACAAGCTATTGTTTTGAATTTATTCAAAGCAAAAAACTGGTCAAGCAAGAAAGAGCACAAGGAGAATGCCTTGGCACTAGGAGCCGATGAAAGACGTGATAAGCTGCGATAAGCTTCGGGGAGGCGCAAATAGCCATCGATCCGGAGATTTCTGAATGGGGAAACCTACTTGAGCAAACCTCAAGTATCCATACGTAAATACATAGCGTATGGAAGGGAACGCTGTGAACTGAAACATCTAAGTAGCAGCAGGAGGAGAAAGAAAACTCGATTTCCTAAGTAGCGGCGAGCGAAAGGGAAAGAGGCCAAACCGAAGGACCTAGTTCTTCGGGGTTGCGGACTGTATAAGGTATTGGCAAGAGATAGTCGAACTGTTTTGGGAAAGCAGACCAAAGACGGTGAAAGTCCAGTAGACGAAATTTTGAGCCAGCTGACAGAATCCAGAGTACCACGGGACACGAGAAACCCTGTGGGAAGCCGGGGGGACCACCCCCCAAGCCTAAATACTCCCTAGTGACCGATAGTGAAGCAGTACTGTGAAGGAAAGGTGAAAAGAACCCCGGGAGGGGAGTGAAAGAGAACCTGAAACCTTGTGCTTACAAACAGTCAGAGGGCTTTGTGCCTGATGGCGTACTTTTTGTAGAACGGTCCGGCGAGTTACTAATGCTAGCAAGGTTAAGTGGTCAGAAGCCACGGAGCCGAAGGGAAACCAAGTCTGAATAGGGCGTATAGTTAGTATTAGTAGACCCGAAACCGGGTGACCTATCCATGTCCAGGTTGAAGGAGCCGTAAAAGGCTTTGGAGGACCGAACACACATCTGTTGAAAAAGGTGGTGATGAGGTGTGGATAGCGGAGAAATTCCAATCGAACTCGGAGATAGCTGGTTCTCCTCGAAATAGCTTTAGGGCTAGCCTCGAGAGGAGTCTAACGGAGGTAAAGCACTGAACTGACGCGGGGCCCAAAAAGGTTACCAACTCATATCAAACTAAGAATGCCGTAGAGATACCCTCGGGAGTCAGTCTGCGTGAGATAAGTCGCGTGGACAAAAGGGAAAGAGCCCAGACCGACAGCTAAGGTCCCAAAGTACGTGTTAAGTGGAAAAGGATGTGGGATTTCATAGACAACTAGGATGTTGGCTTAGAAGCAGCCACTCATTTAAAGAGTGCGTAATAGCTCACTAGTCGAGAAAACCTGCGCCGAAAATGTAACGGGGCTAAAACACGTCACCGAAGCTACGGATTTCCTACGAAGAGTAGGAAGTGGTAGAGGAGCATCCTGCAAGGACGAAGCCAAAGTGAAAACAATGGTGGACGAAACAGGAGAGAGAATGCCGGAATGAGTAGCGAGATACATGTGAGAAACATGTAGGCCGAATATCTAAGGTTTCCTGAGTAAAGCTAATCTTCTCAGGGTTAGTCGGGGCCTAAGGCGAGGACGAAAGTCGTAGTCGATGGACAACAGGTTGATATTCCTGTACTACGTATAATCAGAACTGTGGGGACGCAGGAGGATAGGAAAACCGGGGAATGGAAATACCCGGCTAAGCACAAAGTCAAGGGAGATAGGCAAATCCGTTTCCTGATGATGAAGTGCGATGGGGACTGAAAAAAAGTAGGGAAGTTTCCGAATCCACACTGCCAAGAAAAGCCGCTATTGTATTATACGTACCCGTACCGTAAACCGACACAGGTAGATGAGGAGAAAATCCACAGGCCGACGGGAGAAGTGTTGTTAAGGAACTCGGCAAAATAACCCCGTAACTTAGGGATAAGGGGAGCCACGAAAGTGGCCGCAGAAAAGAGGCTCAAGCGACTGTTTAGCAAAAACATAGGTCTATGCGAAACCGTAAGGTGATGTATATGGGCTGACACCTGCCCGGTGCTGGAAGGTTAAGAGGAGAGGTTAGCGTAAGCGAAGCTTTGAATTCAAGCCCCAGTAAACGGCGGCCGTAACTATAACGGTCCTAAGGTAGCGAAATTCCTTGTCAGGTAAGTTCTGACCCGCACGAAAGGTGTAACGATTTGAGCACTGTCTCGACAACACGCCCGGTGAAATTGAAGAACCAGTGAAGATACTGGTTACCCGCAACAGGACGGAAAGACCCCATGGAGCTTTACTGCAGCCTGATACTGGGATTCGATGATATATGTACAGGATAGGAGGGAGGCTATGAAGCCAGGACGCTAGTCTTGGTGGAGCCGCCGGTGGGATACCTCTCTTATGTCATTGGATTTCTAACCCATGTCCATTATCTGGATAGGGGACAATGTCAGGCGGGCAGTTTGACTGGGGCGGTCGCCTCCTAAAAGGTAACGGAGGCGCTCGAAGGTCACCTCAGAATGATTGGAAACCATTCAAAGAGTGTAAAGGCAAAAGGTGGCTTGACTGCGACAGCGACGGCTGGAGCAGGTACGAAAGTAGGACTTAGTGATCCGGTGGTAATAAGTGGGAATGCCATCGCTCAACGGATAAAAGCTACCCTGGGGATAACAGGCTTATCTCCCCCAAGAGTTCACATCGACGGGGAGGTTTGGCACCTCGATGTCGGCTCATCGCATCCTGGGGCTGAAGTAGGTCCCAAGGGTTGGGCTGTTCGCCCATTAAAGCGGTACGCGAGCTGGGTTCAGAACGTCGTGAGACAGTTCGGTCCCTATCCGTTGTGGGCGCTGGAAATTTGAGAGGAGCTGTCCTTAGTACGAGAGGACCGGGATGGACGTACCTCTGGTGTACCGGTTGCAGACCAACTGCACAGCCGGGTAGCTATGTATGGAACGGATAAACGCTGAAGGCATCTAAGCGTGAAGCCGCCCTCAAGATAAGATTTCCCATTCTTCGGAAGTAAGGTCCCTTGAAGATAACGAGGTAGATAGGTTGGAGGTGTAAGCATGGTAACATGTTCAGCTGACCAATACTAATAGACCGAGGGCTTGACCAATAAATCGATTGATAAAGGCGAGGTAATTTCTTTTCCTAACGGAAAAGACCGCTATATTTCCTTCGCATCAATCACCTCTTCACACCTTAGGTGTCTGGTCGGTGATTGGTAAACGCTTAGGAAAGCACTAATATTCTTGTATTCAGTTTTGAAGGTGTAGAGATACATCTGATAGGACAAAGAGGAAGCGAGAGCTTGCCAAAGTCCTTGATATTTCTGGTGATGATGCGCTTAGGGGACACACCCGTTCCCATTCCGAACACGTCGGTTAAGACCTAAGCGGTCGATGATACTTGGTGGGAAGCTGCCTGGGAAAGTAGATGGTTGCCAGATTTCAATTTTTTACAATTCGATCGCTTGCGATTGAGCATCCCCAGTATAAGAGGATATTTTATCGAAGGCTAGATCATTGACTGATCCTCGTTAGCTCAGCGGTAGAGCATCCGGCTGTTAACCGGAGGGTCGTTGGTTCGAATCCAACACGGGGAGTATTTATGGTCCGTTGGTCAAGGGGTTAAGACACCGCCCTTTCACGGCGGTAACGCGGGTTCGAATCCCGCACGGATCATATTTTGGCGCCATAGCCAAGTGGTAAGGCAAAGGTCTGCAACACCTCTATCCCCGGTTCAAATCCGGGTGGCGCCTTGCAAGAGATACGTCTTGAATCAGCAAATGCTAATTCAAGGCGTTTTTTTGCTTACATAATATATCATAAGGTTCAAAACTGACATATAGTATTAATTTTAGTTCATAATAATAGTTTATATATAGATTTTGAGACTTTTCCATTTCCCTTATGAGTAGGAATTTTAGTGAAGCAGAATGGCAGTCCGTTAAAAAAGATTATGGATATTGAACCATTGTACAAAATGAAAGGATGTATCCTCCGGTTCGTTTTGCTGCGTGATTTATGGGATTAAAGGAACATGACATTAGTAATTTCAGGTCGAAACCAATATCAGTAATGGAAGTTCCAAGGAAGGAATCGTTTCTATTTGTATTTCTTTGGATTTAAAGAGGAGTATTTCGGAACAAATAACGGATATTTTATCGATATTAGAAACAGATTAACCGATGTTATTGCGAGGAAAGAAATGACATTGGAAGATGACTATAAAATAGTAAAGCAGCATGTGCTTAAAAAGTATCATATGGAGCCCCACTATGTGGTAGTAACAAATAGTTACATTCAAGAGTTTAATTTAGGATACCTAGAGTTTGAGTATAAAGTGAGCAAAAATAAATAAATTCGTACTTTTTTGTGACAAAAGATGATCAAGTCCTGGCTATCGTCTTTTTTTGTTTCCGACATAAGGATGTAATGTTGTTTTACCATAAATAATATCGAATATATAGTACCGAGTTCATTAAAAAAGGCCTGAATTCAGGCCTTATAGAGAAAACTTATATTTACTTCTTTTCAAAACAGTGAATAGGTTTTCCAATCCACAAAAACTCGTAGCCAAATTGCATATTAAGTATAAGAGCACCTGATAAGTAAAAAGATAAAATTGCGACAACAAGTTCTGACCAAGCAGCCAATTGGTGCATAGGCTCTGGCATGAATCCAAGTGCGCTACCCGTTAGACCAATGAGTAGAAAATCAACAGCTACAAAGATAAAAAATAAAACTTTGTTGGTACGGGTTGCTCCTAAGGTCATGAAGATGCTAAAGATTAAATAGCCCAGAAACGCAACACCTAATTGTCTTGCGTCAATTTTGCTGGTTACTTCTGCACCAAACATACCAAGCTTCATCATCCAGCTCATGGCCACGCCTAACCAGAAAAATCCATAAGCTCCAAAAGCTGTTCCTCCAAAAGCATTCTCTTTTTTAAAGTCTAGAACACTTGCAAATAGTTGGGCGATACCACCAAGAAAGATTGCCCAAGGCAGAATGAAGGATAAATCATTGGTAAACCCCAGTTTTTGTGAAGATGCTACAAGGGTTACCATAGCCAATCCAAGAAGTCCTATGGAACTTGGATCACCTGTTTTCACACTTACATACAGTTTTTCATTTTGAGTATTCATTTTTTTACCTTTCCGTCTATATTGACGAAAATTCCTACCTCCTTTTTCTTATTTTAGATTGAGATAAAATACGTGATTTTTAAGTGCTTACATATCACGTCAACCTACAGGGGGTTCGATTGTTAAATAAATCGTTAAAATTTTAAGGAACGTTTTTTCATTTTACCATTTGTTCTACTTTCTGTCCACTAAAATATTCATTATTTATAACAAAATTTTTTACGATGAAAAATAGAATTTTTTACATATAGGAAATTAGATAGACTTATATATAAAGCTTCTATCGCTTTTCTGAAAAATAAGAGGAAATGCAATATAGTTTTATTATTTAGTTTATTTTTAGAATAATAAATGCATATATTCATTTTTAAATTATTTCGATCATGTAGTATTCTTAACAAAAGTTTATGAACCAGAAAAAAGGGTTAATAGACAGGAATTTAGTGAAATGCTTGGATTTATGCTAAAATGACATGAAAGAGTGGGAATAATACCCTTGAGAATAATAATTTTGAGTTTTTTGCGCAGAAAGTAACAAAAAAGGGGGTTGACGTTTGAAATGGAAAATACTATAATGATTTTATATTTAGGGCGCCATAGCCAAGTGGTAAGGCAAAGGTCTGCAACACCTCTATCCCCGGTTCAAATCCGGGTGGCGCCTTAAGCGGAAGGGCAAGTTTTCTTGAGAGAACTTGTCATTTTTTTATTTCAAATTTTACAACTCTACGGAGCGTTGATTGGATTGTAAAGAGAATTCATTTATAATCATATACGGAGGTGGCAGTAGTGGATTGCAATAAGGTAGGAAAGCTCATTCTGGATTTGCGTAAAGAAAAGAAAATGACACAGAAACAGCTTGCAGATGCCATGAATATAAGTGATAAAACAATTTCGAAATGGGAACGTGGGCTGGGTTGCCCTGACGTATCGTTGCTCAATGAATTATCAGAGGTATTAAATGTAAATATTGAAAAGATACTGTTGGGAGATTTGGAGCCCAACAATACTGACGGAGGAAATATGAGAAAGATAAAATTTTATATGTGTCCTAATTGTGGAAACGTGATTACAGCCACAGGGGAAGCAGAAATATCCTGCTGTGGACGCAAAATGACGGCTTTGGTTCCTAAGCCCGCAGATGAGGAGCACTATTTGAATGTGGAAGCAATAGAGAATGACTATTATATTACCTTTCCCCATGAGATGAAGAAAGAGCATTTTATATCTTTTGTTGCATATGTAACTTATGATAAGGTTCTTCTTGTAAGGCTATACCCTGAGCAGGGTGGTGAGGTACGTATTCCAACACTGCGCAGAGGGGAGCTTTATTTTGGGTGCAGCAGAGATGGTTTATGGGTAACTAAAGTATGATATGTGATGAAGGTTTCGTACCGATTAATATGGGTACTTGGCCCAGAGCACAAGTATTTTATTATTATACCCAAATAGCTCCTACCAGCTATACTGTTGATGTAAGAATGGACGTTACTGTTTTGAGACATAAATTAAAGCAACGTGGGTTCAAATTTTTTCCTGCTTATTTGTGGTTAGTAACCAAAGCAATGCAAGGCATTGACGAGTTAAAAGTAGGGATGAGAGATGGTGTTTTGGGTACGTGGAAGCAATTAACTCCAGCCTATCCTCAGTTTCATCAGGATGACAAAACAACATCATTACTCTGGACAGAATTTCGGGAGGATTTTTCAGGATTTTATGAGAATTATGAGAGGGATGTCAAGGCACATGGTAATAGCCACGGCGTGTTGTCTTCAAAAGGAATTCCTTTATCCAATGCTTATATTATTTCCTGTATCCCATGGTTTACGTTCCAAAGCTTTTCTCTCCATAACCATGGAATAAAGGACTATTATTTTCCCAGCTTTGAAGCGGGGAAGTTTGTGGAAGAAGAGGGTAAGGTATTTATGCCTCTATCGGTTACAGTGCATCATGCAACAGCAGACGGTTACCAACTAAAACTATTCTTTGAATCATTGCAAGGGACAATGAATCACCCGGAGGAATGGCTATGAAGGAAGGTATATGAAGCTGTAGATAAGTTTAATGCTTATACGCCAGCTGCCAGCTCACATGAAATTCTCTCTTGATGATTATGTCTGGACGGGATAGAGAGATGCCAAAAGTTTCGTGAGGTCCTAAAATACCACAGAAATTATCTGTGGTATTTTTATAGTGTAATATTACTTTTGGAGAGAAAATGTGGTTTATCATATGAGAACAGTATAAGACCATGGTACATTTAGACATATATCTAAATGTTATTGACGAAAGCAAGGATTTGTGCTATTTTATATTTAGATAAACATCTAAATGAAATGGGGTGATGATATGGGACTTCAACAGACATTAAAAGCCATTGGCGACCCGACGCGGCGAGAGATTCTGCTTTTATTAAAAACGGGAGAGAAAACTGCAGGGGAAATAGGAGAGCGCTTTGAGGCTACTGGGGCGACTATATCTCATCATTTATCTGTATTAAAAAATGCAGGTTTGATAATGGATGAGAAAAAAGGGAAGTATATTTATTATGAGTTAAACATGACGGTTTTTGAAGAGATTTTAAGCTGGATAACAGCTTTTACTGGAGGGGATAAAAATGAGTAAAAAAAGAATAGCAATATACATTTTTTCAGTATTACCAATTATAATGGTAAGCTTGGTTTATCAGAAGCTTCCGGATTTGGTACCTATGCAATGGGAGGCAGGCGGAGGAGTACGTTATGGTGATAAGTGGCAGTTATATATCATTGCCGGATTATGTTTGATTATGGGTATTTTTATGCCCCTTTTGCCCAAAATTGACCCAAGAAAGAAAAATTATGAAAAGTTTTTTTTAGCTTATGAAAATATTGTTCTTATGATTGTAATATTTATGGCTGCGATCATGGCAATTTCACTTTCCGAGAGTCTTTATCCCGGAAGAATTTCCATACCCAGAGTTGTCAGCGGCGGTGTTGGGCTGTTGTTTATCTTTCTTGGGAACATGATGCCCAAAGTGAAATCAAACTTTTTTACAGGTGTTAGAACGCCTTGGGCATTGAGCAGTGAATTGGTGTGGAATAAAACACAAAGATTAGGTGGCAAAGTATTCTTTTTCGGTGGATTACTCATGACATTGTGTGCGTTTATTGTACCTATCTTTGCAATGCCTTATGTAGTTGGTTTGGTAATGTGCGTCATTGTTTTATACCCAACGACAATGTCATTTGTTTGGTATAAGGATGAGACAAAAGTGTTAGAGAAATAACACATTCAAAGGTGTTAATGAGGGTTGCACAAAATAGGGAGCATGCAAACAAAAAATGTTGACGGTACAAGGTTTTACGGCTATACTGAATTCATCGATAGCCAAAAAGCCTTTTGCCGTCATTTTTTACGTGTTTTTTTGGGTTGCTTTGGCGGGCAAGGATAAGATCATAAGGTCAACCTGCAATAAAGATTAGAGAAGTTATAGATAGTATCTCTGAACAGGTAAAGAAGTTTTTGAGGTAATGATATGGTATGAGGATATTTCTTATTGCCATTTGTGGAAGAGGCTATCATTGTTTTGTTAGAGGGCTCATTAGGAGGTTAAAATACATGCATAAAGAAAGAACTGTTTATATTATTGGACATAAGAACCCTGATACGGATTCTATTTGTTCTGCTATTGCTTATGCAGAGTTAAAAAACAGGTTAAAGGAAGGCAATTTTGCGGCAAAAAGAGCAGGGGAAATCAATAATGAAACAAAATTTGTTCTGGAATATTTTGATGTGGCGGATCCCGGTTTTCTGGGTCACGTTGGCACACAGGTAAGAGATATTACGATTAAATCAACCCCTTCTATCAGTAGAGAGCTTTCCTTAAAAAAGGCATGGAACACCATGCGAGATTTAGGGGATGCCACCATGCCAGTGGTGCAGGATGGAAAGCTTGAAGGCATTATCTCCGTTAAGGATATTGCCACAGCCAATATGGATGTTTATGAAACCCATATTTTGGCCATGTCGCACACCAAGTATACAAACATTCTGGATACTATCGATGGTAAAATGATTATCGGGGCTGAAGATGATATTGTAACAAAGGGGAAAATTTTGATTGGTGCGGCGAATCCTGATTTATTGGAATCCTATATTGAAGAAGGGGATATTGTTATCACGGGGAATCGTTTTGAAAGTCAGCTTTGCTGTATTGAAATGAAGGCGGGCTGTATTGTTGTTTGTATGGGTGCTCCCATTTCTAAGACCATTCAAAAGCTGGCAATAGAAAACAACTGCAAAATCATCAGCACCCCCCATGATACCTATATGACTGCAAGATTGATGAGCCAAAGCACCCCGGTTGGCTATTTTATGCGTAAAGAGGGGCTGATTGCCTTTCATAAGGATGATTTTATTTCTGATATAAAGACTGTTTTATCTAAAATCAGACATAGAGATTTCCCAGTTTTAGATCAGGATGGAAATTACTGTGGAATGCTCTCCCGCCGCTCTTTATTGGATATGGAGAAGAAAAAAATTATCTTGGTTGACCACAATGAAAAAACTCAGGCAGTAGATGGAATTGACGAAGCGGAAATTATTGAAATTATAGACCATCACCGTTTGGGCAGTTTGGAAACCACGATGCCGGTCTATTTCCGCAATCAGCCTGTTGGATGCACCGCTACCATCATTTATGGAATGTATCGGGAAAACGGCGTGGAAATCACTCCAAAGGTTGCAGGTTTATTATGCTCCGCTATATTATCCGATACGCTGATGTTTCGCTCTCCCACTTGCACGGAAAAGGATAGAGAGGCTGCTGAGGCTGTAGCAAAAATTGCAGGAATCGACATTCAAGAATATGCAGAAAAAATGTTTCGGGCAGGCAGTTCTTTGGGGGATAAGGCGCCCCAAGAAATTTTTTATCAGGATTTCAAAAAATTCAGTGGCAGTGGCTTAACCTTTGGGGTTGGTCAGATTTCCTCATTGGATCAGGAGGAGCTGAGTCAGCTTCGCACAAAAATAGCCCTCTATATGGAATCGATTAAAGGCAGTTGTGATGTTTTGTTTTTCCTTTTAACCAATATATTGACGGAGTCTTCGGAGTTGGTTTTCGTTGGAGATAAGGCAAAGGATATTGTGGATGCAGCATTTTGCGGAACAGCAGAAGAAAATTGGATTTACCTCCCCGGCATGGTTTCCAGAAAGAAGCAGTTTGTACCTAAAATATTAAATGGGATTCAACAGGTGCTATGATGAAAAATTATAAGATGATACTTGCCTATGATGGCGGGCGATACAATGGTTGGCAGAAACAAGGCAACACAGACAACACCATACAGGAAAAATTGGAGGGCATCGTTTCTGCTTTGGCGGGATGCCCTATTGAGGTTTTCGGCTCGGGTAGGACAGATGCCGGAACCCATGCTTACGGGCAGGTGGCTAATTTTCATATGGAATGGGATGGTTCGGAGGAGAGACTCATGGATGCCATCAATGAAAAGCTTCCTGAGGACATAGGGGTGCTTTCTTTGGAGGAGGTGCCTCCACGGTTTCACAGCCGCTTGAGTGCCAAGGCAAAAACCTATGAGTATACCATTTGGAATAGTAAAAGGCCACCAGTTTTTGAAAGAAAGTATGTTTTTTGGTGTGAAAAGCCCTTGAATGTGGAAAAAATGCAAGAGGCCGCAAAATTGTTTCTTGGAGAGCATGATTTTAAGAGTTTTTGCGCCAATAAACGAATGAAAAAATCCACGGTGCGGAAAATATATGAGATTCATTTTCATTGCACGGAGGATAAAATAACCATCTCTTATTATGGAAACGGGTTTTTATATCAAATGATAAGAATACTCACAGGCACGCTGATTGAGGTAGGAGAGGGGAAACGACAGCCCGATGAAATCCCCGCTATTTTTGCGGCGTTGGATAGAGAAAAAGCCGGATTCACCGCCCCTGCAAAGGGGTTGGCTTTAAAGGAAGTTTTTTATGGAGAGAGGCAGGAGGAATATGATACGAATTACTGATTTAAAACTGCCTGTAAACGGGGGTGAGGAGCAGCTGAAAAAAAGAGCTGCAAGAGCTTTGGGCATCCCTTTTGAAGGTGTAATAAGTATTAAGATTTTTCGTCGCTCCTTAGATGCCAGAAAAAAGGATCAAATTCATTATGTTCTCGTTGTTGATGTGGAGGTTGCCAATGAAAAAAAGGTACTCGCCAAGGTGACGGGAAAAAATATATCTGTAACCCCAGATTTATCTTATGTTTTTCCTCAAGGAAAGGCTGAATGCATAAATCGTCCCGTAGTGGTTGGTTTTGGCCCAGGGGGGATGTTCGCCGCCTTGCTTTTGGCAGAAATGGGCTTGAAGCCTATTATCTTAGAGCGTGGGGGAGATGTGGAAAGCCGTAAAAAAGCCATTTCTCTTTTTTGGGAAGAAGGGAAGCTTAATTCTGAGAATAACGTACAGTTCGGTGAGGGGGGTGCGGGTACTTTCTCAGATGGAAAGTTGACCACTCGCATTAAGGACCCTCGTTGCCGTAAGGTTTTAGAGGAATTTGTGGCGGCAGGAGCACCGGAGGATATTTTATATGATGCAAAGCCCCATATCGGAACTGATTTATTGCAAAGTGTTGTACAGAGGATTCGAGAAAAGATTCTTTCTCTTGGGGGAGAGGTTCGTTTTTTTGCCAAGGTTTCGGACATTTTGGTTGAAGGCGGACAAGTTGAGGGAGTTGTACTCTCAGATGGAGAAACCATTCAGAGCAACGATGTGGTTTTGGCCATTGGCCATAGTGCAAGGGATACCTTTGAAATGTTATATCAAAAAGGTGCCATGTTAGAGCAAAAGCCCTTTGCCATGGGCGTAAGAATTGAGCATCCCCAAAGGATGATAGATATTGCCCAGTATGGGGAAGGGGATAAGGAACTACCTCCGGCTGACTATCGCTTGACCTATACCACGAAAAAAGGCAGAGGTGTTTACACCTTTTGTATGTGCCCCGGTGGATATGTGGTGGCGGCGGCAAGCGAAGAAGGAAGATTGGCGATTAACGGCATGAGTGAACATGCCAGAGACGGAGAAAATGCCAATTCCGCACTTTTGGTGCAGGTATTCCCCAAGGATTTTGGCTCCGATCATCCTTTGGGGGGAATGTATTTTCAACGGGATTTGGAGGAAAAAGCCTTCGCTTTGGGTGGAGGGAATTATACTGCACCTATACAACGGGTAGGGGCATTTCTTGGTAAATCCAAGGAGGGCTCAACGGTTTCTCCCAGCTATCGTCCAAATACAAAGGAATGCAATTTAGCAGAAATTTTCCCCGACTTTATGACGGAAGCCATGAAAGAAGCTATCCCTGAAATGGGTAAAAGATTAAAGGGATTTGACAGAGAAGATGCAGTATTGACTGCGGTGGAAAGCAGAAGCTCTTCACCTGTTCGGATTCTGCGTGGGGACGACGGAACAAGCCCTTGGGCAAAGGGGCTTTATCCCACGGGGGAGGGTGCCGGTTATGCGGGGGGCATCATCTCTGCCGCTGTGGATGGCATTTTAGCTGCGGAGAAGATATTTTCTAAAAATTTAGTCTAAAAATAAAGAAGCATATATTTCGAAGTATTCATAAGATAAAACAAAGCGCATGAGATAATCAACTTATCCATGCGCTTTTTGTATCTGTTGGAGTGATGCAGAATAACGAACATTTTATTCCGTGGCTAAATTTTTTAAGGTTTCCCCTTCAAGGCGGTATACCGTCCAATCCTTCATGGGTTCTGCGCCCAAAGATAAATAGAAATCGATGCTGGGCTGATTCCAATCCAAGCACCACCATTCCAATCGGCCGCATTTTCGTTCTACGGCAATCCAAGCCAATTCTTTTAAAATTTCTTTTCCATAGCCTTTACCTCTGCATTCTTCTTTCACATATAAATCTTCAAGGTAAATTCCCGCTCTTCCTAAAAAGGTGGAAAAATTGTGAAAGAAAAGGGCAAAGCCGATTTCCTTTCCATCCACTATGGCAAATAGCACTTCAGCCTTTTTTTGTTGGAAAATCCATTCATGGAGAAGTTCTTCTGTAGCGATGACTTCCTCCAGCATTTTTTCATAGCTTGCCAATTCTTGTATGAAGGCTAAAATCAGCGATGTATCTTCTTCTTTTGCAAATCGAAACGATAAATCCATTTTTTTCTCCTTTTCTTCTGTTTGCCACTTCATTATACATATTTATTTGATTTCCAGAATGGTCAACGTTCCCGTTTTATCATCATCAGAATAGATAAAAGAAAAGGCGTCTCCTTCTTTCATGGTATGAAGCTTTTCTGATACAGTTTCATCATAAAATTGGAAGGCTTGAATGGTTCCATCGTCCAAGGTTACCTCAACGGTATGACTGTCAGCCAAGCCATTGAAAACACAGGAAGCATTTTGTGTCGGTGAAGCAAATCCTTCTTCTTTGGTCATAGCCTCTATACTGTAGAAATATCTGGGATCAACAATGCCATCGGCAAAGGCATTTTTTTGCATTGTCACTTCGCATTTGCCCAAAACTTCTTTGTCCTCCATGGTGGAAACAAGCTTTGCCGTAATGACGTAACCTTTTTCTGTTTCCTTATAATTGGATAACACTGTTTCTGAAAGGCCACGATCTCCCTGTGTCAACAAATAAGCATCCCAATCCTTATCATAGATAATGGAATGGGAAAGGGTTTCAGGCAGGGGCAGTAAGTCATCATAGGTTGCGAAAAGGGCAATTGCATACTCCTGAGCAACTTTTTTTGGTACCTTTAACCTTCCATCATCAGTCACTGTCACAAGACTGTTTTCAGCGCCGGAATTACCTAAGAAATAGTAAAGGGCACTCCAAAAAAATTCAGGATTTGTGGCATCATAGTCAGTGTTGTTTTCCAGCATATTTCGCATAAGTGCGTCAATAGGTTCTACCATTGTGGCCATATCTTGGGGTAATGCGCCCTCCGCTTTGGGCTTCACTGAATCGGGTTCACTGTTTTTTTTACTGCAACCCGTTGTACCCAATAGAAATAGTGCGGTAATAAAATATAATATGTATTTTTTCATTTTAATCCTCCTAAGGATAATCCCACATCTCTTTATTCATGGTTGATGTTTGTACGCAATCTGAATGCATTTTTTCTGTCAACCTGCAAAAAATAGAAATTACTTCCAGTATTCGCTTATTGTTGTTATGTTTAAGGAAAATCCGGTAACACAGCCGGGTATATAGAATGAAACGGTATTACTCTAGTATAATCCAATATTATAAACGAAACGTAACAAAAATCTTTCATATTTATAAATTTTTATTGCAAGACTTTTCTGCTCAGTCATAGAATAATGATAGGGGGAAACTCTTTACCCATTCAAAAAAAAATGGTATACTATCAAAACGGTGTTGCTTTTTGACGAAAAAGATTGCAACCCCAGGCTTCCTATCAGTGAAAAAGAAGGAAAGGACGGTTTATGCAGTTGAAGCGCCAGAACCGCAGATAGGGCGGTTGACGAGGTAGAAGTGATCGAATTTTTCGGCGGATGCTTCTCGCCCATTCGTTCAGGGACGCAGGTCTTTCTACAAATAGGAGAAGAAAATTCTCCTGACAAAGGGAAAGGCAACGGACGAATAAAAGAATAAAGGAGAAATTTAAATTATGTGTGGAATTGTTGGATATATCGGGAACGCCGAGGCGGTACCCGTTCTTTTGAATGGCCTTGCCAAGTTGGAATACCGTGGTTATGATTCAGCAGGTATATCTGTATATCATGATGGAATATATACGATTAAGGCAAAAGGCAGATTGGCAAATCTGGCAGAAAAAATTGACAAAGAGGATACTTTATCCTCTCATATGGGAATCGGTCATACCAGATGGGCAACCCACGGGGCACCCAGTGACCGCAACAGCCATCCCCATAATAGCCAAAGCGGAAAAATTTCAGTGGTTCATAACGGAATTATTGAAAATTATATGGAAATTAAGGCCTTCTTGCAGGAAAAGGGTTATGTGTTTGTGTCAGAAACGGACACAGAGGTGGTTGCCCAGTTGTTTGATTATTATTATGAGGGAAATCCTGTTGAAACCCTAAGCAAAGTAGTCAGAAAGGTTCGTGGCGCATATGCCTTGGCAATTATGTGCATTGACCATCCTGATAGCTTGGTTGCAGTCAGAAAGGATTGCCCCCTTTTGGCAGGCTTAAGCAGTGATGGAAATTATGTGGCTTCGGATATTCCCGCACTGTTGGAATATACCAGAGACTATTATTTGTTGGATGATAATGAAATTGTTTTTTTGACCAAAGAAGGGGTAACCCTTTACGATTTGGACGGAAATGAGATTCATAAGGATGTATTCCGTGTGACTTGGGACATTGATGCGGCGGAAAAGGGCGGTTACGATTATTTCATGATGAAGGAAATTATGGAACAGCCTGAAGCGTTGAGAAAGACCGTGTTCCCCAGAATGACAGAAACGAGAATCAGCTTTGAAGATATTTCCTTGACAGAAGAGGAAATTAAGAATTTTAATCGTATCCACATCGTTGCCTGCGGCAGTGCGTGGCATGCAGGTGTTGTAGGTAGATATGTTATGGAAGAGGTAAGCAGAATTCCTGTTGAAGTAGATATTGCTTCTGAATTCCGCTATCGTAATCCCATTTTGAATCAGAATGACCTGTGTATTATCATCAGCCAATCCGGAGAAACTGCAGATACTTTGGCAGCTTTAAGGGAAGCGAAAAAACAGGGGGTTAAAGTACTTTCTATTGTGAATGTGGTAGGCAGTTCCATTGCAAGAGAAAGTGATGATGTGCTTTATACTTGGGCAGGACCTGAAATTGCAGTGGCTACCACAAAGGGATACACAACCCAGCTTTCCTTGTTATATCTGGTTTCCTTGTATTTTGCCAAGGTACGGGGGACTGTGGAGGAAGAACATCTGAATGAGTATTTACAAGAATTACGCTTATTGCCTCAAAAGACAGAAGAGGTATTAAAGTTGGATACAAAGATGGCTGAGCTTGCGAAAAAATATGCCCAAAGTGAGGACGTATTTATCATTGGCCGAGGTCTGGATTATGCGGCGGCAATGGAATCCTCTTTGAAACTGAAAGAAATTTCCTATATCCACAGTGAGGCTTATGCGGCAGGTGAGTTGAAACATGGTACCATTTCCTTAATTGAGGAAGGAACGCTGGTGATTGCCATTGCAACCCAAGAAAGGCTGTTTGAAAAACTGGTGAGTAACGCAAAAGAGGTAAAGGCAAGGGGCGCTAAAGTAATTGCCATTGCTGTAGAGGGAAATCTAGCTATGGAAGAAGTGGCGGATGAAGTGATTTATCTGCCGAAGTCAGGAGATATTTTTACAAGCTCTTACAATGTTTTGCCCATGCAGTTGTTTGCCTACTATACAGCGGTGGAAAGAGGCTGTGATGTAGATAAGCCCAGAAATTTGGCAAAATCAGTAACTGTTGAATAAAATGTTGATTGCTTCATTGAATCATGAAGTTTGTAGGGTGCCGATAAAGTCGGCACCTTTTTATTGCACAAATGATTTATAGAGATTCCTTACCCCAAATTATAATAGAGAGACCAATGAATGGTTTCATTTTATATTTCGACAAAAGGTGATTTTATTATTGACAGCTATATGTATGAGTCATATAATACACTTAGGTGTGTTATTAATATAGTACACTTTAGGAGGGGTAGTATGTTAGATTTTACAGAACTGGTTCTAAATACGGTGGAACCGGTTTATGCGCAAATAAATGAATTTGTAAAACGGCAGATATTTTTGGGAAAAGCAAAGAAGGGAGACCCTTTGCCTTCCAGGCGTGAGTTGGCAACCCAGCTGAAAATCAATCCCAATACTGCGCAGAAGGCTTTCCGTGTTTTAGAGGATGCGGGATTGGTTCTAACGCCCAAAAATACCGTCAGTATCCTTTATTTTGACGAGGATATGCTTGTGGAGATACAACGGGAAATGACAGGGGATTTGGTTGCAGAGTTTGTAAAAAGGTTGAAAGAAAATAAATTATCCCTTGATGAGGTATTAGGATTGCTGCAACAGGAATGGCAAAAGGGGGAGCAGGCATGAAAAATACATTAAAGCTCAGTAATTATTTATTTCATTGGTATTTTCGCAAGAGTGGTCGGTATATCCTGAGCTTTTCCTTGGGAATAGCCTCTCTTTTGCTTTTGATTAGCAGCAGTCTTAGCCCGAACAACACATATCAGCATATTGCTAAAGAATTTCGCACCTTTGATATGGTGATTGATTATAGTGGCACAGGAATTGTTTTTTTTCTGGGTTTGGTTACGCTATTTATCACACTCTTTATTCAAATGAATGGATTTTACACAAACGGAAAAGGAATGTATTCTATCTTGACGTTGCCTATGAAAAGGTGCCAGGTGTTTTACGCCTTCTTTTTATCAGCATCAGCGGTAGTATTTTTATATTTTGCCCTGTGGCTCGTGGCCATGGTGGCGTTGTACATACCCATTACTTCTATGTATGTGAAAGCAGCATTCCAATCTGTTTTGCGTATTTCCCAGAGCGTAACCGTTAGAGACATAGATACCTCTATTTCCAATGGATTTTTTTTGGCATTTCACAGGAGTATATTTTTATCTTCTTGCTTCCCGGTTTCTTGGATACAGGTATTGGCATTAAGCGGGGGGATGTTTCTCTCTATCACTGCCATTGTTTTTGCAGGGTTATATAATGAAAGCGTTTTTACCCGAGTGTTACTGTTTGTGGTTGTGTTAGCGGGGTTTTTTGTGGCATTTTATCGGGCATGGATCTTTTTCGATAATCAGTTATTTTATTCAGTGAGAACCATAATGCCCCAAAGTCTTTATCTGTTTGTACTGGCAGGGCTTCTCGGAGTGGTATTAATGATTGTTGCCATAAACAAATTAAAGAGGAGAAAAGACATTTAAAAAGGGGGGAAGGGTATGAAAAATAAAGTAATGTGGGCGTTTGCTTTGTGCATTTTGATTTTCTCAGTTTTTTTGGGTGTAATGCATCGATTACAAGATAACGGCATTTTTTATTTGAGTGATTTGGAGGGACAACGAGAATATCTAAACCTTTTTCCCATAGAAGGGATTGCTGGTGATGGCACCCAAGGAATCAGTTTTCGTTTAGAGGATGGGGAGCTTACCACGAAGTTTTATCCCTTTGATACAGAGCAGATTAAAAGTATTATTTTTGCTGAACGCAAGGGATACACAGGCATAAAGAAATACAGCTATAATTACTATAAACAAGAAAATTATTATGATTTTAGCCGCAGCGGAAATGTATACGCTACCACCGATTCAGCACCTTCCAAAGACGCAAACATGCAGCATAAGGATAATTTTCACGAAGAATTATTAGAAGATTATGATTTGCAAAATGCCAAATTTGTTGGAGGTGAAACAGTTATAGCAGATAAAATTGATGTATATTTATCTTTTTTAGATGCGGATAATGGACATTTGGCGAGGGTGCCTACAGGAATGACCTTGCAGGATAAGCCTTATTATTATACCCGGGGGGATTATGCGGAAACGAATTCTTCCTTCACCCATTCATCCTTTAATGACATACAAATTAATACAATATGTATTAAATTAGGGGATTCCTATTATAGTATGGCAATTCCTAACGAAGAATGCCGGGGAAAAACTACCTTATATCGTGTTAACAAAGAGGAAATGGTTAAAACACCTGATAGGGCGGAGCTATATGACCAAAGGGAATACGGAGAAGCAAAAGCCCTTTGTGCCTTCCCTTTGGATGAGGATAATCATGTATTGGGGATGTTTAAGGTTGGAGAGAAATCGATTGGAATTTTTAGAACCCAAAAAGACAGCTTATTTTTTGAATTATATAATACAGAAGGTGCTTTGGTGGCACAGGATTTGCTTACAAACGAGCTGGGTAGAAAGGTAGACCAAGCTGAGGCAGATGTGGTTTCTTGGAATGAACAGGATGCGTCCATTTACTTTAGAACGTATGAAATTGTGAAACAAAAGGACGATTCTGAGGTTTGGGAGACGGTGGTAAACGGGATGTACCAATTTGATGAAAAAGGCTTAAAGCGAATGAATTGCTATGGAGAGGGTGGAAGATTACTTTCTGTATGCAGAAATAATCTGATTTTTGATGTATCTATGGTAAATGATGAAAAAATGAAGCTTCCTTATTATTACGGATATCAAGTGTATCTGACTGTAATGAATGGAGATACAGAAAAAGTTCTTTATCGAGGGATGCTGGAAACGGATTATGATGAAGATATATATAAAATGTTTTCTGTATATGATATTTCGAAAAGTGCTCCTTATCTTGAGGAGGCGATGAAGAATTATTATGGCAATTCAGTGATTACCCAAAGACAGCGCCAGATTATGGAGGTTTTACCCATAAACGGAAAGGTGGAAAATTCATGGTGGAGATAGAGAATTTATATTTTACCTATGCAAACTATCAAAGGGTTTTGGAAAATGTCTCCTTCAGTGTTCCCACTGGGCAGATTGTAGCGGTTTTGGGTGCAAATGGTGCGGGGAAAACCACACTTTTAAAGCTGATTGCCGGTTTGATGAAGCCTGACAACAATTTGGAGATTAAAATAGATGAAAAAACACCCCAGCAGATGACAGGGAAAATTTCGTACATCAGTGAGGCGGGAACATATTTTAACGACCTGACGCCCAAGGCGTATGGTGATTTTTTGCAAGATTTTTTTCTATCCTTTGACAGGCCTTACTTTGACATGCTTTTGGAATTTTTTCATTTAGAGGAACGACCCGTTAAAAAAATGTCAAAGGGGCAGAGGGCCAAGGTGGAAATTGCCGCAGGTATGGCAAAAAGAACGCCCTATATCATCATGGATGAACCCTTTGTGGGAAAGGATATGTTTACCCGACAGGATTTTATGCAGGCCTTATCGGGAACGCTGTCGGGAGAGGAAACGATTTTTATTACCACCCATGAAATAAGTGAAATTGAAAATTTTGTGGATCGGGTGATTATTTTAAAGGAAAATACAATTGCAGTTGATATTACTATGGATGACCTTCGTCAGGAGGGCAAGACTATTCAGGAGCTTATGAAGGATATTATTGGATATCAGGAAAATGGTTTTTATACTTATTTAGATAAAATTGAGTAGAGGTACTATGAATCAAAAGCATTTGTTACAAAAAAATTGTTCAAGGGTATATTGCCCTTGGACTTATTTTTTTGAAGAAGACTAAAAAAACAAATTAGGGTAAAAAAATAACAAAAAGTCCCATTAAGCCCGAAAAAACAAGGGAAATTGACATCGGTTGGGGGTTATGCTATACTTTCTCAAGAATTAGACTGAATTAACTTTAGATAGAGGGATTATAATGACGTTAGATGAATTGCCCATTGGCAAAGAAGCAGTAATTTTGAAGGTTGGCGGCGAAGGGGTTTTGCGCTATCGCCTTTTAGATATGGGGTTGATTCCCAAAACAAAAATCATGGTTACAAAGGTTGCACCTATGGGCGATCCCATAGAGCTGCGTTTGAGAGGGTACACGCTGACTATTCGTTTGGAGGACGCCAGAAGTATACAGGTGATTGAGGAGGCTGCAAAATGATATTTGCTTTAGCAGGAAATCAAAATTGTGGCAAAACAACATTGTTTAATCAACTGACAGGCTCCAATCAGCATGTGGGAAACTTCCCTGGGGTGACGGTAGAGCAAAAAATTGGTGAAATCAGAGGCCATAAGGACTGCAAGGTGGTGGATTTACCTGGAATTTATTCCATCCGCCCCTATACCAGCGAAGAGATTGTAAGCCGAGATTTTATTTTAAACGAAAAGCCTGACGGCATTATTAATATTGTAGACGCTACCAATATTGAGAGAAATTTATATTTGACGCTACAATTGTTGGAAATGCGAATTCCTATGGTTTTGGCATTAAATATGATGGATGAGGTACGCAATAACGGCGGTACGATTAACGTTGAAAAGATGTCGGAGGAATTGGGCATTCCCGTAATCCCCATCAGTGCGGCAAAAAATGAAGGGATTGAGGAACTGCTTCAAAGTGCATTGAAGGAAACCAAGCAAAGGAAACTACCACAACGGCTGGATTTTTGTCCTCAGGGGCCTGTGCACAGGTGTATCCATTCTGTTTGTCATCAGCTGGAGGATCATGCTGAAAATGCAGGGCTTCCATTAAGATTTAGCGCCACAAAGGTGATTGAAAATGATGAGGATATAATAAAAAGATTGATGCTCAGCCAAAATGAATTGGAATTGATTGAGCACAGTATTATTGAGATGGAAACAGAGCTTTCCTTGGATCGTAATGCGGCGTTAGCTGATATGCGCTATGCCTTTATTGAGAAGGTTTGCGAAGCAACGGTAATCAAATGTCAGGAGAGTAAAGAGCATATTCGCAGTGTTCGCATTGATGGACTGTTAACCCATAAATTTTTCTCAATTCCAATATTTGTTGGCATTATGTTTATGATTTTTTTCCTTACATTCAATGTGATTGGTGCTTTCTTAAGCGATGGGTTATCAGTACTCATTGATGGGATTACAGGATGGGTAGATCAAGGGCTTACCTTATATGGCATAAATACTGTGGTACACAGTTTGGTTATTGATGGTATTTTTGCAGGAGTTGGCAGTGTTTTAAGCTTTTTGCCCATTATTGTGGTATTGTTTTTCTTCCTTTCTATTTTGGAAGATACGGGATATATGGCCAGAGTTGCTTTTGTCATGGATAAGCTTCTGCGGAAAATAGGTCTTTCCGGTCGAAGTATTGTTCCGCTGTTAATTGGCTTTGGCTGTACGGTACCAGCAGTTATGGCAACCAGAACCCTTTCTTCGGAACGTGACAGAAAAATGACCATGCTATTAACACCTTTTATGAGTTGCTCTGCAAAAATACCCATTTATGCGGTTTTCACCGCGGCTTTTTTCCCGAAGCAGGGAGCATTGGTTATGCTTGGTCTCTATCTATTTGGAATTATAATAGGGATTTTTGTGGCACTTTTGTTTGGTAGAACCATTTTTCATGGTAACCCCATTCCCTTTGTAATGGAATTGCCAAATTACCGTTTCCCTTCATTAAAGAGCGTGGTTTTGTTGATGTGGGATAAGGCTAGAGATTTTTTACAAAAGGCATTTACTGTTATTTTTGTAGCTACAATTATTATTTGGTTTTTACAAAGCTTTGATAGTCACTTGAATATTGTAGCAGATAGTGCAAACAGCCTTCTTGCAATGTTCGGACGAATTTTGGCACCATTATTTGTTCCTCTTGGTTTTACGGATTGGCGTATTCCAACGGCATTGATAACCGGATTCACTGCGAAGGAAGCGGTAATCAGTACTATGAGTGTTTTGTTGGGAACAACTGTGGCACAACTGAAGGATGCCTTGTCTATGTTATTTACACCTATTTCTGCCATTAGCTTTTTGGTTTTTACGCTCTTATACACACCATGTGTGGCGGCCATAGCAGCGGTGAAAAGGGAGTTGAATTCAGGTTTTTTGGCAGGAGTTGTTGCTTTGATTCAGTGTGTGATTGCATGGATTGTGGCTTTCGGTGTATATCAAATATTACAGCTGTTTGCATAAGGAGCTGATTACATGGGTATTTTGGATTATATTATTTTAGGACTGATTGCCTTGGGTTTCATAGGGGCTGTTCGCCGTATGAAAAAAAACGGCGGTTGCTGTGGATGCGGGGGAAGCTGCGGTCAATGTAAAAAAGAAAGAAAAGAGAAAAAGTAAGAAAGTTCAAAAAACAACTTACTTTTTTTAGAATGAAATCGGATTTGCAATTGAAAACTGAAAGAATACTAGGTAAAGTTTATCTCATAGGCTCTTCCTTTCTGATAAAACAGAAAGGACAGAGCCTATTTTTATAGATGGAATTTGAAAAAAGTATTTATTAATTGGGGTAAAAATTTATTTCAATAAAAGAGAGCATGGTATCATTTTGGTTGATATAAGTGTGACCGATGGAAGAGTCGAAAGCCAGTGAATCCCCTTCAACCAAAGTATAGTCTCCAGCCTCAGTATGAAGGGTTAGTTCACCCTGAATGATATAAATATATTCTTGTGCTTTTTCCGAATGCCCGATGGAAGCATTGGAGGATTGTGCATCCAACTCCACATAAAAAAGCTCGAAATTCCGCACAGGAGTGTTTTTAAAATAGCAATATACCCTGTAATGCTCTGACTCTCCTATCTGCATTACAGACTCCTCTCTTGAGACAAAAGTTGATTCCTTCTCAACCCCTTCCATCAATTTTGTATATGGGACATTTAAGCCATTGGCAATTTTCCAAATTGTGTTTATGGTAGGATTGCTGCTACCCTTTTCTATATCTGAAAGCATGGCTTTACTGATGCCTGAGATTTTTGATAATTGACCCAGTGTCAAATTACGTTCGTTTCTTAATTCCTTGAGATTGATTGCAATAATTTTGCCCAGTTCCATAAATTCTCCTTTTATACTTGACAAATAAAATGAACAATTGTAAGATATAAAAAACAATTTCGTTCGATATATCAATCAAACGTAAGATATGATACATAATATTATAATCAGAATGGAAACAAAAAGCAAGAGAATGCATGTAATTTATATATCTATCTATTTTACTTTGTTGAACCAGTCAAAACTCTGTTCTTGCACCAGGAAGAAGGATGAATCAAAAGGAGGTCTTTTAATATGGAGAAGCTATCAAGAGAAGATGCATGGGAATTATTATGTGAATACACGAAGACACCGGCTCTTCGAAAGCATGCACTGGCAGTAGAGGCAGCAATGGCTCATTTTGCTCGTCTCAATGGAGAAGATGAGGAAGTATGGGGCGTTGTGGGATTATTACATGATTTGGACTATGAAAAATATCCGGAGGAGCATTGTCACAAAGCTGAAGAAATTATGAGTGAACGGGAAGTAGATGAAATTTATATTCGTGCCATGAAAACCCATGGTTATGGTATTTGTACTGAAGTGAAGCCGGAAAGCCAGATGGAAAAGACATTGTTTACCATTGACGAGCTGACGGGGCTGATAAATGCTCTTTGCCTGATGCGACCATCGAAAAGTGTGTTGGATTTAGAGGTAAAGTCTGTGAAAAAGAAATTTAAGGACAAGTCCTTTGCAGCAGGGGTGAATAGAGAAGTCATTATCAAGGGTTGTGAAATGCTGGGGATAGACTTAGATGAGGTCATGCGAGAAACCATTGAAGGGATGAAAGAAAGGGCAGAGGAAATTGGGTTAAAAGGAGCCCTTTAGTTAATTGTAATTCTGAGGTTTTTATCATTATTTAACAAAAAAATGTTGAAATCATGACCTCAGAAGAAAAGTACGAAAAGAATTATTTTTGCGATTTATAAAGGGCATTAAAGGAATACGGTTATTGTGTTGGTTTTAGATGGAATACATAAAAGATTTGCCGTAGAATTAAATTCTACGGCAAATCTTATGAAAACATATTAAATAGGGAATAGCATTTTTAGCATTCACCTGTTTATTTTTAGTTCATATCATTTTTTAATCTTAGTAAGTAAATAACTGTGTCCATGCATTGCCATCTACGCCAACGCCGATGTACTTAAAGTTGGGGTTCATAATATTTGCTCTATGTCCCTCGGAGTTCATCCAGTCATTCATAACCTGTTCAGGTGTTTTTTGTCCAAGAGCGATATTTTCGCCGGCACCTCTGTAAGAAGCATTTGCTTCGTCAAGGGCTGTAAAGCAGCTTCTGCCATCAGGTCTTGTATGGGAAAAGCTTGTCTGAACTTCTTTTGCACGAACTTGTGCAGCTGCGGTAACTTTTGTATCAATTGTCAATGCACCTAAGCCTGCTTTTGCTCTTTCTGCATTTACAAGGTCAACTACTTTCTGTGCATTTACGGATACAGTTGCGGTTGTATCAGTAGAACTGTTGTTGCCGGAACCATTGTTGCTGGAACCGTTGTTGCTGGAACCGTTGTTGCCGGAACCGTTGTTGCCGGAACCATTGTTGCCGGAACCGTTGTTGCCGGAACCGTTGTTGGAGCCGGTTGTACAATTGGGTCCTGTACAAGTGTTGCCGGTGTTACATTTTGTGCCTGCTGTAGCCTTGGAACCGGGTGTGCACTTAATGTTTGGTGTGCAGTTAATTCCGTTTTTTGTGATAACAATACCTTTTAAGTTTGCAGCACCCTTTACAGATGATCCGTTGTTGCAGTTTAACTGGCTTAAAATGGAATCCAAATTAACGGAGTTTAAGCAGTTATTTTGTGTGCTGTTCAAGTTCTGAGCACCCTTTACTGTGCCGTTTGTCAATGCTTTTGGTGTTGGGCAATTGGAGCCGGAAGGTATATTGCATCCAAGAGGTGCAGCCATTGCCTGCACGGACATGGTAAGGACTGCTACAGAAACAGCGGCAGCTAATCTAAATTTTTTCATTTCAGTTCCTCCTTTATTCAATCTACGCTTTAATTACAGCTGGTATTGCAATTAGAACCGGTGCAGTTATAACCGTTAAAGCAGTTAGAAGCAGTTGTGGTGCTAGCACCCTTAACAGCTTTTGATGTTGTTGTGCAGTTGGAACCGGTTGCGCAGTTTGAGCCTGTGTTGCAGTTGGAGCCTGTTGTGCAATTGTTTGTGCTTGCACCTTTCACTCTTGTTGCAGCATTTGTATAGCAGTTAGAACCCTTTGTTGAAGTGGTGCAGTTAGAGCCTTTTGCTGTTGTTGTGCCTTTTACATAGCTAGCACCCTTTACAGATGAACCGTTGTTTTTGCAGTTCAGCTGGCTTAAAACAGAATCGATGTTTGTTGATTTAAAACAATTATTCTGTGTGCTGTTTGAGGTCTGGATACCTTTTACCGCACTTGTGTACGCTTTGCTTGTTGGGCAACTGGAACCGGAAGATATATTACAGTTCAGAGGTGCGGCCATCGCCTGCACGGACATGGTAAGAACTGCAACGGAAACAGCAGCGGCTAATCTAAATTTTTTCATTTAAAGTTCCTCCTTATTCATAGAAAAGTTTTTAAATAGTTGTTTCTCAATTGTTATGTAATTGTTACAAAACTGTTACAAGAACATAGTATCACAGCATTCAAAAGAATAAAAGCGTAAACAAATGGTAATTATCTATGAAAAAAGTGGTGAAAATCTTCGTTTTCCTTGTATTTTAAGGGGTTTGAGGGATAAAAAGGAAAAAACCCTTTCTTAATTTTAATAAAGGAAAGGGTCTTTTTATAATTAAATTATTTTGTATCTAAAGAAAAGAATGGTTTTAAAGCAGATGCAACGGAGCTGATAGGCATTGTTTGCAGCCATATATGTCCGGGGCCCGTTATAACTGTATTAAAAAGGCCTTCACCGCCAAATAGCATATTTTTAAGGCCGGGAACCATTTGAATATCCATTTGGCAGGTGGTGCTCATCGCGGCAAGGTAGCCGCTGTCAATGATAATCTGTTGTCCTGCCTGAAGGTCGTATTCCACGGTGTGTCCATCAAATTCTGCAAAAACGGTACCTCTTCCAGAAACCTTTTGCAAGATAAAGCCTTCCCCGCCAAAAAGACCAGAGCCAAATTTCTTATGAAAATGGACAGAAAGCTGTACACCTGCTTCTCCAGCAAGAAATGCGCTCTTTTGGAAAATATATTCTTGATTGGGTGAAACCTCAAAGGCTTTGATGCTTCCAGGGAAGCTTGAAGCAAAGGCAATCACCCCAGGGCCTTGACTAGCGGTGTATTTATTTTGAAAAAAGGATTCCCCTGAAAACATTCGCCCAAAGGCCTTTCCAATTCCACCGTTTGTGCTTGTTTCCATTACCATATTGGGGGACATCCACGCCATAGAGCCCTTTTCGGTAATCATTGTTTCTTCTGCATCCAGCTTGCATATAACCACTGGCAAGGTTTCACCTGTTATCTCATATTTCATGTAAATCCTCCTTAAAATAATCAAGTATCATTATTAATGAATACAACCACCAAAAACGTTGTTCTCATTTCTATAAGTCCCATTTGAAAAAGCCGGATGTCTGAATAGCCCAGTGGGCAAAAGGACAGCTTGGGAATTGTCCGTGAACCTTTTGCTTCTCAAAAAAGCGTTTTTACAAATGGAGACTTTTGTTTCATTATATCATAAAAAAGGTGTAAGTTTATCCATAGATTAGAAAATACGAATATTTTTTTGTCAAAAATGAAAATTACTACTTGACAGAGTATATGAAAATAATGTAAAATTCTTATTGCAACTGTGTGCGCGAGTGGCTCAGTGGTAGAGCATCGCCTTGCCAAGGCGAGGGTCGCGAGTTCGAATCTCGTCTCGCGCTGTTTTAATCGGTTTTGATTATTCAAGACCGATTTTTTTTGTTCCGATTTTGGAAAAATAAGTCTGAATGCTTTGCTTAATTGAGCAGGAAGTGCTACCATATAAGGAGGCAAATATATCTGAAAAAAGATTCGAGAATCGTTCCATTTTGCAACACGGGAGGACAGTATGAAGAGGGCAATTTCTATTTCTTGCAATACAGCGTGTACCTTTGTGAAGGGAAGATTCCCCTATCATTGGGATTTGAATGTTTATAGAGGCTGTACTCATGACTGTAAATATTGCTATGCTCGTTATTCCCATAAGTATTTGCGGGAAAAGGGGGATTTTTCAGACTCCATTTTTGTGAAAACGAATATTGTGGAGGCATTGGAACGGCAATTGCGCAATCCCAAATGGGATAAGGCGGTCATTAATTTAGGCGGCGTTACAGACAATTATCAGGCTGCCGAAGCCATGGAGAAACATATGCCTGAAATCTTGCGTCTGATGATACAATATAATAATCCCATTACCATTTCTACAAAATCTGATTTAATATTGAGGGATTTTGACTTGATTGATGAATTATCAAGAAAAACCTACGTCAATATTGCCTCCACCATAACCACTGCAAATGAAACTTTGCAAAGGAAGCTGGAGCCCGGTGGGGTTAGCCCCCTGCGTCGGTTTTTGATGCTAAAGGAATTTGCAAAAACCAAGGCCTCTACGGCAGTGCATATGATGCCATTGCTACCGCTCCTTACGGATGGAGAGGAAAACTTGAATGCTGTTTTTTCTCAGGCTAGGGACGTCCATGCGGATTATCTACTGGCAGGGCTGCTGTATTTAAGAGGAGAAACAAAGCAGGTATTTTATCATTTTTTGAAAAAGGAATATCCGAATTTATTGGGCGAATATAGGATACTTTATCAGAATGGGGGTCTTAAGGATTACAGAGGACCTTTGTATGAAAGATTAGGTAGAATCAGAGATAAATATCAGATTTCCTTTGATTATAAGAGTAGGCTTGAACGAGAGGTAAATGGAAAAAATAAGCCTATTCAGATTAGCCTTTTCGACTAAACGATTGATTGGCAAAATTTCATTGACATTTTTGTTTTTGAGAAATAAATATACTTATCTTTCAGTTAGAATATACTATCTGTTTGCTAAAATGAATTTATGTTTACGCATAATTCTTTTCAATCTGAACCACCTAGACAGGGCGTTGCGAACTTGTCAGCTTTTGGGAGGAAAAGGGTTTATCTCCCTTGGAGAGCTGGGGTAAGAGTCCGTGGCTCTGCCCTTGTCCGTGAACTTGAATCATTTAGCGACAAAAGAAAGAAGGAGGCTTGTCATGATTATCGGTAGCTGCGAAGTGACCTTTCACGCTGATTGGGTAACATCTTTGAAAGAAAAACGAATGGTAGTGAAAAGTCTGGTAGAAAAAACAAGACATAAATTTAACGTTTCCGTTGCAGAGGTTGACTGTCAGGATCAACATAAAATCATCGTAATCGGTTTTGTCTGCGTAACCAACGAAAAACGACAGGCAGACAGCATCATACAGCATATCCTGCGCTTTATGGAGCAAAACACGGAAGCGGAAATGATTTCCGCAGAATTTGAAGTGTTTTAGGGAGGTTTTTTGGCTGAAACAGTGGATTTTTTTATATTTTACAGTAGATTTTCAAAATACCGTGTGATATAATAACCTTTGATTGTTCAGTTTTAGGGACTGACATTTGGATGACGACAGTTTGATAAATATAAGATTTAGTTGTCATAGAAACAGATTTTTAAGGAGGAGCTTCTACATGAACGCAACATTGATGAACAAAGAAAAAACAGAAGTAAAATTTTCTTTTGAAGTAACCGCAGAAGTATTGGAAAAAGGTATGGCTTTTGCTTATAACAAGCATAAAAATCAAATTTCTCTCCCTGGTTTTAGAAAGGGTAAAGTACCTAGAAAGTTGATTGAGGCACAGTATGGCGAAGGCTTTTTCTATGAAGATGCAGTAAACCATATTTTCCCTGAAGAATACATGGCAGCTGTAAAAGAGCTGAATTTGGACGTAGTTTCCGCACCATCTTTGGATGTTGAATATATCGGTTCCGATAAGGGTGCAAAATTTATTGTTGATGTTACAATTAAACCTGAAATTAAGTTGGGTCAATATAAAGGCCTTTCCGCTGAGAAGGTTGAATCTGAAGTAACAGATGAAGAAGTTATGGCTGAATTGGAAAAAGCTCAGGCGAAAAATGCAAGAACCGTTGAAGTAACTGACAGAGCAGCAGAAATGGGCGATGTTGTAAAGATGAGCTATGAAGGCTCTGTTGACGGTGTGCCTTTTGATGGTGGCAAGGCAGATGAGCATGATTTGGAATTGGGCAGCGGTATGTTTATCCCCGGTTTTGAAGAAAAGCTTGTTGGTCACTCTTTGGGTGAAAAATTTGACATTGACGTTAAATTCCCAGAAGAGTATCACTCTCAAGATTTAGCAGGCAAGGATGCAGTTTTTGCAATTGAAATCAAAGGGATTACCAAGAAAGAGCTGCCAGCATTGGATGATGCTTTTGCAGAGGATGTTTCCGAATTTTCCACTTTGGATGAATACAAAGCAAGCATTCTGGAAAAGCTTGCAAAGGAGAAAGAAGAAAAAGCAAGACAGGTTCAGGGCGACAAGCTTCTGGATGTTGCAGTTGCAAACTGCGAAATGGAAGTACCTCAGGTTATGTATGACAATAAAATCAACAGCATGATGAAGGATTTCGAAGATAACATCGTGCGTCAAGGCTTGTCCTTAGACATTTACTGCCAGTATATGGGTACAACCCCTGAAGAAATGAAAGAGAACTTTAAGGACACCAGCGTGAAGAGTGTGGATGCAAGATTGATGCTGGAAGCCATTGCAAAGGAAGAAGGCTTAGCGGTTTCTAAAGAAGAGCTGGAAGCTGAAATTTGCAAATATGGCGAAAGCTACGGCATTGATGGAAAAACAATGCTGGAGATGATTAGAGAAGAGGATAAAGAAGCGCTGGAACAGGATATGCTTGTAAGAGCAGCGATGAAGCTGATCGAAGACACAGCCGTTTTAACAGATCCTAAGGCTGAATAAGACCATCGATTAGGCACAGTTTTACTGTGCCTAATTAAGCTTTATAGGTATTTCAAAAGGTATAAATTAATTGGGAATGGAGGGAGTTCATATGAGTTTAGTGCCTATGGTAGTGGAACAGACAAACCGGGGAGAGCGTTCTTATGATATTTATTCCAGACTGTTAAAGGACAGAGTTATTTTTCTGGGGGAAGAGGTAAATGATGTTACATCAAGCCTTATTGTAGCACAGCTATTATTTTTGGCTGCGGAAGACCCAGATAAAGACATTAGCCTTTATATCAACAGCCCAGGCGGTTCAGTAACCGCGGGACTTGCGATTTACGATACCATGCAGTATATCAAACCTGATGTGTCTACAATCTGCATTGGTATGGCAGCCAGTATGGGAGCTTTTCTTTTGTCAGGTGGTGCAAAGGGAAAAAGATACGCATTGCCGAATGCAGAGGTTATGATTCATCAGCCTAGTGGTGGAGCAAGAGGACAGGCGACGGATATTTTTATCCATGCTGAAAATATATTGCGTACCAAAAAGAAATTAAATGAAATTATGGCTAATAATACAGGCAGGACCATTGAGGAAATCGAAAGAGATACAGAGAGAGACCATTTTATGACGGCTGAGGAAGCAAAGGCCTATGGGCTGATTGATGATATAATTACAAAACCTCAGACAAAGGAGAGAGGCTAAATATGGCAGGAAAAACAGAAGATACGAACAAATTGCGTTGTTCCTTCTGCGGGAAAACTCAGGATCAAGTAAAGAAGCTGATTGCTGGGCCGAATGTATATATTTGTGATGAATGTATCGAGCTGTGCGCCGAGATTATTGATGAAGAATATGATGTTTTAGCAAACAAAGAAGAGAAGTTTAATGTTCCAAAGCCAAAAGAAATCAAAGAGACGCTAGACCAATATGTAATTGGTCAGGATAAGGCAAAACAAGCTTTGTCAGTAGCGGTTTATAACCACTATAAGCGCGTTTATATGGATGCCAAGGCGGAGGATGTTGAGCTTCAAAAAAGCAATATTCTTTTGGCAGGCCCCACAGGTACAGGAAAAACCTTGCTGGCACAGACTTTAGCCAGAGTATTAAACGTTCCTTTTGCCATTGCGGACGCCACCTCTTTAACCGAAGCGGGATATGTAGGTGAGGATGTGGAGAACATCCTGCTGAAGCTCATTCAAGCGGCGGATTACGACATTGAACGCGCGGAGAGAGGCATTATTTATATTGATGAGATTGATAAAATTACCAAGAAATCGGAAAATGTATCAATCACCAGGGATGTCAGTGGCGAAGGCGTGCAACAGGCATTGCTGAAAATTCTGGAAGGAACCACAGCAAGTGTACCTCCTCAGGGCGGCAGAAAACATCCTCATCAGGAGTTTATCCAAATAGATACAACAAATATTTTATTTATTTGTGGCGGCGCATTCGGCGGCATTGAAAAAATCATTGAAAACCGTATGGGACATAAGGTTATTGGTTTTGGTGCTGAAGTGCATAGCAGATTAAACAAAACATCAGACGAAATTCTTCGTTCTTTGATGCCTCAAGATTTGTTAAAATACGGCCTTATTCCTGAATTTATTGGACGTTTGCCTGTAGTGGTAACTCTGGACAATTTGGATGAGGAAGCGTTTACCCATATTTTGACGGAGCCAAAGAATGCATTGACAAAGCAGTATGAATATCTATTTGCTTTAGACGATGTTATTTTGGAATTCGAACCTGATGCATTGGCTGCAATTGCTAAAAAGGCAATGGAGCGGGCTACAGGTGCCAGAGGCTTGCGTGCAATTATGGAGGAATTCATTAATCCTATTATGTATGAAATCCCCGCAGAAACAACGTTGGAAAAATGCATTATTACCCAAGGTGTTGTGGAAGGGAATGAAGCCCCTAAATATATTTATAACGAAAACAGGCAGCCATTACAGCGTATGCGCAGACGCAAGCATACAAGAAAAGTGAATGCCTCTTAAATGGACTTACCATTTATATGAAGCAAAAATCCCCTATGAATATTTCATAGGGGATTTTTACGTGATTAAAAACCCAAAGATATATTTGATTTTTCACCAATTTATTAAAATTAAACAGCGGGTTATGTTTGATAACCTTCAAGAAAGGAATGTAATATTAGAATATTTATCCCAAAGTTTGTTCAAAATGGGGAAAGATAGGCCAGAAATGGCTTTTATTCATAGTGCAAACAAATTGGTTTTTATGCATTACTACAGATAAAAAATATAATCGTCTATATAATGTGGAATAATGTGCATGGAATGTGGAATGGATAGCAATAATAACAAAATTGCAAAATAAGAAAAAAAGTGATTAAAATGTGTTGACGTTGTTAAAAAGTGAACATATAATTATTTTGTATTCGAGATATAGACAAAAATAAACATATGTGCATATGTTAAAGACACAGGAGTGAGAGTGCAATGTTATCTTTAAAAATGATTCAAAATGCAAAAGAGGTTCTGAATGGTATTGCAACAGAAACACCTTTATTTCAGTCTAAGTTTATCAATCCTGACGCTGATGTGTATATTAAATGTGAAAATATGCAGGTAACGGGCTCCTTTAAGTTGAGAGGTGCTTATTACAAAACAGCTAATTTAACGGAAGAAGAAGCAATGCATGGCGTTGTGGCTTGTTCTGCAGGCAATCATGCCCAGGGCGTTGCTCTGGCGGCAAAGAAAAAAGGAATTCAAGCTGTTATTTGTATGCCTGCCGGTGCACCCCTTGCTAAAGTTGAGGCAACAAGAAGCTATGGCGCAGAGGTTGTGTTAGTTCCCGGTGTTTATGATGATGCTGCAGCAAAAGCGGCAGAGCTTAAAAACGAAAAGGGATACACCTTTTTACACCCCTTTAATGATGACTATGTAATGGCAGGACAGGGAACCATTGGTCTTGAGATTTTGGAGCATTTGGAAGATGTTGATGTTGTGCTGGTTCCTATTGGCGGTGGCGGCTTAATCAGCGGTGTTGCTTGTGCAATTAAAGAATTAAAACCCGAATGCAAGGTTTATGGTGTACAGGCTGAAGGCGCACCTTCCATGTTTAATTCCTTCCGTGATGGTAAAATTGAAACACTGGCTGAAGTAAACACTGTTGCCGATGGTATTGCGGTAAAACAGCCGGGAGACAAGACTTTTGAAATGTGCCAGAAGTATGTAGACGGAATTGTTACGGTTTCTGAGGAAGAAATTGCTTCTGCAATCCTGATGCTCTTAGAAAAGCATAAAATGGTGGCAGAAGGTGCCGGTGCAGTTTCCGTTGCGGCAGCAATGTATAATAAGGCTGATATTCAGGGCAAAAAGACCGTATGTATTATTTCCGGTGGTAATGTAGATATTAATATTTTAGACCGTATTATTGATAAAGGTTTGCAGATGAGCGGTCGATTGACAAAATTCTCTGTAACAATGATCGATAAGCCAGGTCAGCTTACACAGATGCTTCAAATTATTGCAGAAGCCGGTGCAAACATTTTCAATGTTAACCATGACCGTATGGTACGCAATATTGCAGTTGGAAAATGCATCGTAGATGTAACAGTGGAAACCAGAAACAAAAACCATTGCGAAGAGCTGATCGAAAAGCTTGTTTCAAAAGGTTATGATGTAAAGTAAGGAAAACCTTTCTTTTCTATATGTCTATTTAGCCCCCCTAAATAGCGAGACATCCTTTTATTTATAAAATAAAGGGATGTTTTTTTATGGGAGTTAAGGTATAATCACAATACGATAGATTAATAAAAGTGGAGGATTATTATGGAAGGTAAGAAAAAGGCCGGTATTCTGATTACTTTGAGCGGGGGAATTTGCTGGGGGATATCAGGGTGTTTCGGGCAGTTTTTATTTGTGGAGAAAAATATTACGGCAGAATGGCTGGTTGCAATACGCCTTATTTTTGCAGGAGTTTTATTAATAATAATGGGGTTTGTGATACAAAAGGAGAAAATGTGGGAGGTTTTTAAAAATAAAGCTGACACAAAGCAGCTTTTGATTTTTTCTTTTTTGGGGATGCTCATGTGTCAATATACATATTTTGCAGCAATACAGCATTCCAATGCGGGAACGGCAACAGTATTACAGTTTCTAAATCCATTAATTATTTTGGCGGTGGTTTGTGTAAAGGGGAGGCGGCTGCCAGGCAAGGTGGAACTTTTGGGAATTATGGCGGCTCTTTTAGGTACCTTTTTGCTGAGCACACGTGGAGATATTCACAATATGTCTTTGACAGGGACGGCGCTGTTTTTTGGGTTAAGCTCCGCTTTGGGTGCCGCCCTTTATAGTTTGCTTTCTGGTGATTTGATGAAAAAGTATGGTGTTTATGTTGTAGTTGGCTACGGGATGTTGTTCGCGGGCATTATTATGGTGCCTTTTGTTCGTCCTTGGAATTATCCAATCTTGTGGGATTTAGGAACCATTCTGGGGGTTTTAGGGGTGGTTGTGATTGGTACAGCAGTAGCTTTTTCTCTATTTTTAAAAGGTGTTAGCCTGGTTGGCCCATTTATGGGGAGCCTTTTGGGCAGTATAGAGCCTGTGACGGCAATTGTGGTATCTGTACTGTTCCTTGGTTCGGTGTTTCATCCTGTTGAGTTGGTTGGATTTATACTGATTTTGGGCACGGTATTCGGATTATCTTTTTATTCCGGGAAAGAAGAAAAGGAAATGATTGCCCGTGAGACGGAGAAGGTTTACGAAGTAGATTAAAAAATCTAAAAATAATGTCTATAAAATCTGCTTCAAAAAAATTCCAAAGGCTAGTAACAACCTGACAAAAGAAGAGGTTGTGTAAAAAAAGCCCATTGCAAGGTGATTCCTACGCCTGCAGTGGGCTTTCGTATCAATAGATGTCTTATTTTGCATTACAGCCGGGAGCAGCCGCAGAGGACGCAGGAGCCACGGCAGGGCGGTCGTAATAAGGGCTTTTCTCTGATACGGAAAGGGGTACACCATAGCCTAAGAAGACCTTTTCTGAAAAAAGTCCTAAAGATAATGCTGCTTTTCCGGCGGAAAACATAATTCTGTTGTCGATATGATGTGCTGCCGCCACGGATACGGCAGAGCCCATGGCAATGCCTAAATCACCTACGGCAAAGGCGCAATGGGCGCCGCTTTTATTGGCACCGAAGCAGTCTCCTGCGCCACAGTAATTACAGTAAGGCAAACCTCTATAGGTTTCCTGTGCCCCAAAGAGAACAACGCAGGCAGATAATTCTACGTTTTCTGCATCTCTTATATAAAAAGGTTGACGGGTTTCCTCCCCGATTTTTCTCATTTCTGCCGCAAGGGCATCCTTATCCGTTCCATCAATAATGAGGGATTCCATGCTGTCTCTGCCACAACCCTTGGGCGCTGTTTTTGCCGCTGCAATCATGAGGGAAGCTACGGTTTCAATTGCTCTTAGTTGAAGCTTTTCACCACTGTATTTCATCTTATGTTCCTCCTTTTCCTTTTGTAAACTGAATTCACTATTCATTATACAGTATGTTTAATAAAAGATGCAATATCGTAGAGGAAATTGCATTGATAAAAAGAGTGCGTGATTTGCATATTTATGGTATAATTTTATATTAAAGGCAAACAGTGGTTCGTAAATTTTGTTTCAAAGATAGATGAGGTGAGTAATTTGGCAGAGCAGAAGAAAACAGCAAGAAAAAGCGGTACAGGTACAACAAAGGCCCCCGCAAAATCTACTGCCGTGAAAAAAAATACAAATGGAAAGTCCAGTTCAGGGAAAAGTGGTTCCCCAAAAAGCCAGCATAAGGGCAATGCTAAGGTAATAGAGAATGATAGCCGTTTTGGGGACAGCATTCTGGACGAGGTAATCCTAATTATAATTATGTTAATTTCCCTAGTGGCTGAAATCAGCGTGCTTACTGAAAAAATGGGAGTCATTGGGCATTTGTTTAGCAGTTTATTTAAGGGGCTATTTGGCTTTGCAGGAGTGCTATTGCCGTTATGTATTATTATCTATTGTGGATGGCTTTTGGCAAGTGAAGAGAGAAAAATGCCTGTGGTTCGTGGACTTGGTGGCCTGTTGTTTCTTCTTTGTGTTGCTGCAGGGGTACATTTGATACATCCCATTGAAGCTACTGCCAATTTGAAATTTTTCCAGAAAGTAGCTTTTTACTACGGAGAAGGTGCTATGGGCAACGGCGGTTTGCTGGGAGGGGCACTGGGCGGTCTTTTATATGGCGCTTTTGATACCTTGGGCAGCACTTTAGTGTTGATTGCCCTTTTGATTATTTCGTTGATTATGACAACGGGGAAATCCTTTTTTCAGGCTGTTTCTGACTATTCAGCTCACCAAAAGGCAATGCAAAAGGTAAGATATGAGAAAATAAAAAGCAGAGCGGAACAAATTCGTTTAATGGAGCAGGCGGAGGCGGAAAAGCGGGAACGCCGCCGACAAAGAGAGAAAAAGAAGGGCAGTTATAATATTGAGCTCAGGGATCAGGAAGGCTGTGAGGTCGAAGCACCTGACATAGTGGAAACTGTTTTCCGCAAAAAGGATCCTGTAAAATATAAGAAGGCAGACCCCATTTATAACTTTATTTTCGAGGAAGGACAGGAGGGGGCACCCGACGAAGAAATTGAAGATTTTGAGATTGAATCCGTTGGGGAAAATCAGAAGAAAGACGAAGAAATTCCAATTATGATTCATTCCAAGGCGGTTCAAGATGAAGGGGAGGAAATGATTGAGGAAATTTTCAGAGAGACCCCAGAAGAGGAAATTTTGTTATCTGAAGAGGAAGATGTTTTTTCTAAGGACGAGCCTCTTGGCGATACAGAGGAAATACCCATTGTTGTTTTGGATGAAGAGACAGAGAGCTTAAATGCTTCAGATAATTTGGATATGTCTGAAAGCATCAATATTTCAGACGATTTAGAAATGACGGCGGATGCCGATGATTTGGAAGATACCGAAAAAGGAGAAAAGCAAGAAAAGACTGCTGAGGAAACGGAAGCTGTCCCAGAAGAGGAAGTGCCTGCCGAACCAATCGAAGAAGAAATCCCCTATGTTTTTCCTCCTATTGAGCTTTTGGGAGAAGACCCGAAATCAGGGGGTGGAGATTCTAAGGCGGAGATGCTTGCCAATGCAAAAAAGCTGGAGTCAACATTAAAGAGCTTTGGCGTTGATGCAAAGGTAATCCAAATCAACAGAGGACCCACAGTTACCCGATATGAATTATCCCCTAGCCAGGGGGTAAAAGTAAGCAAAATTGTAAATTTGGCGGATGACATTGCCCTAAATCTGGCGGCTAGCGGCATCCGTATTGAAGCGCCTATCCCGGGAAAGGCTGCAGTGGGTATTGAAGTGCCCAACAGGGAGACCCAATCTGTATATTTGAGAACGGTATTAGATAGTGATGCCTTCCATAATCATGGTTCTAAGTTGGCCTTTGCATTGGGAGAGGACATTGCAGGGAACCCTGTAGTTACGGATATTGGGAAAATGCCCCATCTTTTGATTGCAGGTGCAACGGGCAGTGGTAAGAGTGTTTGCATCAACACGCTGATTACCAGCATTTTATATAAGGCTGACCCCAAGGACGTTAAACTTTTGCTGGTCGACCCTAAGGTAGTAGAATTGAGCGTTTATAATGGTATTCCTCATCTATTGATTCCTGTTGTTACCGACCCGAAAAAAGCGTCCGCGGCATTAAATTGGGCGGTGCGGGAAATGTTGCAAAGATATAATGATTTTGCATCCTTTGGTGTTAGGGATATAAAGGGCTTTAATGCCATGAAAGAGGAAGAAGGGGATGAAAAAGGGAAGATGGCACAAATTGTCATCGTTATTGACGAGTTGGCGGATTTGATGATGGCGGCACCCGGTGAGGTAGAGGATTCTATTTGCAGATTGGCACAGATGGCTCGTGCCGCAGGAATGCATTTGATTATTGCAACCCAGCGACCATCCGTAGATGTTATTACCGGTGTCATTAAAGCAAACATTCCGTCCCGATTGGCCTTCGCGGTTTCCTCTGGCATTGATTCCCGAACCATTTTGGATATGGTTGGTGCGGAGAAGCTTTTGGGTAAGGGGGATATGCTGTTTTACCCTGCGGGACAAAGTAAGCCTGCCCGTTTACAGGGGGCTTTTGTTACCGATAAAGAGGTGGAGGATATTGTTTCATTCCTGAAAAAGAGTGGTCGTCCGGGATATACTCAAGATACCATAGACCAAATTACAAAGGTAACCAAAACCGGTATGGATGCAGATGAGGACAGTGACGAATTTTTTGAGCCTGCAGTAGATTTGATTATTGAAAAGGAAAAAGCTTCGGTTTCTATGCTGCAAAGACAATTTAGAATTGGTTATAACCGTGCAGCAAGGTTGATGGATGAGTTGGAACGCAAGGGAATGGTTGGCCCTGAGGATGGTAGCAAGCCCAGAAAGGTACTCATTACCCGTGCCCAATGGGAGACGATAAAAGAGCCAGTGGAAGAAGAACTTTGATAAAGGAAAAAAGAAAAATTGTGTTACATAAACAGATGAGTTGTTGGAGTATTATTTTCAAAAGGATTTTTTTAAAGAGAAATAGGTTTTGCGAAAAGACTCCTAAAATATTAAGAATCTAAAAGACAGGATACAGCCGAAGGAAAAGTCTGAACCAATCTTGTACTGGATAAAATATTTCTTTGTCTGTTGACAAAAAAACCTGCATATAGTACCATTTCCCTAGAGGTCATATGACTGACGGGAGTGGAGTTAACCACATGGAGTATGACAAGGATAAATGCCGACCGTCTGGGCGATGACGCTTGGACTGTCGGCTTTTTTATTTGCGGTTCATGGCGTATGAAAACCGTTGAAGGACTGAAAGGAGTTTGTTTATCATGAAAACAGATTTGCAGATTGCACAGGAGTGCAAAATGGAGCCGATTACTGCGATTGCCGCAAAAGCAGGGATTCCCGAGGAATTTGTGGAATGCTATGGAAGGTACAAAGGGAAAATCAGCGACAAATACTATAATCAAATAAAAAACAACCCTAACGGGAAGCTGATTTTGGTAACTGCTGTAAATCCTACCCCTGCAGGTGAGGGGAAAACTACAGTGACCATTGGCTTAACACAGGCATTACAGAAGTTGGGCAAAAATGCCATTACTTGTTTAAGAGAACCATCCCTTGGCCCTTGCATGGGTGTAAAAGGGGGAGCAGCCGGTGGCGGATATGCGCAGGTTGTTCCTATGGAGGAAATCAACCTGCATTTTACTGGAGATTTGCATGCCATTACTACAGCAAATAACCTTTTGGCGTCAATGGTGGATAACCATATTCAACAAGGAAATGATTTGAATATTGACACTAGAAGAATCACTTGGAAAAGAGTAGTTGATCTAAATGATAGACAGTTGAGAAGCATCATTTCAGGCTTGGGCGGCAAGGTAAACGGCGTACCCCGTGAGGACGGCTTCCAAATTACCGTTGCTTCCGAGATTATGGCGATTTTCTGCTTGGCAAACGATTTAAAGCATTTAAAAGAGATGTTGGGGAAAATTATTATTGGCTATACTTACAATGATGAGCCTGTAACGGCAAAGCAAATCGGTGCTGATGGTGCAATGACTGTTTTATTGAAGGATGCCCTTCAGCCTAACTTAGTACAGACTTTGGAGCATACGCCTGCAATGATTCACGGCGGCCCTTTTGCAAATATTGCCCATGGCTGTAACAGTGTGCGTGCCACAAAATTAGGCTTGAAAATGGCAGATTATGTGGTCACGGAAGCAGGTTTTGGTGCGGATTTGGGGGCAGAGAAGTTTTTTGATATTAAGTGCCGTAAGGCCGGCATTCGTCCTGATGCCGTTGTTTTGGTTGCAACAATCCGTGCAATGAAATATAATGGTGGTGTTGCCAAAGCAGATTTGAGCAATGAAAATTTAGATGCTTTGAAAAAAGGTTTTGTAAATTTAGAAAAGCATATTGAAAATATACAGAAATTTGGTGTTCCTGTTGTGGTTACTTTGAACCATTTTGTGGCAGATACTGAGGCGGAGGTTGCCTTTGTGAAGGCAAGCTGTGAAGCCATGGGTGCTACTTTTGCCATTGCAAGGGTTTGGGCAGAAGGCGGTGAAGGTGGCCGTACTCTGGCAGAAAAGGTACTAGAGACCATAGAAACGAAGGAAAATAATTTCCATACCTTATATGATGACAATTTAACCATTCAGGAAAAAATAAATTGTGTTTGTAAAGAAATTTACGGTGCAGGAAATGTCAACTTCTCAGCAGCAGCGAAAAAGACTCTGGCTCAAATAGAACAGTTGGGCTTTGGACATTTCCCTGTTTGTATTGCAAAAACACAATACTCCCTATCTGACGACCCTAAGCTTTTGGGACGTCCTGAGGGATTTGAGGTAAATGTGAAAGAATTGAGAATTTCAGCAGGGGCAGGCTTTATCGTTGCAATGCTTGGAGATATTATGACAATGCCAGGCTTGCCAAAGAGACCTGCGGCTTTGGATATTGATATTGATGAAGATGGAAACATCGTGGGATTATTCTAAGGAGTTGTAATGATGACAGCACAATTGATTGATGGCAAGTTGATTTCGGCACAAATCAAAGAGGAAGCGGCGAAAGAAGCGGCTCAAATTAAGGCGCAGGGTGTGAATCCTTGCCTTGCCGTTGTTTTGGTGGGAAACGATTCCGCTTCTCAGGTTTATGTGAATAATAAAAAAAAGGCATGTGAGGCAGTGGGTATTCGCTCTGTATCCTATGAATTAGGAGGAGAAACATCGGAGGAGGAACTGCTCCGCCTTGTGGCACAGTTAAACGCTGATGAGACCGTTCATGGTATTTTGGTGCAAATGCCTTTGCCGAAGCAAATCAACGAGGAAAAAGTAATTCTTGCCATTGATGCCAAAAAGGATGTGGATTGCTTTCATCCTATGAACGTGGGTCTATTGCATTCAGGGGGCAAGGGATTTTTGCCTTGTACACCCGCAGGTATTATTGAGTTAATTAAGCGCAGTGGGCATACCATTCAAGGACAGAATTGTGTGATTATCGGAAGAAGCAATATCGTTGGGAAGCCTGTGGCTATGCTGTTAATGCAGGAGAACGGAACGGTGACTATTTGCCATTCAAAAACCCGTAATCTGGCGGAGGTTTGCCGGGGGGCGGACATTATCGTTAGTGCCACGGGAAAGGTAAATACCGTTACGGCAGAAATGGTAAAAGCAGGTGCCATTGTGATTGACGTAGGCATGAACCGCAATGAGGCAGGTAAGCTTTGCGGTGATGTGGATTTTGAAGCCGTGAAAGAGATTGCAGGGGCAATCACTCCTGTGCCGGGAGGCGTAGGGCCCATGACCATTGCAATGCTTATGAAGAACTGTCTTGTAGCTGCAAAAATGCAGAACAACTTGATGTAAATTTAGGGAGGTAAACATGAAAGGAACCGTAGCATTCACTTCTTTAGGGTGTGACAAAAACAGAGTAGACAGCGAGGTTATGCTGGGAATATTGGCGCAAAATGGCTTTCAGACCATTGCCGATGAAGCAGAGGCAGATATCATCGTGATAAACACATGCTGTTTTATTAAGGATGCCCTAGACGAAAGTATTGAAACCATTCTGGAGATGGCGGAGTATAAAAAAACAGGCAAATGCAAAGGCTTAATCGTAGCCGGTTGTTTGGGTCAGCGCTATGAGAAGGAGTTTTTTGATGAACTGCCTGAGGTGGATGCAGTCATTGGTACAGCGGCTTACGAATCCGTGGCGGAGGTGGCGGCGGATATTTTGAAGGGTAAAATGGGGGAGAAATATTTAGAAGATATTGACCGTCCCATGGAAGATACCAATGGAAAGTTGCGGATTCTTTCTACTGCCCCATATTTTGCATATTTAAAAATCTCTGAGGGCTGTGATAACCATTGCACCTATTGTGTTATTCCTAAGCTTAGAGGAAAACACAGAAGCCGTACCATGGAAAGCCTTGTGGAGGAAGCAAAGGTATTGGCGGATAATGGTGTGAAGGAATTGGTCATTGTTGCACAGGATACCTCCATTTATGGCAGAGATTTATATGGTGAGCCCAAACTTCATGCCTTGTTGGAGGAATTATCAAAGGTTGATGGTATTGAATGGATTCGTCTGTTATACTGTTATCCAGAAACGTTAACCCAAGAAACCATTGATGAAATGGCTAGAAATGAAAAAATCTGTCATTATATTGATATGCCCATTCAGCATGGGAACGACGCTGTGTTAAAGCGCATGGGAAGAAAAAGTAACCAAGCTTTAATCAAAGAAAAGGTAGCGGCATTGCGTGGGGCGATGCCCGATATTGCCATTCGTACGACACTGATTGTGGGATTCCCTGGTGAAACAGAAGAGGAATTTCAAGACTTGGTTGATTTTGTGGAAGAAATGCGTTTTGACCGTTTAGGTGTATTCTCCTACTCTCAGGAGGAGAGTACGGCGGCAGCAATTATGGAGAATCAAATTGATGAGGATTTGAAAGAAGTCAGAAAAGAAACCATAATGGATATTCAAAAAAATATTGCCGCTTCCCTCTGTGAAAAGGAAGTTGGTAAGGTAGTACAGGTTTTAGTGGAGGGCAAACTGCCCGAAGAAAATATTTATTGCGGAAGAACCCGCAGAGACGCACCGGATATTGACGGATTGGTGTTTTTAACCGCCGAAGAGGAACTGTATTCCGGAGATTTTGTAACAGCAAGAATCCGAGAAGCCGGAGACTATGATTTGATGGGAGATGTAATTTATGCAGATGAATCTGCCGAATAAACTGACAATGCTTCGGGTTATTTTAATTCCCGTATTCCTATTGGTACTGTTTTTGGTGCCTGCGCCTTTGAATCGTTATATTGCCGTTGCAATTTTTATTGTTGCCTCTCTAACGGATTTTTTGGACGGATACCTTGCGAGAAAATGGAATTTGGTTAGTAATTTCGGTAAATTTATGGATCCCTTGGCGGATAAGCTTTTGGTAATGGCAGCCCTTGTTTCCATGGTTCAGTTGGGAGATTTGGCGAGTTGGGTAGTTATTATTATTTTAGCCCGGGAGTTTGCCATTACAGGCTTTCGCACCCTTGCCATGGAGGCTAAAATTGTCATGGCGGCAAGCTGGTGGGGAAAGGTAAAAACCACAGTGCAAATGATTATGATTATTGTGGTATTGTTGAATTTACCTTTTCCGGGTATTTCTATCATTGAAAAGCTTTTGGTTGGTTTAGCGGTATTTTTCACTATCTTATCTGGGGCGGATTACATTATAAAAAACAAGCAGGTTTTAAAGGGATGATTACAGACCTTGGGCGTCGCCCAAACCTACTTGCTTTTTTGTAAAAAGCAAGGCCAAAAACTTTATATTACCCGATATTATGGGGGTAAACATGTGAGTATGTTATGGAAGTATGAAAAGAGCAGACTTGCTTTTCGAAAGAGTCGCTTTTGTAGCGGAAAGGTTTGGGAAACGGAGCGTTTCCCCAATAAAATCCGCAGAATGGGCTTTGCCCATACGAGGAAAACAGTGAGTTTAAGACCTTTTGGTCGCAGAACTCATCTGTTTTTCCTTTACATACTTGAAAAAAGCTTGAAGAAACTGAGCTTTTTTCAAAGGGTGGCAACTTAGTCGACACCGTCAAAAGAGCAGGATTGCTCTTTTTTTCTTTTCAAAAAGACTTGGAAATTCCTTATAAAAAGAATACAATAAGAACAGAATGTTCAAACATAAGATAAGGAGGCGTAACATGAAGGCAGAAATTTTGGCAGTAGGCACAGAACTACTGCTTGGAGATATTTTAAATACCAATGCGCAATACTTAGCCAAGGAGCTGGCGGCACTGGGGATTGAGGTGTATTATCAAACTGTGGTGGGGGATAACCCAAAAAGATTGGAAGAAACCCTCTATCACGCTTTTTCCAGAGCAGATTTGGTGATAACCACCGGCGGCCTAGGCCCCACAGAGGATGACCTGACAAAGGAAACAGCGGCGAAGTACTTTGGGGAGCCCCTTATTTTGGATGAGAAGGCACTGGCGCAGATTCAGGTTTTTTTTGACCGTATTGGCAGAACAATGACAGAAAACAATAAAAAACAGGCATTTGTTCCTGAACATAATAGCGTCGTTATGTACAACGCCAACGGTACCGCACCGGGCATTATCATAGAAAAGGATGGAAAAATTATTATTATGCTACCCGGCCCACCAAAAGAGGTAGTGCCTATGTTTGAAAATCAAGCGAAGCCTTATCTGGCAAATAAGCAGGAATTTACCTTTATTTCCAGAATCTTGCGAGTAGCTAGTGTTGGAGAAAGTGCCATGGAGGAAATGGTAAAGGATTTGATTGATGCACAAACAAACCCTACCATTGCTCCCTATGCCAAGGAGGGGGAAGCGCTTTTGCGCATTACTGCTAAGGCAAAGGATGAAGAGGAAGCAAACCGATTAATTGACCCTGTTGCGGTGGCATTAAAGGAGCGTCTTGGGAAATCTGTTTATGCTGAAGGCGAAACAAATATGGAAACAGAGGTTGCCAAGCTTTTGTTAGCCCAGAAAAAAACCATCGCCGTTGCGGAATCTTGTACAGGCGGGGAGATTTCTTCCCAATTGGTACGCTTTCCCGGTATATCAGAAGTGTTTTTGGAGGGATGTGTAACCTACACCAATGATGCAAAAATGAAGCGTTTAGGTGTCTCTGCCCAAACCTTAGAGAAGTTCGGCGCCGTCAGTGAAGAAACTGCAAAAGAAATGGCGGAGGGCATTGCCAGAACCTCAGGCTCAACAATTGGCATTGCTACCACAGGCGTGGCAGGGCCGGATGGCGGAACAGATGAGAAGCCTGTGGGTTTGGTTTATATCGGTATTTACAACAATGGAGCCGTTGAAGCCAGAGGGTTCCATTTCGCCGGGAATAGAAATAAAATCAGAGAGCGGGCAACCTTCCAAGCTTTGGATTGGTTGCGGAGAAAATTGCAATATGAGAAATAAAGGGGATTGGATGCTTCTGATTGCCGCCATACTTGGCGGTGGGGGCTTCATTGGTGTAAAATATCTTTTGGATTGGGGCTACACGCCATATCAGGTAATGTTAGGCAGATTTATAATTGCAACGGTTTGCTTAAGCTTGATTTATTTTAAGAGATATTTTCAGATTACCAAGAAAGAATGGAAGATGGGCGGTATTTTAGGTGTGCTGCTGGCGGCAACCTTTGTGCTTTTGACAGTGGGGCTTCAATATACAACGCCATCTGTCAACGCTTTTTTATGTAACACCCAGGCTGCTATTGTTCCTTTTATCTGTTGGGTGGCTTTTCGGCAAAAGCCCTTGCCAAGCGGGTTTTTGGCAGCCTTTTTAACATTGTTTGGTGTGGCACTTCTTTCGGTAACAGAGGATTTTAAATTGGATATTGGTGCTGTTTTGTCCTTTGGAGCGGCGGTTGCCTTTTCCATGCAGATGGCTTTTATGGGAAAAGCCGTTCTGGAGTGTGATTCTGTGAACATTGCTTTGGTGGAGCATTTAGTTGTTACAATAATATCTTTTGTGATTACAGCTATGACGGGAATGGACATGCCGTCTCTTAACGGACTTGCTGTAGCAAGTTATTTAAATGTAGGTATCTTTTGTACAGCAATCTATTTTGTGTTGCAGTCTGTGGGGCAAAAATATACCTCAGCCAATAAAACCGCAATTATTATTACTTCTGAGTCTATCTTTGCCGCAATCATATCCATTTTGTTTTACGGTGAGAGAATGGGATGGCGTGGCGTCTTAGGGTGCGGAATTATTTTTGCGGCAATGCTTTTGGCAGAAAAACCATTAGGAAAAACAGTTGACACAGAGGAGAAAATAAGTTAATATAAGAACATTAGTTCGTTTATTAGGGAGGGTGAAGGTCAATTGGCAAAAAAAGATGATTCAAAAAAAGATGACATCAGATTTGAGGATAAGGATAAGGCGCTGTCTGCGGCGTTGGGTTATATTGAAAAACAATTTGGCAAGGGTGCCGTGATGAAGCTGGGTGACAGCAGTCGCCAGATGAATGTGGAGGTAACGCCTACCGGTTCTTTAAGCTTGGATGTAGCCTTAGGTGTTGGTGGCATACCAAAGGGCAGAATTATAGAAATTTATGGCCCTGAATCTTCCGGTAAAACAACCGTTGCCCTTCATATGGTTGCAGAGGTGCAAAAAAGAGGAGGCATTGCCGGTTATATTGATGCCGAACATGCCATGGACCCTGTTTATGCAAAGGCTCTGGGCGTTAATATTGATGAATTGTATATCTCCCAGCCTGATAACGGTGAGCAGGCTTTAGAGATTGCAGAAACCATGGTTCGCTGTGGCGCCATTGATATTGTCATTGTGGATTCCGTTGCGGCATTGGTTCCTAAGGCAGAAATTGAAGGTGAAATGGGCGAATCCCATGTGGGTCTCCAGGCCAGATTGATGAGCCAGGCGTTAAGAAAGTTGACGGGTATTACGAATAAATCTAAATGTACCGTAGTGTTTATTAACCAGTTGAGAGAGAAAATCGGCGTTATTTATGGCAGCCCTGAAACAACTACAGGTGGTCGTGCCCTTAAATTTTATGCCTCTGTTCGTATCGACATCAGAAAGGCGGATGTGCTGAAACAAGGAACAGAGCTGATAGGAAACAGAGTTAAGGTTAAGGTAGCAAAAAACAAAGTGGCTCCACCATTTAAAACGGCAGAGTTTGATATTATATACGGGCAGGGTATTTCCAAGTATGGAGACATTTTGGATTTAGCTTCTGAGGTAAGCATTATTAACAAAAGCGGTTCTTGGTTCTCCTATAAGGAAACAAGAATTGGTCAAGGCAGGGAGAATGCAAAGCAATTTTTGCAAGAGCATGAAGATATCTGCCTTGAGGTTGAAAATGCAGTGAGGGAGCATTACGGTCTGTTTTCTATGGCGGAAACGTCTGGACAGGGGCTAGATGGAAATCTAACGGATGGAAAGACACTGGAAGTGCAAGGTGTTTTTGACACGGCAGAAAATGAATCTGGAATTGAAGAATTAGATTTGGAGTAATTGAATTTATTATAAAATATCTAAAGGAACTTTCAAAATTGGGATTTCAATATTGCATCTTTGGAAGGTAACAAAAAAATGTAAAAGCCCGTATTGCAAGGTAGAGCCTTTTCCATGCAACCGGGCTTTTTATATGGATGAATAGGGGTAAGCCTGATGAATTAATACTCTTTAGGAGAGTGGACTGTCGAAAACTGAAATCATTTTATGCTGAATTGTGATAGTGAAAGGAAAAAAATTGTGTTATAATGAAGAAATAAGGAGAAAAATCCTATGCTTGTGACAAAAATTATACCCCAGAAAAGAGATACCTCTAAATACAATATTTTTATTGACGGAGAATATGTTTTTGCCCTCTCTTTAGGGGATATGGAATATTTCCATATTAAAGAAGGTAGGGAGATACCCGAAAAAACGGTAGCCTTTATTCAGAGAAGCCTGATTTATATTCAGGCCCAGAACAAGGCATTACATTTTATCGGGTACAAGTTGCGCACAGAAAAGGAAGTAAGGCAAAAGCTCATGGAAAGTGATTTTTCGGAAGAAATCATTGAAGAAGTGATGATTTTTCTGAATAAGTATCATTATACCGATGATAGAGAGTATGCCAATCGATATATAAAGGATCGCCTGCATTTAAGTCCAAGAGGGGCTTACGCATTGCGCATGGAGCTAATCCAGAGGGGAATCTCTGAGGAAATTTGCGAAGAAGTCATAGAGCAAACGGATTTTTGTGAAACAAAAGATGCGGTGAAATGGCTGGAGAAAAAAACAAGAGGTCAGTGGCCGCCTGATGAGAAAAAAAAGAAGCAATTATATGGTTTTTTGCAACGGAAAGGTTACTCCTATGGAGTGATAAAGGATGCTTTTGAAGAAATGAATCAACAATAGGCAGGGTGTGGATCATGAAGTCTTATATTGCTGAGATAAGAGAGCTGCGAAAAAACTTGGTGGAGTCATATAAAGAAGGTGATTATAAAAGGGCGTTGTTTCTTGGGGAACATTTATTGGAGCTTTCTAAAAAAAACGGAGATGACACCCAGTCTGATTTGGGAGAGGACTTTCATAATGTTGCCGTTATTTTTGACGAGCTGGGTTTCTATGAGAAAGCGGCGGAATATTATGGCCGAGGAGCGGAACTAAAGAAAGCACATAGAGGTGAATCTCGGGGATATGCTGATACATTAAACAATTTAGCCATTGTCTACAGCAATTTGGATAGACACGAAGAGGCTTTGAATACCCATATGCAGGTTCTAAAAGTGCGAGGGCGTAAGTTGGGACAAAATCATAAGGACTATATTCATACTTTGTACAATTTAGGGAATTGTTATGAAAGCCTGAAGGAGTATGAAAAGGCTCTGGAAAGCCATGGTCGGGCGTTGGAGAGAAGTTTGGATTGCCGTTACTTGCAAATAATGGATCTGGCGGATATTCATTCCTCTATGGCGCGCTGTTATGATAAAACGGGGAATTATAAAAAGGCAATTTACAACTATGAGGTTGCTTTGGATATAATGGAAAAAAAGCTGGGTAACCGCAACCTAGCCTATCTAAACAATGCCATGGCCCTGGCCTTTGTTTGTGAAAAGGCGGAACTTACAGGCCTTGCCGTGGAATATTGTGAGCGTGCCGTTGAGGTGCACAGACAAGTGTTTCAGCAAGGTCATTTAGATTATGTGAATCATTTGAGTTATCTGGCTGATTTATGCTATAAGGACGGTCAATTTAAAAAATCCTTTCAGCTACATACTACTGGAATGGAGATCATTGAGAGGAAATTCGGGCAAAATCACTTACTGTATATTGATTTTCTAGATAAAATAGCGCTAGATTATTGTGGAATGAAAGAGTTTTTAAAAGCTTTGGAAATGGGAAAAAAGGCTTTCTCATTAAGAGAAGCTTTTGAAACACAGCATAAAAACATAAGTGTAAAAAGCTATGTACAAATGGGACAAATCATGGCGAAAATGGAAGACTGCATGCAGGCGCTTTGCTATTATAAACAGGCTCTTGATATTTTGGAAAAAGATTCTTCCGAAAATCAATGGATTCTGGCACAGCTATGGTTTGAATTTGCTTGTATATTTGAGCATCATGGTTCTTATGAAGCGGCGGCATTTCTATATGAAAATGCACTAAGAATAAGAAACACTCTTTCCTGTGCAAATAAAAAACCTGTAATTTCACTGATGAATGCCCTTGTGCAAGTTCGTCAGAAACAGGAAGAATATACGAAAGCAGTGTTAATTTGCCTGGAGATGGAGAAAGTTGCAAGAGATGCTCTGGGGAGACGGCATTCCGAATATGGTGAAGTGCTTAAAAATTTAGGAATCGCTTATCAAAAATCAGGTGATTTGGCTACAGCTGGAAAATATTTAGAGGAAGCCCTAAGACTGCAACGGGAGACTCTGGATGGAGACAATCCAATTTATATTGAGACGTTGGAGGTTTTTGCGGAAATTTGCTTTTGCAGGGGTGATTGTAGTTATGCATTACAGCTTTACAAAGAGCGCAATGATATGAATTTTGAGGAAACATCTGAGGAGCAAAGAATTGCCGCATGTACCCTTTTGGCAATGGGAAACTGCTGTTTCAGGCTAGGGGATAAAGAAAAGGCAAAGGAATATGCAATTAAGGCAAAAGAGAAACTGATTCAAAGTGGATTAATGCCCAATGAAAGGTATCTGCAACTAAAAGAAATATATGGAGCAGGAAAAAATAGCTGTATCTCAATAAATAGGCCGGTGAGAAGGCGTATGCGGGACAGTGAGCGGAAAAGCCTTGAAGAAGCAATTGCTTTTATGACACAGCTTTGTGAAAAAAGCAGAGTCAAAGGAAATTTGGAAAATGGGAAAATGGCATTCGCAGTGTTTTCCTTGGGGGAAATGTATCAGCGCCTTGGTCAAAAAAATGATTCGATTTATTGGTATACTCTAGCTGAAAAGTATGCTGATCCTACGTATTATGCAAGGACTTGTATACGATTGGGAGAGGTACTTATGCTGTATGGGGACGAAGAAAAAGCATTGCAAAAATTTGTGAATGCCAAAGAATTTATTGCAGAATACGGTGATACCCACTCATGGGAGAATTGCCGTGTACTAGGTCATATTGGGGATTATTTCTACAAAAAAGGCGAGATGACAACGGCTTTGGGATTTTATCATTCGTGGAATCAGCTTTATAAAGAGCTGAATTTGCCCGAGTGTTCCTCAAGAGACAATCGTATTATAAAAATCGGCAAAATTTTGATTGCCTTTGAAAGACATAAGGAAGCCATGGAGCTTTATTATGTATTGGCTGTGTCAATCAGAAATCGTGAGGGGGAAACAGAAAGATTCAGCAAACTGCTTTTGCGGGTTGCAAGCCTCCATATTCAAATTGGGAACATTAAAGAAGGGGAGACAATGCTGGATCATGTTTTACTTTTGGCAGGGAAAAATGGAATAACAACAGAAAGTTTTGGTAAGGTTTGTGATAAGGTTGGCAGGCTCTATGCATTGGCAGGAATTGAAGAAAAAGCTTTGGAAGCGTTGAAATTGGCCTATAGAGAAAATTTAAATGGTAAAAAATGCATAACAAAAGAGGGCATTCAGCTTTTGCGTGAGCTTTTGTGGAAAAGTGGCGACAGCAAAGCTTATTTTTCCGTAAAAAATGGGCATGAATTAGAATAGTTTTTATTGACATGGTTTTTTTGCTGTGATACTATTATGAAGTATGTTCAGCCGCACGAAGAGGTTTTAAAATCGAAGAAAGGCTTTGATTACCGAATTCGGCGAGTAAATTGCGAGGAGGTGTTCATATGTACGCAATTATTGAAACAGGTGGTAAGCAGTATAAGGTAGCTGAAGGTGATGTCATCACAGTTGAAAAGTTAGGCGTTGAGGCTGGTCAGGATTTTACATTCGACAAGGTTCTTGTTTTGGCAAAAGACGGTGACGTTAAAGTAGGTGCTCCTTATGTTGACGGTGCTGCTGTTACAGCTTCTGTAATTGGTGATGGCAAGGAGAAAAAGGTTATTATTTATAAGTACAAATCCAAAAAAGGCTTTCACAAAAAAAGAGGCCATAGACAGCCTTTCACAAAATTACAGATCAAATCTATCTAATTATGATAAGAGCTATTATTTATCGTAAAGACGGAAAAATCTGCGGAGTTGAGCTAACCGGACATGCAGAGTACGCCAAAAGCGGCAGGGACATTGTCTGTTCCGCTGTATCTGTATTGACGTTGAATACCATAAATGCCATTGAGCAATTTACGGAAATTCCATTTCGCTGTGAAGCGGATGAAAAAAACGGCGGTTTTCTCAAAGTCCTTTTCCCTTTAGAGGGTATGGCAGACCATGATACCCAGCTTTTATTGCAAACGTTGGAGATGGGTTTGTCAGCAATAGAAACGGAATATAAACGGTATTTTACTTTGATTGATAAGGAGGTGTAAGTGATGTTCAGATTAAACCTTCAGTTCTTCGCGCATCATAAGGGCGGCGGTTCCACAAAGAACGGTCGTGACTCTAATGCAAAAAGACTTGGCGCAAAACGTGCAGATGGTCAGTTTGTTTTGGCTGGTAATATCTTATACACACAAAGAGGCACAAAGATTCACCCCGGTACAAACGTTGGCAAAGGTGGCAATGACACTTTATTTGCCTTGGTTGATGGCCGTGTGAAGTATGAAAGAAAAGGCAGAGATAAGAAACAGGTTTCTGTTTATCCTATCGAAATCGCTGAATAAGAATTGCGAAGGCTTCAAATGATACCATTTGAAGCTTTTTTCGTGAAAAGCAAAATAATTGCTTTTTGGGAAAAAGGTGAAGCTTGTAAGGTAATGGAAGAGAATAAAATTTTTAGTGAACCGAGAGCTGCCTTTGCAGGCATTCCTTTTCGTAAAATTAATAATCGTAAAAACTCCTACTGATAAATATTTTAGTATTTATGAAGTATGGAGAGACAAATCCTTGGAACATACAGTTTGAGGTAATTCATAAAGAGGTGAAAAAATGTTTGTAGATAGAGTCAAAATTCATATTAAGGGTGGAAACGGCGGCAATGGTATGGTTTCTTTTTATAGAGCCAAATACATTACACATGGTGGTCCCGATGGTGGTGATGGCGGTAAAGGCGGCAGTGTCATTTTTGTGGGCGACGAAGGTATGAATACCCTGGTTGATTTTCGTTATAAAAGGGTTTTTAAAGCCCAAAATGGCGGCGATGGTGAAAAACGAAACTGCTTCGGTAAAGATGGTCAGGATATTATTGTTCGGGTGCCCGTGGGTACTGTAATCCGTGAAGCTGAAAGTGGTAAGGTTATGGCGGATATCAGCAAAGCAGGGGAAGAAAAGACCCTGATTTTCGGCGGAAAGGGTGGAAAGGGTAATCAGCATTTTGCAACCCCCACCAGACAAGCACCAAGATATGCGGAGAGAGGTCGTATTGCAAAGGAATACGACGTTATTTTAGAATTAAAATTGATTGCGGATGTTGGACTGATTGGTTTCCCCAACGTAGGCAAATCTACACTGCTTTCTATGGTAACAAATGCAAACCCCAAAATTGCTAACTATCATTTTACAACCCTTTCTCCAAATTTGGGTGTCGTGCAGGGCAGATTTGGCGATAGCTTTGTTTTGGCAGATATTCCAGGTTTGGTTGAGGGTGCCAGCGAGGGTGTGGGCTTAGGCCATGAATTTTTGCGCCATGTGGAAAGAACCAAGGTCTTTATCCATGTTGTGGATGCGGCTGGAGTAGAAGGGGATGATCCCGTTGAAAATATTCGCAAAATCAATCACGAGTTGGAAGAATATAATCCGGAATTATTAAAGCGTCCCCAGGTGATTGCAGCGAATAAGACGGATATTCCGGAAGCGGCGGAAAATGTGGTGCGCTTGAAGGAAACTTATGAAAAAGAAGGTTACAAGGTGTACCCCATCTCTGCGGCAACGAACAAAGGATTGGATGAGCTTTTGTCAGCTGTTGCCATGATTTTAAAGGATTATCCCGAGGATATTATTTTTGCCGAGGATTATGAAGAATACGATGAGGTTGCTGTAGATGTTGATCCTTTTACCATCGAGGAGGTGGAGGATGGCTACTTTGTGGTAACAGGTGTTGGTGTAGAAAAGATGATTGGCTATACCAACATTGATACGGAAAAAGGTTTTGCTTTCTTCCAGAAATATTTAAAGGAAAAGGGCATCATCGAAGCCTTGGAGGAAAAGGGAATTGAACAAGGCGAGACTGTTCGTATTTATGATTTAGAGTTTGAATTCTGGAAATAAGATTTATTGAAAACCCTATGAGGAGCTTAGGCTTCTCTGGGGTTTTTTTGTCGATAAAGAAAGGAATGTTTTCAAAGGAAATTACCCGGTTTTTAAGCATTTTATAAGGAAACCATATATAATGAAGGTATGATGATAAGGAGAGTTACTCATGTGTAAAAAAATATTATTATACATACTTTATATGGTAGAGATAACGGTGCTTATTTTTGTATGCGTTGACGCAGTTGGGTTTTTTCGTTATGGGTCAAGCCAATCGAAGCGGGGTGAGTTGTCAGAGCTGAAAGAGGGATGGACGCTTAAGCTTGGAGAGGTTATATATCCCATAGAAGAGTTACCCAAGGAATTTGTAATGGCGTCTGACGCTGCAATGATTTTTCGACAGCTGCCGGAGAAAATAAATGATAATTCTATTTTGGCCTTTGAAAATAGATTTCAAGATGTTCAAGTCAAAATCAATGGTGAAGAACGTTACACTTATCACGGACTACTTCCTGATCAGGGGCGGCGGATGAACACCAATGTTCTTTGCATTGTGGATTTAGAGGAAAAGGATGCAGGACAGGAAATGAAGGTCGCTTTTCAATCCCCCATGAAAACGATGGGTCTGCACCTCCCCAGTTTTTTTATGGGGACAGAGTCCGGTTTGATGTTAGAATCCTTGCGGGCTGGGCTATCCTCTTTGGTTTTTTCGGGGATAATGCTTTTTTTTACCATACTGTGTATAGCAATGTTTCTTAGAGAAAAAATGGGGAAGGGAGAAAAGGTTGAGATACTAGCACATACTTCCCTTCTGATGGTACTAAGCAGTATTTGGTCAATCGCAAACTGTGAAGTAGTTCATTTGTGCGTTGGCAATGATATTTTATTAGCTTATCTTTCTTTTAATTCTTTCATGCTATTACCCATTATGATACCTATTTTTTATAGCGATGTTCTGGTACGCTATAAAAAATTTTTGTATCGATTGGCGGGGGTAGCCACCTTTAACTTTTTGTTTCAAAATATATTGAATTTTTGGGGTAAATATCAATATATTCAGATGATGTCCATTACATATATTCTTCTTCTATTCACAATCTTTGCTTTGATTGGAATTTCTATTGGAGAATATACAAAGGAAAAATGTTACTATACTGCCGGATTTTTGATTGCTACAATTGTATTTTTAAGCTTTTATATGATGGATGTGTTGCGATTTTTCTTTTTTGCACCTCTGGACAATGCCAGATTTTTTCGATATGGTGTTTTGGCTTTTATCATTATTATTGTTTGGATTTGCGCGAAAAAGGTTCTATGCTATGTTGAGGTTGAGATTGAAAATCGGGTGTATAAGGAGTTGGCTCTAAGAGACGTTTTAACCCATTTGCCCAATCGAGTAGCCTTGGAGAAATGTATTGAGAGCTTAGAAGAGAGAGGCGCTGTTTGTAAAAATTTAACGGTGATTTTAATGGATGTGAATGGGCTTAAGCCTGTAAACGATAAAAGTGGTCATGGTGCGGGAGATAGACTTCTATGCGAGGCGGCAAAAAGCATCAAGGAGGCATTTCCGGAGGAAAAGGATGCATGGTATCGCTTGGGTGGAGATGAATTTGTTGTATTGATGACTCAGACAGAGCTGAGTAATGAGGAGTGTCAACAAAGGATGCAGAAGGCTACTGAGAAATGGAAGAATTTTGAACATGGGCCTATTTCTATTTCCTGCGGCAGCCAAACAGCGCGGGATGTCAAGGTTACAAAAGAAATCGTTCATCATTTGATGCAGGAAGCAGATCAAATCATGTATAAAAACAAAATTCAATATTATCAAAAGAAGTTAAACAAAAGAAGCTCTCAGGAGATTCTCTGATGGAAAATGGTTGTCGTCAGAGCTAGCCATTTGGTTTAATACAAACCTCGGTGATACTTGCTCATTTGATAGGCATGTTTGGTAAGCATGCAAAGAAAAAGTTCTATGAAACAGATTTTATGGTGTTATTATGAATTCAGAAGGATTTCACTTTATTTAATAGCAAAAGTGTCGACATAGTCGACACTTCTTTTCTATTAAGAGTGGTCTGATATTTGAGGTTGCTTCTGGACAGATTGCATGTTTAATTTTAAAAAAATAAAATGTGAAAATCTTAGAATAATAAATTGGTAAAAATTCATATCTCACGAATAAGAAATCTGAACTTGCATAGAGTTTTTTTTACTTCTTTGGGAAACAATAATCCAAAATGAAGTAAATGAGGTGATAAAATGTATTCCTTGGAGAGAAATACGCCAAGATGCAGAATTTTTTGGTTGGATGGCAAAAAGTTTAAAACGAATTTGTTTTTACTTTTTTTTGAGTTACCTTTAAGACGTGAAACTGCCACAAAAACTGCATTGTTGGCAGAGGTATTACGAGAGGGCAGCAAGGCTTATCCTGATGCTCGCAGAATTGCTACTGCTGCAGAAGAAATGTATGGTGCTCTGTGGGATATTTCTATTGTGAAAAAAGGGGAAAAACAGCTTTTGGTTTTTTCATTGGAAACGGCAAAGGCAGTTGATACAGAGGAGTCAATTGGATTTTTAAAGGCACTTTCATCAGAACCCCTAGTGGATCATCTTGGGTTCCCCGAAGCCGTTGTAAATCGGCGGAAGGAAATAATGGCGAGAAAGTTGGCAGCACTAAAAGATGACAAACAAGACTACGCCCGCAGACGATGCCTACAAGAGGCGGCAAAGGGAACACCTCTTGAAATCTCTGCTGATGGTTATGAAGAAGATTTGGATGAAATTGATGGGAAAACACTATATGATTATTATTGCAAAATCATAGAGCATGCACCAGTCAAAATATTCTTTTGCGGTGATGAGGGAGAAAAAAGGAAGCTGACTGTTTTTCGTAAAATTTTTCAAGGTGGAGAGCCTTTGGAAAGCTTAAGAGAGGTAGAACAGTCCACTAGGCAGGAGCCTGTTTTTGTAAGAGAGAATACACCAATGGAGCAGGCAAGACTTTTATTGGCCTTCGATACCAAGGCAGAATGGGGCAAGCGAAGTTATGGCACAATGCTGGTACTGAATCAGCTATTTGGCGGGGATCCTGACTCATTGCTTTTTCAAAACCTAAGAGAGCGGGATGGCCTTTGTTATGACATTAAATCTTTTTCTTATCCTTTAACGGGGCTTTTGTTTGTGCAAACAGGAATTAATGTGCAGGATGCTAAAAAGTCTGCAAAGGGAATTCTCCACGAGTTGGAAAAACTTGGACAAGATGTTGTGGAAGAGAAAAAGTTAGAGCAGGCAAAGACTGCATTATTAAGGCAGTATCGTACTATTGCGGATCAGCCTTGGGCAATGGCGGATTTTTCTGTGGAGCAGGTTTTGGGTGAAGGAGAGCGGGGACTTGAACCGTTTTTGCGCCGTATTCGAAATGTTACTGCGGAAGAGGTAAGTCGTATGGCAAACAAAGCCGTATTGAAAGCCATTTATTTGTTAAGCGGTCAGGAGGTGGCAAAAGATGAGGGAAAATGATAAAGATAAAAACGGGACAGCTTGGGCAAAAACATCCTCTGGAATGGATTGCTATTTTTTTCCTATGCCGGATTATGAAGAGAAAATGGCGGCAATTGTGGTGAAAGCGGGTTCCAATTTTTTAGCCTGCAATGCAAAAAATCAAGAAAAGCCATTGCATTTTCCTGAAGGAACGGCACATTTTATTGAACATAGGTTGTTTCGCCAAAAATGGGGAGATGCTTTTTCAACCTTTAGTAAACAGGGTGCTTCTGCCAATGCTTTTACCGATGCTGAGAAAACAGTTTATTATTTTAGTTGCCAGGAGAACTTCTTCGAAAACTTAAGGTTGTTACTCAGCTTTGTACAAAACCCTTATTTTTTAGAAGAAGAAACAGAGCAGGAAAAAAGTATCATACAAAGTGAGATTACCATGTATGACGATAACCCTGATTGGCGGGTATATTATCAGCTATTGCAGGCTATGTATCACCATCATCCCATTCGCATTCCCATCGCCGGAGATGCAAAGGCAATGCAAAAAATTGACCATCGTGTGTTACAGCAGGCCTATGATTTTATGTATACGCCGGAACGTTTCAGTTTGATTTGCGCCGGTAATATTCGGGTGCCGAAAATTGTTGAAGCTGCCGGTATGATGAAAAAGAAAAACCCGGGAGAGAAACCGCTCTTTGAGAGAGAACCGGAGAGTGTGAAAGAAAGTTATGTGGAAGGAAAGCTGGGCATTAGTCGACCAATTTTTCAGATTGGTTTTAAAATGACACCTGTAGAGAGGGAACCGATAAAACAGCGTATTTTAATGAGTATTTTGCTGGAGGTTTTAGCCGGTGAAAGCAGCGCTTTTTATCAGGAGGCATATTATAAAAAATACTTGGATGAGCCCCTAGGGAATGCATATTTCAACGGTGAAGGTTATGCCTTTTGCGCTTTCTCCGGCGTGGGTGAAAGAGGAAAAGAAGTGAGTGAACTTCTTTTGAAGCATTTGGAGACCCTTTGCCAAGAAGGAATTTCGGAAGAGGATTTCCGTAGAATTTGCAAAAAGCAAATTGGTCGCTTTATTCGTCGAGGCCAGTCGGTATCTGGCATGGTGCTGGGGCAAATTGAGTGGGCTATGGCGGATTGTTCGGCTGGACAAGTGTTCCGTTATTTAAAAACGGTGCAAAAGAGTGAGGCTGAACAGCTTCTATGTAAGGCCTTTGCAAAAGACAAGTTGGTTCTTTCCGTAATACGGTAAGAAGGAAAAATACTTCAAATATGGGAGAAAGCTTAAAGAACTGCCCTTTTTTCAAAGGAAGTTATTATCATCCGAAACACAGAAGCCACTGAGACTTCTGTGTTTTTTATGGTTATTATATATATAACTACATACAATCTATTGTACTTGTGTGGGATTGCATTTTAGGCAGGATATATGGTTTTATGAAAGAATTCTTGAGTTACGGGGCTCAATGTGGTATGATTTTTTCTAAACGGGTCAATAAGTAATACATATAGTAGAAAATTCACCGTTATGTTTTCATTTCAGAAAACCTTGTATATCACTACTATAATAATGAGAAGAAATGGTTAAAATGATATAAAAGGCGTATTGTTTTTGTTGACAAACAATGATATATATTTTATTGGTAGAAAGAGAAAGGTAGGTTGGCTTATGCCTGAAATATGGTTCCCTCATTTGGGGATAGAAATAAATCACCTAAACAGAGTTGCATTTACAATTTTCGGAAAAGAGGTTTACTGGTACGGAATATTTATTGGCACAGCAGTTTTATTAGGGCTGTTACTAGCCATGCATGAAGCAAAAAGAACGGGTCAGGACCCCGATACCTATTTGGATTTTGCCCTATATGCATTGGTTTTCGCTATTATTTGTGCAAGATTATATTACGTTGCTTTTTCTTGGGATAACTACAAGGATAACCTTATAAAGATTTTTGCCACACGGGAGGGCGGTCTTGCTATTTACGGTGGGGTTATCGGCGGCGTATTAACAGCGTTAGTGTATTCCAAAATTAAAAAAATTAATTTTTGGCAGTTAGCGGATACTGCTGCGCCAAGCTTGGTTTTAGGGCAGGTATTGGGGCGTTGGGGAAATTTTTTCAACCGCGAGGCCTTCGGTGATTTTACTAACAATTTATTTGCAATGCGCTATCAGCTTTCTCAGGTACGCCTTGGAGATATTTCAGATAACACATTGAGCCAATTACAAATGGTGAATGGTGTTGAATATATTCAGGTGCATCCAACTTTTTTGTATGAGTCTTTATGGAATTTAGGGGTGCTTGCCCTATTGATTTTTGTAAGCCGCAGGAAGAAATTTCACGGTGAAATAGCTGGGTTGTACTTCCTTGGCTATGGCCTGGGCAGAGTTTGGATTGAAGGGTTGCGTACGGATCAGTTGAGATGGGGTGGGTTTGCCGTTTCTCAGGTGCTATCCGCAATATTTATTGTGGCGGCGGCAGCTTTTTTGGTATGGAAGGGGCGGCAGGAAAAGCTTGTACTCAAATCTATGGAAGGCGAAAACTCTGTGGAGAATGAGGAAAAGCAAGAGGATTAATCGTTTATTTTACTTTGAATTGATTGAATAACTTTTAGGAATGCTGGAAAACCTTGGTTTTCAAGTGGAACCACAAAGGAGGACAAAGTCCCTTTTTGGTGCAGAGCCATTACAATATGAATTTCAGAGAATATCTCTTGGAATTTTAGCATCCTAGATACGCTAGATGTTGGACTTTTGCCTCTGGAGTCTTAGACAGAGGTTTACATATTGGAGGAAGCAAAATGGTTTTATTGACTGCAGAGCACATTCGTAAAAGCTACGGAACAAGGGTTATTTTTGATGACATTTCATTTAGTATCCATGAAGGGGATAAGATTGGCGTTATTGGTGTCAATGGTGCGGGAAAATCCACATTGTTAAAAATTGTGGCAGGTGTTGGACACGCAGATAGTGGTGAAGTGATTACCATGAACGGAATGAGAATTGCATATCTTTCTCAAAATCCTGAGTTTATGCAGGGAACTACTATTTTACAGCATGTTTTTGCGGGTGATAATCCAAAGCTTTCCTTGGTCAGGGAATACGAGGAGACCTTAGAGCAGTTGAATGCAAATCCCCAGGATAAAAACATGGCAACATTGTCTGCAAGGCTGACAGAGGAAATGGATAAGGCTGAGGCATGGTCTTTGGAAAGCGAAGCCAAGAATATTTTGACCCGTCTTGGAATTTTAGATTTTGGGCAAAAAGTGGATACCCTTTCGGGAGGACAGAAGAAAAGAGTGGCGTTGGCAGCGGCATTGATTGCACCGGTAGAGCTATTGATATTGGACGAGCCAACCAATCATATTGACCATGACACAGTGGAGTGGCTGGAGAAGCATTTGGAGAAATACGCAAAAGCTTTGCTGATGGTAACCCATGATAGATATTTTTTAGATCGTGTTGCCAATCGGACGCTGGAGTTGGATAAAGGACAGCTTTATTCTTATCAAGGCAATTATACCAAATTTTTAGAACTGAAAGCAGAGCGAGAAGAGCTTGAGTCTGCAGGGGAGCGAAAGCGTCAAAACTTTTTACGTAGTGAGCTGGAATGGGTATGCCGAGGTGCCCAAGCAAGGTCAACAAAGCAAAAGGCAAGGTTACAGCGTTTTGATGAAGTATCTGCAATAAAGGCGCCGGAGGAAAAGCAGAACGTTTCTCTATCCTCTATTGGCAGTCGCTTAGGAAAAAAGACTATTGAACTGGAAAATATCTCTAAGGCATATGATGGGAAAGTTTATATTAAGGACTTCAGCTATATTGTCCTTCGGGATGACCGTATTGGTATTACGGGAGACAACGGTTGTGGTAAAACTACATTATTAAAGATAATGATAGGGAAGCTTAAACCAGACAGCGGCATGGTTCAGAGAGGGGAGACTGTAAAAATCGGTATTTTCTCTCAAGAGAATGAAGGTATGGATGAGTCCGTGAAGGTTTTGGATTATATTCGTGAGGTGGCGGAGTATATCCCGACAGGGGACGGAAGAATCAGTGCGTCTCAAATGCTCGAAAAATTCTTATTTCCTGCGGATATGCAAAGAGGACCCATTTCCATGCTTTCCGGCGGGGAAAAAAGAAGGCTTTATCTTGCAAGGGTTTTAATGGGTGCACCCAACATTCTTTTTTTGGATGAGCCAACCAATGACTTGGATTTGGAAACCCTAATGATTTTAGAGGAATATTTGCAAGATTTTCAGGGAGCAGTTATTGCTGTATCCCATGACAGATATTTTTTGGATAAAACGGTGAATCGTATTTTTGCTTTCCTTGGTGATGGCAGAATTAAGCAATATGAAGGGGGTTATTCCGACTTCAAGGCGGCGAAAGAAAAAGAAGCGCCCAGTACAGTGGAGTTGGCTAAACCTCAAAAAGTAGAAGCTGTGAAAGAAAAAAGTCCTGTCACAAAGATGAGCTATAAAGACCAACGTGAATATGATACCATAGGGGTTGAAATAGCAAAAATAGAAGAGAAAATTTGGTTAATGAATAAAGCAATGGAAGGCTGTACCACAGATTATACAGAGCTGCAAAGGCTATCTCAGGAAAAAGAAGAGTTAGAGCTTAAGTTGGAAAGCAGAATGGAGCGCTGGATGGAACTGACAGAATTGGCGGAGGAAATAGAGAAAAATCGCGGAGAACGAGGCTAAACTATATTTTCCTCTGGACGCCAGATGGGTTTTGTGGTATTTTGAGTTATAAAAATGTGATAATTCGTTTATTGTTTTGAAATGGAGTGTGATTTTAGTGGACGGTGCCAGTCCGTACCTGATAGGGCTTTTGATTTTTTTAGTTTGCTGTTCTGCATTTTTTTCTGCCTCTGAAACGGCGTTAACCTCTTTGAGCAGGATTCGTCTTCGTAATATGGTGGAGGAAAAAATAAAGAACGCTGACAAAATCAGCAGACTTTTGGATGATCCCAATCGATTGCTTAGCTCTATCCTTGTAGGCAACAACTTGGTAAACAATGGTGCATCTGCCTTGACAACTGCTTTGGCAATTCAGGTGTTTCACGGAGATGCAGGCAGTGGTGCCACTGTTGCGACGGCATTTATTACGATTGTTATTTTGATTTTCGGAGAAATTACCCCTAAAACCATTGCGGCGCAGCAGGCCGAAAAGATAGCTTTGCTTGTGGTTAATGTGATTGCTGTGGTTGTTTTCGTTTTACGCCCTGTGGTTGTGGTGCTAACTGCGGTAACCAGTTCGTTGACCCGTTTGTTTGGGCATAATCCTGATGAAAAGCTTCCTACGATTACAGAGGCTGAACTGAAAACTATTGTGAATGTCAGCCACGAAGAGGGTGTTTTGGAGTCAGAGGAAAGAATCATGATTAACAACATATTTAACTTTGGGGATGCTAAGGCAAAAGACGTTATGACCCCAAGAACAGATATGGTAAGTGTTTCTTGTGATGTAAGCTATGAGGAATTTGTTGCATTGGTAAATGAAGAAGGCTTTTCCCGTTTCCCTGTTTATGACGAGGATATTGATGATATTGTGGGAATTCTTTATGTAAAGGATGTTTTTTTTGTAGACAAAAATGAGTTTTGTGCAGAAAAATATTTGAGAGAGCCTTATTTCACATATGAAACGAAACCTGTTGCAGAGCTTTTTGCAGAGATGCGCCAAAATCATCTGGCAGTTGCCATTGTTTTGGATGAATACGGCGGGACCTCCGGCCTAGCAACCATGGAAGATATTATAGAAGAAATTATGGGCGAAATTGCTGATGAATATGATGACGAGCAGGATGAAATTGAGGTCATTAAAGAGGATGAATTTGTGGTGGACGGAGGTACTCGCTTAGAAGAATTCAACAAAATGGTGGGTAGCCGCCTAGAGTCCGATGAGGTGGATACCATAGCCGGATATGTGTTGATGATACTAGGCAATTTCCCAGAAGGTGGAGAGATTTTGGAGTCCGATGGCTTAAAGTTTGTTGTGGAAGAAATGGATAAAAACAGAATTTCCAAATTGCGTGTTTATATAAACCAAACCCCTGAATTAGAGTAATTAACTTAAGAAGCAATGGTTTAACTTCAATCATAAAAAAGCGGTAACCCACTGGGTCATCGCTTTTCTTTTTAAAGAATTAGATGAATTTTGCTTAAAGAATTCAGGACAAGGGTGCTGTGGTATAAAACAAGCAGCTTTAGATTCCAAATTTGTTGATATCATATACGTTTGAGATTAGCATCCAATTTTGTATAAAGGGACGCATAAGATTCCAGTAACCTACTCCGCTAAAGCCATATTCTGTAACGGTACGCAATTTTGCATCAATGCTTCTTGCATCCTCGAACCATACAACGTGGGCACTACCGTCTTCACTGGTATAAAAGAAATAGGGACTTTGAGCAATTTCATCAAAGAGAATCTCCGCGCGGATATCCATAGCCATTTGTACGGCCTCTTGATTTCCTACGGTTACTGCTCTGCCTTCGCCCATAGTAAAGGGCAGCGTCCAATCATAGCCGTAATTGGGTATACCCATGATGATTTTTTCCGGAGGAATTTCCTGAACGGCATAATCTAAGACCTCTTTCACCTTATTTAATGGAGCTACAGCCATAGGCGGACCGTAGGCATATCCCCACTCGTAGGTCATCAGCAATACATAATTTGCAATTTCTCCGATTCGTTTATAATCATGGGCTGCATAAAGAAGCCCAGGCTGTGTTGAGGAAGTTTTTGGTGCAAGGGCAACAAAAACCCGAAATCCTACTTCATTCATAGCTGTTTGCAATTCAGAAAGAAAGGTAATAAAGGCCTCTTTATCTGTGGGCAGAACAAACTCGAAATCTACATCTATGCCAAAATAGGACTTTTGCCCCATTACAACCATAAGATTATAGATAAGATTTGCCCTTGCTTCGGGGTTATTTACCATTTCTGATATGAGCTGATTGCTGAATTTTCCGTTTTCATCTAAGGGTGTTAAAACTAAAATGGGCGCTGCACCAAAGGCTCTTGCGGCCAAAATTAAGTTCATATCATCTGGAGGTATCAGTTCCCCATCGGCATGAAAACCATAGGAGAAGACAGAGAGAAACGACAAATAAGGCACGGTTTGGTTCAATAGAGTCTCATTTATGTAGGGATACGCATACCCATTCACCAGATATTCCTCTTGAGGGGGTTCCTTAAAAGAGATGATTATGGTTTGGCCCGGATAAATCGTGTCTGTTATGGCAAGCTGTGGATTGTTTTGCAGCAACACGTTTGGTGAAACACCAAACCTTTCAGCAATGATAAATATGCTATCCCCGGGTACCACCTGATAGGTCACATCCGGTTCTAAAATCAGAAGAGCTTGCCCCAAAGTTAATAGGTTCGGATTGGCTATTCCGTTATTCTCCATAATCAGCCTTACACTTACGTTATATTGCTCTGCGATAGAATAAATTGTGTCACCGGCACTTACAACATGGATTGTCATCAGCCCACCTCCGCTAATAGTTTATGCAGTAAATTCAAAAAAAAGAACGCATTCATAAAATGCGTTCTTGATAGGGAAAGGTACTGCCCTTTAATTTTCTGCTTTTGCTTTTTCCAACGCAGTTGCTGTGGTTTCCCAATAATAGTCTAAATCTTTTACACCTTCGATTTTTGTATCCAAAGGACGACCTTTGTTATCTACAAAGAAAGTAGTAGGTAATCCTTTTAGATTATCGATAATCCACGATGCCATAGCTTGGTCAGGAATGATTGTGGTAAAGGTTACGCCAGCCTCTTTATATGCCTGTTTGACCGTATTTTCTGCTTTTTCGCCAGGCAAGTCGATTACAACTTGAACGAAATTAATATTTGGATATTTTTCTTTAAGCTGCTTATAAAAAGACTCCAAGGTAGCTAACTCGTTGATATCTGGATAGCAATAGGATGCCCAGAAGTTTACAACAGTCAGATCATAATCATAAAAAACCGTGCTGGTAATAGGATCACCTGTTAGGGTGGTAGACATAAAATTAAGGTATGCTTTACTATCCTCTATTTGGGTTTGTACGGAAGCTTCGTCCGGCACAAAGGTTTCAATGGTTTTTTGCAACATTGGCAATTCCGAATTTAGTGTTTCAAAAGTTTTGGTGGATTCTTTAGAGAATCTGGGAGTGCTGCCAACATACTCAGTAAGATAGTAGAAGTGAAACTTCTCTTGCTTTGGCAGTTCCTCACAGTTTTTAAAGTGTGCCAGTTCGTCTTTTACACCTTGAGATTCTATATTTTCTTCTTTCACAACCAAAAGGGTAAAAACGGGAATCATCAACTCATCCACAGGGATTTTGGAATCCGGGTTATTTAATTCATCCATATTTTCATCGGGTGTAAAGTCATACTCAATTTTGGCGTAAATTTCTCCGTCTGGTTTTACAAAGGTAACAGGGATTAAATTTACGTTTTTGCGCTCAAGCCATTCCTTAGGAAGGCTGTATGCCAAGCCGCATTGTTCGAAGCGGTAGTCTGTTTTTTTCTCTTCGCTTCCATTTTCCGAGGGAGCAGAATCTTTTTTCCCGCATCCGCCTAGAATACCCATGGATAAAATAAGCGCGAGGAAAAGTGTCAGTTGTTTTCTCATTTTGATTCCTCCTAAAAGTTATAAAATAAAACGAATTTCCTTTGTCTTATTTGTGTTTGCGTTTTTATTGAGCACAGCTAAAATGAAAAAGCCGATTTTATAATAAGTTCAGGCTTTTGAAACGAATGATCCTTTTCATAAGGTTGTCCGTTATCTATAAAATTTAAACGGTGACTGATTGGATTTCGTAGTAAAGCACCTGAGATGGACACGCCACACCATTATACAGAAAAACTGTTTCAGTCGCAATGGAAAAATCGACAGAAAAAAACAGTTGGTTTTATTTTTTAATTACTTTTTAATCATACGACAATATCCTTTTAACTGCATAAAGGTATACTTTTTATGTATGAAAACGGGAAAAGGGAAACAAAGCTTAGCAATTGCGGAAAGGGCTGATTTTAATTATATCAAATTCTACCCAAGAAGCTTTGATGACATCTTCAATTTTGTTATGAACCTATGATGTAAATAGGAAATGGAAAGGTTTCACCTTGAAATTGAATTAAAGGGGATAATTTATCTGTATAAAACAAAAAATAGATGGGATTGATTGGTTTTAGTAAAATTACAACGCTATAATGAAAAGAGGTTCTAAAAAGAAAACAACCTTCTACTGCCAATTTTTTACTAATTTCTTGTATTTTATGGTATAATATACCAAAATTATGTAAAGGAGAACGGAATCATGATGCAAAAAAAGATCCTATTAATTGAAGATGAGGTTAAGCTAGCACGTTTTGTTGAGCTAGAGTTAAGATATGAGGGTTACGAAGTAACAGTATGTCATGATGGCCGAGAGGGTATAGCTTTGATTAGCGAAGGGAATTTTGATATGATTCTTTTGGATCTTATGCTGCCCGGGCTGACAGGTATAGAAATTTGCCGCAGAGTTCGTAAGAATTCCAATGTGCCCATTATTATGCTTACAGCGAAGGATGAGGTGATTGATAAGGTTGCCGGGCTTGACAGCGGTGCGGACGATTATTTGACAAAACCCTTTGCCATTGAAGAATTATTGGCAAGAATGCGTGTTGCATTTAAGCACTGCGAAGATAAAATGTCCAAAAAAATTCTTTTACAAGTGCAGGATCTGGAAATTGATACTGAGAAGCGCTTGGTGACCGTCGGCGGTGATGTGGTTGAACTGACCAAGAAGGAATATGAGCTTCTTTTGTATTTGGTGCAGAATAAAAATATTGTTTTAACCAGAGAACAAATTTTAAATGAGGTTTGGGGCTACAGCTATATTGGTGAAACAAATGTTGTTGATGTGTATGTACGCTATCTAAGAGCAAAAATAGATGAAGCTTTTCAGAAAAAATTTATTCATACCATACGAGGGGTAGGGTATTATGTCAAGGAAGAATAAGCAATCCTTTTTTTGGGGTATACGCCATATGGCAATTGCCAGAAAAATTACATTGCTCTACAGTGGGATTTTCACCTTCTCTATTTTAGTCATCAGTTTTTTTATGACTATAAACATTACCGGAATACAGCAGCATATTATTAGACGGGAGCTTACCATCACCATATCTAATATTGATGCTTATCTTCAACAGGGGAAAAGTTTGAACAACGACGCCCTTCGGGATTTATTGGACAATAAATATGTGGAGGTCAATGTTTATTCCAAAAAAGAGAATGCCTATTATTTTAGTCATTTTGGTGAAGAACCTCTGCTGATGCAATTGAGAGAAACAAATTTCCCCCCTTCCGAGGGGATTTTTGCGAAAAAGGACGATTTCTATGACCAGGGTCAACAGACTTTAGCTCAGGATGAGTTTAAAATCAGCGTCCAAAAAGAAAAAGTGGAAAATTGCACGGAGTACATTTTGGAAAATAATAACCGGCAGCAAATCATGCTGATTTCAACGGTTATTCCCACACAAGGCGGGCAGTATCAAGTGGAGGCTTATAAGCTGATTGGAATTAATTCCAACTTTCTTCGAGGCTTTATTGCCAAGCTTGCCACGGTGAACGTGATAGGCATTCTATGTGCCTTTTTAATTGGTTGGTATATCAGCCAGCGGATGCTTCGTCCTGTAGAGGCAATACGCGCTGCTGCAGAGCGGATAACCATTGAAGATTTAAGTCAGCGTATTAATACAGATGGACCCGATGATGAGATGAAGGAATTGACGGTAACATTTAATTCTATGATTGATCGCTTGGAAAGCTCTTTTCAGCGGCAAAATCAGTTCATTTCTGATGCTTCCCATGAATTAAGAACACCAATTTCTGTTATTCAGGGCTATGCAAACTTAATCAATCGTTGGGGGAAAAGCGATCCTGATATTTTGCAGGAGGCTATAGATTCCATTTTAAGCGAAACGGAGCATATGAGTGCCTTGATACGCAAGCTTCTTTTTTTAGCAAAGGGTGATCAGAATCGAATGCTGGTTCAGAAAAAGCTGGTATCGTTGAACGAGATTGCAGGGGAGGTTGTGAAAGAGCTTGAAGTTCTTGAGGTGAACCGAAAAATTGTATTTGAGGAAAAGGATAAGGCAGAAATTTGGGGCGATCCCGATTTAATAAAGCAACTACTGTGGATTCATGCTGAGAATGCACTGAAATATACAAAGGATGGAGACTTAATTACCCTTCGTGTTTGGAAGGATAAAAAAAATGCATTTGTTTCTGTTGGTGATAATGGAGCAGGTATCTCCAAAGTGCATTTGTCTAAAATATTTGACCGCTTTTATCGTGTGGATCAATCCAGAAACAAAGGGATTTCAGGCACAGGACTAGGGCTTTCCATCGCAAAATGGATCGCAGACAGTCATTTTGGCCATATTTTGGTTGAAAGCACGGAGGGAGAAGGGACGACCTTTACCAATGTCTTTGCGTTGAGCGGTAAGATGAAGAAGGAGGGAGAAGAGAGCCGTAAGTTTTAAGTTTTCCTTAAGGTTTCCCCTTTTATTTGATTCAGGGAAAAAAAGGGAGTATACTATTAGAGATACATGTGTGTTTTAGGCTGTATGCAAAGTGAATCCTACGGGAAGAAATTAGGAGAATAGGGGCTTTTGTATAATCCCGATTAAGGCTGCCAACCAGAAAAATGGACGGTCTCAGCTTTACACTCTAACTTATCTGAAATTACCTCTCTTTCTTTTTTTGTAACATCCAAAACCCATATGTGATAATTATTTCTATATTATTTTAAGGGGGAAATACGTATGAGAAAAAAACTAGCGGCACTTTTGTGCGCGGTAATGTGCATTGCGTCTTTCACAGGCTGTTCCAGCGCAGAGCTGGGATATCTGCAAATGAGCGCAGACATGTTAACCAAAATGGATGTTTGTGAAGCATCTGGTAAAGTGAATGTGGAATTAGATGCAGATGCAATGAAGGAGTATGTTGCAGAGTTGGCGAAAGCTTCAGGCTCCGCAGATGAAGATTTGAAAGACGCTATTCAGGGCTTGGATGCATTAAAAGGCAAAAAGTCTGCTGTAATTGATTATGCTTTAAAAATGGATATGAATACCTTAGCTTATTATGTAGATATGGATGTTACCTATGATGGAAAGAAATATGACATGGGTGATATGTACTACGCAATGACTGATGGTGTTTATGTTTCCGGCAAAACCGTTTGGGGCATGTATGAGTTGACAAAGGACTTAGCAGGTAAGGAAAAAGACAGCTACTTGCAGGATGAAAACTTTGCAAAAGAATTAAAAACACTTTTAGATGGAAGCAAGTATATCAAAGTTATGTCTATGAAAGAATTGGGCATGACCGATGAGGAAATTAAAAAGATGGTTCCCGAAGGTGGCTACAGCAAATTGTATGCTTCTGTAATGGATTTCTACAAAAATGCATTCTCCGGCTTTACAACCAATATGGTAAGTGAAGTTAACGGTGGTTATAAAATCAAAGCAGACGGCAAAGCAGTTGCTGAATTATTTGTTAACTTGTTAGACTATGTTGGCAATAACCCTGACACTGTTTTGGGTGCAACATCAACATATATGATGGATGTTATGAAGGCTATGAATTCTTCCGAAGAGGAAATGGCTGCATTTAAAGCAGGCATGGAGGAAGCAAAGAAAGATACAGCATCTATTAAGGCAGCTACAGATTCAATTAAGGTGATGGTTCAACAGGGTATTGCAAAACCTGAAGTTTCTAAAGCTTTGAATAGCTTTGCTTATGAAGCAACTGTTACAAAATCCGGTGCTGGCTTCCATTCAACAGAAGTATTTGGCATTACAAATGGCAGCAAGAACGTATTGAAGGTAACAAGCACTGGCGACGTAAAGGCAAGCAGCGGCAAGGTTGTTATGCCTACAGGCAGTGTTAGCAAGGATGATTTTGAAGCAAAAATGACAGCTTTGGTTGAAAAGTATAACCCTGTTACTGCTGTAACTGCTCTTTGGGGCGGTGAAGGTGATTCTCAGGCAATGCTGACCAAAGTGAGAAAAGATGAATCTTTCTTCTCCGCTGGCAACGATGTTGATTTGGCAGAGTATGTTGAGGCTGATGGCCGTGTGTATTTGCCTTTGCGCGTGATTTGTGAAGCGATGGGCGAAAAAGTTGAATGGAATAACGCTGAGAAAAAAGCTTATATCGTTCGTGCAGACGGAAAGACAGCAATGGAAGGCCTTGTTCAGAATGGCAAATCTTTCATCAGCGTGCGTGATTTTGAGAAATTAGGCTACGGTGTTGAATTTAAAAAAGTTGATAGTTTGAAGCAAGTAACAGTTACTAAAAAGTAAAAACAAAAAGGCGGTGTCAATAGACACTGCCTTTTTTTGGAAGATTAAAACATCTTAGCCAGTGGTTTAAATAATCTGACTAGTTAAAAAACGAAACATTTCGTGTTTATGCCTTAAAATAGTTTCTTTCATACAACAGACTTCTTAAACTACATATGATTGATGAGACGAAATCATAAAAAAGGATTTTCTTTCAAAGCTTTCATATGGGTCTGCATATTTTCCCAAAGGGAATAGGGGATGGCTAAGTTTCCCCTACCTGAACCTAAACGAATGAGGGGTTTGTTTTTTCCGTGAAAGTCACTGCCTCCCGACGGGTACAGATGATGTTTTTTGGCTAATTTCATCATGTTCTTTCTTTGAGAAGGTGAGAAGGTTGAATAGAAACATTCTATCCCATCTAAACCCAGAGGCACCAATTCTTGACACAAAGCGTCCAATTGATCCTGAGCAAGATTATAAAGGGTAGGGTGAGCCAGAATACTGATTCCTCCGGCGGAGTGGATTGTTTGGATGCAAGATGTGGGGGTTGGCAGTACTTTTGCAACATAGCCAGGGCGACCTTGGGTAAGATATTTTGAAAATGCTTCGTCTCGTATACGAATATAACCTTTTTTTAAAAGGACATTGGCGAAATGAGCACGGGTTACGATTTCTCCTCCTGCATTTTCTGTTACTTCCTCTAGGGTAATGGGCAACCCGATTTGGGTTAACTGCTCTACCATTTTTATATTTCGGATGGTTCTATTTTGCACAAAAGATTCCATTTGCTCTGCCCAAATTGCTGCCTTGGGATCGAATCCAAGACCTACAATATGCAGCTCGGGTTGATGAAAGCGCCCCCACTGGGCGGCCAGCTCAATCCCCGGTATCGTTTCTATACCATGTTTTTTCCCTGCTATAATAAACTCCTCCAACCCTTTTATGGTATCGTGGTCAGTGAGAGCCACAGCGCAAAGTCCTTGTTCTTTTGCCAAAAGAATGAGTTCCTCTGGCGAAAAGGTACCATCTGAGAAATAAGAATGGGTGTGTAGATCGATGATGCCGCTTTTTTTCATAAGCTCGCCTCCTTTTCTACAGTATACCATAAAATGGATGAATGAGATAAAAAACAATTTGATATATAGGAATTATATATTATAAGTGGAGGCTTTCTTTATTCCATAAGTACGCCAATGAAAGATGGTATCATATTTTTTAGGCTTCTCCCATAGAATAAACCAAAGCAAAGTGGGAGAGGATATTTTTGAAAAAGAAAAAAAAGGAAAATATGAAAAAAATACAGAAAAAGAGAGATGTTATGGAAAAACAGGGAGACCAGAGCTGGACCTGTATGGCTAAAGGCATGGCCGTTGCATATGGAATCACCTGTATTTTCTTTATCGCTTATGGGCTTATTTTAACTTACACGAGTGTTTCCGAACAAAGTTTGCCTATGGTTGCATTGGTTTGTACGGCTCTTTCCTCAGCAGTGGCAGGGTATGATTGGGCAAAATGCCGAAAGAAAAAAGGACTAATGATGGGACTGGGGGCAGGGCTTTTGTATGCAGCGATTCTTTTTCTTGTGACAGCTCTAGCCAGCGATACGTTTACCATGGGTATGTCGAAAATAATGACATTAATTGTCGCTTTGGCAGGCGGTGGAATTGGTGGAATTTTTGGGGTTAATGGGAAAAAATAAAAAATACTTGAAAAATTTGTACAGTGTGTTATACTGACTGCTGAGAGCAAAAATCTCTTATTTACATATTCTTGAGAGATTATCTCAAAAATTGCGAATTAGGCTGGTTCCTCCTTTTTGAAAACAAAAGGAGAGCCGCCTTTCTTTTGTGCAAAATCACACTGGCACACAAAGATTTCAGGAGGGACTCAATAATGAAAACAAAAGGAAGATTAATGCTACTGCTTATGCTTGTCGTAGCATTAGGGTTAAGTGCATTAACCTATTATGGAATTGGCAAGGACAAGCAGTTTAGTGTAAATGATATTCAACAGGGCTTAGACTTAAGCGGCGGCGTTGACATTGTCTATGAGGCCGATAAAGAGAGTGTTTCAGACGAAGAAATGTCTGCGGCAATTTCCTTGTTGCAAGGCCGTCTGGATTGGAACGGCTGGGCAGAGGCGGAAGCCGCACAGGAAGGTACAAATCGTATTCGTGTGCAAATTCCCGGTGTAGATGATGCAGAAAAAGCAATTCAAGAAATTGGACAGACAGCACAGCTCCTTTTTGTGGATGAGGCTGGAAATGTATTACTTACAGGTGATATGATTAAAAATGCAACAAAGCAGGTTGGATCCACCACAAAGAATGGGCCTTCTTCTCCTTATGTTTCGTTGGAATTTAATGAAGAAGGGGCACAACGGTTTGCTCAGGCAACTGCAGAAAATATTGGAAAGAAAATTATGATTGTAATGGATAAAACTGTGGTTAGCGCACCAACGGTGCAGACAGCTATTACAGATGGAAAAGCCATTATAACAGGTAATTTTACTGGCCAGGAAGCAGAAAATACGGCTGCCTTAATTCGTGCAGGTTCTTTACCATTTAACCTAAACGTAATTCAAATGAAAAATGTTGGTGCGAGATTGGGTGCGGATGCCCTTTCCTCGGGAGTCATGGCAGGTTTTGTAGGCATTGCACTGGTGTTATTGTACATGCTGTTTATGTACAGGCTTTTGGGCTTTGCGGCAGACTGGGCTTTGATTATTTATATTGCGCTGGATTTATTGGTTTTGAGTTTGTTCCGTATCACATTGACTTTGCCGGGTATTGCAGGTATTGTTCTTTCTATCGGTATGGCTGTAGATGCCAATGTCATTATATTTGAACGTATTAAAGAAGAACTGATTCTTGGAAAAACATTGCGTTCTGCTGTGAAGATTGGTTTCTCAAGAGCATTGCCTGCCATTGTGGATGGCAATGTTACCACACTGATTGCGGCGGTGGTATTATTCTTCTTGGGTTCAGGCACAATAAAAGGCTTTGCTACAACGCTGATGATTGGTATTATACTTTCTATGTTTACTGCGTTGTTTGTGACAAGATTTATTGTAAACAGTATGATAAAAGCAGGATTGCATAACCCCAAAAACTATGGGTTTCGCGTAAAGTGAGGAGGCGGCAAAGATGAAGATAGTTGAGAACAGAAAGAGATTTTTTGCCATTTCCTTGGTACTGATTTTAGTGGGATTTGTGGCAATGTTTTATCAAGGCAGTAAGGGTAATGGTATTTTGAATTGGGACGTTGAATTTACAGGCGGTACTTCCATGGAAATTGATATGGGTGAAGCCTATGATCATAATAAGCTGAATGAGGTTATTTTTACTGTAACCGGCCAAAAAAGTCCTCAGATTCAGGATATTATTGGAACCAATGAGGTTGGGCTGAAAATGCAGTCCATTGACAGTAAAATGAGAACAGACTTAGAGAATGCCATCAAGGCTGCATTTCCATCTGCTGATGTGAAATCAACCTCAGATGTTAGTGGTACAGTTAGCTCTGAGATGCAGCAAGCGGCAATAAAGGCAACATTAATTGCCTGTGTCGCAATGTTAATCTATATTTCCATACGATTTAGAGATATCAGAGCGGGGGGCAGTGCTATCATTGCTTTGTTGCACGACATTTTAATCGTTATTGCCACCTATGCTATTTTCCGAATTCCGGTAAATAACTCGTTTATTGCAGTAATCCTAACTATTTTAGGTTATTCCATTAATGCAACAATTGTAATTTTTGACAGAGTTCGAGAAAATCATGATAGATTTTCTTCCCATCAAAATGCTGAGAAAATTAATAAAAGCATTAGTCAAACATTGGCCAGATCCATTAACACTTCGGTGACTACATTCTTTACCGTTGGAGCAATTTATGTAATCGGTGTACAGTCTATCAAAGAATTTGCCCTTCCTATGATGGTAGGTATCATTGTTGGAGCGTACTCTTCCATTTGTATTTCTGGTTCTGTTTGGTACACGCTATTACCGAAAAAAGAGAAGTAATTTAAAAGCAGTAGGGAGGAAATCCCTGCTGCTTTTTTAATGTCTCTTTTGCTCCGCAAAAGGGGTGCCAAATAGAGAAAACCTTCTAAGTATCCCTTTTGAGTTTTCTGTGTTTATAGCCAAATTTTTTTAAAAGCGTAGAATCTCAAAGTCATAGACTTCTTGGTCTTTTGCTTCGCAAAAGGGCGCAAACAGAGAAGCCTCTAAGTCTTGTTAGAGTTTTCTCTGTTTATTGCCCATTTTCTACGCTTTTATGATATAATTACGAATAAGCAAAAATCAACAGAGGAGAATTTCTTTATGAAACTGCAAAAATTACTTAGCTACGTGCGTCGTGCCGTAGATGATTACAATATGATTGATGAGGGTGACAAGATTGCCATTGGCGTTTCCGGCGGCAAAGACAGCATCTGCCTGCTGTTAGCTTTAAAGCACTTACAACGGTTTTATCCCAAGCATTTTGAGATAGAGGCAATTACCGTTTCCTTAGGGCTTCCCGGTGCTGTTTATGATGATATTCAGGCATTGTGTGACGAAATTGGTGTGCATTATACCGTTGTTCATACGGATATTGGTCAAATTGTTTTCCATGAAAGAAAAGAGCCCAATCCATGCTCTCTATGTGCCAAAATGCGCAAAGGCGCCTTAAATGATGCAGCGGAGAAATTGGGCTGTAATAAGGTGGCATTAGGGCATAATAAGGATGATGTGGTTGAGACTTTTTTTATGTCTTTATTTTATGAAGGCAGAGTGAACTGTTTTGCCCCTGTAAGCTATTTGGATAGAAAGAAGCTTTATTCCATCCGTCCTTTGATGTATGTTCCGGAAGGGGAGGCAAAGAGCTTTGTTGTGAAAAACCAGATAAATATAGTGAAAAATCCTTGTCTGGCAGATGGAAATACAAAGCGACAGGAAACAAAGGAACTTTTGGCGGAGCTTTCTAAAAACTATGATAATCTTCAGGAAAAGGTATTTGGTGCCATCAAGCGTTCCAATTTAAAGGGATGGAATGGGGAGATATAATCCATGTCGACATATCATGAGAATTTAAAAAATATTGAAACCATTAGATTGCGGGAGATTCAAAAGGAGCTTCCTTCTTTTTTGGCGGAGTTTTTTCGAGGAATTGCCCAAACCACATCTACAAAAACAAGATTAGGATATGCCTATGATTTACGCATTTTCTTTCGCTATCTTTTTGAGGAGCATCGCACCTTGGGAGGGATAGAACCAACAAGGCTTACGGTGGAAAGTTTGAATGAAATTACCTCCGATGACATTGATTGCTTTATGGAGTATCTTTCTTATTATATCAGGCCCGATTATGAAAATCCTGAAAACGGCGCGGAGCTGCACAACGATGAAAAGGGAAAGTCTCGGAAATTGGCGGCCATACGTTCCATGTTCAAATTTTTTTATAAAAAAAAGAAGGTCGCGGCAAATCCCGCTACCATCGTGGAAACCCCTAAAATTCACGACAAACAAATTGTGCGTCTGGATGTGAATGAAATGGCAGATTTTTTGGATGCTGTAGAATCGGGAGGAAAATTATCCGATCATCAAAAGGTGTATCATGAGCGCACAAAAAAAAGAGATTTAGCCATTACAACCCTACTTTTAGGAACGGGGATGCGCGTTTCTGAATGTGTCGGCATAAATATAAAAGATATAGATTTTAAGAACTATGCCATAAAAATTATTCGCAAAGGTGGAAATGAAGTTTTCCTCTATTTCGGAGATGAGGTACAAACGGCACTGCAGGAATATCTGGAAGAGAGAAAGAATGCAATAACAAAGGAAGAAAATGAAGATGCATTGTTTCTTTCTTCCCAAGGTAAGCGCATCACTGTGCGGGCGGTACAAAATTTAGTTAAAAAATATGCTTTAGGTGTTACTATGAAAAAAATATCTCCACATAAACTGCGGAGTACCTTTGGTACCAATCTGTACCAGGAGACGGGAGATATTTATTTGGTGGCTGACACGTTGGGGCATGCTGATGTAAATACTACCAAAAAGCACTATGCGGAAATAGAGGATCAAAGGCGGCGTAAAGCTGCGTCATTTATTAAGCTAAGAAAGGATTGACCCTATGTCGGAACAAAAGTTGGATATTCAAAAAATTTCACATATTTTTAAAGAGCATAAGGCAGAACCCATATTTAAGCTTCAACGTTTTGCCATTTTAGCTTTGATTACCGAGAAAAATGGGGAACTATGCTTTGTGTTAAATAAACGTGCTCCTAGTGTACGCCAACCCGGAGATATATGCTTTCCCGGAGGGCACCATGAAGTGGATGAAAGATTGGAACAAACAGCCTTGAGAGAGACAGAGGAGGAGCTGGGCATCCCACAAAGGGAGATTTCCATACTGGGAAAAAGCGATTATATGCTTACCATGTATCGTGGCGTCATTCAGCCTTTTCTGGGCTATGTATGCTATGATGTGTTGCGAAACTCTCAACCAAATCCAGATGAAGTGGCTGAAATTTTTACTGTGCCTATTTCCTTTTTTATGGAGACTCCGCCGGAAATCCATGATATGGTTTGGGAATCGGTAAAGCTGGATAGCTTTCCTTATCACCGCATTCAAGGCGGGCAGGAGTATCCTTTTAGTAAATGCCGCATTCCTGAGCTTTTTTATGAATATAAGGGGCATACCATTTGGGGTTTTACTGCTCAAGTGATTCAGAATATTGTTATTCTTTTGAGTGAAAAATAAGAGCTTCATAATTAAAAAAGCCCTATTGTTTGGCGAAATAAGCCTAACAATAGGAGCTTTTTTATTTTGTTTCTTTCCCCTTGAATTTTTGCTTACGTACTTTATCTTCTGTGGCTTTAGATGCTTCTCTTTCTGCTTTGGATTCCAACATTTCAGTGATGTCCTCTGGCAGTTCTAAGGTGATGCGTCCAAGCTTGCCACCTCTAAATTCATCCAATAAAATTTTTGCGGTGCGTGCCAAATCAGGCTCGCCACCCTTAAGTTTAAAGCTTCTTGCCTCTGCGATTTGCCTGAGTACCTCATGAGGTTCCGCAGCGGTATCAAAGGCAATTTGATAGCGTTTCCTGATGGCATCTGCATTGCGCAGAAGGAGATGGTCAATAAAGGATACCGCTAATGTCTCTGCATCTAAGATATCATCATTAATTGCGCCGGTAAAGGCAAGCTTTAAGCCTACTTCTTGATCCTCGAATTTTGGCCATAAAATACCAGGTGTATCCAGTAATTCAAAATCCTTTTTCAGCTTAATCCACTGCTTTCCTCTTGTTACGCCGGGCTTATCTCCCGTTTTCGTCATTGCTTTTCCAACATACTTATTAATGAATGTAGATTTTCCAACATTGGGAATGCCGGCAATCATGCTGCGAATGGGTACATTAATACGGCCTCTTGCCTTCAGTTTTTCTATTTTTTCTTGCATCAGACTTCTTGCGGCATCGGTAACTTGATTCATTCCTGTTCCCTTTAGAGAGTTCATTTGAATCACACGAAAGCCTTGCTGTTCAAAATAATCAGTCCAAATTGCAGTGGCTCTATCGTCGGCTAAGTCACATTTATTCAGAAGAATAATACGATGCTTATTTTTTGCCAATGTGTCTAAGTCGGGGTTTTTGCTGCTATAGGGGATGCGGGCATCCACCAGCTCAATCACGATATCTACCAGTGAAATGGTTTCTTCCATCATACGCCGTGTTTTGGTCATATGTCCAGGGTACCATTGAATATTCATAATTTTTGTTCCTTCCTTTAAGAAATCGGTCCGAATCCGTCAAAGGGATATAAACGAAATATAACCTTTCCGTATAAATTCTTTTTTGCAATGGGCCCGATGGATTCCCTTCGACTGTCCGAGCTGGCATTTCGGTTATCACCCATTACAAAATAGCTTCCGTCGGGCACGGTGAAGGGATAATCAATATCGCCTTGTGTCATAATTGGTTCATTGATATAGGGTTCTTCAATCAGTTCATCATTGATATAAAGATAGTATTCTACATTTTCGCTATCTTCATTCCAAACAAGATCAATGACATCTCCGGGCAAACCAATCACACGCTTGATTATCTTTTCCTTTTGACCATCGGAATTCAACTGACATATTACAATATCTCCCTTTTTTGGGGATGCTATAGAAGTAGCTAATTTATTGACAAATACCAGATCTCCATGGTGAAAGTTCGGTTCCATAGAAGAACCCTTTACGTAAACCGTACCCAGTACAAAGGTGCGAAGCACAAAGACCAAAGCCAGTAAAAAAAGCAATTGTATCCAAAAGGGATACTCTTTTTTCTTTTTCTGTTATTTGTTCTTGCTCTTCTATGGTGCTTTGTTCCTCTTGTTCCATCTGTTGTCTCCTCCTGACATTGTGCATTTAACGCAAAAATCAAACCTTGAAACTGTGTTTGATCAGTATCCATCTGAGTTTTTTTCGTAGGCGAAAAAGATATTTGTCGCCTACGAAAAAAACCTCGATGAAACAGTTCCACCGAGGTAAATTTTTTATCTGAGTACTTCTTTTACTTTTGCTGCTTTGCCAACTTTGTCTCTCAAGTAGAAAAGTTTCGCACGTCTAACGATACCGCGTCTTACAACCTCGATATGGTCAATTCTAGGGGAGTGCAAAGGCCATGTTCTTTCTACGCCAATGCCGGAAGCAATACGTCTTACTGTAAAAGTTTCTCTGATGCCGCCGCCCTGTCTTTTAATAACAACGCCTTCAAACATCTGAAGTCTTTCTCTGGTGCCTTCTACAACCTTCGCAAAAACACGAATTGTATCACCAACATTAAAAGGAGTTACTTCGCTTTTCAGCTGTTCTTTTTCCAGTTCTCTAATAATATCCATTTCATTTCCTCCTTCCTTCAAAGATGTTCTTGATGCCATCCCTTTGATGCATCATTGGACCATCCGTAATCACAATTCAGAATTATAACATAGTCCCAAAGGGTGTGCAAGCATTTTCAAGCTTTTTATCCCATATTTCAAAATTTTTCAAATATATTGTACCCAAATACGGCAGATGGCAATACAAGGAGGCAGTGTTGCCATGGAAAAGGCTGTTGTAAGCATAACCATTTTGGAGGAGGTCTCTACACCAACACCATAACGCCCCACAACCATAGGGACGATGGCGGCAGAAGGCAAAGCCAAGGAAAGGAAATACACAGCCTTCATCAACGGTTGAAGGGGAATGAAATAAATAAAAATAAAGGCCAAAATTGGCATGATAATCATTTTCGAAAGGCTGGCCTCCAGAGATTTTTTATCCTTCAGTAATAATTTGAGCCCACTGTTTCCTGTTAATGCTCCTATGTAAATAAGGGAGAGGGGAGTGGAAATGACTCCCAAAGATTTGATGAATTCTTGAACAAAATCCGGGATATACACCATCAGTCCGATAACCGAGGCGAAAAGACCCAGCAAAATGGAAGATATATTTGGGTTGATTGCACCTTTGAGTAAGGTGCGAAGCATTGTTCCCAAGCCTTCTCCCTTGATTCCTTTTATAATATATAACCCAATACTCCAAACATAAAGATTCAGCCCTAAAACGCTGGCAGACATATATACAACAGCTTCTTCTCCGAAAAACATCAATGCAATGGGAAAGCCGATGAAGGCATTATTTACTGATGCGCCGGTAACCTCCAACATATTTAGGAGTTCCTCCTGAAATCCACGAAAGCGGTAGTACTGCCGAAGAATTCGACCAAACAGGAGCATACTGATAAATTGCAGCCCAACCATCAGTGCAAAATTTGTCAGCATATCTTTTTCTACCTTGGTATTGGCTAAGGTGGTGAACAACATCGCGGGAATGGTAAAGAAGAGTACGATGTTTCCTATGCCGATGGTCATCTCCTCATTTAAGAACTTTTTGCTGCTGCAAATATACCCCACAGCCATTAAACCAAATAACACAAAAAATTGACCAAACATAATTTTCTCCTTTGTACTTGATAGGTGTGAATGTGATACCTATATGTTTTATGTAGCTTACAAGAATTTTAAATGCTTTATTGATTATTTTACATTCATTTTAATCATAACAAAGATCCTACTAAATATCAAGGAATACAAAATTAAGGCATTAATAAAAACATTTCTATCAAAACGAAAATGCATATAAAAAATAAATCTATAATTGTTAAAAAAAATACAAGTTTTTAAAAATACCTTTCAATTCATTCAAAATAATGGTATTTTATATGTATTAGAGTGGAGATGTTTTCGTATGCTTGTATGAGAAGGCGCATCGTTTGCGTAATAATGATATAGAGGTGATCACCTTGTCCCAGTTTACAAAAAAGGCAATTCGGGAGAATTTCTTAAATCTTCTTTTGAAAAAATCCTTTGATAAAATTACGGTAAAAGATATTGTGGAGGCATGTGAAATTAACCGCAATACTTTTTACTATTACTATAAGGATATTTATGATTTAATGGGAGATATTTTTCAAACAGAAACGAATAGGGTTTTGGAGGAGCAGGAGAGAGGTGGCAGCTGCTATGAGGAGTTTCAACGCATTGCAGCCTTCATTACAAGGTATAGGGCTTCCATTATCCATATTTATCATTCAAAGAGCCGAGAGGTTTTTGTGGGGCATTTGGATACGGTTTCGGAAATTATTTTGCAAAATTATATTGAGCAGTTAAGGGTTGATTTGGAAATTACCCCAGAGAATAAAAAGTTTGTATGCGATTTTTACCGTTTTTCGGTGGTGGGCATGATTATCAATTGGATCAAAAGTGGTATGGAAGAGGATTCTCAAATCTTTATCAAAAAGATGTCTGATATTTTTGAAAATACCGTGGAGACAGCATTGAAAAGCACTACATAACAAAAAAGGGGAATAATGTATAGACAAAGTTGGAGAAGTGCCTAAAAACTGTGCACTTCTCTTTTTATATCCATACTAATCCCATTGATACAACGGTAAACTGAAATGAGCGGATACTGGGGGTGTAGTCTTGAACACAATGAGCAAAATAAAAATTATATCTTGCATACCGGCTCTTTTATTCCTTTTGTTTGGGATCTGTTATTTCTTTTTTGGTCAAAGAATACCGTTGAATTTTGTATATACCTTTTTATGTGCTGTTTTTATTTTATATGGAGTTATCAAATTTTTTTGTTATTTTAGCAAAGATATGTATCAGCTGGCGTTTCAGTTTGATTTTGCCATGGGAATTTTTTATCTTGTAATAGGTTTCCTATTTTATTGTTTTCAACAAGAAGTGCAGAATAATTTCCTGAGTATTATAGGCTTTACTGTTTTCATAGATGCTGTTTTAAAAATTCAGACCTCTCTGGAAGCAAAAAGGTTTGGGATGGATAAGTGGTGGACGATTCTTATACTGGCGGGATTAACCGCATTGGCGGCACTCCTTTTTGTTGTTCCTCCTATGGAAAGGCTGCAAAGATATGGGTTAATTTATATCTTTAATTTTATGTATGCTATGGGCTTAATCTTTCTTTTAGAGGGTTTCTTAAACCTCTGGGTTGTACTTTATACAGTGAAAGAGATACCTTAAGGGTATGGGCGTTTTTTCAAAAATATCTGTCAGTTTGGCAATAAAATCATAAAGGGGAGGAATTACCATGGGAACATTTTCACACACAGCGGGAAAGCTGGCGTTCAGTACATCCATACATAAGGTATTGAATTGTCCAGAGGAGGAACGGGAAAAAATGATTCTTAAACTCCTTAACCTTGCAGAAAATTATATGTCTGGGGAGAAATTTGACGTCAATTTTGATGATTTTAGAGAACTGGTTTGTGATAAAAGCACAGCACTGTATGGATACATAAATAAATTGTTTGATGAAGTTCATCCGAATGTGCTCAAAACAACGGCTTTGAATTTGGTATTTGAATCATTTTTTTACAGTACCAAGATTACACGGAAAATGAGGGAAAAACATCAGTGCAATGTGCCATGGGTGATTCTTATGGATCCAACCAGTGCTTGTAATTTGCACTGCACCGGATGCTGGGCCGCAGAGTATGGAAATAAGCTGAATCTTTCCTTTGAGGAAATGGATGGTGTGATAGAGCAAGGAAAAGCTTTGGGAGTTTATTTTTATATGCTGACGGGGGGAGAACCTCTGGTAAGAAAGGCTGATATTATCCGTCTGTGCAAAAAGCATCACGACTGTGTTTTTTTAGCGTATACCAACGGAACATTGGTTGACGATACACTTTGTAAGGAAATGCAAAAGGTGGGAAATTTTTATCTCGCCCTCAGTCTGGAAGGCTTTGGAGAAGTAAATGACTTACGCAGGGGTGCGGGTGTTTATGAAAAAGTAATGAAGGCTATGGATTTGCTTAAGAAGCATGGCTTAATTTTTGGCACTTCCATCTGCTACACATCCAAGAACGTAGAGACTGTAGTCAGTGAGGAGTTTGTGGATTTATTGGTTAAAAAGGGAAATAGATATGCGTTTTATTTCCACTATATGCCCGTGGGAAATGATGCAGCAGTAGACTTACTGCCTAGCCCGGAACAACGAGAGTTTATGTATCACCGTGTGCGGGAGATTAGAAATATGCGCCATGGAAAGGGAATTTTTACCATGGATTTTCAAAACGACGGAGAGTATGTTGGCGGTTGTATTGCCGGGGGGAGAAATTATTTTCATATTAATGCCAATGGCGATGCGGAGCCATGCGTCTTTATCCATTATTCCAATGCCAACATTCGCACGCATACCTTGCTTGAAATTTTAAAACAACCACTATTTATGGCTTACAGAGAGAATCAGCCCTTTAATAAAAATCATTTAAAACCTTGTCCCATGCTTGAAAATCCAGAGTTTTTGGAAAAAATGATTCGGGAAACAGGTGCAAAGTCTACGGATTTACAATCTCCTGAATCTCCCGAACATCTTTGTGCAAAATGCCACGAATATGCAAAAAACTGGGCGCCTTGTGCGGAGCAGCTTTGGGAGGAAAATCCTCATGTTGCTCCAAGTTATGAAAACTATAAAACAGAGAAAACGGAACAATCAGAAAAGAATCAGTTTGTTTCTTAACCCCCTAGGAGTGCGGCTAAAAAATCTACTGCATAATCCCCCGATTATAAACGGTCGAAAAACTTTTACTGCATTTCATAGGTTTTTGGAAGTACCGTCTCTTAAAAAAATGGTACTTCCTTTTTTTATTAAAAAAGAAAGGGCATCGACAGATCGACCCCCTTTTATTATTAATAATGAATTACTGTTTCCACTTTGTAGCCTTCCAAAACATCACGACCTTTTAAAAAGCCCAATTCAATGAGGAAGTTCAAAGAAACCACTTCGGCGCCAACACTTTCAACCATATCCACTATTGCTTTGGCTGTGCCACCTGTAGCCAAAAGGTCATCCACAATGACTACCTTTTGTCCGGGTTTCACAGCATCCATATGCATTTCAATGGTAGCTGTTCCGTATTCCAGAGAGTACTCTTTGCTAACAACCTCGGCGGGAAGTTTGCCTTTTTTTCGGATGGGAATAAACCCCTTTTTTAAATTATAAGCAATTGGCATACCGAAAATAAAGCCTCTGGATTCTGGCCCTAAAACCAAGTCGAATTCCAACCCTTCCAGCTTTTTCTGCATCTGATCTACTGCATCTACCAAGCCCTCTGCGTCTTTAAGCAGAGTGGTGATATCCCGAAACATTACACCTTTTTCAGGGTAATCGGGAATAGATCTGATTTTATCCTTCAATTCCATTTGATGCTCCTCCTCATTTTGAAAGCCTAAAGTCTTTTATCATTAACTGCACGGAATTTCTGCCGTTATATGTATTGATTTCTATGCTATAAGCAAAGTCAAGTGTATGGCCTATTTTCCCACAACTCAATATTTTATCACAATTTTCGTCAGGATACAATTCTTTTAATAAACACAGCATTTGGGAATAACCATCAAAAGATAAGGCTTGAAGGCGCACACCACTTGCCTTTTCTGATAATGTCATACGTAGGATATCCTTTTTCTTTCCAATAAGATCCACCTTGTCTACAGAAATATTTTTAGAGGCGAATAGGGGGGAGGGATTTTCCTTTCCAAAGGGTGCCAAAGCTCTAATTTCTTTTGCCAATTCCATGTCGATTTCAGAAAAATGCAATTGCTTGTCCAAACGCAAAGCGGGGGTCATTTGTTCCTCTGTTAATGCGCATGTTTCATTTAGTCTATCTCTAAGCAAAGGGATATTTTCTTTGGGTAAGGATAGCCCCGCAGCCATGGCATGGCCACCAAACCGGGTGAACAGTTCTTTGCACTGATAGAGGGATTGAAATAAATGATACCCCTCAATACTTCTTCCGGAACCCTTTGCCCCATCTTCTGCTGCGGTGATTAAAACCACTGGACGATAATAGCATTCTTTAAGTCTGCCTGCCACAATTCCTGCTATGCTTTCGTGGGTTTCTTCGTCAAATAAAATAAGAACTTTTTCGTTGATTAGACTATCTTGAACAATACGTTCCATGGCACGTTCTGTTGCTTGGGCAGTTAGGGATTTTCGTTCCTCATTTAAGGAGATTAAGGTTTTGGCTATTTCCTTTGCTTTATTGGCATCCTCTTCGCAAAATAATTCCACTGCCTTTCTACCGCTTTCCAGTCGTCCTGTGGCATTAATGCATGGCCCAATCATAAAACCAAGATGGTATTCGTTGATTGTTTTGCCTGAGATACCTGTTTCCTCAATCAGAGCTTGCAAACCAACATTTGTTGTTTTTGATAGTTCAAAAAGACCACAGCGAACCAAAATTCTGTTTTCATCCAATAAATCAACAATATCGCAAACGGTGGCAATTGCAGCGAAGCAAAGGAACTCCTTTTCCAGCAGTTCATCCTTTATATCAAAAGCTTGCAATAAATGCAATGCAAATTTATAGGCAATTCCTCCGGCACAAAGCATGGGGAAGGGATAGTCGCAGTCTCTTTGCTTTGGATCGATGATGGCATCCGCAATGGGGAGGATATCTTTTTCTAAGCCATCTTCATTTGTAAAGCCCGGCTCGTGATGATCCAAAATAACAATGGTCATCCCCAGCTCCTCTGCTCTTTTCACTTCCGCCAAGGCGGCAATGCCATTATCGCAAGTAAAAAGTACACTAACTCCTTCTTGCGCCAAGGTTTCTACGGCGTCCAAATTCAAGCCATAGCCTTCCTTCTGCCTGTGAGGAACATAATAAACGGCAGTACCGCCACATCTTAGAATTGCACGATAAAGAATTGTGGTGCTCATTACACCATCTACGTCATAGTCTCCGTAAACAGCGATTTTTTTATTCTCCCGAATGCTCTTTGCGATTAATTCTATTCCCAAGCCGAAATCCTTCATAAGAAAAGGGTTCCGAAGTTCTTCTATGGTTCCATAAATAAAGTTTTTAGACTGCTGTCGTTCTGCTAGGCCTCTGTTTGCCAATACACAGGCAACAGCCTCTTTTATTCCCAATTCTTTAGACATGATTGTTGTGTCAATTTTTGATCTTTTGAGTAGCCAACGTTTCATCCCAACATTCCTCCAATTTTGTAAGTATATCATAAAAGGGGAGAAAAGGTGAATAGCGACAGAAGAAAGTGTTTTTATAATAGATAAACCCAACAGTAAGATTGGAAACAAGATAGCATAACCACCAATTCATTTATTTTTTTATCGAAATCAAAAGAAAAATGAAATGAATACTATTTTTTTTAAATAAAAAAGACTATAATGTTAGCATACAAAGAAAAGGGGAATGCAAATGAAACGATGGATAGCAGGTATACTGATTGCAGTGATGTGTCTTGGAACAGGCTGTGGAAATAAAACAGAACAAGAGGCGCCACCGACAGAAGTCGTTAAAACTGCTGAGGAAATCAAACAAGAGGCAATTCAGGAAAAAATGGATACAATGACCTTAGAAGAAAAGATTGGTCAGCTATTCATGGTTGATTTTAGAAACAATGAAGACGGAAGCGGAATGACGGTTTTAAGCCAATCAGCCGCAGAAAAAATAAAACAATATCATGTGGGTGGCGTAATTTTATTTGCTGAGAATCTTGATACCCTAGAGCAGACACAGAAACTGACCAAGGATATGCAAAATGCCGCAGAAACACCTTTATTCATTGGCGTTGATGAAGAGGGCGGTCTTGTTTCTCGACTGAATAAAAGCAATATTCCACACGAAACAATTCCCTCCGCAGGAGAGATGACAGAACCGGCACAGGCGGAAGCGGCAGGAAAATCAATTGGGGAAACCTTAGCAAAAATAGGTGTGAATGTGGATTTTGCTCCTGTGGCAGATGTGAACACAAACCCTGATAATCCTGTCATTGGGATGCGGGCCTATTCAAATGAGCCCAATCAGGCAGGGGAAATGGTTTGCGCATTTCTCATAGGCTTACAAGGTACAGGGGTCAGTGGTACGGTAAAGCATTTTCCTGGTCATGGGGATACCGCAGCAGATAGTCATAAAGGTGAGGTATTTGTTTCCCATGATTTGGAAAGACTGAAAGAAGTTGAGTTTGTTCCTTTTGCAAAGGCCATTGCATCGGGTGTTGATTTTGTCATGGTAGGGCATATTAAAACACCGAATGTAACTTCAGATAATCTTCCTGCAACCCTTTCATCCCAAGCTGTGGGATTTTTAAGGAAAGACTTGGGTTATAATGGTGTTGCCATAACCGATGCCATGAATATGCAGGCAATTTCTGATTACTATGGTGTTGGGGAATCGGCAGTAATGGCAATTTCTGCGGGCATAGATATTGTGTTAATGCCAGCTGACTTAGGTGAAGCATATGAAGCCTTGCTGAATGGGGTTCAGGATGGGCGTATTCAGGAAGCACAAGTGGAGGAAAGTCTCAAGAGAATTTTAAGCTTGAAGTATGACAAGGGCTTACTGTGAATTAAGAGAAATTCCTTGAAAATATAGGCTTGAGAAGTTATAATCAAATTTACAGGTTTTTTCGACAATTATGTAAAAAAATGACATAGTCATAGAAAATAAGGAGGTGATGGACATGGCAACAGCAGACCAATTATTCCAAGAGCTACTGGAGCGGATTAAGCAGTATCATCCGTCTAAGGATTTTAGTATGCTAGAAAGGGCGTATGCGCTGGCAGCAGATGCCCACAAGGAACAAAAAAGAAAATCAGGCGAGCCATATGTCATCCATCCCTTAAAAGTGGCATATATCTTAGCAGAGCTGGAATTGGACATGGAATCTATCGTGGCGGGAATTCTCCACGATGTGATTGAGGATACCAATTACAGCCATGATGATATTGCCAAGTTATTTAGTGAAGAAGTTGCCTCCTTGGTTGACGGCGTTACCAAGCTGGGTAAGCTTTCTTATACAACCAAGGAAGAAATTCAGGCAGAAAATTACCGTAAAATGTTTCTTGCTATGGCCAAGGATATCCGTGTTATTTTGATTAAGCTGGCAGACAGACTCCATAATATGCGTACGCTGAATTATATGACACCGGAGAAGCAGCATGAAAAAGCCCAAGAAACCTTGGACATTTATGCACCTTTGGCTCATAGACTGGGTATTTCCAAAATTCGTACGGAAATGGAAGACCTTTGCTTTAAGTATTTGAACCCGGAAGCTTATTTTGATTTGGCGGCAAAGATTGAGAAAAAAAGAGTAGAGAGAGAAGCCTTTGTGCAAAACATTGTAACTGAGGTGAAATCTAAAATGGACGAAGCCGGAATTTCCGGTAAGATTGAAGGCAGAAGCAAGCATTTTTTCAGTATCTACAAAAAAATGGTGAATCAGAATAAGACGCTGGATCAAATTTACGATTTGTTTGCCGTTCGTGCCATTGTGGATAGTATTAAGGATTGCTATGCGGTTTTGGGTATTGTGCATACCATGTATACTCCTATGCTGGGGCGGTTTAAAGATTACATCGCCATGCCTAAGCCCAATATGTATCAGTCCTTGCATAATACCTTAATTGGACCAAACGGACAGCCTTTTGAGATACAGATTCGTACATGGGACATGCATCGTACCAGTGAATATGGTATTGCCGCCCATTGGAAATACAAAGAGGGTAAAACAGGAGACACCAGCGAGAAGACAGAGGAAGAAAAGCTTGTTTGGTTGCGCCAAATTTTGGAGTGGCAAAGAGATATGTCCGATAATAAGGAATATCTGGATACCATTAAACTGGATCTAAATGTGTTTACAACCCAGGTTTATGCGTTTACACCCCAAGGCAGAGTGGTGCAATTACCCAAAGATTCCACACCCATTGACTTTGCTTATATGATTCATTCTGCTGTAGGGAACAAAATGGTAGGAGCTCGGGTGAATAACCGCATGGTTACAATCGATTATAATATACAAAATGGCGATATTGTAGAGATAATGACCTCCCAAAATTCAAGGGGGCCTAGTCGAGATTGGCTTTCCTTAGTGAAAAGCTCTCAAGCCAGATCAAAAATCAAGCAATGGTTTAAGAAGGAAGAAAAGGAAGATAACATTCTTCGTGGAAAAGAAATGCTTCTCAGCGATATGAAGAAGAAGGGTTATGCATCCAATGACCTTCTGCGTCCCGAGTGGATGGAGCTGATTATGGATAAATACGACTTCAAAAACTGGGATTCCATTATGGCTGCTATTGGTTATGGTGGTATTAAGGAAGGGCAGGTAGTAAACCGCCTGATTGATGAGTATTTAAAAGAGAAGCGAAAAAAACAAACGGCAGAGGAAATCTTGCAGGATTTTGAAAAAACCGTTGACCAAAAGCCCATACCCAAGAAGAAAAAAAGCAAAAGCGGCATTGTGGTTGAGGGAGTTGGCGATGTTGCAGTGCGTTTTTCAAAATGTTGCAGCCCGGTGCCCGGGGATGAAATTATCGGTTTTGTTACTAGAGGCCGTGGTGTTACCATCCATCGGACAGACTGTGTCAATATTATGAATTTAAGTGATGACGAAAGAGGCCGTTTAATCAATGCGGAGTGGGACTCCCACTATACCCATGGAGATGTTTTAAGTGCATCTTATTTGGCAGAAATTCGTGTCATTGCCAATGATAGAACAGGGCTTTTATTTGAAATTAGCCGTTTGTTAGCGGATGAAGATATTTCTGTGAAAGGCTTTAATATTCGTACCACAAAAGATATGTTGGCAATCTTCAACATTACGCTGGAGATTAGAACAAAAGATCAGTTGGTACGAATTACAAAACGAATTAAGAGTGTAAAGGATGTTATAGATATAGAACGTGTGACAGGATAAAAATAGGAGGAGCTTATGCGTGGTGTATTGCAAAGAGTGACAAGTGCCAGTGTTACGGTGGATGGCCAGGTAATCGGTGAAATTGGAAAAGGCATTATGGTACTTTTCGGTATGCTGGGAACTGATGATGAAAAGACCATGGAATATATGCTGGATAAGGTGGTAAACCTTCGAATTTTTGAAGATGAGAACGGGAAAATGAACCTTTCTCTTTTGGATATTGGCGGTGAGCTATTAATTGTTCCTAATTTTACCCTTTACGGTGATTCAAGAAAGGGTAGAAGACCCGGTTATTCCAGCGGAGCGGCGCCGGATGTAGCGGCAGGTCTGTTTGAGAGATTATGCGAAAAAGCTAAGGAAATGCCTATAAAAAAGGTTGCAACAGGTCAGTTTCAGGCAGACATGAAAGTTGCCTTGGTAAACGATGGTCCTGTTACATTGCTTTTGGACAGCGAAAAATTATTTTAAAGCAAAGGGAAATACGAATGATACACTATATTCTTCAGGGACATGAACTGCAAAATGATGTACAGACAATGATTCAGGTTTTTTATCCAAACCTTCATTATATCCGAACGGAGGAAGTTGCTTCTTCGGGATTATCCGTAATCAGCTGTATGGAAAATGGCATTGCTTCGGCAATGCTTTATCGTGATGGGGAAAAAGTGAATCAATGGTCTATAGCATATGGGAAGGATACATCAGAAAAGGAAGAAAAGCGTCTGGTAAAGCTTTCAATTTATGAACTGCTAAAGGAAGAAACAGGTTTGCGTCCCCAATGGGGCTTACTTACAGGGGTTCGCCCTGCAAAAATAATCAGCGGGCTTTTGGCAGAAGGGAAAAACGAAGAATTTGCCTTAGAGTATCTGACAAAGGACTATCTGGTGATGGAGCACAAAGCGAGACTTGCCCTTACTGTTGCAAAGGCAGAGCAAAAACTTTTGGAGAAAAACAAACCAAACCATATCAGTTTGTATATCGGCATTCCTTTTTGTCCCACCAGATGCTTATACTGCTCCTTTACGGCATATCCCTTGGCACAGTATAAAGATAGGGTAGATGAATATCTGGATGCTATGTTTCGAGAATTGGAATTCTTGGCTGAGTATGCCAAGGACTTTGAGCTGAAGAATATTTACATCGGTGGGGGCACACCCACTTCCTTATCGGAACTGCAATTGGAGCGGCTTTTGAGAAAGGTGGCAGAGCTTTTCCATACAGATGATATGGAATATACTGTGGAAGCAGGACGTCCTGATACCATCACCAAGGAAAAACTGCGGTTAATGAAGGAATATGGTGTAAACCGTATCTCCATTAATCCCCAAACCATGAATGAGGAAACCTTAAAGCGAATCGGAAGAAAGCATTCTGTGGAAGATATTCGCCATGTTTTTCAGGAAGCCAGAGAATTGGGGCATGAGAATATTAATATGGATTTGATTTTAGGCTTACCGGGGGAAGAACCCCGAGATGTGGAACAAACCATGAAGGAAATTTTAGCCCTGGCTCCAGATAATATTACGGTGCATACCTTAGCAGTAAAACGTGCCTCTCGTTTGAAGGAGGAGTTTGACCAGCATACCTTATCAACGGCGGAGTCTCTGGAGAGGATGCTTGCCATTGCGGCGGAATATGCAGAAAAAATGGGCATGGAGCCTTATTATATGTATCGTCAGAAAAACATGGTGGGGAATTTTGAAAACGTTGGTTACTGTCATCCCGGAAAAGAGGGTGTATACAACGTCCAAATCATGGAGGAAAAACAGACCGTTTTGGCGGCGGGAGCAGGTGCAAGCACAAAAACGGTTGATCCAAATACGGATAAAATTGAGCGTGTTTTTAACGTCAAGAGCGTTGAGGATTATATCGCAAGGATTGACGAAATGATTGCCCGCAAGGAACAGGGATTACCTAAAGGAGGATGGAAATGATTCAGTTGGTGAAAGGCACTAAGGATATTTTTGCCGCAGAGGTATCTGCTTGGCAGGAAATCGAAAATAAAATGAGACGGCTTTGTCATACCTTTGGTATTGGCGAAATCAGAACACCCATTATTGAATTTACAGAGCTTTTTGTGCGTGGTGTAGGTGAAACTACAGATATTGTGCAAAAGGAGATGTATACCTTTACAGATGACGGAGATCGTTCTTTAACGTTGCGTCCTGAGGGCACAGCGGGTGTTGCCCGTGCTTATATCGAGCATGGCATGCACAATCAAGCACAACCAACAAAACTGTATTATATTTCCCCTACCTTCCGTTGCGAAAATACGCAAGCGGGTCGTCAGCGTCAGTTTCACCAATTTGGTGTAGAAATGCTGGGTTCCTACAGTCCTGCTCAGGATGCAGAATCCATTTCGGTAGCTGCTGCTTTATTGGAGGAAATGGGTATTGAAGGTGTTGAGTTGCGGATGAACAGTTTGGGTTGCCCTGATTGCCGTAGCCGCTACAACAAAAAGTTACGGGATTTTATTGGGCAGAACTTGGATAAGCTTTGTCCTACTTGCAAGGAGCGTTTTGAAAAGAATCCTTTGCGGGTTTTGGATTGCAAAGAAGAAAGATGTAAAGAAATTATTGCAAACGCGCCCTCTGTTCTAGAATGTCTGGATGAGGAGTGCACCGAACATTTCCAAAAGGTACAAGATATTTTGACAGAGATGGGCATTGCTTTTACCATTGACCCCAAAATAGTCCGTGGTTTAGACTACTACACCAGAACAGTGTTTGAATTTGTTTCTGATGGGCTTACCGTTTGCGGTGGTGGTCGTTATGATAATCTGATTGAAGAATGCGGCGGAAAACCTACGGGTGCCGTTGGGTTTGGTCTGGGGATTGAGCGGTTGGTTATGATTTTGGAAAAGCAGAAGGGTGAAATCACTGAAGTACCAAAGAGAGATGTATTTATCGGTTCCATGGGAGAAAAAGGTTTTTTAAAGGCACAGGGAATAGCCTTGGCTTTAAGAAAAAACGGAATTTCTGCGGATTGTGATACGGTAGAGAGAAGCGTCAAGGCACAGATGAAATATGCCAATAAGATTGGCGCTAGATATTCCCTGGTCATTGGTGACAGTGAGTTGGAAAATGGTGCAGTTGAATTGAAAGAGATGGAGACCGGTGAAAAAACTACAGTAACCCTTACAGAACTGTCTCATGTTTTGGCAGAGAAGTGCAAATAACATTGAAACAGGCTTTTATAAGAGGTTGTTTTATGGGTAAAAAACAGTAGCAAAAACAGATATATAGATAAAAAAGCGTCTCTTATTTCTTTGAGGCGCTTTTCTATGTAATAATTATATGGTTGGTTATATTTGATTGAAATGCCTTGTATTTCTAATAGGAAAGTGTTAGCATAATATGATAAATGGCAGGACATGTATCTGATTAGATACAAGAATTAGAATTGGTAATTTCAAGGAGGAAGTAAATTGAAGATTGTAATTGTAGGGGATGGCAAGGTGGGTAGTACCATTGCCAATCAGCTTTCTCTAGAAGGACATGATGTGATTGTAATAGATAATAATGCGGCGGTATTGACGAATTCGGGCAATACCATGGATATTTTTTGCATTGAAGGAAATGGTGCCACAGCGTCAGTTTTAAGGGAGGCTGGTATTCAGCAAACAGATGTGTTGATTGCTGCTACCTCTGCGGACGAGGTGAACATGCTTTGTTGCCTTTTGGGCAAAAAGCTTGGGGCAAAAAATACCATTGCCCGTGTTCGTAATCCCGAGTATTTTCAGCAAATGAGTCTGATTAAAGAAGAATTGGGCTTAAGCATGGCAGTAAATCCTGAGTTGGCGGCAGCAACGGAAATTTCCAGACTGCTTAGGTTTCCATCGGCAATTAAAATAGAACCTTTTGCTCGTGGCAAGGTTGAATTAGTAGAGTTAAAAATACCTGAGCATAGCCCATTAGATGGTATGCCCCTTTGGGCAATTTATAAGGAATTTCAGGTTAAGATACTGATTTGCGCTGTTCAGCGTGAAGATCAGGTCATTATTCCCGGGGGAGAGTTTGTATTAAAGGCAGGAGATAAAATTAATATTACCGCTTCTCATTTAGAAATAGCCAACTTTTTCCGTGCCATTGGTGTTTTCCGTACTGGCGTCAAATCCGTTATGATCATTGGTGGCGGGAGAATAGCATACTATTTGGCTAAGGAATTAAGTTCAATCCATGTAAAGGTAAAGATTATCGAAAGAGATTTGAAACGCTGTGAATATCTTTGTGAGGTTTTGCCGGAATCTGTTATCATTCACGGTGATGGTACAGAAAAGGAGTTATTGCATGAAGAGGGATTAGAAAAAACCGATGCATTTGTAACTTTAACGGGGATGGATGAAGAGAATATTATTGTTGCTTTATATGCAAAAGAAAAAAAGGTTTCCAAAGTTATTGCAAAGGTAAATAAAATTTCATTTTATGAAATCATGGACAGCTTAAATATAGATAGCTTTATTTCGCCTAAGACAATTGCTGCACAAAATATAGTGAGATATGTACGTGCTATGAAGAATTCAATGAGGGACAATAACGTTGTAACCTTGCATACCATGATAAACGATCAAGTTGAAGCGGTTGAGTTTAAGGTACGAGAGGATTCTGCCATTGTCGGAATTCCTTTGAAAAATTTCAAAAGAAGAGATGGACTTATTGTTGCTGCAATCATTCGTGGTTCACAAATTATCATCCCCAACGGAAGTGATATGATTGAGAAAGGTGATAATGTTGTTGTTGTTACAACAAAAAGGCACCTCTCTGATTTAAATGAAATTAAAAAATAAAACGGAGAATAGGTATGAATTATCATATGATGGCCTATATATTAGGCAATATCTTGAGGGTTGAGGGTTTATTTTTATGTGCTCCTGCATTGATTGCCATATTTTATGGTGAAAGAAAAGCTCTGATTGCTTTTCTTCTTACCATTGGCATTGCATTGTTCGTTGGTACAATTTTTGTTAAAGCAGAACCCAAGGACAAGAGAATTTATGGGCGGGAAGGTTTTGTGATTGTTGCCCTTGCATGGATTATAATGTCTATTTTCGGAGCGATGCCTTTTTATTTTAGCGGTGCTATTGATGGCGTTGTAAATTGTTTTTTTGAAACAGTATCAGGGTTTACAACAACCGGAGCATCCATATTAACTGATATTGAAAGCTTGCCCATGAGTATTTTATTCTGGAGAAGCTTTACCCACTGGATTGGGGGTATGGGAATTCTGGTTTTTATGCTGGCTATTATGCCAGCGGTAGATGAGCGTTCCATGCATTTAATGCGTGCGGAAGCACCGGGGCCGGTGGTAAGTAAGCTGGTGCCTAAGGTGAAGGCTACGGCAAAGCTCTTATATGGTATTTATATTGTGTTGACACTAGTACAGATTACATTATTGTTTGCAGGGGGAATGCCACTGTTTGACAGCATTGTAAATTCATTTTCAACGGCGGGAACCGGTGGCTTTTCTATAAGAAATGCTAGCATTGCAGCATATAATAGGCCTTATTTTGAGTATATCATTACGATATTTATGTTTTTGTTTAGCGTAAATTTCAACTTATATCACCTGCTTTTAATTAAAGACACACGAAATGTCTTTAAAAACGAGGAGCTAAAATATTATCTATTCATTATTTTAGGTTCCATAGGAGTTATAACAGTAAATATTCTAAGCTTATATCCAACCGTAGAAAGTGCTTTTCGTCATGCAGCTTTCCAAGTTTTATCCATTATCAGCACAACAGGGTTTGCAACGGCGAATTATGATTTGTGGCCGGAGCTTTCCAAATCTCTGCTTATGATTTTAATTATTGTTGGCGCATGTGGTGGCTCCACCGGCGGTGGAATTAAAGTTTCCCGTTTAATTATTTTACTTAAGATGGCAGGGCGGGAAATACGCCATATTGTTCATCCAAGGTCAATTAATATCATCAAATTAGATGATCATAAGGTGGATGAGGAAATTGTGCGGGGAGTAACAGGATTTATTATTGTTTATTTGTTTATAACGCTTGGTTCATTTTTGTTGATTTCCTTAAATAATTATGACTTTACAACTTCCATTACTTCGGTGTTAACCTGTGTGGGCAACGTAGGTCCGGGTCTGGCTATGGTAGGCCCCATTGAGAATTACAACTTCTTTTCGGATTTTTCCAAGCTTGTGCTTTGTCTTGATATGTTGTTGGGCAGATTGGAGATTTTTCCGATTATTATGCTATTTGCGCCATCGCTTTGGCGAAGAAGCTATATGTAATGTGTGATGTAAAAAGAAAAGCAGCCATCAGGCTGCTTTTCTTTTTAAGGGGTGTGTGTTATCTATATAAACCGATTAAGGGTAGCTAGCCTTTTTAGAAGTCAGATTATTAGCTAAATAATTTTATGCTTATTCGCTCTAAAGGCAACTTATCAATTCTTTGGAAGGGGCCCTCGGCTGCTCGGGGAAGCAACCGTGGGCAGAAGTAAAAGGGGGCGTCCTTTTCACTTCTCCTAAAGTTTACAATATAAATGTGTATAATTTATGAATGGAACCTTAAGCTACGCTTAAGGAATTTTAAAAATATCTATAGAAAAACAATATTTTAATGAATAATAGAAGTTTAATATTTCAAAATGAGATATTTTAATTGAATTGTTCAAAGGCAATGTTTGCAGAATATTATGTATTGTTGTTACACTAGTTTTTCAGAAAAATACGTTTATATAGTTGTTTTTCACAGTTTATGATATACTGATGAGCAAGGGGCGAACTTCAGTAGAAAGGAAAGATGACATGAAAGATTCTGAAGAAAACAAAAAAACTACATTAAAAACAGAATTTATTTTCCAGATCGGCTTCATTGTATTTGTACTGCTAGGGGCATTTATGAAAGAGATATCTTGGGTTTTTTGGATATTTGCATGCATTTGCGCTTTGTGCTGGGTGGTTTTTGTACAAAAGGAAAAAGTCAAGGAGGAGAAAGAAAAAAAGGCAGAGAAAGAAGCGCCTTGAATTCCTCGAATTTCTTTGACTTAACAGTCTTTTATATGATATAATCGGTAGGATTTTAACGGAAAAATAGAGGAGTTTTGTGTAATTTATTAATTTGTTGATGAGAAAATTTTTGGAACTCAGAACCTTTAGGTTCTTTACAAAAAAGTTTTAGGAAAATTTTCTACCGGCGATTATTTTTTCTGTATGTAAATTTACAATTTAGGAGGGAAATTCATGTCCGACAGACAAAAGAATATCCGAAATTTTTGTATCGTGGCACATATTGACCATGGTAAATCAACTTTGGCGGACAGACTGATTCAGAAAACAGGCCTGCTTACTGACAGAGAAATGCAGGAACAGGTTTTGGATAATATGGATTTGGAAAGAGAAAGAGGCATTACCATTAAATCTCAGGCGGTGCGTCTTGTTTATCGTGGAAGCGATGGAGAAGAATATGAATTTAACTTAATTGATACACCGGGACATGTTGACTTTAACTATGAGGTTTCCAGAAGCTTAGCGGCTTGCGAAGGTGCTATTTTAATTGTGGATGCCGCACAGGGCATTGAAGCCCAAACATTGGCAAATGTATATTTGGCATTGGATAACAATTTGGAGATACTGCCTGTTATCAATAAGATAGATTTGCCCAGTGCAAACCCTGCTTGGGCAAAACAAGAAATTGAGGACATCATCGGTATCCCTGCTCTGGATGCCCCTGAAATTTCTGCAAAAAACGGAATAAATATTGAAACTGTTTTGGAACGTGTTATTACTGATATCCCTGCGCCAAGTGGAGACCCAGAAGCACCTTTAAAGGCGTTGATTTTTGACTCGGTTTACGATCAATACAGAGGTGTTATTGTTTTAATGCGTGTGTTTGACGGGTCTGTACGAAAGGGAAGCAAAGTTCGTATGATGGCGACAGGCAAGGAGTTTGATGTTATCGAGGTTGGTATTTTTGGTCCGGGACGATATATTCCAACAGAAGAGCTGAAAGCGGGTATGGTAGGTTATTTTACTGCCAGCATTAAAAACGTTGCGGATACTCGCGTGGGCGATACCGTTACAGATGCAAGGTGTCCTACGTCAGAGGCATTGCATGGCTATAAAAAAGTGAATCCCATGGTATATTGCGGTGTTTTCCCTGTGGATGGTGCAAAATACCCTGATTTAAGAGATGCCTTGGAAAAATTGCAACTAAACGATGCAGCGTTATTTTTTGAGCCTGAAACCTCTATTGCTTTAGGTTTTGGTTATCGTTGTGGCTTTTTGGGATTGCTGCATTTGGAAATTGTTCAGGAAAGATTGGAAAGAGAGTATAATCTGGACTTGGTAACAACAGCGCCCAGCGTTATTTATAAGGTGTACCTTACAGATGGGACAAGCTTTGACCTCTCCAACCCCAGCAATATGCCAGATCCAGCACGTATCGCGAAAATGGAGGAGCCCATTGTAAAGGCAGAAATTATGCTGCCAAAGGATTATATAGGGGCGATTATGGAGCTTTGTCAGCAAAGACGTGGCGAATATATCAGTATGGAATATTTGGACGACACCAGAGCCACACTGACCTATGAAATGCCTTTGAATGAGATTATTTATGATTTCTTTGATGTTTTAAAATCCAGAAGCCGTGGCTATGCTTCTTTTGATTATTCATTGATTGGATATCGAGAAAGTGAATTGGTAAAGTTGGATATTATGGTAAACAGAGAAGCGGTGGATGCCCTTTCTTTCATTGTGCATAAAGATTCTGCTGTGGATCGAGGCAGAAGAATGTGCGAAAAGCTGAAAAAGGAAATTCCCAGACATCAGTTTGAAATTCCCATTCAGGCGGCAATCGGCAGTAAGATTATTGCCAGAGAAACCATTAGTGCTTTACGTAAGGATGTTTTGGCAAAATGCTATGGTGGTGATATCAGTCGTAAGAAAAAGCTGCTGGAGAAGCAGAAAGAGGGAAAAAAGCGTATGCGTCAGATTGGCAGCGTAGAAGTACCTCAGCAGGCGTTTATGAGTGTATTAAAACTGGAAGAAGAATAATATTGCTAACACATAGAGGTGTCATTGCAGATTGCAATGGTGCCTCTTTTTTTGGTCACCTTGGCAAGCTATGATTATGAAAAATAATATGAAGGTTGCTTTTTTCTATAAGAAAGAACTATTTGTTTTAGTCTAAGAAGGAAGTTTGGTATTAGGGATGGGCTGATGCAATGGGGGTTTCGTTTCTATAAAAGATAGTTTTTTTATTTCAATTATAAACTTATGTTGTAGCAGTTCTTACTTAAAGCTAATGACACACTGCAAAATTCTGACCTTTTACAAATAAGACAAGGCTGATTTTTGGCAAATTTATAGACCCGAATCAAATCCGGGTCTATAAATTTCAATATATTTGGGGATAAAATGATAAAAGGAGTTTTATGATTTAACCGGCTTTTTGCTCTAGGCGCAATCTGTCGGCAATCAACGCAATGAATTCGCTGTTCGTAGGCTTGCCTTTATGGTTGTTTACGGTATAACCAAAAAGGGCATCAATGGCATCAACTTTACCTCGGTTCCAAGCCACTTCTATAGCATGGCGAATCGCACGCTCTACACGGGAAGGTGTAGTGTTGCACTTCTTTGCAATAGAAGGATACAGCTCTTTTGTAATGTAATTTAATACATCCATATCGTTTACGCTCATAATTATGGCTTCTCTCATATAATGATAGCCACGGATATGAGCAGGAACACCAATTTCGTGGAGAATGTTCGTTACCTTTGTTTCCAAATCATAGGCTAAAGTTGGTTGTGTTTGACTAAAGGAGGGGATTCCGCTTTTAATCATGGGTCTTTCTTGCAACAGCTGTCTGATGCGCTGTGTTAATGCATCCATATCAAAGGGTTTTACCATATAGTAAGAAACACCCAAATCCATAGCTTTTTGAACCACCTTGTCCTGAGACAAAGCTGAAAGAATGATTGTAACAGGCTGATGTATATCGCTGTTTTTTTGCAGTCTTTCCAGAACGCCGATTCCATCCAGACGAGGCATGATACCGTCGATAATTGCAACATCTGGTTCTGTATCTCTGATTTTGTTCATGGCGTCTATGCCATCCACGGCAACTGCGACAACAGTCATGTCATCCTGTTTACTCAGATGATTTGCGATTAAATCACAAAAATCCTTATTATCATCGGCTAACAGCACTTTTATTTTATTTTGATTCAAAATGATCCCTCCGATTGTTGTTTGATGAATGAATATGCAAATATTACTTGCTTTTGGAATGATTATAGTACAGGAATATTCTGGTGACAAGGTGTTTTCGCCAGACAAATTCAGACCGAAAATTTAACAATATTGTAAAAAATCCCACTGTTTGCACTGGGGAATATTGCCCGTGTTGATTTCTGGGGATTCGTGGCATTGGGAAATAGAGGAAATGAAGAAAAAAGACAAGTTTTGTGGTTGAAAATGGTATATTTTTCTTGTCGAGTTTTTCATTTTCTTTAATAAAATATGCCCAATGATTAACTTTCTATAAAAAGTATGACATTATGTTAAAAATATTATTGCTTCGTCAATATTCAAAATGATAAATAATTAACTGAATCGTAATATATCAAATCCTTTTTTTAAGAAAAAAAGATACAAAAAGTCGAAAAATTATGAAACTTGATGAATCCTGTGGAATGTTTATGCAAAAGCACATAAATTGAAAAATAAAGCATTTAAAGCTTCGAACTTGCGGGTTTGGGGTGAAAATAGCACCCGTTCAAATAAAGAAAAGGACTAGAGAAAAGACAAAAGTCGTTTCCCTAGCCGCTTCAACGAAATTAATGATGGAGTTTATCAAAGATTGCATCTGTTAAAATTGCAAAGTCCTGAATACGCAGAGCTTCTCCACGAATACGCTCGTCCCAGCCCAAAGAAGTAATGATTGCGGTAAGTTCTTCTTTGGAAAGATTTAAATCCCCTTGATTGTTCAAACTATTTAGCAGTGTTTTCCTGCGCTGACCAAAGGCACATTTCACCAAGTGGAAAAACAGATTCTCATCTTTGGTGATCACCTTGCGCTGTGGAAGTACCTTAAGGGTAATTACCGCAGAGGCAACCTTTGGGCGGGGCATGAAGCAAGAAGGCTGAACAATCATATCTAAGTTTGCGTCGCAATAATATTGCACTGCAATGGACAAGGCGCCATATTCCTTTTCCTTGGGGCCTGCTTGCATGCGTTCTGCCACTTCTTTTTGCACCATGACCGTAATGGAATCAATATGCCGCTTTTTTTCCAGCAAGTCCATTATAATTGGGGTGGTGATGTAATAGGGAAGGTTAGCAACCACCTTTATAGGCTTGCCGTTATTTTTTTCAGCGATAATTGCATCAATATCTGTTTTCAAAATATCCTGATTTAAAATTTCCACATTGTCATAGCCCGTTAGGGTTTGCTTTAAAATGGGAATCAGCGTTCTGTCTATTTCCACCGCAACCACTTCTCTTGCATTTTCTGCCAGAACTTGAGTGAGAGAACCGATGCCCGGACCGATTTCTAACACACAATCCTCTTTGGTGATGTCTGCACATTCGGAAATATTATCTAAAATATTTGAATCAATAAGAAAATTTTGCCCGAAATTCTTCTTGAAAGTAAAATGATTCTCCTCAATAATCTGTTTTGTTTTTGAAGGGGTTGATATTCGTTCTGTCATGTTTGCCTCCTTTATGCGCCAAAGCCTAAGCGGCCCAATAAGCCGAAGGATAAAATAGATACGATAATTCCTGCAGTGATTACGCCTAATACAATGACAGGGAAGGACTTTTTGGGATCCAAGTTAAGAAGTGCGCTGATTAAAGCACCCATCCATGCCCCTGTGCCGGGCAGAGGAACTGCAACAAAAAGAAATATGCCCCAGTACTCATATTTACGAATTTGATCGCTTTTTGCATTTGCTTTATTTTCACACCATGTAACAAAGTTGCGCAGAGGTGTTTTTTCCAACACTTTGAAAATATAGCGAATAAAAAGCAAGATAAACGGAATTGGCAGTAGATTGCCAATCAACGCGATGATGAAAGTAGGCAGCCAATTCATTTGCATGGCAAAACCTGCAATAATACCACCTCTTAGTTCCAGAATAGGAAGCATAGATACGATGAAAACAATGAATTCCCTTGCGATGGAACCTTGTAAATTTGTAACAAACCAGTTTGCGATTGTTTCAGCCAATTGAATTCCTCCTGAAAAAGAGCATGGGAATGTGACCCATGCTGATTTTTACCATACTTTGAATCTATATTATATACTAATATGATATTTGAAACAACAGGTAGTCATGAAAAAAATATTAATCTTTTCTTTCAAGTTCTTTTGCAGTTTTGTATTGAAATTATGGTATTGGTAAGGTTATAATGTAGCAATAGGAATATATTTACTTTCGATAGTATTTTATGCTATTACATGGTGTTTTATTAAGATAGATATATCATTTTTTATATATTGAAGGGGTGAAGGGTTTGACAGAGGAATTAAGAGCACAACTGATGGGCGTTAAACTGACAAAAAAAGAAAAGCTTATTGCCGAATTTATTTTAGACAATTTTGCGGAGTCTTGTTTTATTACTTCTACTGATATTGCGAAAAGGCTTCATGTCAGCGATTCATCGGTTATTCGTTTTACACGGACGCTGGGCTATTCGGGATTTATGGATTTTCAAAAAAGTATCAGAAAAACTTATACTGAAAGAATCAATAGTGTATCAGATAATATTACGGTGCCTTCGGAAAGGTTAAAATTATCCATCAGCAAATTAGGACAAAGCGATATTGTGGAAAGCTATTTTTCCAATGTGCTGCAGAATTTAAAATATTCTATCAATCACAACGATACACTTGCATTTGAACGGGCCGCAGGGCTAATCGCGGGAAGTAAGCGAAAATTTATCGTTACTTCCAGAGCAAACACCTGCATTGGGGATATGATGTTGTTGTTGCTAAAGCATTTATTGACCGATGTCTATGAAACTTCCCATCCAGCCTTGAATGTCATTGACCATATTTGCGATATTACAGAGAATGATTGCATTATTGCAGTCAGCTTTCCCAGATATTCTGAAATGGATTTGCTGGCGGCACAAATGGCATATGATGCAGGGGCTAAGATTATTTTGATTACGGATAAGGCAAGCTCTCCTTTGGCTCAGTATGCTACCCAGTTGTTGACGGTGAGTGTAGACAGCAATACATTCTTCAATTCCTATGTTGGGGTTTTATTCACTATGGAGCTTTTGTGTTCTTTTATCAGTAGAAAGATGGGCTATTCAACAGAAGCGAAATTACAGCTCATTGATAAATATATTTCCAAAGTTGGTCTCTTTTAAAGGAGAATTGGGATTGTTTTAACATTATTGTCTAGAGAAGAAAGTACATATTTGATTTAACATAAAAAGGGGTCTATGTATCATAGAGCCCTTTTTTTTGTGGTATAATCAACACGTTGGATTATAGAACTTCAATTGTTCCTCTAATACCTATGGTTCACATATTCATCAATTAAGGATTTCCGGCTGCCTTCGCTGAAAACACCTTCTTCTCGCAGGCATTTTAAAATGAAAGAACTGGTTGAATGAAGAATGATATTTTCTTCCTCGATTACAATTTCAAAAAGCTTTCCCTTAAGATATTTGCTTTGGACCTTAACAAAATAAGCTTCAGTTCCTCTATAATCAAGCATCCGTAAGACTGCTAGAGTGGCTTTGTCCTTTTTGTGGTAATAATAGTTGCTTTGTTCCAATGAATCTTGTTTTAGCTCATACTCCATATCTTTGGTGGTGCTGATTGTTTTTTGTTCTTTTGCCAATGCATTGTAATATTGATAGTTAAATAATGCCTTTTCCACAGTATCCATATTTGTGAAAGGACCAATGTTTCCATAGACAACTGCCTCATAGTTTTTTTGGAGATATTCTTTTTTTGTCATATCCCCTTTAATGTATTGGTCAATCAGACTTTGCCGGTATTTAAAATATTTTTGGATTGCATTCATGCTTTGCCTCGCTTCCATCCATTCCCTGTGGCTTTCTCCTGATTCATCCTGTTACAATGATGAGAGAACAATTAGGGAGAGGATACATATGCAGACTTTTTTAGATTTTTATCAAAGGGAAATTCAGCCCAAAATTGCAGCGATAGATATTTTTTTAAAAACAGAGACGCAACCTTATGCACAAGAGCAGGTTTCAGAGCTGTTATGTCTGTCCGCAACAGAGCTTTCAAATATAATGGAACAAGAAAAACTTGCAATTATAACAAAAGGCACTTTTTTACACTTAATGCAAACAGGGCCATCTCTCATCTGCAAAATGTTTGGCAGAGAGCTTTCCCGAGGAATGTCGGCTTCCTATACGCCACAAGAGATTTCTTACATATATGACTTAGAACTGAAGGATGTTGAAGCCGCCGCAGAAAAACTGGGTAAAAATTGTTTTTTACCAGCAGAGCTGCCACTTATTTTTGGAGAAATTGTTATATCTGATAAACAATATCGGCTGTAAGCTTATCGGCCGCTTTTTTGCCTGCAAAAATTTCAACAAGTTTCAGTGCAAAAGGAATTGCTGTACCTGGTCCGCGGGATGTAATGATATTTCCATCAACACATACTTGATTTTTGGATGGAACCGCACCAATCAGCTTATTTTCCATTCCTGGATATATGGTGGCAACTTTCCCTTTCAAAAGGTTTAATTCACCTAAAATTAGGGGTGCTGCACAAATAGCGCAAACAGGTTTTTGCTCCTCATAGTAGCTTTGAATTAAGCTGCACAGACCTTGATGAGCCAAAAGATTTAGAGTGCCTGGCATGCCACCGGGCAAAACGATGCCATGGGCTTTATTGGCTGCTGCCTCATCAAAAAAAATATCCGCAGTGTAACAAATATTGTGGGCACCATTAACTTGCAAGGATGAACCGATGGAAACAAATTTTGCATTTACACCAACACGGCGCAGTAAATCTAAGGGTGTTACTGCTTCCATTTCTTCAAACCCTTCTGCAAGAAAAATATAAACCGTTTTCATTGGCTTAACCTCCTAATTCGTTTTTATTGAAATAAGCATATCAAACTTATTATATTCGAAAAGATAAAAATTATCAAGAATGCCCTTGACACGTTAAAGTGTTGGAATTATGCTTGAAAAAACAATATGGGGTGATAATTTGGAAATTGAAAGAAAATTTTTAACCAAGGAGATTCCCTTTTCCTTGGACAAATTTTTGTGCAAACAGATCATTCAGGCTTATGTGTCCTTTCAACCAACAATACGCATTCGTAAGAGCCAAGAGCAGTTTTTTTTGACGGTTAAAGGAAAGGGTCATGTGGCAAGGGAAGAATTTGAGATTGAGATAAATCAGCATGAATTTGAGGGCCTTCTAAAAAAAACCGATGGAAATTGTATTAGAAAAAAACGGTATTATATCCCCATTGAGAGTGGTTATACAGCAGAGCTAGACCTTTATGAGGGGGAATTAGAAGGGTTAATGACCACGGAGGTGGAGTTTCCAACACTGGAGGAAGCGGAGACTTTTGTTGCGCCATGGTGGTTTGGAAAGGACATTTCGCTGGAGATGGGTTACAAAAATACAGCACTTGCCCTTTATGGAAAGCCAAAGGAGGAAGTTTAGATAGAAAGAGTTAGAACGTATCTACTCATATTAGGAAAAGATTTGATTACCTTTACTTTAGAGTGAAGGTTTAAGTGCTCAATTTTAAGGAATTGATAAAATCAGTATACAAAAATAACTCGGATGATACTTAGATCAGATGGAGTAGAAGGTTAAAATATACTGTGCGTTGTTCTGTTTTTAAAGGTTTTGAAGATATCCAATAACATTAAACTTTCCTTGGTACAGAGCACATCTTTATGAGTGCATTTCGGCTACTTCAACTTCGTATACAAATAAAGAGGTAAAGTGTTTTGGGGATGCTTTTATCAAAGAATATTTAAGATGGTATCTCTTTTGCTTCAAAAATTGGGTTTCTCCTTTTGCATTTTTTGGTCAGAAATAAACAAAGACGCTCATTTATGTTTGGTTTACAGCATCCTTTTGGGGTGCTTTTTTCATTTCATGGTCTTTTTTATTATTGCTATGCATAAATTATAGCGATGGACAAGTGACAAACGAAGGGGAGAGGCCGAGTATGTATAATAGAAGATATGACAAGGTGTTTCTGATGCTCAGACAGGAAACGGCAGGCTATGGCTTGGGTCAAAGAGCACCTTGGGGAAGCTGTGTAATGGAGATTAAAAATGGAACGGGAAGAATCAGCCTGACTGTACAAGGCTTACGCCCGATTCACAGAGGAAGATATGCTGTTTATGCCATAGCAGGTGAAAAAGAGAAGCAAACAAACCTTTTCTGCGGTGTTTTGGTGCCTGATACTGCGGGTCATGGTGAATTGAAGTGGGACTTCAATCCGGATCGTCTAGGGGAGAACAATGCCACCGTGGAGGATTTTAACACAGTTGCAGTTTTGGCAGAGACCGATGGAGGGTTTTCTGCACCATTGACTGCATATTTTGTCAGCAAAACCGATTGGCGTACATATTTCAAGGAACCTGCCAATCAAAAAAATGAAGCACAACAAGAGTCGAAAATTAGAAAAGAAGAGGCAAAATTTAAGGGAATTGATAAAATAAGAGAAGCAGAAAGAGTAAGAGAAGCAGAAAGAGTAAGAGAAGCAGAAAGAGTAAGAGAAGCAGAAAGAGTAAGAGAAGCAGAAAGAGTAAGAGAAGCAGAAAGAGTAAGAGAAGCAGAAAAAGCAAGAGAAGCAGAAAGAGTAAGAGAGGCAGAAAAAGCAAGAGAAGCAGAAAGAATAAAAGAGGCAGAAAGAATAAGAGAGGCAGAAAGAATTAGAGAGGCAGAAAGAATTAGAGAGGCAGAAAAAGTAAAAGATGCAGAAAAAGTAAGAGAAGAGGAAAAAATAAAAGAAGTACCTCAAGAACCAATCCTAGCCGCAGCGGAGGCAATAGCTATGAGTGGACCTTCCTTTGGGCTGCCGAAAGTGAATTGGAAAAGAGATGGGATTAAAAACGATGGTGCAAAAAACGAAACTGCAAACCAAAAAGAGGAGCCTGCGTTAGCCAAAGAAACGAAAAAAGAAAGTTATCATGGCAGTTTCAGGGGCCTTTTAGAGAAGTTCCGTAATGAGCTTGAAGAATTGCAGGAGGAGGGAATTTTTACCTCCAAAGAGATGGAGCGGATTGAGCGGGCAGGACGGAGAAACCTTCAAAGGACTGAAAATGTAGAGGTTGCACAAACTTTGGAAGGAGATTCTGCTGAAAAAGAAGTATCCAAGAGTGTAGTTGTCAGCACAACCCTGCAAGAACCTGAAAAGTTGGAGTTATCTGTGGAAGATTCGCCTCAGAATTCATTTGAAGAGGTGGTAGAGGATAGGAATGCAACTGTCCAAGAGTTTTTGGAGAGGTATAAGCTGTTGCAAGAGAATACCAATATTTATCCCTTTGGGGAGGATGAGACGCCATGGAAATGTATTTCCATTGAAGAGATGGTACTCTTGGAAGGGATTCCTCTATCATGGATGAAAGATTTTTTTGTGATCAAAGCAATGAAAAAATACCATCATCTTATTTGGAAGCCTCAAAATGATGGGTATTCTATTGGTGTACCAGGTACCGAGGAGATACCAGATCGCACAAAAGCTGCAAAGCTAGGTTTCGGTGAATTTAGAAAGATGGATGATGGCGCTTTAGGCTATTGGATTTTTACAAAGAAATAGACTTGCCTTTCCAAGCGTTCAATAGTAAGATACCTTTATGAGATTTTATAGAATTAAAGGAGAGCGCTATGAGAATCAGAAAGAAGCCTTGGGCAGAAGCAGAGCTTGAGAATAACAACAGAGTTATTCAGGATGCACCTACTAGAAAGGGAAAGTGGGCAGAGTTTTTTGGAAACGACAATCCGATTTATGTGGAAATAGGATGTGGAAAAGGAGGATTTATTACAAAGAACGCCCAAGCATATCCGGAAAATAATTATATTGGTATTGAAAGACAACAATCAGTGGTTGCCCTTGCGGCAAGAAGGACAGATGCGGAGTTACCTAATTTAGCTTTGATTTGGGAAAATGCCGCAAACCTTTCAGATTTGTTTGAGGTGGGGGAATTTCAGAGATTGTATCTGAATTTTTCTGATCCATGGCCGAAAAAGAGAATGTATAAACGTCGGTTAACCTATCGGGGATTTTTACAGAGTTATCGTGAGATAATGGGGGAGCATGCTGAAGTATTCTTTAAAACGGATAATCGGAATCTGTTTGAGTTTTCATTAAACGAATTTTGTGCCGATAACTGGAAGCTTTCAAACATTTCTTTGGATTTGCACAATAGCGAATTTGAGGGAAACATCATGACGGAGTATGAGGAGAAATTTTCAGCTCAAGGGATGCCTATTTACCGTTTGGAAGCAAGGTATGATAAATAATAGATTACAAAATGCATCTTTAGGAGTCGTTGTTAGCGACTCCTTTTTCTATGCCATGAAAATAGTTTAATTGGATGGAAGTTTTTGAGTTGCATTGGGAATTATTTTTGTGAAAGGATGAGCATTAATGTAAAACGAAAAGTTTTCGAGACAAAGCTTGTTACCACACCCTCAGGATTGATAAGTGCTTTAAACTTGAATGCAGATAAAACCAATGGTTTTGGCAAACAAAAAGCGGCTATATCTATTTAGAGAGATAAGCCGCAAAGATTTCAACCATATGTAATTCAGTTAATTTTGTTCTTCAGGATTGGGTTCTGGAAAGTTTTCTAACCTTGCTTTAAACTCGGTAGGAATCGGGTCATCACTCACAACTAAGGATGTTAGAAAGGAACCATAGAAATGACTTACGTTTTTACGCCAATTTCTGCAGATTTGCTGTGCTTGTTGCTTGGAAACAACAGAAACACTGATTTCCATTAAAGGCGCTCCATCATCATCGCATAACCCGCATTTCACAAGAAAATCACCGTTAAACTCCGGAAAGTAGTTGGCGGTGACTGCATATTCAGCACGAATACGCTTGCTGTTTTCCTTTACATAAATGCTGATATCTTCCTTTACACTTTCGCTAACATGATTTTGAAAGTAGTTAATAACATCTTCACCATCATCGGTAAGGGTATAACGAGTGTTGTTATGTTCTTTTGATTTTTCCAGCCAGCCTGCATCTACCAATTCAGCCAAATATTGCTGTACGGAAAAATAATTCATATATTCTTTATTTAACAAAAACTGACAAATTTCGCTGTTTGAAAGGGAGATTCCCATCTTTTGCACCAGATGCAGTATAATCAATTTATGTTCCGCTAATTGTCGAATGGGATCAGCCACTGTTCAGGTCTCCTTTCAAAATATTTTATATTTTAGCATACAATTTCAAAAAAGGATAGAGTAAATTTTATCAATTATAGGCATCCCCCTGATGAATTTGCTTTTCCTTTAGGAATTGATGCAGTCGATTTAGAACATCACGCTTATGCAAGCTCCACAATGGTGCCAAAAGAATGCTTTTATCCCCATCGCCAGTCAATCGATACATGACGATATCCGGACGCAAATGGGCGATGCATTCACCCACTATTTCCAGATAGTTTTGTATTTCTAAGGGAGTATAGGCTCCTGTTTCATAAAGAACTGCCATGTCTGTGTTAGCAAGAACATGCATTAGTTGTAATTTAATGCCATGAATGGGTAGGCGGTTTAGAAAATGAATGGTTGATAACATATCCACCGTGGTTTCCCCAGGAAGGCCCAGAATAACATGGGTTACGACTGGAATTTGCAGTTGGTGCAGCCTTTTTACAGCTTCCACAAACACATCATTGGTATAACCACGACGAATGAATCTTGCACTATCCTCATTTGCCGTTTGCAGCCCCAATTCTATCCAAAGCCTTGTTTTGCTGGAAAGCTCTTGCAATAGCGCTAAGACATCATCATTCAGGCAGTCAGGGCGGGTTGCAATGGAAATGCCCGAAATGCCCGGCTGGGCCAAAGCTTGTTCATATTTTGCCCTCAAAACATCGACGGGAGCATAGGTATTGGTAAAGGCTTGAAAATAGGCAATATAACAGGCATCGGGCCACTTTTTCTGCGTTTGGGCTTTGCCTTTTTTAATTTGCAGTGGGATAGAAAGGGTGGCATCCTCCGCAAAATCCCCCGAGCCGCCTTCACTACAAAAAATACAGCCGCCTGTGGAAAGGGTGCCATCCCGATTGGGGCAAGTAAAGCCACCATCCAAAGAAATTTTTGCCGTTTTTTTGCCAAATAAGTTTCTGTAATATTCATTCAGGCTTCGATATGGGTATTGAGCCATTGGGAGTACTCCTCTCATGGGTCTAACAAAGATTTTTTTGCCGTAAGCCGTCGCATAGGTTGATGACGGCATGCCATTTGCCTTCATCCTCCGCAGTGTGGCGAATCAAAAGAAGAAAATCTGCTTTACTGCTTTCTAAAAAGGAATGGGCAAAATAATTGGAATCCTTCTCCTTGTAGGCAGATAAAAAAAGCTGAAGACTTTCCTCGGTAATTGCCAAAGGAATACAACTTTCCATTTGCAAAAGGATTTCCTCAACCGTTTTATTTCCGCAGGGACGCTTGGCAAAGTAGTAATAAAAGCTGCGGCTGTCAAAAAAAAGTACATGAGCCGGCGGGAAATTTCGCCCGTCTGTCATGGTGTCTCGCAGTAGATCTAAATAGCCATTGAGTTCTTTATGGCTGATTGATTGCTTCAAAATAATCACCTCAAAACCTTTGGTTTTAAAGTAATATGTGCTTGATTGAGAAAAATAATGATGTCAGTTTTTTACTCTATCCAAAGCTTTAATTCCTGCAATAATGCAGCGTTGTTTTCGGGAGAGAGTATACAAAAGCGTAGATAAGTCTCGTCCAAAAAGGTGAATGTAGAAGCATCACGAATGAGCATTTTCTTTTGAATTAATTTTTCAAATAGCTCAGCTACAGTGATTTTATCTGTTAAGAGCTTCACTAAAATAAAGTTTGCCGCAGAAGGGAATGCTTTCACATTTTTCCAAGTGGCAAGTTCTGCATATGCTTTTTTTCTTTCTTCTGAAATTAGTTTTTGTGTGGTTACATGAAACAAGGTATCCTCGAAAATTTTTTCTCCTGCAAAAGCAGCCAGACTATTTACACTCCATGGATCTTGGTTTGTTTTTAGGCGATCCAGAAAGCTTTGGCTGGAAGAAACACCATAACCCAAGCGAATACCGGGAGCGGCAAAAAATTTTGATGTACCACGAACCACAAATAGATTATCAAATTTTTCTACCAAGGGAATGGCACAAATTTCTTCTAGATTATCGGAAAACTCTATATAGGTTTCGTCAATCATAACGGATGCACCAATTTGTTTACAGTGTTTTAGTACCTCTTCAAGCTGTTCAGTGGTGAAGGCAGAGCCGGTTGGATTATTTGGGTTACAAATAACCAGCATACCGATTTCTGGTGTCAATGTTTGAAGTAATGGGGGTAAATCGATAAAAAAATTATTCTTTTCCTCCAAAGGAAAATAGGTGAAAGAGCCCCCGCAGAGGGTCACTTCTCTTTCATATTCGGAATAGGAGGGACCGATGATGATGCTTTTTTTTGCATGAACAGTTTGAATAAAGGTAGAAATCAGCTCGGTGGAGCCATTTCCCACTACAATATGTTCTGTGCTTGCCCCTGTATATTTGGCAATGGCTTGTCTTAATGCCGTATATTTTTTGTCGGGATAAGTAGAAATAATACTTAAGTTTTCCGCCAAAGACTTTTCGGCAGTTTTAGGAAAGCCAAGAGGATTAATATTCCCGCTGAAGTCTATAATTTCACTTTTAGAAATACCATATTTTCTTTCAATGGCGTCCAAATCTCCGCCATGCTGATGAATCAGTTGCATCATCCTTCGCTCCTTTGTTAAAAAATCTCATCTACTTTTTCTATTTCTGTGACTTTAGAACTCTGCATCTTAATGCGAGGATAGAGAATAAAAGGGTCTCCTGGGAAAATATCCGTTACTTCCAGTAAAATTTGGTTTGTTTTTTCAAAGGTTAAGGAAAAAACGGTTCCTTTATCCAAGTATAAATCCTCAAGGGTTTTTTCTGTAGTTTTATTTACGCTTCGTTTTGAACCCTGAGGGGTGTAATCTACAGGAAATTGGTTTTCATCAGGCACGGAAAGAAGATAATCCGTAACCTCATCCACGGCAAAAGCAGCCGCTAAGTCGCGGCAAAACTCATCCAATGGTGTTGTTGTGGCTATCTCAATGGTTTTCCAAAAATCAGGGTCCTCTTTCATAGAAACCTGTATTGTGAGAATATCCTTTTCGGGGCCCATATAAAAGACCTGTTCAAAACGATTGATTTCCGTTTCCCGCTCCAAAGCTTCTAGAATTTCCTCATAAGGAAGCTTTTCAGGCATTTTATATTTCTCGTCTTCAATACCATTATCTCCCCAAAGTGCTTTTCCAAGAGGAGTCAGAGAATAATAACTGGGCGGTGTAAAAAGCTCTGCACCGATATTATGCTCCATAATCAGCAAAGCCGACAAATTATTAACCAAATTAAAATACTGAATGGGAGTAAAGGATATTGGGCGAATCATGCCAAAAAAGGCGCTCATAGGAAAAATAAACCACTTATCTATCATAATGCCCGTAAAAAGGAAAGAAGAAATGATTGCTTTATCATCCTCCGTCAAATCAGCAGGTTGGGTTTTCCAAATTTCTTCGATATCAATATCTACCTGTTTGTAAAATTGGATAAAAATTTGATCCGTTTCAATGGGTGAAGTCAGGCATTCTTTAAAAAAAGATGGTGTTGCAATGCCATGATCCAAGTCCATTGAAATGGAAAAACGTTCTGACGCCAGCTCGCAAGCCGCTTCCGCCGCCATTTTTAAAATTTCTTCATTGGTTTGGTCAAAAAAGGCATCACAATAGGGTGCACGTTGCACCTTTTTTGTATGAATTGCGGGCATATAAACAAAAAGCCCTAATCTCCACGCAAGACGTGTCAGATATTCCAAATAAAACTCACTTTCATGGGCAAGCTTGTTTATAAGAATGGGCCTATCTTCTTCCCAAAAAAATAGATTTTCATCCATTTTACAATCAGGAATACAAAAATCTGTAATTCTACGCAAATCCTCCACGAAAGGATGTTCCGCTACGGAGTAGGTGAGAAGGGTAAAATCAGATTTTTTTAGTTCTTGTCCCTCTGGGCTTAAACGAAGGGTATATAAATATTCCTTGCCCTCATCTTGGCTATTTAAATCCTGTCCCACAATGTTGGCGGGGGATAAAAGGGTATCCGCTGCAATGGCGGTATAATACCATTTGGTGAAAGCCAAAGGGGCTGCTTCCTTTAAACCTTTTTGGCAGTAGGCATCCATATGGGCAACCATATCGGTGTAGCCGTTTAAAAACAGGTTCAGCATTTGATTGTGCCGAGTCTGGGTGGTTTGTTCATATTTCATGAAAAAGCTCCTTTTGGGAATATGTTTTAATGCAAAGACTACAGGTTTTGTTGTTACATCATTTTCATCATAAGTGATAAGTTTACAAGGGATAGCTGTAAGAATTTGAGAAGAGCTTGAGAATATCTTTTAACCCTCGTTACCCTCTACTTCGTTTCGGAAATATGAATATTTGGCCTTTACCTGAGGTTGCATTGACTGTTTGCAAAAATAAATTCCCTTATATTTTGGGAATCAACAACATTTACCTTAAAAATCTTTTCTTTTAGTATTGTTTTTCCGTTTCACTGTAAATATAATCAAGAAAGACATTTATAATGCTAATTCAATCAGTGTGCACATCTAAAGGATAGTTTTCCAGCCTTTTGTTGGGACATTTTTTAACAATGGAAAAAGGTTTCTTTTATATTTGCCCACAGTATTTAAATTTAGCGATTCTTTAGATTTTCATTGTAACAGAAATAAGAGTAAATTGAAATACGAAAAAGGGTAAAATACTTAAGCAATTTGCACTGTATGGATACAGAGAGGGTTTTGTTTTTGTGCAAAAGACAGATTTACAGAAAGTTATAAAGAAATTAATTTGAAGATGTTGAAACGGAATATAAAATATGGTATATTCCTTGTATTGAAAACAAATGTTTTCGGTAAAAAAACAGGAGGAGAAAAAGTGAAGGAAGATAAAAATTTTTTTATTGTGGATAAAAGTGTGCTGCCTGAAATATTTTTAAAGGTAATGGAAGTGAAGAATCTTTTAGAAAGCAAGAAGGAAAAAACAGTTCAGGATGCGGTAAGTAAGGTGGGTATTAGCCGCAGTGCTTTTTACAAGTATCGGGATGCAGTGCATCCTCTTTATGAGAACACAAGGGGAAAGACGGTTACTCTTTCTGCAAATTTAGATAATACCCCCGGTCTTTTATCGGCAGTATTAAACGGTATTGCCACTGAGGGGGCAAATATTCTGACCATTAATCAAACAATTCCCATTAATGGAATTGCCAATGTTACGATAACCATTGAAACAAATGTGATGCAAGGAGATTTCAGCCGTCTGATTAACCGTATAGAAGGGCTGCAGGGGGTACAGTCTTTGCGGATTATCGGCAGAGAATAACTTTGAAAGCTTGGTTTTGGTACTTGTATTTTTGCAGGCTGAGAAGAATTTTTTGTGAGATGCTTAAGTCTCAATAGGAAACAACGGGAGAAAACAGTGTGTTTTCAAACAGGCTTTCAGGATTGGTGTTACAACTGTACTTTTGTGTCAACATTCATGATATGACTGGCTCCTCTTGTAGGAGCTTTGTTTTGTCCAAATTACTCTTGTGAATAAGTAATTTCTTGTAAAAAACATATATTTTCATGTTGTAAGAAGTGGAGGATAGTATTATGATACATATTAAGATTCCTGCTACATCGGCAAATATGGGCCCTGGGTTTGACTCGATCGGTGTCGCACTGGAATTGTATAACCACCTTTGGGTGGAGGCGATTCCCCAAGGGCTAAAAATCGAAGTAAAGCGAAAACAGGAAATTGAAATTCCTGTAGATGAAAGCAATTTAATTTACCAGACCATGAAGTATTTTTATGATCAAAAGGGTCTTGTTCTGCCTGGTATTCACTTGATTCAGGAGGATTATATCCCTATGGTAAGGGGATTGGGCAGCAGTGCGGCTTGTATCGTTGGTGGCTTGATTGCGGCCAACGAATTAGCAGGAAGACCTTGTGATAAAGAAGAGCTTGCCCAAATGGCTGCAAAGCTTGAGGGACACCCTGATAATTCAAACCCTGCAATTTTTGGCAGTATGGTTGTGGGTGCGTTGGATGAAGAAAAAATGATGCATGTACGCATTGCGTTACCGGAGGATTTGGTTTTTGCCACGATGGTACCTTCATTCCCTGTTTCTACCGCGAAAGCCAGAGGGGTTCTGCCTGATGGATACTCTCGGGGTGAGGTTGTTTTTAATGTATCACGAGGTGCTTTATTGGTAGCATCCATTATGAGCGGAAAGCTTGAAAATTTGTCTATGGCTATGGAGGATAAAATCCATCAGCCTTATAGAAGTCAGCTGATTCCAAACATGGGTGAAATTTTTCAAAGGGCCAAGACGTATGGCGCGCTGGCATCTTATTTGAGTGGTGCAGGCTCTACACTTATGGCTATGGTAAAGAAAGAGCAGTCAAATCAGTTCCAAAAAGACATGTCTGCTTATTTAAAAACCCTTCCCGACCATTGGCAATTGACGCTTTTAAAGGCCGACTTAGAGGGTGCAAAGGTTGAGACAGAATAACAGGAGGAAAGAACGATGTTAATTGTGCAAAAGTATGGCGGCAGTTCTGTTGCCAATGCAGAGAGAGTCTTTAATGTTGCCAAAAGAATTTTGAAGGCGAAAGAAGCGGGAAATGACGTAGTTGTTGTTTTGTCTGCACAGGGAAAAACAACAGATGGGTTGATTGCTAAAGCAAAGGAAATCAATCCCAAAGCAAGCAGAAGAGAAATGGATATGCTTCTGGTTACCGGTGAGCAACAATCTGTTGCTTTAATGGCAATGGCAATCAGCGCATTGGGTGGAAGAGCAGTATCTTTAAATGGCGTTCAGGTTGGGATTGAAACAACCAATACATACAGTAACGCAAGAATTCGTAAGATTCAAACAGAGCGTATTGAAAACGAGCTGGAGAGAGGAAATATTGTTCTTGTAACGGGATTTCAGGGAGTAAGTACCCATGGAGATATGACAACTTTAGGTAGAGGCGGCTCTGATACCTCTGCTGTTGCCTTAGCAGCGGCGTTACATGCGGATGTTTGCGAAATTTATACAGATGTCGATGGGGTATATACTGCGGATCCCAGAGTGGTAAAGGATGCGCAGAAACTTGATGAAATTAGCTATGACGAGATGTTGGAATTGGCATCTTTGGGGGCAAAAGTTCTGCATTGCCGTTCGGTTGAAGTGGCAAAGAAATACAATGTAAAGTTATCGGTGCTTTCAAGTATGACTGATGCAGAAGGTACAGAAGTGAAGGAGGAATGTAAGATGGAAAGAATGCTGGTTAGTGGTGTGGCGGCAGATAAAAATGTATCCAGAATTTCAATTATGGGAATCAAAGATGAACCTGGCAAGGCTTTTGAAATTTTTGCTTTGATGGCGAGAGAAAAGGTGAGTGTCGATATTATTTTACAATCAACGGGTCATGACGGTAAACAAGATATTTCTTTTACAATTGGCAAGGATGATTTAGATATTGCTTTAAAAGCATTAGAAGATAATAAAGATAGATTAACTGCTGAAACCATTCTTCACGATGATAGTGTTGCCAAGTTATCCATTGTTGGTGCAGGTATGGCGACTAACCCTGGTGTAGCAGCAATGTTCTTTGAGGCGATGTATGATGCAGGAGTGAACATTCACATGATTTCTACATCAGAAATTAAAATAACTGTATTGATTTCTGAAACAGATATTGATACTGCAATGGTGGCAGTGCACGATAAGTTTAAGAATGCTTCAGTTAATATGAGAAAGAACTGATTCCATTATAAAAAGGTATCCTTAAGTATTGTTAAGGGTACCTTTTTATCTGACTTTTTAAATATGAGGTTATTTTCAGGTATACTACTATTTTATTTTTGATTTCATCCTAAATTAATTAAAGGAAGATTAATCGTCACAGCCATATTTATTCATAAAGAAATAGTGTTGCTGATTCAAATAATCACGGGCAATATCCAAAGCTTCGCCAAAACGCTGGAAGTGAACAACTTCACGTTCACGCAAGAAGCGAAGGGGTGCCAGTACGTCAGGGTCATCGGTTAAATCAATAAGATATTCATAGGTGCTGCGGGCTTTTTGTTCTGCTGCCATGTCTTCATATAAATCTGTGATGGGATCTCCTTTTGATTGCAATACACATGCACTAAAGGGGACACCAGCTGCGGATGCAGGATAAATGCCCAAACCATGATTTACATAATATGCATCGAGACCGGAGTCGATAATTTGTTCCTTAGTTAGACCTTGGGTTAATTGATGGAAGATGGTTGCCATCATTTCTGCATGAGCAAATTCTTCCGTAGCAATGTCATTCAAGGTAGCTTTTGCCTCGGGAGTGACCATGGTGAATTTCTGGCTGAGATAACGTAAACTTGCAGCTAGTTCGCCATCAGGTCCACCATACTCCAATAGGGTATCATTCTTCATCAATGAGAAATAGTGATAAGCTGTCGTTGGGTTTATTATAGACTACTTTTTCAACGACTGCTTTAAATGCCGCTCTTTTGCCCTCTGTACTCACCTCTTCGTCCTGTAGCAAGGAGACTATATCTAAGGGCTTATCGTAGGTAGAAGTATTGCCTAAGGTTTGGTGTTGCCGCTGACTTAATGTAGTTCTCTTTTTATTCAGCCGTTCCAATGCGGTATCGGTTTCCATTTTGACTTTTCTGTATTCTTCTAAGGAATCGATACCTGCCAAGTATGCTTCTTTTGCTTTTGCCAATCTTCCTTTTGTTTTACGAACCATTTGATCAATGAATTCTGTCTCATCAATTTCTAGTTTATGCCTAGTTGCATGATATTTCTCTCTTCCTTCGTTTCTAATGGTCACTTCTTGCAGTGATTCAAAGAGTGCCGGAAAAAGACGATTTGAAGATAGGGAATGGGAAATATGGCACTGACCATGGTTATACCTTCCACATTGCAAGTGGAAAGCATCCTTTTTTTTATAATTTCCCGAGATAGATAGGCTGCAGCCACAGGCAGAGCATTTAATCATACTGCTAATCCAATGCTTTCCTTCTGTTTCCGGACGCTTATGAGAATAGTGGGTTCTTTTTTCTTTTGCTGTACGCATTGCGGCAGCTTCCCAAAGTTCTTCCGAAACCAATGGCTGCCAAGTACCTTTTGCTATCACGCTATCAGGATTATGAAAATCTCTACGAGTTCGCCCTGTTGGTGTCCAGCGGGAATAACCCTTATAAACAGGATTATTTAAAATGTATTGCACTGTTCTATTTTCGAAAAGGCCACCACGGTGGGTACGAAAGCCCATTTGGTTCAGATGCCGACTGAGGGAATACATACTTTCTTTTCCCAAAGCGTAAGCTTCAAAGAGAAAACGGATCATAGCTGCTTCTTCGGGAATGGGGGTTAAAACCTTGTTTTCCATGGTATATCCGAAGGGTGGGGGTGCTTGGTATTCTCCCTGATGGGCCTTTTTTACCATGGTTTTTTTTACCTCTTCCGATAAATTCAATGAATAATATTCAGCCATTGCTTCTAGCATAGACTCATAAATAACTGCAAATTTATCATCTTGCGGGATGGGTTCTCTCACAGAGATTACCTTTACGCCGTCTTTTTTTAACAGGGCTTTATATAGGACTGCATCCTCTTTATTTCTGGCAAAGCGGTCATACTTATGTACAATAATGTACTTGATTTTGTTTTGTTTTTTTCGTGTTTGACGAATCATTTCTTGAAATCCGGGTCGTTTTTCTGCACTTCTTCCTGATATTCCTTCATCTTTAAAAATAAACGCATTTGGTATTTGAAATCCATTTTTTTCAGCATAAGAAAGAATCTCTTCCAGCTGTACAGCGGGTGAGTAATCCATTTGTTCATCTGTGGAAACACGTATGTAAGCAGCAGCAAGAATCATAAAAAGACCCCCTTTCTTTTTTTGTATGGTAAGAAAGGGGGTCTTATGCTTAATTTGATTTACCTAAACACATGAAAATGCTATGTATGTTGAATGCCACACTTTGTGGATGACAAAAATACGATGTTTCATTGATTCTACTAATTAGTTTGCTTTCTCTTCTTCGGGCGTCCCGCCAAAAGAGCTGTTCAGATTATCAGCATAGGAGAGAAGTCCACCGGTAATGCCATCTGCAAGATCCTCAGTAGGAATGATTATCCATCCTGTTTCCTTTTTCTCTAATTGGATATTCACCTCTGTTTCTTTTATTGTTTCTTTATTTGTTTCAAGGGCTTTTGCAAAAGCTTCATTTTGTTTTGCCTCAAGTGCTTCTGCATCCAAACCGGAGAATGCTAAAGAAAGCAGTTCGCTGAATACTTCTCCCATTACGGTTTTCATATCAATATTTTTAATGGAAGTTTTGACAGTAGCCGTTGTATCTTTTGCATCTGTAGAGACTACTTCATAGGTAAGGTTTTTTAAAATAGATTTAATTAGAGTATTGGCTGACTCATCCTCTGTTTCTGAAAGAATTTCATCATTTTCTTCATTTACGAAGGCTTTTGCAGATGTAAGATCCCCATTTTTGAGAGCATCTAAGTAACTGGCTACTACTTTGTCTGGTGGATCAATTTTTTCTCCACAACTAATACAGCTAAACGCCATGACGAAAGTAAAAATAACTGCTAAAGATTTTTTGAACATAGTTTCCCTCCAAGATAAGTTGAATAAATTTTTCTCTTTAAATATAGTAGTACTGTAAATCTTTTTTATGCTTTTTTTGAGTATGAAGATTCAGTATGAATGACTTTTATTTTTAGGAATTTCCTATGAAGTCAATGACAAAATACCTCCTTTTTATAAACAGTATATCATAATATTACAAAATATTCCATAACGAAATAAATGGTGGATACAAAGATCAAAAGAGATTTGAAGACTGAGAAAGAGAAATGACTCATCTTTGATGGGCACGAATCAAAGCATAGGACAATTCTGGGGAAACATACCTTAAAACAGGAGGTGTTGGATTTGCAGAAACCGCTGAAAGTAGATATATATGTTCGTATGAAAGACAAGATAATTCCTTATGAAACATTAAGCTATGATGAAAAAAAAGCATTGGGAATTCGATTAAGCCGTAGGGGGTTGCAGGCTGCTGCAAGGGTTGATGGGTATAAACTGGAGTTTTTTAACCCACCAGAGATGGATACTGATATTGATTAACCCAAAGAGATTCATTTAGGAAGAGGCATTTACTTGGTATGATTTTATGAAAAAATTTTTCGGCAGTAGAAAGATAGAACTTTTATATTCAGGATGGGATACATAGGGCATTTGATGTAATTTGTTTTTGGGGGACGTATGAAGAAAGTTTATTTCATAATTAGGAAAAGGAGTAAACGATTAATGAATCAGGTGGGGACGTCTGCTTCGTTGCAGAAAAAAAGGAGCCGAAGCTCCTTAGTTAATCATCTCCGCGGAGTAAGTTTTCCGCGTAATCCTTTAGATTCTCCATGGAGCAAACACCATTGGCTCTCGTGCTGATTTGTTCACGAACATAATCCGGGAGTTTATCAAAGTATTGTTTCGCATTTTTATCATTCTGGAAAAGATCATACATATCGTTATATTTTTGCATCTTATCACCTCTCGTCTTATAAATCTTGTAAATCTACCGCAGGCATATTGTTTTCAATATTGTCTCTAGCTAAGTCCGTATCAATAACTGGATAGGATTTAGAGATAGGTTTTTCAACTTCACCATCTACCGGCAGTTGTCTTTTCTTTTCATCCATTTATTTCACCTCGGCTTTAGGGTAACCAAAAAGGTAGCATTTATGTTATATCTCAGGATGAAAATTTTGAGGAAAAACTCTAGTTAAAAAAAACACCCGAGGAGTGACTTTAAAAAGATATGTATTTTATGACTTATATAATATCATTTTGAGATCTGCGCGCCAAAATAGCAGTGATGGCATCACTTAATAAAGATAAATCTGCACTTAATATTTCCAATTCCTCATCAGAAAGGCATTCGGATATTTGACAAGCCAGCAATGTAATTGCCACAATATCAGGACAGTTTTCCATGGTAATCACCTCAATGCAATATATGATAAAGTGGAGTGAATTAAAACAAAATTCAGGAAACAGTAGATATTATATGGTGGCTTTCTTTAAGAAGGGTGGGCTGTGAAAATTTTGAAAGAGTGTATCTAATTATACGAATTATACGAAGCAATGAGCTGATGCAATGGATGGGGCGGTCAGAGTGATATATAGAACAAGCTATTTTTAAAAGTCAAAACACGATGTAGTTTTCTAGGGCGATACTATTAGATATTGGAGCTATATTAAATTATATAGGTAGAAAAATTTATACGACTAGTATATAATTACAAATAATGGTTGTTTCTATTGAAAAACGTATTAAAAAATATAATTGAAGATTTAGGAGGAAGAAGCTTTGAAGGAAAATCCAACACACTCTGCACTTATTGTTATAGATATGGAAAATGGATTCATTGAACCCCAAAGTGCCCATTGTATTCATGGAGCGCAGGGAACAATTCCTAATTGTGTGAAAGCAATTTCCAAGGCTCGAATGATTGGGATTCCAATATTTTTTGTAAAGCGGATTTACCGTGGCGACGGCAGCGATGTAGAGTTATCACGTTTTGAGAAATGGAAGGAAGGGGGGCGTGCAATGACACCCGGCTCACAAGGATTGTGCAGTGCCCAGGCCCCTGAGGGTCTAAGGCCGATCGCTGGAGATTATACCATCATCAAGCCCCGCTGGAGTGCTTTTTTTCATACAGAGCTGGATTTAATTCTACGCCGTTTGAATATAAAGACTGTAATTTTGATTGGTACTACAACACCGAATTGTATTCGCACCACTGCTTTTGATGCAGACTCTTTGGAGTACAATGTAGTTATCTTAGAAGATTGTTGCTCTTCCCAGACGGAGGAAATTCAAAGAGCCAATATAGATGATCTTCGGCGAATGGGTGCTGTGATTATGGACAGCCCAGAGTTTGAGAAATATGGAGCTGAGAATGCTCCTAATCTTCAATTACAGGTGCGCACAGAGATGTTGCGGGACAATCAAGATCCTGAGCCTTTCAAAGAAAATCACTCATGGACAGATTTATGGTGATAGCTACAAATGGAGTAGGTTTTCATGAAGAGCACGGAGTATTCGCTTCACGTTATTTATGATATAAGCCCTTTATTTTTGGCGGATCAAAGCAAAATGTTTCAAGGCAAGGTATCAACGTATGGACATATATCCTCATGGAGTATGGGCCACCATATTGTTCCAACATGATTTTAGCTAAACGAGCATCTGGTTTTTTAATTTTAATTGGAAATTCCAGTTTTTTTTCATAAATCCACATTTACATACACTCCTTTCCTGCAAAAGAAACGTTAGCTTCTTTCTGCCAAGGCCAAGGATTATCTTTCCATTGCCAATTTTTCGTATCAACGGCATAGCTGCGGAAGGAGCAAAGAGGGCCAAATTTTTCTTCATATTTTAGACGAAGGGCATCTGCAGCGGTAATGACCTGGTTATACGTATCAATTGCCTCAGTATGATCTGGGTGGGTGTTCAAAAATAGACCTAGGTCAAGAGAGATAAAATCTAACTCCATCAATTTTGTCAACATATCATCTTGTGTCATTGTTTAAACCTCCTTTGCAAAGCGATATAGATGCCAACCTGAACAATATGGTACTACTAAATCATAGAAAGCTGTTCCGCATACAAGGCTTTGAGCTTTATCCATGGGCTCCATATAAGGCTGAAAAGGTACGTATGCCTGTGCCAATTCCATGGATTCTTCAATGATAACACTATAATCGGAAACCATGTTTTTGGGTTTTTGACCAACAGAGGTACAGTCGCTGGGAACGAAATTCTTACACATTTCCTTCATAATGAAATGCCTCCTTCTTCAATTTACAATATTATGATATGGGGGAATATTGATATAGTGCAAGGACTAAAATGATGAAATTACCTTGGCTTATGGGGAAAAATCAGAAGGTTCCTAAATAAAAAACACTTCTATTGAAGTGTTTCACTTAACAGAAGTGTTTTTTGATATGTAGTGAATGAAGCCTTATGATTTAAGATAGTATTGTATTTTCCGCCCCAGAATACAAGAAAGGAAAATCTTAACAATATCCAAAGGGATGAAAACAAAGGCTCCCATGGGTAATGTTGAAAGAAAAGAGGCGTTTGTTACTTTTGATAACCAAAAAGTTCCGATGGAATAGGTAGCTAGGGTGCCCAGCAAAGCCCCCATCATTTGCAGTGTAGGGGAGTCGGGAAACTTTCTTACAAAATAGGCGCTGATGGCAACTAAAAAAAGATATCCCACCAAATAGCCGCCGCCGGGGCCTGCAAATTTAGCAAAACCAGCGGTGTATCCGGAAAATACCGGAATGCCAATGGAACCAATAAATAAATACAAGGCAGTTGCTGCAATTGCCTGTTTTGGCTTCAAAACATAGGCAGACAAATAAAGAGCAAAGGTACATAGCGTTAGCGCCACTGGACTAAAAGGGATTGGAATGCTGATAGGGGCTAAAATACAAATGATTGCGGTCATAAGTGAGATTGTTGCTAATTCTTTTGTTCTCATTGTAAACTCCTTTTGCAGTTTTTAAAAGGATTGTAAACCTTTAAGGGGAGATTTGTCAACTTTAATGATGAAAAAGGTTTACAATTAAAATTTAAGAAAAAGTTTTATGACGAATATAAAAATCTATGATAAACTTGAAATAGGCTTTTTGCGAAAGGATGATTTTGATGAGCAGAAAATGTATACATTGTGGTCAGAATGTTGGTGAAGTAGATGTTTATTGCATAAACTGCGGAAATATACTAAACAAGACTGAAAAAAAAGGGGAAAAGACCCAAGTGCAAGAAGCTTTGCCTAGGGATGACATCTATGCGCCCCTATCAGTAGGAGATTATCTGTTTATTGGTTTCATTTTAATGATTCCTATCATCAACATAATTGTTTTTTTCATATGGGCTTTTGATAAATATAGTAATGTAAATCGAAGAAATTTGGCGAAAGCAGGACTGATTTATCTCGGCATCTGCGTTGCTTTACTTACCATTTTGGGGGTTGGCATGTTTCGTGCAGTGCAATTGGACCAGCAATTTTATCCTGAAGAAAGATATTATGAATATGACAGGGAATTCCCTGATTTCGATGACTGGACGCAGCTCCCGTTTGACGCAAAGGAAACCTAAGTGTATGATTCCTCGTGTATTTCCCGAAAAATAATATGATTTTGCAGTTATCAATTTATATAGACAGATATCTCTCGTATAGCGGAAGATCATGAGTTGATTATAGAAAAATAAAGGTACAAAAAAGGATTTAGTTAATTTTATTATATATTAATGAAAGAATAGCTAATTATGATCTTTATGTGGAGGGAACAATGCTAAGATTGGGTAGAAGATTTGATTTGAGTGAATCGGTGCAGAGGAAAGGCTCGGATTATTTTCAGGTTCTTCTTTTTTAAATATTTACAACCAAACAGCGAAAAGAAAATAGAGCGTTACCGTTCTAAGCTGTTAAAGATTTACTTAATTTTAGACTTTCTTATTATTTTTTTAGATTGGTTTGAAGGCAGACGGAGAAGGTGTAAAAGCATCAAAAAATAATAAATGCTTTAAAAGAGAAATAGCTAATTAAAAATAAGTTTTATGGGAAAAAAGCTATTATTTCGGATGCGAATCTTTTTAGTAGTATTGACTATGAGTTGTATGACAATAGGAGGGAGAAAATTTTTGCTTCCATGCGAAATATATTGACATAGAAAAGACAATAGTGTAAAGTAAAGAAGGACAAAAAAGCTAGAGTTGCACATACCTTTGGGGTATTGTGTACTTTTTTAGAGTATATATCTTGCATACTAAATATTAGTCAGTTTTCATTTTATTATGTTTATTTGGGCAAATAAATATGAGAAAATATCGGCAACAAGGAAGAAAACAAGGTATATGTGCTTATAGAAGTACAATTTGCAAAATGGCTTTTTGTGGTTTTTTTTATGCTAATTTCGCTGAAAAATACGGCGGTATTACCATAAAACGTGGTCGTTTTTTATGGAATATTTATTAACAAATGAGTTGACAATTTTTAAACAAAAATGTTATATTCATGATGGACGTGCGAAAGGCATTTTCTTATTGTGCAAGCGATCTTGAAATGTATTTGAACGTCTTGTAACAACGTTAATGCGACAACGTTAAGAAGTAGCAAGTGAAGTTGTAGGTTATTAAATAAAATGATTGATGGCCCGCATCGATTGTTTTAAAATTTTTTAAAAATAGGAGGAATATTAAATGGATTTCAAATTAACAAAAACTCAAGTGCTTCAGCAAGAGTTGTTCAGAAAATTTGCTGAAACAGAAATCAAACCCATAGCAAAGGATATGGACGAGTCTGAAGAATATGATCAGGGCCTCGTTGCAAAGCTGCAGAAGGCTGGTATGTTCGGTATTCCTTACTCCAGAGAATACGGCGGCCAGGGCGCAGATGTTCTTACATACACATTGGCTATGGAAGAAGTATCTAAAGTTGACGCATCCACAGGTATCACTCTTTCCGTTCATACATCTCTTTGCTGCCCTTGTATCAATGAATTCGGCACCGAAGCTCAGAAGCAGGAATTCTTAAGACCATTGGTTGATGGTCATAAAGTTGGTTGCTTTGGTTTGACAGAGCCCGGCGCTGGTACAGATGCTTCCGGTGTTCGTACAGAAGCACTCAAAGATGGCGATGACTATATCATCAATGGTACAAAGATCTTTACAACAAACTCCGGCTTTGCTGATACATTCATTGTATTTGCTTTGACAGACAAGACTTTGGGACCTAAAGGTATGTCCGCATTTATTTTGGATAGAACAATGCCTGGTATTACAGTAGGTGAAAATATTGAACGTATGGGTATCAGAGCTGCTTCCAACTGTGAAGTTGCTTACGAAAACGTAAGAGTACCCGCAAGCAGATTGCTTGGTAAAGAAGGACAGGGCTACAAAATCGCTATGACAGCTCTTGCTGGCGGTCGTATCGGTATCGGTGCTCAGTCTGTAGGTATCGCTCAGGGCGCTATCGACGAAGCAATGAAGTATGTTAAAGAAAGAAAGCAGTTTGGCAAAACAATCAACAAGTTCCAGAACACACAGTTCAAACTTGCTGAATGCCAGACAAAAGTTGATGCTGCTAGATTGATGGTTTGGAGAGCAGCAACAGCGAAAGACAATCATGAAAATTTTGCTCCTTTGGCAGCTATGTGCAAGCTGTTTGGCTCTGAAGTAGCTAACGAAGTAACTAGAGTATGTGTTCAGCTGCTTGGTGGCTACGGTTACTGCCGCGAATACCCTGTAGAAAGAGCTATGCGTGACGCTAAGATTACAGAAATTTACGAAGGTACATCCGAAGCAATGAAGATGATTATCTCCGGCGCAATGAAGGTTTGATAAATAGTTTCTGAATCTAGATACGAAGCGAGATACTACTATATTTTGGAAGGAGAACAACTATAATGAAAATCGTTGTATGTATTAAACAAGTACCAGACACAGTTGAAGTTAAAATCGATCCTAAAACAGGCACCCTGATTCGTGATGGTGTACCTTCTATCATTAACCATGATGACAAAACAGGTATCGAGGCTGCTCTTCAGTTGAAAGAACAATTGGGTGGCACTGTAACAGTTGTATCCATGGGACCTCCTCAGGCAGACGTTGCTTTGAGAGAAGCTTTGGCTATGGGTTGCGACGAAGCTTACCTTGTTTCCGCTAGAGAATTCGGTGGCTCCGATACATATGCTACATCCGGTATTTTGGCTGCAGCTTTAAAGAAAATCGGCTATGACTTGATTATCACAGGCCGTCAGGCTATCGATGGTGACACAGCTCAGGTTGGTCCTCAGATTGGTGAAAAATTGCAGGTTCCTCAGGTTTCTTATGTTGAAGAAGTTCAGGAAGCTACAGAAGAATATGTTGTTGTTAAGAGACAGTTTGAAGATGGTTACCACATCATCAAAATCAAAACTCCTTGCTTATTGACAGCAATCGCTGAATTGGCTACCCCTAGATACATGTCCGTAAAGGGTATCGTTGAAGCTTATGAAAAAGAAGTTAAAACTTTAGGTTTTGAAGATTTGAAAGCTGAACTTGAACTTGACATGATCGGTTTAAAGGGTTCCCCTACAAACGTATATCAGTCCTTCACAAAAGAAGTTAAGGGCGCTGGTACAATTCTGAAAGATCTGTCCGCAGAAGAGGCAGTTCAGGCTATTATCGACAAGTTGGAAGCTAAGTTTATCATCTAATTTGCAAACAACTTTAATCGAGCAGAAAGAACTATATACTAAATTTGGAATATAAGGAGGAAACCCTACAATGAGTAAAGGTATTTTTGTAGTAATTGAACAGAGAAGCGGTAAAGTTCAGAACGTAGGTCTGGAACTTGTTGGCGAATCCACCAGATTGAAAGAAGACCTCAAGGATGAAGTAGTTGCAGTCCTGTTGGGTCATGAAATTGAAGGTCAGGTTGACAAACTTTTCCACTACGGTGCAGACAAGGTTATCCTTGTTGACAGCCCTTATTTGAAAGAGTATGTAACAGAGCCTTATACAAAAGCTATCACAGCAATCGTTAACGAATATGATCCCGAAATCATGCTGTTTGGTGCATCTTCCATCGGTCGTGACGTGGCTCCTCGTGTAGCTAGCCGTGTAAAAACAGGTTTGGTTGCAGATACAACAGGCTTGAGAATGGCAAAGACAGAAGAAGAATTCGCGAAGGAAGCAGCTATGGGCTGTGAAGATCCTACAAGAGCACTTCTTATGACTCGTCCTGCATTCGGTGGTAACATCATGGCAACATTGATGTGCCCTAGAACAAAACCTCAGATGGCAACAGTACGTCCTGGTGTTATGAAGAGAATTGCAAAAGACACAACAAGAACAGGCGAATTAATCAAATTCAACGTTGATTTTACTGACGCTGATATGAACGTTGAAATTCTTGAAGTTGTAAAGGCTGACAAGAAGGCTGTTGACTTGACAGAAGCAAAATTGATCGTATCCGGTGGCCGTGGTATCGGTGGTGCACAGGGCTTCGATTTAATCAGAGACGTAGCAGATGCATTGGGCGCAGAAGTTGGTTCTTCCAGAGCATGTGTTGACGCTGGTTGGATTGAAAAAGATCGTCAGGTTGGCCAGACAGGTAAGACAGTACGCCCTGACCTGTACATGGCTTGTGGTATTTCCGGTGCAATTCAGCACGTTGCAGGTATGGAGAACTCCGAATTGGTTATTTCCATCAACAAAAACGACACAGCTCCCATTTTCGAAGTTTCCGACTTGGGTATCGTTGGTGACGTTAAGGTTATCCTGCCTAAATTGGCTGATGCAGTCAGAAAATACAAAGCAGCAAAGGCTAACAACTAATTATTTTATAAATGTATCCAGAAGCTTCCTTTGGTTTCCAAAGGAAGCTTTTTTTGTTTGCTTTAGATTAATATCATTATCTGCTCAGAATATAGAGGCTTGGTTTTTTTCGGTCTTTTATGAATACCCAAGGCCTTTTAGAAAACGCTTAATGGTAGCAAGAAGATTTTAGCATTTCAAAACGCCATTTAAAGCTGCAATTAGTGGTCCCTCATAGGGGCAAAACTATATGATTCTATCTATAAAATCAGATAAAATATAAGAGCCTTCATCCAAGGAGTTGGTTGTGTTGTAATTGAATGAAAAGAAGGATTTCCTGATTAAGAAGTATTGGTAAAGTAAACAAAAAAATCAAATACAAATTTGTATAAAACAACTCACATTTGTAGCTATTTTTCTTGGATAGTAACCTCAATCGGAATCTTAAAATTTTCTAATGTCAAAGTAAAGCGAAAAATCCTGCAAAAATAGACATATTTCTTTACTTATGTTATACTGAAAATAATCTGAAGGAGAGGATTGAGCCGGAATGAATTTGATGGAGCTGGATTATGATGCGAAAATGTTATCCATACAACCGGAAATAATTATAAGGGAAGCAAAACCTTTTATGGAATTGATGATGGAGTGCAAATGTGCTCTGATGGAAGTGGAGACAAAGCTAAATGTTTTGAACGCCGAGTTTGCTTTAAAATACAATAGAAATCCTTTTGAGTCCATTAAATCAAGAATAAAAAGCCCTATGAGTATTGTTGAGAAGTTGAAAAGAAAGGGTTATCCCCTTACTGTAGAAAGTATGGAGAGAAACCTATTTGATATTGCAGGGATACGGGTAATTTGCTCCTTTGTAGATGATATTTATGCCATTGCTGCATTGTTGGTGCAACAGGATGACATTACATTATTAGAAGCAAAGGATTATATAAAGAGCCCTAAGGAGAACGGGTACCGTAGCTTACATCTTATTCTGGAGGTTCCTGTTTTCTTGGCAGAAAAGAAAAAACCTATGAAAGTGGAAGTGCAGTTTCGTACCATTGCCATGGATTTTTGGGCAAGTTTGGAGCATAAGTTAAAATATAAGAAGGATATTTCCGATGCAAAAGAGATTTTTGAAGAATTGCAGGAGTGTGCTGATATTATTAGTAATATGGATTTGAGAATGCAAGAAATTCGAAACCGAATTGAAGAAAGAGAGGATACAAACCCATAAGCCATGAAACCTAGTGTATCTTTTTGAATCTAGTTTTAAGAGTAAGTTATTTCCATAGGCATTCTCTAAAGAGGTATTTTGGGTCAAAAAAAGAGAAAATTATTTCCAAGACTTGTTGTGAAAAACTCACAAAATGATGTTTTTGCTCAAAAAATATATTTAGAATGTGCTACTAAGAGAGCTGCATGTTTATCTCTAAAAAACCAAGATAGGTACAATTGAAACAGATATATGTTTATATCTGTTTTTTATTTTGCGAATTTTGGGGAGAATCTGATGTTTTTGCGGAAGAAAAATGGAATAGCACGACAGCGTTTGACAGAAAGTGCAGGGCCCCCGTGGTATATTTTGGACAAGCAGAAAGTCTTTGGAGGAAAGCCAAAGAAACATGCCAGCGGATTTTGAATAAAAGGGAGGATACACAATGCGGCAGTATTATGACGGAGATATGAATTTGTATGACTATGGCGTAGATGAGGGAGCCTCAATTTTGCCAGAGAAAACAAAGCAAATGGGTGCACTGGAAAGTCAAATACGAATCTACATTGAAGATTACGTGCATACATATTTATATCAATATGGCAAAAGCGGTGGAGGTAAGGAAAAAACAGCAGCCTTAGTAGGGCGGCACTTGGAGATTAACGGTGAGGAATCCGTAATTATTTCCGGTGCAATTCAAAGTAAGGATATACCACAGAAAAGTGGTGCAGAAGGTTTTAGTGAAGAAACGTGGGAATATATTGGCAGTCAGATGGAAACCTATTTTAAAGGAATGAGCTTGGTAGGTTGGGCCCATTTGCAGCCTGGCTTTGGTTCTTTTCTGATGGCAAAGGACGAGCTGTTTCATGAGGAGTTTTTTAAGGAAAACTGGCAAGTTTTATTTGTCATTGACAGCTTGGATAAAATGGATACATTTTATATATACAACGAGGAAGGAAGAGGATTAAGGCAGTCAAGGGGTTATTTTGTTTATTACGACAAAAACAGGGAAATGCAGGAATATATGCTGGACAACAGCACAGTATATCCAAAAGAGGATTTATCGGCGATGGCTATGGAGGAAAGTTTTCCGGAAGAGGAAATGGAGAACGGCTTTGAACGTAAAAAGCGCAGGCCAAGACCGGAAGAGCGGATGGATGCGGCAAAGGAAATTCGCAGAGTTTTACAGAAAAGAGCAAAAGAGGCGGAAGAGGTACAAAAAGGAAAATATACTATGCTGGCGGGAATAAGCGGTGCCCTCTGCGTTGTTTGTTTGTGTATGGGATTTGCCTTAATGAGTAATATGACCCGTTTGAGGAGCTTGGAAGGGGAAATTTTAATGGTGCAAAGCTCTTACCAAAAGCTGGAGGAGAGTATTGAAGGCGTCAAGGTGCAGGCGGCATTTGCGGCAGAGCCCAAGGTTGAGGAAGAGCCAAAGGCAGAACCCAAAAAGGAAAAGGAAGCAGTTGAAACTTGGTACACAGTAGAAGCCGGTGATAGCTTAGGTTATATCAGTAGAAAATACTATGGTGATAATAGCGGTGTGAATAAAATCATCCAGGCAAATGAACTGGAAAATGCAGATATGATTTTCGCGGGACAGTCTCTATTGATACCATAATAAAGTTTTTATTTTGTTAATTATTATAAGAAAAAAATTGGGGAGTAATTTTTATTCAGGTTTCAAAAGCAATTATATTTCGTTTTTTCATTGTTTTTGCCGAGTAAATACCCAAGGAATCTTTTCATTAAAATACAAAGCTTATTTTTAAAGTTGCTCCAGAGTGGGAAATTACTATACACCGAAAAGATCGGATATTACAAAAAAATGTTGCGATATCAAAAATAATGTGATACAATACTAATGCTGTTTTAAGTGGATAAGACTCAGAATAATGAGCAAAATATATAGGAGGATTTGAAATGACAACAATTGGTATGGTGTTAACAGGCATTTTAGCTGTTTTGGCAGTAGTATTGAGCATAATTATTTTGATGCAGTCTAAGCGTTCTGCAGGCTTGGGCGCGATTAGCGGCGGTGGCAGCAGTGATACTTACTGGAGTAAGAACAAAGGTCATTCGGTAGAAGGTGCGTTAGAGAAGTACACAAAGATTGGTGGCGCCCTTTTTATGATACTTGCTTTTGTGATTAATTTGGTTGGCTAAACGATGGGAGATGCAGAAGTGCATCTCTTTTTTTGTAAACAAATGAATTGGATAAAAATAGGAGGTATTTATGGAATTGAATCATATTTTAGAAGAAAGAAAAGAAAAGCTCCTTGGTTATATTACGAGTGAAGAGTATATTCCCTTAAAGCGCAGAGAGATTCGTCAGATGCTTTCTGTGCCGGACGGTGATAAAGAGATATTTGAAGGGTTGCTAGGGGAGCTCATCGCAGAGGGTAAGGTAGTGGAAACAAAGAAAGGAAAGCTTATGGCGCCAAAGGCCTTAAATATGTCCACAGGGGTTTTTACAGGTCATGCAAAGGGCTTTGGGTTTGTGACCCCTGACGAAGGTGGAGCGGATATATTTATTCCTGCAAATGAAACTGCTAGTGCTATGCAAAAGGACAGGGTCTTATATAAGGTAATAAACCAAGGTGAGGGAGACAAAAAAGCAGATGGCGTAATTATAAAGGTTCTGGAGCGAGGGATTGTTCGAGTTGTTGGCCTTTATGAACAAAGCAAGGGCTTTGGTTTTGTTATTGCAGATGACAAGAAGTTTGCCAAGGATATTTTTATTGCTAAGGAAAATGCCAAAGGTGCGGTGAGCGGCCATAAGGTTGTTGTTGAAATCATTAGCTATGGAGAGGAAAGAAGAAATCCGGAAGGAAAGATTGTAGAAATATTAGGCCACGTGAACGATCCCGGGGTGGATATTCTTTCTGTCATTCGCCGCTTTGATTTGGCAATAGAGTTTCCTGAAAAGGTTTATCAGGAAATTGAAAAGCAAGCAACAGAGGTTTTGGAAAAAGACAAAGAGGGCAGAGAGGACTTTCGAAGCCTTCTCACCATTACCATTGATGGGGAGGATGCCAAGGATTTAGATGATGCTGTATCATTAACAAAAATGGAGAATGGGAACTATTGGTTAGGGGTGCATATTGCCGATGTAACTCATTACGTTCGTGAGCATACAGCCTTGGATCAGGAGGCATACGCCAGAGGTACCAGCGTTTATTTGGTTGATCGAGTGATTCCCATGTTACCCCATAAGTTGAGCAATGGCATTTGCTCCTTAAATCCTGAAACGGACAGATTAACATTAAGCTGTATGATGGAAATAGACCCGAAGGGAAATGTAGTTTCCCACAAAATTTGTGAATCTATGATATATTCTGATTTTCGTATGACTTATACGGCGGTTCGAGAAATTATTGAGGACAAGACTCCTGAGCTTTTGGAAAAGTACGCTGAAATTGTGCCTATGCTGACCTTAATGAATGAGCTTAGGCAGATTTTAGGTGAAAAGAGAATGAAGCGAGGATCGGTAAACTTTGACTTGCCAGAGTCTAAAATTATTTTAGATGAGCGAGGAAAGCCCATTGAAATTCGACCTTATGAAAGAAGTATTGCAACAAATTTGATAGAGGAATTTATGTTGGTTTGTAACGAAACTGTTGCTGAGAATGCTTTTTGGCAAGAGATTCCATTCATGTATCGTACTCATTTAGAGCCGGACGAAGAAAAGCTTAAAAAAATGGAGCAATTCATTCGTGGCTTTGGGTATCATCTGAAGAAAAAAGACGGCGAGATCCATCCAAGAGAGATTCAAAGGGTTTTGCAAGAAGCAGAAGGAACAGAGCAGGAGCGAATCATAACCAGAATGGTTTTGCGCAGCATGATGCAGGCTCGCTATGCTGCAGATAATCTCGGGCATTTTGGGCTGGCGGCAAAATATTATTGCCACTTTACTTCACCCATTCGCCGTTATCCTGATTTGCAAATTCATAGGCTTTTAAAGAAGATGCTTCATGGGGAGCTGGGAGAGACTCAAACAAGAGAGTATCATAAAAAGATGCCTGATATGGCTCTACATTGCTCGAGGAGAGAGCGTATTGCAGACGAAGCTGAACGAGATACAGAGCAGTTGAAAAAGGTTGAATTCATGTCGGATAAAATTGGCCAAGTTTTTCAGGGCATTATCTCCGGCGTAACCAATTGGGGAATTTATGTGGAGTTGCCAAACACCATTGAAGGAATGGTGTCGCTGGCAATGCTGGACGACGATTATTATGAGTTTAATGATAAAAGTATGATGGTCTTTGGAAAAAGGACTGGAAAAAGTTACCGTTTGGGAGATAAGGTAACAGTTGTTGTTGCCAAGGTTTCAAAAGAGCTTGGAACCATTGATTTTTTATTTGAAGAGGAAGAATAAAAAGAAAGCCTGTATGCGAGATGTTTCGCAATGCAGGCTTTTTATGTGCAATGAAAATATAACATTATAAATGGAATAAAGCGAACTGCTTTGGCAAACTTATGTAAATAAGGAAGGAATGTCTTATAATTGCTTCGAATTTAAAGTGATTTTCAGCTTATAACAGCGATACAATCCAAGCATAAAGCCCCCTGCATAAATCAGCATTGAAAAAGCGAGGAAAGGCTTGGGGCATGTCAAATGGGTTATTTTCTGATAAATCCAACAGCCAAGCACAAGTATTCCACTGGTTGCGGAACAGGCTGAAATCGTAAAAAAATGTTTTGCTGCAAGTGCTGCTGTTGAAGCATCAGCATTAAATTCAGGCAGAAGGCGGGAGGCCATTTTCCGTGTTTGCCGTGTCTCACTATAAAAAAATATGGAAATTAAGAATAAAACAACGGTGTAAAAAAGCATAAGCGCCTCCATTTTAAAACTGTTGCGTATGTTTGGACTAGTAACAAAATAAGACTATCATTTAATTTCATATAGAGTAGTGTAACATTTTATAATATATAAGGCAAGAAATTAAATCGACAAAAGAAGAAGGAAAAGTTGATGGCATAATAAACATAAAAATATTTGTATTTATAAAAAAACATAACATATTTCAGCTTGAGCGTTGTATTCTATAGAAAAGTATGTTACTTTTATAGAGTAAAGCATAGCTGTATCGATGCGGTTATGTGCAAAAGAAATAAGGGGAGAGGTAGTATGGATCAAGGATTAGAGAAAAGATATGGCCTTTTAACTGCGATTGCTATGGTAGTTGGTATTGTTATTGGCAGTGGCGTGTTTTTTAAGGCAGAAAAGGTTTTAGTTGCAACGGGAGGAAACCTGAGCCAGGGTATTTTGGCGTGGTTCCTAGGTGGTTTGGTTATGGTTGCCTGTGCGTATAATTTTGCGGTTTTGGCTACACATCACGAAAAGGTAAGTGGCATTGTTGACTATGCAGAAACAATGGTAGGACCCAAATATGGTTATTTTTTTGCATGGTTCATGGCCACAATTTATTTTCCGGCAATGACCTCTGTTTTAGCTTGGGTTTCTGCCAGATATTTTTGTGTATTATTGGGTTGGAACATTGTTGGACCTGAAGCAATGACAATTGCAGGGTTATTTTTGGTAAGCAGCTATGTGCTCAACGCCATTTCTCCAAGACTGGCAGGCAAATTGCAAGTATCCACTACAATTATCAAGCTGATTCCATTAGCCTTAATGGCAGTTGTGGGCACCATTTTTGGCCTGAAAAGTGGTATTTTAGTGGAAAACTTTAATGGCACAGTACTCACTGAGGTGAAGGGCAATCCTTTGTTTACCGCAGTTGTGGGTACTAGTTTCGCTTATGAGGGTTGGATTTGCGCAACCAGCATTAATGCCGAGCTAAAGGATGCAAAACGCAATTTACCTCTGGCGCTGGTGATTGGTACCATATTTACTGTTTTGATGTATGTACTTTACTATGTTGGTTTGGCTGGAGCAGTTGAAAACAGTGTCATGATGGAAGGTGGAGAAGCTGGGGCAAAAATCGCTTTTTCTACCGTATTTACAAATGCAGGTGGAACGTTGCTTTTTGTGGTTGTGGTTATTTCCTGTTTAGGTACCTTAAATGGTTTAATGTTAGCATGTACCCGCAGTTTTTACGCCATGGCAGCAAGAAATGAAGGCCCAATGCCTCATGTTTTTAATGCGGTGGATAAGGTAACAAATATGCCAACCAATTCATCTGCTATGGGCGTTTTAATGGCAGCAATTTGGCTGACCTATTTTTATGGTGCAAATTTAACGGAACCATGGTTTGGGCGATTTTGCTTTGATAGCTCCGAATTGCCGATTATAACAATCTATGCTATGTATATACCCATTTTCTTACTGCAGATGAAAAAAGGGAAGGACTTGGGAACATTTAATCGTTATATAGCGCCGGTTTTAGGAATTGTGGCTAGTGTATTTATGGTAGTTGCGGCGGTTGTTTCTTTAGGAAAGGCGATTATTTATTACTTAATTTTATTTGCTGTGATAATGTGCATTGGGTTCGCATTGAAAAACTATGGTCATGAAAAAGCGAAATAATTGAGTATTTTGCGTTAAAGTTTGTGGGACTATAGAGACATTCTTTAAGGTAAAGAACGAAAAATCTTTTTCCCCAAGCGAAATTATATGATACGAAAAAAGAAAAAGCCCCCGTTTAAAAGGATTTGAAGAACAAATCTGGAGAATGGAAATAGGGCTTTTTTCTTGTGTTAATAGGGAAGAAAATGTTGACATATCATTGTTAAGTTGTATACTGTAATAAGTAACATATGTCGAAAATGAGGAGGGACTTTATGGCGAGACCAAGAAAGTGCAGAAAAGTTTGTGCATTGCCTGAAAATTGCGGCTTTGCTCCAATGAAAGAGATGAACGATGAAAATCGTGTCATTATGGCGGTAGACGAATATGAAACCATTCGACTGATTGATTTAGTTGGATACACCCAGGAAGAATGCGCAGCTCAAATGCACATTGCCAGAACAACTGTACAGGGCATTTATAACGAAGCAAGAAGAAAGCTGGCAGATGCCTTAGTAAATGGGAAATCCCTTCACATTGAAGGCGGCGATTTCGACCTTTGCGAGGGGGATAGCTTGCATTGTGGGAAAAAATGCGAAAAATTTTGTTATAAGAAAAGAAAAATGGAAAATATTTCTAAGGAGATGTAATTATGAGCGAGAATTGTTCACACAACTGCGGAAGCTGTTCTTCCGACTGTTCAAGCAGAAAACCTGCTGATCTTTTGGTGCCGCCCAACGAGCATAGTGAAATTAAAAAGGTAATTGCTGTTGTCAGCGGTAAGGGTGGCGTTGGAAAATCAATGGTGACCTCGTCTATGGCTGTTTTAATGAATCGGTTGGGCAAAAAAACAGCGATACTGGATGCAGATATTACAGGTCCATCCATTCCAAAGGCTTTTGGCATGACACAGAAGGCTTATGGAACAAAAACTGAAATAATTCCTTGTGAAACCAAAACGGGGATAAAGGTAATGTCTGTGAACCTTTTGCTGGACAATGAAACAGATCCTGTGGTATGGCGTGGGCCAATTATTGCAGAAACTGTAAAGCAGTTTTGGAAGGACGTTGTTTGGGGCAATGTTGATTATATGTTTATTGATATGCCTCCGGGTACAGGGGACGTTCCCTTGACGGTATTTCAATCCATAGCCATTGACGGAATTATTATTGTCACATCTCCACAGGAACTGGTAGGAATGATTGTGGATAAGGCTGTCAAGATGGCTGAAATGATGAATGTACCAATACTGGGTATTGTAGAAAATCTTTCATATTTTGTCTGTCCCCAGTGCAGTGAAGTACATAAGATTTTTGGGGAAAGTAATATAGATGCTATTGCTAAGAAACACAATATACCCACGGTTTGCAAATTGCCCATTGACCCTAGTATTGCAGCACGCTGCGACAGAGGAGAAACTGAAGAATTAGAGGGAGAATGGTTATTGCCAATGGTTTCATTTTTAGAAGAAAAATGACGGGGCTCTACTTTTACGCATAATAGATAAAAATAGATTTGTTAAGCTTAAAAAAACAGAGGCAGTAATATTTTTTGCGGAAGCGTTTAAAGTATTTTTCATGAACTTATGGAGAACGAAATACTTCTACTAAGAACAGAGTATTTAAAACTTTTGGTTTTAGAGCCCTCTGTTCTTTTTATTTCTACAAGGTAGGGAGGGAATAAGTTTTCTAAAAACGAACAGGATCTTTTTGAGTGGTTTCCTTGCAGGTAAACCTTGATACAAGTGAAAAGGATTAGCCTGACTCCGACAAAATGAAATTAGGCAGGGTTAGGGAATTCAATTATATGGATAATGAAGGAATCCATGATTCATATTGAGAAGATATATAAACATAAAGTTAAGGGTTCTTTATTTATGATGCATGAGCAATCATTTGAAATTAACATTTTCCTTTAGACAAGTAAGAAGAGATACTATGAACAAAAAAAGCGGCAATGTCTGTTTATACGGCAAGAAAGGAAGAGAAAATACGTAATAATTGCTGTAAATATGCACAACGAGGGAAATATGAGGTTTTTGTTTTAACTATGTATCGCCAAAAATACGATAAAATGTTGAAAATGAGTTATTATTTAGTACTTTATAGCAATTTCTTGCTTTATATTTAAAATAATTTCGTTAAAATGTATCAATTCCTTCGAAATGAAAACTTTCCGTTTTTTAAGACTGAATGAATAAATTAAGTCAAAAAGTTTTGGGTTTTTTAATAAAAATTGTACATTTTTAAGTAAAAAGGCTTGTTAAGGTTATTTTCATTTATAAAAAAATACTTGTTTTTTTGCTGTAATAATATAAAATAGTAAATAGGTTACAGAATCTGAGGGAACATCTTTATTTTGTATTCGACAATAAAAATCATTCGTTATCGTGGGGACGATGAATACTGTCATACAAAGAGTAGGGGTGATGGTTCTGACCGGTGAAATTATCTTATAAATAATTTGGGAGGTAGTAAAATGGAAGCAATTAACAATTTTGTGTCCACCATCAATGGTTTTGTGTGGGGTCCTGTAATGCTGGTTTTGTTGTTTGGTACACACGTGTTCCTGACAATCAGAACAAAATTTATTCAGAGACACATCGGTAAGGCAATTAAGCTTTCTGTAACAGCTGACAATGAGGCAGAGGGCGATGTTTCCGGTTTTGGTGCATTAGCAACTGCATTGGCTGCTACAATTGGTACAGGTAATATTGTTGGTGTTGCAACAGCGGTAGCTTTAGGTGGTCCTGGTGCAGTTTTCTGGTGCTGGTTGACAGGTCTTTTCGGTATTGCAACAAAATACGGCGAAGCTTTGTTGGCAATCAAATACAGAGTGAAGGACAGCACTGGTTCTATGATTGGTGGTCCTATGTATGCATTGGAAAGAGGCCTTGGACAAAAATGGTTGGGCGTATTATTTGCACTGTTTGCAGGTATTGCATGTTTCGGTATTGGCAATATGACTCAGGCAAACTCCATTTCTACAATGGTACGCGATAACTTTGGTTTACCTACTTGGATTACAGGTATTGTTATTACTGTTGCCACAGGTTTGGTTATTTTGGGTGGCGTAAAATCTATCGCTAAGGTTTGTGAGAAATTAGTACCCTTAATGGCAGGTTTTTATATTTTAGGTTGTCTTATTATTATTGTAATCAACGCTCCTTATATTGGTTCTGCGTTTAAGATGATTATTGGTAGTGCGTTTACAGGTACTGCAGCTGGCGGCGGTTTTGCCGGAGCAACAGTAATGATGGCAATTCGTTTCGGTATTGCTCGTGGTTTGTTTACAAACGAAGCTGGTTTAGGTTCCGCACCTATCGCAGATGCTGCTGCTATGACAAGAAACCCTGTTCGTCAGGCTTTGATTGCTATGTCCGGTGTTTTCTGGGATACAATTATTGTTTGTGCTTTAACAGGCTTGGTTTTGGTAACTTCTATTTTGAAGAGTCCAGAAGCTATGGCAGGATTAAACGGCGGTGCATTGACATCTGCTGCATTTAATCATATTCCGGTAATTGGTCCTATCGTATTAACAATTGGTCTGATTACATTCGCATGGTCTACAATTTTAGGTTGGAGCTATTACGGCGAAAGATCTTGGGTTTACTTAGTGGGCACAAAATCAGTTATGCCTTTCCGTCTTGCTTGGGTTATTGTAGTATTTATCGGTAGCGTTACTGCCCTTGACTTAGTATGGAATATTGCGGATACATTAAATGCGATGATGGCATTCCCTAACTTAGTTGCTTTACTTGGATTAAGTGGCGTAATTGTATCTGAAACAAAGAAATTTCTGTGGGATGACAATATGGAAGGTTGGTCCACAGATGAAATCCCTACAGTTAATAGATAATTCAGTGTTTTAAATCCCACGCGAGAAAGACGGCTTAAATGCCGTCTTTTTTTATGCATAAATGTAAACCGAAGTAAGCTATCCCATATCCAACGTTATCTGAGAAGCTACACGTAAATCATTCTGAGTTTAACTTATGGTGTTTAGGAAAAAAGGCGCTAGATGAATTATATTTTGGAAGTCTCAGAGACTTGCTGAAAAGACTTTATCATGTTGGATAGAGTCTTTTCTAAATGAATTTGAAGCTATTTCTTCAAATAGTATAAAAAATATTTTTTGGGCTAACAAAACAGATGATACAACTGCATTGTTCAAAAAAAACTGTATACTAAAATAAAAAACGAGATAATTTATAAAATTTTTACGACAAATTTCATATGTTAAATGCAAAAAAATAATAGATGTTATATTAATTTTGAAAAAATTAAGAAGTCATGACAAATAATTCGTGGATATTTTCAAAAAATTGTCCTGAAATTTGTACAAAAAATGTCCTCCCATAATAAACACTTGTATTTTCATAAAAGTTATGTACAATGAATACAAGGTCTGAAGTTCTTAATAAAATACTTTTTATTGCATAAATAATAGTTTGTTTTTTAAATATTATAGATGTAATTTTATAAATCAGACCTAAATGAACTAATATATACATTATATAATTTTAGGGAGGAAATAAAAATTATGGAGGCAATTAACAGTTTTGTAGATGCAGTAAATGGTTTTGTCTGGGGACCAGTCATGCTTGTTTTGCTATTTGGTACACACATTTTTTTAACAGTTCGTACAAAATTTATACAACGGTACACATTCAAGGCAATTAAACTTTCTGTCACACCTGATACTGAGGCCGAAGGAGATGTATCGGGGTTTGGTGCATTAACAACCGCATTGGCAGCGACAATTGGTACTGGTAATATTGTGGGTGTTGCAACAGCAGTTGCATTAGGTGGCCCAGGTGCCATCATGTGGTGTTGGCTAACAGGTTTGTTTGGCATTGCAACAAAGTATGGAGAGGCGTTGCTGGCAATTAAATACAGAGTGAAGGATAAAACAGGAGCCATGGTTGGAGGCCCTATGTATGCCCTTGAGAGAGGACTTGGCCAGAAATGGCTAGGCGTTATATTTGCTATATTTGCTGGTGTTGCGTGTTTTGGCATTGGTAATATGACACAGGCAAACTCCATTTCAACGATGGTACTAAACAATTTTCATGTTCCGCAATGGATTACGGGTATTGTTTTGACTGTTGCTACGGCTTTAGTTATTTTAGGAGGCGTAAAGTCAATTGCTAAGTGTTGCGAAAAGCTGGTTCCGCTAATGGCAGGATTATACATATTAGGATGTGTAGTGATATTAGTGATTAATGCACCTTATCTTGGAGCAGCATTTAAGTTAATTGTAAGTAGTGCGTTTACGCCAACGGCTGCAGGCGGCGGATTTGCCGGTGCTACGGTTATGATGGCAATTCGTTTTGGTATTGCACGTGGTTTATTTACCAATGAATCAGGCTTAGGTTCCGCACCCATTGCGGCAGCAGCAGCGATGACAAAAAATCCTGTTCGCCAGGCATTAATTGCAATGTCAGCTGTATTTTGGGATACAATTATTGTTTGTGCCTTGACAGGTCTGGTGCTGGTTAGTTCTATATTAAAATCACCAGAAGGAATGGCAAATTTGGATGGAGGGGCTTTAACATCAGCTGCGTTTAATCATATCCCTGTAATTGGTCCAATTGTATTAACCATCGGCTTGGTTACATTTGCATGGTCTACTATTTTAGGCTGGAGTTATTACGGTGAGAGAGCATGGGTTTATTTGGTAGGGACAAAGTGCATTAAGCCTTTTCGTATTGCTTGGGTTATTGTATCATTTGTTGGTTGCGTTATGTCCTTAAAGTTGGTCTGGAATATTGCAGATACGTTAAATGCCATGATGGCATTTCCGAACTTAATTGCTTTATTAGGCTTGAGTGGGGTCATTGTATCAGAAACAAAGAAGTATTTATGGAGTGAGAATTTAGATGACTGGTCGGCAGATGAAATTCCATCACTTGATAGATAAAAGAAGACTCATTTTTAAAAACGGTGCAGTAGTGCCGTTTTTTTTGTGTAGCGATTTATAATTACGAAGAACCGGTTTAAGAAATGAGGGGACTGTATATATATTTAGGCAAAATAGTGGAAAAAAGAGAGAGGGTAAAGAATAATTGCAGATGAATTTGAATGGCTTTTTTTTCTTAAATTACAAGCAAGAAAAAAGCCAAAGTATAAAAATGATGTTAAGAACTTGTTAAAAAAAAGACGCCGTTGTCGTATTTTTATGGAAAATGAAGCTAATTGAAGCAAAATGCTGCTTATTGAGGAATGGTCTTGTATGCAAATTGACTTAAAATATGGATTTATATTAGTTAAAATTTAAGTTTGTTACAATCTTTTTGAAAAATCTCAAATTTTACTATGTATTTTTAATATATATTACACAAATATTTTTAAAAAATTGTTATTATAATAAGAATGAATGCATAGTTTTATAATAAAAAAAATATAAAACGTGTTTTGAAGTCACAAAAATAGCTTGAAATTTGCAGAAAAATCGGTAAAATAGGATACAAGCAAGAGGCTCTGGTCTGTCAACAAAGAGGCTGACAATGATAATCTATTAACAAAGTTAATGTGGGGTGAACAGTAACAAAGGCATTTAGAATTAGAGACTCTGGCGAACGCACTCATTCTTAATTAATTTAGGGGGGAATAACATGGAAGCAATAAATAATTTTGTATCCACCATCAATGGCTTCGTTTGGGGCCCTGTTATGCTGTTTCTGTTGTTCGGCACACATGTGTTTTTGACAATTAGAACAAAATTTGTACAGAGACACATTGGCTTAGCAATCAAACTTTCTGTAACACCTGACAATGAGGCTGAGGGTGATGTATCCGGCTTTGGCGCTTTGGCAACTGCTTTGGCAGCAACAATTGGTACCGGTAATATTGTTGGTGTTGCAACTGCCGTAGCTTTAGGCGGCCCCGGTGCAATTTTGTGGTGCTGGTTGACTGGTCTTTTCGGTATTGCTACAAAATACGGCGAGGCTCTGTTGGCAATCAAATACAGAGTAAAAGACAAAACCGGATCTATGGTGGGCGGACCTATGTATGCACTTGAAAGAGGTCTGGGACAAAAATGGTTAGGCGTATTATTTGCTATATTTGCAGGCATTGCTTGCTTCGGTATTGGTAATATGACTCAGGCTAACTCAATTGCAACAATGGTTGAAGCAAACTTTCATATTCCCACATGGATTACAGGCATTGTTTTAACGATTGCAACAGCCTTAGTTATTTTGGGCGGTATTAATTCCATCGCAAAGACTTGTGAAAAGCTGGTTCCTTTTATGGCTGGTTTTTATATCTTAGGTTGTATTATCATTCTTATCATTAATGCACCTTACATAGGTGCTGCGTTTAAGACAATCGTAGTTAGTGCCTTTACACCAACGGCAGCAGGTGGCGGATTTGTGGGTGCAACAGTAATGATGGCAATTCGTTTTGGTATTGCCCGTGGTTTATTTACAAACGAATCCGGTTTGGGTTCTGCACCTATTGCTGATGCTGCTGCAATGACAAGAAACCCTGTACGTCAGGCTTTGATTTCCAGCTCGGGCGTTTTCTGGGATACAATCGTTGTTTGCGCATTAACAGGTCTGGTTTTGGTAACTTCTATTTTGAAGAATCCGGATGCAATGGCAGGCTTAAACGGTGGTATGCTGACAACAGCAGCTTTTGATACAATCCCTACAGTTGGACCTATCGTACTTACAGTTGGTTTGATTACATTTGCTTGGTCTACCATTTTGGGCTGGAGCTACTATGGCGAAAGATCTTGGGTTTATCTGGTTGGTACCAAGGCAATCAAACCTTTCCGCGTTGCATGGGTAATCGTTGTATTCATCGGCTGTGTAACAGCTCTTGATCTTGTTTGGAACATTGCGGATACATTGAATGCGATGATGGCATTCCCTAACTTAGTTGCTTTACTTGGATTAAGCGGCGTTATTGTTTCTGAAACAAAGAAATATCTTTGGGATGACAATATGGACGGTTGGTCTACAGATGAAATTCCTACAGTTAACAAATAACTTTGTGCAATAAAACCCCACGACAAAAGGACGGCATTTGATGCCGTCTTTTTGTTTGCAAAAAACTTTGAATAATGCACAAAAAAAACCACGATTTAAAAATCGTGGTTTTAAAGTGTGAGTGACATGATTCGAACACGCGGCCTTCTGATCCGTAGTCAGACGCTCTATCCAGCTGAGCTACACTCACATATCTTTTTGGAACATTACATATGATAATTGATTCGGACAAATTTGTCAAGAGATATTTTGTATATTTGTAAAATAATTGGCGTTGTATGATAAAACATTCAGTCGGAGTTTACTCCGACTGAATGTATAAGCTGTCCGTTGATAATGGCATTATTTATGTTTATTGATATAAGGTAAAATTTTTGCAAGCTGTTTTGTATAGGAGAATCTATTTTCCACCAGCTTTCGTGGTAACTTAGTTATTTTTTTGCAGCCCTTGCACCGATAACCAAAGGAATTGCAGGGGGAGATACCTTTTCCGGTTTATTTCCGCTTTGCAGTATTTTTTCATAAAGGCTCTCAACACAGGTGCAAAAGTTTTCGGCAGAAAGGTTTTTCATCGTTTCCATGCCTGCTTTTGAGAGATTGTTGTGCAAAGCTTCATCGGTAAGCAACTGATAAAGTAAGTCAGGTAAAGCTTCTGCATCTTCAAATAATAAGCCTGTTTTGTTGTGGCTGATAATGTTTTGAATACAAGGGTCGTCTTTAGCAACAACAGGTACACCTGCCGCCATTGCTTCGGCAAAGGTCAGGCCTTGTGTTTCTGTTACAGATGCACTGCAAAAAACATTCCCCAGTTGATAGTATTTGCCGATTTCAGTCCATGGTTTTCCTCCGGTAAAAATAAGATGATCCCCGATGCCTAAATTTTTCGCCAAAAGCTCCAGATTTTCTTTCTCTGGCCCTTCACCTACAATTACCATCTTCGCATCAGGCAATTTCTCCAAAAGTTCTGGCATGGCACCTAATACCACGTCGATGCTTTTTTCCTTTGCTACACGACCGATTGAGAGAACAACGGGAGTATCTGCCTCAAGTCCCACAGAATGGCGCAGGGCAAGAATTTCTTCTGGGGAATAATTCTCTTTACGAAAATGGGCAGTATCAATTCCTGTTGGTATAATTGAGATTGGGGTAGTAACCCCATAACTGATAAGAAGATCCTCAGTTTTTTTTGTTGGTGCAATCACATCTGTAGTTGCATTACAGAAAAATTTGCTATACTCTCTAGCCATCTCCTGGGTGATGATATGACCACCCGCAATGTAGTGCACATAGTCTTCATACATTGTGTGATACGTGTGCACCAAGGGAATTCCCTGCGTAGTCGAAATGTATTTGCCCAAAAAACCTAAAGAGAATTCTGTTTGGGTATGAATAATGTCCAAATTCATAGAATGAATTTTTTTGGAAAGATGAGGTGGGCATAGCAAGCCGGCACGGAAATTCTTCAAAAATAAGAATGGCATGCTGGGAATTCTATATACATTTGGTTCATCTATTTCCGGTGTACGTGGATCCCATGGGGTGAAAATGTAAACATTATGTCCCTTTTTCTCCAGTCCGTGAGCCAATGTGCGAATGGATGTGGCGACACCGTTTAGTTGAGGATAATACGTGTCTGAAAATATACCTATATTCATAAAAATGCTCCTTAACTCCATAATAATAAATCATGTCCTTGTTGAAAGTTTAATACACTTCTAATTTTTTTACAACTAAGAAATATTTATGAAATTGTAAAGAATTTATTAAACTGCTCCGTTTGCTGTTTTATGATATACTGTAATAAGTATAGAATGGAGCGTAAAATATGAGTAAATTGCTAAACGAAAATCAAAGAATTGCAGTGAATCATGGGGAAGGACCCATGTTGGTTCTGGCTGGGCCGGGCAGTGGAAAGACTACGGTAATCCTATGCAGATTGCGGCGGTTTTTGTCGGAAAATAAAAATAAAGGAATTCTTGTTGTGACTTTTACAAAGGCAGCCGCAACGGAAATGAAGGAAAGGTTTGGAGAACGAGGAAGTGACAGAATTTTATTTGCTACATTCCATAGTCTCTTTTTTCGTATTTTACGGCGTACCTATGGATATACCTCCGAAAAAATCATAGGGGAGGAGGAAAAATCCAAAGTTTTGCAAGGAATTCTATCAGAAAAAAATTGGAGCTTAAACGACCCTGAGGAGTTTATTTCCCAATTTATAATGCAGGCCTCTTTTATGGGCAATGAACTGCTTACGCCTATGGAGTTTATTCCAGAAGGTATGGAACGGGACATGTTTCGGCAATTGCATCGGGCATATGAGAGTTATAAAGAGCGCCATGGAAAGCTTGATTTTGATGATATGCTGATTCAATGCTATGAGCTTCTTATGGAAGATCAAAAGACCTTAGCTTTTTGGCAAGAAAAGTTTCCATATATTATGGTGGATGAATTTCAGGATATAAATAGGGTGCAATATGAATGCTTGCGTTTATTGGCGGCACCAAGAAATAATCTGTTTGTGGTGGGTGATGATGACCAAAGCATATATGGTTTTCGGGGCTCTCGCCCTGATTTTCTTCTGGAATTTGAAAGGCAATATCCTGAGAGTCAAAATGTAGTTTTAGATATAAACTATCGTTCTAGCGAACGCATTCTCTCTCTGGCAGGAAAAGTAATTGACGTGAATGAACGACGCTTTGGCAAGGAATTGAAGGGAGCCAATGGAAAAGGGGAAAAGGTCTCCTTTTTTCTGGCGGAGGATACTACGGCGGAAGCAGAAAAAGTTGCGGAGAAAATAGGCAGTTTACTGGAAGACGGTATTGCCCTGAATGAAATTGCTGTTATCTATCGTACCAATCTGCAAGGAGGTGCCTTTGCCAGGGCGCTGTATCGCCGGGGGATTCCTTATGTGATGCGAGAGGGCGGGGGGAACATTTATGACCATTGGATTGCCAAGGACATCCTTGCGTATCTAACCCTTGGGGAGAGCGCAGATGCAGACAGTGCTCTGCGGCGCATTATAAATAAGCCAAAACGTTACATAAGTAAAGAAATGTTAGAAGATGCGGAAAAGATGCCATATACCTTGCTCAGAAGTTTTTTTGTCTGCCCTTCTTTAAAAAAGTGGCAGGAAGAGAGCCTTGAGAATCTACAGCGGGATTTGATACAGATAGGAAAAAGAAATCCTTATAATGGGATAAACTATATACGGCGGGTAATCGGTTATGATGAATATTTGGAGGAATATGCAGCATTTCGCAAATCCAGCGGAAGGGCATTTCTAGAAATTGCCGATGAAATAACGGAAATTGCGAAAAAAACAATGGACGTAAGAGAATTTCGTGGAAATCTGGAGGAAATGAGCCGCCAAATGCAGGAACAAGTTCGAGAGAAAAACGTCATAAATAAAGGGGTTACCTTATCCACCATGCATGGTGCAAAGGGCTTAGAGTTTTATGCAGTTTTTTTACCTTCGCTGACAGAAGGGGTAGTGCCCCATGAGCGTGCAATGGAAGGTCTGGAGGAAGAACGACGTTTGTTTTATGTGGCTTTGACCAGAACCAAGGAAAAGCTATGCTTATCTGCCACCAGAAATCGCTACGGTAAGGAAACAAAGCCTTCCAGATTTTTGAAGGAGATGGGTTTAGATGTGGATGGGCTATATATAAAGAAACCTTAAAAAATCGTAAGGAAATGTTAAAACATTACATCTTTTTGATTGCTATAATAGAATCTAGTTAAAAAAGCATCAAAGCACCTTGTTTTTAAGGCTCTTCAACGTCAAAATAGGGAGGACAGCTTTGTTTTATAAAAAGTTGTTTTTCCTGAAAGACTTAAAAAGTTTTCATTGTACTGGAGACTAGATTGGATTCCATTCTGGAAAATGACAAAAAATTCTATCAGTCACATAGGTAATACCATAACAATGAACGGTTTTATTATTAATATTGCGGAGGGGATTATGAAATATCAAAAGAAGCAAGAAATGAAGAAAAAGATATTGGCAATGATTGCAATGCTTATGGCATGCATAATGGTTTTAAGTTTGATTGCACCGTTTACAATTTTTGCCGCACCAGTAACTACAAACGCGAAAGCAGCAATTGTAAGCAATGGAGACGAAAGTGCGGTGGATGATACCATCGGGTCATTAAAAACCTTCGGAAAGGAACAATTCGATGTTGAGCTTCAAGCCGGCTTTGATGGTAATTATATTGTAAAAAAGACAATGCCTGTGCGGGGTGTGATTACCAATCATGGTAATGCTTTTCATGGAGAGGTGCAAATTAAGGCTTATACAAGAACTGTAAATAGAGATAAGGAATATGCCATCTATTATCAAAAGCTCGATTTGGAACAAGGTGCTTCCAAGGCAATTGATATGGCGGCAACCATGGGGAGTATACACAAATACTTAGAAATATCTTTGGTCGATGAAAAAGGAAATAAGGTTTATCAGGATTATTTATTTTTAACGGCTAAGGACCCCAAAACAATTGTGATTGGCGTGCTAAGTGAGAGTACTCAGGATTTAAAGTATCTGAGCAATTTACATCTTGCTCAGATTATTGAGGATAATCAAGCTACCCAAGAAAATTATCAAACAGAATTGAATAAAAAATATGACTATCCTGTGTATTTAAATGAAAGTACTTTTCCCAGTAACATTGAAATATTAAATAGCTTTTCTGTTTTCGTTGTGGATGATTTTGATTTTTCTGCACTCACCCAGGAGCAGAGACAAGCTCTTCATCAGTGGGTTCTGGGTGGCGGAACTATAGTGGTAGGTACAGGTGCGGCGGCACAAAAAACACTGAAAGGCTTGGATTTTTTAGCAAACATTCAGGTGAAGGGAACCACCACAGCCGCTGAGGTAATGGGAGTAACAGGAGAAATTCCTCTGGCGCAACTAAGCGGAGAAGGCTTAGCTGATTTATGGGGAAGTGATGGGATAAAGTATCTTTCGGTTTTAGAAGCAGGTAAAGGTCATGTGATTCTCAGTCATTTTTCTTTATCCCAAGCCCCTATGGCAGGACAGGATACAACATTGGAAATGCTGACTGTGGCTCTACGTCAAGTGGCGTCTGAGGCTTTCGCTGTAAATTTATATGATGAGGGTTATTATGACAGCTTGCGCTACATTGCTACTGATTTTCCTCCTTTTGAAATGAACTCTATCTTATTCATCTTTGGTGCAATTGGAGTTTACATTGTAATAGTAGGACCAATTCTTTATTTCATTCTAAAGAAAAGGGATAGGAGAGAGAAAGGTTGGATTTTTGTTCCTGCTTTTTCTCTTGTGTTTATGGGATTGGTATTCCTTTTGGCACAAAGTAGTACCTACAAAAGTGGTATGATTCATACGGTTTCGGTTGTTGAAATGCAGAAAGGTTCTCATATTGCAAAGGCAGATACAGGTATGGCAATCAAATATGCAAGCAAAGGGAGTGTAACCTTTAGCTCTGATGAAAAAATACCAATAAGCATCAATATGGATGAAAATTATTACAGAGAATCCTTAAGCAATAATGAGAAATGTGCATATCGCATTTTATGCGGAAATACAACAGAGGTAACCTTTTCAGACAGTGAAAGCTGGGGTACTCAGTATTTTGGCACACAAAGCAGTGTGGACTTGGGTGGTAATGTTGAGAGCACCGTTAAGATGAAGGATGGAAAATATGTAGGTGAAATTATCAATCATACCAATATTGATTTCTATCGGGTAGTCTTGATGTTGGATGGTAATTTTCATGCATTTGAGTCTTTGAAGGCCGGAGATACGCTAAAGGTTGACCTCAAAAAAGCTGATCTGGAAAAAGAGAATGAAAATCTTTATGGGGGATTCAACGATGAAGCCATCAGAAAACAAGTGACAAACGGTGAAATAACGAGGAAAGAAGCCTACATGTGGTACATGGAGCACGATTTGCGTGAGCGTTACTATAATTATCAACAAAACACGTCTTTAATCCCAGTTACTTTTTACGGTTATAGTCAAAAGTCTATTTTGAGTGGGGAGAAAAAGTTGAATGGAAAGCAGGTGCTGGAAGATAGTTTGACTATGTATAAACAAGATTTTCCGCTGGAGTTATCCAAACAGGAACAGTTTGAAATTGGCTTGAAGGGAACCATTGATTCAAACGCAAAATTCAACGAAAATTATGATGAATTTGGTTCCACGCTATATCCTTATGAGGAATCAGATTTTTATATTACCTATGCTTTGCCGGAAGGGGTTAAGGTCAATCAGATGGAGCTTCAGGGAACTGCCAGAGATTATGTGTCGCTTCCTGAAGTGCTGACTATATTTAACCGAAAGACCAAGGAATGGGATGAAGTTAATTTGGGAGAGAAACTTGCTGTTGAAAATTATATTGATGATAGCAATATGGTGGAAATAATGATGCATTGCTTAAAAGAAAAAGAAACGGTTTTGCCTAAATTATGGATGCAAGGAGGTGGTCTGTTTGCTGGAAATTAAGGATCTAGTCAAAAATTATGGTAAATTTACCGCGGTGGACCGCCTGACATTATCAGTGGGAAAAGGTGCAATCTGCGGATTTGTAGGACCAAATGGTGCGGGGAAGACTACCACCATGCGTATTATGTCGGGGTTATTGAATGCTACCTCTGGCAATGTGATTATAGATGGTGTTGACGTAACAAAAAACCCCAGAGCTTTGCGGGAAAAAATCGGTTATATGCCTGACTTTTTTGGAGTATATGATAATCTAAAGGTAACAGAGTATATGGATTTTTATGCGGGAGCTTATGGCATTGCGTATAAGGATAGAGCGCCAATTATTGATAATCTTTTGGAAATTGTAGACTTATCCCATAAAAAAGATAGTTATGTTGATTCCCTTTCAAGGGGAATGAAGCAAAGGCTTTGCTTGGCAAGAAGCCTTGTCCATGACCCTGAACTTTTAATTTTAGATGAACCTGCGTCAGGCCTTGACCCAAGAGCCAGGGTAGAGATGAAAGAGGTTTTAAAGCAGTTGCAGGAGATGGGAAAGACCATTATCATCAGCTCTCATATTTTGCCTGAACTGGCAGAAATGTGTACAGAGGTATGTATTATTAATCATGGAAAGCTGGCGGCGCAAGGTTCTGTTCAGGAAATCATGCAGAAATTGAGTCAAAAGAGAATCATTCACATTGAACCTCTCAGAGAAATGGAAAGGATGATTCAAATTTTGAAGGAACAGCCCATGATTCGATCTATTGTGGAAAACACGAAAGATGTGGAGCTGGATTTTACAGGCACCAATGAAGAACTTTCCGACGTTTTAAAGCAATTGATATTGGCGGATATTCCACTGCTTTCCTTCAAGGAGAAGGAAGGAAATCTGGAAGAAGTGTTTATGCAGGTAACAGGAGGTGAAAGCATATGATGAACCCTGTATTAAGAAGAGAGGCAATTACCTCCTTACGTGGATGGAAAAACTACGCTGTATTGACGTTTTATTTGCTTATGATGACATTGGGGGCAGGCGTTTTCTTTTACGCCAGCGTGTTTCAATCGTATCGTTTCTCCTTTGATCCTCAAAATATTGTTTATTTGTACGTAACCTTAGCAGCGATACAGATGGCATTGATTGTGTTATCGGTTCCTGCCTTGACTGCGGGCAGTATCAGCGGGGAAAGAGAGCGACAGACTTTGGATTTGCTCTTGGTGACTAAGCTTTCACCTTTTTCTATCGTAACTGGAAAGCTTTTATCCTCTATGGCGTTTGTACTGCTTTTGATTGTTAGTACACTGCCTGTTTTCTCCATTGTATTTTATTTTGGAAGTTTGGGTATTAGTTCCCTTTTGATGATGATTGGTTTTACTTTGACCACAGCGTATATGCTTGGTGGAATCTCTGTATTCTTTTCGTGCATTTACAAAAGAACGGTGGTTTCCATTATGCTGGTGTATATTGTGACTGGCGTTTTATGTTTTGGGACATTGCTTATGGTATTATTGCCGATGGCAACAAGGGGTTATGGCCAACTTTCAAGTACAGCCACCCTTATAAAATTAATTCCAAATCCAGGGGTTGGATTCTTTTCTTTGATTGATCATCAGATTGGTACCAGTATTGTAGATAATGTATTTTTTAATAATATAAATGGCACAAAAAGAAGCTTTGTTTTATGGGCATCAGGAAACCTTTGGGTACTGCATATGGCATTTCAGGTTGTCATTGGGTCCATTTTTGTAGTATTGGCGGCAGGTTTAATTAATCCTGTGCGAGAGCATAAGCAAAGAGATAAAGTAACTAAGACGAAAAAGAAAAAAAGCGAGGAATAAGCGATGGGCAAGTTTCATACCCTATTGGTTCCATTAAAAAGAAAATTGTTTTTTGAAGGTTTTCTTCAAAAACTCATTGGTTTTTGGCTGGCGGCAAGTATACTTGGACTTGCCGTTACTTTGCTGTCAAAAATTATTTTTCTGCCTGATGTAATTTTAATTATTCTTGGTATTTTTATGCTTGCTTTTCTTTTAGCGGCAGGATATGCCATTGCAAAGCGCCCGGATTTTCGTAAAGCGGCGGCGGCGGCAGATGCTTTAGGCGGTCAGGAACGTATGATTACTACCTTGGAGTTATTGCAAAAGCAGGAGCCCTCCAGTATGGAAAAAATGGCAATAGCGGATGGAATGAAAATTGGCTCGCAAACGAATTTCTCCAAGGCATATCGGGTGGGCATTCCAAAGAGATTGCTTCAATGGATAGCATTGTTTCTAATTCTTACCATGGCGACAGGCTTTTTGCCATCTCCTCGAGAGGAAAAGGCTGAGATTTATGCAAAGGCAAAACTTGTACAGATTGAAAAGGTAATCAAGGATGTGGAAAAAGACGAAGCCCTTTCTGCGGAAGAGAAGAAGCTTTTGCAAAAGGAAATGAAAGCACTTTCTAAGGAACTTAAGCGTGCTCCCAGTAGGGAAGCAGGGGAAACAGCGGTGCAAAAAGCACAACAGGAGATGAAACAGCTGGAGAAGGACAGTGTCTCTAAGGATTTAAAGAAGTTGGCTCAGGAATTTGCAAAAGAAGAGCTTACTGCACCATTATCTGAGGCTGCGGAAAAAGGTGACGCAAAGGCAATTGAACAGGCAATTGCAAAGCTTCAGGAGCAAATGAAGAAGCTTACAGAGGAGCAGCTTTCTGCTTTGGGCAAACAGATGGGCGCAGCGGCGGCGCAAATGAGTGATGCGGATTTGGCAAAGGCACTGGAGCAATTAGCAGAAGCTTTGGAAAACGGAGAAATCTCTTCCAAGTTGTTGGAACAGCTTCAGCAACAAATGACTTCCCAAAGCCTAGAAAATGCAGAATTAAGAAAAGCACTGCAAAATGCCAATCAGGCGTTAGGCGATGCAAGGGGTGAAAAACCTCAGCAAGGCCAAGGCCAAGGCCAAGGTCAGGGTCAAGGGCAAGGCGCAGGCCAAGGACAAGGTGCAGGTCAAGGACAAGGTGCAGGTCAAGGACAGGGGCAGGGAGGCGCAGGCCAAGGCGGCAACGGTCGAGGTAGCGGACATATTGAAGGAGAAGAAATATTTACGAGAAAAGCCGCAGACAAGGCGGGATATAACACCCAAGTAAGCGGAACCAAGAATGAGGGTGGTGATAGTTCCATAACCCAGCAGAAAACCATCGGAGAGGACGGGGAACGTTTGCCTTATGAGCAGGTTTTCCATAGCTATCAGAATGATGCAATAAAGGCATTGGATGAACAAAATACTCCTTTTGGTATGCGTCAGCTGGTATCTGATTATTTTTCCACGCTAGAGAGATAGGCCTTGGTTTCGGAGCAGGAATTTGCTTCACAAAAAAAGAGTTCTTGTTAAAAGTTTGGGTCAAGCCTTCAAAGGCTTGCTGGTTTCGGGGTGGTGCCACGAGACTTTGGGCTTAAGTCAGCATTTGATTTAATTAGAAAAAACTTGAGAATAAGATTGTTTAAAGTTTGGGTCAAACCTTTACAAAGGCTTGCAGAGTTCGGAACAGCGTCCTTAAACTCTGACCTTAAGATTTTAACCTTACATTTGACCTTAGAAAGGGGGGAGCGTATGCGCTTTTTCACACCATGGGGATTGCTTGGACTTTTGGCGGTACCTGCAATTATTTTCATGTATTTGCTGAAACAAAAATATAAAGAGACGAAGGTTCCCAGCCTTTATCTATGGAAAAAAGCAATTCCGGAGTCAAAAGCACAGGAACCATGGCAAAAGCTTAGGAAAAATATCCTTATGTTCCTCCAAATTGCAGCGGCTGCGGTTTTGGCGTTTGCATTGGGCAGTCCGTATATTATGGGCAAAACCCAAGTGGTAGATTACGTCCTTGCTTTGGATTGCTCCATAAGTATGCAGGCTCGGGATGTGGCAGAAAGTAGATTTGTCGCCGCAAAAAAGGATATGCTTCGTTTGGTTGATGAGGCAGCTCCGGAAACTACCTTTTCTTTTGTGTTGCTGGGAGAGGAACCATCTTTGGTTTTAAGTGGCACCCAAGAAAAACAGGAAATACTTCGCTGTATTCAGGACACACAAGTGACAGACGGCGGCGTAGCTTGGGATAAGGCAAAGGAAATTTTGGAAGCGGAACGAGACGTTCTTGGTGGACAGATTGTTGTTTTTACCGATGATTATGGTTCAATGGGTGATTTGCCTGTAGAAGAACAGGTTTATAATAAAGGCGGAAATAATAGCGCTTTATCTCTATTGTCTTATTCTGAGCAAGAGGATGGTCTTTCCGTTTTGACCCGTTTGGAAAATTGGGGAGTTGGCGGAGAGGAGAAAACGGTAACTCTTTATGTGGATAATGCCGTTTTCGATACGAAGAGTTTTTTACTTGAGCGAGGAGAATCCAAGGATGTGACCTTTCGGGGAGTACCCAAGGACGCCAACTCTATCATGGTTCGCTTGTTCCCTGAGGATGACTTGATGACGGATAACATGCGCTATGTGGGTGTTTCCTCGTCAAGCAGTGAAAGAGTGCTTTTGGTTACAGAAAATAATATGTTTCTGGAAAAAGCCCTTTCTTTAATAGACAATGTGGAATTATATAAAGCTTCTCCCGAAAAAATGACGGGTATTTCAGGCTATGGGCTATATATTTTTGATGGATGCCTTCCTGAGAAAATGCCTGACGACGGGTTTATACTATTGCTGAATCCTCCTGAGAATGCATATGTTACTATGGGCGAAAAAAAGAATATAACAGCCACAGCCCGTATGTTGGATAATACCGGTCTTGCGGATATTTCTACCATTTCCTTTGAGGTATCAAAGGCACGTGCTCTGAACGCAAATTGGGGCAAGCCTCTCATACGTAGTGGAGGGGATAGCTTGGCAGTTTTTGGAGAATATCAAGGGAAGAAAACGGCTGTCTTTGGTTTTGATTTGCATGATTCGGATTTGCCCTTAAATGCAGGTTTCCCTATCTTATTTTATCGCCTAATGGAGTGGTATTTTCCTGATGGCGAAGGTGCCTTAACCCAACATCAGGCGGGAGAGACAATCTCGTTTTCATTGCGTCCGGAAACGGAAAAAGCGTGGGTTATCACGCCCCAAGGAGGCAAGATGGTTGTGGCACCCCCCTTCCCGTCACTGCCCTATACCCAAACATCGAAAACAGGTTTTTATTCTTTGGTTGAAGAAGATGGAAGCGGAACTCAGACAACTCAAATATTTGGAATAAACCCCAAGACCGAGGGCGAGTCTGACTTAACATTAAAGGGAGAACAAAAGACAGTAGAAGGTGGGCAAGCAAAGACAGTGCATGCAGGAAAGTCGATGCGAAATTTATTGCTACTGCTTTTATGCGCAATATTAATAATAGAATGGCGGGTGAATTGCCGTGAACATTGATTTTATGAAGCCTTACTGGCTATGGCTCTTACCCATTCTTGTTGGATTCATTTGGTATTTGGCGAGAAAGGGGCAGTTTGCCTCCACTTTTCGTCGCAGACTGCATACAGGAATGCGGATTGCTGTTTGCAGCTGCATCGTGCTGGCAATGGCTACTCCCCAAATATCAAAAAAATCGGATATTACTGCTACAGTATTTGCCGTAGATCGTTCTGCCAGTGTGAAAAACATAGATATTAGTGCTTTTATGAAGGAAGCAAACGATGCCCGAGGTATCAAGGACAGTGTAGGTATGGTGTGCTTTGGTAAGGAAGCGGGGGTAGAACTTTTACCTTCCTTAGAAGGGACTTTGCCTACAGAAGGATTTTTAACTTATGTGGATGAAGGCGCATCGGATTTGGCTTCAGCACTCAAGCTTTCTGGAAGCATTCTTCCTAAAGGAACGGCGAAACGTATTGTTTTGGTATCCGACGGCGAGGAGACTACATCCGATGCCCTTTTGCAGGCCAAAGCTTTGGCGGCACAAGGCGTGACCATTGATGGCTATGGGCTAACGGAGGAAATAGGGCAGGAAGTTCAAATTACAGATTTGGAGATACCTGCACTTATCAATAAGAATACGGCTTATGATATTGCTGTTCGTATAGATTCCAATGTGGGCACGCCTTTGAATGTGCGTCTCTATAAAGGAAACACATTGATTGCCAATGAATCAATCAGTGTTACATCAGGGGAAAGTCGCATTGTATTTTCAGATACGACTGCTGAGGGCGGCGGTGTGGTTTATCGGGCTGAAATTACCCCTGAAAAAGATACCCAGAGTAAGAATAATAAATTTTTTGCCTACACCTATATTGATGATATTCCAAGAGTGTTATTAATTGGTGATGGAAAAGACACAGAAGGCTGGAATGGTATTATCTCTGCTTCCAAATTGCAAGTAGAGCGGGTCTCCGCCGGTGGTGTGCCTGTTTCTACAGAACGATTGCAAGGGTATGACTGTGTGGTTATGGCTAATGTTTCAGCGAAAGATTTACCGGAAGGATTTTTAGAGGTTTTGGAGGCCTATGTGAAAACATTGGGCGGCGGTTTGATTGTCAGTGGTGGCGAAGATTCTTATGCTTTGGGGGAATATTTTCATACCCAGCTTGCTGATATGCTTCCTGTTGATATGGAGCTGAAAACAGAGGGAGAAGAGCCGGATTTGGCAATGATTATGGTGATTGACCGTTCAGGAAGTATGTCAGGGGGAGCCTATGGCATCACTCAGCTTGAGATGGCAAAAGAAGCGGCAATCCGCAGTTTGGATGGTTTTAAGGAAAAGGATCAAGTAGGTATTATTGCTTTTGACGACCAGTATCAGTGGGCAGTGCCTATGACATTGGTCAGTGGAAACAAAGCTGCCATTCAACAGCAAATTGGTGAAATTCAAGTTGGCGGCGGAACCAGTATTCTACCCGGTTTAACAGAGGCGGTACGGGCATTGTCTGAATCCAAGGCAAAAGAGAAACATATTATTCTTTTGACGGATGGGCAGGCGGAGCAGGAGGGCTATGACCCTGTATTGGCTAAAATTAAGAATAATGGAATTACCCTATCTTCTGTAGCCGTTGGTAGCGGGGCAGATACCAGTCTGTTGCGCAAATTGGCAGATGCAGGTAATGGGAGATATTACTTTACCGATGAATTTACGGACTTACCCAGTATTTTTGCCAAGGAAACCTTGTTGGCAGGAAAAGAATATCTAAACAACCGCCATTTTTATCCGAAGCAAAAGGATGCATCGGCAATATTATCAGATATCACCTCTGTTCCCAGATTAGGGGGATATATTGGCACAACGGCAAAAAGCCGTGGAGACGTGGTTTTAATCAGCGATAGAGACGAACCTATTCTTGCCACATGGCAATACGGACTTGGCAGAACTGTGGCATGGACCCCTGATGTTGGGGGAAGATGGACAAAGGAATGGCTGAGTTCAAAGGAAGGAAGCAGCATTTTAAGAAATACCCTGGGGTGGGTAATCAATGCACAAATGGCGCAGGATATGAAGCTGACTGCGGAAAGCGGCGCAAAAAAAAGCAGCCTTCGGCTGGAAATGCCCTTTGACGAAAGTATAAGTAAAATTACGGCTACTGTTTTAAATTCTCAAGGGAAGGAATTTAAAACCCAATTCAACATGACTGCTCCGGGGGTTTATCAAGGAGAGCTGGAGACAGCCCAAGAAGGTGCCTATGTTGCAAATCTTCTAATAGAAAAGAAGGAAAGCAAAGATTACTATAAAACGGGTTTTGCGCTTTCCTATCCCTCTGAATATGATATGACAAAAAAAGGAAGTGGATCTGCTTTGTTACAGCAGATAGTATCTGCAAGTGGTGGAAGGATGCTGACTAAAGGCAATGAGGTATTTGCATCTCGTCCTTTGCCTGAGGTGAACCAAAAGGACTTATCCATGCTTTTCATGGTACTGGGAATGCTCTTATTTCTACTGGATATTGCTTTCAGACGATTTACCGTTTTATTATTGACCTTGGAAGGTATGGGCTTTTCAATGGGAAATGTGAAAAAAATAGCTGTGAAAGAGAAGAAAAACCCGTTGGAAAATGTGGCAAAGAACAAAGTTTCGGAACAGATTCCTATAAAGGCAAAGGCGGATAAAAAAGAAATCTTAGAGAAGGCTACGAAAGAGAATACAGCAGCAAAATTGGTGGCGTCGAAGAAAAAAAGGGGAATTTGAAAAAAGTTCCTGTAATGTAATAAAAAAGTAATGTAATTTTTGACGATAAATATTGTAATTTAAAATATACTCCGTTATGATAGATTTATTGACTGAATTTACAAATTCAGTTATTTACATAGCGGTGTATTTTTTTCCGGTTTTTGCAATATTCTAATTTAATGAATTGAAAGAAATACTGGTATATCTAAAGATTATAAAAGTTTTTACTAAATAATAGCATTTTATCCACGGTTGAAAAGGACAAAAGCTTTGTGCAATGCGGAGAGAAGCTTGGAAGAAGTAATTTATTCCATGCAATTTTTGTGGCCGGCAAAGCCTGTAAATAATCCATGAAGTCACTAGAATAATAAGGTTTTTTACCAGATTACAAGTGTGAAATACCCTTTGTTATAAGTAATATTTATCAAAATATTACAATTACGGATTTTGTGAATAACGTGATGGCCCTTGATAAAAAAGCGGGTTTTAAATGCAAGTTTTAGAAGAAAGCATACTATAATTGAATTAGAATGATTCTGTTATTGTTAAATCTGGGGGGCAGCCGTAGAAATAGGGGGTTAAAGGATGGAACAAAAAAGTGGAGGTAGACGATTTAGGAGCCGACCCAAGAAAGCAAGGGCGGGTATTTTCATTGGCCTTGTTGCAGTGTGCATTTGTATAGCTGGGGGCTATTTTGTCTATGCAAATAATCAAAATCAAAAATTAAGAGGAATTTTATCACAAAGTGGGATTTATCCTGGGATTACCATTGAAGGGGTTGATGTTAGTGGGCTAAGCAAGGAAGCCGCTACGGATTTGTTGACGGGTACCCATGGGAAAGATGCTTCAACACAGACATTGGTATTATTTTATGAAAATGAGGAATGGAATTATACTTTTCAAGAAATTGGTGCGAAATTTCAAGTAGAGAAGGCTGTTGAAGAAGCATATCAGCTAGGTAGATCGGGAACGGAAAAAGAAAATATGAAGGTGGTTGCCTCTTTAATAAAAGAAGGTAAGGATATCCCTCTGGAATTTTCTTATGACGAGATAAAAATGCAGGATATTCTCATTGAGGTTGCTGCTGCCTTTGATCAAGAGGCAAAAAACAGCTCCTTAAGTCGTAGCAATGGACGATTTACCATAACCAAAGAGGTGCAAGGACGAAAAATGGATGTGGGCGCCACCATGCTGAATGTAGATGGTGTTATGCAAACCATGAAAAATGGGAGGGCTGCAATTGTGGCAAATACCACAGAGCCTGATATTACCTATGAGGAGAATCAGTATGTCACAGATTTAATTGGTTCATTCTCTACAAAGTATACCGCTTATGATAAAAACAGAAACACCAATTTGGTGGTTGGTTGTAAATATATCAACGGAACAATCATTGCTCCCGATGAAGTTTTTTCAGCTTCGGCAGGATTGGGCGAGCAGACCTATGCCCGTGGATATCGTGACGCAGGGGTATATGTAAACGGAAAGGTAGAGGCCGGAATGGGTGGTGGCGTTTGCCAGATAACGTCTACACTTTACAATGCTGCCATTTATGCAGAATTGGACATTGTGGAAAGATCGCCTCATTCAATGACTGTGGGATATGTTCCTTTGGGTAGAGATGCCGCTATAGCAGGAAACTATAAAGATTTAAAGATTAAGAATGATACAGGATACCCTATTTATTTGGAGGCATATGCTTCAAATGGTGTTTTGCAAATAAACCTTTACGGACATGAGATTCATGAAGCGGGTAGAAAAGTTGAATTTGAAACGGTTTATGAGGCTACTATTGAAAAGCCACAGGAAATTGTGAAGGAAGACCCTGAAAAGCCGGAGGGTGAAAGGGAGGTTACAAGCAAAGGCAGAACAGGCGCTAAGGTTTCTGTGTTCAAAAAAGTTTTTCAAAACGGAAAACAGGTAAGCAGAGAACGTTTTAGCAGCTCATCTTATCGTGCCGCAGCCGATGAAGTAACAATAGGTACAAAAAAGGCAGTGACGGCAAGTCAGCCTGTAACCAAGCCAATTTCTCAGGGGAATGACAGCCAAACCAATAATCAGACTGATGTTCAAACTGATTTCCAAACCGGTTACCCAGGGGATAATTCTTTTGGAATACAATAATAATGCATAGCAAAATAAGTACCTCTGATACAACAGTGTTCAGGGGTACTTTCTCTACGAAGGGACTGAAAAGAATGTTTAAAATTGGAAAGATTCCTCCGGAAATATTAGAGGATATTGTAATGGATCCTATTAGAAAGAATAATGTGAAGCGTGAAGATGTTGTGCTTCGGCCAAAAACCGGTGAAGATTGTTCCGTAATTGACTTGCAAGGAGAGCTGTGTGTATTGTCTACAGACCCCATTACCGGAGCAGCAAAGGATATTGGATATTTGGCGGTTCAAATAAACTGTAATGATATTTTTTCTGCCGGAGGGGAACCTGTTGGAATTTTGCTTACGGTTCTATTGCCTGAGGGCAGTAATGAGACGGATTTAGAGGAAATAATGGAGGGGGCCTTAAAGGGTGCTCAGGAATTAGGGATTGAGATATTAGGAGGACATACCGAGGTTACCAATGCGGTGTGTAAGCCTATTGTTTCAGCGGCGGTAATCGGGCGCAGCAGGGAAAGAAGAATCATCCAAACAGGTGGTGCGAAGGTTGGTCAGGATGTGGTTATGACCAAGTGGGCTGGGTTGGAAGGAACGGCTATCATTGCTAAGGAATATGAAAAAGTGTTGTGCCAGCGCTTACCCATGGAATTGGTTTTTTCGGCGCAGAATATGAAGGAGTATCTTTCTGTGGGAAGGGAGTCTTTCATTGCGGCACAGCATGGGGCAACGGCGATGCATGATGCCACGGAGGGCGGCATTTTAGGTGCTGTTTGGGAGGTGGCAGAGTGCTCGCAAACAGGGGTAGAAATTTGGCAGGACAAAATCCCTGTTAAAGAAGAAACGAAATTAATTTGTAAAGAAGGGCAGATTGACCCCCTAAGACTAATTTCCAGCGGAACCATGATTATTACTACAGAACATGGTGCTGAACTGGTGGACAAGTTGGCTAAGAATGGGATTTCTGGGGCAATCATAGGGAAAATAACAGAAAAGGATCGCATTTTGATTTCAAATCAGTGCAGAGAGTTGCTGGAAGAACCAAAAAGTGATGCATTATATCAAGTAAAGTTTGATAGCTTAAATTACTAAAATACCAATTAAACTAATGTTTTATAGCATATTTAGAGTTGCTTCTAGTTTTTTCTGGTGATAGGATATTATATCAGATAAGCGTGGGAAAAAGGGACATAAGAGAAAGGCGGAAGAATATGAGAGATTTTGTGGCAAAAAACGTTGCAGATTTGCCCCCCTCGGGAATCAGAAAATTTTTTGATGTTGTGGCGACCATGTCGGGCGTTGTTTCTTTGGGGGTTGGTGAACCTGATTTTAAAACACCTGAACGTGTAAGACAGGCAGCCATTGATTTGCTTGAGGAAGGTAGAACCCGCTATACGGCGAATTTGGGTATGCCTGCTTTACGGGAGCGAATTGCCCACTATCTGGAGCGTCGTTTTCATACGGTGTATAATCCTTTAGACCAAATTATGTGTACCATTGGTGCATCGGAGGCCATTGATGTTGCCCTGCGCACAATATTAGAGCCGGGGGACGAGGTGCTGGTAATTGAGCCTTGTTATGTTTCTTATAAGCCATCCATTCTTTTACAGCATGGTGTGCCTGTTGTTGTGACAACGAAGGTTGAAAATGATTTTAAATTGATGCCCACAGAATTGGAAAGAGCGATTACACCAAAAACCAAAGCTATCATTCTGCCTTATCCCAACAATCCCACAGGAGCAATCATGGAAAAAGAGGATTTAGAGAAAATCGCCCCCATAATCGTTAAGCATGATTTGCTGGTTATTTCGGATGAAATTTATGCTGAGTTGACCTATGGCGGAAAAGACCATGTTTCTGTTGCATCCATTGAGGGAATGTATGAAAGAACCATAGTTTTAAATGGTTTTTCCAAGTCCTTTGCAATGACAGGCTGGCGTTTGGGATATGCGGCAGGGCCTAAGGACTTAATCAAACAAATGAATAAAATTCACGCTTATGTGGTAATGAGTGCACCGGTAATGAGCCAACAGGCGGCAATTGAAGCTTTGCGGGACGATGCCCTTTGTGACGAGGATATCCGAATGATGCGGGAAGCATATGACGAGAGAAGAAAGTACTTAATTGGTGAATTTAATAGACTTGGACTGACCTGCTTTGAACCGAAGGGTGCATTTTATGTATTTCCTTCCATTCAAAAAACAGGGCTTGGTTCTGAGGAATTTTGTGAAAAGCTGCTTTTTGAGGGTGGGGTTGCGGTTGTTCCAGGGAATGCTTTCGGAGATTGCGGCGAAGGGTTTATACGTATTTCATACGCATACAGTATGGAGGAGCTAAAGATTTGCATTCAAAAAATAGAGGGCTTTTTAGTTAAAAAATAAAATGAGCTTAGGCAGTGTTTGGGAGAAAGGCGCCATACACTGCTTTTTTATAATTCAATTTAGAATGAGATAGTTGACGATTCTGGAAAAATATGAGATGATATTTGTATATAATTAAAAGGAGCGAAATGGGTTTGAGCGCAGATGGGGATTATCATGTCAATACTTATTTAAAGAATTTATATTCCATTGAAATGTTGGAAATAATAAGGGTGTACTTTGTCTAAAACAAAATGTTTTTAAGGCAAGGTATGCCTTTTTTTGTTTTTTTGCAAGGGAAAGTCAGGAGGAAGAATTTATGTTTATAGGTCCGTTAATATTACAAATTGTTTTGATTGCAATGAATGCAGTTTTTGCCAGCGCTGAAATAGCAGTTATTTCAATGAATGATGCTAAAATGAAGCGAATGGCATTGAATGGGGATAAAAGAGCGGAAAGACTGATTTATTTAACAGATCAACCTGCCCGTTTTTTGGCAACGATACAGGTAGCAATTACCCTTGCAGGTTTATTAGGTAGTGCGTTTGCAGCCGAAAACTTTGCAGGTGAGCTGGCGCAATTTCTGAAAAACAGCGGTGTAGACACTTCCTTAAGTTTCTTACGCTCTCTTTGCGTGTTTATAATTACTCTCATTTTGGCCTATTTTAACTTGGTTTTCGGCGAGTTGGTACCTAAGCGAGTAGCTATGAAAAATGCGGAAAAGTTGGCTTTGGGAATGAGTGGCATGCTGAAGCTGGTTTCTAAGCTATTTGCACCTTTAGTGTGGCTCCTGTCGGCCTCAACCAATGGGATGTTAAGATTAATTGGGATTGACCCTGAGGATGAAGAAGAAGTCATTTCTGAAGAAGAAATATTTATGATGTTGGATCAAGGCAGTGAAAAAGGTACGATTGATTTAGAGGAAAGTACATTTATACGAAATGTGTTTGCTTTTGATGATATTCCTGTGGAGCAGGCGTGCACCCACCGCGTCGACGTGGTGATGCTTGAAATTGAGGATGATATGGAAACATGGGATAAGATAATTCTGGAAAACAGATTTACCTATTTCCCCATTTGTGGTGAGGACAGTGATGATATTTTAGGTGTCCTTGACACCAAGTCCTATTTCCGCATGAAGGAGAGAAGTCGTGAGTTGGTGATGGAGGAGGCTGTGGAAAAGCCGTATTTTGTGCCGGAAACCATGAAGGCGGATGTGTTGCTTCGGAATATGAGAAAAAACAGAAGGCATTTTGCTATGGTTTTAGATGAATATGGTGGTTTGAGCGGCGTCATCACGCTGCGTGATTTGGTTCAGCTTTTAATCGGAGATATGCTGAATGATGCAGAGGAGGAAGAAATTAAAAGTATTGGTGAAGAAGAGTGGCGTATTATGGGCAGTGCTTCCTTGGAGGATGTGAGTGATGCGCTAAACATTCCCTTGCCAATAGATGAATATGAAACCTATGGTGGGTTTATTTTTAGCGAGCTAGGGAAGATTCCCGAGGATGGAAGCCAGTTTACCATTGTTACCTGTGGTATGGAGATTCATGTTAAGGAAGTTCTGAATCATCGAATTGGTGAAACAGTTGTAAGGATATTGCCTGTAACATCAGAAAAGGAAGATTAAAGTGATGCAGGTTGGTTGTAAAACTGGAAAAAATATGATAAGCTATATGAAAACAGGGGAGCCCGTTATTGGGCTCTCTCATTTTGCGGAAATGATAAAGGAGGGGCTTTTTTGGAGGATAATATAGCTTTACTAAAAAAATGGATTCAGGAAAGTGACAACATTGTTTTTTTTGGCGGTGCAGGTGTTTCCACAGAAAGTGGTTTGCCTGATTTTCGTAGTGAAAACGGCATTTTTTCTGCCATGAGCGAGTATGGATATAGACCGGAAACTATTTTGAGCCACTCTTTCTTTGAGCGCAACCCAGAGGTCTTTTTTCGATATTACAAAAAGACTCTTCTATACCCCGATGCAAAACCAAATGATTGCCATAAGGCCTTAGCAAAACTTGAAGCAGATGGAAAACTAAGGGCTGTGATTACACAAAATATTGATGATTTGCACCAAAAGGCTGGGAGCAAAAAAGTTTTCGAGCTTCATGGAACTCTTTATCGTAATTATTGTGTAAAGTGTGGGCAAGAATTTCCTCTGGAATATGTAACAAAAGAAGAAGGTGTTACTAGATGCAATCTTTGTGGTGGTGTGGTGCGTCCTGATGTGGTGCTTTACGAGGAAAGCCTAAATGAAGAAACAATTGAAAAATCTGTCTCCTTTATTGCCAATGCAGATGTTTTAATTATTGGTGGTACAAGTTTAAATGTGTATCCTGCGGCAGGACTGATTCGCTATTATGATGGAAAGAAAATGGTTCTAATCAATAAGAGTGAGACGCCCTACGATGACAAAGCATCCCTTATTATTACGAAAAGTATTGGAGAGGTATTTCGAGAAATCGTTGAATTCTAAAGGTTTTTTAAAACAAATTAAAAAAAATAGAAAAAATTGAAAATTAATGCTTGACTTTTAGCCGAGCTTTAGATATAATAAATTCTGCGCTGTGAAAGTGCTGTGAACTTTGAAAATAGAATAGCGTTTGAAAAAACACAACCCATAGTCAATTCAACTTTTCTGCTTTGCGGAAAAGAAAAAGACAAAGAGTTTGCCGATTTCGAAAAAATCGGAAAGTAAGCCAGACATTAAGACTGGCAGGACAAAACTTTAATATAAGAGTTTGATCCTGGCTCAGGATGAACGCTGGCGGCGTGCTTAACACATGCAAGTCGAGCGGAAATATGCAATCGGAGAGCTTCGGCAGGAAGATTACATATTTTAGCGGCGGACGGGTGAGTAACGTGTGGGCAACCTGCCCTGTACTGTGGAATAATCACTGGAAACGGTGACTAATACCGCATGTCATTGCGAGAGGGCATCCTCTTGCAAGAAAAGGATTTATTCGGTACAGGATGGGCCCGCATCTGATTAGCTAGTTGGTGAGATAACAGCCCACCAAGGCAACGATCAGTAGCCGACCTGAGAGGGTGATCGGCCACATTGGGACTGAGACACGGCCCAAACTCCTACGGGAGGCAGCAGTGGGGAATATTGCACAATGGGCGAAAGCCTGATGCAGCAACGCCGCGTGAAGGAAGAAGGGTTTCGGCTCGTAAACTTCTATCAACAGGGACGAAAAAAATGACGGTACCTGAATAAGAAGCCCCGGCTAACTACGTGCCAGCAGCCGCGGTAATACGTAGGGGGCAAGCGTTATCCGGAATTACTGGGTGTAAAGGGAGAGTAGGCGGCATGGTAAGTTAGATGTGAAAGCCCGAGGCTTAACCTCGGGATTGCATTTAAAACTATCAAGCTAGAGTACAGGAGAGGTAAGTGGAATTCCTAGTGTAGCGGTGAAATGCGTAGATATTAGGAAGAACACCAGTGGCGAAGGCGACTTACTGGACTGAAACTGACGCTGAGGCTCGAAAGCGTGGGGAGCGAACAGGATTAGATACCCTGGTAGTCCACGCCGTAAACGATGAGTGCTAGGTGTCGGGGGGGAACCCTCGGTGCCGCAGCTAACGCAATAAGCACTCCACCTGGGGAGTACGATCGCAAGATTGAAACTCAAAGGAATTGACGGGGGCCCGCACAAGCGGTGGAGCATGTGGTTTAATTCGAAGCAACGCGAAGAACCTTACCAAGGCTTGACATCCCTCTGACCGGTGTAGAGATACACCTTCTCTTCGGAGCAGAGGTGACAGGTGGTGCATGGTTGTCGTCAGCTCGTGTCGTGAGATGTTGGGTTAAGTCCCGCAACGAGCGCAACCCCTATTCTTAGTAGCCATCATTCAGTTGGGCACTCTAGGGAGACTGCCGTGGATAACACGGAGGAAGGTGGGGATGACGTCAAATCATCATGCCCCTTATGTCTTGGGCTACACACGTGCTACAATGGCTGGTAACAAAGTGACGCAAAACGGCGACGTCGAGCAAATCACAAAAACCCAGTCCCAGTTCGGATTGTAGTCTGCAACTCGACTACATGAAGCTGGAATCGCTAGTAATCGCGAATCAGAATGTCGCGGTGAATACGTTCCCGGGCCTTGTACACACCGCCCGTCACACCATGGGAGTTGGAAGCACCCGAAGTCGGTGACCTGACCGTAAGGAAGGAGCCGCCGAAGGTGAAGCCAGCGACTGGGGTGAAGTCGTAACAAGGTAGCCGTATCGGAAGGTGCGGCTGGATCACCTCCTTTCTATGGAGTATTGGTTGTTAATCAGCGCTATTCTATTTTGAGAGCTTACAGGATATGTAATCATTTTCTTTGTAAGCGCACATTTTAATTGGGTGGATTCCCGAGCGGCCAAAGGGGGCAGACTGTAAATCTGTTGCGATAGCTTCGAAGGTTCGAATCCTTCTCCGCCCATATTTTAAACAAACCTTAGGGTTTGTTTTTTTTATGTGAAAAGCCTTAAGCTTGAAAGTACTTTAGAAATAAATAAGATAAATAGAAAATCAAGTAAATTAAATGCTTCCTTTAATTAGCTGAATTAGGTCAAAATTCTGTCCGTTAAAAACACTGTAATGGAGTGTTAACTTTGCTCCTTTAGACACAAAGTCTTCCGAAAGTCTTTATTTGGGGGAGTAAAAATATATTCTTGACATACATAGAATATCTAGGTAAACTATACCTAGTTGTTCTATGCATATATGAAGGGAGTTATCTAAGTGGATAAAGGATTGATTGGTGGCAGCTCTATTTTAATGTTGCTTTCCTTGTTACAGGAAAAGGATTACTATGGCTATGAAATCATTAAAGAAATAGAACAAAGAAGCAACTCTGTTTTTCAATTTAAAGAGGGAACGTTGTACCCAGTTTTACATCGCATGGAAACCCAAGGATTCCTAAAATCTTATAAAGCAAAGTCAGAGACGGGTAAGGAGCGAAAGTATTATCAAATAACAACAAAAGGGAAAGAGCAGCTTGCAAAGGAAAAAGAACAGTGGAGCACCTTTACAGGCTCCGTTCAGAAGGTATTAGGGGGTGCGGGGTATGCATGTACCTGATTGGGAAAAATACCTGAAGGAAGTTTTATCCCACGTGAAATTTAGATATGATCATAACCCTATATACGTTGAGTTAAGCAACCATATGGAAGATCGGTATGAGGATTTTATATCAGATGGAATGGACGAGGAGCAAGGGAAAAGGGCAGTCTTAACTTGTATGGGGGATGCGGATACCCTTGGGGAGGAATTGAACAAAGTTCACTCACCTGTGATTGGCTGGATTTGGCTAAGCTTACGGAATCTACTCATTATACTAATACTTATAAATTTTTTTCCTGTGTTTTCTCTTATTACCACCTCTTTCATTTCAGTCTTTGAAACTTATAAGGATAAAGAAGATAGTCCGTTGGTATATACCATTGATGTAGGCTACAAAGAAAAAGTATATGATACCACATATATCATTGATAAAATTTTATATTATGAGGATAATACAATGGAAATTCGCTATGCTACTTGGACGAATCCGTTTTCTGATAGCATAAAGTGGAGTTTATCAATCAATCCACAGATATATGTTGGTGAAACTCAATTACCCAGAGGTGGGAATGGATGGAAAAGCGGAAGCTACTACGGTCGTGGGCAGGAATTTAGAGAAGATGTGCCTTTAGATGCAACAAAAATTATCATTCCTTTGATCTATAATAATAATAATAAGGAAATTTCCATTGATTTAACAGAGAGGCGGATGATGGCGAATGAATCGTAAAAGGCAAATCTTTCTTTTTATTATCATTATTCCGTTGCTGTATATATCATTTTTGCGGCTGGAAGGGTATTATCTAACAGCTGAGCGGGTTTTCTATGCTTGTGAGAAGGGGCTTCACTATGGGCCCTCTGAAAAGATATTAGCTCAATATGAGCTTTCCAAGGGGAGCAAATTGATTGTAGGGAAATGGGATGGTAATCTTTCAGCAGTTCCAGTGGAGCCGGAATTTGGTGTCCTATGGAAGCTGAAAAGCGGAGGCGTAAGTGGTTTAATTCCTTGTGATAAAGAAGTAAGCACGTATATTGTTAGAGAGGATAGAATCATAGGGCTTACTTCTATTAAAGAAGTGAAGGAGATTTCTTGCAGGATTGAGTACGGAGATAGTAATCATCCATCCATTAAGGAAATTACCATGCAAGTGGATGAGGATGGTTATTTTACGGGAATTTGGGGGGAACAAAAAGGAGAAGATTATTATGTATATATCTCTTATTTGGAAGGTAAAAACAGCAAGGGACAAGTGGTTTACAGGGATGGCAAGTCTCTGGATGGCACGTACTATAATGATGGTGTTTTAAATGACACAGAAGGAAAGAGAGAATAGAGAGGAATTATCCTAAGAAGTAGGACGAAAGAGATGTCGCTAAGAACGAATAAGCATAGCAAAGGAAGCTGTACAAATATTAATACTACAGAAAAAAATCCTGAAAAAAAGTATTGACAAATTAGCTTGTCTTTGATATATTAAATGAGCGGTTTAAACGAGCAAGAAACTTGCCCGAGTGGCGGAATTGGCAGACGCACAGGACTTAAAATCCTGCGGGGTAACACCCGTACCGGTTCGACCCCGGTCTCGGGCATAACCGCTTAAAAATCAATATGTGCCCAGATAGCTCAGTCGGTAGAGCAGAGGACTGAAAATCCTCGTGTCGCTGGTTCGATTCCGGCTCTGGGCACCATATTTTGCGCGAGTGGCTCAGTGGTAGAGCATCGCCTTGCCAAGGCGAGGGTCGCGAGTTCGAATCTCGTCTCGCGCTTGAAAAAAGTGTCTTTATAGACACTTTTTTTATTTGTATACTTTATCTGGAGAAAATCACCTGCTTTGCTTGGGAGGGAAATGATTTTTGGTTTTTATATTTGCTGAAAGACGTTTGCTTTTACTTATAGCAAGAGGACTTTGTATCGTCGTAATTGTTACATGAATAGGGTTTTTAATTCCATTTTAGACACTGCAAGTAACAGCTGCCTATAAGTTGAGGAAAACCAGCTGAACTGGTGCTTCTGATTGTATCTATATTTTAATCAGAATGTAATTGGAGGAACTCTTGATTATTGTGTACTTTATAATAATGAGCGCCTTAGAAAACATTAGTTTTGTTAAATATTTCAAGTCAAACCTTGTATTAATGGTATATACAAGGTTTTTTATTTTATTTATAACCAATAGCCTTTAAGGTTTGCTGTTGAAATTTTTAAAACAACGGACATAGAATCAAGGATATTATCTATAAAAATGGATATAAATCTTGACGGAATGAGTTAGGCGTGATAAACTTTAAATAAGTTAGTTGTGGCTACTATGTGTCGGAAGGGGGAGTGAATATGCCACTAACATTAGCAAGTGCAGGAAGTCCACAAATTATTAAGCGTATTGGTGGAAAGGATGAGACACAGCGCTTTTTATCTTCCCTTGGATTTGTAACAGGAAGTGAAGTCACTGTGATTTCCGAATTTGATGGAAATGTTATTGTAAATGTGAAAGAATCCAGAGTTGCAATCAGTAAGTCGATGGCGAATAGAATTATGGTATAAGGTGGGATATGATGAGAACTTTAAAGGATGCAAAAATAGGTGAACGGATTTCTGTAATTAAAGTTACAGGAGAAGGCCCGGTGAAGCGCAGAATTATGGATATGGGTATTACCAAGGGTGTAGAAATTTTTGTAAGAAAGGTTGCTCCATTGGGTGATCCAGTTGAGGTTACGGTTAGAGGGTATGAGCTTTCTTTAAGAAAAGCAGATGCCCAGATGGTTGTGATTGAGTAAAATATTTATAAAATAGTTAGTAAAAACTAATTTTTTTTGCAGAATGGTTAGTTTAAACTAACGAAAAGGAGGATAATTATGTCAATAAAAATTGCGCTTGCCGGAAATCCAAACAGTGGTAAGACAACATTATTCAATGCTTTGACCGGTTCCAATCAGTTTGTGGGAAACTGGCCGGGTGTTACCGTGGAGAAGAAGGAAGGTAAGCTGAAGGGGCACAAGGATGTAACCATTACGGATTTACCTGGTATTTATTCCTTATCGCCATATACATTAGAAGAGGTTGTGGCAAGAAATTATTTAATGCAAGAAAAACCCGATGCAATTTTAAATATTGTAGACGGTACCAACATTGAAAGAAATTTATATTTAACAACGCAATTGTTAGAATTGGGTTTCCCTATGGTGATTGCCGTAAATATGATGGATGTGGTTAAGAAAAATGGCGATACCATACATATTAAACAGTTGGCTGAAAAGCTTGGATGTACAGTTATGGAAATCTCCGCCTTAAAAGGAACAGGAATCAAGGAAGCGGCTCAGGCAGCAGTTCAGGCGGCAACCCAAGGAGGTTCTCCTAAATACCATAGTTTCTCGGTTCAGGTAGAAGAGGCCTTATCTACCATTTCTGCTCGGTTATCCCAGGGAGTTGAAGAGAAGCAAAAACGTTTTCATGCGATTAAGTTGTTTGAAAGAGACAAGAAGATTTTAGAGGGGAAAGTTTCCGCCTCTGCTTTTGAAGATATTATTTCTAAGATTGAAACTGAATTTGATGACGATAGCGAAAGCATCATTACAAATGAGAGATATATTTATATCGGTGAAATTATAAAAGGCTGTTATAAGAAGCACAACAAAGGTAATTTGTCATTATCTGATCGTATCGATAGGGTTGTTACAAATCGTTGGCTGGCACTGCCCATTTTTGCTTTAGTCATGTTTTTGGTTTATTATGTTTCTGTAACAACAGTAGGTACTTATGCAACAGACTGGGCCAATGACGGTGTGTTTGGCGAGGGTTGGGAATTGTTTGGCTTATGGATTCCCGGTGTTCCTGTTATAGTTGGTGACTTTTTGGCAAGCATTAACTGTGCCGAGTGGTTACAAGGCTTGATTTTAGATGGTATTATTGGCGGCGTTGGTGCTGTATTGGGATTTGTTCCTCAAATGCTTATTTTGTTTATTTTCTTGGCATTTTTGGAAGCTTGCGGTTATATGGCTCGTATCGCATTTATTATGGATAGAATTTTCCGGCGCTTTGGTTTATCAGGAAAGTCATTTATTCCTATGCTCATCGGCTCCGGCTGTGGTGTTCCTGGTATTATGGCATCCAGAACCATTGAAAGCGATAGAGACCGTAAAATGACCATTATTACAACAACATTCATCCCCTGTGGTGCTAAATTGCCTGTTATCGCTTTAATTGCAGGTGCATTATTTAACGGGGCGCCATGGGTTGCACCGAGTGCATATTTTGTGGGAATTGCCGCAATTATTATTTCAGGTATTATACTTAAAAAGACAAAGATGTTTGCAGGAGATCCCGTTCCCTTTGTTATGGAGCTTCCTGCATACCATATGCCTACCGTTTCCAATGTATTACGCAGTATGTGGGAAAGAGGCTGGTCCTTCATTAAGAAGGCTGGTACTATCATTTTACTTTCTGCTATCTGCGTATGGTTCCTTTCCAACTTTGGTTATGTGAATGGCTCTTTTGGCATGGTAGATGATTTAAGCAATGGATTCCTTGCATCCATTGGTAATACAGTTGCTTGGATTTTCTCACCTTTGGGCTGGGGAAATTGGAAGGCAGCAGTGGCAGCTCTTCTTGGATTGGTTGCAAAGGAAAACGTAGTAAGCACCTTTGGTGTTCTCTATGGATTTGCCGAGGTTGCAGAGGATGGTGCTGAAATTTGGGGTACATTGGCATCAAGCTTTACTCAGGTTGCTGCATACAGCTTCTTGGTGTTCAATTTACTGTGTGCCCCTTGCTTTGCAGCAATTGGTGCAATCAGCAGAGAAATGAATAGTGCAAAATGGACATGGTTTGCAATTGGATATCAGACGATCTTTGCTTATGCTGTTTCTTTCTGCGTATATCAAATTGGTTCAGTGATTACCGGGGATTTGGCATTCGGCTTCGGAACAGTAATGGGGATTTTGGTTATCATTGGTTTCCTGTATTTAATGATTCGCTCAAATACAAAAGCAAAAGATAGTAAGGTTTCTGTTAGCGTTGCAGGCTAAAAAAGGAGGTATGGATTATGACACCGGGAACAATTATTGTAGGGCTGATTTTGCTTGGAGTCGTAGTTGCAATTATAAGAAGTTTGAGGAAGAAGAAGGGTGGATGCAGTTGTGGTACAGATTGTTCTTCCTGCAATCACTGTGACCATTCCTAAAAGCTTCGATGGAGCTTCATAAAGTGTAGCTGATATAGGTCTTCTATGAAATGCTTTTATTTCATAGAGGGCCTATTTTAGTACCATAAAAGTGTAAGTGTTAAACACATCATTAGTGCTAAAACATTTGCACTTATTTCTTTATAATAAAGGGAGTAGTTGGTCTGGCGTGGCCTATTTTGGATTTATACATCCGTCACAAAAACCGTCAACCACCCCTTATTATAAGCATTCGATTAAGCAGGTTGAAACTCATAAATGAGCTTTCGTGTAACGAACTAAAATGAATTGTAATAAGTGTGGATGGTAACAACTACAAATATTTTTTGATTTGGAGGGATGGAGTCAATGATTAGTGTTGGAATTGATATTTCAAAAGGAAAGAGTACGGTTTGTATTTTAAAACCATATGGAGAGTTGATTTGTTCACCGTTTGAAATAGAACATACAGAGCAAGGATTATCTGAATTGTCATCTATGCTTTTAAGATTTAATGAAGACGTTAAAGTTGTAATTGAGGCAACAGGAATCTATCATCTTCCGGTGTTTGATTTTCTGCAAGAACGAGGGATTTTTGTAGCTGTAATAAACCCATTTGAAATGAAACAGTACAGAAGTCAAGGACTTAGGGCAATAAAAACAGATAAGCAGGACTCCATTGCAATAGCAAATTACGGAATTGATTACTGGTTTCGCCTCAAAAAATACGAAATGTCCGAAGGTATTTATCAAGAACTTAAAATATTGGGCAGACAGTATTCACATTATATGAGAATGAGAATAGAGAGTGTACAGTCCTTGACACATTTGTTGGACTATACAATGCCTGGTATAAAAAAATTGTTGAAGGGATGGCAAGATTCAACTGGTAAAGACAAATTATCAGATTTTGTAGAGATGTATTGGCATTTCGATAATATAACAAAACTGTCAGAGATAGATTTCATTAATAATTATTTAGCGTGGGCAAAAGAAAAAGGATACCATCAGAACCATAATAAAGCCGTCAAGATTTATTCCCTGGCACAAGATGGTATCCCTACATTGCCTGCTGAAATGGAATCAACTCAGATTATGATTCAGCAGGCAGTTGGTGTATTGAGGCAAGTCAATACTACCTTGAAGACTATTTTAACACGGATGAAAGAACTCGCCAAGCAGTTGCCAGAATATTCTGTAGTAAGGTCAATGGGGGGAGTTGGAGATGTATTAGCACCAAAATTAATAGCAGAAATTGGTGATATTCGTAGATTTCATAGCAGCAGGGCTTTGATTGCATTTGCAGGAATAGATGCTCCACCATACCAATCAGGGCAATTTATAGGAACGAATCGTAAAATAAGCAAGCGAGGTTCCTCGACGCTAAGAAAAATCGGATATGAAGTGATGAGGGTCTTAAAGACACACAGTGCACCAGCAGACAGCTCTGTTTATTGGTATATTTTGAAAAAAGAATCTGAAGGCAAAGCTAAGAAATTGGCAAAAATTGCAGGTCTCAATAAATTTCTGCGGATATACTATGCACGAGTAAAAGAAGTATATCAATAAAATCAAATCTAGTATTAGAAGACTGGCTGAATGAATCCAGTCTTTTTAGTCATGTGTGAAAAAAGATGGTTTATAAAAAAGGAAACCTGCTAGAAGTCAAATTAACTATTGACTTTTCTTAGCAGGTTTTTGCAGAAAGCCCAGGGTGTGCCACTATTTTTTTTATTACGTCATACTAATTTTAAACACTAAGAAAGGTGTAAGGAAATACGTGAGAATCGATGGAAATTCTGTGACAATGTTACGAATCTTTCTGGTTGAACAACAGATTACGGAATAGTATTTGACTTAGCAGAAAAGACCGATATAATAGAGACATAATAGAAAGATATGGAATTTAGGATGTTATTGAAATGCAAATGAGGTGAGTGTATGAGTAAATTAAGCCGCAAAAACATGTTATCTTTTAGAATTTCGTTCATGAACACAGGTATTATTTTTGTAATTATTGGGGCAATATGTTTTTCTTTGGCCGGAATGACAAGAAAGGTGGTAACGAATCAAGTTAAAAAAGAAATCACTTATATTGCTGATGCAAATGCAGCAGTTGCTCGGTCTTACCTACAAAAAATGTATGTTTTTTCAACTAGTCTGTCTTCGGAGGTATCAAGGTATCAAAGCTTAGAGAAAGAAACTTCTGAAAAAATGTTAATGGATTCTTTGAAAAATGTACTGAAAGATCAGAAAATTTTTTCTGCATACTTTGCCTTTGAACCAAATAAATTCTTCCCTGATACACCTAAGGGTCGTTCTTATTATTTATACAGGGATGGTTCGGGTACCGCGTTGGATATAAATGATGACTATGACATTTATGGGTCGGCTGACTATTACGCACCGGCCAGGGATAAAATGTCCACACATATCACAGAGCCTTACTCTTATCAATTGACAAACGGGCAGACCGTTTGGATGGTAACACTAAGCTCTCCCATAACAGATAGTACAGGTAAATTTATTGGTGTTGCCAATTGCGATATTTTGACAGATAGTGTGAATTCTTTGGAGTATGATAATGGAGAATTCAAAACTGCCCATACGTATGTAATGACAGGAAAGGGAACTTTGATTGCAGACAACTTAGACAAAAACGTGATTGGTCAGAGTTTTCAAGTGCATACTGAGAATGATCAAAAAATTTTAGATGCTGCTGCAAGAGGTGCATCCATTTTAGTTGAGGATAAAAACGATTCTTTTAATGATGAAGCCGCTTGGATTGTACATATACCCGTATCCTTAGCGGGAACAGACTCATTATGGTCCAGTGCTTATGTTGTGAGTAAATCTGAGGCTTTGGCTGTGGTGAATCAGATTACCTATACTATGGCGGCAATTGGGTTGTTGGGATTGATTGTTCTTTCCCTTTTCAGCTATTACACACTGAAAAGAGCATTGGCACCGGTAAACGACGTAATGGCTATGGCGGAAAAAATGGGTGCCGGAGACTTAAGGGTGGATCATAGTTTAATGGTTACATCAAGGGATGAATTAGGTATTCTGGCAAATATTTTTAAAGAAACATCTGAAGTATTATCAGGTTATATCCATGAAATTTCGTATCTTTTAGAGGAAATTGCAGCAGGAAATTTAACAGAAGAAATCCAAAGAGAATATATGGGAGATTTTACTGCGATTCAGCGCTCGTTCGATCATATTCAGACTGCCCTAAGTCAAACCTTTGGAGAAATGTCCTTTGTGGCGGAGCAGGTTTCTTCCGGCTCCGAGCAGGTTGCCAGTGCGGCGCAAGCGCTAAGTCAAGGAGCAACCCAGCAGGCTAGCTCTGTAGAAGACCTTACTAGAACCATTATGGATATTGCAAGGCAAATTGATGGCAGTGCCGCAAAGGCGGCGGAGGCAAGTCAAAAGGCAATAGAAGTCGGGATGGCAATGGAAAATAGTAATCAAAAAATGAGCCAAATGCTGGACGCTATGAATAGTATTTATAATAAATCCAGTGAGATCGGAAAGATCATCAAAGCCATTGAAGAAATAGCATTTCAGACCAATATACTTGCTTTAAATGCAGCGATTGAGGCGGCAAGGGCAGGATCTGCGGGAAAAGGCTTTGCAGTTGTTGCAGATGAGGTGCGCAATCTGGCGGCGAAAAGTGCAGAGGCGGCAAAGGATACTACAAAATTAATTGAAAGTACCCTGCTTTCTGTGGATGATGGTTTTAGGGTAGCAAATGATACTGCGGATGCACTGTCAAATGTGGTGGTTGAAGCAAGAGAAATCATCACTTCCATCAACCATATATCCCAAAATGCCCAAGAGCAAGCAGAGGCAATAACCCAAGTCAACGTGGGTTTGGGGCAGATTACCGATGTGGTGCATACCACCTCAGCAATGGCTGAGGAGAGTGCTGCTACCAGTGAGGAGCTTTCAGGTCAAGCGGAAATTTTAAAGGATTTAATTTCAAATTTCAAGATTAAGGACCAAAAGAATAATACGATAAATGATTATGAAAATTCTGAAGAAGCAGAAGTGTTTGATAGTGAAGCTTTTGGAGATAAATACTAACAAGAAAGGTGGTTTGGGCTGTTCCCCAGCCACTTTTTTTCTATGAAGGAGCAAGACTATTGGATACTATTGAAATTAATATAGATTTTGATGTGTAGAGAGAATCGTGAATGATGAAAAAGTTAAAAATAAATAAGGGGAGGGGAATTGGGGATATTTCAAGTGTTATCAGGTGTTTACATGCTTATAGACAAGAAAAGAACTTACTTATTTCCGGTAGCAATTTAACACGTGAATTAACGTTATCATGTCGACAAAACAGCGATTTAGAGAATGAATTATAAAATGTTCAGCCGCTTATATCAATGTTTTGGTGAAACGAACTAAAGTTGTTCTATTAGATTCTCTATATGAAACGTTTAGACATAGTAAAATGCCAAAGGAAGGGGCACCTGTTGTCACAGGTGCCTCAAGGGAAAAGGTTCGAAAATGATTCACTTTGTCTTTTTTAATAAGCTGCAAAGTCCTGACCTAGTTTTGTGCAGCTTGTTTTACCGTCTGCATCGGGGAAACCGCAAAGGATTAAACCTTCTTCATTAAAAAGGTTCACGTTTGCCTTTTCGCATCTTGCACACCAATCACGCATCCACTGACCATCACCCCAACCATAGGAACCGAATAAAGCAACTTTTTTGCCAGACAGTTTGCTTTCGATGGAAGAGAAGAATGGTTCAAATTCAGCTTCTTCTAAAACTTCATCACCCATAGAGGGGCAACCAAATGCAATCTTATCATAGTCACTGATATTACCATGGAAAGCATCTACAGTAAAAATTTCTGTATCAGCACCCATGCCCTGAGCGATTTCTTTTGCCATAACTTCAGTATTACCTGTTCCGCTCCAATAAATAACAGCTTTCTTCATGTTTAAAAAACCTCCTGTAATGTTTGTTTTGCTTCTAATAAAGAGAGAATTGGAATTCCCTTGGAAGCCTGATGTAATAATTTTTTTCTGCAATATGTATACTGACGAAAGGTTGCTACAGCGGACTTTTCGTCACCGTAGACCTTCCAATAACCACAGAGCTTATAATTTTGTCCCTTTTCCTCAATGAAGGCAAAGACATCCTCAGGCGGATAGCCTAAGAAAAACCCGATTTCATGTGGAAATTCATTGCGTTGTTGAATACGTCGGCGCAGAAAAGCCAAAGTATTCAACAAAGAGGATTCTTGGTTTACATGAAAAGGATAACCTGTCTCAACCAAAAAAGCTTTTACGGCAGGATTGCTGAAATATTCCAGTAAACTTTCCTTTCTGTAGACCAAGAAGAAAACCCGCTTCTTGCAACAATAAAGATACTGCAAAGAAACCCCTCTTTTTTCAAGTTGTTTTTGATAAGACGCAACTTCATCTTTCAGGGATTGAAGGCAGGATAAGGGTAATGAAAATAAATTTGCCTGCTTAATCCCAAACAGAGTTGGGGCGCCATGATAAAGCATCTGCATTTCGAAATCAGACATAAGTAACCTCCTTTATTAGTAATGGCTAACTTAAGCCTGACAGTATGAGCTTAAAATTTTGTTTAAAGCAGAAGAAGAGGAGCTGTGGGAACGAGCAATAGTAATTTGATTACGTTCTGCCTCTTGTACTGCGCCTGCAACCATAATATGAGAAACTGTGCTGGTAAAAAGCACAATTAAATCAGCCTTTCCGATCTGGCTGCGGAAGTTTCCGGGCATTTGGGTGAAAACTTTGCTTTTGCAATTATATTTTTTACAAATATCCATATATTGACGAACCATACGATCGTGGCCGCCTACGATGACAACGCTCATGGAATACCTCCTAAATCGTTTTTAGTTAGTCTTTACTAACTATGTGCTAATGCTACCATTAGAAGAAAGAAATGTCAAGGCTTTTTTTACTATTTTAATTTATAAACCATGGAACAATATGGATTAATGTTTTAGATTATGCTATAATAATCAAAAGGAGAGATGTTGATGTTAAAAACAAATTAGATATTTTTGGTTCTAGAGAATCAATTAAAGGCCTTGGGCAACAAAGATTAAGTGTTTGCTTTTTAAAGGCTTAGCTTCTGTCTACAGCTTAGATACGATGCAACCATAAGAAAACTGACATAAATAATAATTCATAACCTTTGATTATGAACGAATAGAAGGAGAAAGAACAATGATAGAAACAGAACGATTGATATTACGCAGTATAACCAAAAGGGATGCAGCGGATATTTTTGAATATAGCAAAGAGCCGGAAGTAGGGGAGAATGCAGGCTGGAAACCTCATGAAACCATAGAGGAAACCAAAGAAATATTGGATGTCGTTTTTTTAGAAAAGGAAGATATATTTGGTCTCGTTGAAAAGGAAAGTGGCAAGTTGTTTGGTACCATAGGTTTGGTACCTGACGTCACCAGGGAAAATGAAGGGTCAAGAATGCTTGGCTATGCCATTGGTAAGAATTTTTGGGGAAGAGGGTACATGACCGAAGCAGTTGGTGCTATTCTTTCCTATGCGTTTCATGAGAAGGGCTATGATTTGATTTCAGTTTCCCATTATACGGACAATTTGCGTTCCCAGAGAGTGATTGAAAAGTGTGGTTTTCAGTTTGAAGGAGTACAACGTCAGTCAGAATTGCGTTATGATGGAGACATGAAGGATAAAAGATGGTATTCAATGACAAAGGATGAGTTTTGTCGTAATTTAAAATAAAATCAAAGGTTTTCGTATGTAATTTCGTAACACAAAAGCAGGTTTTTGAAGTAAAATAGGAGTCAGTGCGATGAGAAGAGGTGTTTTTGTGGAAATAGTCAACTGGAAAGAGCTTTTATATCCGTATGAACAAGCGGTGGATGAACTGCTTTTAAAATTTCGCTGTTTAGACAAGGAGTGTAGGCATCTAGGAATATATTCACCCATTGACTCGGTAACGGGGCGATTGAAGAAGCCGGCAAGTATTTTAGAAAAGGCGGGTAAAAAACAAATACCCCCGGAAAAAATCGAGGAAAAAATTGAGGATATTGTAGGTATCCGTATTCTTTGTCAATTTGTTGAGGATATTGAAAAGGTTGTAACCATGGTTCAGTCCAGAAAAGATATGACTGTGTTGGAAGAGCGAGATTACATAACGAATACAAAGCCCAGTGGATACCGCAGTTATCATATGATTATTCGATATCCATTGAGTACTGCTTTAGGGCCCAAGGAGGTTTTGGCTGAAATCCAAATTCGTACCAATGCCATGAACTTTTGGGCAACAGCGGAGCATTCCCTTAGGTATAAATATAGCGGCAATATTCCAGAAAATTTGCAGCATCGGCTAAGAATTTGTGCAGAGGCCGCATTTCATTTGGATCGAGAGATGTCTACCATTCGCGAGGAAATCACCAATGCCCAACGACTCAATGAAATTAAGGGGAATTTGGTTACAAATATTTTAGACAATATTCAAAGTTTGCATTTTGGGGCAGACTTAGATGAAATGGATGAAATCAATAAAGAATTTGTGGATATTTGGAACAACGAAGATATAGATGAACTGAAGGCATTTAATGAAAAGTTGAATGTATTGGCAGAGGTTTATCGGGTGTAAAAAAGGAGCAGCAGCATGGGGCTATTTGCAATTGCAGATCTCCACTTTGGGTTTTCTGTGAATAAACCAATGAGTATTTTTGGTGCCAATTGGGAAGGTCATAGTGAGAGAATTATTGAAAATTGGCAGCAAGAAGTTGGTAAGGAAGACACAGTTTTAATCCCCGGGGATATTTCCTGGGCTATGAAAGAAGAAGATGCTGCGGCTGATTTACAGGTGATTCAAGGTTTGCCCGGAAGAAAGATCTTTATAGAGGGAAATCATGATTACTGGTGGAAATCTGCCTCTAGGCTAGAAAGAACTTTTGAAGGGATGCGTTTTTTGAAAAATGACTGCGACCTTTATGAGAGTCTATATATCTGTGGTTCAAGGGGATGGCTATGCCCAAATGACAGCCGCTTCACGGCGCAGGATCAAAAGCTTTATGAACGGGAACAGATTAGATTGAGGCTTTCTCTAGACAGCGCCATGAGAAAGGGGGCGGAGGAAATTCTTCTGATGATGCATTTTCCTCCGACGAATGATAGGCAAGAAAATTCTGCTTTTTTAGAAATCATTCGGGAATACCCTATAAGACAGGTGGTGTATGGACATTTACATGGGAAACCCAGCCACGAAAGCGGCATAAAGGGTGAGAGGGACGGAATTGTTTATCATTTGGTTTCCGCCGATTACCTTGATTTTTGTCCGAAAAGGTTAATTTAAGTTCTGCAGAAGGTGATTTGTTTCAATCACAACAGCTAAGAAAACCTTGGGCATTAGAAACATTCTAAAACCCCCATTATAAGGGGGTTGGTGGTTTAAGGATGAAACCCTTGTTATATTTGCGGGCAAACCCTAACGGCGATTGATGTTCAATCGCCGTTATTTTTTAATCTTCAAAGTCATTTGCAGCTTCCACAATCCGCTTTTTCAATGTTCGTGTGTTATAATCCTCTTCTAAGTCCAATTCTAAGGAAAAACTTTCCAATTCATCTTCGTCTACAAGATAGGTTGCTTCAAAGGCTGAGGTCAAATCATCTTCAAATAAGATTTCCCCTTCGATTGCCCAACTGTCCTCGCCTTTATCGATAGAATAGATATTGACTTCTGTGATTTGTAACATTGCAAAGATCCTCCCTTTAATACATTTTCCTTCTTATTTCTTTTTTTTAGCCTTTTTAGGTTTTTTTACAGAATAACCAAAAGTACCCAGCTGCTTGCCTAGGGTAAAATATGCGCCGTGGGAATAACAGACAGGCTCAGTATCATTAAAATGAAATTTCCCTGTTTCATCTAAATATTCATCACTGACGCTAACGGAAACTACCTCTGCTAAAAACATGTGATGGGTGCCCAAAGGAATGATTTCCTTTACTTTGCACTCAATGTTTACGGGGCTTTCATAAATGATAGGAGCATCTACTTTTTCCCCTTTTTTTGCAGTCAGGTTCAGTTCCTTAAATTTATCCATATCCCGCCCACTTTTCACACCACAAAAATCACAGGCATATGCCAAGTCTTTGTTGACCAGATTAATAACAAACTCCCCACTGTTTTGAATCAGCTCAAAGGAGTGGCGTGAAGGACGTATGGAAACATAGGTCATTGCCGGGTCGCTGTTTATGGTTCCCGTCCATGCAACGGTAATAATATTTCCTTTTTCCTCTGTACCACAGGATACCATAACAACGGGTACCGGATAAAGCACGGTGCCGGGCTTCCATACCGCTTTTCCCATGTAACAACCTCCTTGTTTAAAATGAAAAATGTGCTCATAAAATATAAAGTGACGCTATTTATCTTATACGAGATACAGCGCTTTGTAAAGAAAAAAAGAGTTCAGATTTCATATGTTTTTTTTCCTATTTCTTGTATTCTATGCTGATTTTCAGTATGATGTTAAAAAGAATATAAAATAACGGAGGAATCTTATGGAACTGCCCATTCAATATACGGAAAAAATGCAAAAGCTTTTGGGGGAGGAATATCCAAGATACTTGGAATCTTTTGAGGAATCAAGATATTTTGGGTTGCGGGTAAATCCCTTAAAGCTCATGCCAGAGGTTTTTCTTGATCAAAATGTTTTTTCCCTTACCTCGGTTCCATGGTGTAACGAAGGATTTTATTATGCGGGGGACGAACGTCCTGCAAAGCACCCTTATTATCATGCAGGGCTTTATTATTTACAGGAGCCAAGTGCCATGAGCCCAGGTGCGATTTTGCCTATTCAGCCCGGTGAACGGGTTTTGGATGTTTGCGCTGCACCGGGTGGTAAGTCCACACAATTGGGTGCCGGGCTTCAAGGGGAAGGGCTTTTGGTTGCCAATGACATCAGTGCAGGTCGAGCAAAGGCATTATTAAAGAATATTGAACTATTTGGTATTCGCAATGCTGTTGTAATGAGTGAGCCACCTGAGCGTCTAAAAGAGAGATTGCCCAATTTTTTCGATAAAATTCTTATTGATGCTCCTTGCTCAGGTGAGGGTATGTTTCGTAAGGAACCAGATATGGTGAAAAGCTGGAATGAGGAAATGCTTGCTTTTTGTCAAAAGGAGCAGGCTAAAATTTTGGAAGCTTGCGCAGAGATGTTACGTCCCGGTGGAATGATGCTTTATTCTACCTGTACATTCGCTGTCGAGGAAAACGAAAAAAGCATTGCTGATTTTTTAGAAAGACATCAGGAGTTCTCTCTTGTTCCCATTGAAAAGAAATATGGTTTCTCAGCAGGAATTGGAGAGCTTTCCCCGTGTGCCAGATTATACCCCCATAAAATAAAGGGAGAAGGTCATTTTCTTGCATTAATGCAAAAGGCAGGAAACAGTCATGATTCTTTATTTTCAGAGGAAGCCTGTGAAAAAGAAAAAGACATTTTACCTTATTTAGAATTTGAAAAAGAAGTGCTAAAAACAAAGCTTAGCGGAACCTTTAAAATCTTTGGAGACAGCCTATATCTTTTACCAAAAGGAATGCCTACGATGAAAGGACTTCGAGCTTTACGCACAGGTTGGCAATTAGGAACACTGAAAAAAGGGCGGTTTGAGCCCTCTCAAGCCTTTGCTATGGGACTTTTCAAGGAAGAAGTAACCAGTGTGGAGGATTTCCCCTTGGGAGATGACAGAGTCATTCGTTATTTAAAAGGGGAAACTGTGGAGGCAGATGGGAAAGAAGGGTGGACCCTAGTTTGCGTGGATGGCTTTCCTTTGGGCTGGGCAAAACGTCAAGGGGGAAGGCTGAAAAATAAATATGCCGTAGGTTGGAAATGGGAATGATATGTCCGCAATTAGAGGACATATGTATAATTACGGTTGACAAATTTCGAAAAGTTTGTAAAATAGAACTATCGTAAATTAAAGCTTAAGGAAGAAGGGAATGTTATGGGAAATTTAACATATATGGGAACTCGGGATGCTTCTATACGAGCAACGGCTTCACATGCAATTTTAAGAGGAATTTGTCCCGATGGGGGACTTTATATACCTGAAGTAATTCCTACCATGGAAAAATCATTAGAGGAATTGAGCAAGTTAAGTTATCAAGAGCTGGCGTACGAAGTTCTGAGCCTATTTTTAGATTTTACCGAAGAGGAATTAAAGGCCTGTATTGATGGGGCTTATGATGATAAATTTGATACAACAAAGATTGCTCCAGTGGTTCAAAAGGGAGACGCTTTCTTTTTGGAGCTATTTCATGGCAAAACTTTAGCTTTTAAGGATATGGCCTTGTCTATTTTGCCTTACTTTATGAAAACAGCGGCAAGGAGAGAAGGGATAGATAAGGAGATTGTCATTTTAACAGCCACTTCAGGAGATACAGGCAAAGCGGCGCTGGAAGGCTTTGCAGGCGTAGAAGGCACAAAAATCATTGTATTCTTCCCTGAGGATGGGGTCAGCCCAGTGCAAAAGCTGCAAATGACAACACAAGAGGGAGAAAACACATGCGTTGTTGGGATTTTGGGCAATTTTGACGATGCCCAAAGTGCAGTGAAGAGTATTTTTACGGATAAGGCTTTGGGAGAAGAGCTGGAGAAAAAGGGATTTTTATTCTCTTCTGCAAATTCTATTAATATTGGACGTTTGGTTCCTCAGATTGTTTATTATTTCCATGCTTATTTGGAAGCAGTGAAACAAGGGGCTTTAAAAATGGGTGAAGAATTAAACTTTACTGTGCCAACAGGAAATTTTGGAGATATTTTGGCAGGCTGGTACGCTATGAAAATGGGTCTACCTGTTGGTCATTTTGTTTGTGCCTCCAATGATAATAAGGTATTGTATGACTTCTTCCGTACCGGTACTTATGACAGAAACAGAGAATTCCGTGTGACAGTTTCTCCTTCCATGGATATTTTGATTTCCAGTAATTTGGAACGTTTGCTGAGCCATATGGCTGGGCAGGACGCCACAAAGGAAGATATGCTGAAGCTAAGTAAGGATGGAAAATATTCCGTTACCATTACAGAAAAGAAAATTAGCGGTGAATATGCAACGGAAGAGGAAACATATGGAGCTATTAAAAGCTTCTTTGAAAAAACAGGCTATGTGATGGATACCCATACAGCAGTTGCCTATGCCGCATATCAGAAATATAAAGATGAGAGTAAAGACAGCAGACCTATGGTGATTGTCTCAACGGCAAGTCCGTACAAGTTCACAAAAGATGTTATGATGGCGTTAGATAAAAAATATGAGCAGGAAGATGCATTTGCTTTAATGGATGTTTTAGAAAAAATCAGCGGTGTAGCTATCCCAGAGCCCATTCGGGGCATTGAACATAGAGTAATTTTACACAAAAATGTTTGTGACAGGGATAAAATTAAGGATTTTGTAAAAGGATATTTAGCATAGAGGATGGTTTTTATAGGTAGATTATGTAATTCTTTTGGAAATCCCCCATTTTCTATTATGCACAAAGTACAAGAAATGTCCCACATAAGGCAGTGCCTTTGCTTGCCTTTTAGAAAGTGGGAATGCAAAGCGGAAAGCCGTTGATTTTGTCGTTTGGATGGATTACAATGTATTTTGGAACACTGATTCATTGTATGTGTACATCAGAATTGATTATTTCCCACTTGGACGAGCTTCGGGAAATTCATTTGATTTTCTGTACTACCATTCAATCAGGCAACAATTGCAGGAATCAAAACAGGGAATCTAAAAAAGAATAAAAAGGAGATTATACCATGAAAATGTTCATCGACACTGCGAATGTGGAGCACATCAAAGAGGCAAATGATTTAGGCGTTATTTGCGGCGTTACAACAAACCCTTCCTTAATTGCAAAAGAAGGCAGGGACTTCGTTGAGGTAGTAAAGGAAATAACAACAATCGTTGACGGCCCAATCAGCGCGGAGGTCATCAGCCTTGAGCATGAAGGCATGGTAACAGAGGCCAGAGAACTGGTTAAAATCCATAAAAATATTGTAATTAAAATCCCTATGACATTGGAAGGCTTAAAGGCTGTAAAGATTTTGACTGCTGAGGGCATCAAGACAAACGTAACTTTAATTTTTTCCGCTACACAGGCATTAATGGCTGCGAGAGCTGGTGCAACTTATGTTAGCCCCTTCTTAGGCAGAGTTGACGATATTGGTGCGGTAGGTATGACTTTAATCGAAGAAATCGTTGAGATTTTTGATGTACACGGTATTCAGACAGAAATTATTGCGGCAAGCATCCGTAATCCTTTACACGTGATTGATGCGGCAAGAGTTGGCTGCCATATTGCAACCATCCCTTACAACGTATTAATTCAGATGGCAAAGCATCCTTTGACAGACCTTGGTATTGAACGTTTCTTGAAGGATTGGGAAACCGTACCTAAAAAATAATCAGACACAACGTTATTATTGTTTTTGGAGGTAAAAACATGAACCCTATGGATCAATTAACGATTAACACCCTGCGTTTTCTTTCCGCAGAAGCAATTCAGCAAGCAAACAGCGGACACCCCGGTTTGCCTTTGGGTGCAGCACCTATGGCATATACCTTGTGGGCAAAGGAAATGAAGATCAACCCCAAGAATCCTGCATGGAATGATAGAGACCGTTTCGTTCTTTCAGCCGGACACGGTTCTGCATTGTTATATTCTTTATTGCATTTGTTCGGCTATGGCTTGACCATTGAAGATTTGAAAAATTTCCGTCAAAGAAATTCTTTGACACCCGGTCATCCTGAGTATAAGCATACCCTTGGTGTAGAAACAACCACCGGACCCTTGGGACAAGGCATTGCAAATGCAGTAGGTATGGCTTTGGCTGAAAGCCATTTGGCAGCGAAATTTAACACACCTGAATTTAAAGTGGTAGACCATTATACCTTTGCCCTTTGCGGTGACGGTTGTTTGCAGGAAGGCGTTGCTTCTGAAGCGGCATCTTTAGCTGGAACAATGGGTCTTTCCAAATTGGTTTTACTATATGATTGCAACAAAATTACAATTGAAGGCAGTACAGATGTTGCCTTTACAGAAGATGTAAAAGCACGCTTTATTGCTTACGGCTGGGATGTTTTCGAGGTGGAAGATGGCAACGATGTAGATGTGCTTGATAAAACCATTGCAGAGGCAAAAGCTTCAAATAAGCCTGCTTTAGTGAAAGTAAACACCCAGATTGGTTACGGTGCACCCAATAAGCAGGGCAAGGCTTCTGCCCATGGTGAACCCCTTGGTGCAGATGAAATTGGACTTGCAAAAGGGAACTTAAGCTGGACATATGCCGACGAATTCTTCGTTCCCGAGGAAGTTAAGGCACATATGGCTGATATTATTGCAAATGGAGCAAAAGCAGAAGCTGCTTGGAACGAAATGTTCAAGGCTTATGCTGAAAAAAATCCCCAGTTGGCAAAGGAATATGCGGCTTGGCATAGCAACGAATTGTCTGTTGATTTATTAAATGATGAAGATTTCTGGAAGAACGAAGGAGATATTGCCACCCGTGCGGCATCCGAGAAGGTATTGCAGAAGGTTGCAAAGGCTGTGCCTAACTTATTTGGTGGTTCCGCCGATTTGGCTCCTTCCAATAAATCCGTTATGAAGGACAGAGAATACTATAGTAAAGAAAATCCCGCAGGCTCCAATGTGCACTTTGGCATACGTGAGTTTGCTATGACAGCTATGGTAAACGGTATGGCAGTACATGGGGGATTACGTCCTTATATAGCAGGATTCTTTGTATTTGCAGATTATATGAAGGCTGGCCTTCGTATGGAATCCTTAATGGGATTGCCTGTAATCAGCATTATGACCCATGACAGTATTGGTGTTGGTGAAGATGGCCCTACCCATCAGCCTATTGAGCATTTGGCGATGCTGCGCAGTATGCCAAATTATATTGCTTTTCGTCCTTGCGATACAAGAGAAACAGCGGCAGGCTGGTATACGGCATTGACAAAAACAAGTACACCTACGGCTTTGATTCTATCCAGACAAAACCTGCCCGCTTTAGACGGTACAGGCAAGGATGCATTAAAGGGTGCTTATATTTTGAAGGACTGCACAGGAACACCTGATGTTTTATTGATGGCAAGTGGTTCTGAGGTTGAGCTAATTTATAAGGCTTATGATGTTTTGGCTGAAAAGGGTGTAAAAGCAAGAGTCATCAGTATGCCAAGCTGGGAATTGTTTGAAGCGCAGAGCGTGGAATATAAAGAAAGCATTATGCCTAAGGCAGTTAGAGCGAGACTTGCTGTGGAAGCAGCAGCTGATTTTGGCTGGCATAAGTATATAGGTCTCGATGGCGCTACCATTTGTATGGATGGCTTTGGTGCATCTGCGCCAGCAGGCTTATTATTTAAGGATTTTGGCTTTACCGTTGAAAACGTTGTAGAAAAAGCCCTTGCGTTGGTAAAAGCATAATATTGCGATGAAGCGAGAAGCTCTCGGGGGGAGAGGGGAACCATTATGGTTCCTCATCCCCAAAGGGCTTTTTTCATAGGAAGGAGGGGACATATGCGTACATTTATTGCCATTGAATTATCCCCTGAGGTTGGGGAATATCTTTCTGAGATTCAGACGGAAACCCAGAAATATTGTCGTCGTGGGAATTATACCCCCAAAGATAATTTTCATGTTACTTTGCATTTTTTAGGGGAGATTGACCCATCTGATGTGGAGTATGTGAAGGAAGCTATGTTTGAAGCGGCGCAAAGAAACCGCGTTTTTGATCTGAAATTAGGGCAAATTGGTTTCTTCGGTAGAGGAGACAGAGGGATTCTTTGGGTGGGACTTGATAAAAGCGATGCTTTGCAAAGATTATTTTTCGGTCTTGAAAAAAGCTTGGAGCGCCAAGGCTTTTCAAGGGAGAAAAAAGGGCTTAGTCCCCACATCACTTTAGGGCGTGAAGTTGAGCCCCAAAGAGGCTTTGCCGATGTGCAAAAAGCTGTTGTTATGGAGGGAAAAAGCTTTTCAGTGGAAAAAATCACTTTGATGGAAAGTGTGCGGCGAGGGCCGCGCTTAATATATAAGCCGATTTTTCGGCAGGAATTAAAGGGTTATCGTGCATAAGGGTAATTTTGCCAATAAGATTGCGTTTATGGGATAAAATATAAAAAATTTTATTGCGAAACGAAAGATAGGGCAGGTCAAAGGTGCTTTTTGTTTTTCGGATTATTAAGGAGGAAAAAGAAAATGCAGGAAATGGAAAAGGCAGTGATTACCGTTTTGGGACAGGATTGTGTAGGGATTACCGCTAAGGTATGCACGGTTTTGGCGGAAAGCAACATTAATATTTTAGATATTTCCCAAACCATTGTTGGGGGATACTTTAATATGGTTATGGTTGTAGATATTACAAGCATGAAGCTCGGTTACGACGAAATTTCAGAGAAGCTTAATACCCTTGGTAACGAGATGGGTCTGAAAGTCAAAATTCAGCACACAAAAATCTTTGATGCTATGCATCGCATATAATCAGGGGAGGGCTGAACGATGATAACAAGAAATGAAATTTTAGAAACCAACCGTATGATTAACGATATGAACCTTGATGTTCGTACCATTACAATGGGAATTAGCTTATTGGACTGCGCCGATGCAGACGTTGAGAAGTTCAATGAGAAGATTTATAACAAAATCACTACCTATGCTAAAGATTTGGTAAAGGTCGGGGATGAGTTGGCAAAGAAATACGGCGTTCCTGTTGTAAATAAAAGAATCTCTATCACACCTATTGCAATTGCGGCTGCAGGTTGCCAAACAGACTCCTATGTGAGTATTGCCCAGACCTTAGATCGGGCGGCTAAAGAAGTAGGCGTAAATTTTATTGGCGGTTTTTCCGCTTTGGTACATAAAGGCTATACCAAAAGCGATAGAACGCTGATTGCATCTATTCCTGAGGCAATGGCAGTTACCGACAGAGTTTGTTCCTCCATTAACATTGGAACCTCCAGAAATGGTATCAATATGGATGCCGTGAAGGAGATGGGAGAAATTATACTAAAAACAGCTGAATTGACCAAAGATGCGGAATGCATTGGCTGTGCGAAGCTGGTTGTATTCTGTAACGCAGTTGAGGATAATCCCTTTATGGCAGGTGCATTTCATGGCGTTGGCGAGGCAGATTGTGCCATTAATGTTGGTGTTAGCGGCCCCGGCGTTGTGAAAAAGGCGTTAGAAGAGGTGCGTGGTGCAGATTTTGAAACTCTTTGTGAAACAGTGAAACGCACTGCATTTAAAATCACACGAGTTGGACAGATGATTGCAAAAGAAGCCTCTGAGAGATTAAATGTTCCTTTTGGAATTATCGACCTTTCCTTGGCACCTACCCCTGCTGTAGGTGATAGTATTGCTGAAATTTTTCAAGAGATGGGTCTTGCAGAACCCGGTGCACCGGGAACAACAGCAGCCTTGGCTTTGCTGAATGATAACGTGAAAAAAGGCGGCGTAATGGCATCTTCCTATGTTGGTGGTTTAAGCGGTGCATTTATTCCTGTCAGTGAAGATCATGGTATGATTGAAGCGGCGGAAAAGGGCGCACTTACCTTGGAGAAGCTTGAGGCTATGACTTGTGTTTGTTCCGTTGGTTTAGACATGATTGCCATTCCGGGAGATACCCCTGCATCAACCATTTCCGGTATCATTGCCGATGAAGCGGCCATCGGTATGGTGAATAACAAAACCACAGCGGTGAGACTGATTCCCGTAATCGGCAGAAAAGAAGGCGGGCACGTAGAGTTCGGTGGTTTATTGGGACATGCGCCCGTTATGCCTGTGAACCGCTATAGCTGTGAAAACTTTATTGCCCGTGGGGGACGTATACCTGCGCCAATTCATAGTTTTAAAAATTAATATAGTAAAATCACTTAATCTGGGTGAATCAGGCATTTTCCTATAACTATGGTTGATTTCCTAAAGAATAAGAGTAGTTCTATTGATATTTATGAACGTAATTCGTATTTTTGTGAGACAAATTTACGAGTGGTTTTGGAATCAATGGGACTACTTTTTTATTTGTTCCAATAATCATTATATGCTTGTTGAAAGGATGAAAGAAGTTTAACAATTTCTTACAATTTATTGCAAGGGGGAGGAAAGAACCTTGTGTATGCAGAAAATAAAACAAGTAAGATCAGGATAGAATGGGGGAGAAGTATGTTAGACAAAAAAGTGGTGGAAGGTTTGTGCATTCGGGCAGAATTGGATCTTTGGAGGGGTCGGAGGAGTATTTACGGGGCACGGAAGATAGCGTTAAAAAGTGAGTATGTGCTAAAGCAAGATGTTGTGGATCGGATGGAACGAAGTGTATTAAAACATTTCTTTCTATTTAGGGGAAATTTTGAAGAAAAGTTGGAAAAAGAAAAGTGGGAAGCATATGAGGCAAAAAAAGCTTATGAAAAAGTAGAATTATATATTGAGGAAGAGAAAAAAAGAATTCCTGAGTTGGAAAGGCAACTGGAGGATGGAATGTGCTTCAATATGGTTCACTCAGGTTCTTGTGTCCTGATAAATGAGGTTGATACCACTGAAAAATGTTTAATTGTTTGGTGTGAGTTGGTGGAAGAGGCTATTTCCATTTCAGACAGAGTTACATCTTTTTTAACGGATTTGCTGGTATGCATAGAACGCAGTAATAACGCCAAAGCACAAGGCAGTGAGATCAATAGTATACAAATTGGTGTATGTGAAATAGTTGAAAAAGCAAACAGCTTTTTTAAAAGATTGCGGCAAGAATATGAAAAGCTGGAGAATTGGAATAACATAAAACAGATTAATACAAAACCCATGGTATTGGTAGATGAGAGAAATAGTAAAGAGACAATACATATAAATTCCAAAATATATGCAATACAGAATGGAATGGAGAACATCAAAGAAAATGCTCTGCTGTATATCATACAAGATGAAATGGAGAATTTGCAGAAAATACTGATGGAAACATTTTCAGCAATGGAGGAGGATGGAGAGCGTCATTCGCAAAAGCTGAAAAGAGAACGTAGAGCTGAAGGTAACTTAGGGTATGAAATGGATAAAACAGAAGCTGAAAAGTCAGAGAAGGTTCATGCGTTATATCCGCATATTAAAATTAATATAGAGCATAGTGCAGCCGTTAAGTGGGAATTTTGTGACGAAGAAAACCTTGAACAGGAAAGGGAAGGGCTTTTAGATGAGTTAGGCTTGCTGAATGCAGAGTTGAAGTCCACCCATGATGAAATGCAGAAAATCTTCAACAGAAGCCGTAGTCGATTTTTAGGAAAATACAAAAAGGATTTCGATGAAGAGGTACAGGTGCCTGTAGAAATCAAAAAACTAGAGGAAAAAATAGTAGTCTGGCGTAAAAGACTAAAAGCATTTAGGAGAAGAGCAGGAAATTTTCCTTGTGCGCTGGATGGATATATTCCAATGGAAAATCAGCGAATGAACAGATGCTTTGAAAATGAGAAGGCTATTATTGAACAAGGATGGTATTTCACGTATGTAGATGAACTAGAGGAAATGTTAAAAATCACAGAGAAGCAGTTGTCGGATTTTTGTATTGACGTCTGATTAGGATTTGAAGTGAAAATTTAAAAACAGAAAATGGAAGTTTTTTTAAAAAAACGGCAATAAAAATGAAATAGTGTTAGTGTTTGTGTGATTGCAAAAAAGATGGCTATGAAAGTTATAAATGAAGTGCTATTAATTTATTGTGCATATTGTTTAAAAATGCTAGGGATATGAAAAGAAAATTTTATTAAAATTAAAAGAACTTTTTGAAAAAAATGATAAGAAAGGCTTGCAATTCAAAGCTTTTTCGTGTATACTAATTTCTGTTGTGACATAGAGTGTTGAAGCAGAAGGTTGCCAAAAGCCTATAAAATAAAGGTTTACGGGTTTTTCTGTGGAGCGATGTCCAGTTCAAGAAACCGGGCGACAAGGTCACTGTACTGAATATTAGGGATTTACTGCCCTCTTTTGGGGGTAGCTAATCGTGTCTTACGTTGCAGGACACACCCGGATAAGTGTGCAGTCACCACTTGTCGTGCTGAAATCAAAAGTACGAAAAGGAGGGGACTTTTTTTATGGCAAACCCAAAAATCAGAATCAGTCTCAAAGCTTACGATCATAAGTTGATCGACCAGTCTGCGGCGCAGATCATCGAAACAGCGAAGAAAACAGGAGCACAGATCAGTGGCCCGATCCCTCTTCCCACAAAGAAGGAAGTTGTGACCATTATCAGAGCGGTACACAAGTACAAAGACTCCAGAGAGCAGTTCGAGATGAGAACCCACAAGAGATTGATTGATATTCTCAGCCCTACAGCAAAAACAGCAGATGCTTTAAGCCGTCTGGATTTGCCCGCTGGTGTAGATATCACATTAAAAGTAATGAAATAAGATCTGAAGTATGAACGGATTGCAACGAACCGAACGTATTTCCGGAAAGAAAACATCCAAAACTGGTTTATATAAGAAGTAAATGCGAAATATTGTATCGGCAACAGCTCTTATATGAATCTAGTATGATTTCCCTGAAAGGGGCAATCCGCTGTAGAAAATTAGGAGGTGCAGGAAATGAAGAAGGCTATTATGGCTAAGAAAATCGGTATGACACAGGTTTTCGCTGAAAACGGCACATTAGTACCGGTAACAGTTCTTGAGGCAGGCCCTTGCGTTGTTGTTCAGAAGAAAACAACTGAAAACGACGGCTATGAAGCAATTCAGGTTGGTTTTGTAGATGCAAAAGCAAAACACGTAACAAAGCCTGTTCAGGGTCACTTTGAAAAAGCTGGTGTGACAGCTAAAAAGTATGTAAAGGAATTCCAGGTTGAAGATGCAGCCACATATGAAATCGGCGCTGAAATCAAAGCTGATGTATTCGCAGCAGGCGACAAAGTTGACGCAAGCGGCGTTTCCAAAGGTAAAGGGTTCCAGAGTACAATTAAGAGATATAATGCAAGCAGAGGGCCTATGGCTCATGGTTCCAAATCTCACAGAGTTACTGGTTCCATGGGTTCTTCCGCAACACCTAGCCGTGTTAAGAAGAACAAGAGAATGCCAGGTCACATGGGCAGTGAAAATGTAACAATTCAGAACCTTGAAATCGTTCGTGCTGATGCAGAAAAGAACTTAATTTTGATCAAGGGCGCAGTTCCCGGTGCAAAAGGTTCTATTCTGGTTATCAGAGACAGCGTAAAGGCTTGATAAACTTTACGAAAGGAGGAAACTAACATGGCAAATGTTGCAGTATTAAACATGAAGGGCGATCAGGTTGGCACAGTCGAACTGAACGACGCTATTTTCGGTATAGAAGCAAATGAACATGTAATGCATCTGGCAGTTGTTCAGTATCTGGCTAACCAGAGACAGGGCACACAGAGCACAAAGACACGCGCGGAAGTTCGCGGTGGTGGTAGAAAACCTTGGAGACAGAAAGGCACAGGCCGCGCAAGACAGGGCTCCATCCGTTCCCCTCAGTGGGTTGGCGGTGGTGTTGTATTCGCTCCTAAGCCCAGAGATTATTCCTTCAAGCTGAACAAGAAGGTAAAGAGATTGGCACTTCAGTCCGCTCTTTCCGTAAAAGCAGCAGAAGGCAAAATTATCGTTATGGATGAATTGACTTTGGCAGAAGTAAAGACAAAGGAAATGGCTAAGGTACTTGAAAACATCAAATGCGGCAAGGCTTTGATCGTTATGGACGGTACAAACAGCAATGTAATGCTTTCCGCAAGAAACATTCCTGAAGTAAAAACAGCTTCCGTTAATACAATTAACGTATATGATCTTTTGAAGTACAACACATTGGTTGTAACAAAAGATGCGGTAGCGAAAATCGAGGAGGTGTACGCATAATGGCTGATTTGAAATATTATGACGTAATCTTGAAGCCCGTTATCACTGAAAGCAGTATGTCTGTTTTAGATGAAAAGAAATATACTTTCATTGTACACCCTGCAGCAACAAAGGCTCAGGTAAAGGATGCAGTTGAAAAAATGTTCGCAGGCGCAAAGGTTGCAGCCGTTAACACAATGAACTACGACGGCAAGCCCAAAAGAAGAGGTGTGCACTTCGGTTCTACACCTAAGTTTAAAAAAGCAGTTGTTAAGTTGACAGCTGACAGCAAAGACATCGAAATCTTCCAGGGAATGTAATTTCCTAAGATGAGACGCAAAATGCAAAACACACGGAAACGTGTAGAAGATAGAAAGAAACTCGAAAGGAGTGCAGAAGATGGCAATTAAGAGATATAAACCATATACACCATCTAGAAGACACATGACAGTGTCCGCTTTTGATGAAATTACAAAATCAACTCCTGAAAAATCTTTGGTGGTACACCTTAAGAAAAATTCAGGTAGAAATAATCAGGGTAAATTGACAGTACGTCATCACGGCGGTGGCTCCAAAATTAAATACAGATTGGTAGACTTTAAACGTAATAAGGACGGTGTTCCTGCAACAGTTCAGGCAATCGAATATGATCCTAACAGAACAGCAAACATCGCACTCATTGTTTACGCTGATGGTCAGAAATCTTATATTTTGGCTCCCGTAGGCTTAAACGTTGGCGACAAGCTGATGAACGGCCCTGACGCAGAAGTAAAAATCGGCAATGCAATGCCTATGAGCAAAATCCCCGTTGGTGCAAGCATCCATAACATTGAGATGAAGCCCGGCAAAGGCGGTCAGCTGGTTCGTTCCGCTGGTAACGTTGCACAGTTGATGGCGAAGGAAGGTAAGTATGCAACAGTAAAACTTCCCTCCGGCGAAATGAGATTGCTGCCTATCGAATGTAGAGCAACTGTTGGTCAGGTTGGTAACTTGGATCACGAACTGATTCACATTGGTAAAGCTGGTAGAAAACGTCACATGGGTATCAGACCTACTGTAAGAGGTTCCGTAATGAACCCTAACGATCACCCTCACGGTGGTGGTGAAGGTAGAGCACCTATCGGTCGTCCATCTCCTATGACACCTTGGGGCAAGCCTGCTATGGGTTACAAAACAAGAAACAAGCACAAAGCTTCCAACAAGTATATTGTTCGCCGCAGAAACGGCTAATAGATCGGATTGTGTAAAGGCGGCCGCCTAAAGCACAAAAACACGAAACAAGGAGGATTAAAACATGAGCAGATCACTCAAAAAGGGACCCTTCGCTGATGATCATCTTTTAAAGAAGATTGATGCTATGAATGCAGCGGGCGAAAAGAACGTAATCAAAACATGGTCTCGTCGTTCTACAATTTTCCCCGATATGATCGGTCATACAATCGCAGTTTACGACGGCAAGAAACACGTGCCTGTATATATTACTGAAGATATGGTAGGTCACAAACTTGGTGAATTTGCACTGACAAGAAGCTACAGAGGTCATGGCAAAGACGCAGAAAAGAAATCAAGAGTTCGCTAATATCTGATAACGAAAGGAGGTTTCGTTCATGGCAAAAGGTCATAGAAGCCAAATTAAGAAGGAAAGAAACATTGCAACACAAGAAAAAAGACCCCATGCTTCTGCAAAGTATGTTGGCATCCCTGCCACAAAAGCGAAGATCGTTTTGGATCAGATCAAAAACAAGGATGTTATTACTGCAGCGGCATTGTTAAATTATTCCCCAAGATATGCTTCCGAAATCATTGCGAAGGTTTTGAAATCCGCAATGGCTAATGCAGAAAACAACTTGGGTATGGACGTAAACAAATTGTATGTGGAAGAGGTAAGTGCTGATCAGGGCCCCACAATGAAGAGAATCCGCCCTAGAGCACAAGGCAGAGCATATCGGATCCTGAAAAGATCCTGCCATATTTCCATCATTCTCAATGAGAGATAAGGAGGTACGAAATGGGACAGAAAGTAAATCCTCATGGATTAAGAGTCGGTATCATCAAAGATTGGGATACTAAATGGTATGCAGAGAAAGAATTCGCTGACTACCTTGTAGAAGACGTTAAAATAAGAAAGTTCATCAAATCTAAATTATACACTTCCGGCGTTTCCAGAATTGCCATCGAAAGAACTGCTGGCAGAGTAAAGGTTACAGTAAGCACAGCAAAACCCGGTATCGTTATTGGTAAGAATGGTCAGGCAATTGAAGAATTGAAAGCTGACATTCAGAAGATGACAACACAGAAGGTTGCTGTAAATATTGACGAAATCAAAAAACCTGAGTTGGATGCACAGCTGGTAGCTGAAAATATTGCACTGCAGTTGGAAAACCGTGTGACATTCCGTCGTGCGATGAAACAGTCCATGGGTAGAACCATGAAATTCGGTGCAAAGGGTATTAAAACATCTGTTAGCGGTCGTTTGGGCGGCGCTGATATGGCTCGTACAGAAAGCTATCATGAAGGTACCATTCCTCTTCAGACACTGCGTGCAGACATTGACTACGGTTTTGCAGAAGCTGATACAACCTACGGCAAGTTGGGTGTAAAGGTTTGGATCTACAAAGGTGAAGTACTTCCTGTAAAAGCAGCGAAAAAGGAAGGAGGCGCTAAGTAATTATGTTAATGCCTAAAAGAGTGAAATATCGTAAGCAGCAAAGAGGTTCCATGAAGGGCCGTGCCCACAGAGGCAACAAAGTAACTTACGGTGAATTCGGTATTATGGCTATGGAGCCAAGCTGGATTACAGCAAACCAGATTGAAGCAGCACGTATCGCTATGACAAGATATATCAAGCGTGGCGGTGACGTTTGGATTAAAGTATTCCCCGATAAACCCGTGTCCGCGAAGCCTATCGGTACTCGTATGGGTTCCGGTAAAGGCGCGCCTGAATTCTGGGTAGCGGTAGTAAAACCCGGCAGAGTAATGTTTGAAATTGGCGGCGTTGCAGAAGAAACAGCAAGAGAAGCATTGAGACTGGCTATTCACAAGCTTCCTATCAAATGTAAAATTGTTTCCAAGGCAGAGGCGGCAGAAATGGCAGGTGATCAGCAGTGAAAACAAAAGGTTTTGTAAATGAATTGACAGGTAAGACTGCAGATGAATTACAGAGAGACCTTGTTTCTGCTAAAAAAGAGTTATTCAACCTGAGATTCCAGAACGCAACGAACCAGTTGGATAATACAGCAAGAATCAAGGAAGTTCGTAAAAGTATTGCAAGAATTCAGACAGTGATTACACAAAAGGCTAGAGCCGCAGAATAATAATCCGGTCTATTGAAAGGAGGAACTCTTTGTGGAAGAAAGAAATCTTCGTAAAACCAGAATTGGTAAAGTAGTCAGCGACAAAATGGACAAGACAATTGTTGTTGCTGTGGAAGATAAAGTAAAACACCCTTTGTATGGTAAAATCGTAAATAGAACTTACAAACTCAAGGCACATGACGAAAACAACGAATGTGGCATTGGTGACCGCGTAAAGGTTATGGAAACCAGACCTTTGTCTAAGGACAAGAGATGGAGACTTGTAAGTATTATCGAAAAAGCAAAATAATCCTTTTTGGAGAGGAGGCAATCACATGGTTCAACAGGAAACCAGATTAAAAGTAGCAGATAATTCCGGAGCAAAAGAACTCCTTTGTATTAGAGTACTCGGCGGCTCTACAAGAAGATATGCAGGCGTTGGCGACATCATTGTTGCAGCTGTTAAAGATGCAACACCCGGCGGCGTTGTGAAAAAAGGCGATGTTGTAAAGGCTGTTGTGGTTAGAACAGTGCACTCCGTGGGCAGAGCAGACGGAAGCTATATTAAATTTGACGACAATGCAGCGGTTATTATCAAAGATGACAAAAACCCCAAGGGTACACGTATTTTTGGACCCGTTGCCAGAGAGCTGAGAGAGAAGCAGTTTATGAAGATTCTTTCTCTGGCACCTGAAGTATTATAAGGAGGTGTGCTAGGTGGCTAACTTGAAATTGAAAAGCGGCGATAAAGTCGTTGTAACAACAGGTAAAGATAAAGGCAAACAAGGCAAGATTCTTGCTGTTGATATTAAGAATAACAGAGTTCTTGTAGAAGGCGTTAACATGATTTCTAAACATACAAAGCCCAATGCAAAAAATCAGCAGGGTGGTATTGTTAAGAAGGAAAGTTATATTCACGCTTCCAACGTAATGTATCTTCATAATGGCAAGGCAACACGTCTTGGTGCTATGATTAAAGACGGCAAAAAAGTAAGAGTTGCAAAAAAGACAGGCGAAGTTATCGACTGATCCTTGGAAAGGAGGTAAACAATGAGCAGATTAAGAGATTTTTATGAAGCAGAAGTAGTACCTGAAATGATTAAGAAATTTTCATATACAAACAAGATGGCAGTGCCCAAGCTTGAAAAAATCATCATCAACATGGGAGTTGGCGAAGCAAAGGAAAATGCGAAAATTTTAGATGGTGCAGTAAAAGATATGACTATCATTACTGGACAAAAGCCTGTAGTAACAAAGGCGAAAAAATCCATCGCAGCTTTTAAGCTTCGTGAAGGTATGAATATTGGCTGTAAGACTACACTGAGAGGCGGCAGAATGTATGAGTTCGCTGACAGATTGATCAACATTGCCCTTCCTCGTGTACGTGACTTCCGTGGTGTGAAGGCAAATAGCTTTGACGGCAGAGGTAACTATACAATGGGTGTCAAAGAACAGCTGATTTTCCCTGAAATCGAATATGATAAAGTAGACAAAATCAGAGGTATGGACATCGTTTTTGTTACTACAGCAAAGACAGATGAAGAAGCAAGAGAGTTGCTTAAATTATTTGGTATGCCATTCGCAAAATAAAGGGAGGGACAAAAATGGCTAAAAGATCTATGATCGTGAAGCAGCAGAGAACTCCTAAGTTCTCCACTAGAGCTTACACACGTTGCAGAGTATGTGGCAGACCCCACTCTGTGCTTAGAAAATATGGAATTTGCCGTATTTGCTTCCGTGAATTGGCGTACAAGGGCCAGATTCCCGGCGTAAAGAAAGCAAGCTGGTAAAAGAAAGGAGGAATTCATAATGTCAATGAGCGACCCTATCGCAGATATGCTGACAAGAATCAGAAACGGTAACACAGCAAAACACGATACAGTAGATGTTCCTTCTTCCAAAATGAAGAAAGCAATTGCTGACATTTTGACAACAGAAGGTTATGTAAAGGGCTATGAAGTAATTGAGGATGGTGTAAAATCCACAATTCGTGTTAGCTTGAAATATGGCGCAGACAAAAACGAAAAAGTAATCACAGGTTTGAAGAGAATTTCCAAACCAGGTCTTAGAGTTTTTGCAAACAAAGAGGAATTGCCTAAGGTTTTGGGTGGATTGGGTATTGCAATCATTTCCACAAGCCGTGGCTTGATGACAGATAAAGAAGCAAGAAAAGTTGGCGTAGGCGGCGAAGTTATTGCTTTTATCTGGTAATAATTGTTAAAGAAAATAGGAGGTGCAGACCATGTCAAGAATCGGTAAACTCCCTGTTGCAGTGCCTGCAGGCGTTGATGTTAAAATCGGCGAAGGTAATCTGCTTACAGTGAAGGGCCCCATGGGTACTCTGGAAAGAAAATTATCCGCTGACATGCATATCGCAATGGAAGAAGGTCAGATCGTAGTTACAAGACCTAGTGATCTGAAAAAGCACAAAGCTTTACACGGTTTAACAAGAACATTGATTTTCAATATGGTTGTTGGTGTAACACAGGGCTATGCAAAGGTTTTGGAAATCAACGGTGTTGGTTACAGAGCAGCTAAGTCCGGCAAGAAGTTGACACTTACTTTGGGTTATTCTCATCCCGTTGAGATGGAAGATCCCGCAGGTATTGAAACAATCCTTGAAGGTACAAACAAAATTACTGTTAAGGGTATTGATAAAGAAAAAGTTGGACAGTTTGCAGCTGAAATCAGAACAAAACGTCCCCCTGAACCTTACAAAGGCAAAGGTATTAAATACGCTGACGAGAAGATTAGACGTAAAGTTGGTAAGACCGGTAAGAAATAATCAACGCCTGACGGCTTGAGTATTTATATCGGAAAATGACTAATTTTTAGAAACGGAGTGAAATACTATGATTAGAAAGCCATCTCGTGCGGCGGCTCGTGTGAAAAGACACTATAGAATCCGCAATCATGTGAATGGAACTGCACAAAGACCTAGATTGGCAGTGTTCAGATCCAATAAGCATATGTATGCACAGATCATCGATGATGTTACACATCACACATTGGTTGCAGCTTCCACAATGGAATCTGAAATTGCAAGCAAAGTTGAATTTACTTCCACTGTTGCTGCAGCAGCTGTTGTTGGTGAAGTTCTGGCAAAAAGAGCAGTTGAAAAAGGCATTACAGAGGTTGTTTTCGACAGAGGCGGTTTCATTTACCATGGTAAAGTGAAAGCTTTGGCGGATGCAGCAAGAGAAGCCGGATTAAATTTCTAAGGCAAGGAGGAAAGCAAGTTGAAGAGAATCGATCCAAGCACTTTAGATCTGAAAGATAAAGTAGTAACTATCAACCGTGTAACAAAGGTTGTTAAGGGTGGTCGTACATTCAGATTCGCAGCTCTGGTTGTAGTTGGTGATGGCAATGGCCACATTGGTTGCGGCATGGGCAAAGCGGCTGAAATTCCCGATGCCATCCGTAAAGGCAAAGAGGATGCAATCAAAAACATCATCAAAGTAGAAAGAAACGATGTTGACAGCATCTATCATGATGTGCAGGGTGTATTCGGCAGCGCTAGCGTATTATTGATGCCAGCTGCTGAAGGTACTGGCGTTATCGCTGGTGGTCCCGCTCGTGCGGTACTGGAATTGGCAGGCGTACGTAACATCAGAACAAAATCCTTGGGTTCCAACAATAAGCGCAACGTTGTAAGTGCAACAATTGAAGGTTTGTCCAGAGCGACAACACCTGAAGCAGTTGCAAAGCTTCGTGGCATTACTGTAGAAGAACTCTTAGGTTAAGGAGGAATTGACAGTGGCTGAAATTAAAATCACATTAGTGAAATCTACAATCGGAGCAGTTCCGAAACATAAAAAAACAGTGCAGGCTTTGGGACTGAAAAAGACAAACAGCAGTGTCATTCAGCAGGACAATGCGGCTATCAGAGGAATGATCCATCAGATAAGCCACCTTGTAAAAGTTGAAGAAATTTGATTTGAGGAGGTGCAAAAATGAACTTATGCGATTTGAGACCTGCAGAAGGCTCCAAGGAAAGTGCATGGAGACGCGGCAGAGGTCATGCAACAGGTAACGGTAAAACAGCAGGCAGAGGCCATAAAGGCCAGGGTCAGCGTTCCGGTGCCGGCGGTAAGTGCGGTTTTGAAGGCGGTCAGATGCCTTTATACAGAAGACTTCCCAAAAGAGGCTTCACATGCAGAAATAGTAAAGAAATCATTTCCATTAACGTTAGCATGTTAAACGTTTTTGAAAACGATGCAGTAGTAGATATCGATGCTTTAAAAGCTGTTGGCTTAGTTAGCAATCCCAGAGACGGCGTTAAGATTCTCGGAGAGGGTGAGCTTGAAAGAAAACTTACAATCAAAGTAAATCAGTTTAGCAAAACTGCGCTTGAAAAGATTGAAGCAGCCGGCGGAAAAGCAGAGGTGATTTAATGTTTAAGATTTTCGTTAATTCCTGGAGAACGAAAGAAATTCGAAACAAAATATTGTACACTCTGATGATTTTTGCAATCGTTAGATTAGGTACATTAATCGCTTTACCCGGTATTGACGCGGCAAGTGTAATCGCAGCGAGGGGAGCGACTGGTGTTGGTACACTGTATAGTGTAATCGCCGGTGGCGCAAACTCAAGTTGGTCCCTTTTTGCAATGGGTATCGGCCCATATATTAATGCATCGATCATTATGCAATTGCTGACGATTGCTATTCCGAAGTTTGAACAGCTTTCAAAAGAAGGCCCGGAAGGGCGTAAAAAGTTACAGTCTTACAGCAGATATCTGACAGTTGTGTTGGCGCTGATCCAGGGTGCAGGTCTCACATATACTTATCAGAATATGTTCCTGACCAACAACACGCTGATTTATGCAGCTTCTGTAATTTGTTTGGTTACCGGTTCTGCATTCGTAATGTGGCTGGCTGAGCAGATAACTGCAAAGGGCATTGGAAACGGTTCTTCCATGATTATTTTTATCAATATCGTTTCTAACTTGCCTCAAGGTATTGCAAGTATGTATTATACAATTTCTGGTTCCGGCGTAGCCGGTGTTGCAAAAGTTGCAGCGATTTTAATCATTTTGCTGGTTGTATTGGCATTTATTGTATGTGTAAATACAGGTGAAAGAAGACTGCCTGTGCAGTATTCTTCCAAAATGGCAGGACACAAGCAAATGGGTGGAAGCAGCACAACAATGCCTATTAAGGTAAATACTGCAGGTGTTATTTCAATTATCTTTGCGATTTCCCTGTTGCAGTTCCCACAGCAAATCGGCAACTTTATTCCCAATAAAGGTGCGACATTTACAAAGATTACAGAAATTCTTAATATGACACATCCCATTGGTGCGTGTCTGTATATTGCGCTTATTTTATTCTTCACCTATTTCTATACTTCTATTGTGATCAACCCCAATGAAATCGCAATGAATATGAAGAAGAATGGTGGATTTATCCCTGGTATCAGACCAGGTCAACCTACAAGCACATATATCACAAAGGTTGTAAACAGAATTACTTTGGTTGGCGCCATTTGCTACTCAATTTTGGCTATGGTACCTGTTGTGCTTCAATGGATATTTAAGATTAACGTAGGCTTTGGCGGTACAACATTAATCATCGTGGTTGGTGTTGCGCTGGATATTGTAAAGTCTTTGGAAAGCCAGTTACTCATGCGCCATTATAAAGGTTTTTTGAGTGAATAATCTCGACCTGCTGGGAAATGCTTAGGCATTTCCCGGGGTTGAATGGGGAGTTCAAAAAGAGAAGGGCTATCTAAAGAAAAGAGGTAATGATTGTTATGAAATTGGTTCTCATTGGTGCACCCGCTGCAGGTAAAGGTACACAGGCTGCACGTTTGGTAAAGCATTATGGTATCGCTCATATTTCAACGGGTGACATGCTAAGAGAAGAAGTTGCAAAGGGTACAGAGCTGGGTATTCAGGCGAAAAGCATTATGGCGTCTGGCGGCTTAGTTTCTGACGAATTAATCATTGCTATTGTAAAAGAGAGAATTCAGAAGGATGACTGCAAAAACGGTTTTATTTTGGATGGTTTCCCTCGTACTGTCATTCAAGCCGAAAAGCTTGAAGAAATGGTAGCTCTGGATAAAGTTGTTTATATTAATGCGCCCGACGAGATTATGCTCGCTAGATTAACTGCAAGAGAAACTTGTCCCAAGTGCGGTGCAACTTTTAATAAATTATTCTTGCCTGCAAAGGTAGCCGGTGTTTGCGATGTGTGCGGTGAAGCACTGACCCAGCGTAAAGACGATACAACAGAAGCAGGACTTGCAAGAATTAAAACATTCCACGAACAAAGTGAGCCTTTGGTTGCATTTTATGAAAAAGAAAACATATTAATCGAAGTGGACGGTACCATGCCCATTGACGAAATCACCAAGGCAATCATAAAAGGTCTGGAGAGATAACATGGCAATCACGATCAAAACAGAAAATCAAATTGCGAAAATGCGTAGAGCTGGGCAGCTTCTGGCAAAAACAGAAGAACTCATTGCGAAGGCTATTACACCTGGTGTAACAACGGCATATCTTGATCAGCTGGCAGAGAATTATATTCGCAGTCAAGGCGGTATTCCTTCCTTTAAAGGCTATGGCGGATTTCCCGCAACACTTTGCACCTCAGTAAATGAGGAGGTTGTGCACGGGATACCCGGAAAGCGTATTTTAAAAGAAGGTGATATCCTTAGCGTTGACATGGGATGTATCTTAGAAGGCTATCATGGAGATATGGCCAGAACTTATGCGGTAGGTGAAATTTCAGCTGAAGCAAAAAAATTAATTGAAGTGACCAAACAAAGCTTCTTTGAAGGCATAAAATTTGCAAAAGAAGGCAATCATCTCAATGATATAGGTTCGGCTATCCAGAAATACGTAGAAGAAAATGGATTTTCAGTTGTTCGTGCTTATGTTGGCCATGGTATAGGCAAGGAACTGCATGAGGCGCCGGAGATTCCCAACTTCAGAACATTATCCAAAGGAGCTCAGTTGAAAAAGGGTATGACCCTTGCCATTGAACCTATGGTAAATGTAGGTGACTACAATGTTCGCCTGTTGAAAGACGGTTGGACTACTGTTACCAAAGATGGGAAATATGCAGCGCATTATGAAAATACCATATTGATTACTGACGGTACCCCCGAAATTCTCACGTTACCCTAATAGATAAGGAAGAATAGAGGTGATTGCGTTGGAATATCAAATTGGGCAAATCGTTTTTTCTAAAGACGGACACGATAAGGGTGAGGCAATGATGGTTCTTTCCGTTGAAGGCAGGTATTTATATTTGGCCAACGGAAAAACGCGTAGGCTTGAGAAGCCCAAGCGCAAGAAAATGATTCATGTACAGCCTACCAATTTTGTGGACGCAGTTATGGCCGAAAAAATAATGCAGAATGCTTACATTCTGGATGCGGATATTCGTAAGGCTATAAAAATGTATCAAGTAAAAGCAGCAGACTGTTAAGGAGGTTCTTGGCTTGTCAAAAGATGACGTAATTGAAGTAGAAGGAACCATACTGGAGAAATTACCCAATGCCATGTTTCAGGTAGAGCTGGAAAACGGCCATCAGATCCTGGCACACATTTCCGGGAAATTGCGTATGAACTTCATCCGTATTTTGCCGGGCGACAAAGTATTAGTTGAAATGTCTCCCTACGATCTGTCTAAGGGCAGAATTATTTGGAGAGCGAAATAAGGAAGGAGCGATCACAATGAAGGTAAGACCATCTGTAAAACCTATGTGTGAAAAATGCAGAATTATTAAAAGAAAAGGTCGTGTAATGGTCATTTGTGAAAATCCAAAGCATAAACAGAAACAAGGCTGATATATATTTTATGACTTATCCGAAGGGAATACCTTTTAGAGTCGTTTGATAAATCCGTCAATGTACCGGGAGGAGCATACAGTTAATAGCAGAGGCAGCGTACAGGCTGACGGCTGTTCGCTCTGTTTGTAATGCCCAATGGGTACAAATTATTTATGCGAAAATTTTTGAAGATGAAATAACTGAGTGAAAATTATAGGAGGTGCAAGATATACATGGCACGTATTGCTGGTGTAGACTTACCAAGAGAAAAGCGCGTTGAAGTTGGTCTGACTTATGTTTATGGCATCGGTCACCCTAGTGCAGTTCGTATTTTGAACGAAGCTGGTGTAGATCTTAATACTAGAGTAAGAGACTTAACTGATGATGAAGTGGCTAAAATTCGTGAAGTCATTGATAAATCCCAAAAGGTTGAGGGTGACTTGAGAAGAGAAATCGCTCTGAACATCAAACGTCTGATTGAAATCGGCTGTTACAGAGGCATCCGCCACAGAAAAGGCTTGCCTGTAAGAGGACAGAAAACAAAGACAAACGCAAGAACAAGAAAAGGTCCTAGAAAGACCGTTGCGAATAAGAAGAAATAATTGATTTCAAAGGAGGTTTGAATAATGGCTAAGAAAACTGTGAAAAAGACAACAACTCGCAGACGCCGTGATAAAAGAAAAGTAGAACGTGGCCAGGCTCACATTCAGTCTACTTTTAATAATACAATCGTTACAATCACTGATGCTATTGGCAATGCGCTTTCTTGGGCAAGTGCTGGTCAGCTGGGCTTTAGAGGATCCAAAAAATCCACACCTTATGCAGCACAGATGGCTGCAGATACAGCTGCAAAGGCTGCTTCTGACTACGGTCTGAAGACGATTGAAGTTTTTGTAAAGGGCCCCGGTTCAGGTCGTGAAGCTGCAATCCGTGCATTGCAGGCTGCAGGTTTGGATGTTACAATGATTAGAGACGTAACACCCGTTCCTCACAACGGCTGTAGACCACCTAAGCGCAGAAGAGTATAATCATCAGGAGGTGTAGATAAATGGCAAGAGATAGAGTACCCGTACTGAAGAGATGTAGATCCTTGAACTTGGATCCCATCTACCTTGGTATTGATAAAAAATCCAAAAAGCAAAACTTAAAAGCAAACAGAAAAATGAGCGAATACGGCCTTCAGATGAGAGAAAAGCAGAAAGCTAAATTCATCTACGGCGTTTTAGAAAAACAGTTCAGAGGCTACTATGCTCAGGCTGAAAAAATTGCAAAAAAGAAGGTATTCCCGGTGAAAACCTGCTTATGCTTCTTGAAATGAGACTGGATAACGTAATGTTCCGTCTTGGCTACGGCAGAACAAGAAAAGAAGCAAGACAGATTGTTCGTCATAAACATGTAACCGTAAACGGTAAGCCTGTTGATATCCCTTCCTATCAGGTAAAGGTTGGCGACACAATTGAAGTAAAAGAAAAATATAAATCCATTCAGAGATACAAAGACGTTTTGGCTTCTACTGATGGCAAAATCGTTCCTGAATGGCTGACCGCTAACCATGATGCGTTAAGCGGCACAGTTGTAGCAAAACCTACAAGAGCACAGATTGACATTCCTGTTGAAGAAACATTTATTGTCGAGCTGTACTCCAAATAATCTGAAACGGTTGTGCAAAAAAGTCAATCAAAAAGCTGTGGGGCAAAATGTCCCGCAGCACCTTAATATAAAAAAGGGAGGTTTGAATGAGTGTTTGAATTTGAGAAACCTCGTATTGAGATTGCTGAGATGGCACCGGACGGAACTTATGGTAAGTTCGTGGTAGAGCCTTTGGAAAGAGGCTATGGCACAACATTAGGAAATTCCCTGAGAAGAATATTATTATCTTCTCTTCCTGGGGCAGCTGTCAGCAATGTAAAAATTGATGGCGTGCTTCATGAATTTAGCGTAATTCCCGGGGTAAAGGAAGATGTAACAGAAATCATCCTGAACTTAAAGGGACTTGCAATTAAAAACACCAGCGAAGGAAACGAACCCAAAATTGCCTATATTGACGTTGAGGGTGAGGGGGAAGTAAAAGGTTCTGATATTAAAACAGACAGTGATGTTGAGGTTTTGAATCCCGATCATCACATTGCAACACTTTCCGGCGGCGCTGGCAGCAAGCTTTATATGGAGATTACCATCAACAAAGGACGCGGTTATATTGGTGCGGACAAAAACAAAAAAGATGACCAACCAATTGGCATGCTCCCTGTTGACAGTATTTTCACCCCCGTTACCAGAGTAAATTTCCTTGTGGAAAATACTCGTGTTGGCCAAATTACCGACTATGATAAATTGTCATTGGAAGTATGGACCAACGGTACTATTGCACCCGATGATGCAGTCAGCTACGGTGCAAAAATTTTAAATGAGCATCTGAACCTGTTTATTGATCTTTCTGATAACGCAAAGGATGCTTCTATTATGGTTGAGAAAGAAGAAGGTAAGAAAGAAAAGGTTCTTGAAATGAGTATTGAAGAGCTGGATCTTTCTGTTCGTTCTTACAACTGCTTGAAGAGAGCGGGCATCAACACAGTGGAAGACCTTGCAAATAAGACAGAAGAAGAAATGATGAAGGTTAGAAATTTGGGACGCAAGTCCTTGGAAGAAGTTTTAAACAAAATGGCAGAGCTTGGCTTGGCATTAAGACCCAGCGACGAATAAGTTCTGCCCGTTACTATTATTACCGTAGGATTACGCCACCACATAAGCCCGAGGAGCAGTGGTGGCGGGCACTATCTTACGGGGATCAACTAGGAGGATACAAACCATGCATGCATCCGGTTATAGAAAACTTGGTAAAACAACACCCCAGAGAAAGGCTTTGTTAAGAAACCAAGTAACAAATTTGCTGTACCACGGCAAAATTAAAACAACAGAAACAAGAGCGAAGGAAGTAAGAAGAATTGCTGAAAAGCTCATCACAATTGCTGTGAAAGAAAAAGACAACTTTGATGAAGTTGAAGTAACAGCGAAAGTTGCAAAAAAAGACGCAAGCGGCAAGCGTGTTAAAGAAGTTGTAAATGGCAAGAAAGTAACTGTTTACAATGAAGAAAAGAAAACAGTAAAGAAGGATAAGCCTTCCAGACTTGCAGCAAGACGTCAACTGTTAGCTTATCTTTACCCTGTAACTGAAGTTCCTGCTGATGGCAAGAAAGTTAGAACAATGAGTAAAGAAGTTGACATGGCAGCGAAATTGTTTGATGAAATCGCTCCTAAGTATGTTGACCGTAACGGTGGTTATACAAGAATCGTTAAGCTGGGCGCAAGAAAAGGCGACGGCGCGATGGAAGTATTCATTGAATTGGTTTAATAGATAAATGAAAGCGGTTCTCCATTTGGGGAGCCGCTTTTTGCATGGTTCTCTGTCTATTATTTGTGAAAATATGACATATGATATATAATGTTTATTATGCTAAATAAAGAACCATTGGAGTTTCATGCTAGGCAGAGAGAAGCATGATTAACTGTATATTGGGCATACCTTTATGGAGGTTGATTATGAAGAAAAGAAAATATCTTATTACAATTGCAGTAATAGGTTTCCTTATTTTTATTTGGCATCAAGAGCCACCTAAAGGGATAGGATTGACCAACCAATTTATCGGTACTTATGCTTGTCAAACAGATCCCCAGTGTTATATTACTGTATATAAAGATGGGAACTTTTATTATTACAATCAGACTATTTTTCATTATAAAGGCGTTTTTAAAGAATCTGCAAAAGACACCTATGCGTTGTCAGGAAAGAAAATTACGCCCCAAAGCATTACCAGTAAAGAACGTTCTTTTCGATTTTTAGATGGAGAAACTGAATTGAGCTTTAAGAAAATATATGAAATTCCTTTGATTACGGAAACAGTGAAAAAACTGGCTGAATAACTTGAAATCATTCTAAGTGCCCTATAGAAGGTTAAAAAAAGGTTTGTTTATGAAGGTAGTATCTTTAAAAACGAGAAATATTGAATTCTCATTGAAAAAGTCACACACAAAGATTTGTGCGTGACTTTTTATAATAAGAAAGGGATTTACATTAGTGAAGAATCGATGTTAAAGTAGTAGTATTATTATAGGTCTGCTCTGCGTGAATTGTAGCCGCCTCTTTCTTTTCTTGATTGTGTTGAATTGCTACTGTCAGAGACATAAATGTCACGAAGGATAGGGAAAAAGCTAAGATGGATGCACCTGCAAGTTTCAATAATTGTTTTTTCATAAATGTCTCTCCTTTCAAAAAGAAACTTTGTTTTTATTATTGTAGCATAAAGGGGGCTTACGTAGGTTACAGTGGGTTTACGATGTTGTTACAGTCACCTTTCTCCTATGTTACCAACAGATTACAGCTCTTGATTTCTATGGTCTAAGAATAACACAGAAAGCAGTAGATACACTTAAGGCAGAATTACGATGTGTTTACGAAAAATTGAAGATTTTATTAAGGGAACAAACTGTACTTTTAGTATAGCAAAGCCCTGTTTTTCTTGACTTTTTTGTGGAAAAAACGTATCCTATTCATAGCTGTGAACATTAGTTGTCATAGACTTAAGAGGATGAAAATCTTTATAGAAAAGGTGAAATTATGAAAATGGTGAAGGCCGAAGGTTTGACGTATGAATATACCAAAATACTTGAAACAGACCACGGCACTGAGGAAGAAAAAGTTTCTGCTTTGAAAGCAGTTGATTTAGAGATAGAAAAAGGGGAATTTGTTGTTGTTCTGGGTCATAATGGCTCTGGAAAATCTACCTTTGCAAAGCACATTAATGCATTGCTGGAACCCACAGCAGGTACGTTATGGGTGAAAGGTATGGATACCAAAAATGGAGAATTGATATGGGATATTCGTCAATCCGCAGGTATGGTTTTCCAAAATCCAGACAACCAACTTGTAGCAACGGTTGTAGAAGAGGATATAGCCTTTGGCCCTGAGAATATGGGCATTGCCCCGGAAGAAATTCGCCGCCGTGTGGATGAAGCTTTGGCTACGGTTCATATGGAGAAGTACGCAAAGCATACACCATCAAAGCTATCCGGCGGTCAGAAACAGCGTATTGCCATTGCAGGTGTGCTTGCTATGATGCCTGATTGCATTGTTTTAGATGAACCTACAGCCATGCTGGACCCTGTGGGACGCAAAGAGGTATTGGAGACCATTGAACGCTTAAATAAAGACGAAGGCATTACCATTATTCTGATTACCCACTATATGGACGAAGCAGTCCGAGGGGATCGTGTTTATGTGATTGATGATGGCGAGGTAGTGATGGAAGGGAAGCCCAAGGAGATTTTTTCTCAGGTTGAGCGGTTACAGCAGTATGGCTTGGATGTACCGCAAGTAACGGAGGTTGCCCATCTTTTACGCAAAGAAGGCGTTGACATACCCGCAGATATTTTAACAGTCGAGGAAATGGTAGGTGCACTATGTCAATTAAAATTAACCACTTAACATATATTTATAATCCTGAAACTGCTTTTGAGAAAAAAGCGTTGGATAATGTTTCCCTGGAAATTAAAAAAGGAGAATTTGTTGGTCTTATCGGACATACAGGCTCGGGCAAATCAACCTTAATACAACATTTGAATGGCATTATCACTCCAAGCAAGGGTGAAATTTTGTTAGATGGGGAAAATATTCATAGGGATAAAGCAAAATTAAAAGAGGTGCGTAGGCGTATTGGTTTGGCATTTCAATACCCAGAATATCAGCTTTTCGAAATGACGGTCTATAAGGATGTTGCTTTTGGCCCTACCAATATGCAATTATCTAAAGAAGAGATTCATTCCAATGTGGTTTCGGCATTGGAAACTGTGGGTATTGCCCCTGAGCTATACGAAAAATCTCCCTTTGAGCTATCTGGAGGGCAGAAACGTCGTGTAGCTATTGCTGGTGTTTTAGCCATGAATCCTGAGGTATTAATATTGGACGAGCCTACAGCAGGTTTAGACCCCAAGGGTCGGGACGAAATACTACAAGCAATCAAGCATCTTCATGAAGAGCGAGGAATAACAGTTATTTTGGTGAGCCATAGCATGGAGGATGTTGCGAAATTGGTTGATCGAATTATCGTAATGCACGAAGGAAAAGCTGCCATGGAAGGCACTCCCAAAGAGGTTTTTTGCCATGTGCAGGAGCTGGAGGCCATGGGGCTGGCAGCACCTCAGGTAAGCTATGTTTTTCAGGCACTGAAAGATAAAGGTTTTGATGTACCGTTGGATATTTTTACGGTGGAGGAAGCAAAAAAAGTGTTGATGAATTTGGTAAGGCAGGTGAGGGTATGATTCGGGATATTACCATAGGGCAGTTTTATCCAGTGGATTCCCCTATCCATCGCCTAGATGCCAGAGTAAAACTTACCTTGACTTTTTTGTATATTATAACGCTGTTTATGATTAATAGTTTTGCAGGATATTTGTTTGTAATATTGGTTTTAGCAACGGTGATTCAGGTATCCAAGGTACCTATAAAGTTTATGCTTAAGGGAATTAAAGGTATCATTATTATTATTTTATTTACAGCTTTTATTAATCTTTTCATGACGAAGGGAGAACATGTACTTTGGCAATGGGGCTTTTTAAGTTTGACCATGGAAGGAATTGTGCTGGCTGCTAAAATGTGCATTCGTTTGGTTCTTTTAATTGTAGGGTCATCTGTGCTGACTTTGACCACTACCCCCATTCAATTGACGGATGGCATTGAATTTATGCTTCGTCCATTTAAAAAAATTGGGGTGCCTGCCCATGAAATTGCAATGATGATGACAATTGCGCTTCGCTTTATTCCAACCTTGCTGGATGAGACAGATAAAATTATGAAAGCTCAACAGGCCAGAGGTGCGGATTTTGATTCAGGAAACTTGATGCAAAAAGCCAAAAGCTTGATTCCTATTCTAGTTCCTCTGTTTATATCCGCGTTTCGTCGTGCAGAAGAGTTGGCAATGGCCATGGAGGCAAGGTGTTATCATGGAGACGAAAATAGAACCCGTATGAACCGTATGCAAATACAAAAAAGAGACTACAGTGCATTTGCCATGGGGATACTTTATCTTGTGGCGATTCTTGGCATAAGATATGCAACAAATACATTTGGATTTTTGATTTAGTCTTTTTGCGGTATTTAGAATAACACTTCCGACTTTAAATAATTTAATGAGTGAATCAGTGTTTAATTTCTTTATTAGGTAAAAATTTTTGGTTACTGGTTAAATGGAAGGTTAGAAAGAATTTGCGAAAATAGATGTAAAACCTTATAATACGATAGTTAGGGGGAGGTTTTGCATCTCCCTTTCTATATGTCAGGAGGCATTTTGTGAAGCGTATACTATTGACCATTGCCTACGATGGAACCAACTATAGCGGATGGCAAAAACAATTGTCACCGGAAGTAAAAACTGTTGAAGGTGAATTGGAGAAGGCGCTAAGAGCTCTGTTTCGTTCCCCCAATTTAATCTGCATCGGCGCAAGCAGAACGGACAGAGGGGTGCATGCGTTGGGTCAAAGGGCAACAATAGATGTAGAAACAAACATACCTGTTGAAAAAATTCCCCTTGCCGTTCGCTCTCTGCTTCCTTCGGATATTGTGGTGGTAAAGGCGGAAGAGGTTCCTGCAGATTTTCATCCAAGGTATGATTGTATCAAAAAAACCTACGAATATCGTATTTGGAATGGCCCCATGCGAAATCCTAAGGAACGGCTCTATACAACATTTGTATATAGTCCCCTGGATTTGGAAAAAATGAATAAAGCGGCTAGCAACTTTATTGGTACCTACGATTTTGCTGCGTTTTGTGCAGCTGGAAGTACTGTTTCATCTACGGTTAGAAGCATTTTTGATTGTTATGTAAAAAGTGAAGGTAACGTAATTTCAATTTATGTGACTGGTGACGGATTTTTGTATAATATGGTGCGAATTATGGCGGGAACTTTAATCGCTGTTGGGCAGGATAAAGTCTCCCCTGATGAGATTTTACAAATCATACTAAGTGGGAACCGGGAAAAGGCTGGGATAACGGCAGAGCCACAAGGTTTGACTTTGCAGGAAATTTATTATGATTTGCATGGAAAAGCTGTTGACAGCGAAGGTTGAATGTACTATAATTAAAAAGCTGTATTTTGACTTTAGAGCCTTTTGGCTTTAAATATATGTTTCTCAAGGTGGGATCCAACAAGTTATGTGAAACCACATAATGGAGATTGACCGTTTTGTTCCCGCAAAACGGCAAAGTCAACGGATCAAACAAAATATGAATAGGGAGGTAGAAACCATGAGAACAACTTACATTGCGAAGGAATCTGATGTAGTAAAAAAGTGGTATGTAATTGATGCTGCTGATATGACTTTAGGTCGTATTTCTACAGAGATCGCAAACATTTTAAGAGGCAAAAATAAACCACAGTATGCACCAAATGTTGATATGGGTGACTATGTTGTCGTTATCAATGCTGAGAAGGTTGCTGTAACAGGCAAAAAATTGGAGCAGAAGGTATATCATCATCACTCCGGTTACACAGGTGGTTTGAAAACAACTAGACTGGATAAGATGCTGGATACACACCCTGAAAGAGTTATTGAACATGCTGTAAAAGGTATGCTTCCTAAAAATGCTCTGGGAAGAAAGATGTTTGGAAAATTGCATGTATATGCAGGTGCAGAACATCCCCATGCAGCACAGAAACCCGAAAAATTGGAAATTAAATTTTAATAGGAGGAGGAAAGCATAATGGCAGCAGCTAGATATTACGGTACAGGCAGAAGAAAATCTTCCGTAGCTAGAGTATATTTGGTACCCGGCAACGGTAAAATAACAATAAATAAAAGAGATATCAACGAATATTTCGGTCTTGAAACATTGAAGCTGATTGTTCGTCAGCCTTTGGAATTGACAGAAACAACAGTAAAGTTTGATGTTTTGGTTAATGTAAATGGTGGTGGATTTACAGGTCAGGCAGGTGCAATCAGACATGGTATCTCCAGAGCATTACTTCAGGCAGATGGCGATTTCAGACCCGCTTTGAAAAAAGCTGGCTTCTTAACTCGTGACCCTAGAATGAAAGAAAGAAAGAAATATGGTCTCAAGGCAGCGAGACGTGCGCCTCAGTTTAGCAAGAGATAATTATTTCAAAATTTATTTGAAACATCAAAACCCCGAGAACACCAAGTTTTCGGGGTTTATTTTATTGTTTTCTTTTAGCTTATCAAACCTTATCTGCAGTTTTTTGCAAGAACTTCTAAGAAATTTATAAGTTTGAAAACTGTTTAAGAGTAACGTTTGAGAATTTCTATAAGGTTTTTAATAAATTTTTTTAATAAGTTTACTGGTAGCACTTTATAGTAACAGAAGAATCAGCTAGATTATTATCCTTTGTGAAAAATTATGAATGACATACATATGATACGCAAATGACACAAAGAATCACGATGATTTTTAAGCCTACCTTTACTGTTTTCACATAACAACCGCTTATATGTAAAAATTTTTTTCGGATTTCTGATATTTGCTTAAGTTTTCTATGTCGTTTACTTTTACTATTATTTTTTATTTCCGAAAGTTAATACTCATAGGTTATTAAAATTCAAGTTAAAATCTTATAATATCCTCAGTGATAAACTAAGATTGAATGCTTAATAATTGAATTGTCTTACAGAAAGAATCAAATGTTTTTTTCAATAGTTGTAATGAAAAATGAAGAAAAGTCATTTTTTTGTTAAAGTTATAAATAATAATAATTATTTAGAAATTTTCGACAATTTTTGCAGACAAAACGAATATAAATAATGCAATTTTTTGTATTAGCATGAACTTCAATGTAAAAAAATATAATGGAGGTAGTGATATTTTGCTATTTTTGTTATTGACAGGCACTGAAAAGGGTGGTATATTTTGAACAAAGATTCAATATGTTGAATTAATTCAAAATATTGAACGATTCATCATGAATCTGGCCTTGATTTCTGTGTTGCAGCAACGAAATATGGGCATTGGAATTTTACTCATTTATTTTTTTGAAGGAGGAGATATTATGACGGGTACAACTTTAATTAGTGCTGACAATACGTGGGCACTTATGGCTATCACTTGTGGCTGGGTTGCGTTTTCCATTTACGCAGAACAGACATGGGCTTGGGCCTCCAAACTTTCCGGTGCAATTATTGCACTGATTGGGGCATTGCTATTAACGAATCTGAACATTATCCCCACAAATGCACCTTGGTTTGATGATATTATTTGGGGCTATGTGGTTCCACTTGCGATACCGCTGTTGCTGCTGCAGTGTGATATTCGTAAGATTTGGAAGGAGTCGGGAAAGCTGCTGATTATTTTCCTGATTGGTTCGATTGGCACTACTTGTTCAGCTGTTTTGGCGTTCGGTTTACTGAAGAACTATGTTCCTGATGCAGCAGGTGTTGCTGCGATGATGACGGGCTCTTACATTGGTGGCGGTGTTAACTTTGCTACGTTGGCTGGCTCCTTTGAAATTCCCGGCGAGACAGTTGCAGCAACAACAGTGGCAGATAACCTATTAATGGCTTGCTATTTCTTCGTACTAATTGCAATTCCAAGTATTGGACTCTTCCGTAAGGCTTTTAAACATCCCCACTTAGATGAGGTGGAAAGTGTTGGTGTTGATGAAGCTGCAAAGACACAGGCGGCTGCTTACTGGGAAAGAAAACCTATCTCTTTAAGAGACATTGCCGTTGATTTTGCAATCAGTGCTATTATTGTTTGGGTTTCATTTTCTATTGCGAAGATTTTAGGCAATGTTATCCCCAAAAGTAATGAAGGACTAATTGTGTTAAATGCAATATTGAGTAATAAGTATTTGATTATGACAACAGTTGCAATGGCAGTTGCTACCTTTGGCTCTAAGCATGTGGCGAAGACAGCAGGTGCTCAGGAAATCGGTACATACTTAATTTATTTGTTCTTATTTGTAATCGGTGTTCCTGCATCCATTAAGCAGATTCTTATCAATGCTCCTATGTTGTTTGTATTCTGCTTAATCATGGTTGTTGGTAATATGCTGTTCTGCTTTATCTTTGGTAAGTTGTTTAAGTTCAATTTGGAGGATATTATCCTTGCATCCAATGCAAACATTGGCGGCCCCACAACGGCAGCAGCCATGGCAATTTCCAAAGGTTGGGTTAAATTAGTAGGACCTATCATGCTGGTTGGTACATTGGGGTATGTAATTGGCACATATTTTGGAACAATTATTGGTCAGTTGTTAGGCGCATAAGCATAAGAGATTTTTTGAAGAGACGAAAAGAGGAGTAATATGATATTTGACGGACATTCTGACATCTTTAGTGATGTCACCATCAAACGCCTGCTAGGCGAAACGCAGGTTATAAAAAATCACCATTTAACAAGACTGCGTAAGGGCGGAGTTGAAGGAGGTTGCTTCGTCATCTGGATTGATCCACCTTTTGACAAAGAACCGTCGAGAAGGCTGGAGCAGATATTAAAGGCAACAAAGGATGAAATGGCAGAGTGTGAAGTTGCGGTTTTGGTTCATAATATGGCTGAAATCGAAGCGGCGCAAAAGGCAGGAAAGTTCTTCATCTTACTGGGAATGGAAGGTCTTTCCGGAATTGGGGAAGACTTGGATCAAATCCATATGCTTTATGATTTTGGTGTGCGTCATGCCATGTTGACATGGAACGAGCAAAATCTATTGGCCACAGGGGTTCAAGGTGATCCCTCCAGAGGAGTTACTGAACTGGGGAAAAAAGCAGTTCGCATGTTACAGGAAAAACATATGATTATGGATGTTTCTCATCTAAATGAGCGTTCCTTTTGGGATGTAGTGCATATTGCGGAAGGCCCCATTTTGGCATCCCATTCCAATGCAAAGGCACTGGCGCCTGCCGCAAGGAATCTGTCTGACGAACAACTTTTGGCAATACGAGATACAAAAGGTTTGGTTGGGTTAAATTCCTTCAATCTTTTTGTAAGTCAAAATTTGAACGAGCAAAATGTAGATAATTTAGTGAAGCATGCATCCTACATAGCGGATAAAATTGGTGTGGAGCACCTTGGTTTTGGCTTTGATTTCTTTGAATTTCTTTCATCAGAGTCAATGAAAAGCTATAGCGATCAGGAAACTTCCTATACTGTAGGCTTAGAGGATTGCGCTAGGATTCCCGATTTGCTTTTAAAAATGAAGGCGGCGGGTTTTACAGAAAAAGAGTTGGAGATGATTTCATATAGAAACTGGTTCAACTTAATACAAAAGGTTTTAGGATAAGAAAGCATTATAATACAGATGAAAAAAGGTTGTAAAATAACTCTGATAAAAAAAGAGATTTTATGGCGTAAAAGAACTTGAGATGGAAATTTAGAACTTGAACATGGAAAAAGACATGTCGTTCATAAGCGATATGTCTATTTTCATGTTTTTTTTGCTGTAGAAGTATATTGAAAATAAAAAACGCTGCAATACGCAGCGTGGTGTATCTGTTTAAAAAAAAGGAGGAGTCATTGCCCAAATCGAAATACATTCTTCATCCGTGTTATTAATATATTTATGGGGTAAGGAACTGCTAAAATAAATGCTGTCACCTTCATATAGCACGTACTCGTTACCGTTTAAGTGGACGGTCAATGTACCTTTTAGTACATATCCACATTCTTCTCCTTCATGGCAAAGGGTCTCCTTTTCATAGGTACATCCTTTTTCCAAACGAACTTCTGTCATATCCAACAAATGCCCAGCACGAGTGGGAGACAATAGTTTATAAAAACTGTTATTGTGGTGGGTTACAATGATTTTATGATCTCCTCGACGGATGAGGATGCCATCTTCTTTTTCTTTATCTTCAAAAAAATAATTTATATTTGTATCCAATGCACTGGCCAAGCGCCAGAGGCTGACCACTGAAGGCACAACCAAATCACGCTCAATTTGGCTGATTAAGCCGGTACTTACTTCTGAAATTTTAGAAAGCTCGGCAATGCTTAATTTTTTTTTATTCCGCAGTTCTTTAAGCCGTGAACCGATTTGAAAATCCATGTCGCGTTCCTCCTATATTTAAGGTATGAAAACCAGACCAATTGCGCTGATAGTGTTTTATTTTAAACAAAATTGCAAATAGTATAATAAACCGAATACAATGGCTTACGAAACAAATGGCTTATGAAACAACACAAGTCCGTATTGTGTGATTTTATTTATTATACTACATTTTATCATCAATACATTCATGGAACAATGATTTTTTGAAAAAAGTAAATAATATGATAAGTAGATGCTTTTTTGGGGGGAGATTGCAAAATAAGGGGTTGTGTGCTATGATGTTTAAGGTATATTATAGGTGTTTAATAAACTTTTATAAGCTTGTTTTGTGGGAGTATTTTGACTCATAAGAAGTGTAGTTTCGGAGTTTATTATCAGTACATTTATAATCGGTAAAAAGTATTTTCAAAATTGGAGGATTTTATGTTGACAAGTAAGCAAAGAGCATATTTACGTTCTATGTCAAACGGAATAGATGCTATTTTTCAGGTAGGGAAGAACGGTGTGACACCTGAACTGAGAGATACGGTGCATAATGCGCTGGAAGCAAGAGAATTAATAAAAGTCAGCGTCCTGGATAATAATATGTTATCGGCTGCGGAAGCGGCAGAACTGCTTGGCAGCAGAACAGGGGCAGACGTTGTTCAGGTGATTGGAAATAAATTTGTGTTATTTCGTCAATCAAAGACCAAGCCTGTGATAGAATTGCCAAAATCAAAATAATAATTACTTTGGAGAGGATGCCATGGCTAACGTATTAGATTATCTCCTTTGGCGCGGAGATTTAACGTTGAAGCAATTCCCGTTTCAGGATGTGGATGGCTTTATTATAACATGCTTATCCTATCATTTTTTAACAGAGGTCTTAATGCAATACGATGCCCAGCCTGTATCTATTTGTGAATTGGCGCAAAGAGTCAAAGAGCTTCCTCAAGAAAAGCTTCATATTCGAGATCCTCAAGATGTTGTATTGCTACAGCTCATGGGGAAAAGCCCACGCTTTCAAAATATGGCGGTTTGCTTTTATGCAGACCATATTGATATAGAAAAGGAAGCGCAGTTCTCTGCTATTACGGTTCTTGTTGGGGATGGTACTTTTTTTGTTTCCTACAGAGGAACGGACTTATCTTTGATTGGCTGGAAAGAGGATTTTAATATGAGCTTTTTGGATCTCGTTCCTGCGCAGACAGCGGCGGCAGCTTATCTTTTGTATGTGGCTCAGCAGCTTTCGGGAGAGATTCGTGTTGGAGGGCATTCAAAAGGTGGAAATTTAGCAGTTTTTGCCTCGGCAGTGAATCCTAAAGAAGTACAAGAACGAATTGTATGTATATATAACCATGATGGGCCCGGCTTTCAGGAAGGGATGCTTCGTTTTCAAGGATATCGTGATATTCTTGAAAAATTGCATACCTTTGTTCCCCAATCCTCTATTATTGGAATGCTGATGAATCATCAGGGAGAATATACTGTGGTGAAAAGCGCAGAGAAGGGCGTAATGCAGCACGATCCTTATTCCTGGGAAGTTATGGGGGCAGATTTCGTTCGGTTAGAGGCAGTTTCTGTGGAAAGCAAATTTTGGAATAGAACTCTAAAATGCTGGTTGAAAAGCTTAACCCCCCAGAAACGAGAAAAGTTTGTGGATGCATTGTTCGAATTGCTGTCTGCCACCCATACAGATGAACAAGGAGAGGTTGTTTTATCAACCAAAAATACGTTGCGAACATTGCAAACTTTAAAGGATGAGGATGAGGAAACAAGAGACATTATCTTTGAGGGTCTGCATTTATTGTGGGTTGCTGCAAGAAAAACAGCGGGAGATTATGGATTGGCGTTGCAAAGGCTAGCTGAAGTCAAACTATTGGAGAAGAAAAGATAAAGAGGCGTTTCTATGCGAAGTGAAATAGCAAGTTTTAGGGAATGCAAAAGTATAGCCATTATGGGTGGTACCTTTGATCCCATTCATAATGGACATTTGGTGACGGCGGAGGCTGTGCGCCATCGTTTTAATGTGGACAAGGTCATTTTTATTCCTACCGGCAGACCGGCACACAAGGCAAAGCGTCAGATAACAGCAAATGAGCATCGTTATTTGATGACTGTATTAGCAACCATGCGCAATCAAAATTTTGAAGTGTCTCGCATTGAAATTGACCGACCCGGTATGACATATACTATTGATACCATTGAAGCATTGAAGCAAATGTGTCGACCTGATGTAAGGCTTTATTTTATTACAGGGGCAGATGCCATTCACCAAATCATGAACTGGAAGGAGCCGGAACGACTTTTATCGTTATGCGATTTTGTTGCGGTGACCAGACCGGGGTATGATAGAGAGCGTTTATATGGGGATATTCGGGAAATCAAAGAGAAATTTACCAGCCGAATCCATTTTATGGAAGTGCCTGCACTGGCAATTTCCTCCTCTGATATTAGAAATCGGGAAAAAAGAGGGGAACCAATTAAATATTTATTGCCTCAGGCTGTGGAGGATTATATCCATAAATTCTGCCTGTATCAGGACAAAGAAAAGGATGAGGTGAAATTTATGCTGGATTTAGGGGTAATGCAGGAAAAATTGCAGTCTGCATTGTCAATTAAGAGATATATCCATACCATGGGTGTAGCCGATGAAGCGGAACGTCTGGCAGAAATTTACGGTACCCAAAGGGACAAGCAAAAGGCACGGGTTGCAGGCTTATTACACGATTGTGCCAAGGATTTTCCTCCGGAAATGAGAGAACGTTTTTGTAAGGAATATAAGGTGCCTGTGGATGAATATATGAAAAAGATACCTGATTTGATTCATCCTTTTTTAGGGGCGGAGGTAGCAAAAAGAGAGTATTTGGTTGCAGATGAAGAAATTTTGGGAGCAATTCGCTTTCATACTACAGGAAAAGCAAGCATGTCTTTACTGGAAAAGATTATCTATATTGCTGACTATATTGAACCAAATCGGGAATCTTTTGATGGATTAGAGGAAGCTAGAAGGCTGGCATATCTGGACCTGAATATGGCTATGAAATATATTTTAGAAGAAACAATAAAATATGTAAAAACCAAGGGACGGGAAATACACCCTCTTTCGTTAGAAGCAATAGAATATTATAAGGATTGTTAAGGAGGAATAACATGGACGCAATGAAAGCTGCCAAGATTGCCCAAGAGGCATTGGAGGATAAATTAGGACAGGATATTCGAGTTTTGGATTTAAGAGGTTTATCCAATATTGCGGACTGCTTTGTAATAGCAAGCGGTAATAATGTAAATCATTTAAGAGGAATGGCAGATGAAATCGTGCGTAAGCTGACTCTGGAAGATGTAAAACTGCATCACTCCGAAGGATACAGCGGTGCTACATGGATTTTGCTGGATTTTGGCAACCTCTTGATTCATTTGTTTAATAAAGAACAAAGAGATTTTTATGGTTTGGATCATGTTTGGAGCGATGCAAAGGACGTAAAATAATCGTTGAGAAATGAAATAAACCATAAAAAAGCGTTATCTAATAAATGGGTAACGCTTTTTTGTTTTATTGATATAAGATGAAGGCGAAGTGAAAAAATGGAATGGGAATCTTTTTGGCATAAAGGCATGCAAATGGCAGGAAAATAAGGTATTTTCTGCTCATTTATTAAAAACATTTGTACGTCTGCAATGGAATGTAAAAAAAACTATCAGTCGTTTTTTTCATGACCCATGTAATTACTCATATATTTTATGTAAGACTGTGTTTTTTTTTAATAATTATATCCAATAAAATTTTTTCAAGGGGCAAAGGGTGTAGTAAGAAATGTTTAGAATTTTATACTTTTTTTAATTATCCTTTTTTGCTCCTTTTTTCATCATTGCAATGATGAAAAAAATGTATTATAATTGTGCCCAAGATCAAAGGAGTTCTTAAACAGCGTAGTTCTGCGTGTTTAAGGACTTTTTTTTTTCTCCAAATTACAAATGGGGAAATTTTTTTTCCGAAAAATTAAGGGAATATGTGATAAACGTTTTTCGTTCCAAGAGACTGAGTGGAAAAACGTGGAGAACAGCTACGAAGAAGAAGTTTGGAAAGGATGAGGAGTATGGGGAACAATTTGTTTCAGCAACCCAACGAAGCAATGGGTCTGTATGACCCAAGCTTTGAGCATGATAACTGCGGGATTGGTGCAATCGTAAATATTAAAGGCATCAGAAGCCACCAAACTGTAGAGGATGCTTTGAAAATTGTAGAAAACTTGGAACACAGAGCAGGTAAGGACGGAGAGGGCAAGACTGGAGATGGCGTAGGAATTTTATTGCAGATTTCTCACAGATTCTTCTCAAAAGAGGCAAAAAAATTAGGATACTGTATTGGTGAAGAAGGCGATTATGCAGTGGGCATGTTTTTTTTGCCCCAAGGAGAGCTGGAGAGAAACCGTGCGAAAAAAATGTTTGAAATCATTGTAGAAAAAGAAGATTTAGAGTTTGTGGGATGGAGAGAGGTTCCTACCAATGCTTCTATTTTAGGAAAGCAAGCCTTAGACTGTAAGCCTTATATTTTACAGTGCTTTATCAAAAGAAAAGGGGATACAAAAAAAGGTCTGGATTTTGAGCGCAAGGTGTATGTGGCAAGGCGGGTTTTTGAACAAAGCAATGACGATTCTTATGTGGTTTCTCTATCTACCCGAACCATTGTATATAAAGGAATGTTCTTGGTAAATCAGCTGCGATTGTTCTTTTTGGATTTACAGGATAGAGACTATGAATCTGCCATTGGTATGGTACATTCTCGTTTTAGCACGAATACGACACCAAGCTGGGATCGGGCTCACCCCAACCGTTATATTTTACATAACGGAGAAATTAATACAATCCGTGGCAATTCTGACTTAATGCTTGCCCGTGAGGAAACCATGGCGGCAGATGTTTTCAAAGGAGAAATGCATAAGGTTTTACCGATTATTAACCAATCAGGATCCGACAGTGCCATGCTGGATAATACGTTGGAGTTTCTCGCTATGAGTGGTATGGATTTGCCTTTGGCGGTTATGGTTACTATTCCTGAGCCTTGGAGCAACAATAAGCACATTAGTCAGGCCAAAAAGGATTTTTACCAATATTATGCCACAATGCTGGAACCTTGGGATGGCCCTGCCTCCATTTTATTCTCTGATGGAGAGGTATTGGGTGCAGTTTTAGATAGAAATGGCTTAAGGCCTTCCCGTTATTACATTACTGATGATGATAGGCTGATTTTATCCTCTGAGGTAGGTGTTTTGGATATTCCTGTGGAGAAAATCATTAAAAAAGACCGTTTGCGCCCCGGAAAAATGCTTCTTGTGGACACAACAAAGGGAACCATTATAGATGATGATGATTTGAAAGAACAATATGCAACACGACAACCCTACGGTGAATGGATTGATAAAAATCTTGTGCACTTAAAGGATATTTCAATTCCAAACAAAAAAACACCTCAGTATACCAAGGAGGAACTGGCAAGATTGCAAAAAACCTTTGGCTATACTTATGAAGAGGTAATGACAGCCATTCTTCCTATGGCAAAAACGGGTGAGGAAGCCATTGCTTCCATGGGTACAGATACACCCTTGGCTGTGCTTTCGGAAACAAAAAAACCACTGTTTAACTATTTTAAGCAGATGTTTGCTCAGGTTACAAATCCTCCCATTGATGCCATTCGAGAGGAGATTGTAACAAGTACTACAGTTTATATTGGTGGGGCAGGCAATCTTTTGGAAGAAAAGCCGGAAAACTGTAAGGTTATTCGTGTGAATAACCCAATCCTCACTAATACAGATTTAATGAAAATCAGGGATTTAGATATTGATGGTTTTAAGTCCACGGTAATTCCCATTACCTATTACAAAAATACTCAGCTGGAAAGAGCCGTTGAACGGCTGTTTGTAGAGGTTGATAGAGCTTACAGAGACGGGGTGAATATAATTATTCTTTCCGACCGTGATGTGGATGAAAATCATGTACCCATTCCATCCCTATTGGCAGTTTCAGCAGTCAGCAAATATTTGGTGAAAACCAAAAAGAAAACCAGTATTGCCTTAATTCTGGAAACCGCAGAACCAAGAGAGGTTCATCATTTTGCCACATTACTGGGCTATGGTGCTTGTGCGGTGAATCCTTATTTGGCACAAGATACCATTGCAAATTTAATTGATGATGATATTTTGGATAAGGATTATTATGCAGCGGTAAATGATTATAATGGTGCTATTCTTCATGGTATTGTAAAAATTGCATCTAAAATGGGTATTTCCACAATTCAATCCTATCAAGGAGCGCAAATTTTTGAGGCTGTGGGCATTGATTCAAAGGTTGTGGATAAGTATTTTACCAATACCGTTACCAGAATTGAGGGCGTTGATTTGGACGACATCCAAAAGGAATTCCACGAGTGGCACAACAGTGCCTTTGACCCCTTGGGTCTGGATACGGATCTTACATTAGATAGTGTTGGAAGCCACAAGTTCAGAAGCAATAAGTCAAAGCATTTGTATAATCCCCAAACCATTCACCTTTTGCAGGAAGCCACCAGAACGGGAGATTATTACCTGTTTAAAGAGTATACCCGCATGGTGAATGATGAAGCAAAGGTGACATTACGAGGTTTAATTGGTTTTAAGTTTTTGGATAATCCTATCCCCATTGAAGAGGTGGAGAGCGTTGAATCTATTGTAAAGCGTTTCAAAACGGGAGCAATGAGCTATGGCTCCATCAGTCAGGAAGCCCATGAAACCCTTGCCATTGCCATGAATCGTATTGGCGGCAAAAGCAATAGTGGGGAGGGGGGAGAAAGCATTGATCGTTTGACCCCTGACCCCAATGGAGACAGCCGATGCTCTGCAATTAAGCAAGTTGCGTCTGGTCGTTTTGGTGTAACCAGCAGATATTTGGTGAGTGCAAAGGAAATTCAGATTAAAATGGCTCAGGGGGCAAAGCCAGGGGAAGGTGGTCATTTGCCTGCGGAAAAGGTGTACCCTTGGATTGCTAAAACAAGACATTCAACCCCTGGTGTTGGTTTAATTTCTCCTCCGCCCCACCATGATATTTACTCCATTGAGGACTTGGCACAGTTGATTTATGATTTGAAAAATGCCAACCGTGATGCAAGAATAACCGTAAAGCTTTGCGCTGAGGCAGGGGTAGGCACCATTGCCGCAGGTGTCGCAAAAGCTGGAGCTCAGGTTATCCTGATTTCAGGCTATGACGGCGGCACGGGAGCGGCACCAAGAACTTCTATTCAGCATGCGGGGATTCCGTGGGAGCTGGGTTTGACGGAAACCCATCAAACCTTAATCCGCAATGGCCTTAGAAATAAGGTTACGTTGGAAACAGACGGAAAGCTTATGAGTGGTCGTGATGTCGCCCTTGCCGCATTGATGGGAGCTGAGGAATTTGGATTTGCAACGGCACCATTGGTAACCATGGGGTGTGTGATGATGCGCGTTTGTAATTTGGATACTTGTCCTGTTGGCGTTGCCACCCAAAACCCCGAGTTAAGGAAAAGATTTAAGGGCAAGCCTGAATATGTAGTGAATTTTATGTACTTCATTGCCCAAGAATTAAGGGAGTATATGGCGAAGCTGGGCTTTAGAACCATTGCAGAAATGGTTGGACGCAGTGACCTGTTAAAAATTCGTGATGGTGCAAGAACAAGGACCACGAAGGTAGAGCTGGCAAGAATCATTAACAATCCTTTTGCAGAACCGGGGCAGCACTTTGGTTTTGATCCAAAGCAGGTTTATGATTACCATTTGCAAGATACCTTGGATTTAAAGGTTTTATACCCAAAGCTGAAGGGCTCCATAGAAAGCAAAGCACCTGCTTTTATTGAGGTGGACGTAAAGAATACGAACCGTACCGTTGGCACCATTTTAGGCTCCGAAATGACAAAGAGATATCCTGAGGGTCTTGCAGATAACACAATACATGTTAAATGCAATGGTGCAGGAGGACAGAGCTTTGGTGCTTTTATTCCAAAGGGGTTAACCTTAGAATTGGAAGGGGACAGTAACGACTATTTCGGAAAAGGTCTTTCCGGAGGGAAATTAGTCGTGTATCCACCAAGAAAAAGCAAATTGAAAGAGGATGAAAATATTATTATCGGCAATGTTGCACTGTATGGCGCAACGGATGGTGAGGCATATATTAACGGTGTTGCAGGAGAACGCTTCTGTGTTCGTAATTCCGGTGCCAGAGCCGTTGTTGAAGGCGTTGGTGACCATGGCTGTGAATATATGACGGGGGGAATTGCCGTTATTATTGGGAATACAGGCAAAAACTTTGCCGCAGGCATGAGTGGTGGCGTTGCCTATGTTTTGGATGAAAACAGAGATTTCTATACCAGAGTAAACAAGGAGCTGGTATCCTTGGAGGAGATTTTGCATAAGCAAGATGTTACCGTGTTGAAGGAAATGCTTACAAACCATGTCAAGCTGACGGGTTCCAAAAAGGGAAAAGAGATCCTTGATGATTTTGCTAATTATTTGCCTAAGTTCAAAAAGGTTCTGCCCCATGATTTCGATAAGATGCATAAGGCCACCCTTCGTTTGGAAGAAAAAGGGCTGAGCGGTGATGAGGCATTGATTGAGGCATTCTATGCATTCTATTCAAATAAATAAGACAGGGGGGATTATGCATGGGAAAAGCAACAGGATTTTTGGAATTTGAAAGAAAATCCGGGGGCGAAATAAGCCCTAAGGAAAGAATTAAACACTTTCAGGATTTTCACGAGCATTTATTAAAAAGAGAACAAGAACAACAGGCGGCAAGATGTATGGACTGTGGCGTACCCTTCTGTCAGAGTGGAATGATGATAAAAGGAATGACCTCGGGCTGCCCATTAAATAATTTGATTCCCGAGTGGAATGATTTAATCTATTTGGAAAAGCCAGATCGGGCGTTAGGCAGACTTTTAAAAACTAACAGCTTTCCTGAATTTACAAGCAGGGTTTGTCCTGCTCCTTGCGAAGCGGCTTGTACTTGTGGACTGAATGATACTCCTGTTACCATCAAAGAGAATGAATGGAGCATTATTGAAAACGGATATGCCAATGGATTGGTTCAACCAAATCCGCCTAAGGTAAGAACAGGTAAGAAAATTGCAGTGGTTGGCAGTGGGCCATCAGGCCTTGCGGCGGCGGATCAGCTGAATAAAAGAGGGCATAGCGTTGTTGTGTTTGAACGTAATGACAGAGTCGGCGGTTTATTGATGTATGGTATTCCTAATATGAAGCTTGAGAAAAACGTCATTGACCGCAAAATAGATATTATGAAGGCAGAAGGCATTGAATTTGTTACCAATGCGGACATTGGAAACTCCATAAAGGCAGAAAGACTGATTAAGGACTATGATTCCGTCATTCTTGCCTGCGGTGCATCCAATCCTCGGGATATTAAGGTGCCCGGCAGAGATGGAAAAGGCATTTATTTCGCAGTGAATTTTTTGAAAGCAACAACCAAAAGTCTTTTAGACAGCGATTTAAAAGACGGCAAGTATATTTCTGCAAAAGGAAAAAATGTTTTGGTGATTGGCGGTGGCGATACAGGGAACGACTGCGTGGGAACGTCTATCCGTCACGGTGCAAAAAGTGTAGTCCAACTGGAAATGATGCCAAAGCCTCCTGTGGAAAGAGCAAACGATAACCTCTGGCCGGAATGGCCAAAGGTTTTAAAAACCGATTATGGGCAACAGGAGGCAATTGCTGTTTTTGGGCGAGACCCTCGACTTTACGAAACAACGGTCACAGAGTTTGTTTTAGATAAGGATGGTAATGTTGTAAAAGCGAAAATTGTAAAGCTGGAGAAAAAGGTGGATAAAAACGGAGTAGTGTCCTTTGGTCATGTGAAGGGCAGTGAAAAGACAATTGATGTAGATTTGGTGTTGATTGCGGCAGGTTTTGTTGGTGCCGAAAGCTATGTGGCACAGGCATTTAAAATTGAGCTGAATGAGCGAACGAATGTCAAAACATCTGAAAACAGCTTTCATACAAATGTCCCAAAGGTTTTTGTTACGGGAGATATGCACAGAGGGCAGTCACTGGTTGTTTGGGCAATTAAAGAAGGACGCAGTGTGGCAAGGGAAGTGGATAAAACCCTGATGGGCTATACAAATTTGGTTTAATGAGCAGGAATCTTGCTTAGCAAATTTAGAAAAATTTTATGAGGCAACAAGCAAAGGGATAGGCACACCCCTTTGCTTTTTTTACTAACACAAATTTATAGATATGTTGAAATAGAGGAGGTTCAGAAATCAAATAACCACCTTGATATCAAGGTGGTTATTTTCTCAGCAATACTATGGACTTTAAGAGTATTTTTCGCAACCCAAAAGGTGGGATACAAAATTTCCGCTGACCTATGTAATGAAAGGACTCTGAAAACGGAAATTTATTCTGTAAAGGATGAATCTTGATTTTGAAACTGAAAATGATTGATTAAATCCTTCAGAATCTCTGCCTGACCTGATATCTCTTCGCTGGCAGCGGCACTTTCCTCAGAGGTTGCACTGTTTATTTGAATTACACTTGAAACCTGGACAAGGCTATTGCTTACCTCATCCATAGAATGTTTTTGTTGGATGGCTGCGTCTGCAATACTTTGAATGACGTCAGCAGTTTTTTCAGAGCTTAAAATAATATGATTTAAGGACTCTGCTGTTTCAGAGACTATCTTTGAACCATTTGCAATTGCTGTGATAGAATTTTCAATCAACTGTGAGGTGAGTTTTGCACTTTCGGCTGATTTCCCTGCAAGATTGCGAACCTCGTCGGCTACCACGGCAAACCCTTTTCCTGCTTCTCCTGCCCGTGCCGCTTCAACGGCTGCATTTAAGGCAAGGATATTTGTTTGAAATGCAATGTCATCAATATTTTTGATGATTTTGCCGATTTCATTAGAAGCATCACTAATTTTTTCCATTGCTGCAATCATTTCTTGCATTTGCTGCTGGCCTTGGACAGAAGAATGACTGGAGTCTATGGCAATTTGCTTTGCTTGTGCGGCATCATTTGCGGTGCGGTGAATCGTTTCTGTCATTTCATTGGCAAGTTCAGCCAACTCTTGAATGGAGGCGGCTTGTTCCGTGGCTCCTTGGGCTAGGACTTGGGCGCCCTCTGAAACTTGACTGGAGCCTCGGGCAACTTCCGTAGAGGTAGCATTAATTTGTGACAATGTTTTAGAAATATTGGCTGAAAAACTTTGAATGGAATCATTGATTCCCGACAAATCACCGCTATATTCTAACGTTGAGTTGATAACAAAGTTTCCGGCAGAAAATCTTTTCATCACTTCATGAATATCATACATAATTCCGCTTAAGTTATCCACTGTTTGCTTTGTGGCAAGGGATAAGGTTTCAAATTCATCCCCTGTGTGTACTTCAATTACAGGAGAATGTAAATCTCCTTGGCTAAGAAGGGTAAGGCGGTCTGTGACACGCTTCAGATGCCCAGTTATTCTTCCCGCAATGACAAACATCCAAAAGATACCGAAGGCACCAACGGCGGCACCACAGGCTGCAATGCCAAGGAGGGAAAGGTATTTGTCTTTCTGATATTGTTCAATGATTTTATCAATATCGTCATAATAATTGCCTGTGCTGATATACCATCCATAAGGTTCATATTTTTTTGTATATCCTCGTTTTTTGAAAACACCTTCCTCATTTGGCTTGGTGAAGTAATATTCTGTAAATCCCCCATTTGGCTGTTTTCCTGCAGCAATCAAATTTTGAATATAGAGGTTTCCAGCCTTATCTTGTGCTTGCAACCTTTGTGCACCTTCAAATTCCGGATTCATATGTACGGCACAAACGCCACTTTCCAAGTCTGCCCAAAAGTATCCTTCTCCGTCATTGTACCGGGTATCACGAACAATTTTTTCGGCGGCCTTCATTTCTTCTTCATGGGTAATTTCCCCATCCAAATAGCGTTGATGGTTTACATCTAAGACACTGATTAAATTATCAACGCTCACTTCGATTAATGTGTCAAAGTTTTCCTTATAAGCGTTAATGGTGGCATTATGGGATTTAGTAAGTTGTATAAATGATACCATGCCCTGAATAAAAATTGTTGTTAGGATTATTGCGCCAAATAAAAGCACTATCTTTGTCTTAAGTTTCGCAGTTTTTAACATGTTGCACGCTCCTTTGTTTTTTGAGAAAAATTCTTTGAATAGGTTTATGCTATGTGTTCATTAAAAATCGTTAGCTGCATTGTTTAGGATATTGCATTTTTTCTTGCTGAAAACTTGACTTATGAGAATTCGATAATGGCTATCACTCTACAAGAATTCCTAGAAGTGTGAAGAGCTAATTCATATTTTTTAATTAACCATAAGAATGGATAATTGATGCAATACCATATAACTATAAGTAAAATGTGATGTTCGCCATGTTTATTCGTAATAAACTGTATTTCACGTTTCAATACCCTTTTATGAGAGATAATGTTTCTGCTCAAAACAATAAATTGATAAAAGAATAGAAGAGATAAGGAATAATACGGATTTATATTTTATTACGAAACTATGTAATTTAAGTTTTAAGGCGCTAACTATCCTGTGAAATCTTAAAGTGGCATATTTTCTTATGGCTTAGAATACCTCCTTTTAAGTAAGTATTTTATATTGTTGTGATAAAACAAAGATTAAAGCTAGTCATCTTTTTATATGAAATAAATATATTTTGGGACGAACTTACTTTAAACAAACTCTATATAAAAATAACAAATTATAAAAAGGAAAGATATAGTGTAACCATTAAATTTAAGTAATATTTTATATTGTAGAAGTTTAGCATTTTTTGGGTATATTGTCAATAATACTTATTGTTAATTATTAAATAATAATATTTATTATTAAATTTAAATTATTGTTGTTGTATACAACAATAGAATGCATGGGGTATTTTGAGAAGTGATGAATAGATGAAGATATAGAGGAAAAAATGAAATTATTTATACGGGTTGTAATAGTCTCTAAATATAAGGTGTTTTTATATAGTGATATGAAAAAGAGGTTTTATTCTTGTAAAGTTTAGACCTTAGTCTGTTATTTATTTACAAAGAATAAAACCTCTTTTAATGAGATTAAATGTTTGTAGAAATGTACCTCTGTTTTTAATAAGAGCAACTACATGGTAAGGATTTTTTTCTTTATAAGTTCTTGTACAATTCCTTTGTATGGGTAATTAGGATGGACTGCCAGAATGTGCAGTTCTTCTTACTATAGATTAATGCTCTACAATAAGGCTGGCCTTTCTTAGCCAACAGTGCTTCCTTTTTTTAATATTGTCAAATAATCCTTGTTCATAGAGATCTTTCTCTAATCCCGGAAAGCTATTTTCAACGAAATTCAATAAATACAACCAACCTTTCATAAACCTCCTGGTAAACGATAACCTTATCTTTCATTCTTATTCAAATCTGTATGAAATAGTTCAGTGGTGTTAAAAAAACAATCGCCCCAAATATGGTAATGATCTTCATGGTCTTTTATGATTGCCCAATCCAGTTTATCTGAACACCAATAAAGTTCAGTCTTGGGGTTTGTCAGTATCAAATGTGTATCCATTTGATAAGAGACCCCTTTAAGTTCCCATGGATTGAGTTGGTAAATTCTTTTTTCTCCTCTCTGGAGCAGGGTTTGAATAATTTTTTCTTGATTAAACACTTTTTTAAATTCGTTTTCATGTATAAGTAGATAATCTTTATTTGAGAAACTGCTTTTTTGCTCCACTTTTTCATGCCATTTCTTTTTGATTGCAAATAATAAAGATTTCTCCTTATCCTCTGATAAAACTCTACGAAAAAATAGCGGTGGTACATCTGTTAGATCATCTTCGTCAGTTTCGTTTATCAAGGTTATCAATTGGCTTCTCTCTGTATCAATAATCTTTTCTTTTTCTTTCTCGCTCCAACCATGGTAATGAGTGTTTCCTCTCAATTTCGAAGACTGAATCATATGGCTGCATGCGTTTTTTATGGAATTTAGATTTTTATATTGCAAGGGATCTATTTTCTCAATGTTTTCCAAAGTGATTTCTAAAATATCAATATTGATACTGCATTCGTTTTTTCGCAAAGTAGGGTCATTTTCGATCTTTATCGCTTCTTCGCGACTTAAACTTTTTATTCTCTGATAAATTGCGTGAACGACCTGTTCTTCTGTCATAGACATTGATTTTTCGTAGATTCCCAGAGTTTTTAGTTGAGTGTCTAACCGAATACTTTTTAGCATATCACTTCTGTCTATACAATATCTTCTTATGAAAGTATGAAAATTGATTATGCTGCGTTCCATTTGTTTAAACCTCTTTCTTTTCGGTGGAAGGATGGTCTAGAATATTATCATTCCTTTTAAATAGGAACGGTACTAAGAGAAATAAATTTGGAAAAAATACGCCTGTTCCATATTTCTGAAGGTTTTCACCGCTGTAGTTGCGCCAAGACAGTTGGTAGGTGAGAGTTATTATGAAGAGATTAGAGCATTTTTAAGGTCATTTAATCATAAAATGTTGTATTTTACAATACACCATATACTGCTTTTTAGATGAGAAGATTACATTTATTTGAATAATATTTCCGTCTTAAGATTATTTCCCTTGGGGAGTAAAGTGTCCGCCATGATAGCAGTAATATGACTTTACATTCATAGCCAGTAATTTCTCCATGGATGCTGTTGCCTTAACAATGTCCAGTGTAAATTGTGGGTTAGCTATAACAGGTTGGTGGTTTTCCAGTGCAAATGCATCACCGGTTATGATGATAGAATCCTTTTCCATAAATAATGAAATATGCCCTGGTGTATGCCCAGGAGTGGCAATTACCTTGCATCCCTCACAACAATCCAAATAGTCACCATCCTGAAGTAGAACGTCTACCTGAACAGGCTCAACCCGACGAAGCATATCACAAAATGCTTTTCCGAATTCCTGCTGTTGGGGAGGAAGTATTTTCTGAAATTCCTCCGCTTGACACAGCCTTAAAGGTTTCTCTTGGGCAGTGATAAAGGGGGCCTCCACCGCGGATGCATAAATTTTGATATGGGGATTTAGCCTTTTCAATGCAGCGGCTGCGCCCATATGGTCATGATCGTGATGGGTTAAAACTAGCCCTGTAATTAGCTTGGTCGATATTCCATATTGTTGTAGTTCCTTTTCAAGGATGGGCAGTGAGCCTATAAATCCACAATCAATCAGTATTATATTATGTCCATCCATAAGCAAGGTGGGATAAACGGTATTCTCAGTATTGGCAAATGATGCAGTTATGGGAAAGCTTAAAATTCTGTGCTCCAAATTGTGTCACTCCATTTCCTTTGTAGTGAAAAATTTTGAAATGATGAAATTCAGTTCTTATTTCTTTTCAATTACGATGTATGCTTGGCCTTTGGAAAAACTTTCACCTACAGCACATGCCGAAATATGCTTTACGCTTCATCCTTCCTCCAAATACCTATTCACGGTATCCAAACCGTCATCTTCTTTTGCACCTAACGTTTTTTCAGTACTTCTAACCCATATAACTTTTTCCATTCTGAGCCCTCCTCGATAAGTCTTTTTAATAAGTTATTTTTTCAAATGTATTCGTCGTGGAAAAATCATACAGCATTTTTTACATACTTAAATTTTCATACCAGATAAGTAATATATAGAAACCAATGGCAGGAGATGAATTTTTAATCCGTTGCGGGCACTGACTAACTGTGTTGTTCTGGAAATGGTGTGCACCATGAATGCTTTTCCACTTCCGTCCTCGTTTTCTGTAATGGAAAAACCTCATAGGTGCCTGCAAAAATCCATTACCTCAACCTCATTAAAGAGGAATATCCTACTTTTGTGCGTGGCATATGATTCACCTCATTATTTTTTTACCACAAGCAAACTGTTTCCACGTGCCTTTTTGCTGTAATTCTGATGCCGCCCAGCCTGTACCCCTTGGCATCCTGTTCTCTAAATTGCATCTATAAGTGCATGTAGTAAAATACATGGTGTTAGTGATTTTGTTTTGATATATATTTTTCCAAATATATATCCTATAAAAATTTGAATGCTAGTAGATAGAAGGATGACTATAGATAATTCTTTATAACCAATAATATGAACTATACCAAAAATAAAAGATTGAATTATGTTTGCGCTATCTTCTCTTTTATTAAATGCAAGCAACCCATTTATGAATAAGCCCCTAAAAAGTACTTCCTCTATTATACTTGGATAAAATAATTTCTGTATGAAATTTTTGATATAAAAACTAATTGTTTTACTCTCCGTTTGCAAATCCAGAATTGTTGCCGACTCAATCAAAATAAAATAGCAATACAACTATAAAAAAACTTTTAGGAGTAATATCCCAGTTAAAATCGTTCAGCCTAGCCTGAAATAAATAACCTAAAAAAATAGTCATTGTCAATGGCATCTGAAATAACAGCCTTAATTGATTAAGCGTATAATGATCTGTATTTACGGAATTAAAGAAAAACTGAATAATTATATATACAAAAAAAACCAAAGCAAATGCATATAAAATTTTTTTCCCCTTCTTTAATTTGACTTTGTAATTTGTTATTTGATTCTCAAAAACAATTAATATCATTAAAGAGAATAGAAATGATAATACATACTTTGTACGAACCAAAAAAATGAAAATCAAGCATACACTAAGGAAAGCTAATTCCATGAATGACAAACATTTGATTTTCATCTTGATACTCACCTCAATTTCTCTAAATAATTATTTATCTTATTCAGTCCCTTTACTTCTTTACAAGCAGTGCGACCGTCTCCACATGTACTGTTCTTGGGAACATATCCATCAGCTTCACCCGTTTTACTTTATAGCCTGCTTGCTGGAAAACTACCAAGTCTCTGGCCAAAGAGGTAGGCTTACAGGAAACATAAACGATTTCAGGGGCGTCAAAATCAATAATTTTACCAATTGCCTTTGGATGGATACCATCACGGGGAGGGTCCACAATAATTAAATCAGGCTTCTCCGTTAATTCATCCACTTTCTGTAAAACATCACCAGCGATAAATTCACAGTTTGACAAGTTGTTTCTTGCTGCATTCTCATTGGCGGCGACAACTGCCTCCTCGATTAATTCAATCCCTACCACCTTTTTGGAGCCTGCTTCTGCCATAATCTGCCCGATGGTACCGGTACCACAGTATAAATCGAACACCATTTTATCGGAAACATCCCCTGCAAATTCTTTAACTATGGAATATAATTTTTCTGCGCCCTTTGTGTTGGTTTGAAAAAAGGAATAAACGGAAACCTTAAATTCTAAATCAAATAGTTTTTCTATAAAATAATCTCTGCCGTAAAGTACGGTCATTTCATCACTCCGCACAACATCAGCAACACTGTCGTTCACAGAATGCAGGATGCCACATAGAGATCCATCCAGAGGTAATATCAAAAGCTTTTCTTTAAACTCCTCTGTTGAGAAGGGTACTTCGTTGCTTGTAACGAGGTTGACCAAAATCTCCCCTGTGGCTGTTCCTTTTCTGACCACTAAATGACGCAGAGAGCCTTCATGACGCAATTTATGATAAAAAGGAACATTTTTTTCTTGAAAGAAAGACAAAGTGGCTTGAATGATTTTTAAATAATCTTCATCGATAATATTGCAATCTTTTAAGGACACTACCTCATAATGACTCATGCGCTTGCGCATACCTAAGGCCAAATCCCCACCTTTTTCTTCATCCCCAAAGGAGAATTCGCATTTATTGCGATAGCCTTTTTCCGATGGGGCAGGAACAATGCCTTCCCAGCTTTCTATTTGAATGTTTTCTTGTGCTAAGAGGCGTTTTACTTGGCGCTCCTTCAATTTTAATTCTTCTTCATGTTGCAAGGTTTGGTAGGTGCATCCGCCGCAAAGGGTAAAATGGGAACAGACGCCGTCCTGTCTTTCCAGAGGGGAGCGCTGTAAAACCTCTTCCTGTCTTGCTTCTATGCCACTGCTCCTTTTTTTGATAACCTGGGCTTGAATGGTTTGTCCCGGGATGCCGTTTTTTACGACAACCTTCTCCCCATCCACAAAACCAAAGGCTTTATTGGGGAAGGAAACATCCTCAATTTGGATGGTAATGATGTCTTTTTTCTTCATAAATTCTCCTCCGAAAGTGGTTAGATTTTGTTTGTATTCAAGTTTAATCTATGGTATACTGTTCCAGTAATCTTAAAATTCTGAACGGGAGTGTATATTGGAATGTCTGAAAAATTAGAAGTAGGCAGTATCGTTGAAGGAAAGATTGTACGCATTAAACCTTTTGGCGCAATTGTTTCTTTAGGCTCTGTGCAAGGGTTAGTGCATATCTCTCAGGTTGCCAACAGCTTCGTACAAGATATCAACGACCATATTAAAATCGGGGATATTGTTAAGGTTAAGGTATTATCCATTGATGAAGAATCCCATAAAATTGCTTTATCCATTCGGGATGCATTGCCAAAGGAAGAACGTCAACCTAGAAATGAGAAGCCTTTCCGTAAGCCAAATCAGACACAAAAGCCCGCAAGCCCTGCTGAGGAATATTTCCGTCCTCAATCCGCAGCCAATCCTTCTTCCGATTTTGAAGAAAAAATGAAGGAATGGGCAAAGCAGTCTAACGAGCGTCACACCAGCTTGAATAAAAGAGCAAATAAGCGCTCTTTTTAAAATAGTGCTTAAACATCTTACCATGAAACTGTTTTAGATGCAATAAATGACGGCGCAGTGGGAGGGATATTATGTCTTTGTTTTTTGTTGTGGGAATATACTTTTACGCGCGAGGTGTATTTGCATTGTTTGGTCAGACTATTTTCTATACCAAACGAACACTAGAGCTGATTGAGCCGGAAAATTTACCTGCTTACTTGAAAGAGTCAGGCGTTTGGCATATGGTGGCAGGAACAATTTTTGTTGGAAAGGCTTTACTTGATATCATGTTTCCCTTAAACAAGGTGTTTCTGGCTATGTTTCTTGTGTTATTGGCTGTTTGTGTTTATTTTCTTTCCCGTTGTAATGAACGGTATATTAAAAAGTAATGGTTTAGCCTTTTTGCAGATGCAAAGAGGCTTTTCTTATGTTTGCTTTATGTTGGTTTCCCGGGAAATAACAAAAAAATGAAACGAAACACTTAAGTTTTTTAGGAAAGCTTGGTTTATATAATAAATATAAAAACAAATAAGGTTTGTAACTGATAGATGACGATTTTTCGTAAGTTGTCTTGCATTTTCTCTTGATAAAAGTTACAATCTAACTAGTATTTTTCCATCAAAAAAATATTTTTTTGTAGGTTATTTTTATGACCCATAATTTCAAACCAAAAGCTCAATGGAAAAAGAGTTGACAAGAAAAAGTTGTTGTATTATGATAAATCCAATTAAGAAAACAAAGGCATAGAAAAGAAGAGTAGTGAGCGGATGCTTTTACAGAGAGTCCTCGTTTGGTGGAAGAGGATAAAGATAGGCTGATGAAGATGGTCTTGGAGCTGCATGGTCGAATTTTTTTAGATCATGACGGGTGCACCCGTTATAGTGCCGGGGTATTATCCGATTTATTTGGACGTACTCGTTGAGGTTTGTTTTGTGAAAAACAAATAAAATTAGGTGGTAACGCGAAGCTATGCTCTCGCCCTAATGATTTATATCATTTTGGGTGGGAGCTTTTTATTTTGGGGCGTAATTGTAAGGGGGAGAAGGATATGATTCAACTGGAAAAGGTAAGCAAAACCTTTCGTCAAGGCAGGGATGAAATTCAGGCAGTAAAGGAAGTGAATTTGGATATTAAAAAGGGCGAAATTTTTGGAATTATTGGCTTTTCGGGGGCAGGAAAATCCACATTGGTTCGCTGTATTAACCTCTTGGAGCGGCCCACAGGAGGAAAGGTGATTATTGACGGTGTTGACTTAATGAGTATGCCTGAGGTGCGATTGAGAGAGGAACGGCGAAAAATCGGAATGATATTTCAACATTTTAATCTACTGCGCTCCCGCACCGTTTATCAAAATATTGCTTTCCCTTTACGCAAGAGTAAGCTGTCAAAGGAAGAAAAGCATCAAAAGATACTCTCCTTACTAGAATTAGTGGGTTTGACGGATAAAAAGGATGTTTATCCCTCTCAGCTTTCCGGAGGCCAGAAGCAAAGGGTGGCCATCGCTAGGGCATTAGCCAATGACCCAAAGGTGCTCCTTTGTGACGAGGCAACCAGTGCCCTAGATCCCCAGACCACAAAATCTATTTTGAATCTGTTAAAAAAGGTGAACCAAGAGCTGGGCATTACTATCGTCTTGATTACCCATGAAATGGCAGTGGTAAAGGATATTTGTGATAGAGTTGCCATTATGGAGCTAGGTCGTGTGGTGGAGGAGGGAGAAACGGTGGAGGTGTTCTCCCATCCCAAGGAAAAACTGACTAGAGATTTTATGGATACCGCTAGTAACATTAATAAAATCTATGAGCTGTTGGATGAAAAGCATGCATTAACTCAGTTGAAGAAAGGCGAAAAGCTGATACTCCTTACCTATTCAGGGGGAAATGCAGGGGAGTCGGTTATTTCCCATTTGGCGGAGGTATACCATGTGCAGGCTAATATTATTTTTGGGAACGTTGATATATTGAAGAATAAGCCTTTGGGAAAATTGGTTGTTATATTAAGCGGAGAGGCAGAGAATATGGAACAGGCAATTGGCTATATTCAAAGCAGAAATGTTCAAATGGAGGTGATTCGAGGATGAGTCTTTTATATGATATTGCACCAAATTTGCAATCTTTGCAGGGGGAATTATTGAAATGTATGAAACAGACCTTTCAAATGCTTTTTATTTCGGGAAGCATTGCCTTTCTCTTAGGTTTGATTTTAGGAGTGTTGCTCATTGTTACAAAAAAAGGTGGCTTGTTGCAAGCGCCGGTTTTATACAAATTTTTAGATAAAGCAATTGATGTCATTCGCTCTATTCCCTTTATCATTTTAATGGTGCTGTTAATCCCCTTAAGTCGTGCCATTGTTGGAACGGGTTCCGGTCTTGCGGGCTCCTATGTTGCACTCATTGGAGGAACAGTTCCGTTTTTTGCAAGGCAGATCGAAACTGTTTTAGCGGATGTGGATCATGGGATAATTGAGGCCAGTGAAGCCATGGGTTTTAGTCCTTTGGAAATCATTTTCAGCGTTTACTTAAAAGAAAGCATCCCGGGCATCACCCGTGTAACCATGATTACTTTTGTCAGCTTAATTGGTATCACTGCCATTGCGGGGAGCATTGGTGCCGGTGGATTGGGAGATTTTGCCATTCGGTATGGACACCAAATGGGCTACCGAGATATGATTTGGATAACAGTAGCTATTATTTTATTTATTATTTCCGTATTTCAAGGTGTTGGAAATTTTATTATTCGAAGAACAACCCACTAACCATAGGCTCTTGAATGGAAACATTTTAAGCATATAAAAAAAGAAGGATAAAGATAGAAAAGGAGAGATGTATGATGAAAAACAATTTTAAAAAATTATTTGCGACTGCATTGGCAACAACGTTGGTTTTAGGATTGGTAGGCTGTGGCACTACACCAAGTAAGGATGAACCCGCAAAAGCAGAGGGCGATAAGGCCGAGGTAACAGTGGTAAAGGTTGGTGTGGTAGGAGAATACAATGCCCAATGGGATACCATTAATGAATTGCTGAAAGATGACAATATTCAGGTGGAGCTCGTAAAATTTTCTGATTATGCGGCACCAAACCGTGCCTTAAACGACGGGGAAATTGACTTAGATGCCTTCCAGCATAAGGCTTTTCTAGCCAATGATATCGAGAAAAAAGGTTATGATATTGTAGCCATTGGTGATACCATTATTGCACCTTTATCAATCTATAATAATAAGGATAAGGTTTCCTCCATTGATGAAATAAAGGACGGTGATACCATTGCCATCCCCAGTGATTTGACAAACGGCGGTCGTGCACTGAAATTGCTGGAAGCAGCAGGCTTAATTGAATGTGATCCTGCAAAGGGCTATGTTCCCACAAAGCAGGATATTACAAAGTACAACAAAAACATAGAAATCCTAGAAGCTGAATCTGCAACACTGGCAAATATCTTGCCCGACTGTGCAGCGGCAATCATCAACGGTGGAAATGCATTTACAGCAGGCTTAGACCCCAATAAAGATACAATCTTTACAGAGAATGTTGATCCTGCGGTAAACGAAGCTGTGCCACAGTTGATTAATGTCATTGTTAGCCGCACAGCAGATAAAGATAATGAAGTTTACAATAAAATTGTTGACGCTTACCATACCGAAGAGGTAAAAACAACGGTAAATGACCAGTATAAAGGTGCATTTATTTGCACTTGGGAATAAGAATTAGACTTAACGAAACAATATTAAGATAACAGCGATTCTCGGGAGGGGATTCCCCATCCAATCAAAAACAGATGGGTTTATTGGTTACATTACGATGCCCCATCTGTTTGCATTATGGGAAAATCATTGCATTTAGAAAAGGCGGTAAAAATATGGCGATAAAGAATTATATCTTAGAAGAAAAAGACTATATTATTTCTTTGAGAAGGCATTTTCATGCCCACCCAGAGGTTAGCTTAAAGGAATATGAGACCTGTAAGAAAATTGAGGAGGAGCTGGATTCCTTGGGTATTCCCCATAGCAAAATAGGAGAAACGGGGGTATATGCTTGGGTTGATGGGAAAAAAGCATCTCATGGAAAAATTGTTGCCTTAAGGTCAGATATGGATGCCCTTGCCATGGAGGACTTGAAAACAGTATCTTATCGTTCTCGAAATAAAGGCTTTTGTCACGCTTGCGGACATGATGCTCACACAGCAACCTTGCTTGGGGCTGCGAAAATATTAAAATCAAAAGAGAATGAATTTTCAGGTCAGGTACGTTTGTTTTTTCAACAAGCAGAAGAAATCGGTCAAGGGGCTAGGTTGTTTGTGGGGGCAGGGCTTTTAGAAGGCTGTGAAAGAGTATTCAGTGCCCATGTAACAAGTAGATTGAGAAAAGGGAAGGTTGCGCTGACCAAAGGTCCTCAATCCGCCAGCTGTGATTATTTTAAAATAACTGTAAAGGGGAAAGGCGCTCATGTTTCCACGCCCCATTTGGGTATAGATGCGGCGTATATCGCAGCCCAGATTGTTGTAAACTTGCAGTCTATTGTTGCCAGAAGCACAGCCCCTTTGGAAACTGTAGTGGTGGGTGTTGGTGTAATCAGAGCAGGCACCCAGTATAACATCGTTGCGGAGCACGGGGAAATTGAAGGGACGACCAGAAGCTTTTTACCAGAGGTGCGCAAGTTCACCAATGATAAAGTGGTGCAAATTGCAAAGCAGACAGCGGCAATGTATGGCGCAGAGGCAGAGGTAATCTTTTTGGATTACGCCGCTCCATTGGCAAATGATGAAGATGCTGTGAGAGAGGTGACGGAGGTTGCCCAACAACTGATTGACCCAGCTGACATTGTTTCGGATTATCAGAAGTCTTTGGGGGCCGATGATTTTGCCGACTATTTGGCTGTTACAAAGGGAATGTATGCATATATTGGCACGGCCAATGAAGAGAAACCCAACACGAAAGCGGCTCATCACCATGGTTTATTTGATATTGATGAGGAAGCGTTACTAATTTCTTGCAATTTGTATGTGGATTATGCTTTGCAGGTTTTGGAACAGTAAAAAGACGCCTTTTAATAGAAAAGCCCATTCTGCAAAATAACTTGCGGAATGGGCTTTTGTTTCTTAGTTTAGCGAATACAAAATTTTAATTTTTAGGAAAATTCCTTTTTGTCCTAAAAAAAACAAAGGTTAGAAGTCCAGTTTTTTCAGTATTCTGATAAGATATGCGGTACAAAGGGCAAGGGCTACAATTTCCGCAATGGGGAAAGCAAGCCAAACATGATTTAATTCCCCTGTACGGGACAACAAAAAAGCGGCGGGTAAAAGCACAACCAACTGGCGCACGACAGAAATGATGAGGCTGTACATGCCATTGCCCAATGCCTGAAATACGGAGCTTGTAACAATGTTATATCCTGCCAGCAAAAAGCTGAAGGAGATAATTCTTAACGCAGGCACGCCGATGGCAATCATATTATCGGAAGCCTTAAACAGTGCTAAAAGCTTATAAGGGAGGACTTGGAAAGCCGCAAATCCTGCAAGCATAATAACCACTGCGGCAATTACACTGAGCTTTATTGTTTGGTGAATACGTTGTTTATTCCTTGCTCCATAGTTATAGGCAATAATCGGTATCATCCCATTGTTTAGTCCAAATACCGGCATAAAGATAAAGCTTTGCAATTTAAAGTATACACCGAAAACAGCAATTGCTGTTGGGGTATAGCTATCTAAAATGCGGTTCATATAAAAAATCATGATGGAACCAATGGAAATCATCAAAATGGAAGGAATTGCAACAATATAAATGCTTTTCAGAATATATCTGTTTGGTAGAACATTTTTTATATGAATGTGTATTTCATGATTTTTTCTTAGATTCAGATAGATACCTACTGCGCAGGAGATAAACTGTCCAATTACAGTGGCAATTGCCGCACCGGCAACTCCCATTTTCGGTAAGCCAAATAAACCAAAAATAAAAATTGGGTCCAAGATGATATTTGCAACGGCACCCACACCCTGACTAATCATAGCTTCAAATGTTCGGCCTGTAGATTGCAGTAATCGCTCCATGGCAACTTGGATAAATATGCCTAAGGAGCCAACCAGAACAATATGTAGGTAAACTTCGCCACCCTCGATAATCTCTAAAACATTTGTTTGTCCTTTTAAAAATGGTGTTGTAAAGAGAAGGGCGATGATAACGAAAATGAGCCAATTTAAAAAAGCCAGAAAGATGCTGACACTGGCCGTCTTGTTAGCAGTATCGAACTTTTTTGCCCCTAAGCTTTTTGAAAGCAAAGCATTTGTACCAACCCCTGTGCCGGCTGCCACAGCAATCATAAAATTTTGCATTGGGAAGGCTAAGGATACTGAAGACAATGCATTTTCGCTGATTTGTGCAACGAACGCACTATCTACAATATTATAAAGGGCCTGAACCAACATAGAAATAATCATAGGAACAGACATTGAAAAAAGCAATCTGTTAATGGGCATAGCACCCATTTTATTTTCTTTTATTTCGGTAGTAACGGAACTCATGAAATTACCCCCTTTTCCGTATCGTGAGTTTAAATCTGTTGTAAAATTTGCGAAAGTATAGCGCTGCCGAGACAGCGCCTTCCTAGCTTTTTTTGGCTTCTTCGTGTAACATTAAACTATGATACGCCCATATAATTTTATTGTCAACAAAAATTTTAGATGGAAGAGAGGCATATACAATCAATTAAGTCTGCTTTTCATTTGGGAACAACAGTTTTCCATAAGAGATAATTGTTTTCCACAAAAGACTCTACTTTACCTGAATCATAAAGATAGGATAGATAGGAACGGATGGTGCTTCCCACTAATACGTATTGTCCATAGTCCATAGTTAGGCTGTATTCTTCAAAAATGGAGTGAAGGATACTTTCAAAATATTTTGGAGTCTGACAAATAGAAAGTAACTTTTCTAAGATTTCATTGGATTTTTTTCGGTTTGCCTCAACCAAAGGACGAATATCCTCTAATGGTTCTGCATGAGCAGGGATATAAAGGGCTCCGTCAAGGGTTTCCAAAAAATCAAGAGTTTTAAAATAGGCAGTTACATCGTAATTAAAGCTGATATGATATTTATCTAAAATAGTTTCACTGAAAATAGAATCGGCCAAAAAATATACATTATCCGGTGTTTTTACACCAATCATCTGCCAAAAATGACCACCTAATGGGAAAATTTCCATTCCCTGGGGGAGCTGCGCTTGAGAAATATCTTGTGCTTTTGATGGCGTTGCCATCAAAAATTTATTTCGCAGCTTTTGAAAGGGATAGCCGCCATAGAGAAAAGATGGTTCAAGAATAGGATTTTCAATAACAGCGTTTTCCATGGGGGTAGAGTAGACGGGGCAACTCAGCCGGTCCTGCAATAGGGTGTTTCCACCAATATGGTCGGCATTGGAGTGGGTATTGATGATACCCTTTAGCTTCCAGCCCTGCTGTTCTAAGATTTTTTGGATTTTGCGCCCTGCATCTTTATCGTTTCCGCTGTCAATCAACCAGACCTCTTCCGAAGAGGTACGGTATACTCCGATTTTTGAGGGGCAGTTAATGTAAAATGTATTTTCGCCAGCTTGCATTAATTCGTACATAAAAATTGCCTCCTTTTTATAAAAAGCTGTTCCGATTTTCGGAACAGCTTGAATTGTAGATAAGGTCATTAAATAGTGCGCAAAAGCTTGAGCAACAAGAGTTTTTCAAACGGAATCCGCTGATGGGCTTTGCCTATTGGAGGAAAAAAGCTTCAAGACCTTTGCTTTTCCTCGGCATCAATGAATGAAACCTGAAAGAACTGAGCTTCTTTAATGATGTTAAAATTTTAGTTCATAGAATTTGTAGAGCCAATGACATTCTTAATTTTTTCTTCTACCAGTTTTTGAATTAATTCTCTTGCATCGCCCAAATAGCCGCGAGGGTCAAATGCAGAAGGATTTTCGCCAAAAGATTTACGGATTGCTGCAGTCATTGCCAAACGGATGTCTGTATCCATGTTAATTTTGCAAACTGCCATAGCAGAAGCTTTTCTCAGCATTTCCGCAGGAATACCTTTTGCACCGGAAATATTTCCACCATATTTATTGCAGGTTTCCACACTGGTTTCGTCAACAGAGGAAGCACCATGCAAAACGATAGGGAAATTATGAATGCCTTCTGCTTCTAATTTCTTTGTGATGGATTCCAAACGGTCAAAATCCAATTTAGCGTCCCCTTTAAATTTATAAGCACCATGGCTTGTGCCAATTGCAATGGCAAGGGAGTCTACACCGGTACGCTTTACAAAATCAACTGCCTGATCAGGGTCTGTATAGGTAGCATTTGCAGAGTCAACTTTTACGTCATCCTCAACACCTGCAAGCTTGCCTAATTCCGCTTCAACAACAACCCCTCTTGCATGGGCATATTCAACGATTTCTTTTGTCTGTGCAACGTTTTCTTCATATTCTAAATGAGAACCGTCAAACATGACTGAGGTGAAACCATATTCGATACAGTTCTTGCAAACTTCAAAATCGGAACCGTGATCCAGATGCAATGCGATATCTAAGCCCGTTTCTTCAACAGCTGCATCTACCATAGCCTTTAAATATTTTGGATGAGCATATTTTAATGCACTTTTGGAAACCTGAAGAATAACGGCTGAATTTTGTGCCTTTGCGGCCTCCACAACCCCTTGAATAATCTCCATATTATTAATATTAAATGCGCCAATGGCATAGCCGCCCTGAAAAGCTTTTTCAAACATTTTTTTTGTTGTAACCAACGCCATTTTATTTACACCTCTTTCTTTTTATTTGCAAATCATTGTAACCTGTAATAAAATTATAATACGGTACTTGTGTTGTGGCAAGGAAATTTCATTGACAACAGCTCCTTTTGGAAAAAAAGCACAACAATTCAAAAGAAAGGTGATGGGTTTTGAAAAATATCTTAGTTTTTTTGAGTGTTTTGGGTTTGGATTTGGGAACTAAAAAATGGGCAGATGCAATGCTGCCCCTTGGCAAGCGAAAAAAAATAGCCAAAAATCTACTATATTTCCAGCACATAAAGAATTCCGGAATGGCATATCATAAGCTTGAAGGAAAGAGAAATGTAATTCTTTGGATTACAGGCGGTCTAACCGCCGTTTATAGCTTTTTCTTCTTGCGGGCATGCTGTAGCAATGAGGAAGCAAAACGGTATGGTATTCCTTTGGCAATTACCCTGGGCGGAGCTTATGGTAATTTTTTGGAGCGTTGGAAAAAAGGAAGTGTAACGGATTTTATTTTTATAGATAAGGGTAAAAATCCACCAATTTTTAATATTGCTGATGCAGCACTGTTCTTTGGTGCAATTTTGGTGGGTATTATGTCTTTAAAAGATAAAACAAATATGTAGAAGATTCCCTATTGATGAATGGCAGATTACGTTGTATAATGTAAATACAAAATCCTGAAGTGTTCGAGAGCTTACTATATTTGAACCTACAATACTGACTCGGGATTCCTATATGCAGAAGTTATGTCAGGCCCCAAGATAATTCCCTTTGGGCAGGGGAAGGCAGAGACTTTGGCTGCGGTTACCCACCTGGCTTAGGCTAGGTGTCAAGCGGTAAGAACGGCACTTCGGGATATTTTTATCCGAATAATTCATAAAATCAATTTTTGGCTAAGTTACCTAAAAAGTGACTTAGCTTTTTTTGTGTCAAGAATAATGAAATTTTTCAGTTGATATAATTTTTTTTAAAAACATTGGATGGATGAGGGTGGATTCATTGATGGCATTTCAGTAGAATTTATTGCAATAAAAACCCCGTATGAGAGGTCTCTCTAATACGGGGTGGATTTATGTTTCTAAAATACTCTTTATATAGTAGATTAGCAAAATAGCTTACACTTCTTACATTAAAAATAAATCGCTAAAGATGATTTTACTTTAATAATGCAATTACTTCAACTTCGCACAAAACGTTTTTGGGAAGGGTTTTCACTGCAACACAAGAACGAGCTGGTTTACTTGTAAAATATTTACCATAAATTTCGTTGAAGGCTGCGAAATCCCCCATATCTGCCAAGAAACAAGTTGTTTTAATAGAATCTGCAAAGGTTAACCCGTTTGCTTCCAGCACTGCGCTGAGGTTTTTCATAACCTGTTCTGTCTGTGCTTCAATTGTAGTTGCAACTACATCGCCAACAGCGGGATCAATGGCAATCTGGCCACTTGTGAAAAGGAAACCATTTGCAGAAATAGCCTGGGAATAAGGGCCGATTGCTGCGGGTGCTTTGTCTGTGCTTGTAACTTTAATCATAATTTCATACCTCCAAATTTTTTGTTTTATGGGTTCAAAGGGCTTTGGTAAAGCCCCGCGGGATTCCGTAAAATTGATGTCTCCCTTAAGCGCTATTACGTATAACCATATTTTATATCAAAGACATTTTCTCGTCAATGTGTTTTTATCACATACATATAGTTTGTACATTTTTTGAATTTGTACAATTTTATGTTTCCTTTTTTTAAAACTTCGGGTAAAATAAAAATAATGTGTATTTTTATTGGAAAGAATATGAATCAACAACGGATAGAAAGGAATTTACAGAAATGAGTATTTTGGAAGAAATCCAAAGAAGGCGGATTTTTGGGATTATTTCTCACCCTGATGCCGGGAAAACAACATTAACGGAAAAGCTTTTGCTTCACGGCGGAGCAATTCGTGAGGCAGGTACTGTAAAGGCAAGAAGAAATGCAAAATTTGCAAAAAGCGATTGGATGGAGATTGAAAAACAGCGTGGTATTTCCGTTACTTCTTCCGTAATGCAGTTTGAATACAATGGAAAGGTTGTATCTATTATGGATACACCGGGCCATAATGATTTTGGTGAGGATACCTATCGTATTTTAACATCTGTTGACAGCGCAGTCATGGTAATTGATGCGGCGAAAGGTGTGGAGGCTCAGACTGTGAAACTGTTTAAGGTTTGCAGTATGCGCCAGATTCCTATTTTTACGTTTATTAATAAGTTGGATCGTCAATCGAAGGATCCTTTGGAGTGCATGGCGGATTTGGAAGATGCTTTAGGTTTACCTTCAACGGCTGTGACTTGGCCCATCGGGAATGGACTTACCTTTGAAGGAATTTATGATAGATTGGAAAATAAGGTTTTTCTGTATCGTAAACAAAACGGCGTGGTTGACCTTGGACCACAGGGGGTTTTCGGAAGTGCCCTGGATGGCATTATATCTCAAGCAAATTTAGATATATTGCGAGATGAAATGGAGCTTTTGGATGGAGCAGGCAATTCTTTTGATTTGCAGGCGATTATGGAAGGAAAGCTTTCACCGGTATTTTTTGGTTCTGCATTAGCCGATTTTGGTATTACGCCCTTTTTGGAGCATTTCTTGCAATGGGCGCCTGCACCCGGGGTTAGAAAGACAACGAAAGGCGAAGTAAAGCCTACTGATGAATTTTTCAGCGGCTTTATTTTCAAAATTCAGGCCAACATGAATCCTGCCCATCGGGATAGGTTGGCATTTTTGCGTATCTGTTCAGGAACCTTTACCAGAGGAATGACAGTAACCTTATCCAGAACGGGAAAGCAGATGAAGCTGAGCCAGTCTACACAGCTGATGGCCAACGAACGGGAAACCGTAGAAACTGCCGTTGTGGGTGATATAATTGGTATTTATGACAGCGGAAATTATCAAATCGGTGATACCTTAACGGATACCAAGGAAAAGCTGTTTTTTGAGCCGTTGCCAACGTTCCCTCCAGAATTGTTTATGCGTGTTCACCCTGTAAATTCCCTGAAAGCAAAGCAATTCCAAAAAGGGGTGCAGCAGCTGGCGCAAGAAGGTGCAATTCAGGTGTATCATAACGATTTTAATGATGTTATTTTAGGGGCTGTTGGTCAATTGCAGTTTGAAGTTTTTGAATACCGTCTAAATAATGAATACAACTCTGAAGTGCGTATGGAATCCTTGGATTACTGTGTTGCTCGCTGGGTAAACCCTGCGACGGTTGGAGATATTCGAGATTATTTGGTGGCCAGAAGCACATTGGTTTATGACCGTTTTGAACGACCGATTTTGCTTTTCGCAAATCAGTACACATTGAATAATTTTATGCAGAAAAATCCCGATATTGAGCTTTGGGAAGCCTTTCATCTGGATGACAGTGAATACCAAGAAGGATAAGTTTTTACGGCGGACTCAAAAGGAGTTCGCCTTTTTCATGGGTAAGCTTATTAAACCTAAAAGTGCAGCTACTGTGTTTTCTTTGCCACTAGAAAGTTTCCAGAGCACTTGTGAGCAAATCCACTCAAGCAACCCCCTAGAGTATCCTTTGGGGACTAAAAGGGAGGCCATAAGATGCCTTAGAGATCGGATTTTGAAAAATAATTCAATTTATCGGAACTAAGGAGAGCCAAATACGTCAAAACAATTTATTTTATTTTTTCTCTGGAAATAATTTTTTAGTAAAATAAAAAAAACCTGAGTATTTCAAAAAAATGCTTTTGATTCTCTTTGCAATCTATATTATGATGGTTGTATAGAAAAAAAGAATGGGGGTGATCCAAAATGGCGATAGAAGCTTCCGCGGAACAGGGGATGAAACAGCTCATTTCCAGAGCAAAGCAGGGGGATATGACTGCATTTGAACGGCTGGTGGAGCAGCACGAAAAAATTGTTTACAATGTTACGCTAAAAATGATGAACCATAGCGAGGATGCAAAAGATATCTCTCAGGAGGTATGGATAAAGGCATATCGCAGTATAGAAAATTTTGATGAACGCTCGGCATTTTCCACTTGGATCTATCGTATTGCGGTGAATACCTGCATTGATGAAATGAGAAAACGAAAAGGGAAGCAATGTTTCTCTTTAGATAATGAGCTTGAGGATGATGAGGGAAGTTGGAAGCAAGAGATTGCTGATAAAGGCGATACCCCGGAAGAAAGCTTGATGCGCAAAGAAATGGAAAACGAAATTGTAATGGCGTTGGAAACAATTTCGGAAGATTATAAAACAGTATTTGTTTTAAGGGATATGCAGGGACTTTCCTATGAGGAAATTGCCGAAATTACAGGGTTGGCATTGGGTACGGTAAAATCTAGAATTTCCCGAGCCAGAAATAATTTAAAAGAAGAAATCTTAAATATTTGGGAACGAAACGGCAGGAAACCTCGTCATAAGAATAGAAAGGAGGGAAGCAATCCATGAGCTGTGAAAAATGCAGGGAATTGTTGTGGGAGTATTTGGCACAGGAATTAACGACGGAAGACACAGAATTTGTAACGGCACATCTTAAAGAATGTGGGAACTGTCAGGAAGAAGCAAAGCAGCTAGAAAAGATTATGGATTCCATAAAAAGCCTTCCTGAGGAGGAACTGCCTGAAGGGTATCATGAGGAACTGATGGGAAAATTGGTGGCAGAGGGTAAAGTTATAACGCTATTCCCTCAGAAAAAGCCTGAATATAAATGGAAACAATTCGGATTGATTGCAGCAGGAGTACTGTTAGTTGCTGTTTTCGGTGGTACCCAAGGCATTTTAAATATGCGTGGGCAAAAGGAAATAACTCAGAAAATGACGGTGGAAAGTGAATGGGATAATCAGGACTTTGCTGTGGCACAAGATGCAGGAGTACCAGAAGCTGATTTGAAAATAATGCAAGCAGAAGATACCGCACCTGAAATGAAAATGGCGAAGCAAGCAGAAAATAATGTGCCTGAAAAGAAGATGTCGAAACAGGTAGAGCGCAGTGTGCCTGAAACGCAAAATGTGCAACAGGTAGAAGAAAAGATGGCTGTGCAAGAACCTCCAACCAAAGAGAAACAAAGTGGTGGGGAAAACAATCAGCTGGAACAGCCCAAGCTGTCTGGTACTCTGAAGGCAGAGAATTCTATGGATCAGATGTCCGACGAGGTTAGCCCTCAGCTAGCTCGGACTGAGGCAAGAGGAATGTTAGTTGCCCAAAATGATGAGGCCCCTCAAGTAATACAGCAGATAATCCTCACTGTGGAAAATAAAGAGGGCATGTTGGAAAAAATTAGAGACTTGGCAATCTCCCTTGGCGGGTATGAAGGGGAGCAGACCTTAGCAGACAGCATAAAAATATTTATACCATCAACTAAAACCAAGGAATTTATGGATGGTCTAAAGGCTTTGGGACAAACCCGTTCTATGGAAGAACCTTCTCAAAATGCAGAATTCATTCTTTATGAAGTCACCCTTGAGTCAAAGTGATAAAAAGCGCTTTTTTCTAAAAGTAGGAAGAAGCGTTTTTTTGTTGCAGAAATTCAGACATTAGATTTTTTTATCCTTGCATAATACTCTTCATTTTTTGTGCACCAACCAATGAAGTATAGTTTCACTTACGAATCAACATATCTACCATAAATGATGAGTTCCAAATTTGGGGCACTTATGCTGTATTATCTGGATTTCATTTCTTCAATTTAATTCTCTTCTGATGGGGGTTTATCATAATATCTTGCCTTGATTAAGACTTCATAAAAATATTAAACATGACTTTTGTTAAAGTTAAAGTATGGTAAATATAAAAGTATATTTATAGTGAATCATCAAAGTTTGCCTATTTTTAGGGTATAACCCTAATTTTTTTGCGAATTGTGAAATACAAGCCATTATATCAATTTGCATAAAAAAATAGAAAGATAAAAACGAGTTTCAGCAAAGATGATAAACTTTAGTGTTCTACTTGACTAAAGTGGTAAACTGATATAAGATTAAAGTAAATTGACGTGCGGAGGTGCAACATGACATTGCCGAAAATGCTTTTGAAAAAAGAAGAGGAAGTTATATTTCGTTTGCGTGCTTTATTTGAGCAATTTGGATATAAGCAGTTTAAGATGAGTAAGTTTGAAGAATACGATTTTTATGCGGAGAACAGAAGTTTTTTAAGCTGCGAAAACATATTGACATTCAGCGGTTTAGATGGAAAGCTTTTGGCGCTTAAGCCCGATGTAACCCTTTCTATTGTGAAAAATACAAAAGGTAATGATAAAGTTTCTGAACGGGTTTACTATAATGAGAATGTTTATCGTGTGAGAAAAGGTTCGGGAGAATTTAAAGAAATTATGCAGGTGGGGTTGGAGTATATCGGTGAGGTGGATCGCTATGCAACCCTTGAAGTCATTCGATTGGCTCAAAAAAGTTTGGAGATTGTAAGCCACGATTATATTATAGATATTTCCCACATGGGTTTTGTATTGGGCATGATTGAAGAGCTTGGTCTAACCAATAGCCAAAATGAAGCCTTGCTCAAAGGAATCAGCGAGAAAAATATACATAGCATTCAGACCCTTTGCAAGGAATTCCATGTGAAGGAAGAGATGAAATCAGCCCTGGTTTCCATGACTTCTCTATATGGCACCATGGATGATTGTTTGGAAAAAGCCAAGGCTCTTTGCTTAAATGAAAAAATGAAGCTGGCTTTAGAGGAACTGGAAGGGGTCTTTTTGGCTCTTAAGGCAAATGGGGGTAGCGAAAAAATGAAGCTGGATTTTTCTGTTGTCAATGGCATGGATTATTATACAGGTATCATTTTTCAGGGCTTTATCAATGGAGTGCCCAGTGGGATTCTTTCCGGAGGGAGATACGATAATTTGGTTCACAAATTAGGAAAAAATAGTGATGCCATTGGCTTCGCCGTCTATCTGGATTTATTGGAGCGATATGACACACCACAAAAGGAATATGACACAGATATTTTATTGTTGTATGAAGAAAATACGGATACAGGGGCATTGCTCAAGGCCGTTGAAATGTTGACAGATAATGGGCAAAGTGTGATGGTACTAAGGAAGAATAATCAAACGGTTAAATATAGACAGCTGTGGAGTATGAAGGAAAGGGGGCTTGAAATCATTGCAGAAAATGATTAATATTGCCTTGCCAAAGGGCAGGCTTGGAGAAAAGGCTTATGGCGTTTTTGAAGAAATTGGCTATGGCTGTCCTTCTATTCGAGAAACCAACCGTAAGCTGATTTTTGAAAACGAAGAAAATGGTGTTCGTTATTTTTGGGTAAAGCCCTCGGATGTGGCGGTCTATGTGGAGCGAGGGGTTGCCGATGTGGGGGTCGTTGGTAAAGACATTTTGTTGGAGCAGTCCTCTGATGTTTACGAATTATTAGACCTTGGCATGGGAAAATGCCGCATGGCGGTGGCAGGAAAAAAGGGTGGCAGAATAGATACAGACCGCACCCTTCGGGTAGCCACGAAATTTCCCAATATTGCTAGGGAGTATTATAGAAAGCAAAGCTTAGAAATAGAAATCATTGAGCTCCACGGTTCCATTGAAATTGCGCCGATTTTGGGAATGTCCGATGTGATTGTGGATATTGTGGAAACTGGAACAACCCTTTTGGAAAATGATTTGGAGCCATGGGAGGATATTGTTTCAATCAGTGCAAGATTCATTGCTAATAAAGCGAGCTATAAATTTTTGAATGAACCTATTCGCCAAATGTGTGAAAAGATGAATGAGGCTATTAAGAAATCCTGAGGTGATACCATGATAAAACAGTATACTTATAATGAGATTCATATTAAAGATATTTTTTCTCGAACGGAAGAAAAAAATGAAATAGCCGAAGTGGTTACAGAAATTATAGCTACTGTGCGGCAAAAAGGGGATATAGCGCTAAGAGAATATAGCTTGCGTTTTGATGGAGCTGCATTAGAGGACATGGAAGTGAGTCCAGAGGAAATGCAAAAGGCATATGATGCAGTAGATAAGGAGTTTATCTCCATTCTGGAGGAAGCGGCAGAGCATATTCGTGGGTATCATGAAAAACAAAAACGTTCCGATACCATGTATATGCCAAGGGAGGGAGTTATTTTAGGTCAGAAAATAACGCCCTTGGAGAAGGTCGGTTTATATGTCCCGGGAGGAACAGCAAACTACCCTTCTACGGTTTTAATGAACGGTATTCCCGCTAAAATTGCAGGAGTAAAGGAAATTATCATGGTGACACCGGCAAAAGGCGGGAAAATTAATACTGAGGTTTTGGCGGCGGCAAAAATTGCAGGGGTTGATCGCATTTTTAAAATCGGCGGGGCACAGGCCATTGCCGCTTTGGCATATGGTACAGAGACTATTCCTAAGGTGGATAAAATTGTAGGGCCGGGAAATGCTTTTGTTGCGGAAGCGAAAAAACAGGTTTATGGAAGGGTTTCCATTGATATGATTGCAGGACCCAGCGAAATTTTAGTAATTGCTGATGGACAGTCAGAAGGGGCAGTGGTGGCGGCGGATTTATTGTCTCAGGCGGAGCATGATGCAATGGCAAGCGCTGTTTTGATTACAGATAGCAAGGAATTAGCAGAAGCGGTTTCGGTATGTTTGGAAGAGCAGATTCCTCTTTTACCACGAAAAGACATCGCAAGAAAATCCATTGATGATAACGGGAAAATTATCCTGTCGGAAAGTATTGAGGAAGCCATTGAAATTGCCAATCAAATTGCCCCCGAGCATTTGGAATTATGTGTTGATAACCCTTTTGAATATCTGGCACAAATTCGTCATGCAGGCTCTATCTTTTTGGGTAGAAATGCTCCCGAAGCACTGGGGGATTATTTTTCAGGCACAAACCATACCTTACCAACGGCAGGAAGTGCAAGATTTGCAAGTCCGTTATCAGTGGATGATTTTATCAAGAAATCTTCCTTTACTTATTACACAAAGGATGCCCTATTAAAAGAAGCAGAAAAAATCAATACCTTCGCCCAAAGAGAGGGCTTAACTGCCCATGGCAAGTCTGCTATGATACGTTTTGAGAAGGAGGGGGAGAAATGAGCCGTTTTTTAAGTTCCAGATTTGCAAATTTAGTGGCATATACCCCTGGGGAACAGCCGAGAGATCAGCAATATATTAAGCTCAATACCAATGAATCACCCTACCCCCCTTCTCCAGAGGTAATCGAGCGGATCAATGCCGACGAAGTGAAACGACTGAATTTATACCCCGATCCAGCGGGGAAATCTTTGAAGGAAAAGCTTGCAAAGCTGTATGGTGTAGAAAAGGAAAACATATTTCTTTCCAACGGTTCCGATGATATTTTAAATTTTGCCTTTATGGCTTATTGTGATGAGAAAAGAGGGGTGGCTTTTCCTGAAATCAGCTATGGCTTTTATCCTGTCTATGCTGATTTATACCATGTTACCCATGTGAAACTTCCCCTTAGGGAGGATTTTTCTATCGATTATAAGGATTATTGTAATATCAACAAGATGGTGGTCATTGCCAATCCAAATGCACCTACGGGAATGGAAATCGGTTTGTTTGAAATAGAGGAGATTTTGAAATCCAACCCAAATTATGTGGTTTTGATTGATGAAGCCTATGTGGATTTTGGTGGAACTTCTGCTGTTGGGCTTGTAGGAAAGTATCCTAACTTGATGGTATCCATGACCTACTCAAAATCCCGTTCAATGGCAGGGGCTAGGCTTGGGTTTGCCATAGCATCAAAGGAAATCATAGAAGATTTGGAAAAGATTAAGTTTTCCACAAACCCCTATAATATTAATCGCCTAACCTTAGTGGCAGGGGAAGCGGCAGTGGACAGCAATACTTATTATAAGGAAAATGCAAAAAAAATCATAGCGACAAGAGAAACCACGGTAAAGGCATTAAAAAATCTGGGTTTTCTGGTTTTAGACTCAAAGGCAAACTTTATTTTTGCTAGACATGATAAAATCTCTGGTGGAGAATTCTATGCAGAGATTAAGAAAAAGGGTATTTTGGTGCGGCATTTTGAGAAAGAAAAAATTCGGGATTTTGTTAGAGTTACCATTGGGACGGATGGGCAGATGGATATATTTTTACAGAAAACCGCAGAAATTTTAAACGAGAGATAGGAGGAATTCCATGGGAAACAGCGTAATTTCAAGAAAGACGGCGGAAACGGAGATTAACCTTTCTCTTTCATTATATGGCACAGGTAAAAGTGAAATCTCTACAGGTTGTGGATTTTTGGATCATATGCTTACCCTTTTTGCAAAGCACGGACGGTTTGATTTAACGGTAAAATGCATAGGGGATACTTATGTGGACGATCATCACTCAGTGGAGGATATCGGCATTTGCTTGGGCATGGCTTTTGCAGAAGCATTGGGTAAGGGCGCAGGAATTACTAGATACGGACACATTATTTTGCCTATGGATGAGGCATTGATTTTAGCGGCAGTGGATATATCTGGTCGTGGACATTTGGAATATGGCTTGCAAGTTCCCACAGAGAAGGTGGGCACCTTTGATACACAGCTGGTGGAGGAATTCTTGATTGCCTTCACCAGAAAAAGCAACATAACCCTGCATGTTCAACAGATGGCTGGGAAAAACTCTCACCATATTATAGAAGGCACATTTAAGGCGATTGCTCGCTGTTTGGGAATGGCGGTTACCATTCAAGAGGCTTATCAGGATGAAATTCCTTCTACGAAAGGGGTGCTGTAGATGATAGCAATTATAGATTACGGCGTAGGGAATTTGTTTTCCTTGAAAAGCTCTCTGGGGGTTATCGGTGCTGAGGTTCAGGTGACAGGGGATGCGGACGTTATTCGAAACAGTGAAAAGATTATCCTTCCCGGTGTTGGTGCCTTTGAGGATGCCATTGGAAAGCTTAGGGAAACAGGCTTGGATATGGTAATACTAGAGGAAGCGGGAAAAGGAAAACCTTTACTCGGTATTTGCCTAGGGATGCAAATGCTATTTGAAAAAAGCTATGAATATGGAGAGCATATGGGTTTGGGTTTGATTGAAGGCAGTGTGCAACCTATTGCCCCTGTGATTAGAGAGGGGTTAAAGGTTCCTCATATTGGTTGGAATGGGCTAATCTTTTCAAAGAAAAGAAGTGTTTTATACCGCTACATAGAAGAGGGTGAGTGCGTTTATTTTGTACATTCCTTTGCGGCTATGGATTGCGATTCTGCGGTAACGGCAACGACGGAATATGGTGCAATGCTTACTGCATCTGTAGAAAAAGAGAATGTATACGGAACCCAATTTCATCCGGAAAAAAGCGGTGAGGTAGGGCTAAAGATATTAAAGGCATTTTGTGAATTGTAGAGTTTAAGACCTTGGGTTCACCCAAACCCATCCGCTTTTTGAAAAAAGCGGAGCAAAAATTTTTATATCAAACCGTGTATACACGGTTTGTAAGGGTCAAGGGAGGAAGTCCCTTGTGGGGAATTGGGGCAAAGCCCCAAGGTCTATGTTTTGCATTGTAAGTTAAGAACTTGGGTTTCACCCAAACCCATCAGCTTTTTGAAAAAAGAGGAGCAAAAATTTTTATATCAAACCGTGTATACACGGTTTGTAAGGGTCAAGGGAGGAAGTCCCTTGTGGGGAATTGGGGCAAAGCCCCAAGGTCTATGTCTTGCATTGTAAGTGAAGACCTTTACCTAAACCCAACCGCTTATTGAAAAAAGAGGAGCAAAGACTTTTATAACAAACTGTGTAACATAGTTGCAATGGGGTCAAGAGGGGAAGTCCCTTGTGGGGAATTAGGACAAAGCCCCAGGGTCTATGTCTTGCATTGTAAGTGTAGACCTTCACCTAAACCAACCGCTTATTGAAAAAAGCGGAGCAAAAACTTATATATCAAACCGTGCATACACGGTTTGCAAAGGGTCAAGGGAGGAAGTCCCTTGTGGGGAATTGGGGTAAAGCCCCAAGGTCTTAGTCTTTTTATGAATAGAAAGAGAGGAACTTATGAAGCTTTTTCCAGCGATTGATATAATTGAAGGATGCGCCGTCAGGCTAGTAAAAGGCGATTATGCACAAAAGACAGTCTATAGTAAACAGCCCGTTGCTGTTGCGAAAGGATTTGCAAAAGCCGGGGCGACTTATTTGCATTTGGTGGATTTGGAAGGTGCTAAGGATGGAGGCACTCCAAATTTGGAGGTAATCCGAAAAATTGTGAAAGAAAGTGGACTGTTGGTTGAGGTTGGCGGTGGCATCCGTTCGGAGGGAACCATCCAAACATATCTGGAAGCAGGGGTTTTTCGCGTCATTTTGGGTACGGCGGCAGTGGGGAATCCAGATTTTTTAAAGGATATGGTAGTAAAATATGGTGAGAGAATAGCCGTTGGTGTGGATATTAAGGACGGTATGGTAGCCGTGAAGGGTTGGACTGAGCTTTCTCAGGAAAGCTGCTTTGATTTTTGTGAAAAGCTTGAAAAGATTGGCGTGAAAACTATTATTTGCACGGATATTTCAAAGGATGGTTTACTTGCTGGTACTAATTTGGCATTGTATCGGGATCTATCAGAAAAATTTAGGGTGGATATTGTTGCTTCAGGCGGAGTAACGACCCTTGCAGATGTAGAGCAATTACAAAAAATGGGTCTCTATGGTGCGATTTTAGGGAAAGCCTTATATACAGGAAATATTGATTTGAAAAAGGCCATTGACATGACAAAGGAGGAGCGCCTATGATCACAAAAAGAATTATCCCTTGCTTGGATGTGCGGGATGGGCGTGTAGTAAAGGGTGTTAATTTTGAAGGGCTTGCCGATGTCTCATCTCCGGTTGCTTTGGGAAAGTTTTATAGTGACAACGGTGCAGATGAGTTGGTTTTTTATGATATTACTGCTTCTGTGGAAGGCAGAGGGTTGTTTACCGATATTTTGCGTCAGGTGGCCTCCCAGATTTTCATTCCCTTGACTGTTGGCGGTGGCATCAATACCATTGAAGATTTTGACCGCGTTTTAAAATGTGGTGCGGATAAAGTAAGTGTAAATTCAGGAGCAATCAAAAATCCTAACCTAGTGTTAGAGGCGGCAAAAAAATATGGAGATCAGTGCGTGGTTCTATCTGTTGACATGAAGCGGGTGGACGAGAAATTTATGGTTTTTGCAAAGGGTGGCAGAGAAAATACTGGCATGGAAGCGCTGAGCTGGATTAAGCGCTGCGAAAAAATGGGCGCAGGAGAAATTGTGGTAAACAGCATTGATACCGATGGCGTGAAGAAAGGCTTTGATTTGGAAATGCTTGAGGCGGTTTGCGATTTTGTTTCTGTACCTGTGATTGCATCTGGGGGTGCTGGTTGTATCCAGGATTTTGTGGATTTGTTTCATGCTTTGCCTAAAGTTGATGCAGGGTTGGCAGCATCTATTTTTCATTTTGGTGAGGTTACCATCCCAAATCTGAAAAAGGCTTTGGCAGAAAACAACATTATTGTAAGAAGATAAGGAGAACAATATGCTGAATATCGAGGAATTGAAATTTGATGAAAAAGGACTGATTCCTGCGCTTGTAGTGGATGCAAAAACCAAAAAGGTATTGACTTTGGCATATATGAACAGAGAAAGCCTTCAAATCAGTTTGGAAGAGGGTAGAACCTGTTTTTGGTCCAGATCAAGACAGGAGCTGTGGCGTAAGGGTGAAACATCGGGGAATATTCAAAAAATTGTTTCCATTACTGCTGATTGTGACAAAGATGCCTTGATGGTTGTGGTTGATAAAAATGGTCCTGCTTGTCACTTAGGTGAGGATTCTTGCTTCCATAACCAAGTTTTTATTCAGGAAAACTATCAGAGTTTTTCTATGGATAGCTTGATGGAGTTGATTGAGGGAAGAAAGGCAGAAAAAAAAGAAGGTTCCTATACAACGTATCTATTTGAAAAGGGGATAGATAAAATACTGAAAAAAATCGGAGAAGAGGCAACAGAGGTTATCATTGCGGCAAAAGATAAAGACAATCAGGAAACCGTTTATGAAATTGCGGATTTGGCGTATCATGTGATGGTGCTTATGGTGGAAGCGGGAATTTCCTTGGAGAATGTTCGGGATGAGCTGGCTTCTCGCCATGTGATAGACCATAAAGTGAAGCAGGAGAAGATGACAAAATGATTCCAAAAATGAATTTTCATACCCATACAACCTTTTGTGATGGAAAAAATACGCCTGAGGAAATGGTTCTTGCGGCCATTGAGAAAGGATTTAAAGCGTTGGGATTCAGCGGACATAGCTATACCTATTTTGACGAGGCATATTGCATGAGCAAAGAAGGCATCAAAGAATATCAAAGAGAAATTCAGCGTCTAAAGGAAGCCTATGCCCCCAAAATTGCTGTTTACTGCGGTGTAGAACAGGATTTTTATTCTTTAGAACCTATTTCTGATTTTGAATATGCAATAGGTTCTGTTCATTATATCAAAAAAGGGGAACAGTATTTGCCTGTTGATGAAAGGGCCGATATCATGGAAAAGGATATTCAGGAGTTATTTAGCGGTGATTCCTATGAATATGCAAAGGTTTATTTTGAAACGGTAGCTGAGGTTTTGAAACAGACAGGAGCAGATATTATTGGGCACTTTGATTTGCTGAGTAAATTTAATGAGAAACAAACTTTTTTTGATACAGAGAATAAGCGATATCGTGAATATGGAGTTGGTGCCATTGAGGCTTTGATTCCATATGGGAAGCCCTTTGAAATCAATACAGGTGCAATTTATCGTGGATTGCGGAGTCAAGCTTATCCCTCCATCAATTTTTTGAAAGAGATTAAAAAACGAGGTGGGAAAATTATTTTCTCCAGTGACAGTCATGATTGCAATTCTTTAGGCTTTTGTTTTAAAGATATGATAAAGTTAGCCATGGAGATTGGATTTCAATCTACGCTGATTTGGACAAGGAAAGGTTTTGAGGAAGTGGGTTTAAAAGATTCAGTACTAAAGGATAATCTTTGATTGAAAAAACAAAAGTTAATATATTTATATAATTCATTTTTCCTCACAATTTTGCGATATTGTGAGGATTTTTTTCTAAGGTGGTTGTTTGATAACAGTTGTTTATCCTAAAAAAAATTATTTTATGAGAATTAATTTTCATATACATTTATTCTCTCGAGTATAATAAGATATTTTTTCTTAATAAACAAATGAAAAAATAATTTATAAAAGACTTGACAATACAAATTTAATTGCGTACAATAAAATTGTAAAAAATATAAAACGAGAAGTATTTAATTAATATAATTGGAGGTAATAAGATGAGTATTTACGATTTTAAGGTTCAAGCAAGAGATGGCAGTGAGGTTTCACTTAGTGATTATAAAGGCAGGGTGCTTTTGGTAGTAAATACCGCGACAGGATGTGGTTTTACTCCTCAGTATAGTGATTTACAAAAAATTTATGAGGCTTATCAAAAAGACGGACTGGAAATCTTAGATTTTCCTTGCAATCAATTTGCAGATCAGGCCCCCGGTTCTGATGAAGAAATTCATACTTTTTGTACAGGTCGTTTTGGAATTACCTTTCCACAGTTCTCAAAGGTTGATGTAAATGGGGATCAGGCAATTCCCTTGTATCAGTGGCTAACCCAAAATACTGAGTTTGGAGGGTTTGATAAGCTCCATCCCCTGGGAATATTATTATCAGGTATGCTGAAAAAGCAGGATTCCGAATATAAAAAGAGCAGCTCCATCAAATGGAATTTTACTAAATTCTTGATTAATCGTAATGGAGAGATTGTAGAACGTTTTGAGCCAACAGCTTCTATGAAAAAAGTGGAAGAAAGAATCAAAGAAATTTTATGATTAATTAGAATTTTTTGATAGAACCACTGCTTAATGAGGGGTTGCTTGTAAAGATTGATTATGATAAACTAAATTGTTTAAAATGCAATTTAGGAGGTTCTAATTATGAATGAAGAGTATGATTTGTTAAAGTTAGAAAATCAGCTTTGCTTTCCACTATACGCTTGCTCTAAGGAGATCATACGTCGATATAAACCCTATCTTGATCCTTTGGATTTGACTTATACCCAGTATATAACGATGATGGTTATGTGGGAAAAAAGTGAAATTACAATCAAGGGCTTGGGGAAAATTCTCTATCTTGATTCCGGGACTTTGACCCCTGTATTAAAAAAACTGGAGACAAAGGGTTATATTAGCCGTGAACGATCACAGGAAGATGAGAGAAATGTATTTGTTACAATTACGGAAAAGGGACAGAAACTGAAGGCGGCTGCAGCGGAAATACCCATTAAGCTAGGTGCTTGCGTGAAACTTTTGCCTGAGGAGTTCCAACAGTTGCAAAAACTCTTGCATCAGGTGCTTTCTGGTTTGGAGATTAATTTACCTTAAGTGGTAAGATTTACTTTGTCAGGCATGGTGATTTACAAAAGAAAACCACTTCCTTTTAAAAAGAGGGGATTGGTTAATTTTATTATTTTATTGCTAAAGTAGGTACTAGGATTGCTTTTGTTAGTAATATAGGGAGAACTAATGAATCATAATAGATTGTATGTTTATGCCCCTGAAAAGGGGCTATAGTTTAATTTCTTGCTTTGATTAGAAATAATTGTGACATACATTCTAACTGCAAAACTACTCAAAATAATCATAACAATTCCGACAATAGAAGAAATCATGCTTACTACTCGGCCTAAATCACTGTTAGGATATACATCACCATAACCAACAGTAGTGAGTGTAATAACTGCCCAATAGAAAGCATTAAAAAAATTATTGAATGTATCTGGGCACAACAGAGAACATAACTAATGCAGAAACTAACACACATATGTACTTGCGAGTATGCAAACAGCTAGGAGCGGTCTACGCTCTTTTTTTATTACAGCAATCATTGTTTCAAAATTTTTAGAGTATCTAAGAAGTTTTAAAGTTCTGAATGCTCTACCTAGTCGTAAGAGTTTTAAAAGTTTAAAACTAGCATTGATCCCAATAAATGATGGAAGGATTGAAAACAAATCAATGATTGCGAAGAATGTAAATGGATACTGCAAAATGGCTGTGACCGTAGACTTTTGTGATTTTAATCCACATGTAATCCACCTTAAGATATAATCCACAGTAAAAGCTGCAACTGTAATTTTATCAATGAAAAGAAAGATACTGTTACTACCTTTAAAGAAAAGGGGAATTATACTAACTAAAATTAAAATGAACATTAGTTTATTGTAGAGACAACTTACTTTATTACCAGGTGTGCTAGATTCTATTACATCGTAGATACACCATTTAATCACATCTCTATCAGGTTCACTTGATGCCATGTCTAATTTTTTCATAAAATCAATTCCTTTACAAGCACAGAAATAACCTTTTTTTGTATGACTAAGTTCATGTTTTATAGATTTCATATCACTGTCTTATTTTAATCGTTTTACCATGTCTATTACAAATTGCAAATCTTCCGCCGATACCCCGCGTGCAGTATCAAATAGTATATGCAAGTTAGGATTCTGTGCTAATTCCTCTGCAATTTCTCGTGCGTCATCGTTAATGTAATACGGTGTTTCTTCTGTCTTAGTTTCTCCTGTCATCAAGTATTCAAGTGATACACCGAAATAGTCGGAAATTTTTTGAAGTTTATCTTGCTTTGGTGTGTACTTGCCTTGCTTCCAGCTAGTTAATGTCGCAGTTCTAGAGGACGCCTACAAATCAATGAGCGAAGCAATATCTAAAAAATATGAAAATGGGTTCATTGACTTAAAAACCTATATTACCAATACGAAAAAAGAGCGGGATAAGTATTTACAGGGAAATAAAGAAGCTTGGGTGGGTTCCACTCAGGAAATGTTTGACGAGGTAATATCCATTTACAATGATATTGTTGCAGAGCAACAGAAAATGGCTGACAGTTTGGCGGATTACGGAGATTTATTCTCCCGTGATGACGATGGCAAGGTTCAACTTGAGAATATTGAAAAGCAAATTGATGCATTAGAAAAGTATGAAAAAGCTCTGGACGATTTAAAAGGAAAGGGCATTTCCGATGGGTTACTCAATGAAATTGCTGGAATGGGGGTTGAGGATGGGACGGACGTTGCACAAAAGCTTCTTGCGAAAAGTGAGGCCTCCTTCCAAAAGACGATTGAGGATTGGGAGAAAAAGCAACTAAAGGCTCAGGAGATTGCAGATAAGTTTTATAAAGATCAGAAAGATGAGTTGAAAACTAACTATATAGATGAGTTGATATCTGATCTAAATGGTTTGGAAACAGAGGCATATGATGCCGGTAAGAATATTGCGGAAAACGTAACCAAAGGTATTGTGGATGGCGGAGGTTATCAAAGCCAAGGACAAGGAGAAGAAAAAGCCCCAAAAGGAAAGAGCGATGGGGGAAGCAGCGATGGCATGAAAGCAGTCCTTGCAAAATGGGAAGCTGACTAGGCTTTGATTCAGGAGCAGATGCAAACCTACACGGATATGTTGATTGAAAAAATTAGTGTATTAGAGAATGAATCCATTGAAATAGGCTATCAAAGTATGTTAGGCATGGCAAAGGGCATTGAGCAGGGGGAATCAGAAGTTGTAAAGGCTATTACAAGAACTGTGAGAGCTGCTATCGAAGCGGCTAGGGATGAGTTGGATATCCATTCACCTTCCCGTGAATTTGAAGAGATTGGTGATTATTCCGTAGATGGATATATCAAACCATGGAAAGGCCGTGCTGCAGATGTAGAGCAATCCATACGTGATACCCTCAGGGCTGGGGTGGATATTGCAAGGCAACAGATTACCAATACCTCAAGTGCCACTACAATCAACGAGGGCGATTTAGTATTACAGATTGCAAACGTAAATAATGGGAGTGATCGGGATGTGTCAGACTTCTTGCGAGTGGGTGAGTTCATGAGAAAACAGCGCAGTTCAGCAAGAGGGGGGAAATAATCATGCAGCCTTATTTCACATTTAAAGGAATAAGAAGCACTGACATGGGTATTATCGTGACAAAAGTCCCTCCTATCACGAAGCCGGAGCGAACGGTTTTAGAAATCAAGATTTCCGGAAGAAACGGTGTATTACATAACGATGAAGGGACCTATCTGAATTATACAAAAGAAGTAGAGTGCGCCATTAAAAATAAGGGGAAAGATGTACCTCAGTATGCGGAAAAGATTAATGCATGGTTGGATGGGTATGGAGAAATTACTTTTTCCAATGAACCGGATAAGAGTTATCGTGTATTGGTAAAAAATCAAATGGATATGAATGGAGTTTTGAATAGTTTCTCGAAGTTCCTGATACAATTTGATACCTTCCCTTTTAAATATGCTGTAAATGCTTTTGCGGATCATTTTATTCTGACTACACCCAAGACCATTACCAACAATGGAAATGTTTATGCAGAACCAACTATCACGGTTTATGGGAATGGCAACATTATTTTAACCGTAAACGGCACGAATTATGGATTGAATGGTATAAGTGGCAGTGTAACCATTAATAGTGAGATGATGGAAGTTTATAAAGACGTCACTAATGCAAACAACAAATACTCTGCTTTGGATTTTCCTCGGTTTCAGGTAGGGGAAAATAGTATCAGTTGGACAGGAAGTGTCACAAAAATAGAAGTGGAACCGAAATGGAGGTGGTTATAATGGCCCAAGTTTATGATAAGTTTGTTGTTGATGTGAAAGTAAAGAGAGATAGCATTATTACGGCTGTGCAGAACGACTCTAACAGCCGTTTTTTAGATGTTTATTTGAAGGACAATGGGTTGCCCATTGATCTTGCAGGTCATGAGGTGCGAATTTATTGTAGGAAGCCCGAGGACGGTGGCGAGATTTACAATAACGGTGTGATTACGGAGGCGGCTAACGGCAGGTGTCAATTCCCTCTAACAGATCAAACCCTTGCAAAAGTGGGATATGTGGAAGTGCAGATTATGATTTACTACCAAAACGTACAAATTTTGCAAACCATGGAGTTTAAAATTCATGTAGTAAAAAGTTTGTTCTCCAAAAATGCTGTACAAAGTAGTAACGAATACGGCGCATTGGTGGTGCTATATCAAACCTATACGAAGCCTATGATTTAATGACTACTATGGTGCAAAATATCGGTGTTCCCGGGGAGATTGCACAGCAGCTTACCATCGATACCATGTGGGATGCTTGGGAATACCTTTGCAATTATGTTTCCGAGGATTTAACCACATTGCTACAGAATGCAATCAATAACAACTCTGTGGATGGGGTTGTGCAGAGGTTGGGAAATACTGCGGACATAGGCGGAACGGCAACGGCAGGTACGGTAATGGGGAAGCTAAATGCATTAACAGATTTTAACTGGAATTATCAGATGGTTCAGAGGGTAAAAAGCAGTGCTGTTACAACAATTCCAGCACCGGTAGCCAGCGGCACCCAAGGAACGGTAAGTTTTGGTATTGAGTTTGATACGCCTGTTCCATTGGATTATATAAAAATAAATATCTTAAGTGTTCCTAGTGGTATGGTGACAGGTCTGGGATTACAGGGAATATCAGGCTTACTTTTTATTGTGATCCACCCTATCATAATACGGAAAAATATTATGATACAGGAGAGGATGGTTTTGGAGAAGAAATGCATATTTTTTGAGGGATACACTAAGAGGTATTAAAGGGAATTTTGTTTTATCATATAATGATGATGAATTTATCAGAGAGCTTTAAAAGGATTTTGTAATTGAAGAAGTTGAGCGGTCTCATAATTTAAAAATGGTTATGGGTGATTTGGGTAGTACATACAACATACAAAGAATTAATTATCAGAAATTTCTGATTTAATATATGCTTAAGGTGAACTAAGGAAAACAGTCTCACGGAGAGCTACATTAAATATATGTCTTAATAAAATACGAATAGTGATGCGAAAAATGCTACAATTGGTGATATGAAAGCCGATTGTAGCATTTTTTTGTATTTGTGGGAATATTTTGCAAAATTACATATAATGGTTTATAATATATAATTAATAAATAATTCTTGTTAGGGGGAAAAACATGTTATATATTTATTTGCTTTTACTCTTTATACTCAGCCCATTTTTACTGCTATTCGTTGTTATTATTTATAAATTCTTAACATTTGATAACCAATATGATAAATCAGTTTATAAAACCATTGTGGATATTCCCAGGTCAAAGGTGTTTTTCGATAAAGGGTACTATGGGGAGTATTTGACTGTCAGATGCTTAGAGGGCATTTCTGAAAAAGAAAAGTTCCTGGCTAATGTGTATTTAAATAAAGCTGCAAAAGAAGGACAAACAACGGAGATTGACGTTGTGTATATTAATGAATATGGTATTTTTGTCTTGGAGAGCAAAAACTATAGTGGTTGGATTTTCGGAAATGATAAAGCAAAGTATTGGACACAGAGTTTGAATAAAAGAGTTAAGAATAAATTTTATAACCCCGTTTTTCAAAATGCTGGACATAATTTCTGGCATTAAAAGCCACGTTGGGATTTAGTTTTGACACTACATATAAAAGCATAATTGTTTTTAGTGAGCGTTGTGAATTAAAAAATGTTACGGTGCAGACACCTGACGTTTATGTTATAAAACGAAATAATATAAGGAAAATTGTTCAAAGTCTAAGCCGTACTCCTGTATTAACGGAGAACGATATTTCTGAAATTTACAATGTTCTATCAGCTCACACAAAAATAGATGAAGAACTAAAACAGAAGCATATAGAAGATATAAAAAATGACATAGAACGTCCTAAGCAGGCTTCTTTTGAAGTTAAGAAGGAGATTGAAAAAGAAGCATTCGGGGAAGAAAAAAGATTACCTTCTGAAGATGATAGTAAAATTTGCCCTAAATGTGGTGCACCCATGGTTTTGAGGATTGCGCAAAAAGGTGCGAATAAAGGGGCAGAATTTTGGGGTTGTTCCAAATTTCCTAAGTGCAGAGCAATTGAGCAGGTTGAAGAAAGTCACAATAATGATGTAGCGAAAGAAGCTGTGGAAATTGAGGATGTTCATAAGCAACTTGCATAGGATAATATGAAAATAAAATAAGGCGAATTTACATAGGGGTATAACCCTAATGTCAAGGAGGATTTATGCAAAAAACAATTACATATCTGTATCCAGATGAAAAGAACGCAGCCAATTTAAAAATGTACCAGGACCGCACAAACCAAATCAAGGCGTTTTATTTTACTCGTGAAAGTTACAAAAAGGTATATGAATTACCTTGTTCGTTAAACTATGCAATTTACTTTCTATTTAATGATAGTGAAGATGAGAGCGTTGTGTATATTGGACAATCTGTGAACGGAATACAGAGGATTGAAGAGCATGTTAGGCGTAAAGATTTTTGGACATATGGTATATTGTTTGTCACGGACAACAATAGCTTCGATAAACTTTCAATTGATTATTTGGAGTACGAATTTATACAGAAGTTTAAGAAAAGTAGCTATGTATTAACAAATAAAGATCTGAGACTTAATAAGCCCAATATTAGTGTTTACGATATTCCTAATATTGAGACCTTCATTTCTCAAATTAAATTTTTGTTAAGTGCTGAGGGCATTGATATTGATGAACAGCAGGATAGGAACGAATTAATAAAATACTATTATCCACCGACAAAACACAATGCTAAATTGTTTGTAAAAGATGGAAGGTTTATATTGGCAGCAGGAAGCGAAATTAAAAGGCCGCTAGAATCAACAAAAGATTGGAAAGACAAGAATCATTACAAAAGAGGGAATGCAATAATAAATAGTTATATAGCAAATGAAAAAGTTAAAGAAATAGATGGGAAGCTAATAACTCAAGTTAATTTGGCGTTCAAAGCACCTTCGGCACCGGCTGATATGATAACTGGATTATCTGAGAATGGATGGAAGTTTTTTAAAGAGTTAGAGGAGATAAGAGGTAAATAAATTTTATAGTGGGCGAAGACTGGATGAATAGTAGAATATCACAAGTGATTTTTTTATGAGCATAATTCTTATTAAAGTTAGTTTCTCATTATGTTTAAAGTGTACTTAATTAAAATAAGTTGAGATACTAAAGACTATTTTTATAATTTGAGAGGTAATTGAATATGAAAAATGTTATATTAAGTGCAGATGGAGATAGAGTTGTTTACTCTGTTCCTGACGATGTTGCTGACAACTTGGATAGGTATTGTAACCAATTCTGTAATGAATGGCTACATACAAGCCCTAATGCGAAAAAATATAGGGTTGAAGACGTAGTTTGTTACAACGAGGCTGATTTCATCGATTACTTAAATAAATGGGTTTTCCCAGACAAGCCGTCGAAACCTATAAAAAATCTCGGTTGGATTGAATTTGATAATCCGTTGCCGAAAGAATATGAAAACTGTCCTTGGTTTAACTTTTGATCTGATAAAAAATAGGGTAAGATTAAGGACATGTCCCGTAGCAAACCCAACTTTATAAGCAGTAATTATATTGATTGTAGCAAATACTAATTATTTAATAGATAAAAAGAACCCTTGAGAGGAAATAAAGATATGAAAAAAAACAAATATGATGAAAAATTTCCTAAATTACTCAATTCCATTGTTTGTGCAATAGATATACTAGGGTTTTCCGATATGATACTAGATTCTTGTAATAATGGATTAGGAAATAATTTGCTGGGTGAAATAAATTACCTTATTGAGAAAAACAAAAAGTGTATTATTCCTGACAAGTATAGTCAAGGAAAAATTAAAATATTTACGGACAATATGGTTGTTGCATATCCAATAGATAATGATGGGGAATCTGAATTAAATGAGATATTGGATAATGTTGCAGAGTATCAATTCAATTTAGCGTTAGAAGGCCTTTTTGTTCGAGGTGGAATAAGCATTGGCGAATTTTATATTAATGAAGATATTGTTTTTGGGCCAGCTTTGTTAGATGCTCATTATCAAGAAAGCCAAGTAGCCTGTTATCCAAGAATTGTTTTAGATGATAAAACTGTAGGGCAAATACAAATACATATACAGAACTACAATAAGATGCCAGAAAACCAGAACATTCTAATTGACACCGATGGTAAATGGTTTATAGGGTATTTAAACACTATTTTTAAATATTATAAAGAATGCAATAACGACTACGAGTTTGGATTAGTTAAAATTAAGCTATTAGAAAAACATAAAGAAAAACTTGAGGAAATGTTAATGAAACATAAGGAAAATATATTTGTTTGGGATAAGTATGTTTGGACTGCAAATTATCATAATTTTTTCTGTGATTTGTACTTCCCCCTGGAAACAGATTTAAAAATTGCTAAGCACTTATTACTTTCATGGCCTAGACAAATCTCAACTGGTGATTTTTGAATAAAATCTTATTTGAACAATATGAGCATAACCTTTAGGAAACTTCAGGTTATGTTTAAAATGTACTGATAGTATATAAGGTATGAGAAAAAATATTTATATTTGATTTGGAGGAGGGGTGGAGGTGAAGTGTCCATATTGTAATCATGTTATGAAACGTGGTCATATTCAATCCGGTAATCTCTTATCATGGACTCCTGAGGGAGAGTCTTCAACGGGAGTAAGTCGGTGGTCAAAGAGTCCAAACAGCATCGTTTTAGCCAACTGCTCTCTTCTTTCGGGATCTGCGGTTGATGCATTTTATTGCCCTAACTGTAAAAAAATTATTATTAATGTGGACAACCAAAATGAGTTTACCCTGTAGTAAATGAGTTTTCATTATGTTTATATCAGGGATATCCTTTGGGATTGTGAGTAACAAGTTAGCTCGAAAATTCCTAAAATGATAGATTAGTATCATAATCGGACGTTTACATAGTAGCTCATAAAGTGGATAATTTAAAAATTCTGTTATGTTTAAAAGCTAAAACACTCACAGCATAACCAGTTTGAGGGGTGTGCAGTTGTACCATAATGAGCAATATCCTATCCAGATAGAAATATGATTAATATAAGACGTGTTATGAGTTTTATTTTTATATAATGTCTGAAATAAGACGGCCTGAGATCTAATAAAAAGAGGATAAAAAATGATTGATCAACAGGAAATCATTATAATTTTAATTTTGTTTTTATTTGCTGTGTCTAATAACATGTTTTGTCATAAACTTCTTATGATATCAGACGTGAATCATAAAAACTATAAAATATATATTCAAATAATAAAATATTACAGAATAATTATAAATATAATATTATTATTTATTCTTGGTATATGTATCTATTGTATTTTTTTGATGTAAGGCTAGTTATCTCATTGTGGTGAAACGAAAAAATATATTAAAAAGAATTTTTTTCAGTATGCATTAAAATTGTATTTTTTGAGGAATGCTTCATTGCTTAAAGCAAAAGACCTAGATTTTGATAGTAGTATGAGGTAAGGTGGACACATATGTTTTGATCCAGTAGGAAAGTGGACATATGTAAACGTAACCAGTTGATGGGTGCACAGTATGTTTAGACATAGAATTAAAAGAATATTCATATAATGTCGAATAATGTAAATAAAAAAATCCGTCAAAAATACATTTTGTCGGATTTTTTTATAGCGTACTTGCTTTTTGATGAAAAAAGCCATGCATAAAACCATGCATAGGTAACATTTTTTAGTGTTTTTTAACGTGATTTACCGCAAAATCACCTCTACAAAACAAAAACAAAAAAGCGTTAAAAACCCTGTAAAATCAACGTTTTCAACACCTTTTATAAGTCATCGAGGCGACAAGATTTGAACTTGCGACCTCTACATCCCTAATGTAGCGCTCTACCAAGCTGAGCCACGCCTCGCCGACGACTTCTATATATTACAACAGGAAAAACCAAATGTCAACACTTTTTTTATTTTGTGCCTGAGAAATAAATATTGTTTTTATTCATTTAATAATAGTTAAACTTTTAGAGATTTAGCCCAAATACAAAAACGAAAAACAAGACTTTTGAAGCATTTTTTGCAAGGGATTTTTTTGGATTCTTTTATCTTATGAAACACCTCTTTCACAAAACAAACCTTGTAAAAAGAGTAGATTCATAAAATTATATAAGATTTATATTATTTTCAAGCAAAACGGGGAGAATAAAGGTATCTTTATACAATCTTAATGCTCTGGAGAATATTTTAATTCCGTTTTAACTAAGTATGGAGTATGCTGTGAGATGTTGTGAGATGCATTAAAATCTTGTTTTGCAGAATGTAAGTGCATTCGTTATCATGATATTTATTTGGGGAATACAAAAGGAATTATGCAGATTGGATTAGTAGGGGGCGTTTGAAATAAAGGATAAACTTATGAAGCATTTTGCGGATATCTCACCAATGAAGGTAATTCTTTTTGGATATTGTTTTATTATTTTAATTGGAGCGTTATTGCTGATTATGCCGTTTGCCAGTCAGGATGGAAAATACACGGATTTTCTGACGGCTATTTTTACGGCGACTTCTGCAACGTGTGTAACGGGATTGATTGTGGTAAATACATATACCCATTGGTCCTTTTTTGGACAGCTTATTATACTTTGTTTAATTCAAATTGGCGGTATTGGGTTTATGACTTTTTGCATTGCTGCTATTTCACTAACGAAGAAAAAAATTGGTTATATTTCTCGCTCGTTAATGCAGAATTCAATTTCCGCACCTCAGCTTGCGGGAATTGTGCGTATGACAAAATTTGTAATATATGGGACTCTTTTGGTAGAAGGAAGTGGGGTGCTGTTTCTTTCAAATTTTTACATTCCTCGTTATGGTTTAAGCAAGGGGATTTGGTATTCCATATTTCATAGTATTTCTGCCTTTTGTAATGCTGGTTTTGACTTGATGGGGGAGAAAACGGAGTTTATTTCTTTTACAGCGCAGGTAGGTAATTTATATGTCAATTTAATATTAATGCTTCTTATTATTGTGGGCGGACTTGGCTTTTTTGTCTGGCAAGATTTATTAGAAAGCAAATTGCATTTTTCTCGAATGCATCTGCATACGAAGCTTGTTATTTTTTTAAGCAGTATTTTGGTTATTGGTGGTGCGGTATTGTTATATACCAGTGAAAAAGGTGGAGCTGAATTTCAAATGCTCAATTTTTCGGAACGGATTATCGCTTCGTTCTTTCAATCTGTCAGTGCAAGAACGGCAGGATTTAACACCATTGATATAGGTTCCATGACACAAACAGGTCAGTTTTTAATAATATGTCTTATGTTCATTGGCGGTTCCCCAGGCTCAACAGCGGGTGGTATAAAAACAACAACTTTTGCTGTGCTTACGCTAAGTGTGCTTACCACCTTCTGGCATAGAAAATCTATTGAGGTTTTTGGACGCAGAATGGAAGAGGGCATTACCCGATTGGCATCTTGTGTTTTTATGATTTATCTATTTTTGGTTTGCTTTGCTGCTATGGTTATTTCTCGAATAGAAGGGATTCCACTGCTTTCTGCTTTATTTGAGAGTGTCTCGGCAATTGCCACTGTAGGTTTAACTACAGGGATTACACCCATTTTGGGAAATACATCTTTGATTTTATTAATTGTTTTAATGATTATTGGCAGAGCCGGTTCGCTTACGATGCTATTGGCTTTTTCATCCAGAAAAAATCCTGCGGTATCTACACTTCCGCTGGAGAAAATTCAAATTGGTTGATTGTTTGAAAGGAAGGCTGTAAAATGAAATCAATATTAATTGTTGGACTTGGAAGATTTGGCAGACATATGGCTCACAAACTGGTGGAGCAGGGGAATTCTGTTTTGGCGGTGGAAAAAAGTGAAGAGCGTGCGGATAACGCCATTAATATTGTACCGAATATTCAAATTGGGGATGCCGCAAATGAGGTTTTTGCCCAATCTTTAGGAGTTAGCAATTTTGACCTTTGTGTGATTGCCATTGGGGATGATTTTCAAATATCATTGGAAATCACTGTTTTATTTAAAGATTTGGGAGCGAAATTCATCTTAGCTCGTGCCAGTCGTGAAGTGCACCGAAAACTGCTGCTTCGCAATGGTGCCGATCATGTGGTTTATGCAGAACGGGAGATGGCGGAACGCTTAGCTATAAAATATGGTTCAAAAAACTTGTTTGATTATATTGAGTTGACACCGGAGGCGGCAATCTATGAAATGAGAGTTCCTGAAAGCTGGTATGGTAAAACAATATTGGAAAAGTCCGTTCGCACCAGATACCACATTAGTATTTTAGCAACTAAGAAAAAGGGCCAAATTATACCCCTTCCTCAACCAGAACATGTTTTCACTTCGGATGAAACCTTGATTGTGTTTGGTGGAAAAACTGCGGCACGAGATTTATTAAAGTAAGATTTTTAGATAAAATTCTTCCTGCTTTCAAAGAATCTAGGAAAGAATTGTTTAGAGCTGGGGCTGGTTTCAGATAAAAGGAATCTAGTTTAGGAAAAGCCAGCCAGTAAAGGGAATGAAGTGTGGGCTTATGGCATAGTATTCCTTAGAAACTTACAATATTGATAGAAATACGTTGCATGCTTAAGCAAAGGTGATTTTGGGGAACTTTCTGTACATAATGAAGAGTCAAGCAGAAATGCGTCCCTAATATTTTCGTTTTTAAATACACCAGCATTTCAAACGGAAAGGGGAACCGTGCTTGAGAAAAACCGGTAAAATAAAATGGCTGAATATTTTTTTGACAATTTTAGTATTGATAGGAACTTCCTTATTAGGAGGAGGATTCTATTCAATGGGTTTTGAGTCTTCTAATATTATCATGGTTTATATTCTGGGGGTTCTGTGCACAGCGGTTTTAACATCAAATCGTGTATATACTATGATTTCTGCCATGATCAGTGTTTTAACTTTCAACTTTTTCTTTACAGAGCCTGTTTTTACGTTTACTTCCTATGATACGGGGGATACCATAACAATTCTCATAATGTTTGTTGTTGCTATTTTTGCTGGCAGCCTGGCTGTAAAAATTAAGTTGCAGGCAGAACAATCCGAGGCAATGGCCTTTAGAACCAAAATCCTGTTGGAAACAAATCAGCTATTACAGCAGGCCAAGGATATGGATGGCATTTTGGAGGAAACGGCAAAGCAGCTGGTAAAATTATTGGATCGAACGGTAATATTCTACAGAAAAGAAGGCGGTAATCAATTATCAAAAGGGATTTTATTTCAGGGGACGAATGAATCTAATGGTTTGGCATATCTCACCCAAAAGGAGATGGATGCAGCCCTCTGGACATTTTATCATAACCAACAGGCAGGTGCGGGTACGGCTGAATTTGGTGATGCCCTTTGCAGGTATCTAGCTATAAGAAGCAAAGGAACTGTTTTTGGGGTATATGGAATAGCCATTCACGGAAAGCCTTTTGATACTTTTGAAACAAATTTACTGTTATCAATTTTAGGGGAGTGTGCCTTGGCTCTTGAAAAGGAGCTCATAAGCCGCCAAAGAGAAGAAGCGGCGGCTCAGGCGAAAAACGAGAAGCTACGGACAAATCTTCTAAGAGGCATTTCCCATGACCTTAGAACGCCATTAACCAGTATTTCAGGAAATGCGGCGGTGCTATTAAATAATGGAGATACCATTGATGAAGAACGTAGGAAAAATTTATATCTGGATATTTATGATGATTCTATGTGGCTGATAAATCTGGTGGAAAACCTACTTTCGGTTACGCGAATTGAAAATGGAACCATGAAGCTGTATTTGCAGTCGGAGCTTATGGAAGAGGTAATTACCGAGGCAATGCGTCATATTGATCGTAAAAGGACGGAGCATGTGATTACCATTGAGGAAAGTGACGAAATGCTCCTAGCAAAAATAGATGCCCGCTTGATTATGCTGGTGGTGATAAATCTGGTAAATAATGCAATTAAATACACAAAGGTGGGTTCGGAAATTAAAATCAGCATGAAGCGTGTCGGTGATCAAATTCAGGTTTCTGTAGCGGATAACGGAGAGGGGATTCCCCATACTCTAAAGAAAAAGCTTTTTGAGTTGTTTTATACCGCAGGATATACGATTTCAGATAAAGGCAGGGGCTTGGGATTAGGACTGCCTCTTTGTAAAAGTATCATTTTAGCCCATGGCGGAACGATTACCATAACAGATAATATTCCCCACGGAGCAGTTTTTACCTTCACATTACAGGCAGAGGAGGTACCTACACATGAATAAGCCTTTTATTTTAATTGTTGAGGACGACAGCGCAGTGCGCAATCTGATTTCAACTACGATGGAAACCCAAGATTATAAGTATCATACTGCGGCTTCAGGTGGTGAAGCCTTAATTGCAGCCGTTTCTCAAAATCCGGATGTGGTTTTATTAGACTTGGGACTGCCGGATATGGATGGCGTGGAAATTATTAAAAAGATTCGTTCATGGTCAAATATGCCTATTATTGTAATCAGCGCAAGGGCTGAGGATCAAGATAAAATTGAAGCGTTGGACGCAGGGGCAGACGATTATTTGACAAAACCCTTTTCTGTGGAGGAGTTATTGGCTCGTTTGAGGGTGGCATTAAGAAGGATAAGCTATACACAGCGTATGGGTAGGGAGCAGGTTGAGTTTGTGAATGGTGATTTACGTGTGGATTATGCTTCCGGCTGTGGATATTTTGCAGGGGAAGAGTTGCACTTGACCCCGATAGAATATAAGTTATTATGCCTGCTAAGTAAAAATGTAGGAAAGGTTCTGACACATACCTATATTACCAAAGAAATTTGGGGTAGTACATGGGACAATGACATTGCTTCTCTAAGGGTATTTATGGCAACTTTACGAAAGAAGATTGAAGAAAACCCAGCACAACCACAATATATTCAAACCCACGTTGGTGTTGGATACAGGATGCTGCGTATTGAGGAATAAAAATGCACCGATAGTTTGAAGTTAGCTGACGAAAGAAGTTGGCCGGCGACATCCTATTTCGGTGCTTTTTTTAAAGAATAATATAATTCAAAGTTCAAATTTATAAATAATTTTTAAACATATTTGAAACAAAGTGTAAGAAAGTTGACAGAAATTCCTAATAGAATAAAAATAAAAGACGTGTATACTTAAAAGTATAAGTAATTTATACGCAGGGGGTATTAAAAGATGAAGAAAAAAGGTTTGGCTATCGCTTGTGCAGTAACAATGCTGGCATCTTCGGTGCCTGCACGTGCGGCGGATGGCATTAAGGTTTTTGTAAATAATTACGAGGTGGTTTTTCAAGGGCAACAGCCTGTGATTGCCGACGGTTACACCTTAATTCCGGTAAGGGGAGCCTTGGAGGCTATGGGTGTTCAGGTGGTTTGGAATGAAAAAGAAAAATCAGTTTTGCTGACGAAGGACAAACAGGAGGCAAAGCTTGTGATTGGCAAAAAATCTTTTGAGGGCGGCAAGGTTCAGTTGGAAACTCCTGCACAGATTATAGGTGGCTCAACTATGATTCCTTTAAGAGCAGTTGCAGAATATTTTAACGGACATGTAGCTTGGGATGGAAAGAGTAAGACTGTTTCAATTACCATTGACAAGAAAGAAGATGCATATTCTGCTGTTACATATAAAAAGGATTTAAAGGCAGCAAATGGCACAGTCTTAATTACGGGTACTGTGAAATATCCTCAGCTTAATACTGAGACGTTAGGTGTAGAGGCAAGAGCAATCAATGATAAAATAGCCTCATGGGCAAAGGGAAGCTTAGAATCCTACTTATCTGAAAACAAGGAGTTGGTAACAAAAGAAGCTGGAGATTTAGGCAGTGATTTTAAAACCCATGATTTTATTATTGATTTTGAAACACCTTATTTTAAGGACAATATATTCTCTTTTTATAGCAATCAATATACCTATACAGGCGGTGCTCATGGTAATTCCTACGCAAAGGGTTTTACATATGATTTAAAAGCTGGAATAGAGAAATCCTTGTCAAATTTTGTGGCATTGAAAGATACAAATCCTGAGAGGGCATTTTTGAAGAATATCATAAAAGACGATATCAAACAAAATCCTTCCAAATATTTCGAGGGTGCAGATAAAATGTTGGAGGAAAGCCAGGCAGATATTGGCTTCTATTTGACAGCTGAAAATCAGCTGGTGGTATTTATTAGTGAAGCTGGGGTAGTTTCTCCTTATTCTTCAGGAATCATCAGGGTTGAAAAAAAACTGGCTTTGGGAAATAAGTAAAACATTTAGAACTTCTGAAAAGGAGTACAACTATTCGATAGATAGTGAAAAAATGAAATGGCGCCAATTTGATGAAAAACAAGTTGGCGTCATTTTTATGTCTCTAAAAAATGGAGAGGGTAGAAAAAATTTCTGGTATAGGAAATCCAATATGAACGATGTGCTAGAAGTTTTCTTGTGGACTTTCAGCTAAGATATTAATATGAACGTTCTCAATTGGGTCATCATGAAGAGCGTGGATATTTTCCACACTTGATGTTGGTTCGCCGGACAAGACTGCATTATACAGTCTTTAGATATTCCGTCATATGACTCGACCCGAGCTTCCGGTTTTCCTTCCTCCTCGTATTCCTTATGTTAGAATTATTTTACATATATCATTCACTGGAGTTTAACCTAAGTTGGAGGGTTGTTTTTTTTTGGAAAATACTGTGGTATAATAAAATATGCAAGCCATATAAACATGAGATAAATATATGGAAGGGGAGAAATAGGTTGGAGAGGCCATTATTAAACGATGGAAATCAGTATCCTACGGATATCATTTTAGCTTCTGTGTTGGGCAACAGCATGGAAGTTTATCAAGCGTTCGTAAGTAATCTTTCAAAATATCAGATTGATCTGGAATGGCACTATTATAATGATAGCAAATCGTGGCTTGGAAAAGCTGTTTCAAAAAAGAGAACTGTTTTTTGGCTGTCAATTTGGCAAGGCTTTTTTAAAGTGAGTTTTCACTTTGCCGGAAAAACCCACTTGGACATAATGAATCTGCCTATCGCAGTTGATATAAAAAGGGAAATAGAAAATGCACCTATTAAAGGAAAGTTAGTAAGTGTTGCAATTAAAGTTTCAGACAAAGCACATCTTGACGATATCTATACATTGATGTCTTATAGACAAAGCTGTAAATAAATCAGTGACATGAAAAAATCAATATAAGTTATTGACGGATAAAACAGATAAATTATCATTTATTTTAAGCTTGCTGAAGTACATTATAATAGGAAAGGAGGGACTAGCATGAGCTCTCCCCGATATATTCGAGATGTAACATTAACTTTGCCTGTTTCCAAGGAATCATATCTGTCCCAGATTCCTGCAGTTCAACACTTAATGACAAATAAAAGGCTATTACTCACGAGTCCAGTTACTTTCTTTGTTGGCGAAAATGGTACGGGCAAATCCACGCTGCTTGAAGCAATTGCAGTTGCATACGGTTTCAACGCCGAGGGTGGAACCAAAAACTTTCAGTTTTCCACAAATAGCTCACACTCGGAACTGTATAAACATTTGTCACTACTAAAAGCTGCTTATGCCAAGGATGGATTTTTTCTTCGGGCTGAGAGCTTTTACAATGTGGCTAGTTATGTGGATGAAGTGAATGCTGTTGATAGCTATGGAGGGACTTCTTTACACTGTCAATCCCATGGTGAAAGTTTTTTGGCATTGGTTCAGAATAGATTTAGTGGAAATGGTTTATATATTTTAGATGAACCGGAAGCGGCACTCTCGCCATTGAGGTTGCTTACTTTAATGGGGGAAATTGATATTCTTGTGAAAAATAATTCACAATTTTTGATTGCCACACATTCACCTATGCTTATGATGTTTCCGAATGCGGAAATTTTAGAATTTTCGGAGAAAGGAATAAAGTCTGTTTCTTACAAGCAAACGGAACATTACCGGATTACAAGAAGTTTTTTAGAGAATCCCGAGAAAATATTAAAGCACCTGCTATCCAGATGATTTTTTATCTGAGGATTTTAAACATGAACTATGCAATTATGTAAAGCGAGGAGGAATTATATGAAGATTATTGATTTGACACACACCATTTCAAATACAATCCCTGTTTATCCTGGTACGGAGGGTCCCAACCTCTCTATTTCCAATACATATGAAGAAGATGGTTTCAAAGAAACCCTACTGAAGATGTTTTCTCATACAGGAACCCATATGGATGCGCCCCATCATATTTTCCCCAAGGGTATTTCTTTAGATAAAAAGGATGCATCAGGATTTGTGGGGAAAGCCTGTGTCATTGATGCCACCGACGTTCCAGAAGGAGGAATGATCGATATTTCCTATATTGAACGAAACAAAGAGCGTGTGGAGAGAGCCGAATTTATACTTTTCCGAACGGGTTGGGAAAAATATTGGGGGCAAGATGCTTATTTTGGTGAGTATCCTGTGATTTCAAAAGAAGTTGCCAGATATCTGGTAGAGCATAATAAAAAAGGTATTGGTTTGGATAATATCGGTTTAGATCCCATATCCGATACTGCCCTTACATTGCATCATATTATTTTGGAGAAAGAAACGATGGTAATCATTGAAAATCTTTGTAATCTAGATTTGATAGGTGAAGAGGATTTTTTGCTGGCGGCGCTTCCTTTGAAGTTTGAGAACTCTGATGGGGCTCCCATTAGGGCGGTTGCTATTTTGTGATAAGGGTGAAGGAACCATATTGCTTGGCGATTCACGGGATATAAGAACATTAAAATGCAAAAAAAATAATTAGGGAACCCCCATTTGTAACAGCAGGCTGCTTTGCCGCTGTTTAAATTCATGTACTTTATTATCTTATAGGCGCGCGCGAAATTGTTTATCAAATGCTTTTTAGGTAAATAGGGGTTTTAGGGTTTATACTACGTTTTTAGCACGCTTGTGTAAACTTAAAATAAAACATAACATTATTCCCGAAAATATTGACATAATATGTCGAAATTATTATAATTAATAAATATCTCAGATAATGGCAAACTCGGCGAAAGCCAAGGACGCAAAGCCACGGGTCTAAAGCATTCTGCTATGATAGCCGGGTTACCGAAGAGGTCACAGGGTTAATAGACTGTGTGTCAATTTCGGCACGCAGTTTTTTAATACATTTTATTCTATCTAAAAGAAGGGGAGTGTAACAAAATGAAAAAAAATTTGAAATTATTTTTTGCAATTACTGTGGCCATGTCGGTGTCAGTTACTCCAGTTGCAGCTAAGCCTGCTGAAGGAAAGTCCAATGTTTCAGCCTCACAAAAAGAAACTAAGGAAAAAGAAATCTCAAGTGCTATAAATGAAACTGATGACGCAAAAGCTTCAAGCCAGAAAACAGAAGTAAATAGCCAAGCAAATAAAAAAACTTTTAGAAATGAACTGAATGAGCAAAAGAAGGATCTACAACAAGAAAAAATTTCTTTAAACCAACAGTTAGATGACCTTAAATTAAAATATGAGAATTTGATTGCATCGGGAGATGCAGAAGGTGCAAAATCTGTTTTAGAAAACATAACTGCACTGAATCAGCAGATTCAGGATATGAATGCTCAGATTAAACAAACAATAAATGAGCGTTATATGCTTGTGAAAACAATGTATACTAATGAAGAGCTTGCTGAATTTTCCAATGCGAAAGAATTAATTTCTAAGATGTACGCTGATGCTGAAGTATTATCAGCTGGCAGCGTGACTATAAATAATAACCTAATTAAGTTTGATACACCTGCATATATTAAAAATGGCGTGACATTAGTACCACTCAGAGCCATATCAGAAGCGTTGGGCGGGGAAGTGTCATGGGATGCAGAAACACAGACTGTAGTAATAAAGAATGGTGATACGGTAGTTCAAATCACTGCAAACAGCACAACAGCTACAGTTAACGGTGAAACTGTTAAAATAAGTGCTCCACCCACTAAAAATTGTGGCAGGACATATGTCCCTCTCCGTTTCTTAGCTGAAGCATTAGGTTTTAATACAGAATGGGATAGTGAAAATGAACAGATTGCTATCAGTGATGATGTAGAAACACCTGTACAAGAAGAATCTACAAATGACAGTGTGAGTACCAGCGATGAGGTGGCATCTGTTCAGGGATAATTATAATAGTACTACTAAAAAGTGTGCGCAGTAAAAACAGCCTCCTATGTTGCAAAAATATAGGAGGTTTTACTGTGCCTAGAAAAATAGAAAAACTGAAGGTAACATTTTTAAATATTTATGATTAATAAACGGTAGTGAAACTACTCTTTGGACTTATTCTCACCTGTGACCAAATAGCAAGAGGTCTTAGTAGAAGGATTCCAGAAGATATATCATGTAGATGAATAGTACATTTTAGTACGAATTGATAGAAAAGAGCCTTGGAAATGCCATAATTACAGCATTCCAAGGCATATTATTTTTATTCCGTTTCAATTATGGCGTAGATTTCTGCCGCCATTTTTTGATAATACCCTGTTTTATCTTCGGAAACCAGTTTCGCTGTTTGGGATTCATAATACTTTCCGCATGCTTCCAAGGCGTCAAAACCATGCTTCTTTGCAAGCAAAGCCACAACCTCAGAAACCAAGGCGGTACGCTCTTTGTAGTGGGCGTAGTCGTTTTCCTCAGCGTCGCTTTCCATTGCCACAATTCCATCTATCATTCCGGCATAAAACTCCAAATCCATTTCTGGGAAGTTTTTTTGGCTCTCTAAAATCATGTCAAGAATAGAGGTTTGTCGAAATGAAAGAAACACTTTATCAGCGGGAATATTCTTTAGAAAACTGTAATATTCAACGCATGATACAATCAATACTTTTTGCTCCATTTTTGTTCTCTCCTTTACAATTCATCACTGAGTATGATACCTGTTTTTAAGGTGAATTTCAAGGGGATGGGACAAGTAAAGTCAGTTATCAGTTTTTTAGATAACTGAGTATAAAAAACCGCTAATAACTGGATAAATTTTCTCTATGATATAATAATAAGTACATTATAAATTATATTCGGAAAAGGAGTGTTTTACATGGCACACGGGAGCAGCGGTTTTGGCACAAAAGCAATTCATGCAGGAAATCTTAGGGATAAACAATATGGTTCACTGACAATGCCCATTTATCAAACATCTACATTCTTTTTTGAAAACTGCGAACAAGGGGGACATCGTTTTGCAGGACAAGAGAATGGCTATATTTATACCCGTTTAGGCAATCCTACCACCTCTGTTTTGGAAAGCAAGGTTGCGGCTTTAGAAAATGGTGAAGCCTGTGTTGCTGCATCCAGCGGTATGGGTGCAATTTCTTCCTGCCTTTGGAGTATTGCAGGTGCCGGAAAACACATTTTGGCGGACGAGACCCTTTATGGTTGTACTTTTGCGTTATTACAGCATGGAATGACACGCTATGGCGTTGATGTTACCTTTGTGGACACTTCCAATTTAGAAGAAGTAAAGGCAAATTTAAAAGAAAATACTGTTTGTGTTTATTTGGAAACACCTGCGAACCCTAATTTAAAAATTGCCGATATTTCTGAGATATCAAGAATCGCTCATGAATTTAATCCTGCTATCAAGGTTGTATGTGATAACACCTTTGCATCACCCTATCTGCAAAGACCTTTAGAATTGGGTGCGGATGTTGTTGTTCACTCTGCAACAAAATATTTGAATGGTCATGGAGATGTGATTGCAGGATTTGTAATTGGCAAGGCGGACTTTATGCAGGAAGTAAGAATGTTTGGTCTTAAAGATATGACAGGAGCTGTGCTTGGGCCTTTTGAGTCCTTCTTAATTTTAAGAGGCTTAAAAACCTTGGAAATTCGTATGCAAAGACATTGTGCAAGTGCGAAGGCAATCGCCGAGTTTTTGGACGGACATGAAAAAGTGGAAAAAGTCTACTTCCCCGGCCTAGTAAACCATCTCGGGCATGAAATTGCCAAGAAACAAATGGACGATTTTGGTGGCATGATTTCTTTTGAGGTGAAGGGTGGCAAAGAAGCAGGCATGAAATTTGTAAACAGTCTGTCACTGGCAACCATTGCTGTTTCCTTAGGAGATGCTGAAACTTTAATCGAGCATCCCGCATCTATGACCCACTCAACCTATGGAGAGGAAGATTTGAAAGCCGCAGGCATTTCTGCCGGACTCATTCGTTTATCTGTAGGGTTGGAGAATGTTGAGGATATCATTGAAGATTTGAGAATGGGATTGGAAAAAATTTAATAAAAAGAAGTGATCTTTTCTATTTACTTGCACAAAAATGATGATATATCTGCTGTGAGAGAACACACTATGAAAAGCTGAAAAGCTTGTTTTCGAGTATTTAGCTGACTGTAAATAAATTGATTGTCTGAGATTTTTTGATGATAGCAATGTAAACTGCCAAAGCACATGGTGGGTATAAAGAGAGATTATATTATAAGGAAGTATAAAAATCCCATTTATGAGAGAGAAAGAGAAAATATGAATTAAAGTAAGAACCCTTTTGTTCTAAATATGCTTTTTCAGGTTTAAGGCCGCCGTTAATTAACGGCGGCCTTGTTTATTTTATCAGTAAGAATCAGTATTTTTTTATTTGCTCTTCCAAAATTTCAACGAACTCCTTTGCTTTTTGGGAAAGAAGTTCTCCTTTTCTGGAAATCCACCCAATGCACATATCACAAACAGGAGAAGCCAAGGGGATTGCTGAGATGCGTGGATCATAATACCCTTCGGGTAAAACGCCGCTTCCTGTTGAAATTGCAGTGGTATGGGCAATAATATTATAGGCAGTTGCCCGATCATTCACGTAAATAATTTGGCTATATTCTATATTTTGACTGAGCACTGCTTCTTCTGAAAAATTCAGAGAGCTTTCTTCCTTTTTTGAGAATATGACAAAGGGATAATTTTTTAGCTCATCTAGAGAGATTTCTTCTTTTTGTGCCAAGGGATGTACTTTATTCATAAAAACATGAGGTCGCAGACGTTTCATTTCGTGGAAAACTAAGTTTTTAGAGTCAAATAGCTTACTTAGAAAAACTTCTGTAATATCTGAAAGGAAAATAATTCCTAAATCGCTTTTTCCATTATGTACTTCTTCTATAACCTTACCCATGGGACATTCCTTAAAGCCATATCGAAAGAATGGATCATTTTGTTTTTTCAAAAATTCCACAAAGGCCTTGGCACAGAAGGGGTAGCGCTGGGTTGAAATATAGAGATGGTTATTGATTGGGCCATTTTTTCCGGTATAGAAAAGAGATACTTCTTTTGCTTGTAGCAAAAGAGGATGGATCTTTGCAATAAATTCCTGACCTTCCTCTGTTAAAGAAATGCCCCTATTGCTGCGAACAAAAATGGAAATACCCAATTCCTCTTCCAATTCTTTAATGGCGGAGGAAATTGCAGATTGAGAAACAAATAAGTTTTGAGCTGCTTTATTCATAGAACCGCAATGATAAATTTCCATGATATATTCCAACTGCATTAGGGTCATAGAGGACGCGCTCCTTTTTCTTTTTATCATAACATAAGATTTCATGAAAAAGTAAGTGTAGGAGCAAATTTTTAAAAAACACATGATTTTCCTTGACAAGATGTTTTTTTGTCGTAAGCTGGAAGAATGAGAATTTTAGAAGGGAGTAACATATTATGAAAAATATTTCAATAGATAGCAGTATAAAAGAGAGATGTCCTGAAGCGGTTTTGGGGGTATTACAGTGTAAGGTTGCAGTGAAAGAAGATGATGCCCTTTTCTTGGAATTATTAAATGATAAAATTGCAGAGTTGGCTGAGATTGAACTTTCTCAAGCAAATAAGAGAGAAAAAATTCAATCCACACGAAAAGCTTATAAGGCTTTGGGTAAGGATGCAAATCGCTATCGTTGCTCTGCCGAGGCAATGTGCCGTAGGATTTCTAAGGAAAGAGGACTGTATTATATTAATAATGTGGTAGATATTAATAATTATCTGTCCATAAAAACAGGTTATTCCATGGGGACTTATGATTTAGAGCAGGTGCAGGGAGATATTTTATGGGCTCGTGCCCCCGAGGGCACAGCGTATCAAGGGATTGGCAAGAATGTATTGAATATTGAATTTTTGCCTGCATTGTTTGATGAAAAAGGGCCATTTGGAAACCCCACCAGCGATAATACTAGGGCGATGATTACAGAAAAAACCAAGGAGATTGTTATGGTTTTTTATGTCTTTGACGGAGGTGAAGGGCTTTTAGAGCTTCTGAAAGAAGCAGAAACACTGCTCCAAGAGTTTGCTGGAGGGTATGAGTTTAAAGGGGAAATTGTTGAGTAATGGTTGCAGTGCTTTAAAGAAAATGGAAGACTTTTGATAAGTAGGCAACACTCGAAAGGCTTGGGCTCATTTAAAAAGAAAGGTCGACTTCATTTTATTCAGTGCAGACTCCAAAGCAAGACAATGAGTTTTTATATTTAATTGGGATGATAAAAACCGATGACCATGCTTACTAAAGTCTTTCGTGTGGATTTTTTAAAAAATCTATGGTATGATGTCACTAGATTTTATTGAAAGAAGGTGATGGATTGAAATCCTTCGAAGCCCTTTATACAGAGTATTACGACAGGGTATATTGTTTTTTATATCGGCTTTGTGCCGATGGAGATTTGGCAGAGGATATGACCCAGGAAACGTTTTTACAGGCGTATACTTCCTTTCACAGATTCCGTGGAGAGTGTGAACTTTTTACTTGGTTGGCTTCCATTGGAAAACATGTGTATTTTAAATATTTAAAAAAAAATAAATTGGATTTGGATTCGGCCAATCTGGAATTGGTTGTAAACACATATTGTGATGGATGTGTTGATCCGGAAGAGCATATGAGAAGAAAAGATGTAGAGAAGGCGGTACGGGCAATTATTGAGGGTATTCCGAAAAAGTATCGGGATGTTATATTACTACGTATTTATGCCGAATTATCTTTTTCTCAGATTGCCTTGGTTTTAAAAATTAGTGAAAATTCTGCAAAGGTTATTTATTTTAGGGCAAAAAAAATGCTGGTGGAGGTGTTAAAACATGAGTTTGAACTGTGATATTGTTAAGGATCTTGTGGCATTATACCACGACGGCGTGGCAAGCGAAGCCAGTGAATCTGCTGTAGAGACTCATTTAAAAGAATGTAAAAGCTGTCGAAATTATTATAAACAGTATGGAAATACTCAGCCTGCTTCTTTAAAGTTTGATGTGAATGCCTCTGGAGATTATGGGGAATTGGCAAAGCATATGCGAATCCGCAGGTTATGGATGTTAGTTTCCGCATTAGCATATGTAAGTGCTTCTTTGTGTGCATTTATCATGCTTTTTATGCGAATTAGGAAAAAATGAATAAAATTTTCAAAAATTAGAAAATTATAATAAAATGATAAAAAGTTGGAAAGATAGGCTTTATAGCCTGTCTTTTCTTTTTTTGGAGAGATAAGTCGAAAATTTTTTTATTTTTCTTGTAACCTTTTTCAAATTTTTAGGTACTAAGTATGCATAACACAAAAGAATGCGGCTCGGAGGATTGTAAAATGACTTTTAATGTGCTTGGAACGGGGATGTATGTACCCCCGAGGATTGTAACCAATGAAGATATTTCAAAATTTGTGGATACCAACGATGAGTGGATTATGCAGAGAGTGGGCGTAAAGCAAAGACATATCAGCGAGGATGAAACTGCGGCGGACATGGGATACAAGGCAGCCTTGGCAGCTCTGGAAAATAGTGGTGTTAAGAAAGAGGAAATTGATTTGATCTTAGCAGCCAGTGTGAGTGGTGAGTCAATTTCTCCTTCTGTTTCCTGCATGATTCAAAATCTTTTGGGTGTTTCCTGTATGGCTTTAGACATTAGTGCTGCTTGCTCAGCCTTTGTTTTTATGTTAGAAACAGCGGCGGGTTTTTTTGCGCGAGGCCGTGCAAAGAAGGTTTTGGTGATTGGCGCGGAACGTTTGAGCCGTATTGTTGATTGGGAAGATAGAGGAACCTGTGTTATTTTTGCGGATGGTGCCGGTGCCATGGTGCTTGGCGAGGGTGATTCTTATATGGATGCTGTCTTTGATGTAAAAGGTGGTTCTGATGTAATGGATATTCCTCAGTTTATCGGCAAATCCCCCTTTTATAAAGGAACCCAGAAAAAGCCTTATATTCATATGGCAGGGCAGGAAACTTTTAAATTTGCAGTAAATGCAATATGTAATGATTGCACTACCCTTTTGAAACGGCAAGGGCTGACCATGGACGATATAAAATATATTGTTCCCCATCAAGCCAACAAACGAATTATAGATTTTGCCAGTGTAAAGCTGAAGGTGCCAAATGAAAAGTTTTATGTAAATATTGAACGATTTGGTAATACCTCCTCAGCAAGCATTCCCATTGCATTGGATGAATTGAATCGTCAGGGAATGCTGAAAAAAGGCGATTTGCTTTTGCTGCCTGCTTTTGGCGGCGGTTTGGCAAGTGCGACTTGTATTTTAAGATGGTAATGAACGCCTATAGGCTTCATATATAAACTAAAAAATAATTGTATTTAAAAGGAGATTATAATCATGGTATTTGAAAAAGTTGCAGCAATGTTGGCAGAAAAATTGGAATGTGAAGTTAGCGAAATTAAAATGGACACAAAGTTTGAAGCTTTGGGCATTGATTCTTTGGATGTTATGGAATTGCTTATGAACGTGGAAGAAGAATTTGGCACTGAAATCGAATTGGGTGAAAACAAAGTAAACGCAGTAGGCGACTTAGTTACACTTATCGAAAACAAATTGAAGTAAGAGAGGAGGAGGACAGAATGATCCTTTCACCGATCTGTTCTATGTTGGGAATTGAATACCCCATTTTTCAGGGCGGCATGGCATGGATTGCCGATGGCAAGCTTGCGGCGGCGGTTTCAAACGGCGGCGGCTTAGGCATTATCTCTGCAATGAATGCCGGGGGAGATTATCTTCGTGAGCAAATTCAAATTGCACGAGGTTTAACTGATAAACCCTTTGGCGTAAATATTATGCTGATGAGCCCCCATGTGGAGGAGGTCGCTAAAATTGTTGTGGAGGAAAAGGTTCCTGTGGTAACCACGGGCGCCGGAATCCCTACAAAATTCATTCCTATGTGGAATGAGGCGGGAATTAAAGTAATTCCTGTTGCGGCATCTGTAGCGGCGGCAAAGATGATGGAAAAAGCAGGGGCAACGGCGGTTATTGCCGAAGGCGGCGAATCCGGCGGTCATATCGGCGATATGAGTACTATGCCTTTAATCCCTCAGGTTTGCGACGCTGTGAAAATTCCTGTATTGGCGGCAGGTGGTATTGGTGATGGCAGAGGAATTGCGGCGGCCTTTATGTTGGGAGCTGTTGGGGTACAAATGGGTACCAGATTCCTTTTGGCAGAGGAGTGTTCCGTTCATTCCAACTATAAAGAAATGGTTTTAAAGGCAAGTGATATTTCTACCACAGCCACTGGCAGAAGATTTGGCGGAAATACATGTCGTAGTTTGAAAAATAATTTTACAAGAGAATTCTTGAAAAAAGAGTATGCGCCTGAAACCACACCGGAGATGGTGGCGGAATTAGGTGTAGGCGCTTTGAGAAAGGCGGCTGTGGAAGGTGACACCAAGGATGGCTGCTTTTTAGCTGGGCAGATTTCAGGTTTGGTGAAAAAAGAACAGCCTGCCGCAGAAATTTTAAAGGAAATTGCCATAGAGGCAGAGCTTTTGTTAAAAGGAGGCACAAAATGGGTAAAATAGCATTTGTTTTCTCTGGTCAAGGCGCGCAGAAAGCGGGCATGGGCAAAAGCTTTTATGATGCAAAGGAAAGTATTCGAAACTTATTTGATGGGGCGGAAGAAATTCGCCCCAATACCTTGAACCAGTGCTTTTTTGGAACAGAGGAAGAACTGAAAAATACGGAAAATACGCAGCCCTGCTTATATTTAACAGATTTAGCAGCGGCATTGGCATTGAAAGAAGAAGGCATTATGCCTGATGGTGTGGCGGGCTTTTCCTTAGGGGAAATACCAGCGCTGGCCTTTGCAGGAGCTTATACTCCCTTAGATGGTTTTCGACTAGCCTCTTACAGAGGAAAGGTTATGGCAAGAGAAGCCGTGAAAAACCCCGGTTCCATGCTTGCCATCATGAAGCTTGAAAACAGCAAGGTTGAGGAAATATGCAAAAGCTTTGAACAGGTTTATCCTGTAAACTACAATGGCCCCGGGCAATTAGTGGTTGCAGGGCAAAAAGAGGAAATGGATGCCTTTTCTAAGGCAGTGAGAGAAGCTGGCGGCAGAGGGTTGCCCATTAAGGTTGGCGGTGGTTTTCATTCTCCATTTATGAAAGAAGCGGCAAAGGATTTTGCCCAGGTTCTAACAGAATATCAGATTCAAAAGCCCCAAATTCCCGTATATTCCAATTATATGGCAAAGCCTTACGAGGAAGATGTGAGAGCTTGGATGGCACCCCAAATTGATCATGCTCTGCGTTGGCAGGAAAGCATAGAGCAAATGGCGGCAGATGGTTTTGATACCTTTATTGAAGTAGGCATAGGGGATACCCTTAAGAAGTTAATTTCTCGTATCTTGCCTGATAGCAAGGTCTATGCTGTTTCTTCCATGGAGGAGATACAAAAGCTGAAAGAGGAGGATTTGATATGCTCAAAGGAAAAGTAGCAGTGGTGACGGGTGGTTCCAGAGGAATTGGCGCCGCTATTTGCAAATTATACGCGACAAATGGAGCAGATATTGCTTTTTTATATGCAGGAAATACCCAAAAGGCTGAAGAAACACAAAAGGAATTGGAGGCACTTGGGGTAAAGGCCAAAGGCTATCAATGTAATGTTGCCGATGCGGAGCAGGTTTCAGCTAAGGTGAAGGAAATTGTGGCTGATTTTGGCGGAATTCACATTTTGGTGAATAACGCAGGAATTACAAAGGACAGTTTGATTCCGATGATGAAGGTTGAGAATTTTGACAGTGTGGTAGACACTAATTTAAAGGGTGCTTTTTACATGATTAAGCAGGTGTACCCACTGTTTCTGAAACAAAAAAGCGGAAAAATTATTAATGTCAGCTCAGTATCCGGCTTAATGGGAAATGCAGGTCAGTCCAATTATTCTGCTTCCAAGGCGGGCTTGATTGGTTTGACAAAATCTGTAGCAAAAGAATTGGCATCCCGTGGGGTTTGCTGTAATGCCATTGCACCGGGTTTTATTGCAACGGATATGACAGAGACATTTACTTCAAATGATGAGATTAAAAACGCGATTCCCATGAAACGCTTTGGGCAGGCGGAGGATGTGGCAAAATTGGCGCTATTCCTTGCTAGCGATGCATCAAATTATATTACCGGCGAAGTAATCCGCATCGACGGCGGCATGGCAATGTAGGAGGTTTGTATGAGAAGAGTTGTTGTGACAGGTTTAGGGGCAGTAACCCCTATTGGAAATACAGTGGAAAGCTTTTGGCAAGGCTTGATGGAAGGAAAAAACGGAATCTCTTTTATTACTCGTTTTGATACTTCTGACAGTAAATACCGCTTGGCGGGGGAATTAAAAGATTTTGACCCTACCTTATATATGGAAAAATTGGCGGCTAAAAAATTAGACCGATTTTCAATTTATGCATTGGCGGCTACTGCCCAGGCGATGGAAGACAGTGGTTTGGAAGGGAAAGTGGAAAAAGATGAACTGGATGTATACTTCGGTTCCGGTATTGGCGGTTTTGAGACTTTTTGCGAGAGTAGCACAACCTTGGCTGAAAAAGGGGCAAGAAAAGTATCTCCTTTGTTTATCCCTAAAATGATTAGTAACATTGCGGCAGGAAATATTGCCATTCGCTATGGTGCGGAGGGTGCTTGTGTTTCTGTTACCACTGCTTGCGCCACAGGGACCACTGCAATTGGTGAGGGATATCGTGCTATTTTACATGGATATGCCATAGCGGCAATCTGTGGAGGTAGTGAAGCGGCAATTGTACCTTTGGCGATTGCAGGTTTTGGCAGTTGTATGGCGTTAAGCCCTTCTGAAGATCCCGATGGAGCTTCTCTGCCCTTTGATAGCAGAAGAGGCGGATTTGTTATGGGCGAGGGTGCAGGAACTTTGATTTTAGAGGATTATGAGCATGCCAAGGCAAGAGGTGCAAAGATTTATGCTGAGGTGGTAGGCTATGGTTCTACCTGTGATGCACACCATGTGACAGCACCATCCCCTGAGGCAAAGGCAAGTGCAAAGGCTATTCGTGATGCGGCGAAAGGACTGGAAGGCCTTGGGGCGGAACAGATTTATTATAATGCTCATGGAACTGGAACACCCATGAATGATACTGTAGAAACCCATGCCATTCACAACGCTTTTGGCGAAGATGCAGGTAAGCTTCATATCAGCTCTACTAAGTCTATGACAGGGCATATGCTGGGTGCCGCTGGTGCGGTGGAAGCCATTGCTGCTATTCTGGCAGTGAAAAACGGCATGGTGCCTCCTACCATTAACTTAAAGGAGCAGGATTCACAGTGTGATTTGAATTATACACCCAATGTTGCAGTGAAAGCGGCTTTGGAAGGTGCACTTTCCACTTCCTTGGGTTTTGGTGGACATAACGCCTGCGTGGCATTTAGAAAAATAGAGGATTGATGATGATGGAACTCAAAAAGATATCAGAATTGGCTAAAATATTAAAACAAAATCAGCTGACAAAGCTGGATTTAACAGAGGGTGATGTCCGTCTGGTTTTAGAATCTGCCGGTGGCAAGGTTGTTTTGCAGGAAATGCCAAAGGAAATTGAAATTTTCCAGGAAGAAACAACGATCACCATGGAAGAAAAGAAGCTGGTAGTGGAATCCACATCGGCTTATGAACAGAAATCTCCTTTGGTAGGTACTGTTTATTTAGCACCTCAAGCAGGCTCCGCACCTTACGTAAAGGTTGGGGATAAGGTGAAAAAGGGTGACCCTGTTTGTATTGTGGAATCCATGAAAATGTTTAATACCATTGAAGCAGAAAAAGACGGCGAGGTTGTTGCAGTTCCTGTGGACAATGGGCAGATTGTAGAATACGGTCAGGTATTGGTTTGCATTCGTGAGGAGGCTTGACATGAATCAAGAGGAAATTAAAAAAATTCTGCCTCACAGAGATGCAATGCTTTTGATTGACGAGGCAGAACTTTCCGAGGGTGTTGCTTATGGTAAAAAAGCCATTACAGGTGATGAGTGGTTTTTGCAGGGACATTTTCCTGATAAACCTGTGGTACCCGGCGTAATTCTTTGCGAAATTTTGGGTCAGTCTGCCTGTGTGCTTCTATCTGAGAAAAGTGCAGGGGCAACACCTTTTTTTACGGGCCTTGATAAGGTACGCTTTAAAAACAGTGTGCGTCCCGGCGATGTGATTGAAACGCAGTGTAAACTGATCAAGAATAAAGGTGTGTTTTACTGGGCCGAAGGAAAAGGCTATGTAAACGGAAAACTATGTGTGAGCGCAGAATTTTCGTTTGCATTAATAAAGGAGACTTGAGTATATGTTTACAAAAATTCTCGTGGCAAATCGTGGAGAAATCGCAGTGCGCATCATTCGTGCCTGCAAGGAAATGGGAATTGAAACAGTAGCGGTGTATTCTGAGGCAGACCGCAATTCTTTGCCTGTGGCGTTGGCAGATGAGAGAATCTGTATTGGCGGAAAAAGTGCCACGGAGAGCTACTTAAATCAAAAAAATATCATCAGTGCTGCTTTGGCTTGCAATGCCGGCGCCATTCATCCCGGATACGGATTTCTTTCGGAAAACGCTGAGTTTGCCGCCCTTTGTGAAGCAAATGATATTGTTTTTATCGGGCCCAAAAGCCAAGTCATGGAGAGCATGGGTGACAAAGATAATTCCCGCAGGCTAATGAAGGAAATTGGTGTGCCTGTTGTTCCCGGAACAGAAATTTTAAAGGATGTTTCGGAAGCAAAAGCTTTGGCGGAGGAAATCGGCTTTCCTTTATTGGTGAAGGCTACAGCCGGCGGCGGCGGCAAAGGCATTCGAGTGGTTAATTCCAAAGAAGAGCTGGAAAATGCATTTCATACCGCATCAGCAGAAGCAAAAAGTGCCTTTGGCAACGGAGAAGTCTTTTTGGAAAAATATTTAACTCATGTGCGCCATGTGGAAATGCAAATTCTTGCTGATACCTTTGGAAATATGGTGTGTTTGGGAGAAAGAGATTGCTCTCTACAACTGAACAAGCAAAAGGTTTTAGAGGAGACCCCCAGCCCTGTGATGACACAGGAGATTCGCTCCAAAATGATGGAAGCTGCAATCAAGGCGGCAAAGGCTGCAAACTACACCAATGCAGGAACGGTGGAATTTTTGCTGGCGCCCAATGGAGAATTTTATTTCATCGAAATGAATACCCGTTTACAGGTAGAGCATCCCATTACCGAGGAAATCAGCGGTGTTGATATTGTAAAATGGCAGATTCGCATTGCCTGCCAGATTCCTTTGGATTTTAAGCAGGAGGATGTGCATTTAAAAGGACATTCCATCGAATGCCGTATTAATGCAAGGTCTACCGGAAAAATTGATTTTCTTCATATTCCAGGTGGTGCAAGGGTACACTTTGATACTGCCTTAATTCAGGAATGTGAGGTTGTGCCTTTTTATGATTCCATGCTGGGGAAGCTGATTGTTTTCGCTAACACCAGAGAGGATGCCATCCGCAAAATGGAGGCGGCCTTGTGTGAAATGATCATTCAAGGTGTTGAAACAAATATTGAGGATCAGCTAAGGCTGGTACGAAGCAAAACCTTTTGGCAGGGTGCGTATGATACGCTGATTTTGCCTGAAATCTTAGCGGAAGGGAAGTGATTCATTTGCATGATATCGTGGGATTATTCCGCAAATCGAAGAACAATTTGGAAGAAGGGGGCATCACCCCTATTGTGGATGAGAAAATGCGCTGTCCCGTTTGTAAGTCCTTTGATACAAAGCGGAATGTGGCGAAAAATAAAATGGTTTGCCCTTCATGCGGTCATCATTTTCGCATTGGAGCAAGAATAAGAGTAAAAGCCCTTTGTGACAAAGGTAGTTTCCAAGAAATATTGACAGAGCTGACAACCATTGATCCGTTGGATTTTCCCGGCTATGATGTAAAGATGGAAAGCGGTAAGATGGGTTCAGGAGAGGATGAGGCGGTTTTATGCGGCCGTGCTTCCTTCAAAGGTCAGCCTTGTGCGTTATTTGTCATGGAGCCCCAATTTATGATGGGGAGTATGGGTTCTGTTGTAGGGGAAAAGTTGGCAAGGCTTTTTGAATATGCTGCGGCAGAAAAACTTCCTGTGGTTGGATTTACTTGCTCCGGTGGTGCACGAATGCAGGAAGGAATTCTCTCTTTAATGCAGATGGCTAAGGTGAGTGGAGCCGTGGACTATCACAGCAAGCGGGGTGGATTGTATATTACTGTTTTAACTGATCCTACTACAGGCGGAGTGACTGCCAGCTTTGCCATGCTGGGAGACATCATCCTTTCCGAACCCAATGCTACCATTGGTTTTGCGGGACGCAGGGTCATTGAGCAGACCACAAAGAAAAAATTACCTGATGGTTTTCAGAAGGCGGAATTTTTGTTGGAACACGGATTTGTGGATGCCATTGTGCCAAGAACTGAGATGAGAAAAACCATTGCCACCCTTCTTCGTCAGCATGAAATGAAAGATCATCATACTGCTTTGGAGGATGCTTTATATCGTCAAGAGGCTGAAAAGTATAAATTCAATACGTTGTCACCTTACGAAAGAGTGCTGACAGCAAGAGCACAAGATCGTCCAACGGCAAGGGCGTACATTGAACAGATGTTTACCGATAGAACAGAGCTTCACGGAGATAGAAAGTATGCCGATGACCAAGCCATTGTAGGAGGCATCGGTATGCTGGGTGAAATGCCTGTAACCTTTATTGGCATTGAGCGAGGCAGAAACCTGGAAGAACGCATTCAGTGCAATTTTGGCAGTCCTATGCCCGAAGGCTATCGCAAGGCGTTGCGCTTAATGAAGCAGGCGGAGAAGTTTCAAAGACCCATTATTTGTTTGGTGGATACCGCAGGGGCCTTTTGTGGTGAAGAAGCGGAAGAACGAGGTCAGGGGCAGGCCATTGCCGATAATTTGATGGAGATGATGGCTTTAACAACGCCTGTGATTACTATTGTTATCGGTGAAGGTGGCAGTGGCGGCGCTTTGGGTCTATCTGTTGCCAATAAGCTGTATATGTTGGAAAATGCAGTATTCTCTGTCATTTCTCCCGAAGGATGTGCCAGCATTTTATGGGGGGCATCTTCCCCGGAAGCTTCGGCAGAGGCGGCAAAATGTCTTTGTATTACTGCCGAAGATATGAAACGCTTTGGCGTTGCTGAGCGTATTATATATGAAGATTTTGTGTGTTTTGAAGAAATGTGCCATGACTTGAAAGGCACACTGATGGGTGATTTTAAGGAGATTTATAAGGATTCTCCGAATATCAGTGAAAAAAGATATGAAAGATTTCGCAAACTGGGCAGTTGGAACGAAAATAAATAAAGTATGGAACCGCTTTTCTATTTGGAGAGGCGGTTTTTTTATGGAAGCGAAACTGCTTTTTTCAAATCATATCCCACTCTATTAATTATTTGAAATACTACGGCTTAAATGATTATATATTATTATTAAGTCGATGTCCTCAAAAACAAAATACTCCCAAATGGGTATCTTTGCCCTTTTGACTGCATCTTTTCTGTACCCAGCGTAAAAATGTTTCATATGTTTTTGTTTAAAGGGATTGGTTTTAAAACATACAGATTTATGGATTACAAGCTAATTATAAAAGAGAGGTGTGAAAAATGAAAATAAACTGGAAGGTACGTTTCAAAAATCCCTATTTTTGGATTGGTCTATTTGGGGTAATCATGGCAGCCATAGGAGCAAAACCGGAGGATTTTACCAGCTGGGCTTTGGTTTTAGAAGAAATAAAAAATGTATTAGGCAATCCCTTTTTATTGTTTAGTGTGATTTTGGCTGTGATTGGTGTGGTGTCAGACCCTACAACAAAAGGAATTTGTGACAGCAGTCAGGCGTTAAGTTATTCTAAACCTAGAGATGATACTGCAAACCAGTCTGATTTAAATAATAAGGTGTAAGAGGCAGGCTTCTGACAAATAAAACCCCCTAAGCTTTGAGCTAGGAGGTTGAAGGACATAAAAGCATCCAATACACATTTGTTTGGAATGATATAAAACTTTTTTCGTTAATTTTCTTGATTATCCTCTTGCGTACCTTGCTGGATACCACCTCTGGAACCATGCCGTAAAAATACCCATCAGTGCAGGAATGATATTATTGATGATACCGATGTAGGGTGAGAGGGCAGTATTCATTAAGAAATAAGCCCAGACAGCTGAGTGAAGAAAAACTATACCCCATGCGGCAGTTAATATGCGGTTTGTTCGGATAAAGAGGGGATTGGAAAAAGCACTTTCTTCCCCGTAATCGGTGGCACTATAATAGGCTGTAAGGGGGATTTTGGTGATGGAGCCAATCAACCACAACAATCCAAATAATAAGTAGCTGGCAGAGACGATAAATCTTATATTTAAGCCCAATAGACCTGCCAAGGAGATTCCTATAGCCATAGGAATGCCGATTTGCTCAAAAATAACAGGCTTGTATTTTAGCCAGAATATTGGAATCAATGCTCCGATGAAAACGGCTATGCTACCCCCGATAGTGGAATGTATTGGCATACCTGCCCAGATGACAATCCATGGTGCTAGAAGAAGCAGCATATTGGTTTTGCAAGGCTGTGCTGTTTGTTCTTTAGGGACAGAAATACCAAACAAATCATCCCATTTAAGCATAACATTAAAATCTCCATGGACTTGATAAAGTCTTTGAAATAGAGCATCTTGCCCTGAAATCTCATTACGGGAGATGGCCCTCCAGAGGGAGAAAGGTGTTTCTATTTTTGTGGTAAATGGTCTAAATCCATGGGTGATGACCTCGGAGCCATGCTTGGATAACAATATTTGATAGGTTTTATCAATGTCGGTATAATGAAACTCCAAGACCCGTTCTTTCCCATCGGGTTTGTACAAGGCGGCCATTTGAGTTGTAAAGGAAAGGCTTTCATCCGGAAGGGTTTCAATATTTTTGCCTTTTGCAATTCCCCAGGAGGCATCTGCCATTTTTTCAAATACATCTTTTGGAAATAATGGCTTTGCTAGTGCTGTTTTTGTTTGTGATTGAATCCCTCCTATGGCATATTCCCTTCCAGCACGGTGTACTATTTCCAAATAATCGTCTGTACGATTTTTTAGCTCAGGGATATGAAACAATTCTCCTTGCCCGCAAAGGATGTTTGCATAGTTATCTTTCCCAAGAAAATGGTCAAACATGGAAAGAACAGAATCATAATTATGTTCAGATGTCCAAAAGCCGCAGGTCGAAATAATAAGATGCCTTTGATGGGACAGATCATAGCGTTGGGGATGCCCTCCGCTTTTGCTATCCTCTGCCATGAAAGGTAGATTCATAGGAAGCTGTCGATCGATGAGATTTTTTAATCCACCGGGAACACTAAAATAATATAACGGAAAAGACCAAATAATCACATCAGCGGCAATGATTTTGGGAAGGATGTGTTCCATATCATCTGAAATAACACATTTTCCCGGTGTTTTATTCCAACAGGCAAAACAACCAAGGCAACTATTGATGTGGGCTTTTGCCACATCAATAATTTCTGCATCTGCCCACTGGGCTCCTTCTAAAAAAGCATGAGTGAGGCACATTGTATTGCTTTGCTCTATCTTTGGTGAACCATTTAATACGAGAACCTTCATTTCTGTGCCTCCTTTTCCAATATTGTAATGGCTTTGTCTGCCCAGTTTAGCCCTGCCTCGTAATAGGACTCTCCATAAAGTACTGTAATTTCCCAGTAAATTGATTTTCTTTCATCGCAAACCATTTTGCCATATTCAGAGATTGCGTTATGGGCTTCCCCAAGCCCTTGGATAGCCTGTAAACAACTTTCTCGATATTTATGTAGCAAATCCAGCGATTGTTGGAGGCTGGTTTCTCCGGCAAAGAATATACGCATCAAAAATGCGCTTTTTACCCGCATAGCATCGTCAATATGGGCTTCCCCTAAAGATAACCAGTTTGAAAGTTCCTTTTTTCCCCTTTCTGTGATGGTGTATATTCGCTTATTTGGTTTTTCGCTTTGAATGAAACGTTGGCTGCTAAGCCAACCGTTAGTTTCCATAGCATCCAGCTCTCGATATATTTGACTGGTTTTTGCTTGCCAGAAAAAAGATAGAGAAGCTTTAAAAGCTTTATCCAGTTCATATCCTGTCATTGAGGAATAATTGAGAAGTCCCAGCAGACCATGTTTTAGCGACACAATAACACTCCTTTTGTTATATATTCAACAAGTTGAATATATAACAAAATAGAACTATTGTCAATATAGTTTATTTTATAAATATAGCCTTTTGCCCTAAATTTTTATGATTTGCCAATTGCAATATGCAGTTATTGTTAAGACCTACAGAAAAAAAGCAATTTTCAAGTTATGTTTTTAAGAGGTTAGCGTGGGGAAGAATTTTTGCATTTCTAGCAAGTAGATAAGAAATGCAAAATTGTAATTCAAATTAAGCACAAAAAAGAGCCGCAGCATAAAAAGCCTGCGGCAAATTTCAAAAACTGACGAACTAACTGAAATGTTTCTTAGGTGGGAGCAGTGTTTTAAATGATAGTTATTATTTTAGCTATACTTACTGATATCCTCCATAGTGATGCCGGGGTGAAGGGCAATATTAATGCCATTGGCAATAATATTAGAAAGCCTGTCTATGACTGCATCTACTTCTTTTGGAGTCACAAACATATTTTCTGTATAAGGATCAAGAATTTCAGTAATCATGGTATACTTTTCTTCTTCCTCTAAATCTTGCAGCATGCGGTAAAAGTCTGTTCCTTTTTTTGTTTGTTCAATCATACTGGCTAGGATTCGGTCCATTGTATCGTTCACCAGTGTAGCGGCGTCCACAACTGTGGGCACGCCAATGGCGATAACAGGAATGCCCAAAGTTTCTTGACTCAGCATCATTCGTTTATTGCCCACACCAGCACCGGGTGCAACACCTGTGTCTGACATTTGTATGGTTGCATTGATACGACTGGAACGTCTTGCGGCAAGGGCGTCAATGGCAATTAATAGGGTAGGCTTTACTTTTTCCACCAATCCTTTTATAATTTCTCCTGTTTCAATGCCGGTAAGGCCCATAACACCGGGGCTGATTGCGGCCACAGGACGCACTGTCCCCTCAATCTCCACAGGGAGGGAGCCTTGCAAATGGCGTGTAACCAAGATTCGGGAAATAACCTTTGGTCCTAAGGCATCAGGGGTAATATTCCAGTTGCCAAGCCCGGCTACAAGTATACAATCATCTTCCTTGGTTTTGGCCAGCTTACGCAGTTGTTCAGCCAAAAGCTTGATAATTTCCTCATGGCAATCAACTGCATTTTCTTTTAGTTTTTGAGATTCAATGGTGATATATTCTCCTTTTGGTTTTCCCATTGCCTTACTGCCTTCGTCATTTATAATACTTACCCTTGTTAACGTGTAGCAATCCCCTTCTTGGGTTTCCACTTTAACACCGTTGGGTTCGTCTTCTTTTTTTTCTTGGGACTCCTGAATCAGTTCTCTTGCCTCAATGGCTAAGTCAGTTCTGATTTGAAATGTATTTTTTACATCCACTTCCTTCAATTTTCCCACCGTCCTTCCTGCTTTTTGCCTTATTTTTTCCCTCCATTTGAAATATATTCATTGACTTATTTTCATTCATCGGGTAGAATATATGGTGTTGAATTAACCAAGGGATTTGAGACAAAAATATCCCAAGCCGTGTCGTAGGAGATAAAGCTCCTTAAAGGTGGTTAATATTGTAGTAATAAAAAGCGATATTCCCCAATATCGGAAACCACAGAAAATGAATGATTGAACTAGGAGGAAAACACAGTGGCAAATATTAAATCCGCTAAGAAAAGAATTAAAGTAATCAGCAAAAAAACTTTGAGAAATAAAATGATTAAATCTCAGGTTAAAACAGCTATGAAAAAAGTAATCGTTGCAGTGAATGCAGGCGATAAAGACATAGCTTCCGCAGCTTTGAAGAACGCTACCTCTGTAATTGACAGAGCATATATGAAGGGCATCTATCACAAGAATGCAGTTGCTAGAAAAAAATCTTCTTTAACAAAATTGGTTAACAGCCTGTAATTTTTTATGTCCTGAAGGGATACCCTACGTATGATTGGGTATCCCTTTTTTATTGAAACTTAATTTCTAATAAATCATTTTTAGTATGTACAAAGTTTTGAGGAAGTTGCTTGCATTTGGTATGGAATTCGTTGTAACATCACAAAACTTAAGAATCTGGAGGTGTCTTATGGATAGTAGAATTGAAAAAGTAATGGAGAACCACCACAAGGGTTACAATTGTTCTCAGGCAGTGGCGTGTGCCTATTGTGATTTGTTTGGAGTGGAGGAAAAGGAAGCTTTCCGTGCCGTTGAGTGTTTTGGCCGAGGCATGGGGATTATGGGTCCTTGCGGGGCTGTTTCCGCTATGGCATATTTAGTAGGGCTAAAGGTTTCTGATGTCAATTTGGAAAACCCACGGAGTAAAATTAACAGCTATAACACATTAAAGCCAATGACCCAAGCTTTTGTTGATAAAAATCAAACCTTGGAATGCAGGACGCTGAAAGGCATGGACACCGGGGTTGTTTTGCGTAGCTGCCCGGGATGTATGCAGGATGCAGCAGAAATAATTGAGTCATACCTTTTAAATGAGAAAAAATAAGAACTAAAAAATCATAGGTAAGAACTGATCCACTGGTGTGTGAAAAGCATATGCAGTGGGTTTTTTCTTTCATAATGATTTTTTTCAGGAGTTGTGGTATAATAAATCTATGGTTAATTCTGGTCAATTGTTTGGTTTTCTACTAGAATTTTAGAGATTTTCGTTATTTTGAAGCAAGTCTATTTTTTATTTTATTCTTCTACGGTTATAATGATGGTGTATTGGGTTAAAGAAGATAAATTTTGTTATCTGTTCTTTGATCTAATACGAAAGATTCTAAAACAGTGTTCATTTTGTAAGAATAGAACTGCATCTAAGGAGGGCTTTTCATGAATATTGTGGATATAATTATAAAAAAAAGAGATGGTAATCGATTATCGAATGAAGAAATTTCGTATTTTGTAAAGGGTGTGACAGATGGCAGTTTGCCTGATTATCAAATAGCAGCTTTTTTGATGGCTGCGTTTCTTAAAAAAATGGATGCAGAAGAGACTGCCTGCCTGACCATGGAAATGGCCCAATCCGGCGGTATGTTTGATTTTTCCCAAGTGGAAGGTTTCAAGGCTGATAAACACAGCACAGGAGGGGTTGCCGATACGACGACTCTGATTTTAGCACCCTTGGTGGCTTCAGTTGGCGTTCCTGTGATAAAAATGAGTGGACGGGGTCTTGGCTTCTCAGGAGGCACCATAGACAAGCTGGAATCTATTCCGGGGTTTCGAGTAAACGTGAATGAAGAAGAGGCCATCGCCTTTGCAGAAGAAAGTAATATCGTTTTAATGAGCCAAACGGATGATTTGACTCCGGCGGATAAAAAGTTATATGCTTTGCGGGATGTAACGGGAACGGTAGACAGCATTCCTTTGATTGCGGCGAGCATTATGTCCAAAAAAATTGCGGCAGGGGCCGATGGCATTGTTTTAGACGTGAAATGCGGCAGTGGTGCCTTTATGCAGGAATTGGAATCCGCAGAAACCCTTGCCTCCATTATGGTTGAGATGGGGCGTCATGTTGGGAGAAAGGTTACTGCTGTCATTAGCGGTATGGATCAGCCGTTGGGGATGAATATTGGCAATAGCTTGGAAGTAATAGAAGCAATTGAGGTTTTAAAAGGAAATGTTGGCGGTGATTTGTTAGAGGTATCCCTTACTTTGGGCGCTTATATGATTCTGATGGCAGGGCGAGTAAATAGCTTAGAACAAGGGAAATATTTATTACAACACCACATTAAAAATGGCATGGGACTGGATAAGTTTCGTGAGCTTTTGGTACAGCAAGGCGGAAATCCTGTTATCATTGATGACTATTCATTATTACCTTTAGCGCCATGTAAAGTGACTGTTTTTGCACAAAAAGAGGGCTATTTAAATCATATGAACACTGCATTAATTGGAAGAGCTTCCTTAGAGACAGGGGCAGGGCGTGCCTATAAGGAGCAGCCTTTGGATTTTGGTGCAGGGATTGTTATGAAGAAGCGCTTAGGGGATACGGTAAAAGAGGGAGACCCCTTGGCGGAGATTTTTGCAGCTAGTGATGAAAAGTGTGAAAATGCAGCGAAATATTTACAACAGGCAATTACAATTGGGATACAAAGGCAACCTTTGCCTCCATTGATTTTGAAAACAATTTGAGTATGGAAAGGACGATGCTTATGAAGAGAGCGATTATTGTTGTGTTAGATAGTGTGGGAATTGGTGAATTACCTGATGCCAAGGATTTTGGTGATGTTGGCAGTAATACATTGGTTAATATTAAGAAAGTACGCCCACAAACAGAATTGAAAAATATGAGTGCTCTGGGTTTGGGCAATATTCAAGGAGAGGACATTTACCTTTTAGGTAAAACGGATGCACCTCAAGGGGCATTTGGCAAAATGGCTGAAAAATCTATCGGGAAAGATACCACTACAGGGCATTGGGAAATGGCGGGAATCATTACAGCAAAGCCATTCCCTACATTTACAAAAACTGGTTTCCCTAAAGAGGTAATGGATGCTTTTGAGCAGGCCATCGGAACAAAAACACTGGGGAACATAGCGGCATCCGGTACTCAAATTATTCAGGATTTAGGTGCTGAGCATGTAAAGACGGGCTATCCTATTGTTTATACCTCTGCGGACAGTGTTTTTCAAATTGCGGCTCATGAGGCAGTAATTTCCATTGAAAAGCTTTATGAGATGTGCCAAAAAGCAAGGGAAATCTTGACAGGAGAGTATGGCGTTGCCCGTGTGATTGCCCGTCCTTTTGTGGGAGAGAACGGCAACTATACGAGAACCAAAAACAGAAGAGACTTTTCTTTGCCTCCTACAGGGACTACAATTTTGGACTTGGCCAAGGAAAAGGGTTTAAATGTAACTGCTGTTGGAAAAATAGAGGATATTTTTGAGCACAGAGGCATTACTCGTGCTGACCATACCACAAATAATAATGAGGGTATTGAAAAGACTATTTTCTATGCGAAAGAAGAATTTGAAGGAATTCTCTTTACTAATTTGGTGGATACCGATATGATATATGGCCACCGCAATGATGTGGAAGGGTATGCAGGTGCTTTGGAGTATTTTGACAGCAAACTGCCAGAAATTATTGCACAAATGAAGGATGAGGATATTCTCTTTATAACAGCTGACCATGGATGTGATCCCACTACCCCCAGCACAGACCATTCCAGAGAGTATGTGCCCTTGCTGGTTTATGGGAAAAAGGTTAAAGCGGGTGTGGATTTAGGCGTACGTAAATCCTTTGCTGATTTAGGTCAGACAATTTCTGATTATTTAGGGCTTAATGCAAGATTTGAAGCAGAGAGCTTTTTAAATGAGATTTTGATGTAAATGCATTGGATGAAAAGGGCGGGTCTTAGGAACCGCCTTATTTTTTTGTATGCTTTATTTATAATTGTAATAACTAATATTAATCTTTTTTAATTATGACGATAAAAATTTGGTGACAATTGGTTCATATGGGTGTACAATCAAAAAAACAACGGAAGGATGACAAAAATGGATAAAAAAATCACTCTTCGACTGGCTTCTGCATCAGATGCAGAAAGGATTTTAGCTATATATGCCCCTTATGTTACTGATACGACAGTTACCTTTGAGTATGAAGTACCGTCGGTGCAGGAATTTGCTTTTCGCATTGTTAATATACTGCAAAAATACCCTTATTATGTAGCTTTAGTGGATGGCGTAATCGCTGGGTATTGTTATGCTGCTCCTTTTCGTGGACGTGCAGCATATGATTGGTCAGTAGAAACAACGATTTATATTAAACAGGATTTTCGTGGCTACGGCATTGGCTCTATGCTTTATTCTGCACTGGAGGCGACTCTGAAAACCCAAGGTGTTTTGACTATGATTTCCTGTATTGCTTATCCAAATCCTCCCAGCAATGCGTTTCACGAAAAAATGGGCTTTCGCAAGGTGGGGCATTTTTCCCAGAGTGGTTATAAACTGGGTCAATGGGTAGACATTGTTTGGCTGGAGAAACATATAGGAGAACATGATACAATTCCTTCACCAGTCACCCCTTTTTCAATCTTGGGTAATAATAAATAAAATTTTTCTTTGAATGATGTATTTATAAAAAAATAAAAGCAATGTTTCTCTTCTCAGTTTAAAATAGAAACAGCATACATAAACGAAACGTCCTGCAATTTACAGGACGTTTAAATTTTATAACGATTCTATACATAAAAATAAAGAGCTTCCTAATGAAATTAATTTGTGCTCATTTCATCGATCAAGCGATTCTTTAATTGTGATAATTTTTCCGACAAATCAACAGGTACAATGTGGGGATTATTTAAGCGCAAATGCTCGTCCCAAAGAGATTTCTTTTCACTATTGCAGAATGCTTGAATGTCCATGGTTTGGGGTGATTCATATACTTGCTTACCATCTATAAAAATTGGTACCAAAAGTTCTTTTACATAAAAAGTACCAGCTTCTAATTCCATTTTACGCCATTTGGCATTACTATCACGAATAACCATATCTTGACTCTCATCTACGGTTTCATGTTCCAATGCAATTAAATCAGCCTTGATTTTATCTGTGTTTTTATCGTAAAAACGGAAGACTTTTTTAATTCCAGGATTGGTTACCTTACCAGGATTATTGGACAGCTTAATTTTAGGGACAAATGTACCATTTTCATCTTCCTCGGCTGCCAGCTTGTACACCCCTCCAAATGCAGGACAGTCGTCACTGGTGATGAGCTTTGTTCCTACGCCCCAAAGGTTGATTTTTGCACCTTGGGATTTTAAACTGGCAATCAGGTTTTCGTCCAAATCGCTGGAGGCACTAATGATTGCATCTCCAAAGCCTGCTTCCTCCAGCATAACCTTTGCACATTTTGAAAGGTACGCCAAGTCACCGCTGTCTAATCGAATGCCGTATTTTCCCTTAAGCATTCCTGCTGCCTTCATTTCCTGAAATACTTTAATGGCATTGGGAACGCCGCTTTTTAAGGTATTATAAGTGTCTACCAACAGCAGGCAGTTATCTGGGAATAGCTTTGCATATGCACGAAATGCAGTGATTTCATTGGGAAAACTCATAACCCAGCTATGGGCATGAGTGCCCTTTACGGGTACATCAAACAGTTTTCCAGTCAATACGTTGCTCGTTCCGCAGCATCCACCAATGACAGCCGCTCTGGCGCCTAAAACACCGGCATCAGGCCCTTGGGCACGGCGCAAGCCAAACTCCATAACTGGGTCGCCTTGGGCAGCCCAAACAACACGAGAGGCCTTTGTAGCAATGAGACTTTGGTGGTTTATAATATTTAACAGTGCAGTTTCAAGAAGTTGCGCTTCAACAATAGGCGCTTTCACACGCAATAATGGTTCATGGGGAAACACAACCGTTCCTTCGGGAATTGCATAAATCTCTCCTGAAAAACGGAAGTCTTTCAAAAAATCAATAAAGTCCTCTGAAAACAAGTTAAGGCTTGTTAAATAATCAATGTCATCCTTTGTAAATCGCAGCCCATTGATATACTCGATAACCTGCTGTAAACCTGCGGTTACGGCATATCCATTTCCGCTTGGGTTTTTTCTGTAATAAAGATCGAACACTACTTTTTTGTTGTAGGCTCCAGTTGTAAAATATCCCTGCATCATAGTCAATTCATACAGGTCAGTTAACAGAGCCAAATCTCGTCCTTTCATAGCTGATTTCTCCTTTATTTTTTCCTATCTGCAGGAACAATTAATAAACACTTGTATTATACACAATTTAAAGTAATAAAGCAAATTTTTCCACACATCGGTTCTTTATACAATATTTCTAATGATTTGTCTATGATGAACAAATTATACACACTAATTTAATGCAATGTGCTTAAATACATTTGTTTTTTCATAATTATTTTTATGATAAAATACAGTGTATCATTTTTCAGGGAAAGTATTATTATTTTTTTATGACTCAAGCTTTGACGCATATTCGGAGAAGATGTGCTTTTCTAAAAAGTTGTATACTGTACCGATGTACACAACATACTTGCTAAAAACAAAGAAAAAACTGCAAAAAACCCTTTACTTCTTTTTAGGCACAATGTATAATGCTAACGTATAAGAAAAAACACAATGAAGGAGACAGTATATATTTTCAATATGATTACAGAGAGTCGGGGCTTGGTGGGATCCCTTCGTCATAGAAAATATAGAAAATCACTCCGGAGTGGCAGTCCAAACGGTTTTTTTACCCAGTAGGCGCTGTCGTTTGCCCGCGTTAAGGGTCGGCGTCATTAAATTGTGATGCTTAGAGTGGATGGCAAAATTGCTGTCAAATCAGGTGGTACCGCGAACCCTTTCGTCCTGTGTTGGATGAAAGGGTCTTTTTTCGTTTCAGGCAATGGCAAAAATACAGGTTTTGCAATACTTTTTCCAAATTTTCTAAAAAAATGAATGGACCTTTAGAAACCAGTCAAAAATGGAAGAGTATTTGTATTTTTATGCTGAATGCAATCACCACCCTTTTCATTTGAAAAATAGTGTATTTATAAATGAAGTTAAGGAGGAATTCATATGTATGACAAAGTGCCAACCAATATGAACTTCGTGGAAAGAGAAGTTCAAGTAGAAAAATTTTGGAAGGAAAATGATATCTTTGGAAAGAGCATCAAAGCTAGAGAGGGTGCTCCCGTTTTTACTTTTTATGATGGCCCCCCTACGGCAAACGGAAAGCCTCATATCGGCCATATCATCACCAGAGCGGTAAAGGATTTGATTCCTCGTTATAAAACCATGAAGGGCTACAAGGTTTTGAGAAAAGCAGGTTGGGATACCCATGGACTGCCTGTTGAGTTGGAAGTGGAAAAGGCTTTGGGCTTAGATGGCAAGCCACAAATTGAAAAATACGGCGTAGAACCTTTCATTGCAAAATGTAAAGAAAGCGTTTGGACATACGAGAAGGAATGGCGCTCAATGAGTGACCGTGTTGGCTTCTGGGCAGATATGGACCATCCATATGTAACCTATCATAATGAATATATCGAGTCTGAATGGTGGGCGTTAAAGAAAATTTGGGATAAAGGTTTGCTTTACAAAGGTCATAAGGTCGTTCCTTATTGCCCTCGTTGCGGTACTGCTCTTTCTTCCCACGAGGTTGCTCAGGGCTATAAAGACGTAAAAGAAACCTCTGCTATCGCAAAATTCAAGGTGGAAGGTAAGGATAATGAGTATTTCTTAGCTTGGACAACAACCCCTTGGACATTGCCTTCTAACATTGCATTAACGGTAAATGCGAAGGAAACCTATGCAAGAGTAAAATATCAGGACTTTATTGCAATCATGGCAGAAGCCCTTCTGAATGACGTTTTGGGTGAAGGTAACTATGAAGTTTTGGAGACCATGAAAGGTCAGGCATTGGAATATATGCGTTATGAGCCTTTATTCAGCTTCTTGGAGAATGATCCCAAGGCGTTTATCGTAACCTGCGATCCTTATGTAACCTTAACAGATGGTACTGGTATTGTTCACTCCGCAGGTGCATTTGGTGAGGACGATGCTCGTGTTTGCCAGAAATATGGCGTACCTTTCCGTCAGTATGTTGACAGCCAAGGCCTTATGACAGAGGAAACAGGCCCCTTTGCAGGATTGTTTGTGAAGGATGCCGATGCAAAGGTAATTGAACAGATGGAGCAGGACGGCTCTTTGTTTGCCGCAATTCCTTTTGAGCATAATTATCCTTTCTGCTGGAGATGTGATACACCTCTCATCTACTATGCAAGAAGCACATGGTTTATCAAAATGACAGCTTTAAAGGATCAATTGGTAGCAAATAACCGTACCATCAATTGGTATCCAGATAATATCAAGGAAGGCCGTTTTGGTAATTTCTTGGAAAACGTAATCGATTGGGGTCTTTCTCGTGAACGTTACTGGGGCACACCATTGCCCATCTGGGAATGTGAATGTGGACATAGACACACCATCGGCAGTATTGCTGAATTGAAGGAAATGTCCCCCGATTGCCCTGAAAATATAGAGTTGCATAAGCCTTTTATTGACGCAGTGCATATTGTTTGCCCTGAATGTGGTAAGCAGATGACCCGAGTTTCCGAAGTAATCGACTGTTGGTTCGATAGTGGTGCGATGCCCTTTGCACAGTGGCATTATCCATTTGAAAATAAAGAAGTTTTTGAAGAAAATTTCCCTGCTGACTTTATCAGTGAGGCGGTTGACCAGACCCGTGGCTGGTTCTATACTTTGCTAGCAGTAAGTACACTGTTGTTTGATTGTGCTTCCTTTAAAAACTGTATCGTGCTTGGACATGTTCAGGATAAGAATGGTCAGAAAATGAGTAAGCATAAAGGCAATGTTGTTGACCCTTGGGAAGCATTGAATAAGCAGGGCGCTGATGCTGTTCGCTGGTATTTCTATGCAAATAGTGCACCTTGGCTCCCCAGCCGTTATTATGATGAAGCGGTAAGCGAAATGCAGAGAAAATTCATGGGTACTCTTTGGAATACCTATGCATTCTATATCCTTTATGCAAATATTGACCAGTTCAACCCAACCAACTATCAGTTGGAATATGACAAACTGCTTCCTATGGATAAATGGATTTTGTCAAAGCTGCAAACATTAAATAAGTTTGTGGATGAAAGCTTAGAGGGTTACAAACTGACAGAGCCTGCAAGAGCTATGGCTGAATTCGTAGATGCCCTTTCCAATTGGTATGTAAGAAGAAGCCGCGAACGCTTCTGGGCAGAAGGTATGGAGCAGGATAAGATTAATGCATATATGACCCTGTATACCGTACTTGAAACCATGTGTAAGCTTGCTTCACCATTTACACCTTTCATCACCGAAGAGATCTATGGCAACCTTGTGAAAAAGGCAGATCCTACAGCACCTGAAAGTGTTCACCTTTGCGATTGGCCAGAATATCATGCAGATTGGGTAGACACTGATTTGGAAAGCAATATGGATTTTGTATTGAAGGTTGTAGTGGAAGGCCGTGCGGCAAGAAATACGGCGAACATGAAGAACCGTCAGCCTTTGGCTATGATGTATGTAAAATCTGAAAAAGAATTGCCAGAGCTTTACCGCAACATCATCACAGAAGAATTGAATGTAAAAGGATTGACTTTTACAGATAATGTGGAAGACTTTACTGCATATACCTTCAAGCCTCAGCTAAGAACTTTGGGTAAAAAATACGGCAAGCTGGTACCTGCAATCAGCACTGCTTTGAAGGAAGTTGAAGGGGCTGAGTTTATGGCCACCCTGCGTGCAGAAGGAAAGGCGACCCTTACTGTAGAAGGGGAAGAAGTTATTCTGGAAATGGATGATGTTTTGGTGGATACTTCCGAAAAAGGCGGCTTCGTTTCCAGCGGTGACAATAATTTGACAGTAGTTTTGGATACAAACATGACACCTGAATTGGTTGAGGAAGGCTTTGTTCGTGAAGTTGTAAGTAAAATTCAGACCATGCGTAAGGAAGCGAACTTTAATGTAACTGATCGTATTCGTGTATTCCACAGCGGCAATGATAAAATTGCTGAAATTCTGAAAAATAACGATGTTTCCGTTGACGTTTTGGCGGAAGAGGTAGTTGCAAAAGAAGGCGGGGAGCTGTCTAAGGAATGGAATATCAACGGTGAGGTTGTAACCTTAGGTGTTTCCAGAGTATAAGTAAATTGTGCCCTTAATATTTGTAGCATGACAAAGAAATGTTACAATAAACAGAATACTTTTTATATTTAGATTTTAAGAGGTATCCGTTTTTACGGATGCCTCTTTTATTGTTCGCTTTAGCTTGATAAAACCACCTGCTCTGCAGGTGGTAAGAATGGTTTTTGCTTTAGCTGTAAGACTTTTGTTTTTCCAATAATAAAGGGGCTTATACAAAATATAATAATTTAAAACCGTTTTAACGGTAGCGGGGCGAATATTGCATAAGAAATATTTTTTCAATACGTCCACGGGTGTTGCCAGTACCAGCCCCTTATAAAGGTAGGACAGACCACCAGCTGAGCTAGTCGTCCTGATTAATCCAGAATATAGAGGGTGATTAAATCACTTTACAGCATCTCTCTTTTCGGATATAGTTAATTATGTATACATAAATAGGAAAGGAGTTGCAATATGGGCTTTTCACTGGATATGAGTGTACCGATTCTTACGGTATTTTTTCAAGGGTTGGTTAGCTTTTTCTCCCCTTGTGTTTTGCCTTTGGTTCCTCTGTATGTCAGTTATTTATCCGGAGGAGCAAAGACGGTTTCTGCAGACGGAACCATTCAGTACCCCAGAAAGCAGGTGATGATAAATACAATTTTCTTTGTTTTGGGCATCAGCTTTGCATTTTTTGTACTGGGCCTTGGGGTTACTTCGCTGGGTAATTTTTTTAATGATAAACGATTAATGTTTGCAAAAATCAGCGGTGTCATCATGGTCTTTTTTGGACTGTATCAATTGGGACTTTTTGGTCGTTCCGGAACGATTGAAAAAGAGCATCGAATACCTTTACGCCTTGAGCGATGGACTATGGGGCCTTTGTCAGCTTTGCTTTTGGGCTTTACCTTTAGTTTTGCATGGACGCCTTGCGTAGGCCCTGTGTTAGGCAGCGTCTTGCTTATGGCGGCTTCGGGTTCCTCTGGGACAGGATTTGCTCTGATAGGGGTGTTTACCATTGGATTTATTTTGCCATTTCTGGCAGTGGGACTATTTACCCAAAAGGTTCTGGGCTTTTTCAAAGAGCATCAGTCTGTGGTTCGTTATACGGTGAAAATTGGCGCCGTGCTAATGCTTGTAATGGGCGTTATGACCTTTACGGGATTTATGAATGGATTTACAAGCTATCTATCAGGAAACGCCGCTACGAATGAACAGAGCGCAACGCCGGATGGGTCTTCTCAGCCTGTGGAGCAGGGTGAAACCTCTGATAAGCCATCCCAACCTGCCGAACAGGAGCAGGAAATAATAACTGCGCCTGATTTTACATTGAAAGATCAATTTGGGAATATCCATACACTTTCTGAATATAAAGGAAAAACAGTTTTTCTAAACTTTTGGGCAACTTGGTGCCCTCCATGTCGTGGAGAAATGCCCCATATTCAAGAACTGTATGAAGAGTATGGCCTGAATCAGGAGGATGTTATTATTCTTGGTGTGGCGGCGCCTAATGTGGGAAGGGAAGGCAGTAAGGAGGATATTATTTCTTTCTTAGATAAAAACGGATATACTTTCCCTGTTGTAATGGATGAAAGCAGTGAGGTTTTTGATCAATATGGAATCAGGGCATTTCCAACTACTTTTATGATTGATGAAAGTGGCGTAATTTATGGTTATGTGGAGAGTGCCATGGAAAAGGCGACTATGAAGCGTATTATAGTAGAAACGAAGGAGAATGGACAGAGCAGTACTGAATCCAGTCAGAAAGAATAGAAAATGATATAAATTGATAGAAAAGGGTATTCCGTGTGTCTAGGACGATTGGAATATCCTTTTTTGATTTGAAGAAAGGAAAAAGCTAGCACAGTGTTAGATGGCAAATAAGTGTATGTAAGAAAGCATCATTCATACGTGGGTTAAAAAGACCAGTAAAAGTCAGTGCATTTATATGGAGCTAGAGAAATAAAGTGAAATGCAGTTCAAATGATTCAAATCCAGAGGTGAAATTTTTACATGAAAGCCCTTGGACTGAGGTACTATTGCTATGTAGTATCTTAACAGAGGCGTATTTTCCAGACCGTCCACATTCTACATCCAATTACAATTCCACAGTGTAAAATAAAAACGCCACCGGAAATCGGTGACGTCTTTAGAGGGATTTTAAATTATAATTTGAGAAGGAGCTAGACTACATCTTTCCATCTTCCTTCATTTTTGTGTACAAAATTTGTTCTACGGAAATACCTTGCCACTGTCCATAAATATAGCGTTTTCTGATGGAGAGATAGAAAACGATTCCGATTGCAGCCCAAATTCCTAAGATGATAAAGGATGGAATGGATAAGAAACCAGGCATACCTGGAACGAAAGTAATGATTAAAAAGATGGAAGAAACAGCAACGCCTAATATGCTAATCCACATTTGTGCTTTATCACCATCTCTTTTTGCAACCTTAGCGGCAGAAGCGCAAGTATATGTAAAGCCCATTGCAGCGCCCACACAGGTCATATCAACAATCCAAGCCAATACCTGACGGCCGAACCAAGGTGCAATCAGCGCCAGAAGCATCATGAAAAGAATACTGTTTTTCGGTGTGCCCTGAGGTGTCAGGTGGGCAAATCTCTTGGGAAGTGCATCTGCATAAGCCATGGAGTATAAAAGACGGCTGGAAGCAATATAAAATCCGTTCATACCAGATACTACAGCACAAAACATTGCAATACCGATGAAGAATACACCGATGTAGCCAATTGCCTTCATAACCATTTCACCGGTTGCCCAATCGGGATTGGATGCCAGCATGGGAGCCCAAGGATTTACAACTGAGGTAATGAAAACAACAGCTGAATAAATAATACCACCAACCAAAATTGCCCCAACCATTAAACCCAATGCAGCTTTATGAGAAAAGCTATATTCTTCGGCCGCCTGAGGGATACAGTCAAAGCCAACAAAACAATAGGGTGCGAAGGCTAAAACTGCCAGTACAGAAGAAAATTTCGATTGTCCTTCCAAAAAGAAAGGTTTCAGATTATTAAAATCGGGTTTTGTGAGCAATACGCCAATTAATGCAAACATTACAGATGCGAACAGGGCAACTGCCACTAGAGTCTGGAACCAGCCAGCACTTTTGACACCACGCATATTTACAATGCCTAACCCAATTATAAATGCATATGCCAAGGCGATTTCTCCAAGATACACGTCCCAGCCTGCAATGGTATAAAGATAGCCGATCTGCAAGGGGGAACCTGGTAAAATATAACGAGAAATCATTGCCAATGCAGTAGAGTTCAAAGGAATCAGTGACCAGTAGGCCAGAACAATGAACCAGCCGCATATAAAAGCATGTTTTTTACCGAAAGCGGTATCGGCATACACGAATTCTCCTCCAGAGAGGGGGAATTTTCGAATCATATAACCATAACTGAAACAAATAATACACATGATAACTGCGCCTAGCATTAAACCTAAAATAGAGCCAATGGGTCCCGCCTTAGGTAGGAAGGACGTTCCAGGCATTACGAAACATCCCCATCCGATAATTGCCCCCAAAGCCAATGACCAAATGTCAATTTTACGCAAATCTTTTTTAAATGCACCTTCTTGCTGTTGGTTTTTTGACATATACCTAACCTCCTTAAATGTAATAAATTGTACTACGCATAAATACTACAAATAATTGCTTTTACGGTGATTTTTAAAGTGAAATGAAGCCGCATGCGAATTCGAGAATCAGGTTGCCAGACAACGGCTTTTTGAGAAAGAGGTTTCATTTTACCTAGCTTTTTCAAATCAGCCTTTATCAGGACTTATTTATAGAATTTCACTATAATGTATCCGCGAATATACATTATATTATCAAATATTAAAAATATTATATAAAAATTGCAATTTGACATTTGATTTTTTGGTGATATCCTATAATCTAATTATAATATAGTCTATTCAGTAAAGGTATAGTCAATCTTTTTTTTAGGAAAATATATGCTTCTTTCTCTTTTTTTTAGAAAAAAGTATCCACTAGGAAGAGTGTTTTTGAAACTGCAAAAAATAATATTATGGCAGTCATTTGGTGGTTTTTTGCAGAAATACATGCAAAATAATCTTTTTTATACACTTCAATATAGTTTTTTTGTGTTTTCGCATAAAAATGTTGTCCCTAAATTGGTAAATTTAATACTCCTAAATTTTTTTACTTAGATCGAATTTTATTTTTTTTTAACAGAAAAACCATCTATTTCATAAGGAATTTGAAGCTTTTCGAGTAGAAAAATAAGGGATTAGTAAAAAATTTCCATTAAGTCTGTATTAACGCTAAGATCTTTTTTAAGTAGAAATGTTTCTTTCAATGCCAAATTGAAAAGGGAAATGTACGAACTAATAAAGATAAGTGGATTTTGATTAACAACGTTACAGCATGTTTTGGCGGACAACGTTGGTACTAAATTTAAAGATCACAAATAATATATCAACGATACCATGAAATTTATTATGATGTGGAAATGTGCAACAAAAAAAGACCACTGCGAATTATTATTCCGCTTTGGCCTTTTCTTTTATACTTGAAATATCAGCTTATGGGTATCATTACCTTTGTAATATGGTTTTCCTCATTATTTATATCAACAGGAGAGATAATGTATTCTTCCGAAATAGGGCCGGCAACAGTATATCCTTGTTGGTTTAACCATTTTATTGCTTTGATGTGTGTCTGTATTATCTCATCATTACGCCCAATATGTAGCGCGGTAACGGCCTTGTAGCCGCCAAACTGCTTAAACTCTGGCAGGTCAGGACGGAATTCATTAATTGGAATACAGATTTCCAAGTCGCAGTCTGTTTTAAAAAATTGCTCCAAAGGATTGTTATGATAAGTTAGAATGACAGAGCCTACCATCCGCAGTTTCTGTTGGGAAACCATTTCAAATAATTCAAACCATCGATCCACAGAGACGTCACTATTTTTATAATTCTTTTTAATACGCCTTGTAAACAATACGTTGCCTGGGGGAATATCCTCAACTCGTATACCTTCCGTAGCCCAGTTGGATTGCTCGGTTTCGAGAATATTATGCCCTTTTTCAAGACGTTCAAGTAAAAGCTGCCCCTCCGCATACTGGTTGTTCAGAGAATCTATTGCATTGCTGATTTCATACAATCTCTCTCGGATGCAAGCACCCATGGCAGATGCGTTTTTTTTGCAAACAATTTGACTGATATCTTTTAAAGGAATCCCCAAATGCTTTAACTTACGGATAATGAATAAAGTCAAAATTTGATCCTGGGTATAATAGCGATAGTTGCTGTCACATTTTCGATACTCCGGAACCAATAGACCGATTTTATCATAATACCGTAATGTTTTAATGGGAACATTACAGAGTGTTGAGACTTTGCCGATCGAATAGTAGTTTTTTCCATCGGACATATGATCGCCCCTCCTTGCATCTGTGTCATGATATATACTGTCCCAATCAGTATACCACAACCCAAAAGAGGACTCAACCGAAAAAGAGGGTTCAGTATTTACTTTTTTTGCAGCCTTAGATGACATTTTTCTCTTCCAGTGATTTAATTTCTTCTACTGAGAGACCTAAAATTTCTGCGTAGACAGCAAAATTGTCTTCTCCCAGAATAGGGGCACCTTTCTGAGCCTTATCTTCTTCACCGTGGATTTTAATAGGGGAGCCGGGAATGCGAATTGTTCTATCCATGCCAGGCTGATAAACTTCCCAAAGCATATTTCTTTCTTTTGTTAAGGAATGCTCAGAAATCTCGGGAATCGTGAGGATTGGGCCGAAGGGAATGGAAAGTCCGCAGATGATTTCCTCTAACTCTGCAACGGTCTTTGTTTGGGTCCATTCTTCGATGATTGGCTTTAAGTCATTTAAATAGTTATCACAACGATTCAGGTTTGTATTGAAACGAGGATCATCAATCAAATCCTCTCTGCCCATTGCTTTACATAGTCCTGCAAACATTTTGTTTGTGCCACACCCCATTACAAAATCCGAATCTTTTGCCCTAAAGGAGTCAAAAGGGGCAATACTTGGATCTTGATTGCCTGCACGGTGGGGATGCTTACCAGCAATGGTGTATTCAACAACAAAGTTTTCCATTGTAGAGAACAGGGTATCTACCATTCCCACATCGATACGGCGGCCAACGCCTGTTTTTTCTCTTTCGTATAATGCCATCAAAACACCCATGCACAAATATGCACCAGTATAGCTATCTCCTACAGAAGGGCCGATTTTGCAGGGAGGACCGTCTGCAAAGCCGGTTACACTCATCATTCCGCTCATTGCTTGAGCGACGATATCATAGCAGGGGCGGGAGGACAATTCACCTGTTAATCCAAAACCGCTGATGGAGCCATAAATGATGCGGGGGTTGAGTTCTTTTAAGACCTCATAGGAAAAGCCTAATTTTTCTAAAACACCAACCTTATAGTTTTCGCAAATCACATCGGCAGATTTAACCAATTCGGCAAAAACTTTCTTTCCTTCTTCGGAAGCAAGATTTAAGGTGATTCCTTTTTTATTACGGTTAATGTAAGCATAGTAGCCACTGTAGTCATTTTCCATAGGCCCCCAACCTCTTGTTTGATCTCCACTGCCGGGGCGCTCAATTTTAATAACCTCAGCACCATGATCAGCAAGATTCATTGTACAAAAGGGGCCACTGTAAGCCTGTGTTAAATCAAGTACACGAATACCTTCCAAGGGTCTTTTCATGATAATTCATCCTCTCTGTTTACAAGATTAACGTTTCTCTTACATAAATCGTCAATTTTGGTGAAAAAGAAAGAGCGGATTGATATATCCGCTCCTTCGAAAATGTCACCAAAAATTATTGAGGGTGCTTTGCATCCTTGAAGGAAGATTCCTGAGGACCTCTCTGATTATCCTTTGCGATGAAAAGGCTGCCTGTTGCAGTACCACAAAGTACCGGAGGTTCACAAGCTGTTGCACGTGTATCCTGTGGATTTGTGATATCAACCATCTTTGCTACTTTCCATGCTTCAAATTTACATGTATAGGACTGGTTGCCAACTTTTTCAATCCAGCCGTGGTATTCCATAAAATCACCAACATATACAGGAGCTGTGAATTCGATATCTTTGTAGCCCAAGAATAAGCTGATGTCACCATCAACATAAACCATTAATTCTGTACCTACGTCGCCCCACTGATTCACGATTCTAGCGCCGTTTACTAAGTTACCAGTATAGTGAGCGTCTTTTGCGCTCATCATTAAATGATGTACAACCTTTTTACCTACCATTGAGAATTCCTCCTTTAATCTTTTATAATGATTTGATATTGAGTTCGTTAAGCGGTTTCCTTAACCTTGACTTAAGTTTAGCTGGTACAGCCAATGGAAAGTCAACAGGTTATCAAAAAAAAATTTGAAGAATAAAAAAGCAAATTATGAAAAGAGTCTACTTGGAGGATAGTTTTTAACAGATTTATCAATCCTCTGGAAATGGCTGTTTTTCAAGGGTTTTGAGACTTAAAAATGATGATTAAACTTTTTTCCTTGGGAAATAGATGAAAATGAGGTGGAGAGTTTTTTTGAAAAAAACTTGAAATTTCTCTTGAAGAAGAACAGTAATTCTTCGTGGATATAGTAGCTTTTTGGCTTTTCGCCATTGGCAATGAAAAAAGAAATCAATGGTGTTAGCAGTATAATGTTTTTTGTGTGAGAATGTTTCGCCTTTTTTCCTGAAATCATTGGAAAAGAAAAAAGAAAGGGAGAGTTTTTGTGAGAACGCTTATTTATGAAATGCGATATCCCCCATTTTCAGGTATTGAAATGAGGGATATTTTTAATAATGCATACATTCATAAAGCTTTTTTTATTTTTTTGTTTCTAGGATTTCCTTAGGAATATCAAAATCTTTTACGGAATTAAATTCGCTGCACGTCATGGTGATGGTTGCGTCTTCAACGGATAAACTGTTACCATTTTTTGTGCTATCTATACCCATTAATGCAAGGGTTTTTTCCATAATTACCTGCATCAGCTTAGAAATATCGGTTTTATATTGATAAACCAGACCATCTTCGCCAATCCATAGTGTAATGGGCAGGCCGCCTGTTTCATCATAGATTTTTTGCAAATCCTCTTCGGAGATGCCCATGCTGGTGGCAGAGGATAGGATTCCAGATTCTTCTACGATTTTTTTCACAACTTCACCCTTGAGCGTGCCTTCTAACCGTTGGGTTGAAATGTTACCTATTTTCTCTGTCCCCTTGTTCACAGGATTTTCTATTGCAGAAAGATAGCTTAAGATATTATCGTAGACTTCAAATTGTCCAAGCTTCTCTTTATCACCTTGAGTGTGAAACCAACCGGTTCCTGCATTGGTATATAAATCAATGGTACTATTGTTTTCTTGAAGATACATTTCCATGACAGTATCCTTTGCGGTACTGCTTTCCATGCGTGAAGCAATCTCTATCTTCATTTTCAAAGGCTTTATGAAAGCGGTGATATCCGCTGTTGTTGCAGTTGCTACTTTTTCAGTGCCCATGGTCATGTTTACGACCATATTCATTTTAGCCTGAAGGCTGGTGATTTGGGACATGTTCGTCTGTGCTGTTTCTATCAAGGTCCCTGTGTTTTGCTGTTTACTGCTGCAGCCCGTTATGGCAACTAATAGGGTGAGGGCAAATAGGAAATATTGCAGTCTATGTTTCATTCTAGAATCCTCCAATTCATTGTCTATCAATGTATTGTATCCAAAATTTTAAATTATTTTACCTTTTTGTAATTTTTGACCACCGGTGCAGTATGTGAGTAAAAAGCACTCGTTGCATTTTGGCCTTCTTGCAATACAGATTTTCCTGCCATGGGCGATGAGCTGAGTATTAATGTCAATCCATTTATCTTCGGGGATAATTTTCATTAAATCAAATTCTATTTTAACAGGATCCTGATTTTTTGTGAGGCCAAGTAAGTTGGAAAGTCTTTTTACATGGGTATCTACCACGATGCTTGGGATACCATACCAATTTCCCCGCACCACGTTGGCAGTTTTTCGGCCGACTCCTGCCAAGGATGTCAATGCCTCCAAATCGGACGGTACCTCACCATTGTGCTCGGCCAATAATTTTTGACAGCAGGCGATGATATTTTTTGCTTTGTTATGGTAAAAACCTGTTGAGTGAATATCTTTTTCCAGCTCCTTTAAATCCGCTTCGGCAAAATCCTTTACGGATTTATATTTTTGAAATAAATCCTTCGTGACAATATTTACCCGATCATCTGTGCATTGTGCTGATAAAATTGTGGCGACGAGCAGTTGCCAAGGTGTTTCATGATCCAAATAGCATCTTGTAGGACCATATTGTTCCCTTAATAGTAGTAAAATTTGATCTATCTTTTCTTTTTTTGTCATTTTTCTATACTCCCTCCCGAAAGAAGGGTATTTCCCGAAAATACCGAAGATTTCCCGAGAAATATTTCCCTTTTTCTTTTAAACTGTAAAACAAATAGTTTTGCCGTAGTTTTTTCATTGTTTTTATTTTATGGGTAGATAGTTGATATTTTTAAACAGAATTATTTGTTTGAGATTTTATTACTATATCATATAACAAGCTGCGTGGAAATGCAAAAGTACTGTGTATGCTTAGATTAAAATAACAGTATTATTTTTTTGGGAAAATAATATCCGTTGTAAAAATGGGATACTTTTTGCATATTTTTTAGAAAAAAATTCTTCAAAAACATAGGAACAAATTCTTAAAAATTACGTCATATATTAAAAATGGCGTAATTTAGGGGTTTTAGCCATAGATTGGAAGGGTATTGGAGCCGCCCTTTCCTTGCATCATATTATAAATTGTAGTATAATTTTAATAATAATAGACTAGCTTTGCTTATTGAAGGAGAAGAATATGGACGAAACCGTAATTGTGATAATGCTTAAAGATAATAATACGGGATTTTTGGAAAAAGAGTTAGGAAGCTATTCTCTTTCGGAAAATGCAGGAATGATTTACAATATTTATGGAGAAGACACGGAGGACGGCAGAAGGGTAGTTTTGCGTCTAACCTGTGACAAGGAAGTTGAAGATTGGGAATACGATGCGATTTTTGATTATTATGAAACGGAAGCTTTGGCTGGGGTTACTACCCATGTAGCAGAAGAAGACGGACATTTTAATCCAATATGGGTTGTTCAATTTCCCTATTCTGATGTACATGAAGAAATGGAGAACGCAATTACTAATATATTAGAGATTCATAAAAAGGAACTGCTTTCGGTTTACGATGCTATAGCGGACAAAAAGGATGATTATAGTGAAGAATAAAAAGTGGAAAAATGCCTTTATTTTGATAGGTATTTTGCTTTTCTTATGTTGTGCTTGTGCATTGAGAAAAGTTGAGGTGGAAACCTCCTTGCCGGGAGCGGAGCAGAACAATGAGAAGGATCCTCTTGAGGTACCTCCTGCGAAGGAAAATACAGAAGAGCCTTCTATAGAGCCGGAAAAACCCCCCGCCAAAGAGGAAAATAACGTAAAAATTGAGCCGGAAAAGACACAGCCTGCTAGCACGAAACCATTTTGGGTGAGTGAAACAACCAGACTGACAAATAACATCATTGCCATTGCTACAGCAGGACAGGCTGATTATAAGGCAAACGGTTCCCAAAAGGGCTGGATGAGCAAAAACGGCGAACTTTACAATTATTATGAAAGGAAATACATAACAACAGATACGTTGGTGGCGGATGGATATTTGGAGAGCGGTCTAACAGCCTCTGCATATAAAATTCTGCTAATCAATGGGAGTGATTTGGCAGCCTTGGAGGGGACTTCTGTTCCATCTAGCAGTATGGAGTTTCAAGTATTTGCTGCTGTGAAGCAATCAGGAAAATATATGATTGCCTCTTCTGACGGAAAAGTTGGAACAATCAGTGAGGATAGTTTTCATAACCTTTTGGTGAAATATAATCAAAATAACGGAAAGGTCTTAAGACTCTCTTCTGCATCTGCGGAGTATGAGCGTATATTGAATTATATCAGCCTTTTTGAAGGCCGTTTTGATGAGTATTATGTACGAGAAATTCGTTTAGATGAAAGATATGCTGTAGTTGTTTTTTCAAACCGAAGAAATACTGCTGATATTAAGGAATATATTCTGGAGAATGAGAATAATTTCTGGGAGGTTGTCTTGCCAAATGCCCAGACTGAATATTATCCGATAACGTCAATCAACCGTTTTCTGCCTAATTTTAATCTGGAGTTATTGCCAGCATATACACTTGCCTCTTGGAGAGGAAGTATTGTATCTACTCAAGGCGGTGTTGAAGCGGCACTCTTTAGTGCCAATGCAATTACAAGTTCCAGCGAAATTGCATATCAATGTGGCACCTCTGCTTGTGCTTATGCCATTTTAACGAATGGAAATCGTTATGTTTGCTACAGTGAAGGTGGTATTTGGAAGGCTGAATTTGTGACATCAGATATTGCGGCGAAAAACTTCCTTTTGAAAAAAACGGGAATCAATTATGGGTTCTTAATTTTGGATGATTAATGGGAATAGGGTGTGAATGTAAATGGAGAAAGTTTTTTGGGATTGTCCCGACTTTTCTCTGTCACAAACCTTAGAATGCGGACAATGCTTCCGTTATGAAAAAAAAGAGGATGATTGCTATACTGTCATCTCCGGCCAAAAGGTGATTACCCTTGGGCAGGTGGGTGACAGTATTGTTTTTTATGGTGACAATGATATTCCTTTTTGGAAAGGTTTTTTTGATGGAGAAAGAGATTATAATGAAATTAAACAGCGGCTAAAAGAGAATGACCCCATCATGGCGGAAGCAATTTCTTTTGCTCCGGGTATTCGAATATTAAAACAAGAGTTTTTTGAAATGCTGATGTCCTTTATCATATCTCAAAATAATCATATCCCTAGGATAAGAGGGTTAATTCAGAGACTCTCTCAAGAATACGGGATGCCTTTGGAGGGAGGCTTTTACAGCTTTCCTACTCCACAACAGCTGTCAGATGTTACTGAAGAAGCCTATCGTAGCCTAGGCTGTGGATTTCGGGGAAGATATTTGGAGGATGCAGTGAAGAATGTGCTTTCAGGGAATTTTGAAGTGGAGAAATTGGAAATGCTGCCTACGGAGGAGCTTCGACAGAGGTTAATGTCAATTTGCGGTGTCGGGCAAAAGGTAGCAGATTGTATCTTGTTATTTTCTTTTGGCAGATATGAGGTATTTCCAACAGATGTGTGGATTAATCGTGTTTATAGCCATGCTTACTTTGAAGGGAAAAAGCTACTGGCAAAGGAATTGCAAGTGTCTGCCGCAGAAAAATTCGGCAACAATGCGGGCTTCGCTCAGCAGTATTTGTTTTATTATGGTAGGGAACGGAAAATTGGAAAGGGGTAAGAAAAATGGTAAAAACCAACGTAATGCGGCTTTTAGAAACGGCAGGAATTTCTTACCGCACCGCAGAGTATGAATATGATGAAAATAATCTTTCAGGATTGAATGCCGCAGAGAAGATAGGGATTCCCGCAGAACAGGTTTTTAAAACATTGGTAACCAGAGGGGATAAAACCGGAATATTAGTTTTTTGTGTCCCTGTAAATATGGAGCTGGATTTAAAAAAAGCTGCAGCGGTTTCAGGAAACAAAAAATTAGAGATGACCCATGTAAAGGAGCTTTTAGCTCTAACGGGTTATATTCGTGGGGGATGCTCTCCTGTGGGGATGAAAAAAAAGTATCCCACTTATATAGATGAAACGGCAATATTGTTTGATGAAATTGCGGTAAGCGCAGGAGTTCGTGGGGAACAGGTTATCCTGAAGCCTGATGATCTCATTGCATTTGTGGAAGGGATTGAAGCAGATATCACCAAGGAACTGAGCTAGGGCTAAGCTTTATTCATATACAATTTGTTTGCTTTTTCTCCTATGGGTTCTATGCTTTAGATACGTAATGGCATGTTTCATTAATTGGTGCCCATAGTATATTATAAAGAATGGAAGAATGTTTTTTCAGTGAGAATATGATAAATGATGATTGCATGAAGAATTTAATGAGTTAAAAAGAAGTGCATCATCCCTTGTAAGGGATGATGCACTTTGTTTTTTCAACTAATACATAGATATTTCCATAGGTATTGTTGTTTCGGTTTCAACGCCGTTTCTTACGGTTGAAACCTTAATGTAAACAGTGGAATTGTTGGCTGTAGAAATACCGAAGCATTGTGGAAATCCCCAATACCAAATGTCACCGCCCAACGCTTTATTTTGCAATTTCGTATATTTGGCGTTTTTAGAGTATGCAATGTATACATAGTAATAATCAGCATCATAAACCGGTGACCAGGTTACATTGGCATAGCCGTCTTCAATCCAGTAGCGCAGATTTTTTGGTGCAGTTGGTGTATAGGTATAATTTTTCATTTGCCGAAGGGGAATAGACAGGGTTTTAGGTACCTTCGTGATTTCTCCCATTGGGATAGCAAAATATTGATTCTCGCTGTAAGAGGAAGTCATACCAATGACTTTTCCTTTGCTGTTAAACAATGCCCCGCCGCTGCTGCCGTGATCAATAAAGGCACTGCTGGAGATAATATCTTGGTTAAAGTCTTTTATCTGTCCTTCTGATAAAGTATTCCGATTTCCGTTAGGTGCCCCCACTGCTACTACGGCTTCCCCTTTGGTGAGTAGAGTTTCAATAGGTGCAGGAATTAAGTTTTTCTTATCAATTTGAATGATTGCAATATCTTTTTGCTGGTCTAATCCCACAATGGTTGCGTTTCCTTGATAAATGGATTCATCTGGAAATACCATTTGAAGCATGGATGCATTTTCTACCACATGATAGTTAGTCACAATCAAACCGTCAGAGGAGAGCACAATTCCACTGCCCTGAATTTTATTTGTTTGGATATAGACCACAGAATCGGTCAATTGGCCCTTCTTTACTTGGGTTGTGGTGATATAAATTGTATAGGTAGCTGGATCCCATTCAACGGTGGCACCGCTATGTTCAGCAACAAAACGTAAAGGAACCATAGTGGTGTTCTTTGATAGGGTGGCAGCCGCATCTAAAACAACAGACTTTTGATTTACGATTGCAACAGGGTCATCGATGGTAAGAAATAGGTGTGTCTCCTCTTTTTTTGCCTCAACACTATGGCTATCTGAATGCCATATTACGGTATAGCCCAGAGATTCCATAACGCTTCGCATAGGAACCAAAACTCGATCGTTTTGTACGACCGCCGGTGCAGAAAGGGGGAGCGGGTATCCATCAAGGTTTACTATAATATTTTTTGCCGAAGCCGGCACCACTGTGCATAAACAAATTATAAAAAAGAGAAAAAATCCTCTTAACTTTCGGTTCATTCTTTCACTTCCTTTTCAGACTGAGTATAGCATAGTTTTCCATAAATAGCTACCCAAAATATATGGTACTCTTTGGAAATATTAAGGATTTTTGCATTATTTGGGAATCATTTGCATAGATATGAAAGGGAATAAGAATGAAGACAAGTTTGAATCATTTGGAAAAAGGCGAGTGTGGGAGGGTGATTGCTTTAACCTGCCAAAAGGCAACAGCTCGAAGGCTTTTGGAATTAGGAGTAACGCCAAATACTCGTATATATTGTATCCGATGGGCGCCGATGCATGGGGCAATAGAGGTGAAAATTCGGGGGTATCTATTGGCTGTAGGATACAACGACGCCGCATCAATTTTAATAGAGAAAGAAGGAGGATAAAGTGAAGAAGCTGGGTCTGGTTGGAAACCCAAATTGCGGAAAAAGTGCATTGTTTAATACCTTAACAGGAAGTGATGCCCGAGTGGGGAATTGGCCCGGTGTAACGGTGGAACGCAAAGAGGGGATATGGAAAAAAGAGGATTTTCTTTGCATTGATTTGCCGGGAGTTTACGCTCTTTCGCCGTATACTCCGGAAGAGCGGGTTGCCGTTCAGTTTATTCTGGAGGAAAAGCCGGATATTATTTTACAAGTGGTTGACAGCACTGTGCTTGAGCGGAGCTTATTTTTAACCACACAGCTGTTGGAGTTGGATATCCCGCTGGTATTGGCATTTAATATGATGGATAAGGCTAGGGAACAAGGAATAGACATTGATATTTCAAAGCTTTCAAAACTGCTGGAAGTCCCTATTGTTGAAATTTCTGCAATTACCGGAGCGGGTCAGGAAGATATGGCAAAATGTCTAAATATGGCCATGGAAAAGGGGCGAAAAGGAGAAACTGTACTTCAAAGGGACAAGCTATGGCAAAGGATTGAACCCTTGTTGCAACCTTTTTTGAAACGCAAACAAGGTCTTTTTTTGGGAATGCGCTGGCTGGAGCAACAGGAGGAGCTTGATTGGGAAGGAGAAATCGCCGCTGGCCGCTATGCATTTTCTGTTTTTTACTGCCAACAAGTGATAACACAGAGACAGAAAAAAAGGGATTTTACTGAAAAATTGGACAAAATTTTTCTGCATCACTTCTTTGGGATTCCTATTTTTTTACTATGCATGGCTTTTATTTTCCATGTGACCTTTTCTCTTTCTTTTTTAGGGACAGGCCTTCCATCCCTTGGTGTTTTTTTAAAGGATGGTGCAACCTATGGTATAGAAGCGTTGAGAGATGTGGTAGCTCATTTTTTTCCGCAAATGCCCTATTGGGGGAGGGCATTTCTTATGGAAGGGATATTTGGCGGAGTGGGCAAGGCGGTATCATTTTTGCCTCAAATTTTATGTTTGTTTTTCTGGCTTACTTTTTTAGAGGATAGTGGATATATGGCGAGAGTTGCTTTTTTATTAAATAAGCCCATGGGGGAGTTGGGAGTATCCGGCAGAGCTTTTTTACCCCTTCTTACAGGCTTTGGATGCTCTGTACCTGCCATGCTCAGTGTGAGAACTTTAGAGCGTGAGGATAGCAGACGCATTACAAGATTGATTCTTCCCTTTTTCTCGTGTGGGGCGAAGCTTCCCCTTTACATCCTTTTGGTTGGGTTATTGTTTCCCAAAAACGGAGGATTGGTTATTTTTTCTTTGTATGTGGGTGGAATTCTCATTGCTTTTCTTTGGGCTATTTTTTTAAAAAAAAAATATTGCAAGGAGGAGGCTCCTTTTATAATGGAAATGCCATCTTATCATTTGCCCAGATGGAATAATTTATCAAGAACACTTTACAGAAGAGGAAAAGAATATCTGACAAAGGCGGCAACGGTGATTCTTGGGGCAAGCATCATCATTTGGTTGTCCGCCCACGTTACGCCGCATTTACATATGACACTAGACTCGTCTACAAGTATTTTGGCTTTTCTTGGGAAAGGATTGAATCCCTTTTTTATACCCCTCGGTTTTGGGGGAGGGGAAGATGGCTGGAAGGCTTCGGCGGCAATATTATCCGGTGTGGCGGCTAAGGAGGCAGTGGTATCATCCTTAGGTGTTTTAGGTGGCGTGGAGGGGTTATTTACCCCAATATCGGCGATATCTTTTATGGTGTTTCATCTTTTGAGCATACCATGTGTAGCGGCGGTCTCTGCTTATTGGTATGAAGAGAAAGGTTGGAGAAAATTAGTATTTGCACTTTTACTTTGGTTATCAACTGCTTGGATTACTTCTTTTTTTGTATATCAAATTGGAAGCTTGGTATTTGCTTTTTTTAGTCGTTTATAGTATCCTTTGGAGCAGGGAGATGAAAAGGATGCTAGAAAGAATTACAAAGGATACATTTGACGAAATATACCCAATTTTTGAGGAGGCTTTTCCTGTTGAGGAGTTGCGAGAAAAGGAAAGACAAAAGGCTCTTTTGGATAGACCTCAGTACCAACTATACGGAATTAGAAATGAATGGGGAATCCTGCAAGGAGCAATGGCGATGTGGGATTTTAAGGATTTTATTTATATTGAGCATTTTGCTATAAAACCTGCTTATCGCAATGGGGGTTTTGGTGGAAAAAAGCTGAAGGAGATTATGGCATGGGCAGGCAGACCTGTTGTTTTGGAGGTGGAGGTTCCCAAAGATGAGATGACAAAAAGGCGGATAGGGTTTTATGAAAGACACGGGTTTTTCTTCAACGATTATCCCTATTTACAGCCACCTATGAGAATGGGACAAAAAATGTTACCATTACGATTTATGACCATGCCGGAAAAAATATCAAAGGATGTTTATGAAAGATACAAAAGAATGATCCACAGAATTGTTTATAACTTCGAGGAGGAATAACATGGAGTATTGCTTTGGGGTGGATATTGGTGGAACCACAGTGAAAATCGGTTTATTTTCACGCAAGAAAGGTCTGTTGGAGAAATGGGAAATTCCCACCAGAAAAGGCACAGAGCCAACGCCATTGTTAAAAGACATTAAATATGAAATTGAAGAATGCTTAAATAGAAATGATCTAAAGAAAGAGCATCTAGCTGGAATTGGTATGGCGGCACCGGGCCCGGTGACGGAGGATGGATGCTTGCGAGGTACGGTTAACATCGGTTGGGGAGATGTATTTCTTGGCAATGAGGCGGAGGACTTGATTAGCGTTTCTCCTATTTTCATTGGAAATGATGCAAGGGTTGCCGCTTTGGGAGAATATACCTTTGGCGCCGGCAAAGAGGTAAACAGTCTCCTTATGGTAACATTGGGAACCGGGGTTGGCGGTGGAGTTATTCTAAATGGAAAAATTCTTGCGGGTGTTTCGGGAACGGCAGGAGAAATTGGTCATATGACCATGAATCCTTATGAGGAAGAGCAATGCAACTGTGGGAAAAAAGGGTGTTTGGAGCAGTATGCCTCTGCACAAGGCATGGTTCGGGTTGCACGCAAGGTTCTTGTGAATACAGATAAACCATCTGTTCTCAGAGAGATGGATGTTCTTACTGCTAAGAAATTGTGGGATGCTGGAAAAATTGGTGATGCGTTGGCACTGGAGCTGACGGAATATATAAGCAGAATGCTAGGGATGGCCATTGCCAATGCATGCTATATTGTCGACCCTGAAATGGTTGTTCTTGGCGGCGGTGTATCACAAGCAGGAGAATTTTTGTTGGATATGGTTCAGAGGGCCTACGCAGAAAACGTGTTTCCCCATTGCAGAGATAAAAAGTTTGCCTTGGCAAAACTCCGTAACGATGCGGGGATTTTTGGGGCTGCGGCATTGGTCTTTCAGTCTGTAAATTAGTAAATAGGCACAAAATATTTATAAAATATATGTTAAATAGATGAAGTTATTGTGAAAATAGCTGATTATATTGATTTATAGGAAAATCATTGAAAATTAAGAGGATTTCTTAGGAATTTGGAGAATACTAATAGCAAACAAATAGATTTTTCTATTTGGAATTTAAAACTTAATAATTTACAAATCCAGAGGTATATCACCAGTATAAAGGGGGAGATTGCAATGGTTCAGATTCTTGCAGGCGAAAAAGGTGTAGGTAAAACGAAACGACTCATCGCGATGGCTAATGAGGCAAGCAAGGAAGCAAACGGTTGCGTTGTGTTTGTAGATGATGACAACAGCCGCATGTATGATCTTCATTATAGTGTACGGTTTGTAGATACGCCAAAATTCATCATGGAAAATACGCAGGTTTTCCGGGGTTTTGTGTACGGTATCCTCTCTCAAAACAGTGATATAGAAAAAATTTATATTGATGGATTAAACCATATTATGGAAAAAGTGGACGATAAGGATTTTATTACATTCATTAATCATTTGGAGTCCATTTCAAAGGAATCTGAAACGGATTTTACAATGATTATAAGCCGAAAAGAGGAGGAACTTCCAAAGGAAGTTCAACCGTATCTGGTAAAATAAAATAAGAATATTGAGCGGTCAGCCATTTCCAAAAGGAATGTGTTGGCCGTTTTTTGATTGCGCAATAATTCGTTTTAGTATTTTGAAGGATTGTTGTATGACAAGATTTTGGTTTCCATAATATTTTTATAAGTTAAAATAATATTGGATTTCATTGATTTTTTGTGTAATCGGTTTACAAAAAAATAAAATCTTTTCCCAGTGATATATGAAAAAAACCAAATAATTGTAAAAATATTAGTGCATATGTCATTATTTTTTGTACAATTTAAAGAACATTATCTGTTTTGCCTTTACGAGGGCTACGGCATATGCTAAAATACAGGGGAAGAAAAGTATTTTGTATTCAAATGTGGGAATTTTACCTTTATAATTGTGCAGATTGCTTAGCAAAACAGAGAGAGTTAAGGGGAAAGGTGAGATAGTATGAATAAATTTCGTGAAATGTATCTGGCGAAAAAAATGACTCCAGAAGGAGTAGCTAAATTTGTAAAATCAGGAGACGTTTGTGCCGCACCAACAGGGTTAGAGGCGCCAACAGCAATTTGTGAGGCGATAGGAAAAAGAGCGGCAAACGGTGAATTGACAGGTGTAACCCATCATCAAACTTTATGTGCGGAATCAGGTGCTTATTTAAACTATGACTTAAAGGGAAAATATGACTATGTTTCTTGGTTTACCGGTGCAGCCGGCAGAAAAGGAATTCAGGATGGTTACTACACTTATATTCCCAATAACTACAGCACGATTCCCGGCTACTGGAAAAATGTTCAGCCTAGACTGGATGTTTTTTATGCAGAGGTTTCACCAATGGATGACCATGGTTATTTTAGCTGTGGCATGGCAGGTGCAGAAGTTGTAGCAATGCGTGACAAAGCCAAAATTATTCTTTTGGATGTAAATGATAAAATGCCACGTGTTTTGGGTAATAACCAGATTCATATTTCTCAGGTTACAGCTCTTTGTGAATCCTCAAGAGCGCTTTCTATTTTACCTAATGCGCCTTTGACCGATGTAGATAGAAAAATTGGACAGATGATCGCTGATGAAGTAATCAATGGATCCACATTGCAGCTGGGCATTGGAGGTATTCCCAATGCTGTTGGTGTCCTATTGAAGGACAAAACTGACTTGGGTATTCATACAGAAATGTTTACTGACAGCATGGTGGACTTAATTGAATGCGGCGCAGTAACAAATATGAATAAGCCAATTAATGTGGGTAAAACAGTTGCCACATTGGCATGGGGTTCCCAGAAGATGTATGATTTTATGGACAACAACCCTGCTTTTGAAATGCATCCTGTTGACTACACAAACAATCCTTATATCATTGGTCAGCATGATAATTTTGTTTCTGTAAATGCTTGCGTTGAAATTGACTTATTTGGACAGGTTTGTGCTGAAAGCCTTGGAACAAAGCATTACAGCGGTTCCGGCGGTCAGGTGGATTTTGTTCGTGGTGCAAATTTATCTAAGGGCGGTAAAGGCTTTATCGCAATGACCTCTACCACTAAGGGTGGCACAATTTCTAAAATTAAGCCAACTTTGACACCTGGTTCTATTGTAACTACCTCCAAAAACGAAGTGGACTTTTTGGTAACGGAAAATAACATAGTACGTCTGAAAGGTCAGACAGCAAGCGACAGAGCGAAAATGATTATTTCTCTTGCTGCACCTCAGTTCCAAGAAGAATTGGAATTTGAAGCAAGAAAAATGAACCTGATTGTTTAAGAATCTGTGAATTATTTGCCCTTGAAGGGTAGGAATATTTAAGAATGATAAAACCTTTTCCTGAAATGAAAGTTGTTTTGGGAAAAGGTTTTTTTAGAATTCAAATTTTGACAAATTCTAAAAGTTGTGCTATTTTTGAAAAAACAAGTAGGGGGATGGAAGCATTGAGAGCTAGTTGGGATGAGTACTTTATGCAGATTGCAGAAATTGTAAAAACCAGATCAACCTGTTTACGCCGACAAGTTGGAGCTGTAATTGTAAAAGATAACAGAATTATCACCACTGGGTATAATGGTGCACCATCAGGTTTGATGCACTGTACAGAGCTTGGCGGTTGCGAAAGAGAACGATTAGGGATTCCATCTGGTCAGCGTCATGAGCTGTGTCGTGCGTTGCATGCAGAGCAAAATGCAATTATTCAGGCGGCAAATCTAGGAATTTCCACGGATGATGGAACCATTTATATTACCTTGCAACCTTGTGTTATTTGTGCCAAGATGCTGATTAATGCGGGGATTAAGCGCATTGTTCATAAGGGGGAGTATCCTGATGAGCTATCCAGAAGAATTTTGGAAGAGGCAAAGATAGAAATTACCATTATGGCGGAATAAAAAAGATTACGTTCAAGATGATTAGTTTTTTGTGGTATTTTGTTCGAATTTACATACAATATGTTACAATATTTTATCGAAGCATGGAAACAGATGGGCGGAATACAAAAAAAGCATTGGTCTCATGGAGTGATAAAGGCACCAATGCTTTTTTACTTCACTGTTATGTATGGAAAATCAGCATTTAGGGTTTGGTTTGAGGCAGGTTTCGTGTAGCTTTTGAACCTAGAATATTTAAAGGTTGAAGAAACTTGCTTCTGCTTAAGAGTAGGCAACGTGTTTTTTCGAATCCTTTGCTTTTAAATAAAATTCGGAGAAACTATTTTATTTTGTTTGATAAAGGATGGATTAAATTATATTTTTATTTGTCGTTTAAGATTTCTGGAGTGTTTCTTTCCAGAAAAAGGACTGATTATTAATACTGCGCATGACTGCCAAAATACCATCTAGATGGTCAAATTCGTGCTGTAATAACTCGGCTAGGTCACCACTTAACTCCATTTTGCATGGACGTTGTTCCATATCAGTATAGTGAATGATGCAGTGTCGATAGCGCATTACCTTAACCAAGAGATTTGGGAAGGACATGCAGTCGTCTAACACTTCCATCTGCTCCTCATCGGGAAATTCTAAACGGGGATTGAGAAATACCACAGGGTGATCGATATGCATATATAAAATTCTTTTTGGTACTCCAATTTGAGGTGCGGCGATGGCACGTCCGGCGCCATATTTTTTGCGAAATGCCATGAGTGTATCATGTAAATCCTCTACGATTTTGGGGAGATTGGGATAGTCTTCTTTTGTTACGGGAGTAGAAACTTGATACAGTGCGGGATTGCCTAAGAGTAAAATTTTTTGCTCCATTTACGTCACTCCTTTTTTTATTAGTATACACCCCTTTTTTTGTAGGAACAATGGCGAACATAGTTTCTTTTTTTTGTGTGGTTTGGGTTGCTCTTTCGATGTTTGTCCAGTATAATAATTCCATAGAGAAAGAGAGGGGAAGGGTATGATCTCTTATATTAAGGGTACCTTGGCGCATCGAGGCGAAAGCTTTATCATTTTGGAAAATGGTGGAATGGGATATCAGATTTTTGTTTCTGCCGGATTCCTCTCCAGAATGCCTGAGGTGGGCAAGGATATAAAGGTTTTCACATATATGAGTGTGAAAGAGGACGGAATCTCTCTCTTTGGTTTTTCATCAAAAGAAGAGCAAGAAATGTTTCTGAAATTATTAACCGTCGGTGGCGTTGGGCCTAAGGGGGCATTGGGATTTTTATCACAGCTGACGCCTCAGGAAATTGTCATGGCGATTTTATCCGCGGATGCGAAAACCCTTTCAAAAGCCCCCGGTGTGGGAAAAAAGACAGCGCAACGGGTTATTTTGGAATTAAAGGATAAATGCACAACGGAGGATGCTATTGCAATCCCCATGGAGATGGTGGACGGAGACTCTGTTGGTGGTGCAAAATTTGAAGCAATCGAAGCCATGACGGCGTTGGGATACAGCCGCAGTGAGGCCGCTAAGGCGGTGGGATTGGTGGCTGCCGAAGGCATGACTACGGAAGATATTTTAAAAGCGGCATTAAAAAAGATGATTACATATTAAATAAAAGCAGGTGTTACTATTGGAAAATCGGCGAATACTAACAGCGGCGTTTGGTGAGGAGGATAAAGAATTTGAACCCAAGCTCAGACCCCAGCAGTTAGACAGCTATATTGGACAGGAAAGTGTAAAAGAAAATTTAAAGGTGTTTATTCAAGCGGCTCAGCAAAGGGGAGAAGCCTTGGATCATGTTTTGCTATATGGTCCTCCCGGATTGGGAAAGACTACTTTATCCAATATTATTGCCAAAGAGATGGGGGTTCATATCAAAACCACATCAGGCCCTGCCATTGAGCGTGCGGGGGATATGGCGGCTGTTTTAAACAGCTTAAGCGAAGGGGATATTCTTTTTATTGACGAAATCCATCGATTAAACCGTATGATTGAGGAAATACTGTATCCTGCTATGGAGGATTATGTCATAGATATCATGATTGGCAAGGGGCCGGGGGCAAGATCTGTTAGATTGGATTTGCCTAAGTTTACGCTGATTGGGGCTACCACCAGAATTGGCCTTCTTACGGCGCCCTTAAGGGATCGATTTGGTGTTGTGCAACGCCTAGAACCTTACGATATCCATAGCCTGAAGACGATTATTTGTCGTTCTGCTGATGTTTTGCAGGTTGAAATAGATGAAGACGGTGCAGAGGAAATTGCCCGTCGTTCAAGGGGAACTCCCCGAATTGCTAATCGTCTTTTAAAAAGAGTAAGAGATTTTGCCCAGGTGCGCTATGAAGGAGCAATCAATGGTGAGGTCGCTCGTTTTGCTTTGGATTTATTAGAGGTTGATAAAATGGGGCTGGATTTGATTGACCGTAAAATGCTATTGATGATGATAGAGAAGTTTGATGGTAAGCCTGTAGGGCTTGATACCCTAGCAGCTTCTATTGGAGAAGAATCGGAGACCATTGAGGATGTGTATGAGCCATATCTGCTACAGTTGGGCTATATACAACGTACCCCCAGAGGAAGAGTCGTGACGGGAGCCGGATATGCTCATTTTGGGCTAAAAGCGAAAGAGGTTTGAAGAAGTAGGCAGTTTTTCATTATATGAAAGAAAGAATCGAATTGAGAAGGAGATATCTATGAAATTAGGGATTGAGGAATTGATTGAAAATGTAAAGGATGAACTGCTTTGCTATGAGGATATGGAGCAGGCTACCCAGAAATGGGAAAAGGAGTTTCGTCTTTGGATTGATAAAAACAAAGGGAAAAACAAAGATATTTTGGTAGAACAAAATCAAGTATTTTTTAAAATAAAGGATGAGGAAGAAATTTTTGAAATTGCAAACTCCTATATGGATGCCATTGATGAAGGAAGCATAAAGCAATATTGGGAGAAGTTTTAATTTTGAGATTTTATGAAAATTGGAAATCTTTCCTGCTAATCTGCTTTAAAGGCAAAACTGCCAATTACAGTTAACAAAAAGGGGTTGAGGGAGTTGATGAGAATGAACGTTGTAATGTTATTGGGCATTTTTGTGCTATTTTTTTTATTTGGTGGTATGATTTTAGCGGGGTTTGCTATTTGGGCTCTGGCAACAAAAAAAGATACCTTGCCTCAGTGGGCAAAAGTTGTACTTTGGCTGTTTGTTGCTTTAGCGGCGGTTTTACTGGTTGCAGTAATTTTTGGTATTATAGCATTCTTCGGAAACGTTGTGATGCATTAAGGTTCGGCTAATAATGCACAGATATGGTAAGACATTATAATTGTGGTAATATTGGTTGAAAAGGCCTATTCTAAGGTATTTTTTTCTTCGGTTGGGGAAAACTGAGAGTAAAATATTATCTTAGGAGGGATTTTAAATGGAATTAAAGGGCAGTAAGACGGAAAAGAATCTCCTTTCCGCTTTTATGGGAGAGGCGATGGCAGCGGTTCGGTATAAGTTGTATGCAGAAAAGGCTCATGAAGAAGGTTATGAGCAGATAAAAGGTATTTTTGATGAAACCTCGGATAATGAGATTCAGCATGCAAAGCGTATTTTGGATTTTTCCAAGGGCATTGGCAATACCGAAGCGAATCTGAAGGCAGGTGCCTATGGCGAGCATGAGGAATGGTCAGATATTTATAAAGAAATGGAAGCAACTGCCAGAGAGGAAAACTTTGTTGAAATTGCAAATTTCTTTAAGCATGTTGCTTCTGTGGAAAAGGAACATGAAGAGCGTTATCAATCTTTGCTGAAATTATTGGAAGAGCAAAAGGTTTTTCAGGGAGATGAAAGCACTGTTTGGGTGTGCAAAAACTGCGGCTATGTTCATGTAGGAAAACAGCCACCTCAAAAATGCCCTGTATGTCAGTATCCACAGGCATATTATGAAAGAAAGGCAAACAATTATTAAATAAAATAGGGAGGTTTCCTTCGTCCCCAGTGTATACGAAGAGGTAGTATGCTTATCTGTTGAAATGACTGATTGAATAACTGATTTTATAAAGTTTTGACTTTGTATACAGAATAAAAGGAGGACTCCCTCCTGATACATAAATGTTTTATTTAGAAATGTATTTTATAATAGATGGGGTTAAAAGAATGATTTATAAGAACATGAAGGAAGCCGTTTTTATAAAGCGAACCAATCGCTTTTTTGCTTTTGTAAGCATAGACGGAGTGGAAACGCCGGTTCATGTAAAAAACACAGGTCGATGCAAGGAGTTGCTGCAAGAAGGTGCTAGGGTATTTTTGGAGCCCGCAGAGAATCCTTTGAGAAAAACAAAATATTCTCTGATTTCCGTTTATAAAGGAGACACCTTGGTAAATATGGATTCTCAAGCGCCAAATCAGGTTGTAGCAGAGGCGTTATTGGAAGGTAGAATTCCGGAAATTGGTGAAGTTTCTGTTTTGCGCAGAGAAGTTGTTTATGGAAATTCTCGTTTTGACTTATATTTTGAAGTAGGAGATCGCCGTGGATACATTGAGGTTAAGGGTGCTACCTTAGAGGAAGATGGGATTTGTAAATTTCCTGACGCACCCACTAGTCGAGGCAGAAAACATATTTTAGAATTAATTCAGGCGGTTCAGGATGGATTTGAGGCATATATTTTGTTTGTAATCCAAATGGAAGGTACAAAGGCCTTTTTTCCCCATTGGGAGCGAGATGCTGCATTTTCCAAGGCGTTGGTTGAGGCAGAGCAAGCCGGTGTAAAAGTTTTGGCCTATGATTGTAAAGTAAGCATAGATGCATTAGAACTCTCACAAAAAGTTTTCTCTTCTTTAGAACAGCGGAGATAGGGCATATCTATTCTCTTTAGGACATAGACTGATAAAGAATATAGTCTTTGGGGAGGAACGTGCATGAAAAAAAAGATATTGGCGGCAGTGACAGCATTTTTCTGTTTTCTGGCGCCCTTTTCTGTTTGTGCGGAAGAAGGCGACAACAGCAGTTTGCAACTGCAGTCAAAAAGCGCTGTTTTGATGGATCAGGCGACGGGTACGGTGGTATATGAAAAAAATAGCCATGAGGCGATGCCCCTTGCCAGTGTAACAAAAGTTATGACATTACTGCTGATTTATGAGGCCCAGGCAGACGGAAAGTTTGCATGGACTGATACGGTACAGGTAAGTGACCATGCGGCGGCGATGGGGGGGTCTCAGGTGTTTTTAGAACCGGGAGAAACCCAGACGGCGGCAGATATGACAAAATGCATTGCCATTGCATCTGCAAATGATGCCGCTGTGGCAATGGCTGAGTTTGTAGCAGGGAGCGAGGAAGCATTTGTTGAAAAAATGAACCAAAGGGCGAAAGAATTGGGTATGAAAGATACCGTTTTTGTAAATGCCTGTGGGTTGGATGCAGACGGTCACGTTTCCAGTGCATATGATATTGCGTTAATGAGTCGGGAGTTAATGAGAAAATTCCCAGAAATCAAGGAATATACAACCACTTGGATGGACACCATCACCCACAAAACCAGAAAAGGAGAAACAGAGTTTGGGCTAACCAATACCAATAAGCTGATTAAATGGTACGAGGGCGCAACAGGTTTGAAAACAGGTTCAACAGGTAAGGCTCTCTATTGTTTATCGGGTACAGCTGAACGAAATGGTTTCGCATTGGTTGGCGTTGTTATGGCGGCTCCTGATTTCAAGGTTCGTTTTCAAGAAGTTATGAAGCTTCTGGATTTTGGTTTTGCAAATTATACAATAGAAAAGGGATATCCCGTTGGTCAGGATATGGGAATGATTCCTGTGGAAAAGGGTATGAAGGAAGGCATTAATGCGGTGGTAAAGGATGAAATTTCTGTGCTGATGAGTAAAGGCAGCAAAGGACAATGGGAAACGAAAACGGAACTTATGCCCAATGTTAAGGCACCCATAGCCCAAGGCTCCAAGGTTGGCGAAATGGTTTATACGCTAGATGGTAAGGAAGTAGGTAAAACAGATTTAATTGCTGCAGAGGCAGTAGAAAAGGCCAGCATACATATGATGCTTCAGCGGATGATGAAACAGTGGTGCTAGGGAAAGAATCTGAATTTTTCTTGGGATCAACAAAATTAAAGTTACAAACAAGGGGCACCCTTTTTGATAGATTATCATTGGGTGCCTTTTATTTGGTAGAGAAGAAAGAGTGGAAATCATGGGATTGAGTGAAAGCTTGCCATAGACTCATTTTCACATATTGTTTTCTTCTGCTCCTCTTTATTCCAATACATCTTTTTATCTGCAGATTGTATCAGGCTTTCTATGGTGTTTGCGTTCTCTTCCCCATAGACGGAATATCCCACGCTTAAGGAAATGTTGTATGGCAAAGATGCGGAAAGAGTAACCAAAGAGGCATCCACTTTTTTTAGATAGGATAAAATTTCTGGTTCTTCTTTTTTTAGAATGACTGCAAATTCATCTCCACCATACCTAGCAATAAAAGCTTTTGTATTTGAAAATGCCGCATTTAATATCTGGGCAATCATAACTAAAGCCCGATCTCCTTCCACATGTCCGAAGGTATCATTAATACTTTTAAAGTCATTGATATCAAAGAAAATTAGGAAAACATCTTCTTTTCTTATCGTTTTCGTCACTGTTACTAAATGGCGTTGAAACTCTCTGCGATTATTCAGCTTTGTTAAGGGATCTTGAAAAATTTCCTTTTTCATAAGATTAAGATATTGCATTACAATAGAAATCACAAGGAAAGGAAGTATGGAATTGAGATTTGGAAAGACGACGTCAATTCCCATTCCCAACAGAGGCAGCAAGGAAAACAGACATAGAAAAAAGCAGTTTTTTTGTTGTGCATATCTTTTTTCTTTTATATATTTTATAAAGGAGATAGATGCCCCAGCAAAAAGGTATCCGAAAATCAGAAGATATTGAAAAATGCATAAGTACCCTTGTAGGTACTGATTTTTTTCATCATAATAAAATATCCCACAGCTAATAAGCAAAGTACATTGAAAAATCAGTGGAAGGATATAAAAATTTTTCAGAGAAGGATTGCAGTGTAAATTATCTTCTGTCTCATGAAGAACAAAAATAAACCATGAATAAGCACTAATTGCTCCAAAAACATGGAACGCTATCATCATAAAATGGCTGAAAAGAACAAATCCTTTTAACGTTGCGCCTTCCGTGAAATAATAAAAACTGCCTGCTGTCAAGGTCAAAATAAAGAAAACTATGACTCTATAAAAGAGTTTGAAATTTTTTTGTCCTTGTACCGCGGTTTTGCCGATGAGAATAATTAACGCAAGCAGAATGATTACGAATATGTTAATATCTGCACCGATTTTCATGGTTCTCCCCCTCAATACGTACGTTTGGAGTTTCAGAATAATATGTAATGGTTATTGGACAGGAAGGGATTATTATAAGCGATTAGTCTTAAATAGTATTTGATGTAGCAAAAGTTTTCTTTGTACTACTTAAATGACTAGGTTGCAGAAGAAAAATGATTGACTTTTTGTATTAAAACAAGTACAATAAATTAAATTTGAATGCAATTGATTAAAAGGAAAAATCATTTGTGAATAAATTTTTGGATTTTACAACAATACAAAAGATAACGTTATGGGGGTTTTTAAAGTGTTTCATTGGCTAAATTTTTTAACGTATGCGGTAATAACAACAGCAACGCCGGGTCCCAATAATATCATGTCTATGTCTAATGCAGGACGGGTAGGACTAAAGAAGTCATATCCCTTTAATATGGGGATTTGGGTTGGATTTATGGCAGTTATGATTATATGTACAGTATTAAGCAGTGTTTTAAATGCGGTGATGCCCATAATAAAAACACCTATGCTCATTGCGGGAGCGGCATATATGCTGTATTTGGCATATAAAACATTAAAAAGAACGGGAGAAATTTCAGAAAAGCAGGTGAAAAACGGGTTTCTTTCCGGCTTGTTTCTGCAATTTATCAATCCTAAAATCTATATTTATGGTATGGTTTCCATGGAATCTTACATATTACCTTATTTTCATGACAGCCCAGTAAAGCTTTTGGGCTTTGCAATATTATTAGCCACAATAGGATGTTTTTTTAATCTGTGTTGGGCGGCTTTTGGCTCTGTATTCAGAATTTTATTTTCTCATCATGCAAGAGTGACCAATACGGTAATGGCATTGCTTTTGGTTTACTGTGCAATTGCTTTATTTTTATAGAGAACTTTGTTTTTGTAAAGTTTATTTTATAATGAAGCATTTATATTCCTTCTTTTCCTTAGATAAGGCTGCTTTTTTAATTCCTAGGTATTTTTGAGCATGAGGATATGAATAAAAACAGAATGCTTTACCATATAAATGTACTTTATTATATGCAGAGGCTACGGAACTGTTAAGCATGATTGTGAATGAAGGATAGTCGGATTTTTAAAATGACCGCAAGATGGAAATTGGAGATTGAATGAAAATATGAAAAAGAGTCTGAAGTAAATTTACTTCAGACTCTTTTTTTGCCTCAGACAAAGTCTAAAGAGACAATATCAAAGCTGTTACTTGCTAATTATTTATAATCAGCGAAATACTTTATCAGAGATTAGCCCTGAGTTTTGCCGGCCATTGCTCTTTCCTGAGCTTCGATCATTTTCTTTACCATATAGCCACCAACATAGCCGTTCTGTGCGGATGTTAAGTCTCCGTTGTAGCCCTTTTTCAAAGGTACGCCAATTTCATTTGCTACTTCGTATTTGAACTGTTCCATAGCTGCTCTAGCCTCGGGTACGTTCATCTTATTGCTTGTGCTGTTATTTGTTCCACTCATTTTGATTACCTCCTTAAAAAGTAACTGTGTTTTTGTGTTACACTGATATTATTACACAGTCATTTATTATTATGTAGGAACATTTTGGAACGAATTTGGAATAACACAGCGGTGAGTTTATTTGGGATCTTTTTCATATAAACATTTTTAATTTGTTGGGTTGTCTTTTAAATGAAATGAATTTTTATAATATGTTAAGTAATTCTCTTGTTGCAGTTTAGAAAGCTCAAGAGACATAGCACTGCGGTCTACTGCCAAATATTCAGCAAGCTGTTGTCGGTTAAATGGAATTTGGAATACAGGCGAACCTGCCTTAATTGATTCCGCAGAAAGATAAGATAAAAGCTTTTCTCTGGTTGTTCTTTTTGTAATATGCTCAATTTTACCTGTGAGCATGATATTTTTATCCGCCAAAACGGAAAGCAAATTTCGAATTATACGGGAATGATATATGCAGGAAGTAGAACAGGAATTTAGAATTTGTTTTATATCCAAAAATAAAACGATGGTTGGTTCTACAGCAAGGGCACTAACAGTGATGCTTTGGGTGTGTGCACAAGCAAATGATTCTCCAAACATTTGGGAAGGTGAGATATCACTTAGTATGATGCGATTGCCCCAAAAATCTTCTTTTAAAATATGAATGCGTCCTGATAAAACAAGGCCCATGGCATTTACTGTTTCTCCCTGCCGAAAAACCAATTCATTTTTATTAAATTTTTTTTCGTTGGAAGTCAGACAGCCAAGCATAGTTTGTATTTCCTCTGTCTTTATTCCAAAGAAAAGGGGTGAATTTTTCAAAACAGAAATATATTTCATTTAAGTCACCTCTTTGTTGTAATTACAACGGAATTTATAAGATCATTATAGTATACTCTACCCATAAAGACAAGAAAAATTAAATTTTTGATAATATATTGGAGGGAAAAATAATGATTAGAAGAATTATTGAAATAGATGAACAAAAATGTAATGGTTGTGGATTATGCGCATCTGCTTGTCATGAGGGCGCAATTGCCATGGTAGATGGAAAAGCAAAGCTGATTCGTGATGATTATTGTGACGGGCTTGGTGATTGCTTGCCAACCTGTCCGACGGGAGCCATTCAATTTGTTGAAAGGGAAGCACTAGCTTATGATGAAGAGGCGGTTAAGAAAAAAATGGCAGAAAAAGCCCATGCATTTAGATGCCCGGGAAGTCGCCCACAGATGTTCCAACCAAGTACTCATAATGTTACTGATGAAACAGAACAGACTGTAACTGGAACGGTAAAATCTCAGCTTCGTCAGTGGCCAGTTCAAATTCAGCTGGCACCCATTCAGGCACCTTATTTTGACGGTGCAAACCTATTGATTGCCGCGGATTGTTCAGCTTATGCTTATGGAGATTTTCATAATAAATTTATAAAAATAAGGTGACTTTAATTGGTTGTCCCAAGCTGGATGCAGTGGAGTATTCTCAAAAATTACAGCAGATTATCATGCATAACGATATCAAAAGTGTAACTGTTGTAAGAATGCAGGTGCCCTGCTGTGGCGGAATCGAAATGGCTGTTAAGACTGCATTGCAAAATAGCGGGAAATTTCTTCCTTGGCAGGTAGTTACCATTTCCAATCAGGGGGAAATCTTAGAGTAATGTTTTTCATATTTTAAGAAAATAACAGATAATTAAAAAAGGCTCTATTGCGGTTGCAAGATATTTTGTAATCTACGCCATAGGGCTTTTTTATTTGCAATAATAAAATAAAACTTCTTTCCCAGAGAGCTATCTTCGTTTGTCATTGGGTGTGTTAAGCTTTATCTTAACAGTACTGTTTAGTACAATTGCATATTGACAAATAATTAAGGTGTTTAGCCGGTCGGAAAAAGGCGTAAATATACGGATAAAAAACAATAGCTTCGTGCTTGAAAAAAACAGTTGAACAATTTATCTTTAAGAATTAAAAAGAGATTAGAAATTTTAAAAAAGTAACGAAAGTTTTTAAATTAAAGCCAATTTTTTTCTAATTCATCTAAGAATCCTTAACTTGAAACATAAAAATTTGAAGCATATAATTTCCCATAATTGGTGAGAAATAGAATATATGAAAATGATATGCAAAAGAATATAGAGGGGAGATGAGATGATATGGAGTCCTATGAATTTTTGTTAGTGCTTTCATTAATACTATTTTTTACAAAAATATGCGGATTAATGACGGAAAAGATAAACCTGCCTCAGGTTCTGGGGGCGTTGGTTGCAGGAGTTGTCTTAGGTCCAAGTGCTCTTGGTATCATAGAGGAAACGGATTTTTTAATGACTGCATCAGAAATTGGCGTAATCATGTTAATGTTTAGTGCGGGTTTGGAAACAGATATGAAAGAGCTGAAAAGAGCAGGAGGGCCGGCGTGTTTTGTGGCAGCACTGGGGGTTATATTACCGATCCTTTTTTGCGGTGGACTGTACTATTTCTTTTTTTCGGATAGTTTTACCTATATGAACTTTTTAAAATCAGTTTTTGTTGGAGTGGTTTTCTCGGCAACTTCCGTTAGCATTACCGTTGAAACTTTAAGTGAGATGGGAAAAATCAAAACGAAGGTGGGCACAATTATTATTGGAGCAGCAATTATTGATGACATCATAGGCATTATTGTATTATCTGTTATATCAGGCTTAAGCGAAGGTGCAACAGGAAGCCCTATTATGGTAATGGGAAAGATCATTAGCTTTTTTGGTTTTGTAGCAGTAGTGGGATTTGTGGTAAATAATTTATTTAAAAAACTAGATAGACACCATGGGAAAAGTAAGCGTGTTGTTGTGTGGTCCCTTGCATTTTGCTTTTTAATGGCATATATTGCAGAGAAGTATTTTGGCATTGCAGATATTACAGGTGCGTATTTTGCAGGTTTGACACTTTGTAATATTACAAAAACCCGTAGTTTTGTGGGGGACAAAATTTCTATTGTATCCTATATTTTCTTCTCTCCTGTTTTTTTTGCCAGCATCGGAATCAACACAAACATTACTGGGCTAGATTCGAATACTCTGTTATTTGCACTACTTCTTTTTTTAATCGCTGTCCTGACAAAAGTCATCGGATGTGGCGGTGGTGCAAGACTCTTTAAAATGACAAAGCAACAATCCTTGGGAATAGGCATTGGGATGATTTCCAGGGGAGAGGTAGCACTGATGGTGGCGCAAAAGGGGTTATTATTGCATATGGTTGATGCCAAAATTTTTCCGGCTCTAGTCTTAGCCATTGTTGCTACGGTTTTTATTACTCCGATTTTATTAAACATGGTTATGAAAAATTACAGTGAATCAAAACAAGTGTCAGTTTAGGGTGTTAAGATGTGATAAATAGACAATGTGTTTGGGTATCTGTGATTGCCGTATGCAGGTACCCCTTTTCATGGGTATACTGAAACCTGTAAAAAATGAAGCAACAGGAGGAATATTTAGGAATATAAGAGTTTACCGGATTTTCCTTTAATTGTTATGTTCGTTGGAAAGTAACGACGAAAGGTACTATGGTTTTTGGGCTCTTTGAAATGCCAAGAAAGAGCATTGGAGTAGATTTATAGATTTAAAAAGTAGAATTTACTTTCTATAATTGGAAAAATTTTAGAACTAATGTTTGTGTTTTGAGCTGTACTTTTTAGAGTATATGTGCTATAATTTGTTGAGATTTGCACGAAAAGATATTTGTTTTTACCATGAGATACTAATTTACAAGTTGTATTTAAAAGGAACGATAGTTAGATTCATTCATAAGATGAATCTTCTTCGTATTTATATAAGCGAACCTTTTTTCGGGTTTTACGGAGGTGAGGAAATGGAATTTAAGGTTCATTCTCAATATAAGCCCACCGGGGATCAGCCGGAGGCAATTGAAAAGCTTGCCAGAGGATTTCAAGAAGGGAAAAAATTTCAAACGCTTTTAGGGGTTACAGGTAGCGGCAAAACCTTTACTATGGCAAATATTATTGAAAAACTGCAAAAGCCTACTTTGGTAATTGCCCATAATAAGACCCTTGCTGCCCAGCTTTATAATGAGCTGCGGGAGTTTTTTCCCGAAAATGCAGTGGAGTATTTTGTTTCTTATTACGATTATTATCAGCCTGAGGCGTATGTACCCAGTACAGATACCTATATCGAAAAGGATTCTTCTGTGAATGATGAAATTGATAAGTTGCGCCATTCAGCAACGGCGGCCTTGGTAGAGCGGGAAGACGTTATTGTCGTTGCCAGTGTTTCTTGCATTTACGGATTGGGTGACCCTGAGGAATACTATGGGATGATGCTTTCTTTGCGCCCGGGAATGGAAAAGGATCGGGATGAGGTACTGCGAAGCTTATTGGAAATGCAGTATGACCGTAATGATATGAATTTTGAGAGAGGCTCCTTCCGTGTGCGGGGGGATGTAGTTGAAATTTTTCCCGTTGGCTCCTCGGAGCATGCGGTAAGGGTAGAGTTTTTTGGTGATGAAGTGGAGAGAATCACGGAAATTGATGTTCTCACCGGAGAAATTTTGGGAACAAGGGCTCATATTTCCATTTTTCCTGCTTCTCATTATGTGACATCCCCAGAAAAGCTTCGGGTATCCGTTGAGCACATTGAAGCAGAGCTCAAGGAGCGTTTAGACCAGCTGCGCAGAGAGGACAAGCTTTTAGAGGCTCAGCGATTGGAACAGAGAACTAATTATGATATTGAAATGATGCGGGAAATGGGTTTTTGCACGGGAATTGAAAACTATTCTCGTCACCTATCTTTAAGGGAACCCGGGAGTACACCTTTTACACTGATTGACTTCTTCCCTGACGACTTTTTGATGATAGCCGATGAATCCCATGTCTCTATACCCCAAATCCGAGGGATGTATGAGGGTGACAGATCCAGAAAAACCACGTTGGTGGATTTTGGTTTCCGATTACCTTCCGCTTTAGATAACCGTCCGTTAAAATTTGTGGAGTTTGAAGAAAAAATTAATCAGCTTTTGTTTGTTTCTGCAACCCCTTCTGTTTATGAAAAAGAGCATGCTGAGGAAATTGCTGAGCAGATTATTCGACCTACCGGGCTATTAGACCCTGAAATTTCTGTTCGACCTATTGAAGGGCAGATTGATGATTTATTATCGGAAGTGAAGAAAACAACCTCTGTTGGGCAAAAGGTTTTGGTAACAACACTGACCAAAAAAATGGCGGAACGACTGACGGATTATATGCGTGAAGCTGGGGTTCGGGTACGTTATCTCCATTCAGATATTGATACATTAGAGCGGTTGGAAATTATTCGTGATTTACGTATGGATGTTTTTGATGTATTAGTTGGAATCAATCTTCTGCGTGAAGGTTTGGATATTCCTGAAGTAAGTCTGGTTGCGATTTTAGATGCTGATAAGGAAGGCTTTTTACGTTCGGAAACCTCTCTGATACAGACTGTGGGGCGTGCGGCGAGAAACAAGGATGGTCGGGTTATCATGTATGCAAATGTGATGACAGAAAGCATGAATAAGGCCATTCGAGAAACCAACCGCCGTCGAGGCATTCAGGAAGCCTATAATGAGTTGCATGGAATTACGCCTCAGACCATTCAAAAGAAGGTTCATGATATTATACAGATTAGTAAAACGGCTACGGAAAAGCAGAAATTTGGCTTAGATAAGGATCCTGAATCTATGAGTAAGGATGAATTGAAAAAGTTGATTCAGAAGATGGATAAAGAAATGAAGCAGGCGGCATTGGAGTTGCAATTTGAACGTGCTGCAGAGCTGAGAGATAAGATTTTAGAGCTAAAAAAGATGTTATAAAAGCAATTATTTCCACTGTAAGGAGGAACTATGAAGGATAAAATTGTAATTCGGGGAGCGAGGGAGCACAATTTAAAAAATGTGGACCTTACTATCCCAAGAGATAAACTTGTTGTTTTCACTGGGGTCAGCGGTTCGGGAAAAAGCTCCTTGGCCTTTGATACCCTTTATGCAGAAGGGCAGAGACGGTATGTTGAGTCTCTGTCCTCTTATGCACGGCAATTTTTAGGGCAGATGGAAAAACCTGATGTTGATTTGATTGAAGGGCTTTCTCCTGCCATTTCAATAGACCAAAAGACCACGAGTCATAACCCCCGTTCTACTGTGGGGACCGTAACTGAGATTTATGATTATTTGCGTTTGCTTTATGCAAGAATTGGTATACCTCATTGCCCGAAGTGTGGAAAAGAGGTTAAAAAGCAGACCATTGACCAGATCGTAGACCGTATTTTAGAATTGCCGGAACGGTCGAAGCTACAGCTTCTTGCCCCTGTTGTGCGTGGACGCAAGGGGGAGCACGTAAAGCTTTTAGAGGATGCTAAAAAAAGTGGATATGTGCGTGTGCGTGTGGATGGCAACCTATATGACCTTTCGGAAAAACTTGAGCTTGAGAAAAATAAAAAACATACCATAGAAATTGTGGTTGACCGTTTAGTGGTAAAAGAAGGTATACAGAAGCGTTTGACAGAATCCATTGAGACAGTAACCAGTTTGACAGGGGGACTTTTGGTCGTGGACGTAAATCAAGGAGAAGAGGAATTGGTGTTTAGCCAAAACTTTTCATGCCCTGACTGCGGCATAGATTTAATGGAGATTGAACCACGATTATTTTCCTTTAATAATCCCAGTGGTGCATGCCCCACTTGTACCGGCTTAGGCATGCAAATGAAATTTGATGAAAACCTGATTGTGCCCAATGACAGCCTTAGTATCTTAAAAGGAGCCATTGTTGCCCCAGGATATAATTCTATTTCTGCAAAGGACAGCATGAGTCGTGTTTTGTTTGAAGCTTTGGCAGAGCGTTATAACTTCTCTCTGGAAACACCCTTTAAAGACCTTCCAGAAAAGATTAAAAAAATAATTTTTATGGTACTGGCGGTGAAAAGCTTCGCATTACCTATACAAACTATCGGGGAACAGGTACTTATGATTACGAATACGACGGTCTGATTAACAATTTACAGCGCAGATATAACGAGACCTCAGAGGGGATGCGGGGAGAATATGAGGAATATATGACCAATATTCAGTGCCCAGATTGCCATGGGCAACGTTTGCGTCCCGAGGTTCTTGCCATCACTGTAGGGGGAAAGAATATTTCTCAATTGACAAAGCTTTCTGTAGCAGAGATACAAACGTTTTTCAGAGAGCTTGTTTTAAGTGGACGAGAAGAAATGATCGGCCAGCGTATTTTAAAGGAAGTCAATGCCAGAATTGGATTTTTGATGGACGTAGGTCTGGAGTATCTTACCCTTTCCCGGGCGGCAGGTACCCTCTCCGGCGGTGAAGCACAGAGGATTCGTCTTGCTACCCAAATTGGTTCGGGCTTGGTTGGTGTTGTATATATTTTGGACGAGCCAAGCATTGGATTACATCAAAGGGACAACGATAAACTCTTAAAATCTCTACAACACCTTCGGGATATTGGAAATTCTTTAATTGTTGTTGAGCATGATGAGGATACTATGTATGCGGCAGATTGCATTGTGGACATTGGCCCCGGTGCCGGTAAAGATGGCGGAGAGGTAATTTGTGTAGGCAGTGTTGAAGAAATTAAGGCGTGTGAGCGTTCGGTTACGGGGGACTATCTCAGCGGCAGGAGAAGAATCGAAGTGCCAAAAACACGAAGAAAATTCGAATCAGAGCATGTGATTCAAATTAGAGGTGCTGGGGAAAACAATTTGAAAAATATTGATGTTGACATTCCATTGGGCATATTCACCTGTGTAACAGGAGTCAGCGGTTCAGGGAAAAGCTCATTGGTCAATGAAATATTATATAAGCGTTTGGCGAGAGATTTAAACCGCGCTAAGCTTCGTCCCGGTGTCCATGAAGAAATGATTGGTCATGAGGTGCTGGATAAAGTAATAGACATTGACCAATCACCCATTGGGCGTACGCCAAGAAGCAATCCTGCAACTTATACAGGCGTTTTCGATTTAATCCGTGATGTATTTACCCAAACCACTGAGGCAAAAATGAGAGGGTATCAAAAGGGTCGATTCAGTTTTAATGTGAAGGGTGGACGTTGCGAGGCGTGCGCCGGAGATGGAATTATTAAAATAGAAATGCATTTTTTACCCGATATTTATGTGCCTTGCGAGGTTTGCCAAGGAAAGCGATATAACCGTGAAACTTTAGAGGTAAAGTATAAAGGAAAAAGCATTTCCGATGTGCTGGAAATGACAGTGGAAGAAGCTTTGGCATTTTTTGAAAACATCCCTCGCATTAAATCGAAGCTTCAGACCCTTAATGATGTTGGCTTATCCTATGTTCGGTTGGGGCAGTCTTCCACAACCCTTTCCGGTGGTGAAGCCCAAAGGGTAAAGCTTGCCACGGAGCTAAGCAAGAAAAGCACCGGGCGTACCATGTATATTTTAGATGAACCTACAACAGGCCTGCATACTGCGGATGTGCACAAATTAGTACAAATTCTTCAACAGTTAGCCGAAGGCGGTAACACAGTTGTAGTCATTGAGCACAACCTTGATGTGATTAAAACGGCGGATTACATTATTGACTTGGGGCCAGAGGGTGGCGATAAAGGCGGAATGGTGATTGCCAAGGGTACCCCTGAGGATATATGCAAGGTTGCCAAATCTTATACAGGAAAGTATTTGAAGAGTTTTATAGAGAAGGGTTAAAGAGCATAAATCGGTAGGAAAATCAGATTATTTGATTTTTCCTGCCTTTTTTGTTATAATTCGGAAAAAAGGTTTATGTACAAAAGAAATGTTTATATTGACAAGTTGTTTAGAAATCATTACCATAAGATTATAAGATTTTTGGGTGAGTGGAGGAAGATATGGCTAAGGGAAAAGAACCGGTACAGGGTTTTGTACAGGCAAGTAAAAGAGTAACAGATTTATTTGGCTGCGAGGGCGATTTCTTTTTAAAGCCTCTTTTAGATATTGAGTGGACGGTGCGTCGAGATGATGATTTTTACTTCCTCTGTTATTGGTTAGAAAACGGCAAAAAGGTTGAAGCGGTAATCGTGAAGAAAAACGGGGAGCCGTTGATATATAAAACGAAAGATTACTCTATGGTCGTAGCGATTGATTGTGTTAAAATTGGGTTTGTTTTTAGTAATGATAAAAACATTTCCCAATAATAATGGCTAGGATATCAGCGAACGTACCTGAAGGAGGCCTTGAAGAGTTTTTTTTTATATGGACTTCTAAAGGTTTGTTTTTTTGCGTAAACTGAAATACAGAAGGAAGCAATGTCGATGCAAAAATCGGCATAGAAAAGGGGAGAAAGCGATGCATATGGATGGATTGCCGGAAAACAACAGTGTTGCCATTGCCGGTAAAATCGTGGAGGAATGTGTCTTTAGCCACGAGGTTTATGGAGAGGGCTTCTATACGTTTAAGATAGCATCTGAGCGTCTTAGTGATCAGGCTGACATCCTTCCGATCACCGTCTCGGAAAGGTTGATAGATAAAGAACAGCTGAAAGCAGGCACTTGCGTAGATGTGATGGGACAACTTCGCAGCTATAATAATTATAACAGCAAAAAGAACAGGCTTGTGCTTACTATTTTTGCCAGAGAAATTCGTCTGATGTCTGAGGAAGAAAAAAAGAATGAAAATCAAATTTTTTTGAATGGTTTTATCTGTAAAGAGCCAATTTATAGAAAGACACCTTTTGGTCGGGAAATTTCAGATATTTTGGTTGCTGTAAACCGTGCATACAATAAGTCTGACTATATTCCCTGCATTGTTTGGGGGCGTAATGCAAGATATATGGCAAATTTAAAGGTAGGAGAAAATATCAAGGTTTGGGGTAGAGTGCAAAGCAGAAGTTATCAGAAAAAAACGGGCGATTTGATTGAAGAGAGAGTTGCCTATGAAGTTTCAGTTTCAAAAATTGAGATTCCCCATACGGATGAGAAAACAAAAACAGTTGAAGATACTACCGAAGAATAGCAGGAGTTGAATATTAAGTGAGACGTGGACAGATTTGCGTTTATTATGGCGCGGGCAAAGGAAAAACCTGTGTGGCTGTTGGCAGAGGGCTAAGAGCGATTGGGGACGATTTGCGTGTTGTGATGATACAATTTATGGATTATCATAATAGCAAGGAAATAGAGTTGCTGAAAAAGCTTGAGCCTGATTTTCGTATTTTTCGATTTGAGAAAAATCGTGAAGAGCAGGAGTTTGATGAAACCGTTCGCAAGGAAATTAGCGGGGAAATAAAAAATGCTTTCAATTTTGCAAGAAAAATTGTAGATACAGGGGAATGCGAGATGCTTCTGCTGGATGGCATTTTGGAGTGCATAAGAGAGGGTTTTTTGTCTGCTGAGCAATTGGACGAATTGTTGAATCGACGCCCTGATTACATGGATATTATTTTGACCGGGGACGCTTTGCCGCCAACCATAGCGGAGCGAGTAGATTGCATTTATCAGCTGAAGACTGAGAAACAGTAAGACTTCCTCTAGGGCTTTATCTTTTGTATGGGTCAGGATAGACTCAATAGAAAAATCACTTTTAAAAGATGTTCTGTGTTTAAATTTAAATTTTTGGCAGTAAAATCACCATCAAAATGTGTATACTTTTGGTGGTTTTTTTATGTTGTTTCGGATAAGAAGGAAAGAAATTCTTATATTGTGGTTTATCTGTAGCAAACTAAGAGATATAGAGTAACTGCGATTTTCTTAAGTTTATTAATCCTAACTATTATATGAGATATTTGTAATTCAAAATGATGGTGATTTTTAAACATATGTAGTGAAATCTATGAGAAACCTGTGTATAAGGTTTGACATCATGAACATTGGAGAATCAATACAGGAATATAAAATTTATTTGTGTGTTGACATATGAAAATATATATAATAATATATTAAATAGTTATATTTAGTATAACTATTTATCGATGTGCGCATGTCTCTTGCAGTCGGAACCAGTAGGTGGTGATGTGAAAAAAATAAATTGACGGAGAAAGAAATGGGGTTTAGTAAGAAGAAATGGATTTGATGCTGCCATTCTATGTCGAATTCTTCAATTTATAAAAAGGAAATGCAGAAGGTTAGCTGAGAGGCATAGGGATAGGACAAATGAAAGTACGGATGATATTAGAAAGCAATTTATTTTGTCCTTATCTGTTTTAATATTTTTTTGCCAAAATTTCACATAATCTTTTAGATTGGCATTATTTTAAACAGATATAGACAGTAGATCATTATTCAAAATGATTGATATATCCTGATTTCTCTATATTGCTAAACGATACATAACCAATGTGCTTAAATCAACTAAATTAAGAAAGTTGCTTAAAACGCGAAGAAATAACAAGTGAGATGATTCATTTGGAGTGGCAACAGTAACTTAAGTATGATTTTATGATGCAACAACAAAAGAATGAAGATTGAGTGCCAACAGCTGCACGATATCAGGGGAAAAATAGGGACAGTGCCAGTGCTTTGGGATGATGTGACTGACACTGTTTTTATTTATAGTAATAATCAACTGAGATATTTCAATCTGTTTCTGCTATTTCAGGTATGTAATATAGAATTTGAAATATATGGACTTTAATGTATTGATGTTTATTGAATTGGATGCATAGCCAATTAAAAAAAGCCCTTTTGTTATCTTAATAGGGGCTTTTTGTTTATATTAAGCTAAGACATCTTTCATAGAATAAAGTCCGGGGCATTGTGAAGCCAAAAATTTTGCGGCTTTTACGGCACCAACTGCAAAAACCTCCCGGGAGGTGGCTTTATGGGTTAATTCAATTACTTCGTCTCTGCCCGCGAAAATAACGTCGTGGTCACCCACAATATTTCCACCTCGCACAGCGTGAATTCCGATTTCTTTACGGTCTCTTTTTTCATTTGTTTGAGAACGATCATAAACATAATGGAATTGTTGCTCCATTGCCTCGTTTATTGCATCAGCCAAAGCCATGGCAGTTCCACTGGGAGCATCAATTTTTTGGTTATGATGCTTTTCAACGATTTCAATATCGAAATTTGCGTCATACAAAGCTTTTGCAGCCTTTTGAACTAACCCTATAAGCAAGTTTATACCGATGGACATATTTGCTGATTTTAACACGGCAACGCTTTTTGAAGTTTCCTTTAGCAATTCCATAGTTTCGTCACTGAGAGCAGTGGTGCAGGCGACAACAGGTATTTTTTTTGCTTTTGCAAACTCCAGTAGTGCTGGTACAGCCACTGCTGTAGAAAAGTCAATGATTACGTCGGCTTCAATATTACAGTCAGCAGGCGTTGGGAAAACAGGAAAATCAGCCTCAGGCACTCTGGGGTCAATACCTGCAACAATTTGGCAGTTGGCATCATTTGCTACGATTTCTGCCACAACCTGTCCCATTTTACCACCACAGCCATGCATGATAATATTAATCATATAGTACACTCCTTTAAAATCAAACCTTATCCTGCTTTTTGAATGATATCCTTTTATTAAGGAAATGAATCATTCTAAAGCTTGTCTTTTTCACTGACTAATGTCAGCGTCCATTGTAATATAACAATTTCCAAACCTACGTCTTGTCAGCATCTTATGCACAAGGAAATCTGTTAAAATGCGGCAAAGAGATATCTTTGCCGCAAACGTCATTATGAAATCAAACCGTAGTTTTTCATTGCTTTTTTTAATGTTTCCAGATTTTTGTCTTCCATAGCACAAAGAGGCATACGGCAAGGGCCTACCTCGTAACCCATTAAATCCAATGCTGTTTTTACAGGAATAGGATTTACCTCACAGAACAGGGCAGAAATCAGCTCGATTGCACCCAATTGCAATGCGATGGAACCCTTTAGATCACCCTCGAAGAATTTAACAACCATATCATGGGTTTCTTTTGGAGCAATGTTAGACAAAACAGAAATGACACCTTTACCGCCTAAAGAGAGGATAGGGAGGATTTGATCATCATTACCGCTGTAAATATCAAAGTCAGGACCAACAAGAGCTGCAATTTCAGCTACTTGAGACAGGTTGCCGCTTGCTTCTTTTACTGCCACAATATTTTTTACCTTGGACAGTTCTAACACTGTTTTAGGAGTGATATTGCAACCTGTACGCCCGGGAACATTATACAGAATGATGGGGATAGATAAACTTTCCGCAACAGCAGTATAATGGAGAATCAGACCTTTCTGGGTAGCCTTATTGTAATAAGGGGTTACCAATAAAACCGCATCAGCCCCTGCAGTTTCGCAACCTTTTGCCAATTCGATGCAGTGTGCTGTGTCGTTACTGCCTGCACCTGCAATAACAGGGACTCTGCCTTTTACAACCTCAACTGCGTAGCGTACGCATTCAATTTGTACTTCATCGGAAAGAGTGGATGCTTCACCTGTTGTTCCGCAAATAATCAAGGCATCGGTGTCGTTGGCAAGCTGGAACTCAATTAATTCTTTCATTTTTTCGAAATTAACAGTACCGTCGGGAAATGTAGGCGTAACCAAAGCAACACCTGCGCCTGTAAAAATTGACATAATGCAAGCACCTCCAAAATTTTAAATAGGATATTAGTTAAGCGTTCATGTTTTTAATAATTTCCTCTGCAATTTGAACTGCATTTGTAGCCGCACCCTTGCGGATATTATCTGCAACCACCCAGAGGTTTACTCCGTTTTCTACACTGTCGTCACGACGAACACGACCGATAAAAACTTCATCATGTCCCGTTGCACTTTGTGCTAAAGGATATTCATTATTCATAGAATCATTCATCATAACGATGCCGGGAGCATTTTTTAATGTTTCAATCAGTTCAGCTAAATCGAAAGGATTTTCCAATTCTACATTTATAGATTCGCTGTGTGAATTGAAAACTGGTACACGTACTGTTGTAGCTGTTACTTTCAGGTTGTCATTATGAAGCATTTTTCTGGTTTCGTTTACCATTTTCATTTCTTCTTTTGTATATCCATTATCTAAGAATACATCAATATGGGGTAAGCAGTTGTTTGCAATAGGATGGGGGAATTTCTGTGGTGCTTCTCCCTTTATGCCATTTTCAAGATCCATCCAACCTGCAAGCCCTGCACCGCTAACTGCCTGATAGGTTGAGTATACAACACGCTTAATTTTATATTTTTCATCTAAGGGCTTTAATGCAACCACTGCTTGAATGGTAGAACAGTTTGGATTTGCAATTATATTTTTGTGCCAAGAGATATCCTCAGCATTCACCTCAGGTACAATAAGAGGAACTTCCGGATCCATTCGCCACTGAGAGCTGTTATCAATTACAATACAACCATGAGCCGCAGCAATGGGTGCAAATTTTTCGCTGGTACTGCCACCTGCGGAAAACAGCGCAATGTCAATGGGTTTATCAAAGGAATTTTCCGTTAACTCCTCAACAATATAATCTTTTCCATTGAAAGTTATTGTTTTTCCTGCGGAACGGCTGGAGGCCATAACATAGAAATTTTCAATGGGAAGCTGTCTTTCCTCCAAAACTTTTAAAAATGTTCGACCGACCATTCCTGTCGCGCCAACAACTGCTAGATTAATTTTTTTCATTTCAAACTTCCTTCTTTCTTTATTATAATAATGTAAAATATGTGAGTATGTGCGAAGAAACGAAAACTTTCAAATAGAATACCTAATAGCTTTGACAAATCATCCAATCATGTTAGCAAAAATTCTTATTCTTCTAGAGATAAGGTATGTATTTTCCATGCAATTGCAATAAAGCAGTATGCAATGGAATATGAAGGTTGATTGGAGTGCCTTTTGATCAGTATCACTATTTTAAAGTGTTATGCCCAAATTCTTCGCTTTTGCGGTATTTGTTCTAAAGTCAAGTTTTGCCGGAAAAACAAAAAGAGCCGGCAAGCGCCGACTTTTAAATTTTGCATACAACAAAAAAATGATAATGCAAAAAAGAAAGTTTCGTAGCGCTCCACTGGTGATACCAATGACAGTTGGACGGCTATTAACCGGACAACCAGAGAAAAAAAGATAAGGCATCTTCTCTCTTCGGCGTTTACCCCTTTCGGCGGACGGCCTTTATCCCTTATGATATTCGCCCGTGTACTCATGAAAAACGCACCTCTACTTTTAGAACTATTTACTTAATCCATAGTCTACCATCAGAAAGGGAATCTGTCAAATGATTTTCGTTCATGGACAATATTTTTTTTCACAGGGACATAGGTTGTAAAAAAAATAAAAAATGGGCAATACTGAAAAAAAGAAGGGAGTTTTATAAAATGGGACAGAAGAAAGAATTGACAGAAGAACAAAAACGAGACATTGCCATGAAGTATGAAATAGCAGAAGAACTGGGGCTCATGGAAAAGGTGGAGAAGGTGGGCTGGAAAGGGCTTACCGCCAGAGAAAGTGGTCGTATAGGTGGCATTATGGGAAAGAAGAAAAGAGATGCTGCGGCTAAAGGGAAAAATTCTTGCAATACATCAGAGGAAAAGCTATAATATATAAATTGTTGGATTTTGAATGATAATGGTATGGGAGAAACGAGAATGGAAGCTTATGAGGGCTTTGCCTCTTTATATGATGTATTTATGGAAGAAATTGATTATCCTGCTTGGGTGAAATATATTATTGAATCATGGAAGAAGCTTGGTAAAAATCCAGAAAATGTGATTGATTTAGGCTGTGGAACGGGGAACATCACGATTCCTTTGGCAAAGACGGGATGCACCATTATAGGGGTGGATATTTCCCAGGAAATGCTGGCTGAGGCACAAAGAAAAGCAATTTCTGAAGGGGTTTCCATACCTTTTTTTTGTCAGGATATGGTGGAACTGGAGTTACCATATCAGGTAGATTGCGTTTTAAGCCTTTGTGATTCTTTGAATTATTTAACAGAGGAGGGTGAGCTTTCAGCTGCCTTTTCTGCCATTAATAAACACTTGAACCCCCAGGGGTTGTTTCTTTTTGATATGAATACGGAGTATAAGTTTAAAGAGGCTTTGGGGGACAAGACCTACGCAGCTATGACAGAGGATGCCGCTTATTTTTGGGAGAATTCCTTTGATGAAGAGGAAGGAATCAATGAATATTATGTGAGCTTTTTTAAGAAGCAGAAAAATAAGGATACCTATGAGCGTATTGAAGAGTACCATTATGAAAAGGCTTTCAGCATAGAGGAAGTAGAGAGCTGTCTTGAAGAAAATGGCTTTGTACTTTTAAATGTGTATGATGGATATAGTTTTGAGCGAGCAAAAGGAGATAGCCAACGCTATTTTTTTGTGGCGCAGCTAAAGGAGGAAAAATTTAATGGGTGATTATATTGTTAGAGCAACAGCAGGAGGCGGCAGTATACGTGCCTTTGCGGCAACTACAGGAGAAATGGTTCAGCATGCAAGGCAAGTGCACCATACCTCACCTGTGGCCTCGGCAGCTCTGGGCAGAATGATGACAGCAGCAGCAATGATGGGAAGTATGTTAAAAGGGGAAAAGGATTTGGTTACCCTTCAGATCAGAGGCTTAGGGCCACTTAAAGGAGCAGTTGTAACCTCAGATAGTCAATGCAGAGTAAAAGGCTATGTTTTTCATCCTAATATAGAGGTTCCTTCTAAATATCCCGGGAAGCTGGATGTAAGTGCAGCAATTGGCCAAGGGTATATGAGTGTAATAAAAGACATTGGATTAAAAGAGCCTTATGCAGGGCGCATTCAATTGGTCTCAGGAGAAATTGCTGAGGACTTAACTTATTACTATGCTCAATCCGAACAAACACCATCGGCAATCGGCTTGGGTGTTTTGGTCGATACAGATACCTCTATTCGTTGTGCAGGCGGATTTATGATTCAGCTCATGCCAGATGCATCCGAAGAGGTGATCTCTCAACTGGAGACCAGATTGAATACCATTCCATACATTACTGACTTGTTGGATATGGGACAAACTCCCGAGGGGATTTTGGAAATCATTCTTCAAGGGATGGATATGAAGATTCTTGATAAAGTGCCGACAGAGTTTTATTGTAATTGTACCAAGGAGCGGGTAGAAAAAGCTTTGATTAGTATCGGCAAGGAAGAACTGGAGAAAATTGCGAGAGAGGACAAAAAAGCCAATCTACATTGCCATTTTTGTGGTAAAGAATACGATTTCTCAGAGGAAGAGATTTTAAAGATTTTGGAATCAGCAAAATAATGACTGCTATTTAAGAAGAGAGGAAGGAGGTGACCCTATGAAAAGAGACTTTGCAATTGCTGTAAAAGCAGTTATTGTGAAAGATGAGAAAGTTTTAGTTTTATCCAGATCTCAGGACGAGATGAATTGCAGTTACATGAATAACAAGCAAAAATGGGATTTACCTGGGGGCGGACTGCACTTCTACGAGCATGCTCAAGATGGTCTGTGCCGAGAAATTAAAGAGGAAACCAACTTAGAGGTTTTTGTGGGGGAGCCTGTTTCTCTTTTTGATGTGATTAAAAATCATATCCATTTATGCATTTTTACATATGCCTGTCGCTGGAAAGGGGGTAGTGTTGCATTAAGTGAAGAGCATGATGCTTTTGTTTGGATGACTAAGGAGGAAGTGACTTTAAGCGCACTACCTAATTGGATGAAAAGAGATTTGCTTCGGGCTTTGGATAGAGATAAAAATGTACAAAAGGGAGAGATTGAGTAGGCTTAGCGGGGGTGTCTGGGCTTATTTTTTTACAGCTAGACAAGTTCAATGATGAAAATTTAAGATTCTTTAGAATTGAATGAAATATATTTCATTGTCTGACTGTCAAAAAGACGAAAAAAAATAAAAAAATATAGATTTTTGCACAAAAAAAGTTCGATTTGTATGTTAAAAAGTCACAATACCCTGAATTTACCAGTGTTAAAAATGCCAATTAAAAACTTTGGGTACTAATAAATTGCATGCAAACTACCGTTCGCAAAGCCTGTAAAACTCAACACGAGGGTATAAAATGAAAAAAGATACTGATTTTAATTTAACAATTATTAAAAGCCACGATAAAATATTACTGTATTGTCGAGATGTAATGGGTTATTGACAATACAAGGCAAATAATTTATTATTTACACTGAGGTATGTTTTAGATTTAATACATACTAAGTGAAACCATAAAAACTTTGTAATTTGGTGTGTTTCCGCTCATGAAAAGGTCTGTTTTTCATATTTTTATGAAAAATAGGTCTGAAATTTTAGGTAGAACTTCTTCTTTTTTTGTATTAAGTAGTGTTATAACTTTAACAAAAGAGGTTCGCTTCCTAACAGAAATGCATACTATACAATTTGCATGGCGAATTGTAAACAAGAGAGGTGATGGTAATGGCTCATGAGATCCTGAGGAGCATCGTAGAGGCTGAAGAACGAGCTGGTCAGATCGTAACGCAGGCCACAGAAGACGCGGAAGCTTTGAAAAAGGATGCGCAGAAACAAAGAGAAGTGCTATTGCAGCAGGTTCAGCAGCAAGGAAAAGAACTGATGCAGCTTGTTGCGAAACAAGCAGAGGATGAAAGTCGCGTCGAAATCCAGAACATTCAAAAGAATACGGAAACAGTTTGTTTGCAAATTAAAGAGCAGGCAGCACAAAAGAAAGAAGAAGCTGTTCAAGCGGTAATTGGAAGGGTTGTGGGAGTGTATGGCAGTCGTTGAGATGCGAAAGCTTACTGTCATTGGTTTAAATAGTGGCCGAACCCCCTTTATTCATGAGCTGATGCATTTGGGTGTTGTTGAAATCAACTCTCAGGAAGGCACGGTAAATGATGAAGAGTGGATGCCTGATATTTTTAGAACCAGTAACAGTGCGGATGTTTCCCGTTTGGAGGCTGATATTGCCCGTGTCAGCACCGCATTAGAGGCCATTAACCGCTATGATCCACGAAAAAAGCCTTTGTTTCAGGTTCGAGAGGAAATTGACCGAGGAGAGTTTGTCAATCACATGAACCGAATCAAAACAGAAACAGAAATGAACGTGGATACGGCGGTTATGTGTTATAAACAAATTGCGGATGGGCAAAATGAAGTCAATCGTTTAAAGGGCATGATTGCTGGGCTGAAACCTTGGGAAGGCATGGATATCCCTTTAGAAATGAAGGAAACAAAATATTCTGCAGTAATTTATGGAACAGTTGGCGTTAAAACAAAGTATGAAAGCTTATTGCAGACCGTATTGGAGAAAGTATCCTCAGCAGTAGTACAACAGGTAAGTGCGGATACACAGCAGATTTACATTTCTATTATCTGTTTGAAAGAGGAGCGGGAGCAAGTCTATGAAGCTCTTAGAGAGTTTGCTTTTAACCCAGTTTCTTTTGCAGAGCATAAGGGAACGCCGAGGGAAGCGATGAAGCAATATGAAACACAAGTGGAAGAAAATCGACAGAGAATTTTTGCCAAAGAGGCTATTTTAAGTGAATTATCTGTGTCAAGAAGCAATATTGAATTCCTTTATGATAGCTTGAATATGCGCCGTGATCGAGCAAAAATCGTTGGGGATATGCTTAGTACTGAAATGGTATTTTACTTTGACGGTTGGGTACCTAAAAAGGCACAGGCAGAGGTTGAGGCGCTTTTACAAAAATATGAATTTTATTATAATATGAGTGAGCCTGAACCAGAAGATGAGGTTCCTGTCTGTCTAAATAACGGGGGATTTTCAACTCCTTTTGAGGCAGTTACAAATATGTATAGCTTGCCCACAAGACATGATATTGACCCTACAGCGTTATTGGCACCATTTTATTTTATATTTTTTGGTATGATGCTGAGCGATGCGGCTTATGGCATTATTATGGCAGTAGGGTGTTGGATTATATTAAAGAAGTACAAATTGGAAGGCATGACTTATCGAATGATAAAAATGTTCTTCTACTGTGGCATTTCTACTTTCATGTGGGGTGCTCTTTTTGGAGGGTGGTTTGGTGATTTCTTCACGGTGGCGGCAAAAACGCTATTTGATGCAGATTTCGTAATTAAGCCAATATGGTTTGATCCATTGACAGAACCCATGAAATTATTAATTTTCTCCCTTATCCTTGGCGCAATTCATTTGTTCGTGGGGATGGGAATACAGGCTTATATGCTGATTCGGGATGGTCATCCCTTTGATGCATTATTTGACATTGGTTTTTGGTACGTATTATTAATCGGTTTGGTACTGTTTGGGATTGGTGATAGTATTTCCCCTGTAACAGTCACAATCGGTGAGGGAATGGCTATTGTGGGTGCGGTAGGAATCCTGTTAACCGGCGGGAGAAGCAAAAAAGGTATTTTCGGTAAAATTACAGGCGGTCTTGGCAGCCTTTACGGAATTACCAGTTATTTATCTGATGTTCTTTCCTACTCCAGACTTCTTGCGTTAGGTTTGGCGACGGGTGTTGTTGCGAAGGTAATTAACACCTTAGGCTCCTTGGCAGGCGGCGGAATAAAGGGCGCAATTATTTTGCTGATAGCGTTTGTATTTGGAACCATATTCAATATTGCAATCAATGCTCTGGGCGCATTTGTGCATTCTTGTAGATTGCAGTATGTGGAATTCTTTGGAAAATTTTATACAGGCGGCGGCAGACCGTTTGCACCTTTTGAAAGAAGAACAAAATATATCAAGATACTCAAGGAGGAGAAGAATAATGGTTGAGAGTTTATTCAGCGGTGAATTTTTAGCGTTGTCAGGTGCAGCAATTGCTGCTCTTGCGGGTATAGGAAGTGCAATTGGTGTTGGTGTTGCTGGTGAAGCAGCAGCAGGCGTTGTTTCCGAAGATCCTAATAAATTTGGTCAGGTTTTGTTATTACAGGCTTTACCCGGTACACAGGGTATTTACGGCTTGCTCATTGCTTTCTTGGTAATGGTTAAGGTAGGTCTTTTGGGTGGCAGCGGCATGGTTGAATTAACAATGATTCAAGGCGCAGGTATTTTTGCGGCATCCTTGCCAATTGGCCTTGTAGGTATTTTCTCCGGTATTGCTCAGGGTAAAGCGGCTGCAGCTGGCATTATGCTGGTTGGTAAAAAGCCAAGTGAGTTAGCAAAAGGTATGCTTTTCGCAGCGATGGTAGAAACATATGCAGTTTTGGCTTTGCTCGTTTCCTTCCTGATGCTCAACAGCATCCAGGTATGATAAACTTGAAAGAAAAGGAGGCGCACTCCTATGAATGACGGTAAAATTATCATCGATAAAATCATAGAGAAGGCAGAAGCGGAAGCAACGGCAATCAAAGAGAAAGCCAATTTGGAAGTGGAAGCAATTTTAAAGGCAGCAGAAGAAAAAGCAAAGCGTGAAAGCGATATTTTGAAAAAAAATGCAGAGACTGAGGCAGAAAAGATAAAGGCAAAGGCTATTTCGGGTGCAGAGCTGCAAGGGAAAATTACAGTTTTGCAGGAAAAGCAAGGTATTATTGAGGACATTATTGCTGAAGCCAAGAAGAGGTTGGAAACTTTACCAGATGCCCAGTACGCAGAAACAGTAGGCAATATGCTTGCCAAATTAGATAAGGAAATCGGTAAAGAAATTATTGTTTCGAAAGGGGATAGAGAGCGCTTAGCCTCTGTTATTGAGGAAAAAGGATTTGTCCTTTCTGAACAAAGCAGGGAACTTGACGGTGGGTTTATTGTGAGAAATGGAGATATTGAATATAATTATTCTTTTGAGTCCATTATCACGGTGGAGCAAGAAGAGATTAGACAAATAGCAGCAAAAATTTTGTTTTAAGGAGGGGGATTCTTGATGTCAAAAAATAAGATTTACCCTTTCGCTGTGGCTAGTGTCCGTTCTATGGAAAACTCCTTGATGACAAAGCAAAAGCTAATGCAGATGGCAGATGCAAAAACTGCCGAAGAGGCCCTTCGCATATTGTCTGACAGCGCTTACGGAAAAACGCAGATTAAAGGCGTTTACGAATTTGAAAAAATGATTGGAAATCATCTAGAGGAAACCTATCAGGCTGTAGCCGGTTTAATTCCTCAGGAAACATTGATTGATATTTTCCTTTATAAAAATGACTACCATAATATCAAGGTTCTTTTGAAGGAAGAGGTTTCCAAGGTAAGTGGCAAGAAGTTTTTAATTTTGGGCGGAACGATCCCTATAGAAACACTGCGTAAGAATTTGCGGGAAAGAAACTATACGGAGCTGCCCAACATAAACGGGGAGGCTGTAGAAGAGGCTATTAGTATGTATGCCAAAACCCGTAACGGAAGATATATTGACACCATTCTGGATAGGGCTTGCTTTTCTACTATGGAAAAAGCAGCAGCGAAACTTGGTAATATCTATGTTTCCAAATATGTTCAGATGCTGGCAGATATCACAAATTTGAAAACCCTTTATCGGGTGAAAAAAATGGATAGAGAGTTTCAAGTTTTAGAGGAAAGCTTTGTACCCGGGGGGAGTATAAGCTTAGAGCTGATTTCCAGAGCATTCCGTAGTGATTCTTTGGTGGCAGTTTTAAAGGAGACGCCGTATGGCTTGCTCTGTGAGAAGTATATGGATCAAGGGTTTACGGCTTTTGAAAAAGCTTGTGATGATTACCTGATGGAGTATATTAAGGATGCAAAATATAAGACCTTGACTCCTGAACCGGTTATGGCGTTTATATTGGCGAAAGAAACCGAAGCGAAATGTATTCGTATCATCATGACTTGTAAGATGCATAGCATTGATCCGGCCATTATTAAAGAAAGGGTGAGAGAGACTTATGTCTAAAGTTGGAATTATTGGCGATAAGGACAGCATTTTGGGCTTTCTCGCTCTTGGAATTGACATTTTCCCTGCTTACAATGCAGAGGAGGTAAAAAAGACAATTCATAAACTGGCAGAAAAGGACTATGCGATTATTTATATCACAGAGCAGGCTAGTTTAATGGCGAAGGAAAGCATTGCAAAGTACAAGGATTTTGAATTACCCGCCATAATTGTGATTCCGGGTGTTGGTGGAAGCATGGGTCTGGGTATGAACGAAGTAAGAGAATCGGCAAAACGTGCGATTGGTGCGGATATATTGTTTAGTGAATAAATACGATTGTAGGTGAATGAGCATATGAAAACAGGCACGATAGTAAAGGTGTCGGGTCCGTTGGTAATAGCGGAGGGCATGAGAGACGCCAATATGTTTGACGTGGTGCGTGTATCAGAGAAACACCTTATTGGTGAAATTATCGAAATGCACGGAGATAAAGCATCCATACAGGTTTACGAGGAAACATCAGGTCTTGGACCTGGCGAGGAAGTTGTATCTACAGGGATGCCAATGAGCGTTGAATTGGGCCCCGGCTTGATTTCCACCATTTATGACGGAATTCAGCGTCCTCTGGAAAAGCTGTTTGAAGCCAGCGGAACAAACATTCAAAAGGGCATTGAAGTTAAGTCCTTAGATCGCGATAAAAAATGGAAGTTTGAGCCAACAGCGCAAAACGGCGAAGCAGTTGAAGCTGGCGATGTGATTGGTATTGTGAATGAAACAGCGGTTGTAGTTTGTAAAATTATGGTTCCTTTTGGTTTGAAGGGAACAATTAAAGAAATTTATGTAGGCGAATTTACGGTGGAAGAGACCGTTTGCATTATTACCGATGAAAAAGGTAAGGATGTTTCCGTAAGCATGATGCAAAAATGGCCCGTTCGTCGTGAAAGACCATATAAAGTGAAAAAATCTCCTGATTCCTTGTTGGTAACAGGACAGCGTGTTGTAGATACATTTTTCCCTATCACAAAGGGTGGAGTTGCTGCAATTCCCGGGCCTTTCGGCAGCGGTAAAACAGTTACACAGCATCAGCTGGCAAAATGGGCGGATGCAGACATCGTTGTTTATATCGGCTGCGGCGAGCGTGGTAACGAAATGACTGACGTTTTATGTGAGTTTCCTGAGCTGAAAGATCCCCGTACGGGTGAATCCTTGATGCAAAGAACCGTTTTGATTGCGAATACCTCCGATATGCCTGTTGCGGCTCGTGAGGCTTCCATTTATACAGGAATTACCATTGCGGAATTCTTCCGCGATATGGGTTATAACGTTGCACTGATGGCGGACTCCACTTCTCGTTGGGCGGAAGCACTGCGTGAAATGAGCGGTCGTTTGGAAGAAATGCCAGGTGAAGAAGGCTACCCTGCTTACTTGGGTTCTCGTTTGGCGCAGTTCTATGAAAGAGCGGGCCGCGTTGTATCCTTGGGTAAGGAAGAAAGAATTGGTACACTGACAGCAATCGGTGCAGTATCCCCTCCCGGTGGTGATACTTCCGAACCTGTATCTCAGGCTACCTTACGTATTGTTAAGGTGTTCTGGGGTCTTGATGCATCCTTGGCCTATAAGCGCCATTTCCCTGCAATTAACTGGTTATCAAGCTACTCCTTGTATCAGGACAGAGTGGACGAATGGGCAGATATCAATGTACATCCCGATTTTTCTGAGCATCGCACCGAAGCGATGAGACTTTTGCAAACAGAGGCTGAATTACAGGAAATCGTTCAGCTGGTTGGCGTTGACTCCTTGTCTCACGGTGATAGATTGATTCTGGAAACAGCTCGTTCTATCCGCGAGGACTTCTTGCATCAAAACTCTTTCCATGAGGTAGATACCTATACATCTTTGCATAAGCAGTATAGAATGTTAAAATTGATTTTGACCTTCTATCACGAAGCACAGGCTGCAATTAAGGCGGGTGTTCATATTCAGAAAATCACAAAGCTGAATGTAATTGAGCGTATCGGCCGTGCAAAGTATACGGAAGAAGTAAACGTAGATAAGAGCTACGATGAAATCGAAAATGATATTAAAGCCGAAATCAATGATTTAATCAGTAAGGGGGCAGATGAATTATGATAAAGGAATATAGATCGATTCAAGAAGTTGCCGGTCCCCTTATGCTCGTAACAGGTGTTGATGGCGTAAAATATGATGAGTTAGGCGAAATCGAATTATCAAGCGGTGAAGTTAGAAGATGTAAGGTTCTGGAAGTAAACGGTGATACAGCGCTGGTACAGTTATTCGAGAGTGCTACGGGAATTAATCTTGCGGAAAGCAAGGTGCGTTTCTTAGGCAAAAGTTTGGATTTTGGCGTATCCCCCGATATCTTAGGGCGCGTATTCAGCGGTATGGGTAAACCTATTGATGGCGGCCCTCAAATTATCCCAGAAAAACGTTTGGATATTAACGGTGCACCTATTAATCCTGCAGCAAGAGAGTATCCAGCGGAATTTATTCAAACTGGTGTTTCTGCTATTGACGGTTTGAACACTTTGGTTCGTGGTCAAAAGCTTCCCATTTTCTCCGGTTCAGGCTTGCCACATGCCAACTTGGCGGTTCAAATTGCTCGTCAGGCAAAGGTTCGTGGTACAGATTCCAAGTTCGCCGTAGTATTTGCGGCTATTGGTATTACCTTTGAGGATGCAGAATTCTTTATCAATGACTTTAAGGCAACTGGTGCAATTGATCGTTCTGTTGTATTTGTAAACCTTGCAAATGACCCTGCGGTTGAACGTGTTTGTACCCCTCGTATGGCATTAACTGCTGCGGAATATTTGGCTTTTGAACAAGGGATGCACGTTTTGGTTATCTTAACGGATATTACAAACTATGCAGAGGCTCTTCGTGAAGTATCTGCGGCAAAGAAGGAAGTTCCCGGTCGTCGTGGTTACCCGGGCTACCTATATACTGACCTTGCAACCATGTATGAACGTGCTGGGCGTATGAAGGGAAAAGAAGGATCTATTACAATGATCCCTATTTTGACCATGCCTGAAGATGATAAGACCCATCCTATCCCTGACTTAACAGGATATATTACGGAAGGTCAGATTATCTTAAGCCGTGATCTTTATAAAAAAGGCATTCAGCCTCCAATCAACGTTTTGCCATCCCTTTCTCGTTTGAAGGATAAGGGTATTGGTAAAGGCAAAACAAGAGAGGATCATGCCGATACCATGAACCAGTTGTTTGCGGCTTACTCTCGTGGTAAGGATGCAAAAGAACTGATGGCAATTTTGGGTGAATCTGCATTGTCCGATACAGACTTGATTTATGCTAAGTTTGCAGATGAATTTGAAAAAACATATGTATCTCAAGGTTTTAGAACTGATAGAACCATAGAACAGACATTGGAAACCGGATGGAACTTGCTTCGTATGCTGCCAAAGAGTGAATTGAAGCGTATTCGTGACGAATATCTGGAAAAATATTTAGCAGACGGGGAGTGATGAGTCGTGGCTAGATTGAATGTCAATCCTACCCGTATGGAAATGTCCAGATTAAAGCAATTGCTGAAGACAGCGACTAGAGGTCATAAGCTGCTGAAGGATAAACTGGATGAGCTGATGAAGCAGTTCTTGAATATCGTACGGGAAAATAAGCGCCTTCGTGAAGAAGCAGAGGCGGCTTTGGAAAATGCTTATAAAGACTTTATTATAGCCAGAGCAGTTTTAAGCGAAAGTGTTTTGGGAGAATCTTTAATGATTCCTCAGCAATCCGTTGCTGTAAAGGTTACAAAAAAGAATATTATGAGTGTTAATGTACCTGTTTTTGATTTCCAAGCAGAAGAGAGCAGTGGGGATATTTATCCCTATGGACTTGCTTTTTCATCAGGAGAATTAGACAGTGCAATGCTTTCTTTTTCTAATGCAATGGAGCCTTTATTGCGTTTGGCGGAAAGTGAAAAAACTGCTCAGCTTTTGGCCCAGGAAATTGAACGCACCCGTCGTCGTGTAAATGCCTTAGAAAACGTTATGATTCCAAACTATCAGGAGACAATTAAATATATTACCATGAAGCTGGAAGAAAACGAACGTGCAGGTACAACACGATTAATGAAAGTGAAAGATATGGTATTGAAAAAAGCCTTGGAAGAAAAGAAAAAGCTTGAGAACAAAGGCGAAATTATTTCATAAAAGGGGAGCTCCATGTATAAATTGCATGGGGCTTTTTTGCAGAGAAAAAGACATTTTTTCAAATTTATGCAGAAGTCTCCATGGAAAAAAATAAAACAATTTTTTTTGTGAAAGTTTAATTGAAGAGTTTTCTTCATAATTTGTTAAAAAAGACGATTAAACCTTCATTCTAAGGTAGTAAGCTTGTTAAAATGAAAAATAATAATAGAAAAAAGAAAAATACAGTATTTTTATCAATAATTTTATTCCCGGTAATAGAAAATCCGTACTAAAAACAACCAAAAATTCTAAATATTGTAGAAAAATTCACTATAACTATTGTTTTTATTGCGAAAAGTGGTATACTGAAAATGCAATTAGGTAGGTAATTAGCGGGCATTGTGGGATTATTGAACAATAAATGAATTTTATTTCATTATTTTAGTTCGAATAAAATAATTGCTAATGTATACTGCCTAAAAAATAACACATAATATCATATTATAATGATGAAAATGATGAAGGAGAAGTGAAAAACAATGAAATTATCTGACAGAGTACAAGCGATGCAGAATTCCCCTATCAGAAAATTTAATCCTATGGCTGCAGAAGCTAAGGCACAGGGAACAAAGATTTATCATCTGAATATCGGACAGCCTGATATCGTAACACCTTCTGTATTTATGGAATCAATCAAAGGATTTGACCAAAAGGTTCTCGCTTACGCTGAATCTCCCGGACTTCCTGAATTACAGGATTCTATCATTGATTACTTTAAAACCTTTGATATGAGTTTAGACAGAAAAGACATCTTAATCACTAGTGGTGGTTCCGAAGCTTTGACTTTGGTATTCTTGTCTTTGATTAATCCTGGCGATGAAGTAATTGTTGCTGAACCTTACTACACAAACTATTTGACATTCATTCAGGCTGCTGATGGTGTAATTAAACCTGTTACAACCTACGCTGAAGATGGTTACAAATATGCTTACATGGATAGATTGGAAGCAGCTGTAACAGAAAAAACAAAAATGATTTCTATCGTTAACCCTGGTAACCCTACAGGTTGCATTCTTTCCAGAGAAGACATGAGAGTTATTTGTGACTTCGCAAAGAAGCATGACCTTTGGATTTTGGCTGACGAAGTTTACAGAGAATTTGCATATGACGGCAGAGAAATGACATCCTTTGGTCAGTACGAAGATGTAGCTGACAGAGTTATCATCATTGACTCCATCTCCAAGAGATTCTCCGCTTGTGGTGCTCGTATTGGTTGCTTAATCTCCAAGAATGCAGATCTTATGGCTAACGTTATGAAGATTGCTATGGGTAGACTTTGCTGCCCTACATTGGAAATGGTTGGCGCAACTGCTCTTTATAAATTAGATCCTGCTTTCTTCTCTGAAGTTAGAGCTGAATACGAAAAAAGAAGAAACGTTTCTTACGAAGCACTCAAGAAAATCCCCGGCGTTGTTTGCGAACAGCCTGGTGGTGCTTTCTATATCACTTGCAAGATGCCTGTTGAAAATACAGAAGACTTGTTAGTATTCTTATTGAAAGAATTCAGAGAAAACAACGAAACAGTTATGTATGCTCCTGCTGAAGGTTTCTATGCTACACCTGGCTTGGGTAAAAACGAACTGCGTATCGCTTATATCTTGAATGCAGAAGATATGGCAAGAGGTATCGAGCTGTTAGGCAAAGGTATCGAAGCTTATAAGGCTGCAGGCCACAAATAAGATATACTTTTACGAAATCTTAAAACACCCCTTAATGGGGTGTTTTTTTATATTCTATTTTCCCATGAAAGGGTAATTACAATCGGAATCCCTAGGTAAAGATTAGCATAGGTAGAGATAAGAAGGTGGTGGCATCTAATAACATGTTTGTCTACTGCATATTTCGAAGCTTGTGATTCTTTCAAAAATTATGCTTTTATCTACATCCAAACGCCTATCTTTATTGTATTTTTTCAATGTTTTTAGAACGACGAATTTTGTCCCTGCATATACTTTAAGAGCAGGGGGTGATGGGATTGAGTTCCATCGGTGTTTATTTGACAATAGAAAATGAAGAAGGGCTTTCTCAGTGTTTGGAGCGTATCAGTCCTTTGGCGGATGCAATCATACTTTTAGACCAAAGGGGAGAGGAAATGGAGCAGCGTGCACAGCGTGCCAGAGAGCTCATGGCTCGTTTGCGTGGAAAGGAGATTGAAGACGAAGGATTTCAATTGTTATTAACCTGCGCCCAAGAGGATGCGCCATCATTGGAAGTATGTATAAGTTTAGGGGAATACTTCTATAAAAAGCATGTTTGGAAGCAGGCAATTTTTTGGTTTGAGAATACGCTCCGACTGGATGGTGGAGAAATCAGTTTTGTATGTCTACGTCTAGGGACTTGTTATGGCGAGCTTGGTCAATGGGAAAGTGCTGCTAAGTATATGAAACTAGCAGAGATATTTGAAAACGCTGGTGCAGAGGCGGTACTGGCAGATAGCACTACTGATGAATAATTCAGGATTAAAATGGAATAGAACCAGAATGAAAAAGCCACCATTATTGATTTCAGGTGGCTTTTTGTGACAGTGCATTATTTATGCAAGAAATTTTCGCTGATTCTAACAAAGGTATCCAGATTCGAAAGCATGGCAGGTTGACCGCCTTTTTCGAAGAGGAACATTTCGCCGTGACCGATTTTTTTAATCAAGTTGGAATAGGTCTTTTCAAAGTAATTTACATTCAGTTCTAATACAAATTCATCCTCTTTACTCCCCGTTAAAAGAATAGGAGGGACAAAATCCTCTAGAGATTTATGAAAAAACTTACCAATTTCTCGAGAATGTTTTTCTATGGCTTGCGTATCGCAATCCACAACCTTTTCCCAGTCATCACCATGCATGGAGATATAAAAACCCCTTATTTCATTAGCTTTCTTGGAAAGCTCCCGTTGTTCACCGATGGTTTCTGTAAATGCTTGAAGTGGATTTTCTCCTTCAAAGCTATCAGCTATGACTTTATGAATAAGTTTGGGGCGCTCTAAGGCTACGTTGATGGCCACTAAAGCCCCACCGCTACTACCAATGAGACTTACATTGTTATAGTTTTTTTCCTCAAGAAAAGCAATAACCTGCTGTGCTTCGTAGAACCATAAGTCTGCGGGGAATTCAAGAATTCTTTCGGATTTTCCATGGCCTAAAAAATCAATTAGAATTACTGTATGGTTTTCCATAAATTTTATTGCAGCTTCCTCAAACATTGCAGAGGATGCAGTATTTCCGTGGAGCAGTAATAATGGTTCTCCATGGCCCAGTTCCTGATAGTAAACCTGCTTATTTTCAAAAGTAAAATATGACATGTGTGTGCCTCCTAATATTTATTTTAACTGATGTTAAACGCCCCTATTTTTGAGAGTGAAACTCAAGAAATGTGTTCAGTCACAGGAGAAATTTGGACTGAACAGAAAGGCGGGAGAATAACAACTGTGATAGATATTGATTTTTCATTATCTAAAAATAATTAGCAAGGCAATGAAATTGTTGCCTTGCTTAGTTATTTACTTTTATCCACATGTTTTCACCTCCCAGCGTATTTCTTACAAATAAAGCGGAAACTTTTAATTAGTTTCCGCTCAGTTTCATTTGTCTATTTAATTACAAAAGTACAATTCCTGCTTCTTTGCAAGCATCAATGGTTTCCTGATCCCAAATGGAGGATTGTACCTCGCCAATATGAGCTTTACCTAAAAGCAGCATGCATAAGCGAGATTGTCCGATACCGCCGCCGATGGTAGAGGGAAGCTTGCCCTCCAGCAACATTTTATGAAAAGGAAGTTCACGACGGTCGTCGCAGTTTGCTTTACGCAATTGTTCATCCATAGCTTCTGGGTCAACACGAATGCCCATGGAGGAAATTTCAAAAGCACAATCTAAAACAGGATTGTAAAACAGGATATCTCCGTTTAATTTCCAATCATCATAGTCTGGTGCACGACCATCATGGGGCTTACCGGACTTTAAAACATCCCCAATCTGCATGATAAAGACAGTTTTATGCTCTTTTGCAATAGCATTCTCTCTTTCCTTTGGTGTAAGATCGGGATATTTATCTTCTAATTCTTGAGAAGTGATGAAGGTTACTTCTCTGCAAAGCTCTGTGGTGATACGAGGGTATTTTTGCTTTATTACATCTAAGGTATCACAAATGCTGATTACGATGCCCTGCACGGTATATTTCAATTCTTGCACGTTTCTCTTTTCGGCGGTAATTACCTTTTCCCAATCCCACTGATCAACATAAATAGAGTGCAAATTGTCCAGAACCTCATCGCGGCGGATTGCATTCATATTTGTGTAGATACCTTTGCCCGGATGGAAATCATAACGATGCAAAGCCATTCTTTTCCATTTTGCTAAGGAATGAACCACCTCAGCCGTAACGCCTGTTGCAGGAACTTCAAAGCTAACGGGACGTTCCACGCCATTTAAGTTATCATTCAAGCCTGTTTGTGCATCCACAAACAAGGGTGCGGACACTCTTTTCAGATTTAAATTTTGAGAAAGATTTTCTTCAAAGGTATTATGGATCATACCGATTGCGTTTTGTGTTTCATATAAAGTAAGCGCGGACGCATAGCCCTTAGGAATAAAAGTTTTACCCATAAATAATCCTCATTTCATAGTATTTTTACTTGTTTAAGAATAACACAGTGGCATTGTAAATTCAAGTAAAATGATACTTGACAAGGAACTCCTACAATTGTATTATATAAACAACATACAAATGTAGGAGTTGATAGCATGAAAAAAACAGAAGAAATTTCTCGCTTACCAGATACGGAACTAGAAATTATGAAAGTCATATGGAACGGTGAAAAAATTCTTTCAACAGCAGAAATTAAGGAGCGATTAGAGGTAAGGCGCTCATGGAATATTTCTGCTTTACAAACTTTGCTGAATCGTCTGATTGAACGAGGATTTTTGCAATCTTATAAAGAAGGGAAAAACCGTTTTTATATTGCTAGTGTTGAAGAGACAACCTATTTGGCACTGGAAAACAAGCTATTCCTAAATAAGGTGAATAACAATTCTCTTACAAAATTAGTTGCCTCGTTATATGACAGTCGTGCTATTTCTGAAAATGATTTAGATGAGCTGGCTGCGTATATTCGTAACAAAACAGGGGGCGAGACTTAATGTTTTTGTTCCAAAGTGTTATAAAAATTTCTATGTTTTCTTCTATTGCAATCATTGCTTTAGGCGTTCTGACACGTTTTATTGGGAAGCAATATGGGGTGAAATGGAGATATTTTGTTTGGCTTATCATTGGATTGAGACTGATTGTGCCCATTGATATCACTTTACCTAGACCAGTTGTGGAAATACCCGGGATACAGACAAAAGCAGAGACTACATACCCATTAAAGACTATTCCACTGGAAATGAATAAAATAAGTGGTTCCTCCTTTACTGTAGATAGTATTCAGGGGCAAAGTGCTGAGAACAAAGAAATTCAGCCCATTGAAACGACGGACGTTTCAATGGGCATGAGAGGCATACTGGATAAGATTTGGATTTTCTGGATTTTTGGCATGTTTATTTATTTTCTATATCAGAGCGTTAAATATGAAAGATTTCTAAGAGATCTAAATAGAAACAGCCGTAGTATTAGAGATGCACAGGTACTGGAAGTATATTATGATGCTTGCCAAGAGATGTGTATGAAACAAAGACCAGAAATTTTTTATTGTGGTGTATTACCCAGTCCTCTTTGCACAGGTTTTTTTCGTAAGAGAATATATTTAAACCATGAAGAGTATGATAAAAACCAGTTGCGATATATCTTAAAGCATGAACTGGTACATTGTAAAAGACAAGATATTTGGTATAAAAGTGTGTTGGTGATTGGAAAAGGGATACATTTTTTTAATCCTTTTGTGTATTGGATGGGGCGGTTAGCGGAACAGGATTTAGAATATTCTTGTGATACCTTGGTTTTGGAAAAGTGTTCTTTGACACAACGTCAGGATTATGGATTGACTATTTTAAGCAGCATCCGAAGGGGAGGACAAACAAATCCATTTTCAACAGCATTTAACGGGGGGAAGGAAGCTTTAAAAGTGCGCATTGACTATATTTTTGATATGGGAAAAAAGAAAAGGGGAATACCGCTTTTTATATCTTTGCTTTTCATTGTTTGGTTTGGAACAGCGTTTGTGGGTTGTGGAAAGATTCAGGAGAATCAAGGGGAAGAAGAAATAGTTGACTCAGTGGCAATGCTGTATGAATGCAAGCTTGACTATATTGGCAATCATGTGGGAGTTGGGGCAATTCTTAGCAAATTAACGTTACCGGAAGGCATCCGTCCCAGTAATGAGGGAATTGAGTTGTTCACCAAAGAAGAACCTTATGGAGCAAGACAGTATTTGATTTTGGAGAAAGGTAAGGAAATTTCTAAAGATGGTTGGTTTGAGCGGGATGCTATGATTTTTTTGGCTTTGGTAGAGAATGCATCTTTCTTTGAGTATGCCATTACTGATGCAAATGGAGAGGAGCAAATTCTCCATTTTGACCGAGAAGATGGTGCAAAATATTTCGGTGAGACAGATTTACGCAGTATGGTCATTGATATAGACACGTTCCGTAATTTTATGAAAGAATTGGATCAACTGTTCTTAGCAGGGGATGAAGATTATTTTTTAAACAAAATTCGATGCAGTTCATTGCTAGAAGAAATTGTGAATGAAATGGGTGACACCTTTTCCTACGAAGCATTACGCGAGAATATGAAATATGAAGAATTGCTAAAGCTTGGAGATGGTGCTTTGGCGGAACTACTGACTCGATTCAGTAAGGATCAGCCTGCAGATACCAGGGGATATATCATGATGGCGGCTTGTTTGAAGCTTTTAAATACCCCAGATGCTACAATTCCCAATTTACTGAAAGAAATGAAACCGGGTCAGTGGTTTGAGGCATATTGCGCATTGGACTCCGTTGCGTTAGAACCCTTTGTTTACGATGAAGAACGCTATGGAGAAGATCTAGAAAAGCGCGGAATGGTATCTATGAAGAGTAAGACACAGCAGGGCTTGATTACGAGACATAGTGATGTAATGAAAGCTGTGTATACTGCAATGATAGCACGTTATTCTGAAGATATAGACAATCGACAGGTGCAAATAGTTGCTCCTTTGATTAGCCATATCTCTCAAGAGAAGGATAAACTCTCTGTTTATGCAGTTATTGGTTCCAGTCGATATTCTTTCCTACGGACACCAAACTTAGGGAGTCAGCTTATTGAGAGTGGTGGAAGCTGTATCCCTTCTCGATTGGATTTTCAATGGAAGAGTAATGGCTGGGCTTTGGTGGAATGGATAGAGGCAAAGGATGGCTCTTATTATGTTCCATCTATTGAAGAAATGTGCAAAGGCGTCGATGGTGTTGCAAAAGATTTGATTTCTTATGACCAGCGGGAGATGCAGATGCTGCAGATGCAAAACCTTATATTTTATTTGAATGGTAAAAAGGATATTACAGTATATAACGTTACATATATGGACCAAAAGGATGTACAAGAGGTTCAAAAATATATTCCATATGTACAGGGTTAAAAAACTAATCTTTCTTTCTCTAATTAAATAAATTTGTATTTATGTTCTTTATGATACATAGACTAGTCACTATCACTGACTTCCCCTAGGTTATAAATAAATTCCAACCTAGGGGAAGTCAGTTTTTTTAGGGCAAATATGCTAATAAATGGATAGATTGTATAATGGTATGCAGAAGGGGAGTGGGGGTGCCCTAACATTCCAAAAGATACTGTGTAGAATGGAAAAAGTGTGAACTAAAAAAAGGAAGTATGACGCTTGTATTTATATGCTATAGTTGTTATTCACAACTTCGTTTTGGGCATTGTCTATTTAATAAAGTTAATAAAGCCCATAAAAGAGTTATCTAAAAAACTGGAACTAAGTTTGAGAAAAAGATGCGAAAGACGAGCAGAGTTAAACCAGAAGATAGGAATAATAGACATCAAGGGCTGAAGGTTCTCAAGAATCCTTCAGCCCTAGTATTTATTAAAGGCAGGTTTATACAGTGTTTACATTACCTTTTCTACAGTCGTACCGGGGAAATATTTTTGTATGATTTCTTCTCCCTTTAGCCCCTGGGCAGCCAGTTCCTTGGCACCATATTGGCTTAAACCTACGCCGTGACCACAACCACCGCCATACAGGGCAATTCCCGTCAGCACTCCCTCGCTATTTTTCATTTCTTTTATTGCAAAAAATGCACTGGGAAGCATAATTTGTCCTGTCAGTGTTCCACCACTGATTCTTTGAAGATTAATGGTTTCTCCGATGGTCAGTTTTGTTGGAGAAAGGACTTTACGAATGGCATTTTCCGTAAATACTTGCACAGCACCGTTTTCAAAATTCATTTCCAACACTTTAATAATACCGCCATCTCCTCGTTCTGCAACAGATATTCCAATTAATTTTCCTAACCCTTTTGGAGGTTCTGCTTTCCAACTGCCATCGTTTTGCTTTACCTTAATCAATGCTCCATTGGAAGCGGAAATATTTGCAAAAGTTTTTTCTGTTATTTCGCCAAGCTGTCCAGCGCTATAATATACTTTCCATCGATACCAAGCAGAGGATTTATCATACCCATCCATTTGCCAATTTTGCCAAAAAGCAAGCCATTCCTCTTCCGTTTTTGGCACTTCCTGGGTTACTCCGTAGGCTTGCCCTTGCAAATAGGTTTTGCTATTTCCACTGAAGGTAGCATCTGCTGACCATACATCAGTGTCCTTGGCTCCGTATCCGCATGAGGTAGAGTAGAAGTACGTTTGTGCCACCCGATCACCAGCGACAACACACATACCTGCTGTTGCCGATACTGCTTTTTCAGCTTCAGGTGCAGTATCCGAGCCCATGAAAACCTGACTGGCAACTGTATCTGTTACATGGGCACCATAGTGACCATATGCATTGGCATAGAACTGATTATAGGCATAGCTTCTGGCACAAATAGCTTGTGCTTCTAAAGCAGCCTGACCGAATCTTACCGGCATTTCATAAGGAACTACACCCAAGAGATACTCTTCCATAGGCAATTCATTTATAATTGCAATTTTATCTCCAATGCGTTCCATTTCGATTAGACCGGAATAGGCTCTTTCTTCTCCGCCATTGAAGGTCATACGAACCTTCCCTGAGACAGTCACAATGCCGTGGTCAAACCAAGCCAGATCTGCTGTAAGGGTGGCTGTTCCAGAACTGAAGTCTTTTTCTCCTACACCGTTAGATAGGGAGAAGCCTTCTGCACCTTTTATGGTAACCGATTCTTGCAATCCGCCGCCTAGTAGCACGCGAATCTTTTCGGGAACAACATCTTTCTGAATCACAGCTCCCATAATTGTATCATCCAAAACATAAAAATCTGCCAAATCGGTACCACAGATTAGGGCATTTTGATTAAGGCATGATAAATCCTGTCCATAAACACGGAAGTTTTCTGACCACTGCATCTTTCCTTTGCTACTTAAGTATATTTCTTTATTATCTACTCTTTTTATCACTTCGCCGCTAAGTTTTGTGCCTTCTCTAACGGATGCTTTACCATTTTCAATGGTCACATTGCAAAGTCCCGGTTCAAAATCTGTTCCTTCAAAATTATAAGCTTTTTCGCCAGCACCGGTTACAATAATTTGATTGCCTTCTTTCCTGCAATAAATATTTTGGATGGTAGGGGTAACCTCATCTACGGAGAGTAATCCAATGATTTCACCGTCTTTTTGCCAAAATGAAATTTTTTCGTCGATATAAGCTGTCAGGTTGTACCCATCTGACCCATAAATCCCCCCATCAAAAAGATTTTCTTCACCATTTGTAAATAGAACCTGGGTTTCTTTTTTGATTCCATAGGAAAATATGCTATCTTCACCTCGCCTTGACATCAAGGCCTTTTCGAAAAGCTGTGTCCAGAGGCTATAGGCAACTGCCATCTCTTTATTGTCATCCGTTAAGACCATTCGTTTTTCATAATCAGGAGCCACACGATCCATTAGAATTTGAGCTTCCCAAAGCAATAAATCATCATTGGGGCGGAACCCTTCTCCGTCGCCGGAAAAGAAATTAAGTTCCACAGCGGCATTAATATAGGGATATGCCCAATCATCCTTTGCCACATCGGGAAAAGAAGTATCTTGAGGTAAATTTTTAATCTCTTGGGGTGTGTAAAAAGCCAAAGCCAGCATTTTTGCTGCCTGCCCCCTAGTGATGGGGATATCATCCCCGATGGCTCCTTGTGCCGCTTGGCCTTTCGGCTCAGTAGGGGGTGCTCCGCTGCATCCTCCTAATAAAAGACCTATTGCTAGTATCCATATCAATAACCGTTTCATTGGTATCACGCTCCCGTCAGACTTTGTACAAGTTTATGCTTTTAAAACAAAAAAAGAACAGGCTGTTTTTACATATGATTTCATTTTCGTAACAAACGTTATGCAGAAAGAATGGTTTTTCTTTCTATTTCTGAGAAATTAATTGATTTTTCAGATCTTTTTTTAAAAATAAAATTGAGCCATATAACCTTTTGAGTATGATAGATTATATTTTTCTAATTAAAATCTCAAAAAATCTATAATTTTAAAAAATAAAAAAATGTAAAAAATGTTATATTCTGAGTTAAAAAATAAAAAAATTGAATTTATTTTTGCAAAATGTATAGGAATTAGTGCACAAAGAAAAATGTATGAAAATAAAAACATACAGCACATTAACAAAAATTCTTTCTCGTGAAAAAAAGATCAAAAATTTGTATTGACAAAAATACAATTAAGCTTTAAACTTCCAATAACAAATTTAAACGGAAAGGAGATCATCGTATGCATAACTTTAGTCAGTCTGTTAACTACATTATTATTAGCCTCATTAACCTCGTCCTTGTCATTCTCGGTGAGGTTATTTGTGCTGGTAAAAAGTGGTTGACTGCTGATAAAGTTCATTTGATTAAGATTGCATGAGATGAAATCCTAAATCAAAGGCTGTACAGTGCATCCACTGTACAGCCTTTTTGCTTGATAAAAATTTGTTTATAAAAAATCTATGTAAGGAGGAATAAGAATGGAGCTAAGCGGCTGCCAGATATTAATAGAAACCCTTATTGAACAGGGTGTTACTACGCTATTCGGTTACCCGGGAGGGACAGTGCTCAGCATTTACGATGAGCTCTACAAAAACAGACATCGTATCAATCATGTACTGACAGCCCATGAGCAAGGTGCAGCCCATGCAGCAGACGGTTATAGTCGTGCTAGCGGTCAGGTTGGCGTTTGTGTCGCAACCTCAGGGCCAGGAGCCACAAACCTGATGACAGGGCTTGCTACAGCAAAAGCGGATTCCATTCCCATGGTTGCAATTACAGGAAATGTGCCAATGGAGCTAATTGGTTCCGATAGTTTCCAAGAGGTAGATACTTTTGGCTTATCTATTCCTGTAACAAAGCATAGCTTTCGCGTTGATAACGTAGAAACCCTTGCAGAAACAGTTAGAGAAGCATTTCGACTTGCTAAAAGCGGGCGTCCCGGTCCTGTACTGGTGGATATCCCGAAAAATATACAGTTAGATAAAACCGAGTATGCACCTAAAGGTATTGCGGAAAAATTAACAGACTCTAAGCCTGATACAGCTTTATTAGATCAGGCGGTGAAGATGATAAACGAAAGTAAAAGCCCTGTAATATATTGCGGTGGCGGTGTAATAAACGCAAACTGCTCGGAAATTATAACGAAGCTGATTGAAAAAACTGATGCCTTTATGGTTTGCAGTATGATGGGCTTGACGGCAATGGATAACTGTCATCCCAAGTATCTAGGAATGAGTGGGATGCACGGCAGGTTTGCTGCAACGAAAGCCATCAGCGAATGTGATTTGGTTATTGCGGCAGGGGTTCGCTTTACAGACAGAGCCACGGGAAACAGAAGCAAGTTTGCTCCAAAGGCTAAAATTATACATTTGGACGTTGACTCGGCTGAGCATGGCAAAAATATTGACGCTACACTTCAAATTTCCGGAGACTTATATTTTGCACTGTGCTACATAAACTCAAAGCTGGAGCCTCAAAAGCACCCAGAGTGGGAAGAAGAAGTAAGGGGCTATAAAAACAAAACAAAAGAAGTTTCTCTGCCAAAAGGCTATTTATTACCAGGACAGGTGATTGGTGCTGTGAATTGCAGAGCTACACCTGAAACAAATATCGCTACCGATGTTGGTCAACATCAAATGTGGGTTGCCCAATACTATAACTTTAAAAAACCGAGAACCTTACAAACCAGTGGTGGTTTAGGCACAATGGGTTACGGAATGGGCGCTGCCATCGGAGCTGCAATGGCAACAGGAAATAAAACAGTACTTTTTACCGGGGATGGAAGCTTTGGCATGAACTTAAATGAATTGGCAACGGCTGTTTCTCAAGAACTTCCCCTTATCATTGTTGTTCTAAACAACGGGGTGCTGGGAATGATACGACAATGGCAGAATCTTTTCTTCGAAAATCATTTTATGTCCAGTAACTTAGAGCGTAAGACTGATTTTGTAAAGCTGGCGGAGGCCTTTGGTGCAACAGGCTTACGTGCCGCAAACCTAGAGGAATTAGACAAAGCCATGGACAAAGCCTTTGCCTTAAACAACCCAGTATTAATTGATTGCTTGATTCCCGACGAAGAAAATGTATTCCCCATGGTACCGCCAAACGGTTCCATGGACGACATTATTTTGAAATGAGGTGATTTGAATGAGTAATGCCAATAATCAACAATTTGCGGTTTCCATTATTGTATCAAATCAATCGGGGACCCTTACCAGAATATCGTCACTCTTTAGTCAAAGAAATTTTAATATCGATAGCTTCACCTGCGGTGAAACAATCAATCCAGAGGTTTCAAGGATGACCATAACCGCTACAGGTGATGCCAATAAAAAGGATCAGCTGCTCAAACAAATTTCCAAGCTTTATGACGTGAAAAAGGTTGAGCTGATGACCACAGATAACACAATTTTGCGAGAGCTTTTAATCGCAAAGGTCAATGCAACGGGTGAAAACCTTCAAACCATACTGGAAGCAGCAAATGTATTTCGCTCAAAGGTTGTGGATATGTCTCCCGGCTCTGTATGCATTGAAATAACAGGAGAAAGTAGTAAGCTTAATGCTTTTCTTACTTATGTAGCCCCTTACGGCATACTTGAATACTGTCGTACCGGACTCATCGCTGTTGAACGCGGCAGCAAATGCTTATATGGTGTAGAGTAATATCAAAATATAATTACAAAGGAGAATGTAAAATGGCTAAAATGTATTACGAACAGGACGCAAAAAAAGAAATGTTGGCAGGAAAAAAGGTTGCAGTTGTTGGTTATGGTTCTCAGGGGCATGCACATGCACTGAACCTCAAAGATAGTGGCGCTGATGTGGTTGTTGCTCTTTACGAAGGTTCTAAGAGCAAGGCTCGTGCAGAGGCTGACGGCCTGACAGTAATGACTACTCCAGAAGCAGTTAAGGCTGCTGATATCATCATGATTCTGGTAAATGACGAAACACAGGCAAAAATGTATCAGGCTGACATTAAGCCATATCTGAAATCCGGTTCTACACTGGCTTTTGCCCATGGTTTCAATATCCACTATGGACAGATTGTGCCTCCTAACGATGTAGACGTTATCATGATCGCTCCTAAGGGTCCCGGACACGTTGTAAGAAGTACATATAAAGAAGGCTTCGGCGTTCCCGCTCTGATTGCTGTATTCCAGGATGCAAGCGGCAATGCAAAGGATGTAGCATTGGCTTATGCTGATGGCTTGGGCGCAACAAGAGCAGGCGTTTTGGAAACCACCTTTAGAGAAGAAACAGAGACAGATCTTTTCGGTGAGCAGGCAGTTCTTTGCGGCGGTGTTTCCGCATTGATGAAAGCTGGTTTTGATACTTTGGTTGAAGCGGGATATCAGCCTGAAAATGCTTACTTTGAATGTATCCATGAAATGAAGCTGATTATCGACTTGGTTGTAAAAGAAGGCCTTTCCTTTATGCGCTATTCTTGCAGTGATACTGCTGAATATGGCGATTATACAGCAGGCCCTAAAATTATCACAGAACAGACAAGAGAAGCAATGCGTGGTATCTTGAAAGATATTCAGGATGGTTCCTTTGCAAGAGAATGGATTCTGGAAAATCAGGCAAACCGTCCTCATTTCAATGCTATGAGAAGAATGCAGAAGGCACATTTGAGCGAATCTGTTGGTGCTGAATTGAGAAGTCACATGAGACAACACTAATCTTTACCTATTATATACAATGCTATATTTTAAATAAAGCATGACGAATATTTGCAGGCCCACTGTCCTTTGGCAGTGGGAATTTGCAAGTAAAATTCCTATTAAATGGTAATGCAATCCGTTCTATATTTTTTAATGATATGGATGCTTTTAAAATGTGGGGGGCTTCCCTATGGGATTTTCCTTTAGGGAGTTAAATTGGGTGCTGTAAATAGATGAGATCATTTATTTACAGCACTTTTTTTATTGAACGGCAAGAGTCTGAAAGCACAGGCTGTTCCATTTAGATTAAAATTATTTGGCTAAGGGTGATAAAAGAGGCAAAAAAAGAGTATCCCTTAGCTATGTTGTAGTTTGGGATACTCTTTATTGTAACATTGCTTAGATTAAAGACACATATTTTTCAATAACATCAACGATTTTTTCTAAATCCATACGAGAGGTGTTCAAAATTAAGTCATAATTTTCAGCTGCACCCCATTTTAATCCTGTAAAATAGTTATAGTAGTTGGCGCGGCGTTTATCTGTTTTGATCACAGATGCTTCTGCATTTTTTTCTGGCAGGTCGTATTGAGCTACTGCTCTGTTGATACGGTCTTTTAAGTCTGCTTGTAAAAAAACATTAATACAATTTTCTGTTTCAGAAAGGATATAATCTGCGGAACGACCAACAATGACACAGCTTCCTTTTTCAGCCACCTCTTTTATTACTTGAGATTGCACAAGAAATATTTTCTCGTTCAAAGGAAGACCAAAGGATTCTACACTGGGGGTTAAGGTTGTCAGGGAGAGCAAAAGATTTCCTGTAGAGGTTTCTTCCGCATTGACAAAGCATTCCTTTGACAGCCCTGTTTTTTCTGCGGCAAGAGAAATGATTTCATTATCATAAAAAGGAATCCCTAAGCGTTCAGCCAATAGTTTACCTACGATACGCCCGCCACTGCCATACTGGCGGCTGATTGTTATAATTTTATGCTTATCCATATGAATCACTCCTATTTGTCAATTTTTAAATTTAATGTTAAAATATCAAAAGTACAAAAACCAAGAATATTGTAGGGATATATAAATAGCTTAAGAGGCAATACTCCTCCTATATATTTAGTATATCACAATTACATAAAAAAGGAAATAACCCGAAATTGCAGGTTTGTTCATTTCACAATATTTTGCAGACTAAGAATGAAACTTTTTCGGGAAAACTTTACTTTTTTTAGAAAAATGGTATGATAGAGAAAGAAAATTTTGTATTTGAAGGAGAATTTAAAATGGGTGAAGCATTAGCAGGCTTGAAGAGAAGCTGTATGTGTTGTGATGTAAATGAAACCATGATTGGCAAAGAGGTTACAGTAATGGGCTGGGTTCAGCGTCGTCGTGACCTTGGACAGCTGATCTTTATTGCGTTAAGAGATAAAACCGGTTTGGTTCAGATTGCTATTGATGGAAATGTAGCGGAAAAAGAACTGTTTGAGAAGGCAGAAAGTGTAAGAAGCGAATTTGTATTGGCTGTTCGTGGACAAGTTGCCCCTAGAACTGAGGGAAATATTAACCCCAACATGAAAACAGGAACCATCGAAATTATTGCCACTGAGCTTCGTATTCTTTCTGAAGCTGAAACAACACCATTTCAGATTGAGGATAATATTTCAGTTAAGGATGACTTAAGATTCAAGTATCGTTATCTGGATTTGCGCCGTCCTAGTCAGCTAAACAATCTTGTATTAAGACATAAGGTTGTTCAAGTGATGAGGAACTTCTTAGATCAGGAAAACTTTTTGGAAATTGAGACACCTATTTTAGGAATCAGCACACCGGAAGGTGCAAGAGACTACTTGGTGCCCAGCCGTGTGCATCCTGGCAGCTTTTATGGATTACCCCAGTCCCCTCAGCAATACAAGCAGTTGTTAATGGTTTCAGGTATGGACCGTTACTATCAGATTGCAAAATGCTTCCGTGACGAAGATTTGAGAGCTGACCGTCAGCCTGAGTTCACCCAAGTGGATATGGAACTTTCCTTCATTGATGTTGAGGATATTTTGGACATCAACGAAAGAATGATGCAAAAGGTATTTCGGGATATTTTAAATGTAGAAATTCCCTTACCTTTGAAAAGAATGACATACAAAGAGGCAATGGAACGCTTTGGTTCTGATAAGCCTGATGTACGCTTTGGAATGGAGCTTGTAAATATTTCTGAGGTGGTTGGGGATACAGATTTTGTTGTATTTAAAACTGCATTGGAAGCAGGGGGCAGTGTGCGTGCTATTAATGCAAAGGGCTGTGGTGCTTTCCCAAGAAAGAAAATTGACAGCTTAGTTGAATTCGTAAAAACTTATCGTGCAAAGGGTCTGGCATGGATTGCTATCAATGAGGATGGCAGTTTGAAAACCCAGATTGCAAAATTCTTTACTGAAGAAAAATTAGCAGAAATTGTGGAAAGAATGGACGGCAAACCGGGAGATTTGATCTTGATTTGTGCAGATCAGGACAAGGTTGTATTTGATTCTTTAGGAGCCTTGCGGTTGGAGCTTTCCAAAATGCTGGAGTTAACGAAGGCGGATGATTTCAACTTCCTTTGGATTACCGAATTCCCTATGTTAGAGTGGGATGAGGAAGCAGGCAGATTTGTGGCGGTACACCATCCATTCACAGCTCCTATGGATGAGGACATTGATTTGCTGGAGACAGACCCAGGCAAGGTTCGTGCCAAAGCCTATGATATTGTATTAAATGGTTATGAATTGGGCGGCGGTTCCATCAGAATTCATCGCAGAGATGTTCAACAGAAAATGTTTGGACTTTTGGGCTTTACAATGGAAGATGCACAGCAGCGTTTTGGCTATTTCCTAGATGCGTTTAAATATGGAGCACCTCCTCATGGTGGTCTTGCTTTTGGATTGGATAGAATCATCATGCTTATGTGCGGTGCAAGCAGTATTCGTGATGTCATCGCTTTCCCTAAGGTGAAGGATGCATCATGCCCTATGACCGATGCTCCTACTGTTGTGGATGAAAAGCAGTTGGATGAATTGGCAATAAGTATAAAAAAAGAAATATTAGTGTCGGAAGAAGCTGAATAATTTTTCGAAAACTATAGGAAATGAAATATGATACAAAATGAAGGCAGAGGGTTACCTCTGTCTTTATTTGTTGTTCAGCTTAGTTGATAATACAAGGAGTTTTGTTCTATGTTAGTTAAAAGTTTTTGCTCTAGCTTTTACAAATGATAAAGGAGAATTAATCAAAAATTGTTTTAGAATGGCTTATAGGTTTTTATAGACGTAAAATAAAAAACTCTCAGCAAGGGTAATCTTGATTTAAATGGGCTTTATTTGTTGTAGAAAAATATAATATCATTCTTGACATTTATTTGAAAAAAGCGCAAAATAAAATTGCTGTTTATCTCGATGCGTGGCTCAGTTTGGTAGAGCGCGGCGTTCGGGACGCCGAGGTCGCAGGTTCAAATCCTGTCGCATCGATGGGTGTAAAAAGGTGCTGAAAACCTTGATTTTAAAGGGTTTTGGCACTTTTTTTATTGCCTGAAAACGACGTATTATTTAGTGTCGTTTTTTGTCGTTTATTATCATTTTGCAAGTCAAATGCAAGTCAATGCAAGTCAAAATGCAAGTCAAATTTTAGCGATAGGTGAGTTATTATTTGTACCACCTGCGAGGTAAGAATTTAATTTATCCATTGATTTTCGTTTGTGCTTCCCATCTAAATGCGTGTAAATATTTAAGGTGGTTTGCACGTCTGAGTGACCCAGCTGCTCTTTTGCAGTTAGCACATCTACTTCCGCAAAGTAAAGCATTGTAGCATATGTATGTCTTAACCAATGAGCAGTGAACCGAGGAATGACACAAGGGACACCTTGGGGTTGAAATTTACTTTTTGGCTGACCTGAAATTTGATTTCTAAAGTTTCCGTATTTTATATTTAAATCTGTTAAGTAACTGTCCCATAGCCTACGCCAACTAATCTCGCTCATAAGCTGGCCCTTTGCAGAAGGGCAGACGATTACGGAATCTGTGCAGATCTTCTTCTTTTCATGCAAAAAATCCACAAGAATGTCGGGTATATTGATAGTTCGGATACTGTTTTTTGATTTGGCCGTGTTTTTTAGAACTGGTTGGCCGTTAATAAATTCAACGGTTTTATTAATATCAATTGTAGCATCTTTAAAACTAATATCGGACCATGTGAGTGCCAGTAGTTCACCTCTGCGTAAGCCTGCAAACATCATGATCATGGCTGCTGTTTGGGCTCTGTGAGGAGTATCAATGATCCATTGTTGTTCTTCTTGGGTTAATGCTCGTCTTATATTGCCTTGTGGCACACGGGGGATTTTGACTGGACCAACAGGGTTATAGTCCATGACCCTATTATCAATGGCCAATTGGCATACCTGTAGTCCAACGGATCGTATCTGCTTAAGAGATGATTTTGCCGATGGCTCCCCGGTGTTCGGGTTTTCTTTGGCAAGGGTTAAGATGATTTGTTGAAAATCAGCAGTCTTAAGGCGTGTGATAGGGAGGCTATATAGCGGCTCATACTTTTTTAAGCTGCGCTTATAACTTTCCATGCGCCCGTGGGTAACTTCCGTGCTTTTAAGTGCGCACCATGCTTCCATCCAGAATTCGAATGTGTCTCTGTCTGCGGTAATATCAATTCCCCTGTACATAGACGATTTTAATTCCTGTGCTTTTGCTTCTGCCTCCTTTTGATTTTTTCCGTAGACGGTTTTGTATTTTCGTTTTCCGTCAAATTCGCCAAGATATACTTGGACGGCGATTCTACCGTCAGCACGGACGGTGTTTTTCTTTTTGGCCATAGAAATAAGACCTCCTTTATTTATTTTGGTATGGTAAATAAAGCGGTCTTGTGATACAATTAGCTTGTGTAGGGCTGTTGTACCTCGGTATGACCGCTTGTCCCTCACTTCGTTGGTAGCGGAGTGGGGGATTTTTAATTTAAAACGCAATATCCGTAATCATTAAAAATAATTTTATATTCACCGGCTATGTATACAGCTCCATATTTTTCTTTGAAAGCTCCAATTATCTCTAATAGGCACTCTGCTGTAACTTCTAAAAACTCAGCAACTTCAAAAATATTGCTGCATCCATCGAGGATTGGTTGGATTAAATCGTCAATTCTTATTAGGTGGTTATACCCCCAAACTCTGGCTACTTTCTCTTGTTTTCTATTATTTTCGATTGACTGGTCAAGGATATTCCCAACTGTTGTAAAATAATGTCCAAGTTCCTCTGCTAACACACATGCCTTTTCTGCATTGGCTAAATCTTTGCTTATTCCGATTTTGCTTCCCTTACATAATCCTTTTGCATCTGATTTAAACTGTTTTTCGCAAACCATAACACCATTTCTTTCTGCAATATCAAGCAGATAATCATATTTGTTCATACATTACCCCCTTGCAAAAACAAATTATAATTCGTCAATATCTTTCTTCATTAAGTTCTGCTGATCTTCGTCGTCAGCGTTGTCGTTGTGAGCGGCAATAGGAGTTAGATGGTTAATTTTACTTTTAGCGGAATATTTATTGATATGTGTTAATTCTTCTACCCTTTTAATAGCCTCTTTTCTGCCTAATTCGTTTAATTTTTCTAGCTCTACTATGATGTTATCTGCATCAATAGATAGTGCGAATCGTTCATTATCTTCTGAATTTACCCAACCCATAAGGTAAGCTGGTGTTGTACGTAAAGCTTCAGCAATTGGTTCAAGAGCAGAAGTGGGCATTTTTTCTATTGCTCCATTTTCATATCTGAATATTGTTGATCTAGAAGTACCTATTATATCAGCAAGTTGATCCGCTGACATTCCAATTTTCTTTCTTTGCAATCGAATTCTTTCTCCAACCTTCATTATGATCTACCCCCTGTTTAGAACTATACTAGCACAAGAGTTGCATAATTGCAACATTTTTTTAAGCGAGAGTGCGACATATTGATTGACTTTTAAATATTTACGTGCTACTATTAAATCATAAAGTAGCAATAATGCTACTAAAACTATTGACATAATTTAAGGAAGGAGCGTGTAATATGAATACAAATATGCAATTATTAAAAGGAAAAATTGTAGAGAGACAAACAACGCAAGAAGCTGTTGCTGACGCTGTAGGCATTGATAGAAGTACATTCTATAGAAAACTGAAAACTAACGGAATGAGTTTTTCTATAGCTGAAGCTCATAAGATAGTAGCAGCAATTCCATTAACTATGGAAGAAGCAATGGCCATTTTTTTTGACAATACAGTCGCATAAATGCTACTAATTAGGGGGGTACATATGGAAATTAGAGGAACACCAATAGATAGAAATTCAATCAACACACTTTTAATTAATACTCACACAAAAAGCATAAAACTTAATGGTGCCGAGATAAGTAATACGTTATCTAAGCTGGATATCACTTGGGATGGATGCGCCCTTCCTGTCGTAAAAATGACAATGGATTCCCAAGTGATGCTAGACGGAAATCTTTTGACCCGTAGAATGGGAGAGTTGCGTTGCGAAGAATGCGGTTACCGATTAGGGGAATTGGTAGGCCAATGTATGCAATCAGGATTTAACTTCATTTAAATATGTCTCCTTTCTTCACAAACCTGGTACTGGCATACCTGTAAGGAAAGGATAGCACAAAAATACAAAATATACTATAAAAACTGCAAGCTAAGGAGGAGGTGAAAAGAATGAAAGTTGATCTAGCTAAAAGAACGGAAGTTTATAAAAAGCTGACGATTGAAGGTGAGTTAGAAATGAAACAATTTATCAAGGGTATTTTCAATCTGGCAGAAGATAAAAAAAATTAGTATGGAAGTAATGAATTCACTGCCATTATTTCTGAAAAAGGCGCTTAAAAAAAACAGTAAAAGCTTTTGGTTATCTAAAGCCTTCACTGTTTCAAAGAGATACTAGTTGCGACTTAATTGTTCAAGATAATCTGAGTAAACTTGTTTATATACAATAACAAGCTGCTCGGGTTCTTGTATGTCACGCATTACCATGTAGCGCTCCATATACAAAAGCGCCAATTCATGAGCTCGTTGTTCAATAGGCATAAGACAAGCTCCTTTCTTCACAAACTTGGTACTGGCATACCTGTAAGGAAAGGATAGCACAAAAATATAAAATATACCATATAGAAAGGGTGAGCAAATGAACCAACTAACAGTAATTGAAAAGGAATTAGTACCTGTTTATGAAACAAGTACAGGAGAAAAGGTTGTAAATGGTAGAGAGCTTTGGGAAGGGTTGCAAAGTAAAAGTAAATTTGCCGACTGGATTAAAAACAGATTTGCTGACTGCGAAGCTACAGAAAATGAGGACTTTGAAACGCTTTCTAAAAATTTAGAAAACGGAGGTAGAACAAAAGAGTACATAATTCAGCTTGACACTGCCAAGGAAATGGCAATGCTGGAGCGTAACGAAATAGGGAAAAAGGTACGGAAGTATTTTATCGCTGTTGAGAAAAAATACAAAACCCCAAAGTCTCAAGCCGAAATTCTTCTTGGGCAGGCTCAAATACTTGTAAATATGGAACGCAAGCAGCGTGAGAATGAAAAAGCCATTGAGGATACCAACAAACGTATTGATGGGATTAAGGATATAGTTTCTTTAAACCCTAATGACTGGCGAAAAGATACAGCAAGGCTGCTTAATAAAATGGCGGTTGCTATAGGTGGATATGAACACCTTCGCAACATCAGGGAGGAAAGCTATAAACTCCTAGATGAAAGGTTTGGAGTATCGCTTTCCATCCGGCTTACTAACAAAAAGAAAACTATGGCGCTAAATGGTGTTTGCAAATCTAAGGTGGACAAGCTTAATAAATTGGATGCGATTGCAGATGATAAAAAGCTAATTGAGGGATATATCTCCATTATCAAAGAAATGTGCATCAGATATGGAATAGATGCGAATTCAAACTAGGAGGGGGTTCTTTGAAAACAACTAAAAGATGGGACGATGTCCCGGTAATATTCGATCTTGCTTTTGCAGCTACCTTAACAGGATTTAGTAGTGAACGCTTGCGGCAATTGAGCCGAGCAGGTGAGTTCCCAGCAAGGAAAATCGGTATAGGCAATCATGCAGTGTGGAGAATAGATAAAGACGAGTTCGTCAGCTGGTGGGAAAGCAAGAAGATACAGGGGGTGGACAAGCATGCGAAATATACATAATGACCCGATATACCGCAATGCTGACAGACGCAAGAATGAACGCCGTATGAAGCAAGAAAAACGGAAAGGAAATGTCATTTTTGTTACAAACATTAAGGTAGTTGCCCTATGGCTACTTTATGCAGTGATTGCTTTTGGTTTTATAGCAGCGGTTGAATGTGCTTTGCCGCACAGGATTGTACTGAAATGGATTATTATTTTTTCCTTCTTTGGGGTATCAGCACCCGGAGTTTATAAAATGGAAAAGAAAATAAAAAAGTCCCCAAGGAACGGCAATTCCGAAAGGGACAAGCTAAAAAACTCACTTTGAAAATAACAGAAAGGATGGGATTTGTCAATGGCGGAAATTAAGAATGAGATTGTACAACATTTTGGGGTGATTTCCCAAGGTGAATGGACAAGGGAGTTAAATCTTGTCAGCTGGAATGGTAGGAAAGAGCTCTATGATATACGGGGATGGGCTGACGACCATGCAAAATGCTCCAAAGGGATTACCTTAAACAAAACGGAGCTGAAATCACTGAGAGATATTTTAAACAAGATGGAATTATAAGGAGGAATACATACGGGCAGATGGGACAAAGAAATCGCCGAGGCAAAAGCAGATCTTAACCCTAAGCATGGGACTATTAAGGTGGAGCATGAAAAAGGTTTTATTCTCATGGACCTAGAGGGGTTCATGACTTTACCGAAATCTAAACAAACAAAGATTTTAAAATTAGGAGGAAATTAATATGGAATTAGTAATCAAAATTAGTGAAAAGGACTTAGTAAACAGTCCGGCAATTATAGATGTTGTAAAGGTGCTGGCAGTAGAGATATCTAAAAACGGTTCGCCTGTCGCATCATCTGCACCAGTAATTCAGAGTGCAGCTCCAGTAAACCAAACAATGACACCGGCAGTAATGCAGAACCCAGTACCAACAGCCCAGGCAATAACACCACCCGTAATGCAAAACCCAGTACCAATGCAGCAAATGCAAGCGCCGGTGATGCAGAATCCTATTTCTACTACGGCGCCGACAGCACAGCCGGCAGTATATACCTTAGAACAGCTTTCGTTGGCAGCAGCTCCTTTAATGGATGCAGGTAAAACGGATGTGCTGGTGGCGTTGATGCAGTCCTTCGGTGTACAAACACTGCAACAGCTGCCACAGGAAAGATACAATGATTTCGCAGTGGCCATCAGAGGGATGGGGGCGCAGATATGAGCCATGCTTTATTATCTGCAAGTGCGGCCGATAAGTGGCTGCACTGCACCCCCTCAGCTAGAATGGAGTCAGTTTTGCCAGACACTGCAGGGGAGTCTGCCCAGGAGGGATCTCTTGCCCATGAGCTGGCCGAGTTAAAAGCAAGACGACATTTTCATGGAATGGATAAGGGCGCCTTTACCCGTAAGTTTAACAAAATAAAGAGCAACGAATTGTATATTGTGGATATGGATCACGATACGGACACATACGTAGAATACTTAAAAGATGTTGAAATGATGTTTTCTTCAAAACCCTATGCGGTGTTTGAAACGAAAGTGGACTATTCCCATATTGCTCCTGAAGGGTTTGGAACCGCCGATAGTATTATGATTGGTGGAGGACATCTTCATATCGTGGACTTTAAGTATGGGAAAACCGTTCAAGTGGATTGCGTAGATAACCCACAAATGAAGCTGTATGCTTTGGGCGCTTTGAAAAAGTATGATCTTTTATACGACATTAAGGACATTACCTTACATATTGTACAGCCTAGAATGAGCAATATTTCTTCTTGGACGATTAATTGTGAGAACCTAAATACTTGGGGTGAAAGCATTAAGCCCGTAAGTCAAATGGCATTCGATGGTTCAGGTGAATGCGTTGTGGGCGGCTGGTGTGATAGTCATTTCTGCAAATGCCGTGCTACCTGCAGGGCGTATATGGAACGTATGCAACGTGTAACACAATTCATGGACAAGCTTCCACCCGTACTTACGGATGATGAAGTGGGGCAGTGCCTTACCTTAGCAGCTGACATTAAAAAATGGTATTCCCTTTTAGAAAAATACGCAATGACTGCGCTGCTGGAAGGCAAAAACATTGCCGGTTGGAAAGTAGTAGAAGGGCGCAGCAACAGGGCGTTCAATGACATTGACCAGGCATACAAAGCCTTATCTGTATCAGGGATAGACGAATCTTTGCTGTACAAGCGAGTGCCCATCACTCTTACAGATTGCGAAATTATGCTAGGGAAAAAAGGTTTCTCTGAAATGCTGGCGGATTACGTTGTAAAACCTCCTGGCAAACCCACTATTGCTCCGGAGAGTGATCCAAGAAAGAACTATAACCCTGCAATGGCAGATTTTGCAGGACTTGAATCTAATAAATAATTACATATTGAAAGGATGATTTTATGTATCAGAATATCGCAACAAAATGCCTCACAGGTGAGGTAAGAATTTCTTTTGAGCACCTTGCAAGACCTTACAGCAATAACGGCGGTGAGCCAAAGTACAGCTGCACGATTTTAATTCCAAAGACAGATACCGCTACATATAACGACCTTCTTTCGGCTTTGCAGACTGCTTATGAGCAGGGGGTAAATGATAAGTGGAAAGGCTCCCGTCCTCAGTTGAGATACCCTGTAATTTACGATGGCGACGGCGTTAGACCTTCAGGGGAAGCCTTTGGTGTGGAGTGCAAGGGTCACTGGGTTGTAACTGCATCCAGTAAGCAACAGCCCCAGGTGGTACATCAATCAAATGTTTCTGTGCAGTTGGCCGAGACGGATATTTACAGCGGTATGTACGCCCGTGTTACAGTAAATTTCTTCCCTTACGAAAGCAGTGGAAATAGGGGAGTAGGCTGTGGACTGGGAAACGTCATGAAAACAAGAGACGGTGAGCCCTTAAGTGGCAGAGCAAATGCAGAGAATGACTTTGCCGGTGCAGGAACGCCTGCAGCTGCAATGCCAATGGGCGGCCCCGGAATGCCTGGATATGCGGCAACTCCTATGGGAAACGCTGCAATGCCCGCTGCTTATAATCCTGCCCCCAGATATGCCCCGGCAGCACCTACAGGCAATATTAACCCAATCACCGGCTTACCTATGTAATCGGGTATGAGGGGGCACATATCCGTCGATATTGAAACCTTCTCCTCCGTTGATATTAACAAGTCCGGGCTTTACAAATATGTTCAAAGCCCGGATTTTTCAATCTTACTGTTAGCTTATAGTATTGACGGCGGGGCGGTGGAAATTATCGACCTTACGAAAACGGAGTTACCAATTGTTATTAAACATTGGCTTTTACATTCTGGTCACATAAAACATGCTTATAATGCTGCCTTTGAGTGGTACTGCTTGTCGAAGTATTTTGGTCTAAAGGAAGAGGAAAGAACAGAGTGGTTGAAACAATGGCGTTGTACGATGATGCATAGTCTTTACTGTGGTTACGTGGCTAAACTGGAGGATGCGGGCAAAGCAATAGGATTGCCGCAGGAAAAACAGAAATTAGCAACAGGGAAAGCTTTAATCAAAACTTTCTGCTCACCCTGTAAACCTTCAAGATCCAATGGAAACAGAACGAGAATTCTACCGGAACATGAGCCGGAACGGTGGAACCTTTTCAAAGAATATTGTAAGCAGGATGTTGTTACAGAGATGGAAATTGAAAATAGGCTGTCTCATTTTCCGGTACCTGATTTGGTGCAGGAGCAATGGGTTTTAGATCAGATACAGAATGAGAGAGGCGTTGCCATAGATCTTGATCTGATAGATGGGGCGTTATATTGCGACAGTGTGGCAACGGAAAAGGCAACAAATATTTCTAGGGCAATTACAAACCTTGAAAACCCTAACAGCCTGGCACAGCTAAAAAAATGGATTGGAGAAAGAACGGGAATAAAAATCTCTAGTTTAAATAAGGAAACTGTGGGTGATATGCTGGATGCGGAAATTCCCGTTTCGGTTCGGAGAGTTTTGGAGTTGCGGCAGCAATTGGGAAAAACAAGTGTATCAAAGTATAAGGCTATGACACGGGCTGAATGCACTGATGGAAGATTGCGTGGATCTCTCCAATTCTACGGTGCGAACCGCACAGGAAGATGGGCGGGACGATTGGCCCAGGTGCAGAATCTTCCAAGAACGTACCTCCATGGTGCAGAGTTGGACTTAGCAAGAAAGTTTGTGAAATTGAAAAATCCCAATGCCATACAGCTGACCTTTGGTAGCGTGCAGGATACCCTTTCCCAGCTAGTAAGAACGGCATTTATACCCGAGAAAGGCAAAGTTTTTGTGGATGCTGATTTCTCTGCCATTGAGGCAAGGGTGGTTGCTTGGCTTGCGGGGGAAAACTGGGTTCTGGAGGTATTCCGTACCCATGGAAAGATTTACGAGGCCACAGCGGCGCAAATGTTTGGGGTACCTATTGAAAAGATTGTAAAAGGAACACCCGAATATGCATTAAGACAAAAGGGGAAGGTTGCCACCCTTGCCCTTGGATATAATGGTGGACCAGGGGCACTTATCAACATGGGTGCGTTGAAAATGGGGATACCTGAGGAAGAATTACAGGAAATTGTGTATAAATGGCGAGGTGCAAATCAAGCAATCGTTCGATGCTGGAAAGCCCTGGAACATGCAGCCATACAAGCAATTAAAACTGGCAGAGCTGTTGGTACCCATTGTCTGGTGTTTGCTAGAGAGGCAGACATTACAAAGGGGCAAGACTTCCTTACAATATTGCTTCCTTCAGGGAGAAAGCTTTTTTATGCAAAACCTCATTTAACTTTAAACCAGTGGGGAAATGAATCCATTGGATATTATGGAATGAACCAGACTTCTAAGAACTGGGAACCTACAGAAACCTATGGAGGTAAATTAACGGAGAATGTGGTGCAGGCCATTGCAAGGGATTGTTTGGCGCATACCCTAACTGTTTTGGAAGCCCAAGGGTACAAAATTGTTTTCCATGTTCACGATGAAGTTATTATCGAAATAGAAAAGGAGAAAGCTGACCTTGATAAGGTTTGCCAGATTATGAGCCAACCCATACCCTTTGCACCGGGATTGCCCATGGCTGCAGATGGCTGGGTGGGGGACTATTTTACGAAAGACTGAGGTGACAAGTTTTGCAAAATGACAGACAAATAACCATATCTACTGCAGGTAGCAGAAAGGCCACGAACTGGCAGCCTCAGACCATGCGTATAGCAGAATTATTTGAAAAGCTTCGCACTCCTTTGCGGGGAAAAGAAACTCTTTCGGCTTATATGAGCATGAAAAAGCACCAACAGGATGAGCTGAAGGATGTGGGGGGCTTTATTGGTGGCAACCTGACAGGACGTCGTAAAAAGGGTGCGGTATTAAATCGTGATGTAATTACACTGGATATGGATAATTGCCCCCCTGAAAGCACAAAAGCAATCCTGCAACGCCTTTCCAGCTTAGGCATGATGTATGCTGTTTATTCTACAAGAAAGCATAGCCCCGCAGCGCCTAGACTTCGTGTTGTGGTGCCGACTGATAGAAAGATGCTTCCGGAAGAATACGAACCCATCGCCCGTAAATTGGCGGCACTGGTACAGCCGGAAATGCATTGGTTTGATCCCACGACTTTTCAAGTGGAACGTTTAATGTATTGGCCCAGTTGCTGTGTAGATAGTGAGTACATATTTACTTATGAAGATAAGCCGTTATTGTCTGCCGACGGAATGCTTGGCACCTATGAAAATTGGTTAAATGTTGCCTCTTGGCCACAAGTGCCGGGAGAACAGAAACTACGAGAGAGGTCAGCGGCAAAGCAGGGAGATCCAACAGAAAAGAAAGGTACCGTAGGTGCATTTTGTAGGATTTACAGTGTCGTGCAGGCAATGGACACCTTTCTACCCGGTGTTTATGCGCCTACGGAGCAGTCTGACAGATACACATTCGTAGGTGGTTCTACCACAGGCGGTGCCATCATTTATGACGATGAAAAATTTCTTTTTTCCCATCATGCCTCAGATCCATGCAGTGGACAGTTGGTAAATGCCTTTGACTTGGTTCGACTGCATTTGTTTGGTGAACAGGATGATGAAGCAAAAGAAGGTACCCCTACTAATAAATTGCCCAGCTATGACCTGATGTGCCGTAAGGCAATAGAGGATAAGGACGTTCTTGCGCTGCTCCAAAAAGAACGTATGGAGCAAGCGGAAACAGAATTTAAAGATATACAAGAAGGCTTTGCAGAAACCGAGGATACCCTTGAATGGATGCGCCGGCTTAGGGTACACCCAAAGACAGGACTTCCGGAAAGCACCATAGATAATGTTTGGATTATTCTCGAAAACGACAGAAATTTGAAAGGCAAGTTTGCCATTAATGAGTTTGCCGGCAGAGGTGAGATTCTTGGCGCACTGCCATGGAATACAGGAATAAAACGGCGATTTTGGGATGATAACGATAACCAAGGGCTTTATTGGTACCTTGAAAAAAGCTATAGAATATCCGGCGCTGCAAAGATAGACGGTGCTCTATCCCTACACAGCAATAAAAATTCATTCAATGATGTAACAAAGTATTTGAAGGAATTGAAGTGGGATGGAGTCCCTAGGTTGGATACTCTTTTGATAGATTATTTGGGAGCAGAAGACAGTATTTATACAAGAGCGGTTACACGTAAGGCATTTACGGCGGCAGTGGCCAGAGCCTACATACCAGGTTTTAAATTTGACTATATGACCATTTTTACAGGGCCACAGGGTATCGGCAAAAGTACCCTGCTTGCAAAAATGTCAAAAGGCTGGTTCAACGACTCCATAAGAACTTTTGAAGGAAAAGAAGCCAGCGAGCTTCTACAAGGCGTATGGCTGGTAGAGGTTGGTGAATTGGATGCATTTAACCGTAGTGATGTTGGCCGCATTAAGCAGTTTTTGAGTCAGCAGGCAGACCGTTTTCGTGCGGCTTATGGCAGGCATGTAAAAGAAATGCCTCGTCGGTGCGTTTTCTTTGGCACCACTAATGATGCGGAATTTTTAACGGACAGAACGGGGAACCGTCGCTTTTGGCCCCTTGTGGTAGGTGCTAGAAAAGCCAAAAAAAGCGTGTGGGCTGATTTAGATAATGACTTAGACCAGCTGTGGGCAGAGGCGGCCATGCGTTTTAAAATAGGTGAACCATTGTATTTATCCGGGGAGGTAGAAAAGGCTGCGAAAGAGCAGCAGGAGAGCCATAGAAAGACTTCCACCAGAGAAGGTATTATTTCAGATTTCTTAGAACAAAAGGTACCTGCGGATTGGCTTAGTTGGAAGCTGGAACAACGCAGGATGTTCTGGGAAGGGAATGCTGCCTTTGATGGAGAGCTGGTTCCCAGGAAGAAAGTTTGTGCTTTAGAAGTGTGGTGCGAGGCGTTGGGCTGTGATCAAAGGATGATAAAGAACAGTGATACAGCAGAAATCAATAGCATTATTTCAAGCGTAAAAGGATGGAGTAGATTACAAAATCCACAGCCGTTTGGGTATTGTAAAAATCAAAGAGGGTTTAAAAACGACCAACTACAAAGTCCGTTTTAAGATTGTAGTTTTTACAAAAGTCGAAACTACAAAACTACAATTAAATTTTAGTTTGTAGTTGGGTTTGTAGTCGGCGAAAATGCTGATATTTCAGGGGTTTAAGTATATAAAACTACAAAACTACAATCTTTTTTAATAAATAATATAATAAAGAGAATATATAAATATACCCGCCTGCGCCCATATACGCGTATATATAGGGAAATAGATTGTAGTTAGCGCAAATGGAGGCGATTTTTTGCAAGAAAAGGAAATAGAGAAGTACCTCGTAAAACGAGTGAAGGAAATGGGTGGTAAGGCTTATAAGTGGGTCAGCCCGGGAAATGATGGGGTGCCCGATAGGATAGTTTTCTTCCAAGGGATGACTGTTTTGGTGGAATTAAAGGCCCCTGGGAAAAAGCCTACCCCATTACAGATAGCAAAACATAAGGAATTGGAAAGACTGGGACAGAAGGTTGTAGTATTAGACAGCAAGGAAAGTGTAGATGAATTTATGGGGAAAGTAGAGGGTGGTATGTATGAAGTTTGTACCCCATAATTACCAGCAGTATTGCATCGATAGACTTTTAGTAGAGCCGGCTTTGGGGTTATTCCTAGATATGGGATTGGGGAAAACTGTTACCACGCTTTCGGCAGTAAAGGAATTAAAATATTACCGTTTTGCAATACATAAGGTTTTGGTTATTGCCCCAAAAAAGGTGGCCGAAGCAACCTGGAGCAAGGAGGCTGCAAAGTGGGAACACTTGCAAAATCTAAGAATCTCCACAGTGCTTGGCAGTAAGAATAAGCGTGTTGCAGCGTTGGCCGCCACTGCGGATTTGTATGTGATAAATCGTGAAAACGTAGAATGGTTGGTGGATTATTACCGGAACGATTGGCCGTTCGACATGATTGTGGTTGATGAAAGCAGCAGCTTTAAAGATCAGAGTACAAAACGATGGAAGGCCTTAAAACGAATTCGGCCAAGAATAAAAAGAATCGTTTTGCTGACAGGTACACCGGCGCCCAATAACTTGATTGACTTGTGGGCACAGCTTTATTTGCTGGATGAAGGTGCAAGACTTGGCCGAACCATTGGCGGTTTCCGTGAAAGGTATTTCGCCCCTGATAAGCGTTCTGCAGAAAGAGTGTTTACATACAAACCAAAGTACGGTGCAGAGGAAAAAATTGAAACTTTGATCGGTGATATTTGTATCTCCATGAAGGCTGAGGATTATTTGGAGTTGCCTGACTGTGTAACAGTAAATACCCCCGTGGCGTTGGATAGCAAAGCAAGAAAAGCCTACGAGACATTAGAAAAGACAATGCTTCTTGAAATTAACGATGAAGAAATTACTGCCGATATGGCAGCAGTCCTTACAGGGAAGTTGCTACAGCTTGCCGGCGGTGCTGTTTATGATGGCAACCATAACGCCCAGTTAATCCATGACTGCAAGATAACAGCTTTCATGGAACTGATAGACGGGCTTTCCGGAGAGCATGCACTTGTATTTTATGGGTATCAGCATGAGAAGGACAGGCTGTTGAAAGAACTTTCTAAAACAAAACTTCGGGTGAGAGTTTTTGGTGGGGCAGATGATGAAACGGATTGGAATAACGGTGAGATTGATGTTTTGTTAGCCCATCCCATGAGTACCGCATACGGACTTAATCTTCAGGATGGAGGACACCACGTAATCTGGTATGGGCCAACATGGAGCTTGGAGCAGTATCAGCAGGCAAATAAAAGACTGCATCGACAAGGGCAGAAAAAGCCGGTTATCATTCACCATTTGATTGCAGAGGAAACGGTGGACGAGGATGTTATCAAGGCTTTGGATAATAAGAGTGGCACCCAAGAGGCGTTACTTGGAGCATTGAAAGCGAGAATTGAAAAATATAAGGGGGCTTCATTTTGAAAATGGCGGATTACAGCAGGGGCAGGAATGACGGCCTTGCCCTTGCATTGAAAATTGTAAAAGAGGACGGCATTGAAGCGCTGGAGAAGGAAATAAAGTTTCGGGGCGTTAGTAATATACATACACCGTTAGCACAAAAGGATTTGGAAAAAGCACTTGCCCCTATCAAGGAGCACACGATTGCAACAATGTTGGCAATGTCCATTCATGTTTTATACGATGAATTTGACTTTCGTACGGTTCGGCTAAATCGTTTCAGGGACAGATTCAATAGCAAAGTAGACTGTCTCCTTGATGACATGGTGACTTGGGGTGACATTGTGAAAGATATTCAGGAGAAAACAAAGATGGTGATTGCAATACCACATAACGAGTAAGGAGCTGAATGGATTGCTTAGAAAAGAATTGTTGTACGGTGTTATCTTTTTAGTCGGGGATGAAATGAATGCGGCTAACCGCAAGTTTCCGTTGTTTGCATCTAACCATGAGGGTTATGCCGTAATCAAAGAGGAAATTGAGGAGGCTGTTGAAGAGTGCAATTTGACGGTTGACAATTTAGAAATCCTGTGGAGCGTAATTCGTGAGAATGGTGCAGGATTGGAATCCGTGAGTTACATAAAGCAGCATGCAATAAAGGCAGCAGCTGAATTTATTCAGGTTGCGGCAATGTGTGAGAAGTATTTACTCAGTACCGGTAAAAGATAATACCAGAAAGGGGTAAGAGGTTTGCGGCCGCTATAAATCCGGATTTACTCCTGTGATGATATGGGACAAGAATTATTTAATGCCAATATGGATCTTGCTTATTTTATCTTGAGAAGGTATTTTCCGTGGTATGGCAATGATGAAGATGCAAAGCAAATTTGCTTGATCGGGCTTTGGAAAGCAAGTGAAAAATTCAATCCGGATAAAGGATTTGAGTTTTCAACTTTTGCTGCAAGGGTAATCATGAATCAAATGCGCATGTTTCTTAGGGACCAAAGGAAGAGAAATAAAATCAAGTATGTTGATAATATTGCGTATTTTGAGGGTGAACAGTTCGACGTTTTAGAAACAATCCCGGATAAGTATGAGGGGGAGGTTTCTTTGGGGTTTTGCTTTAAAGAGCTGTCGGAAAAGTTAAATGAGAGGGAAACACAAGTTTTGCAATTGAAGATCAAAGGGTATAACCAGACGGAAATTGGGAATAGGTTGAATTTATCACAGGTAACGGTATCTAGATGTTTGAAGCGCATTGTAAGTAAGTTGTAGAGGGTTATTTGTTATGAACAACAATCCAGGAAAATGAAAAAAGCCACCCAAAAGGGTGGCCATGTAGAAGGCTTAGTTAGCACAAACATTGACAGCACGTGTTTTACGGCTATCTCTGGGATCTGCTTCTGTATCGAAAGTTACTGCCTGGCCTTCATTTAAAGATTTGAAACCATTTGTCTGGATGGAAGAGAAATGTACAAATACATCTTCTCCGCCGTTAGCGGGTGTGATAAAACCAAAACCCTTATCTGCATTAAACCATTTTACTGTACCGTTATTCATAATCAGTACCTCCTAAAAAATATTATCTCGGGCATATAAATAAAAAAAGTTCTCAAGCATTAGTCAGATAATAATTATCGACTAGGACTTAAGAACGAATAATCATATATACGAAATTAAACTTAGTATACACCAATAAAAAAGGATTGTCAAGAAATATTTTACAGAAATGAAATGGATTTATTGATTAATGTGTTTTGAGAGGTGATTAAGTGAGTTGGAAGAATAAAAAAATAATACTAAAGACGATGGTGTGGTGCGGAATTTATAGCGCATTAGGAGGCTTATGGCAGGCATTAGAATACATGATTTATGGACAAGCAATCTCAAGCTATGAAGATACGGTTGTAGGAATAATTGTTACTTTTGCAATTTATAAGCTTTTTATGAATGGGATTTCATTTGAATAGTGAGGTGATGTTGTTGGGGAAAGAATTATTAACGCAGTATGCTGATCTTCAAGCGGAAATTGAGGATTTGCAACGGAGAATCAGAAAAACCGAATGCCAGATTGAACGAATACAGGCTGGTGGTACCGTGTTGGATTCTGTAAAAGGGACAAGGAAAGATGGCACCATTGGAAATATCCGTATCGAAGGATTCCCTGTGGTTAGCCAGGACGAAAAATTAGAACGGCTATATCGTTACAAAACCCAGCTGCGTAATTCTGAAAAGCGAGCTGCAGAGTTAGTAAGTGAAATCGAGAAATACATAAATTCTATTGAGGATTGTCGCATGAGAAGGATTATCAGATACAGGTTTATAGATAAGCTTTCATGGAATGCTGTAGCAGATAAGATGGGTGGGAACAACACAGAGGATGGAATGAGGATGGCTGTTTCTAGATTTTTTGAAAAAAAGTAAAAGTTGTTCGGTATGTTCGTTTTCAATATAGTACAATGGTACTAGTAAGAAGTGTATGATTTGATAAACCCTCCTCGGGAAAGGGCATCGAAAGGTGTCTTTTTCTGTGGAGATAACTTTATCTGAAAGATATACTTCTGGAAAATTTTGTGTTATACTAAAAATAAAGGCGGTGTTTAATATGGGTGACAAAAGTCCGAAAAATAAAGAGGCAAAGAAGAAAAAGGAAACTGTAGACAACACTGGCAGCACTGTAAAACAAGGTGGAAAGAAAAAGAAAAAAACGTATGAATAACAGATAAACCGACATCTAACCGTGTCGGTTTTTTCATGATATTATAATAACGTGAAAATTTAACAACTCCCCTTATGGGCATTGGCGGAAGCTGGTGCCCTAAACTTTTCGACAAATGGTAGGAATTTACTGTTTTGCGTCGAAAACTATAGAGTAAAGAAAAAACAGGAGGGGTTATGATGAAATATCAAAGATTGAAAAACATGATTTTGGGAGCTATGGTTGCAACATTAATAGTTGGAACTGCACCCACTGCTTTCGCAAAGGAGAGCAAAATGAACATTCCAGTCAGTTTCAATAACATTAAAGTTGTTATTGATGGTAAGGAGCTAAAAACTGACAAAGAGCCTTTCACATATGAGGGGACAACTTATTTGCCTGTTAGAGCGGTAGCTGAGGCTGTTGGCAAGGATGTAAAATGGGATAGTAAAACGCAGACGGTAATTTTAGGTGAGGCAAGCCAAATTGCAAATAAATCAGAGACGAAAACAGTAAGTAGAACTATTGGTAACCTATCTTTTGCAGTTCCAGAAACATGGAAAGAAGAGAAAGCTGATGAGTCATTTACCTATTATCTTAATGATGGAGTTATCTTAATGGAAAGTTGGCGTGATTCAGAGTATGACGAACTTGAGAATGGAGAAATTGATGGTTTTTTAACTGGATTTCTAAAATCTGATAAAGCTATTGATAGTAATAGTAATAAGTATAATAAAAAGAATTTTACAATTGGTGATATTAAGGGCAAAAAAGTTGATATAAATGTTGAAAAACAATACAACGGAGTTAATGTGAAAGTAAAATCTGGTTATTTTATTGAGTCTGGAGCAAACATTGTTTTTGTAATGTATTGCAGTACAAAAGATAGTAGTGAATCAGATAAACAATTAGAAAATATGATAGCATCGTTCAAGCAAAAATAGTTGAACAGAAAGCACTTATTATCTGATAGGTGCTTTTTTAATGCGAAGAAAGTGAGGTGGTATTATTGACCGAAAAACAGAAACGATTTGCAGATGAATATTTGATCGACCTTAATGCCACCAGAGCGTACAAAGTGGCTTATCCCAATGTGAAAAAGGATGATGTAGCAGCTCAGGCAGGTAGTAGATTGTTGAGAAATGTCAAGGTATCGGCGTATATCGAAAAACGCATAAAGGAACGGGAAAAACGTACTGAAATTACGCAGGATATGGTCCTTCGTGAGTTAGCTTCTATTGGATTTGCTAACGGTTCCGACTTTGCTAAGGTTATTGAAAAGATAGCAAAAGATGAATTTGGTAACACCATCATTGATCCAGAAACGGGCAACCCTTTGAAATACAAAACGGTGGATTTAACCCTTACTGATGAGCTGCCAGAGGAAAAGAAGAGGGCACTTGCCGGTATAAAACACGGTAAGTATGGAGTGGTTGTGGAGACTTGTGACAAAGTAAAAGCTCTTGAGCTCCTTGGAAAGCATTTAGGAATGTTTGAAAAGAGTGATAATTACCAAGAAGCTCTTGAAAAGTTAGATGTTATTCTGGAGGGAATTAATCATGCAGCTAAGTGATAAACAAAAGGAATTTTGGAACAATGCTGAATCCCGCTGGAATGTAAAATCAGGGGCTACACGAAGCGGCAAGACGTACATGGATTATTATGTGATACCGAAACGCATTCGGGCTGTGGTAGGCAAGGACGGGCTTGTGGTTATCCTGGGCAACACAAAGGGTACGTTACAGCGCAATATCATTGAACCCCTTCAGAACATTTGGGGAATGCAGCTTGTCTCTGATATTCGTTCTGACAATACGGCGATGCTATTTGGGGAAAAGTGTTACTGTCTAGGCGCTGATAAAATAAATCAAGTAAACCGCATACGAGGATCCAGCATAAAGTATTGCTACGGTGACGAGGTAGTGACCTGGCATCCGGATGTTTTCAATATGCTTAAGTCTCGTTTGGATAAAAGTTATAGCAAGTTTGATGGTACGTGCAACCCTGAGGGACCCAATCATTGGTTTCACAAGTTCCTGCAAAGTGATGCGGATTTATATTTGCAACAGTACACGATTGATGATAACCCTTTCAATTCAAAAGAGTTTGTGGAAAACCTGAAAAAGGAGTACAAGGGTACCATTTTTTACGACAGATACATACTTGGGCTATGGGTTGCGGCAGAGGGTGCAATTTATCGCTTATTTGCCGATGATACGGAAAGGTTCATCCTAAAAGAAAAGCCTAAGGTAGCATTTGCAACAATCGGCGTTGACTTTGGTGGGAATGGATCTGCCCATGCTTTTAGTTGCACCGGCTTTACACAGTCCATGAAAGAAGTTGTGACATTAGAAGAATACTACAGAAAAGAAATTATCAGTCCTACTCAGCTTGAGCAGGACTTTGTTGATTTTGTGGAAATGTGCAAATCAAAGTACAAGGTTGCAGAAGCTTACTGCGACAGTGCCGAAACAACGCTGATCCAAGGGCTTAGAAATGCTTGTGCCAAGAAAGGAATAGCAATCTCAATAAAGTCGGCAATGAAAAAAGAAGTAAATGACAGAGTTAGATTTTATTGCAGGCTGATGTCCTCGGATCGTTACAAAATATCTAAAAACTGCATCTACACCATAGAGGCTTTTCGGACTGCTTTGTGGGATAGTAAATATATAACAAAGGACAAAAGGCTGGACGATGGCACAACAAATATTGACAGCCTTGACGCCCAGGAGTACAGCACAGAGCCATATATGAAAGCAATTATGAGTATATAAGGGGGTGATAGGGTGCAAGCAATTTTACAGTATTTAAGTAGAGAAGGATATGACTCTGTTGACAACAGCTATTATGCAAAGATTGCTTTATGGCTTAGCTGGTACAAAGGCAAGGTTGTACAGTTTCACAACTACAGGCAGTACAACGGCATGAAGAAAATAAACAGAACCAGAAAAACCTTGGGTATGGCCAAAAAGGTATGCGAGGACTGGGCGAACCTTGAGCTAAACGAAAAAGTCAGTATTGTAATCGATAATCAGAGTATCAACAATGCCGTTCACGATGTACTGGAAGCCAATAACTTTCGTATAAAAGGAAATCAGCTACTTGAAATAGCCTATGCCCTAGGTACAGGGGCATTTGTGGAATACCTGGATGGTGAAAAGATTTGCATTGACTATATTCGTGCAAGCATGATTTATCCTCTACAATGGGACAACGGCGAGATATTAAGCTGTGCTTTCGCTAGTGAGCGAGTCAATGGCAAAAAGAAACTGGTATACCTGAACATTCATGAAAGGCAGGAAAATGGATTCTATATTATCAAGAATCGTATGTTTGAGAGGAACGGAAACAATCTAACCGCCGTGGAGCTCCCCGAAGGGTTAGTGGAGGAATACAACACGGGGAGTAGCGTCCCTTGGTTTCAGGTGATTACTCCAAACATTGTGAACAATGTGGATTTAGATTGTCCTATGGGTGTTTCTGTTTACGCCAATGCAATAGATCAGCTTGAAGGCGTGGATTTGGTGTATGACAGTTACTTAAATGAATTCCGCTTAGGGAAAAAGCGTATTATCGTGCCCAATACCATGGCTAGAATGATGATTGAGGACAGCGGCACTGTGGGCCCTCTCTTCGATGATAATGACACAGAGTTTTATTCACTGGGTATCGAGGGAGAAGAGAATCAAAAGATACAGGAAATCAACATGGAAATCAGAGCTGATGCGCACGAAAAGGCAATCAGCAGAGCATTGAGCTTATTATCGGATAAGTGCGGACTAGGTGAAGACCGATATAAATTTGAGAATAGCGGTTTGAAAACAGCAACGGAAGTGGTTAGCGAAAAATCTGAGTTATATCAAAATCTCAGGAAGCATGAACTTATTCTTGAAGGGGCTTTGATTCATTTAGTTAAGGCCATTGCAACCATGCTTGGGTATCGGAATGAAATACAAGTAACGATTAACTTTGACGATAGCATTATTGAGGATACGGCTGCGGAGAAACAGCAGTTTCTACAGGAAATAAGGGATGGGATTCGGCAAAGGTGGGAATATCGAGTACGGTTCTTTGGTGAAACGGAGGAAGAGGCAAAGGTAAATGTTACAGATTCACAGAGCAACAATATGCTGATGGGGTTTGGTGATGAATAATGCTGAAACCAAAGTATATTGAACAGCTTCCCGAAAATCTAATTGAGCTGTACAGTCAGTTGGAGCAAGATATTCTTGCCGATATGGCAAGGCGCTTAAGTACTTATGATTATTACATACCTGCGGCACAATGGCAGCGAGATAAGCTAATTGAATTGGGTAATTTTGAGGACTGGATCATAAAAGCCTTAGCCAGCAGAACGGGCATGACTCAGGAAGAAATAAAAGCCCTAATGGAAGAAGCGGGCATGAAAGCCCTAAAGTTTGATGATAGAATTTATAAAGCTGCAGGGCTTAACGTTCCTCCCATTTCTGCCTCCCCTGCTTTGCTGGATGTGATTAACACTGGGATAAGAAAAACAAACGGACTGTTTGAGAATTTGACCAATACAACTGCCGGTACTGCAACAAAGCAATTAGAAAATGCCTTGGATCGGGCGTATATGCAGATTATAAGCGGTGCATTCGACAAGGAAACCAGTGTTAGAAATGCTATAAAGGACTTGGCTCGTTATGGTGTTGGATCCATTACATATCCCACAGGTAAGATAGACAGCTTGGAAACAGCAGTAAGACGAGCTGTTGTTACCGGAGTGAATCAGACGGCGTTAAAACTGCAAGAGGCAAGAGCGGAGCAAATGGGCAGTGACCTTGTGGAGACCACCGCCCACGCCGGTGCCAGACCTTCTCATGCGGAATGGCAGGGAAAAGTATTCAGCTTAAGCGGCAAGAGTAAAAAGTATCCTGATTTTAAAAGCTCCACGGGTTATGGAACAGGCGCAGGTCTTGGAGGATGGAACTGCCGACATAGCTTCTATCCGTACTTAGAGGGTTCTCCAAGAGCATACACGAATGATGAATTAAAGGGCTACAATTCAAAGAACGTGGAGTATAATAGGAAGAAAATGACGGAGTATGAAGCTTCACTGCAACAACGAAGCATTGAACGAAATATACGGCGTTGGAAGCGTGAGAAAAAAGCCATGGAAGCCGCTGGGCTACCCACAGAGGAGGCAAGTGCAAAAATATCTAAGTGGCAGGCGGCTCAAAGAGATTTCATTGACCAGACGGGACTAAAACGACAGTATAACAGGGAACAAATTTACACGAATGGTGTTGTAAAGTCAGGAAAAGATAGTATAATAAGATTAAATAAAGATGCTGAAGAATATCTTAAAACCCTTGATTTTTCGCAAATGGATAGGTACAAGGGAAAGCTTAGCAATAGAGCGGTTCGAAAGTGGTATAAACACCATGATGAAAGCATTTTGAGTTCTATTGACCAGCAGTTGCCTTTGGAAGAACGTGCACGTAAAGCTTGTAGTTTAAGAATTCAATATCGTGAGCAGGCCAGACAATTAATGCGTGATGAGGTTGCAAGGAAAGAGCTTCAGGAGAAATTTCCAAGCAGAACATTTGAACAATTGGTTGCGCATAAGAAAAAGAAGTATGGGTTATCTGATGAAGAAGCTTATCAGGACATTTTGAGAAGCAGTCAAACCACAAATAAGGACTTTGATGAAAAGGCGGGTGTTTGATTATGAAAACCTATAGAGATATTCAAGGTGAACTGTTTATACTAGGACCTTGTAACTTCAACAGAGAAGATGAACGGGTTCTATTTCATAATATTTTAAAAAGCTTAGGAGATCATCAAGGAATCACTCTGGAAAAAGTAAGGTCGTTGCCTTATTGTGATATTGTAGATGGACATTGCGAAAAAGGAGATTTCTTTGTTTCTTTAGATCTGAACGATGGCTGTGAAATTAAAAGTAAAAATAGTTATGTGCTTGATTTTTTGGAAAAGCTGTTACATTAAACCACTTAAACAAACGTTTGAGTGGTTTTTTCATATAATAAATTAGGGGGTGATACCAAAATGAAAAAGTTACCAATGGGCTTGTAGCGTGGAGGTGATCCCTTTTATCTCGTCTTTGAGTACAGACGTTAAACAGGCTCTTTTTTGATGCAGAGACTTCGCTTGCCTGAGCGATATACAGGCGAGGCACGAGAAACGCAACCTCGTAGAAAAGCGTAGCCTAGGAAGGAGAAAATATGAAACGTGATTTTTTAGAGGGCATGGGGCTTTCAAAGGAAAATGTGGATAGTATCATGGCCGAAAATGGGAAAGACATCAAAGCAGTACAAGACGAGCTCACTACTGCAAACACAACAATTACAACCCTGAAAAACACTGTGGCCAAGTTTGATGGGGTTGATATTGAAAAGCTTAAGGGTGATGCTGCCACTTGGGAAAAGAAATACAACGATGATATTCATGCATTAAAACTCAATTCTGCACTGGAAACTGCTTTGGTTGGTGCAAAGGTAAGGGATGCAAAAGCTGTAAAGCCATTCTTAAACATGGAGCTGATTAAACTGGATGGTGACAAGCTTTTGGGATTCGAGGAGCAGTTAAAGAGCGTAAAAGAAACAAAAGGTTTTCTGTTTGAGGAGGATATAAAGCCTGCCTTTAAAACAGGTATCAAACAGTCAGGCACAGACGGTGGAAATGATAAAAAAGAAGAAGCGAACGCAGCATTAAGAGCTGCATTTGGAAAAGGAGAGTGAAATAATTTATGCCAATTTCAAGAGAACAGGCCGAGGCTTTAATTCAGGAGCAATTGATTAACACCATTCAGCAGGACACACCAAAGTCCTCTGTATTTATGGGGATGGCCAGAAAGCTTCCCAACATGACCAGCAAACAAACCAGAATGCCGGTACTGGATATGCTGCCTATGGCATACTGGGTTAACGGTGATATGGGCTTTAAGCAGACCAGTGAACAAGCATGGGACAATGTGTATCTCACTGCGGCAGAGCTTGCGGTAATTGTACCCATTCCTGAGGCGGTATTGGATGATGCATCCTTTGATATTCTTGGGGAGGTACAGCCAAGGGTTGTTGAAGCAATTGGCCAGAGAGTAGACAGTGCAGTTATTTTCGGTATCAATCGCCCTAGTGATTGGGACTTAGATATTATCTCGAGAGCAAGACAAGCAGGAAACAATGTTTCTGTTGCTTCTAATCCTGACTATTATGATTTAATCATGGGCGAAAACGGGGTAATCTCCAAGGTAGAAGAGGACGGCTATATGGCAACAGGCGTTATTTCCGGAATGGGAATGAGAGCCAAATTGAGGGGCCTGAAAACGGAATACGGCCAACCAATTTTCAAGACGGATATGCAGGGATCCACACAGTATGCCCTGGACGGTGCGCCTATGTATTTCCCTGACAATGGTTCCTTTGACAACAGTGTGTGCCAAATGATTGTTGGTGATTTTAAGCGTGCTGTTTATGCAATCAGACAGGACATTACGGTGAAAATTCTGGATCAGGGTGTGATTCAAAATCCTACCACAAAGGAAATTGTGTACAACCTTGCACAGCAGGATATGATTGCCCTCAGAGTTGTATTTAGAATGGGTTGGGCTTTACCAAACCCTGCAACAAGGATTGACGAGGATAGAGTGGGTTGTCCTTTTGCTTACTTAGAACCAGCAACAGCGGTTACAACACGGGCGGTTACTTTTACTGTGACAGACAATGCAGAAATGCCAAAAGCAATCGGTGGGGTCGTTGTTGAAATGAACGGTGCAAGACTTAAGACCAATGCAAGTGGTATTGCAGTATTTAATCTGAGAGCTGGTACATATACCGCCAAGATTAAGAAAAAAGGTTTCTCCACTGTAACAGAAACGGTTGTTGTTTCCGGTGCAGCAGTTTCCAAAGAGATTACGCTTATTGCAAATGACTAAGGGGGTGTAAGCAATGGCTTACGCCTCTTATGAGTATTATACCCAAGAGTTTTTCGGTAGGTTAATTCCTTCGATTGAAGAGTTTGACCGCTTGGCAGAAAGAGCAAGTGAATATCTTGATTCAATTACAATGCGGAACGCTAAGTCTTTTCGTGACAGTGGGAATGAATTAAAAAGGGCCTGTTGCGCTATTGCTGAGATTATCGTATCAGAGGAAAGCTGCCAGGGTAAAAATAGTGAAAGTGTTGGAGCATGGTCCGTAAGCTACACCTCGAAAAAAGACCTAAATATCCAAAAGTATAATATTGCAAAGCAGTATTTGCTCCACACAGGACTGCTGTATCAAGGAATGAGGTGATTTTATGTTTCCACATACTATCACAGTTTATAGAAATGAAAATGGCATATGGAAAAGATATTATGTCTATGGCGTACTCTGGCAGGATTCAGAGGCGTTTAATACTATAAAAAGCGGCCTTAAGGATGCAAATTCTTTAAGGCTGTTTATTCCTCATTCCTGCAATTTTGAACCTTTAAAAAAGGATATGGTACTGAAAGGCATTGTTGATTATCAAGTGCAATCAAAGCCGTCAGAGCTGTATCCTCTGGGGGATGTGCGAACAATCACAACAGTTGATAGATTTGACTTTGGTGGACTGAAACACTATGAGGTAGGGGGGAGATAGTCATGGGGAAGTACATTGAAACGCCCAGAGGCAGAATCATTCAAACTTCCAGAGGTAAGGCTCAGCTCATATGGAATCCAGAGTTTCAGCCTAAATGGAACGGTAGATATAACGCCGCCCAAATATATGTTGACGACGAAGTTTTAAGGCTGTCTGATCCATATGTTCCATTTCAAAGCGGCATGCTGAAATTGAGCGGCCAGCTTGGAACAGTAATTGGCAGCGGGCTTGTGGTCTATAATGCCCCCTATGCAAAGTATCAGTATTATGGATATGTAATGGCTGGCAGAGCTCCAAAGCAGCTCACAGACATTCCGATTACATATAAAGGGGCACCGAAACGAGGAAAGCTTTGGTTTGAACGGATGAAGGCTGACCATAAAGAAAGTATCATCATTGGCGCAAGAAGAAGGGCAGGAGGTAATTCTTAATGAGCATCTTAAAATCAGTACAGGAATATTTGGAACAATTTGAAGGGATGGAGTTGCAGCCTATCATGACCGACGGGACGGATACTGAGGTAAAAAGCTATGCCTTGGCACCATCGGGAAACAGCAAAACTATTACCGATATTTTGGGTAAGCGCACCTACATAAACAATTACGTGTTTTATGCAAAGGAATACGTTGGAAGTGAAGCGGATCGGCAGGATAATTATGAATTCCTTGATGACTTTTTTGAGTGGATAGAAGATAACAATGAAAATGAGGTATTCCCTGTTATTAAAGGTTATCAAGTAGAAGAAATGAGCGCCACAAATGTACTTCTTTTCGATGTTGGGGAAGATGGCAAGGGGACGTATCAAATTCAAATACAATTAAAATTACAGAAAGGGTGATTCATATATGGGAAAAATTAAAAGGAGTAAATTTGCTACGTTTTTAAAAACGGGCAGTGGCTCAGGGGGCTCATGGTCTTTGGTTGGGGAAGGTGTTACCGGTATGACGGTAAGCTATAACCCCCAGACCAGTGATGAAACATATATCCATCAGGATAGCGGTACCACAGACGTGGAAAGCTACAAACCAACATCCAGCGTTCCTATGACTGCGGTTCAAGGTGATCCTGTATTCGACTTTGTAGATGGCTTAAGGAAGAAAAGAGCTGTATTGGATGAAGCAAGAAGCGAGGTGTGCCTTGTTTATTTGTACGAAACCGCAACGGGTGGGGCTTATCCAGCTGAAAAGAATACCTGCTCCATTCAGATTGACGATTTTGGCGGAGAGGGTGGCGGTTCGAACGTCATTAATTTTACCATTAATTTTGTGGGTGATCCCGTACCTGGTACGTTTAATCCAAGTACAAAAGCATTTACTGAGGATGCGTGAGGCTGTGTTTGTTTTCAGGGCATCAATTGTGTAAAGGTGCCCTGATTTCTTTATATGCAAATAAGGGGGTAAGGTATGGAAAGTATTAAGTATAACGATGGTAAAATTCGTCTAATGATAAATGATGATCCTGATCGAGTAATTACATTTGCTCCAGATGATGTTGGCTTTGTTAGCCGGTATTATGAGCTTGTGGATTTCATTGAAGGAAAGCAAATGGAGTATGTTCAAAAAGCGGAAGAAATAGATAAAAGCAGTGATATGAAAGATAAGGATGGTTTAAAGCTTTACAAAACAATGTGCGAGGATATAAAGAATCAAATTGATTATGTATTTGGTAATGGAACAAGCCAAGCAGTTTTTGAGGACTCTTTACGTTTGGATATGTTTGAGCAGTTTTTGGTTGGGATAGTTCCGTATGTGAAAAAGGCACGTGAAAATAAAGTTAGGCCGTATTTGCAAAACACGAACGGGGTGCTTTAATGAGTAACTATCTAACTTCTGGATACCCTACGAAGGTTAAAGTAGGTGAAGAGTTGTTTGAAATTACAACAAATTATAGAGATTGTATTAAAGTTTTATTAGCTTTAGATGATGATGATTTAACTAATTTTGAGAAACAATCTATTTTGTTGCAAATTATGTATCGGCAAGTCCCGGCTAACATTGAGATGGCTATTCAGAAAGTTCTTTTGTTCCTTAACTGCGGAGTGGAAGAAATGCAAGGCTCAGGTATGAAAGTATATTCTTTTTGTCAGGACGATAAATATATTTTTTCTGCAGTGGATCAAGTTTTACAAGGAAGACTATCGCTGGGAGAGGCCGTTCATTGGTGGGAATTTGTTTCTGCATTTATGGAGATGCCTGATGACTGTGTCATGAGTAAAATTATTTATTATCGAATGCGATATGCCGCAGGAAAATTAACAAAAGAGGAAAATGAGATTTGGAGAAAAAATAGAAAGCTGTTTTTGTTAGACATTAAAGAAAGTAATGAAGATGTTAATTCCAGAAATGAGTTTATGAATCGCCTTTACGGAAGATATTGAAAAATATTGGAAATTGCAGTATGATATTATTAGAGTTTTCCGAAAGGGGCAATTATTATGGGCCTATTTGGTTCACCGGATTTATATCCTTATGATCAGATCGAAAAAAAATGTGTTGCTTGTGGCAAGATGGGTACTGGAAAGTTTTGCTCTGAGTGTGGAGTACCATATAAACGTCATGCTAAGTATTTTAGTACTGCAGCGACAATAGTAATAACAATGTCTATTGTAATTTTTAGCTTATGCTTTATTGCAGGAGGTACAAATTTAGCAAGTTTATTCCTTTCTGCTATGATTGCCGCTAGTGTTTGTTTTTTTGGTAATTTAATAAATATGATACTGTGCTTTTTTAAGAAAAGAAGAAATAGGCTTTACTTAATACATGCGTTATTATCTCTAGCAATTTTGTTTATTGCATTTTTATTATACGGATTAATATGTATAAATTAATTAATTTTAGCACTCAATAGTGAGTGCTTTTTTTATGTAAAAAACAGAAAGGGGGTGTATTTATGACGACTAGTTATGATGGTTATATAAGAATTGATACCAGACTTGAAACATCAAATTTTAACAAGGAGATATCACTAATTCCTAGTAAATTATCCAAGCTAAAGATTGCAGCGGGAGCACTTGGTACGGTATTTGCAGCGGCCTTTACTGTGAAGAAGATAGTTGAAGTTGGGAGACAAGCTATTTCTTTAGCATCAGATTTACAAGAAGTACAGAATGTCGTTAATACAGCATTTGGTAGTATGTCAGATCGATGTAATGAATTCGCAGAGAATGCCATTGAGAGCTTAGGTATGAGTCAATTGGCAGCAAAACAATTCGCTTCTACATATATGGCAATGGGAAGAGGTTCTGGAATTGCTATGAAAAGAGCAGCAGATATGGCTATTGGTGCCACAGAACGAATTGGCGACGTTGCGTCCTTTTACAATAAATCTTTTGAAGAAGTGGATACAATGATGAAATCGATTTGGACGGGTGAAACGGAAAGTCTAAAGCAAATCGGTGTCGTTATGACACAGTCAAATCTACAGCAATTTGCATATACCCAAGGTATTAAAAAGAAAATTGCTACAATGAGCCAAGCGGAGATGATACAACTTAGATATGCATATGTTATGCAGCAAACATCGTTAGCTCAAGGAGACTTTTTAAGAACAAGTGATAGTTGGGCAAATCAGACTCGTATTTTAAGCGAAAACTGGAAGGAGTTTTTAGGTATCCTTGGCAGTGGTCTTATTAAAGTTCTTATCCCTGTAGTTCAGTTCTTAAACGAGGTAGTAAAGGCATTAGTAGGTATTGCAAAGGCAGTTGCAGCTGTCTATCATATGTTGGCTGGAGAATCAATTAATGATTCTACTGAGGATATATCAGGGGCAGTAGGGAATTTAGCAGAAACGTCTTTAGATGCTGCAGAGGGGCAAGAGGGTTTAGCGGACGGAATTAAAAGTGCGAGTGCTGCTGCAAAAAATGCACTGGCCAACTTTGATGATTTAGACGTGCTGCAAAATAATTTAGGTGGCGGTTTGAGCGGTATCGGAAATTTTGATATTCCAGATTTTGCTTTTGATAAAGGAACTCTTGAAAATACGAAAAGCAGAGTTAAGGATTTTACGGACGATATAAAAAAGTTGTTGGTGGGACTAAAAAATGACGTTGAAGATTTCGTAATACAACCTGTAATAGCTCAGCCAGTAATTCCAAAATTACCAGTTCCTGTTTATAGACCTGAGTGGGGTCTGGTTCCACCGGGAATACCTGTGCCAGAGTTCCCTCCGCTACCGTTGCCTATTTATGAACCAGAATGGGGATTGGTACCAACTTTACAACAAGAATTGGGTTTGGTTTATGGAGAATTAACAGAGTTCGCTTTTCAACTGCAGTATGCGCTGGAATACGCTTTAGGAAACTCTCAGATTGTATTCGATACTGCGATTAGTAATGCAGCTATGGCTTTTGCAAATGCAAGAATAAATTTTGGTTTAACTAAAGATGCAATGATCGCAAATGCAAATGCGTGGATTTCAGAAACTTCAACTGGCTTCCAGCGATGGAAACAGAACATATCTACAGCAGTATATGATACGGCAAGAAATGCTATTGATAACTGGAACGCTGCACTTGAAACAACCAGTATTAACTCAGCAGCATGGATAAATTCAATGTCTCAAAATTTTGTCAAATGGGGAGAGGGAATGCTTAAAGCTTCTTGGGATGCAGCGAGTGGAATGGCAAACAATATGTTAAGCGGCTTTAGAACTATTTGGGAAAACTTTAAAGAATTAATGAGTGGTATTGGTGAAAGTATCAGTACAAAGTGGCAAGAGAACAAGAGCTGGTTAGTACCTACACTGGTAATAGGAGCGGCCGTTGCTGTAGGAGCGGGGTTGGTTTTATCGGGTGGCACACTGGCTGCACCATTGGCTGCGGGTGCTGCTATGGCGGTACCAATGCTTGCCACGGGGGCAGTAATTCCACCTAATCAAGAATTCCTTGCTGTCCTGGGTGACCAGAAAAGCGGTCGAAACCTGGAAGCGCCCGAAGGTTTGATTCGTCAGATCATGAGAGAAGAATTGGCTGGTTTGGGGGCAACGGATGGTGGTAGTGGTACAACAGTGATTTTGGAGCTGGATAAAAGGGAAATAGGTAGAACCTTTCTACCAATCATTAAGAAAGAGGAAAGCCGTGTAGGTGTATCTTTGCGTGTGGGAGGTGTTTTATAGTTGGCAGCTTTGTTTTCTATAGATGGTGTTACATTTAATATTCCTGTGGTTGAAATCAAGCGGGAAGCCCCTGTTCTGGATAAATACGCCACCCGAACTGAGGGTGGAGATTTAGAGCGTGAAATCATTGGTGTGTATTTTAACTACACATTGACTTTTCCTAACTTAGCATTAAATATAACGGAATATGAAAAGTTGTGGAACAAGGTAACAGAGCCAGTAGAGTTTCATGATTTTGTTGTACCAGGGACAACCGGTACTTTTTCTTTCCGTGGGTATATTACCACGGCTGGTGATGCACTAAGACGGGTACACAATAACAAAAACTATTGGGGTGGGTTAAGCATTAAGTTAATCGCCAAAGAGCCAGCAAGGAAGTGATTTCATGGCAAAAACAAGCGTTGATATTTCATTTGGTCTGGTGGATGTGACTGCAAAAATGGATACTACAACCTCCGCAGTGGATAAGCAGCCATTTATCAACTTAAACGACCTCAAGCTTGAGGGGGTATACCCGCCCAAAGCAGCTACATTAGAACAGAATTACTGGAAGCTTGATGGTACGTTTAACACCTTCCCGGATAATCCTCAGGATATTTCCTGGGGCATATGGTCCTCTACTATGGCGGGAGAGGATGGGCACTTTGTAGTGCCTATTGTATTAACCCTTTCTTTTCAGAATCTGCATGAAAGCTTAGGCCTTACCTTTGAGTTTAATCCATACGACAACAGCTATTGCAATGATCTAAACATTAAGTGGTATCAAGGGACAACACTATTATATAACTTGGATTTTTCGCCTGATAGTTGGCGTTATGCATGCATGCAAAAGGTCGAGAATTACAATAAAATTATCATTACCTTTCGGAGTATGAACAAGCCATACCGATTTTTAAAGGTGCAGAATATCATGCACGGTGTAATCAAGGAGTTTGGCAGTACAGAATTAAAAACTGCCAAGGTATTAGAGGAAATCGATTTGACAGGGCTTACCTTATCAGTAAACACCTTGGATTTCAGCATGTTCAGCAGGGATGATGCTTTCAATATTTTTAATCCTTCCGGGGTTTACACGTTGTTGCAGAGAAAACAGCAGTTAATTGTTTCCGGAACGAAAAATGAAGAAAAGATGCATATGGGTACATTTTTTGTGGATGAAATGGAAAGCCAGACAAATAAGATTTTATCCATTTCTGCAGTAGACCCAATCGGTATTATGGACGGAACAACCTTTATGGGAGCGTTGTATAAAAATGCGATTGCAGCTGATGTGGTTGGGGAAATTATGGAGGGCGCAGGGTTTGGTTATGCACTGGATAACGCCTTGCGAAATAAGACGGTGACAGGTCATATACCTATCTGCTCTCACCGTGAGGCCTTACAAATGGTGGTTTTTTCAATCGGCGGGTTTGTATCAACTTCTCGAGGCGGAACGGTAAATATTAAGAAAATCCCCGAGATAACCAGTGTACCAACTTCACAAATTGGGATGAACCGAAAGCACATAGGTACGAAAGTAAAGTTGAGAAACTTAGTAACTGGTGTGGATGTTGTGGAGCACAATTTTACTTTGAAATCAATGTCAGAGGAAATTTGCAAAGTGAATCTTGAAGTGGGTAGTAATACAATCATATTTAGTGAGCCAGCTTCAAATATTTCGGTCAGTCGTGGAACAATTATACAATTTGGCGTAAATTACTGTATTGTAAATAGCACTGCGGCGGGAGAATGTACGGTTTCAGGTAAGAAGTATGATTACAGCCAAAAGACCATACAAAAAAGACTTCCTAATATTCCCGCCGGAGAAAAGGAACTCATTGAAAAAGTGGATTGCAGACTAATACATTCTATGAATAGTAATGAAATTGCCCAGAGGTTGCTTGATATTTACCAATATCGTATCGAGCAATCTCTTTCTTTTATCCTAGATCGGGAAAGCGTTGGTGATTTAGCGGATATTGAAACGGAATATGGTGTATACCGTGGGGCAGTGGTAGAAAAGTTGGATATTGATTTAACTGGCGGCTATGTAACAAAGGCAGTGGTCGTTGGTGTTTGATTGAGCACGAAGGAGGAACATTTTATGGAATGGGAAAATGTTGTTGCGGGTCAGAAAGCCGACCCTAAGCAAATTAATAAAATAGGGAATCAAGTGGCTAAATACAAGGGACTGCGCCTTGCCGCACAAGTAATTGTCCCCGATGGTTCAGTGCAACCAACTATCGAAATAGACAAATACACCGACGGAAGTCCGCTGCATAGTGAGCTGGGCGGAGAGTTGCTGTGTTACAGCGGGGAGAATGCAAACATAACAACCGCTTTGGGTTATCTACAGATTAATGGGATAACTGCACCAGATTACTGGGGGACTGTAGCACAACCAGCGGGCGCTTTCTCTTTTGGGTATTGGGGAAATGTAAGTACCGAAGTGTTTGGTAGCATAAGAGTGTTAAACAAAAATGTTATTGTTAAGGTTCAGAGTACTGCACGTTACGAATTAGGAGGTGCAATGAAAATGTATGGCGGTGGCTTGACTACGCCCCAGACCGCAGTAACTGCCATTAAACTATTTTTATCCACTGGTACATTCTCGGCTGGCACAGTTGTAGAATGGTGGGAAAGAGGGTAATCATATGAGAGTATACGAAAACGGAGTTTACAGAGACGCAACGCCTGAGGAAGAGGCCGAGTTGCTGACAATGCAAGAGGAAGTGATTGAAGATGAGCCTAACATGGGGTAATTTCCGCTGGGGGTTTTCTTATTGGGAGGGTGTGTATTTACCAGATATGGTAGTAGATCGCACCAAAGAGGATGTTTTAGCCCAAAATGCAAAAGGATTTTATAACTCATATGATCTAAACAGGGTTGAAATTGCAGTAGAATACATAGCAAAATTACTATCTGAAGCAGGATATCCTGTTACAGTACAAACGAAAACAAATTGGTCAAAAACAGATTTTCCTACGGAAAATGAGATGCAGAGGTTTCTATACAATATCCGGCTACTACAAAATAGGTTTTACCCCTCAGAGGTGCAAACGCCAGCTTCTATGAAATGGATTAGCTATGCGGAAGCAAATAACATTGAACAGATAATACTTGATTTAGATGGAATGCGAAGGAAGATGATAGAGGCATACAGGTATTGCGGCACGTTGGATTGCGGAGGTGATGTACTTTGAAGAATTTTATCGATAGGGTTCCAGTGAATCCAAATCGTTATAAGATTACAAATGAAAGTGGGGGTATAAGCTATGCCACCATTGAAAGAGAAGATAATGCCAGCGTAGTAGGAACAGCTTTAAACAGAGAGGCATTTATGGCATTGCAGGGCATGGAGGCTTCTAATACTGCTTTTGACGCTGATGGAAATATTATAGAAAAGTACAGCACGGGAGTACTTTTAACTACTTTTCGCTCCAATGGTGATGTGGTCGAAACCTTTGCGGATGGTAGCGGTCAGACTATTACCAAAACAACAAAATTCAATTCAGATGGAAGTATTAGTGAGGTGATTAGTTAATGGGATTATGGGGATTTGGTAAAAAGGTAATTAGTGACGCTATAGGTAAGTCGTATCTAATGCCCTTAGACACTTTAGTTTCAGCGAAACTTCTGTGCAGAGGTTTCACGGGCAATACGTTTACGATAACACATACCTCAGGTGCATATCCTCCAGTGCTTCTTCAGCTTACAAATAATGATCTTACAATTGGTCAATACAAGGCTGTTTTAGTACCGCTTCCGTTAGGTGCTTATACGGTTAAAGTAGACGTGGGGGGTACAATTGTCAATGCAACAGCTAACTTGGCGACTATGGGTACACTATATACATTAAGCTACTCTTCATATGAGGTTATAGGTACTTTCTACTCCAATAGTACATTTACAGTACCTGCAGGCGTTACAACCATCTATGTAACAGCGGTTGGCGGTGGAGGTGGCGGTGGTTATGGTGGCGGTACTGGTGACGATGCGAATGGAGGTGGAGGTGGAGGTGGCGGTGCTGGTTCCTACATTTTGCAGAAAGCGTATACTATTACAGCTGGTTCATCAATTGCTATAACCGTTGGTAAAGGCGGAGCGCCGTACACATCAGGAACTAGTACGGTGGTGGGTGGCCTGGTAACTCTAAGCGGTGGTGCCGCAGGCAGCAACGGCCAGAGTGGTGGTAGCAGCTACGAAAATAGATGTCAGGGCGGCGCAGGCGGTGGTGTCGGAGGTCGAGGTGGCGACGGGGGCTTGGAATCCTACGGTACAGGTTCGAGTGGCAGCAGTGGGGGTACAGGCGGAGGCTCAGGCGGTGCAGGTTCAAGAGGCGGCGGAGGTGGCGGCGGTGCTGGTGGCATATCGCTAACGGGCGCTATAGGCGGCGGTGGATACGGTGGAGCCGGTGGCAATGGTGACAGATATACCCCTGCTGAAAGCGGTAGAGATGGTACTTATCCGGGAGCTGGAGGTGGCGGAGGTGGCGGAGCCGGCTATCGTTACCAGGTATCAGGTTCAGGTGGAAAAGGTGCAGACGGCTTTGTTCGTATTTCCAAGGGTATCGTAGTAAGTTAAGAGGAGGGGATATTGCTATGACGTATGCAATGATTATGTCTGAAAGCGTTATTGATGTTTTAACTAGTGAAGCGGCACCACAGTGGCCACCCAGCCCAGAAGGCTTTAAGGTAACTGCTGTGGAGTGTGATTCTTCGGTGTATATAGGAATGCTTTACATTAATGGTGAATTCCATGAACAGGATATCCCGCAGCCCAAGCCTGTTCAACCATACAGACCTACCACGGTGGAGCTTGCAATTATGGAAACACAGGCAACTATTTATGAAGAACTCAATGCAAGTAGGCTTGCATCTGCGGAGGCAACGGCAGAAATTTACGAGGCTATTTTATTGATGGGAGGTAACGCCAATGGCTGAAACTTATTTTATGTTGGTGATAAACCAAAAAAGGACGTGCGATGTAACAAATACAGAGATGAAAATTGTACCTTCGAACTGGAGGTCTGAGGTTGAGGCTTTGTTAAATGTAAGAGGCTATGATACAAATGGCTTTCCATTAGAGAAATGATAGGACCGAGAGGTCTTTTTTTATTGGGTGATGAGGGGGTGGATTATGAATCAAGATGAAATTTCAGAAAAGCTGATTGAGGTTGACCAGCGGAGTAAGAGCAATAAGCACCGGTTAGATTCCATGGAGAAACGCCAGGACAATTTGGAACAGCTCACCAATTCTTTTTCTGTGATGCAGAAAGAGCAGGAGTACATAAAAGAGGACGTGGGAGAGATTAAAGCGGATGTGAAAACTCTGGCGGAAAAACCAGCGAAACGGTGGGAAAGTATTGTGGAACGAGCGATTACTGTTGTAGTGGGTGCGGTGGTCGGGTATCTCCTTTCAGGGGGGCGGTTGCCGTGAGACGAAGAAATGTAAACGGTGAGTTTTCAAAGCGTATCATGGTCATGGAAATGGCTCTGCTGTGGGTGAATACAGTTGGCGTAATCGGGCTTGCTTATTACAGCGTTTTTAGGGGGTCTGATTCAGCTTTCCCTTGGCTTACAGCAATGGTATCGCTTCCATGGGCGGCATGGGGCGTGAGCAAGACAGGCTATACCATGAAAAGTATGAGAGAGAATACAGCAGGCGGGGTTGTTTATGATTCCGTTGTATCCAGAGAGGAGAATTATAATGATGTGGCTGGTTGAAAATTGGTTTATTGTAGTTGCAATACTGGCGGTAGCATTGGTGGTTGCTATAGCCATTTATCGTTTCTACGGACTTCCCTCAGCGAAGCAGATAGAAACAATCAATGAGTGGCTGTTGTACGCCTGCATCGAAGCTGAGAAAGCCCTTGGCAATGGTACAGGTCAGTTAAAGCTTAGATATGTTTATGATTTATTCATTACACGTTTTCCAGCGGTTGCCAAGATGATTTCATTTACCGTTTTTTCTGGCTGGGTAGATGCAGCACTAGAAGAAATGCGTATCATGTTGACACAGAACAAGGCAATTCGAGAAGTGGTAAAGGGGGATGTGGCATGACAGGACATGAATTAGTAGCTTTTGCACGTTCTAAGTTAGGAACGGCATATGTATACGGTATGAAGGGCGCTGTATTGACACAGGCCAACTTCAATTATCTGCAGGGGCAATACGGAAAAAAGTGTGTATGGGATTCTGATGAAAAGAAGGTAGGCAAGGTTTGTGTGGACTGCTCCGGGCTGATTTCTTGGGCTACTGGGGTTGTGCTTGGCTCTGCCCAACTATTTGATAGTGCAATCAAAAAGGAGGCTATTAGCACAATTAAACAGGCTCCTGTGGGTGCTTTGGTCTGGATGAAAGGGCATGTGGGTATTTATACCGGTATGAAAAATGGTGTGCCATATTACATAGCTGCAGATGGTTCGGCGTATGGGGTACGAGAGGTACCGCTAAGTAAGAACAAATTTACCCATTGGCTGTTGATGGATTATATTAATTATGCAGAAAGGGATGATGAAGTGGTAACTAGAGAAAAGATTATTGTAAATGGTAAAGAGTGTGAAGTGGATATGATTCGGGAGGATGGGGTTACATATATTAAGACTAGAGATATTGCGGAGTTGTTGGGGTTAAAGGTTGGGAGTAAGGGCAGTGTGCCAATGCTTGAGATGAAATAATTTACAGACACATTGGTAGCAAACAGAGAAAGCAATTGAATTTCGTAAAAATTTTTTCACTTTTATTGTTTTCGTTCATAATGCTAGTGTCATACTTAATACCACTGTAGGTGATAAGAGTATGACACTATGTTCATAATGTAATTTTCCTAAGGACTTTATGTAACACACTTATCCAAATACTGAAAATTAACGGTAGACAACCCTTGTACGGTCAGTGCTTATTGATGTTTGATATTCAGTTTTATAGAAAACCCACTTAGTTGTACCAATAGGTCTTCTATAGACTTGATATTCTTTAATCTCAATATCCTTATATACCTCAAGTCTACATGGTTTATTCTTTTTTGCACCATAGAACTTACCAGAGCTGCCGCAACTGCCTAAATTAGCAGAAATACTAAACACGCCCATTGGAGCAGATACAGTAACTGTCACAGGACTTCCACTGGGGGTCCAATTAAAACCAGCAGGCTCATCGTAGAAAACTGTCCAGTCTGCCCCTTGTCCTGGAGCCACACCTATATATTGATCTGCCTTTATAAGTGAGCTTCCACTTTCTCGTTTATACTCCCAATCTTGAGCGCGTTTCGTAGAATTATCCGATGCATTTTCAATTACATTTGATACGACTGCTTGTGTCTCACCGGTATTCGCAAAAACCGGCGCTGAAATACTTGTCGTTAAAATAAAGCACAAACCAGTAATAGCTAACTTTTTCATGATTCAATCTCCTCCTTATGATACAGTTAAATTTAGTATTAGTAATGTAATTTCCAATATATACTATTTTTTTATTAATGTCAAATATAATTATATAAAATGTTATATTTTCTTATATTATTTTATATAATATATACATATTATTTTTTATTTTATTATGTTATCATATTTATGGAGGTAATTTTATGAAGAAAAATATACACATAGTCGTAAGTTTTTTTTGCTGTGTTTTGCTGCTTATTGCTTTTATTTACTCTTATGAACGTTATGGTGTCAATTTTATCAGTACACTTTCCCAACCAAAACTCTCTAATCAATTAATAGGTACTTACACCTGTGATGAAAACACTCTCTGCTCATTAACAGCAGGTCCAGGAAAAGTATTCTATCTGCAAGATTATCAAAACGATATTTTTTTGGAGGGTACTTTCGAGAATAAGGAAGACAATGTTTATTTGCTTCAATGTAAAAAGGTGTATCTGTCTGATACGGTTTTGGAAGAACAGACTGTTATTTGTGAAAATTTATCCTTTAAATTAATATTGGATGATTTCACTTGGAATTTTACAAAAATCAGCGAAACCCCAAGCAAATCATGGGTTGGTAGCTTTGCCGATTATGTAAAAGAATACGCAAGCGAAAAGAAGAAAAGCGATTTTCCTTAAAAGATTTAAATAAACATATATTTAAGAGTCAGGCTTAGGCCTGACTCTTTTTGTGGGTATCTAAACCACATTTCTAATCGTATCACGAGACCACAAAAACGGTTTTGAAATTTATGCAAATCAGATGCAAGTCAGATGCAAGTCAGTTCTCTCACAAATCCAGTAAAATCAAGGGTTTGCGGGGGTGCTGATTTGGCGTTCGGGACGCCGAGGTCGCAGGTTCAAATCCTGTCGCATCGATGGGTATAAGAAGGTGCTGAAAACCTTGATTTTAAAGGGTTTTGGCACTTTCTTTTTTATTGCTCGAAAACCACGTATTATATAGTGTCGTTTTTGTTATTTTTCGTATAGTGCAAGAGAAATCTAAATCAAAATCATCCATCCATTAGTTTGGTGTTAATAGTTATATCGATTGAATAATCAGAAAGTTTCTGTGTTAATGATCAAGGTAAAAAAAGATTGTGTCAAATTTGTGTATTGTTTGTATGAAAAAAATGTCAACTATGTTCCTTTTTATTTCAAAAAGTGATATGATTAGAGAGTAATATATTACCAAATAAAAAGGAGGAGTACTATGAAACATGGGAAAAAGGTTTTATCTTTACTGCTGTCCTTATCCATGATGGTGGGGTTAACTGTTCCAGTGCTTGCGGGTACAATGGATGGAAAGTTGGTAATTATCCATACTAATGACATGCATGGATATTACCAGACGGGGGAAAAAAGCATTGGTATTGCTGGTGTGAAGGGTCTTAAGGATTATTATACTGCCCAAGGTGCAGATGTTATTCTCTTGGATGCAGGAGATTTTTCACAGGGAACTACCCTGGTAAATCATTCCAAGGGACTAAAGGCGGCTGAATACCTTGTTTCAGCAGGATATGACGGCGTTTCTCTAGGCAATCATGAATTTGATTTTGGATTTGACTCTCTTTTGGACATAGTTGCTGTATTAAAGGCTGGTAAAGTGCCTGTTCTGGATGCTAATATTTTGAAAAAGGGCACGAATGAGCCCTATTTCGGGGATAATATTGTGTTGGAAAAGGGAGGTATGAAGATTGGTGTGTTCGGCTTAGATACGGCGGAGACACAAACAAAATCAAGCCCTAGCAGTGTGAAGGATGTAACCTTTTTGGATGGAAAAGAGATGACTGCCGCTGCCCAAGCACAAGTAGATGCATTAAAGAAAAAGGATGTAATTATATTGTGGCACTGGTACATTTGGGAGTTGATGATGAAAGTATTGGCAGACGCTCAATTGATGTTGCAAATGCAGTAAAGGGTATTGATTTAATCATTGATGGACATAGCCATACAGTAATGGATGGTGGTCAAAAGGTGAATGATACATTAATTGTGAGCACAGGTTCTTATTTGGAAAACGTGGGAACAATTGTCATCAATGAGTCTTCAAAGGAAGCTGTTGCAAAGCTGATGAGTGCCGCTGATTACAAGACAAGCATTGGCAAATATGATGAGTCTTTAGTAAATATGGTTGCAGCGGATAAGACTGAGGTTGATACATATTATGCAGGTCTCTTTGCAAAATCAGAGGTTAGTTTGAATGGGGAGCGAGAGCCAGGCGTTCGTACAGAGGAAACCAACTTAGGGGATTTTGCATCGGATGCATTCTTGTATGCAGGCAGAAAATATGCTGAAGAACAAAAATTAGGCATAAATGTGGATGTGGCAATCTCTAATGGTGGTGGCATTCGTGCCAGCATTCCTGCGGGGGACATCTCTCTGAACACTTTGTATACCGTATTCCCTTATGGTAATACAGTTGAGCTAGTAACAGTTACAGGAGCACAGCTTCTTGAAATTCTGGAGGCTTCTACGTTCTGTACGCCTACAGCCTTAGGTGGCTTCCCTCAGATTGCGGGGGCGGAATACACCATAAACACAGCTGTGGAATATAAAAACGGATCGCAATATCCGAATTCTACATATTACGCACCTGCTGCTCCGGGCAGTCGTGTTACAATAACCAGTGTAGGAGGCAAGGCATTCGATCCTAAGGCCAACTATACCGTGGTAGTAAATAGCTTTCAGGCAGAAGGCGGTGACACCTACTATGCTTTGACACAAGGGTCATTCAAGCAGAATACCGGTATTGTTGACGCAGATGCTTTGATTCAGTATGTGAATTCTATGAAGGGTGTCATTGGTAAGGAATATGCTAAGCCTCAGGGTAGAATTACAATGGTTTCTAAACCATCTGCTATGCCCGAAGTGAAACCCGAGAAGGAAGTTGTTGAGAAACCTGTAGCAGAGCCGGAAACAAAGGCTCCAGTTGCAAATGCTCCAGAAGCAGCACCTGAAAAGGCACCTACCCAAATTTTTTCAGATGTGTATAAAGTTGCCAAAGGGGATAGCCTGTGGAAAATTGCTAAGAACCTTATGGGGGATGGTAATCAATGGAGAACTATTTACGAGTACAATAGAGAACAAATTAAAGACCCAGCTAAAATTTATATTGGTCAGGAATTGGTTATTAAAAAGTAATTGTGTTGACAAAGATATGAAAGGCGGTAATCCATTTTGGAATTACCGCCTTTTATTAGTTAAGTAAGATAGATCTAATTTATTTTTTATCCCTTTCCTTTCAGATTAAATACAACAATACTGACAATGATTACTGCACCACCGATGAAAGTGCCCATATTTGGTACTTCTTTTAAAATAATAAATCCCATAATTGTGGAAAGGAGGGGGGTGATGAACATAAAATTGGTTACTTCGCTGGTACGTTCCGCTAAGGACATTGCTTTGCCCCAAAAAAAGTATGCACCTGCGCTGGGTAAAGCACCTAAATAAATTAGAGAAAAAATGTGTTTGGCGCTGGCATTCGTCATTTGCCGGAAGCTTTCAACAGACCAAAAGCCCAGCAAAATTGCGCCGCAGAGCATACTATATGTAACGATTTCCAAAGAAGAGTACCCTTTTTGTGAAAGTCTTCTGCTTAGTATGTTATACCCGCAAAAAACAATAGCAGCACAAATTGTCCAAACTAATCCAATATTTATTGAGAAAACGCCCTCCCAAAGGAGTAGAATCAAAACACCGATAAATGCCATTATGATTGACAACCAACCTACGGGGCGTATCTTTTCATCATAAAGCTTTGCAGCTAATATTGCCGTAAGAATGGGGGTAATGGCAATGACAATACTGGATGTGGCTGAAGTTAATGATTGAATACCTGTATTAAAGGCAATCATGTAAAGCGTAAAACCCATAGCGCCGGAAAGGAAAAACCACGGGATATCCTCTTTTTTTGGCATATGTATGTGAGAGCATTTGCCAATAATCAGTAATAAAATTGCTGCAATACTGCATCGTAGAAAGCCTAAAGGGTATGAGGTGAATTGCTCTTGAACAACCTTTGTAAGGGGGAAGGCTGATGCCCATAAAAACACACTCAAAAATCCAAGCCCCCATACTTTTTGTTTGTTTGTCATAGTGATTCCTCCTAAAAAAATCTTCTTAACGCAATGGCCAAATCTTTTATAAGAAGACATCCGCCAGAATTTATTGGTGTAATGCCTTAAAGAATGGAACATTTTATCTACTGTGAAAATCGTGGAATTTGTTGCAACAAGCGTTCCTAATTTGCAAATAGAATTATAACATTATTTTGTAAAAGATGATATAGTTTTAGGTGCTTAAGTAGTTATAGGGTTTTGTTGTAAACTGCTGTATTAAGATTATTTTATGGTTATTTAAAGGGTGAAAATATTTGTAGAACTATACGGATTTCACCTATAATGTCTTCTCAGATTATACAGAGGGCTTTATTGAAATATGCAAAGAGGAGTGATGAATTGTTGCATTTTTCATTCTCATATGATACAATGGTAAAGATGCGTTTTTCAACCTTTTATGTTATTTTCAAAATCAAATTATTATAAAATAAAATTAATATGCTACTGTGGCTCAGTTGGTAGAGCAGCTGATTCGTAATCAGCAGGTCAGGGGTTCGAGTCCCCTCAGTAGCTTATGGAACCCTGATAATATACACTCAGGGTCTTTTTTATTGTAAAAAAGAAAAATGCATTGGATGTATGGTTTATAAAAGCCTACGGAAATGAGGCGAAAAAAGAAACTGGTTTCGTTATCATTAACTGCAAAATACAAAAGTGGTTTTAATATAGGTTCATTTACATAAATAGTTTATATTATAGTATTTGCACCCGAAAAAAGAGATGTTTTAATGAAAAAATCAATAGGAGGATTCTGAGGAAGCTAACTGTGAGTGAGAAGAGATTAGGATTGCAAGATTGGAAAAGCAAGGTATGCCTGAATCAGATGTGAAAAAATCTGCAATACTTAACAAATAATCCTGATGCAAGAAAGAGATTCCTTGTATCAGGATTATTTTTATATTAGGAAGAAACTACGTTTGTTTTTGGTGAAAAGATGTTTAAAAGAATCAAAGGCATGTGGTTTTGGATTTAGAACACCGTGAAAATTTAAGATAAATAAAGAGCCCTTCTTTCAATGTGAGAAAAGAATTGGTTTTCTAATGGAGCAAATTATTGACATATGACATAAATTGCCGTACAATAAATTAATGGCATATGACGGAAATGATTTTGGGTATCAAAAATCAAATTAAATGAATGTGCCGTTTATGAATAGTTTTATTATTTTCAATTGAATTACGAGGAGGGAGTTTTTAGCTAAGAGAATTGCGATACCCATAAATTAAATGCGTATGGAATCTGAGGTATGTGTTTCATTTGGCAGAGCACCTTATTTTTTAGTTTATGATACGCAGAGTGACGTTTCTAACTTTTTTGAGAACCCAGGGGCGGCGTCACAAGGTGGCGCAGGCATAAAAGCGGCTCAGGCTATTGTTGATGCAATGGCAGAGACTTTACTTACGGTTCGCTGTGGTGAAAATTCCGCGGAGGTTTTTCAAGGGGCAGGAATCAAGGTATATAAAACAACGAAGGTATCCGCAAAGGAAAATATCGAAGCTTTTCAGAAAGGAGAACTTGCACCTTTGACTCATTTCCATGGAGGGTTTCACGGAAAAATATGAGAATCGCGGTGTTAAGTGGAAAGGGAGGAACCGGAAAAACCTTCGTTTCGGTAAACCTTGCCGTTACAGCAAAAAATGCAATCTGTATAGATTGTGATGTGGAAGAACCAAATGGAAGACTGTTTTTAAAGCCTGAGGAAAGTGTTACGGAGGAAGTTTATACAAAATTGCCACAGGTTCTAGAGGAAAAATGCATCGGCTGTCGTAAGTGTGTAGATTCATGCAGATTTAATGCTATGGGATTTATCAAAAATAGCCCACTTGTTTTTCCTGAGGTTTGTCATTCCTGTGGTGCTTGTTCTCTTCTCTGTCCCACTGGGGCAATTTATGAGTTAAAACGTCCCATTGGTATTGTGGAGAGAGGTAGAAATAAAGAGGTACAGGTAATTACAGGCATTTTAAATATCGGTGAAGCAAGTGGTATACCTGTTATTCAAAATGCTTTGGATACAAAAATTACTGAAAAAAGTATAATGATCATTGATTGTCCTCCAGGGAGCGCTTGCTCAGTTATGGAAAGTGTGCAAACAGCGGATTACTGTCTTTTGGTGGTAGAGGCCACCATCTTTGGATTTCACAATTTCAAAATGGTGTACGAGCTTGTGTCACTTTTACAGAAGCCTTGCGGTGTAGTGATAAATAAAGGGGATTACACCTATTATCCATTGATTAATTTTTGTAAAGAAAACAACATTACTATCCTTTGCTGTATACCTTATCAGGAAAAGTTAGCTCAAATTGGGGCAAATGGTGAAGTGGCTAGTGAGAAAGATGATGAAACCAGGATGATATTTTCCACGCTCCTAGATAAAATCCGAATGGAGGTGAGGGAATGAAGAAACTCCTGATTTTAAGCGGCAAGGGTGGGACAGGAAAGACCACAACAACCGCTGCGTTCATTGATTTTTCTAAGGCTGATGCTTTTGCCGATTGTGATGTGGACGCTCCCAATTTACATCTGATTGCAGGAATGAAGGGGAGTCCCCAAAAGACGCATTATTATGGTTCAGAAAAAGCAATCATTGATGATAAAAAGTGTGTAGACTGTGGTGTTTGTAATCAAAACTGTAGATTTCAAGGTATTATTAGGGCAGACGGAAGATATTCTGTGAATCCTTACGCTTGTGAGGGTTGTGGCGTATGCATGTATACCTGTCCCGTAGGAGCGGTAACCATGGAGGAAGACATTGCCGGGGAGCTGGCACTTTATTGGGAGGAACGGTTATTTTCCACTGCCAAGCTTAAAATGGGACGAGGTAACTCGGGTAAGTTAGTTACAGCGGTGAAAAAGCAGCTGGAGCAAGGCCATGATAATGAGGAACTCGCCATCATTGATGGTTCCCCTGGAATAGTGTGTCCTGTAATAGCCTCAATCAGTGGTGTGGATATGGTTTTGATTGTTGCGGAGCCTTCGCTATCCGGTATCAGTGATATGAAGCGTATTTTAAGAACAGCTGAAATTTTTCAGGTGAGGATGGCTGTTTGTGTCAATAAATATGATACTTGCATTGAAAACACGGAGGAAATCAAGAGATTGTGCCAGAGGGAGGGAATTCCATTTGTAGGATGCATTCCCTATGATGAAAAGGTTTCTGTCGCAGTCAATGAAGGGCATAGTATATCCAAAATTAACTGCCCAGCAAGGGATGCACTATATCAAGTTTACGAAAATATCAAGGTATATTTTATATAGATTTAAATGGAAAATTTCCCATTAGTATTAAAAGTACACAAACAATGTTGCACGATAATTTTGTATTAGAAAAGGAGAATGAATATGAAAATTGCAGTAGCATGTATGGGAGAATTGGTTGCACAACATTTTGGGCATTGTGAAGGTTTTTCTATATTTGAAACAGAGCATGGCCAAATAGTTGGAGAAAAAGCAGTTGCAAATCCCGGACATAAACCAGGATTCTTACCTAATTTTTTAGGCGATATGGGTATTGAAGTAATGATTTCAGGCGGAATGGGTGGCGGAGCCATTGAAATTTTCAATGAAAGAAAAATTGAAGTGATTTTGGGCGCAGAGGGCAGCGCCAAAAATGCGGTTGAAAGCTATTTGAAGGGTGAATTAAAATCAACAGGGTCCATTTGTCATGAACACAAACATGCCCACGAATGTGGAAATCATTAATTAGTCGTTAAAATACATTGCAGGGTAACCTTAAAAAAGATACCCTGCTTTTTTATGAGAAATTATTCTTAGAAAGGTTTTGCCGCCTTTACACCACGAAGTACAGCTTCTTCCGTAACCTTTGCCGCCATAATTCCCACCAAATCCACGGGGGCTGTAGGTAGTTCGATTTCTCCCGTTGAAAGGCAGAACAGAGTATCTCCATCCATGGTGGTGTGAACAGGAGAAATACACCTTGCCAATCCATCGTGAGCCATTCCCGCCACCTTCGCTGCTTGGGCTTTTGTGAGCTTGACATTGGTTGCAATGACACCGATTGTGGTGTTTTTTCCACTGAAGGAAAGGGTAGAGGCATACCGGATAATCCCCTTTGCAGTATCCAGAAAGTTCCCATCTTCATCTTTTGTTCCTGCAATGATTGTTCCCTTTTCCAATATATCTCCAAAGGCATTTACGGCAATCAGGGATCCAACGGTTATGCCGTTTTCTGTCGTTTCTGCCCATGAGCCGATGCCACTGTTGCACCAGCCTAAGGTGCCCCTGAGTTTACCTACCGTTGCACCACAGCCTGCTCCCACATCTCCCTCAAGTAGAATTTTGTCTGTGGCGTTTTCACAGGCTTTCCTGCCCATCTCCTGATTAGGACGGCAAAAGACATCGCCATTTTCCAAGTCATAAAGGACGGCGGCAGGAATAATGGGGACTTTCGTTACCCCAACATCAAAGCCTATTCCTTTTTCTTCCAAATACTGCATGACACCGCAGGAGGCTTCCAACCCAAAGGCAGAGCCGCCGGAAAGAACAACGGCATTTACTTTTTCCATGGAATTAATGGGATTTAAAAGGTCTGTTTCTCGTGTGCCCGGGGCTGCACCCCTTACGTCGACACCGCAAACGGCTCCGTTTTCGGCAATAATAACGGTTACTCCCGTTTTGCCATGGGTATTTTCGGCATGGCCTACTTTGATACCCTTAATATCTAAAAGATTATGATTCATCGGTTTGTCCTCCGTGGTTTTTTTCTTACATATTACTAGGTTTTGTTTTTTTTGTAAACATATGCAAATTGGATATGCACCAAAAAAAATGTCCCCCTATACAATGTGGGTAAGATGCTTTTTGGAGGGAACAGCATGGGGTACTACTTGATTGAGGGCGGAAAACCCATAAGCGGAGAGTTTGCGGTAAGAGGGAGTAAAAATGCGGCATTACCCATTTTGGCGGCAACGCTTCTTGCGGAGGATGAAGTGGTGCTGGAAAATTGCCCGCTGATTCGAGACTTTTATCTAACGCTGGATATTTTAAGGGAGCTGGGGTGCAGGGTTGAGCTCACCGGCAGAACAGCGGTCATTGACACAAGACAAATCCAAGATGTAAAGATTCGGGAGGAAACGGTGCAAAAAATGCGTTCCTCCATCCTTTTTTTAGGTGCTCTTTTGGGAAGGGAGCGAAAAGCCATTCTAGGGCATCCCGGTGGTTGTGCCATTGGAGAGCGCCCTATTGATATTCATTTGAAGGCTTTTGAAAAAATGGGTGTAGAAATTATAGAGGAGGACGGACTTTTTTATTGTGAAGCACCTCATATTTTAGGGTATCATATTTATTTGAACTATCCCAGTGTGGGTGCGACGGAGAATATTTTGCTTCTAGCGGTAAAGGCAGAAGGGGTTACGGTTATTCATAATGCGGCGAGAGAGCCGGAAATTGTAGCTCTGGTTCGTTTTTTACGTGCCTGTGGGGCTGAAATTTATGGAGAAGGCACACCGTCTATTATGATAGAGGGAGTGAAAAAGCTCCACGGAGCATATTTCTCTATACCTTTTGATCGAATTGAGGCAGGAACTTTCTTATGTGCCTCTGCCATGACGGGTGGAGAGCTTTACCTGACAGGTATTGAAAAAAATGATATTGAAACTACCCTTGAGGCATTGGTAAAAACAGGATGTCAATTTAATATAGAGGCAGAACGTATTTGGATGAAACCGCCCAAGGAACTGAAATCCGGGTTTTCGTTGGTTACTGGTCCATTTCCGGGTTTTCCTACTGATATGCAACCCCTCATGATGAGTCTATTGACATTAGCAAAGGGAACTTGTATGATTAGTGAAACAGTATTTGAGGCTCGTTTCCGTCATGCTGACGAACTGTGTCGAATGGGTGCCGATATTGTAATTGAGGACAGAGTTGCACAAATTAAGGGTTGCGGCGGGCTTCACGGTGCTGAGGTTTTTGGCCGGGATTTACGAGGTGGTGCGGCGCTTTTGATTGCAGCTTTGGCGGCAGAAGGGAAAAGCACTGTATACGGATCTGAATATGTAGAACGAGGGTACGAAAAAATTGAGGACGCCTTATCTTTGTTGGGCGGCAATGTACGGCTGATGGAGTGAAAAAAATGGCATTGAAAAAAAAGAAACGCATTGACAACGTAGAAATATTAGAGGAACTTGATTATTATGAAAGACCCCCAGGGCGAAAAATAAACTTAAAATTTGTCATCGGTTTTTTAATGCTTATCATTGTAATTGCGGGGATTTTATTTTCTCCTCTTTTTGCAGTGAAGGAAATTCGAGCGGAGGGTGCAGAGCATTTTACAACAACTGAGCTGGCAGAGATGATTTCCCTTACCCATGGAGACAATTTGATTTTATTCGGAAAGGGAAAAGCTGAAAAAATCTTAAAACAGGATCCTTACATTGCAGAAGTGAAATTAAAAGCCCAATTGCCCAACACCATGGTGATTCAGGTGAAGGAGCGAAAGGCAAGAGGTTATGTATCTTATATGGGTGCATACCTTTACATAGATGAAGAAGGCCGCGTTTTAGAAACACAGAATACGTATCATGAGGCTTTGCCAATCGTAACAGGACTTAAATTTGACAGCTTTCTTTTGGGAGAAGTGTTGCCAGTGGAAAATAAAGACTCATTGCAGGTAGTTTTACAGATGTCTCAATTGATGAAAAAATATAATCTTTTGGATATTGTGGTTGAAATTGATGTGACTGACCCCAAGGATGTATATGCTAATGTTAATAAAGTTTTGATTCATTTGGGGGACATGAAGGATGCGGATCAAAAGGTTCGAATCATGGGTGAAATTATGAAAACAATTCCTAAGGAGGATAGAGGGACCTTGGATTTAAGGGATTTGAATAAACCTATTATTTTTCAATATCTCACATAATCGTTAGGAAAAAGGGGACAAGCTATGGGAAAAAACCATTATTTATATGGACTTACGTTAATTTGTGTGTTGTTGGGAACGATTATTGGCATTCAGTACAATACGGTGAAAAAGCAAAATGGTTTAACGGAAAATCAGCGTTTGACGGAATTGACTGCTACCTTAAAAAAGGTACAGGAGGAAAATGAAGCCCTCCAAGGGCATTTAAAGGAAAAGGAACAAATCATTGCTGATTATGAAAGCGGTTTGGACTATGGTGCCACCATTGATAATTTACAAAATGAATTAGAAAAGCTTCGTTTATTTGCGGGGCTGACTGAGGTTCATGGTGCGGGAATTTTGGTAACCATGAATGATAGCAGCACAAAAAAAGGTGGCGACAGCAATGCCTATTTGGTACATGCGGAGGACATCCTTTCTGTAATCAATGAATTAAACGTAGGCGGCGCTGAAGCAATTTCCATTAATGGACAGCGTATTGTGGGAAAAAGCAGTGTAAGCTGTGCCGGATCTATTGTAATGGTAAATGGGGAAAGAGTAGCGGCGCCTTTTGAAATTAAGGCTGTGGGCGACGGAGATATTTTGCAATCTGCTTTGAAATTTCCTGGGGGTGTAGTGGACAATTTGGCACCATGGGGAATTGAAATTAATATACACAAGGAAGCAAATATCATTGTTCCACCCTATACACAAACAATTCTTTGGAAAGCAACTGCTTCGGAACAGGAGGTAGCGGGATGATGAGTGTGCCTGTTATTGGTTTGGTTTTGGGCGTTATTATTGGAATAACTAGCGGTGTGGTAATTCCTTATGGTTATGCCAGCTATGTGGCAATTGCAATTTTAGCATGCCTTGATTCGGTTTTAGGTGGTATTTATGCCATTTCACAAAAGCAATTTGATTTGAAAATTTTTTCCAGTGGGTTTTTCTGTAATGGAATTCTTGCTGTTGGCTTGGTTTGGCTTGGGAATCAACTGAATATCAACCTTTCAATTGCTGCGGTGGTTGTTTACGGTTCTCGCATTTTTAACAATTTTAGTCAGATTCGCAGATTTTTATTGAATAAACCTGAAAAACAGATTATAGTAGTAACGGAAAAAGGAGAATAATGCAATAAAAAAACCAAAATTTTTCTGAATTGTTTTCTTTTACTATGGAAAGTATGATTTTTTTCGTGTATAATTATATAATATTATGTATTTCTTGATTATTAGGAGGGGATTTTTTTGCTCGAATTTGATATCCCATTGAGCAGTATGGCGCAGATAAAAGTAATCGGCGTTGGTGGCGGCGGCAACAACGCTGTTGACAGAATGATTGAAGACGGCCTGGACGGCGTTGATTTTATTTCAATAAATACAGATGGACAAGCCCTTTCCAAGGCTAGATCCAGCACAAAAATTCAGATTGGTGAAAAGCTGACAAAGGGTCTTGGGGCAGGGGGTAATCCTGAAATTGGGGAAAAATCCGTTGATGAAACCCAAGACGAAATTGCACAGGCTTTGCATGGTTCTGACATGGTATTTATTACTGCCGGAATGGGTGGTGGCACCGGTACAGGTGCGGCTCCCAGAATTGCCGCAATTTCCAAAGAACTAGGCATCTTAACGGTAGGTGTTGTGACAAAGCCCTTTAACTTTGAGGGAAAGAAAAGAATGAGTAATGCCGAAAAAGGTATTATGGAATTAAAGAAGAACGTTGATACTTTGGTTATTATTCCAAACCAAAGATTATTGAGCATTATTGATAAAAAGACGACACTCACCGAAGCTTTCAAAAAGGCGGACGAAATTTTACGCCAAGGTGTTCAGGGTATTGCTGATTTGATTTCCAAGCCCGGCGTAATTAACTTGGACTTTGCCGATGTACGTACAGTAATGGCAAATAAAGGTATTGCCCATATGGGTATCGGTCGTGCCAGTGGCGAAAATAAAGCTGAAATTGCAGCGAAAATGGCAATTCAGAGCCCTCTTTTGGAAACTACCATTGAGGGAGCTAAGAGCGTATTGATTAATTTCAGCGGTGATATGAACCTTGGTTTGATGGAAACAGAGGAAGCGGCTGATTTAATCAGAGAGGCTATTGATCCTGATGCAGAAATCATCTTTGGTACAACCATTAACGAAGATCTCAATAATGAGGTTGTTGTTACTGTAATTGCAACAGGGCTTGATGGTGAAATGCCTACTATTGTTGAAGTGAAAAAGCCTGAGATTGTTGCAGCAGAAGAGCAGGCAAAAGATGAAAAAGCAGACGAAGAAGTACGTCCTAGAAGATTTTCTGATTTGGATGATTTTGAATCTGAAATTAAGATTCCTGATTTCCTTACAAGAAAGAAATTTTGATACATACAAATTTAGGCAGATGGATGATTCCACCTGCCTTTTTGTTGCCTTAAATTTTTGAAGGACACTTTTATTTGAACAATATGTTAGATTGACTTTGTGTTAAATTACCGTTCCTATAAGTTTTCGAACTGCTTTATGCTATTATGTAAAATTGAGTTCAACAAATGCATTTTCAGTTTGTGTTTAAATCCAATGAACAATTTGTCAAAACTATTAACATTGTAAAGGATGTATTTTTCTTGTGAATCTAAATTTTTCTCTTCTTACACTTTCAAATAGACGACCTTCTACAAAGTTCCATCAATTAGAAATACTAAAATTCTTACTATTTATGAGAACCATGAGAGGCAGAAATGAACAATTTAAATTGAGGTTAATCTATCTCATTTATAAATTTTGTTGTATTTAAACCATTTTTTATAATTTTTCTTATAAGGTGTGACTCATTTGGTAGTTTCTAATAAAATTTAAAAAAATACTAAAATTTTTAAAACTGTCAAAACTAGATATAGGTTTTTCCTAAATGAAATGGATATAGAAGATATTCATCTCAAGTGATAAAAAGGGTATTCACTATGCAAATGGAAATAAAATGAATATCTGTAAAACAGTATTTCTTGCTCAAAAATTCGTAAAATATACGCCGCAATTACGATTTTACATAGATTTAACATACGAATGATTTTTCATTTAACAATATCTATGTATACTTTGCTTGTATCTAATTGATGAATACAAAAAGGAGAGGTAAATAATGAAAAAGAAAATAGGCTTAGGTTTGATAATGTTGATGTTAACTGGTGCCCTTGCAGGATGTGGCGGTTCCACAGACAAAGCTGCAGAAGGCAGTGGGGATGCAAATGCTGAAGCGGCGGCAAATACAGCTGCAATTACCGTTGTTTCAAGAGAGGATGGTTCCGGTACTAGAGGCGCGTTTATCGAATTATTTGGTATTGAAGAAAAAGACGCAGATGGCAAGAAGGTTGACCACACAGTTGAAACAGCTGAAATCACAAATAGTACTGCTGTTATGATGCAGACAATTGCAGGCAACAAAGATGCTATTGGGTACATTTCATTAGGATCTTTGAATGATTCAGTAAAGGCATTGGAAATTGACGGTGCGAAAGCAACGGTAGAAGATATCAAAAACGGAACATATAAAATTTCCAGACCATTTAATATTGCTACAAAAGATGAAATTTCTCCCGCAGCTCAGGATTTTATGGCTTTTATCATGAGTGAAGAAGGTCAGGCAGTTGTGGAGAAGAGTGGGTACATCAGTCAAGGCAACACTGGCGCATATGCAGCAGCAGGTGTAGAGGGCAAAGTAACAGTTGCTGGTTCTTCTTCTGTAACTCCTGTAATGGAGAAGCTGAAAGAGGCTTATGCTTCAGTAAACCCTAAAATTACCGTTGAAGTTCAGCAGAGTGACTCTACAACGGGTATGACATCTGCAATTGAAGGTATTTGTGACATCGGTATGGCTTCCAGAGAATTAAAAGAAAGTGAATTATCCGCAGGACTTACACCTACAGTGATAGCAATGGATGGTATTGCCGTGATTGTAAATAAAGAGAATGCTGTAAACAGCTTATCTTCAGCAGATGTGAAGGATATTTACACAGGAAATGCAACTGATTGGAGTATCGCTAAATAAGTAGGAGGGCTTAATAAAAGATGTGCTCCAAGCTTAAATAGTAAATAAAAAGCAAACGGATTACAAAATCTAAAAGCTTTTAGAGAATGGAAGTAAACGGAAACATATAAAAACCTTACTCTTTTTCCCTTAAAGCATTGCAAATATATGGAAATCAATTCATTTCCAAATTGCTCTATATCTTAAAAAGCTTTTAGATTATTGTTTTTTATAAGACGGACCTCGAAGAGGGAACCGTCATTTTGCTTAAATAGAGAATCATGTTAAAAAATTGTTAAAAGCAGTTACTCTGTTATTAAGGATTCGATGTGATACAAAAAAGGTTCTATTCCTTTTGAGGTCGAGGAGGACTTATATGAAAGAAAAAGCAATGCAATGGGTTTTCTTGGCTGCTGCCAGTATCTCCATATTTGCAGTGGCATTAATCTGTATTTTCTTGTTTGCAAATGGCGTACCCGCAATTCATGAAATCGGCGTGGTTCAATTTCTCACGGGAATGAAATGGAAACCTACCAATAATATTTTCGGCATTTTCCCAATGATTTTAGGCAGTATCTATGTAACGGCGGGAGCAATTATCATTGGTGTGCCGATGGGAATTCTTTGTGCCGCTTTTTTAGCACATTTTTGTCCCAAAGGTCTTTATAAAATGATTAAGCCAGCGATTGAACTTTTGGCGGGCATCCCCTCTATTGTATATGGGTTTTTTGGTTTGGTGGTAATTGTGCCTATGATGCAAGAGTTGTTTGGAGGAAGCGGTAAAGGTGTTTTGACAGCTTCTATTCTTTTGGGAATCATGATTTTGCCTACCGTAATCGGTGTTTCAGAGGCGGCAATTCGGGCTGTGCCTAAGTATTATTATGAAGGTGCGCTGGCACTGGGAATTTCCCATGAGAGAAGTGTATTTTTTACTGTTTTACCTGCGGCAAAGCAGGGTATTCTTGCAGGGGTTGTTTTAGGAATTGGCCGTGCCATTGGGGAAACGATGGCGGTTATTATGGTTGCAGGCAATCAGGCGATTGTGCCCAAGGGATTGTTTAGCGGTGTGAGAACCTTGACGGCAAATATTGTAATGGAGATGGGCTATGCGGCAGATTTGCACAGAGAGGCGCTTTTAGGAACAGCGGTTGTTCTGTTTGTGTTTATTCTGTTGATTAATCTTAGTTTCTCCCTCTTAAAGAGGAGGGACTTTTGATGGATGCAATCAATAAAATTACATGGAGAGAGAAATTAAAAGGGTACAGGAAAGACCCATTTTCCGTATTGCTACTACTGTTGGTTATTTTGGCGGCACTTGTTACCGTGGGTGTGTTGGTTTCTCTGGTTGTTTATATCGTGATAAAGGGTGTCCCCAACATCACTTCGGAGCTGTTTGCTTGGAAATACAGCACCGAAAATGTTTCCATGATGCCTGCGATTATTAACACAATTACCATTACATTGCTTTCTCTGCTGTTCGCCGTACCTATCGGTATTTTTTCCGCAATCTATTTGGCTGAGTATGCAAAAAGAGGAAATCGGTTTATCCCTGTGGTTCGGTTGACAACAGAAACATTGGCAGGTATTCCCTCCATCGTATACGGCTTATTTGGTTATCTTTTGTTTAATATTCATTTGGGCTGGGGTTATAGTATCTTAGGTGGTGCGCTGACCTTAGCAATTATGATTTTACCTTTGATTATGCGTACCACAGAAGAAGCCCTGCTTTCTGTTTCTGACGCTTTTCGAGAAGGAAGCTTTGGACTTGGAGCCGGAAAGTTGCGTACGGTATTTCGTATTGTTCTGCCTTCTGCTGTTCCCGGGATCTTATCCGGCGTAATTCTGGCGATTGGCCGAATCGTTGGTGAAACGGCTGCGTTATTGTACCCCGCGGGCACGGCTCCAGTTGTACCCGGCAGTGTTATGGAATCAGGCAGAACCTTGGCGGTACATATGTATGCGCTGTTAAATGAAGGGCTTTACATGGATCAGGCCTATGCAACGGCAGTCATTTTATTGATATTGGTAATTGGTATTAATGCGCTTTCTGCGTTTATTGCTAAGAGAGTAGGAGTGAAGGAATGAGTAAAATATCCATTTCCGATTTGGAATTATATTACGGCAATTTTAAAGCATTAAAAGATATTTATTTAGAAGTGCCTGAAAATGAGATCACAGCTTTCATCGGACCTTCCGGTTGTGGAAAGTCTACATTATTGAAATCCCTAAACCGCATGAACGATTTGATTGAAGGATGCAGGATAACAGGACAGGTTTTGCTGGATGGAGAAGATATCTATAAAGGAATGGATATTAACCTTCTGCGTAAGCGGGTAGGTATGGTATTTCAAAAGCCCAATCCATTCCCTATGAGTATTTATGATAATGTTGCCTTTGGTCCACGAACCCATGGTGTGCGTTCCAAAGTAAAGCTGGACGAGATTGTTGAGAAGGCTCTGCGGGATGCAGCTATCTGGGATGAAGTAAAGGATCGATTAAAAAAGAATGCATTGGGCATGAGCGGCGGTCAGCAGCAAAGACTTTGTATTGCCCGAGCTTTAGCAGTACAACCTGAGGTATTGCTTATGGATGAACCTACAAGTGCCTTGGATCCCATCTCTACATCTCGTATTGAAGACCTTGCCTTAGAGTTGAAAAAGGAGTACACTATTGTTATGGTAACGCATAACATGCAGCAGGCGGCACGAATTTCTGACAATACGGCGTTTTTCCTTTTGGGCGAAGTTGTGGAATTTGGCAAGACGGAGGAGCTGTTCTCCATGCCAAAGGATAAACGCACAGAGGATTATATTACAGGGAGGTTTGGCTGATTATGGTTAGAAGTCGTTTTGATTCACAGTTAGAACAACTTGATGTAGAGATGATAAAAATGGGTGCATTATGCGAAGAGGCAATTAACGCATCAATGAAAGCTTTTTTGGAAAATGACGAAGCTGCTGCCAAGGTGGCAACGGAGAAGGAAAGCGATATTGACCGTAAAGAAAGAGACATTGAAGCTTTATGTATGCGTCTTTTGCTTCAGCAGCAGCCTGTTGCAAGGGATTTGCGATTGATTTCTTCCGCACTGAAAATGATTTCTGATATGGAGCGTATTGGTGATCAGGCGGCGGATATTGCAGAAATTACTGCTTTCTTAAAAAATAATGACACGAAAAGCAAATTGCACATTCGGGATATGGCGGCAGCAGCTATAAAAATGGTAACGGAAAGTGTTGATTCCTTTGTAAACAAGGATTTAAAGCTTGCCAAAAGCGTTATGGAATATGATGATGTTTTAGATAATCTATTTGTTGAAGTAAAACAAGAATTGATTGACTTAATTGGCAAGGATAAGGCCAATGGTGAATTATGCATTGATTTAATTATGATTGCAAAATATCTGGAACGTATTGGTGACCATGCAACAAATATTGCTGAATGGGTTGAATACTCCATAACCGGATGTCATGTAAAAATGGGAATGGAAGAAGGGAATAAATGATAACATACGAAGAAATTAGAAAAGATGAAGGAATTCGCACATATATCAGAAAGGCTGATGAATCTTTGGCGGCATTGGGTTATACGGAGCATTCATTTGCTCATGTAACCAAGGTCGCTGAGTCGGTAAAGTACATTTTGGAAACTTTGGGCTATACGCCCCATGAAGTTGAGTTAGGGCAAATTGCGGGATATTTGCACGATATCGGAAATTTGGTAAATAGGGTGGATCACTCCCAAAGTGGAGCGGTTATGGCTTTTCGAATTCTGGATAATTTAGATATGGAGCCGGAGGATATTGCCACTGTGGTCACTGCCATCGGAAATCATGACGAAGGCACGGGAATTCCCGTGAATGCCATTGCAGCAGCGCTGATTCTGGCGGATAAATCCGATGTACGCAGAAGTCGTGTAAGAAATGAGGATAAAACCTCCTTTGATATTCATGACAGAGTAAATTATTCGGTTAGAAAAGCAGTTTTGAAAATCAATGAGGAACACTCAATTATTAAACTGAAGCTGACGGTAGATACCCATTATGGCTCTGTTATGGATTACTTTGAAATCTTTTTAGGGCGTATGATTTTATGCCGAAAGGCAGCGGAAATGTTAGGCTTGAACTTTAAGTTGATGATAAATGAGCAGTCTTTGGTCTGAAAGGGTGTTGCGCTTTGATTTATTTGGTTGAGGATGACAACAGTATACGAGAACTTGTGGCTTATACTTTACACAGTGCGGGCTTTGTTGCGGAAGGCTTTGAGAAACCCTCCGCTTTTTGGGCTGCAATAGAAAAGGAAATACCCTCTCTCATCTTACTGGATTTGATGTTGCCAGAGGAAGATGGAATCAGTATTTTGAAAAAGCTCCGGGCTTCTTCAAAGACAAAAAAAGTACCAATTATATTGTTGACAGCAAAAGGAAGCGAATTTGATAAGGTAATTGGACTTGACAACGGTGCAGATGATTACGTTGCCAAGCCTTTTGGCATGATGGAGCTTCTTGCCCGAGTGAAAGCTCTTTTACGTCGTGCAGAGGGGGAAGAGGAATCTTCAGAGCATACCCTGGGAGGGTTATCTGTCAGCCAAGCCCGCCACGAAGTAACGGTAGATGGAAAAGAGGTAATCTTAACACTTAAGGAATTTGAGCTTCTGAGCTTGCTGATAGAAAACAAAGGGAAGGTACTGACACGAGATCAATTGTTGAACAGTATTTGGGGATATGGATTTGATGGAGAAAACCGAACGATTGATGTGCATATACGGACCCTTCGCCAAAAATTAGGCGATTGGGGACAAAATATTGAAACGGTGCGGGGCGTTGGATATAAGATTGGAGGCAGTCTGTGACAAAACGCATTTTTCGAGCTATATTTGGAGTAGCTATGGTTATGATGTTGTCTGTTGTTGTGCTGGTATTGGGCATGATGTATTCTTATTTTTCAGTACAGCAGCAGGAAGATTTGCGCAATCAGGCAGTATACATTGGTGCAGGAGTTCAAAAGGGTGGATTGGCATATCTTGAGCAGATGCAAAATCCTACTGATCGAATCACATGGATTGATGGGAATGGCGTTGTTCTGTTTGACTCTAAGGCAAACCCAAACGATATGGAAAATCATAAGGAACGCTACGAAGTATCCTCTGCACTTACAAATGGAGAGGGATTCAGTCAACGATATTCAAGAACCCTTTCTGAGAAAACGGTATATTTTGCTCTGCGTTTGCAGGATGGAACCGTTATTCGCATCTCTACTTTAACAACTACACCTCTTGCCTTATTTTTCACCATGACACAGCCATTACTTCTCATTTTAGTTGCTGCAATTGTACTTTCTGTATTATTGGCTTTCCAAACTGCAAAAAAAATTACGAAACCAATCAATGATGTTGATTTGGAGCAGCCTGAGCTGGCAGTTGTTTATGATGAATTGACGCCGCTACTGAGGCGAATTGCTGTACAAAATAAGCAAATTCATCGGCAGATGCGGGAGTTAAAGTGCCAAAAACAGGAGTTTGATACAATAACCTCAAATATGCAGGAAGGACTTTTGGTTTTGGATGCCCAAGGAGATGTATTATCCTATAATATGGGTGCACTCCACCTTATGGGGATAAATGCGCCCAGAGGACATATAAGTGTGTTTCAGCTAAACCGCAGTGAAGGTTTTCGTCGTTCTGTTGAATCAGCACTATCAGGCAATCACTGGGAAGAGAAAATCCAGATAGGCGGCAGGTGCTGTCAACTGTTTGCCAATCCAGTGGTACAGGAAGATGACCTTGCAGGAGCAATTTTACTTTTTTTTGATGTGACTGAGCGGGAAGAGGGGGAAAAAATTCGCAGAGAATTTACAGCAAATGTTTCTCATGAGTTAAAAACACCGCTGACCTCAATATCTGGTTTTGCAGAAATTATGAAAAACGGGATGGTACAAGGGGAAGATGTGCCTAGATTTGCGGAAAAAATTTACGATGAGGCCCAAAGGTTGATTCAGTTAGTTCAAGACATTATAAAGCTTTCTAAATTGGACGAGAAACAAAATGGAATGGAAAAGGAGACTGTGGATTTAGCGGATTTAATACAACAGGTTGTAAAGCGATTGGAGCCAGTTGCTGAGAATAAAGGCGTAATATTCTCTGTATCCACTGTACCTGTCATTTTTAACGGAGTGAAACAGGTATTGCAGGAAATGATTTATAATCTTTGCGATAATGCAATTCAATATAACTATGAAAATGGAAAGGTTTCTATTTCTCTGGAAGATAATGAGAAAGAAGTTGCGATTACTGTTGCCGATACGGGTATGGGGATTGCTACGGTTAATCAATCTCGAGTGTTTGAGCGTTTCTATCGGGTGAATGAAAGCCGTTCCAAGGAAACTGAAGGAACAGGATTAGGACTTTCTATTGTGAAACATGGTGCAATTTTGCATAATGGAAAAATCAATCTAAAAAGTGAGCTAAAAAAGGGCACGACAATTACACTTGTTTTACCCAAATGAAGCATTTTCTTTGAAAAAGGGGAGTATCCTTAAGTTAATATTAACTTTTAGGGTGCTCTTATTTTTCATTTTTGTTTTTATTGCAATGCAAAAAGTAGTTACTCAATAAAAAAGTAAAATAACACTTGACTTTTTTGTTGAAAAGTAGTTTTATTGAAGATGCGTTTTCATGAAATAGCAGAAAGCATTAAAAACAGACTAAAATTTTGTTCATTATTATCGAGTATTTGAGTGACAATTAGCTTGCATGCGAAATAAATATGTGTTAGAATTACCCCATAAGTAGGGGTTTAGTAAAAAAGACAAAATATACGCTATTTTCATTTTTTAAAAAAAAGTAACGTGGTATACTGTATTCAAAATACTTCGTTGCTTTTTTGTCGGGGTGAAATAGATATGAAAAAACGTTGCTTTTTTGTTAAACAAAGGGATGAAAACCCTTAAGTCGTTTGTCATATTTTTTGAAAATGATTTTTGCGAATATAAAAAGAAGAGTATTTTGCTAATTGAAATTATGAAAAGGGGAGTAAATAATGAAGGGTTTTGAAAGCAATGTTCAATATATCAAATACTTAGTAAACAAAGAAGTAGCGCAACGCTTTTTTCATGGTACGCTGGATAAATCAATCAATTCATACAGAGAAATTGCAGAGGCCATAATTCCCGGTCCCAAGGCAATGTTTCGCTGTTGCATTTATAAAGAAAGACATATTATAGAAGAACGTGTGCGATTGGTTTTGGAGCCTTCTAAGGATAATCGGGTTATTAACGTATTGAGCTCAGCTTGTGACGAATGTCCTATTGACCGCTTTGTTGTAACAGAAGCATGTCGAGGCTGTTTGGGGCATAAATGTCAAGAGGTCTGTCCAAGGAATGCCATCACCATCGTAAATCATCGTTCTTATATTAATCAAGCTCTTTGCATTGAATGTGGACGCTGTAAGCAGGCTTGCCCCTTTAATGCCATCAGTGAGGTTAAAAGGCCTTGCATTCGTTCCTGTGCAGTGGGGGCAGTGCAAATCAATGAAGAGAAAAAAGCGTTTATTGACCACGAGAAATGTATTTCCTGCGGTGCCTGTGTGTATCAGTGTCCCTTTGGAGCAATTGTGGATAAACCCTTTGTTTTAAATGTTTTGGATTTAATTCAACACTCTTGGAACAATACAAACTATCATGTGTATGCAATTGTGGCACCTGCCATTGCCAGTCAGTTTCCTGCGGTGAAGCTGGGCCAGGTTTTTGCAGCCATAAAGGAATTAGGTTTTTACGATGTCATCGAAGCAGCAATCGGCGGTGACATGGTAGCTGTTGCAGAAGCCAAGGAGTTTGAAGAAACCATTGATGAAAAGGGATGGAAAACAACCTCTTGCTGCCCTGCCTTTGTGGATTATGTTCGTAGAAATTATCCGCAATTTATGGATCACGTTTCCACAACAGTATCTCCTATGATTGCCCTTGCTAGAGCAATCCGGGAAAAGGATAATAAAGCGAAGGTTGTGTTTATTGGTCCTTGTATTGCGAAAAAGGTTGAAATTAAACAAGAGGACTTGGTGGGTGCTGTTGATTATGTTATTACCTTTGAAGAGTTAATGGCAACCTTTGATGCAAAAGGCTTTGATTTGAAAGAGTTCGAAGAAAGAAATGCCGGTGAACCATCATACTTTGGACGTATTTTCGGGAGAACGGGAGGCGTTGCCGAAAGCGTTGTAAAGGTTGCAGCGATGGAAGGGATTGAAAAAGAAATCAAACCAATTCATTGTAACGGTATTGATGAATGTATTAAAAATATGAAGCTGGCTTCCTTCGGTAAGCTGAATGCCAATCTATTGGAGGGTATGGCGTGTAAGAATGGCTGTACCGGGGGTTCTGCATCCTTAACCCACGATCAAAAGGGTATTGAGCTTTTGAATCGCTATGGCAAGGAAGCAACCACAGAAAGTCCTTTCGAGGGTATGAACGGTTATGATTTGAGTGTAGTTAATATGGAAAGAGAATTTCATTTGAAAGAGAAATAAGAGGGACACTCACAGGGAGGTAAAATGAAAACAAAACAATTGGTTCTAACCGCAGTATTATTGGCAATGTGCATTGTTTTCCAAAGTATGAAAGGAATTTCTGTTTATCTGACTGGCTCTGCGGTGAATACAATATTGGTTATGGCAACTTTGGCAGTTGGAACTTCAAGCGGCATTTTTATTGCGGTAATGAGTCCCATAATTGCTTATTTCATGGGTTTTACACCCATTATGCAATTGGTTCCCCTCATGATATTTGTAGTTATGATTGGTAATTTAACTTTGGTTTTACTGGCTGGAAGAGGAAGAAAAGAGAAGCTTCCTGCTTGGCTTGCCCTTGGCGCTATTTTAAAGGCTGCTGTATTGTGGCTTTTGGTTTGGTATGCAGTGCTTCCCTTCTTTGGTGGGGCTATACCTGAGAAGATGGTGGGAGTTGTGAAGACAACGTTCTCAATGACTCAGTTTATAACAGCGGCTATTGGATGTGCCATTGCCTTTGTGATCCATACCAGAGTAAAGCATTTATATGTGACAGAATAGAATCATTTAATATTTAAAGAGGTGTGTATGTGAAATACGCACCTCTTTAAAAAAGCATGGCGTTTAACATATATATAATATTATTGATAGCGGAGGGTACATAAAGTTGTACCCTCTTTTTTGATTTCAGCAAGGCATATTTACACATAATTCCCATCAAGCTTGCGAACGTGAAGATTAATGGATGTGGTACAGCAAGGAATTCCAAAAACAAATATAAGAGAATTAAATTTTTGAGCATGTCCTTTCGAATAGAGATACAAATAATTTTTATTCCATAGGATATTCTTTGTTTACAGTATTCAATGAATTAAGATGCAACATATATACATTGTGAATACGCTTATCATAAGTTTGAATTCATAGGCCTTCTTGAGGATTTATTTGGTAAGAATGCCATACAATGACTGACGATACAATGAAATTTAGGTGGGACATTTATTGACAAACCTAAAAAAAGATATATAATGATAGTCAATATGTATTCGAAAAAATGCATTCATATAAATTTGGAATTATATTTATGCTTTTTTTGCAGCGGTTTAAATGCACGTCATCAAAAATCAGAGTTTTTAATCTTACTTGAGGTGAAAAAGATGAAGTTGAACGAAGAAATTAAAAAGCTGAAGGAAAAGAATGATGTGACGATTTTGGCGCATTATTACGTAAGCGGAGACGTACAGGATATTGCAGATTATGTGGGCGATTCTTACTATTTAAGCAAGGTTGCAACTGAGGTTTCACAAAAAACCATATTATTCTGCGGTGTCAAATTTATGGGAGAAAGCGCAAAAATTTTAAATCCGGAAAAGCGTGTTGTAATGGTGGATGAGTCAGCGGATTGTCCTATGGCGCATATGATTGATGAAGAAACAATACAGAGTATAAAAGCAAAGCATGATGATATTGCTGTTGTTTGTTATATTAATTCCAGTGCTGCGATTAAAGCTCTCTCGGATGTATGCGTAACTTCATCCAATGCATTTAAAATTGTATCGAGTTTACCAGAGAAAAACATTTTGTTTATTCCGGATAATAATCTGGGGACATACTTATCTACAAAGATCAAAGAGAAAAATTTTATTTTTCATCAAGGTTACTGTCCTGTTCATCAAGATATACATATGGAAGATGTGATAAGGGCGAAAGAAGAGCACCCAAAGGTTAAAGTTTTAGCTCACCCAGAATGCAGAATTGAGGTACTAAACTTAGCGGATTTTATAGGAAGCACATCTGAGATTATTGATTATGCTACAAAAAGCAGTGATGAAAGTTTTATTATAGCTACGGAGGATGGGATTTTACATCAGCTTGGCAACAAAAATCCCAATAAGACTTTTTATCTTGTGAATGAAAATCAGCAGTGCTTTGGTATGAAGCTGAATACACTTTCTAAGGTTTATGGGATTTTGAATTCCATGGAAAATGAAATATTATTAGATGAAGATTTAAGGCAAAAAGCAAAAGTTCCTTTAACAAAAATGCATGAATTGGCTCAATGATAAAAACGCACCATGTGACTGTTGGCAAGGGGTATTTTGAAAGAAGGTATCGTTGTGATAAAGGAAGCTGATGTTGTTATTGTTGGAAGCGGTGCAGCAGGATTGTATTGTGCTTTGAATATTCCGGATCATTATAAAATTATAGTGATTACAAAGAAGCAGCCGGAGGATAGCGATTCGTTTTTAGCCCAAGGAGGCATTTCTGTCCTAAGGGATAATGATGATTATGATGCATATTTTGAAGATACGTTAAAGGCCGGAAGATATAAAAACAACAAAGATTCAGTTGAGATTCTCATTCGCTCATCTCGCAGTGTCATAGAAGATTTGGTCAGGCTGGGCGTAAATTTTGACCAAGATGGCAGTGATTTTTCTTATACAAGAGAGGGGGCTCACTCCGTCAATAGAATTTTGCACCATAAGGATGTTACCGGTAAGGAAATTACTGAGAAACTACTGGAGCAGGTGAGACACAAAAGCAACATTACAATCGTTCCTTTTGTAACGATGATTGATATTTTGGAGAAGAATCATACATGTACAGGTGTGGTTTTAAAGGACCAAGCAAATACCATTTCTACCATATCCGCCCGAGCGGTAGTTTGGGCAACAGGGGGGATTGGCGGTTTATTTGAGCACTCTACCAATATGAACCATATTACGGGAGATGCTATCGCCATTGCGGTAAAACACAATGTGAAATTAATTGATATGAATTATGTGCAAATTCATCCCACAACCCTATTTTCCAAAGGAGAAGGCAGAAGCTTTTTGATTTCTGAGGCTGTTAGAGGCGAGGGTGCCATACTTTTGAACAAGGATGGACAACGTTTTGTGGATGAATTATTGCCTAGAGATGTTGTAAGTGCGGCAATTTATGAACAAATGAAAAAGGATGGAACGGATTACGTTTATCTATCTATGCAACATATGACTGGGGAAAAGATCAGAGAAAGATTTCCTAATATTTATGAAAAGTGTTTGGAAGAAGGGTATCATTTAGAGACGGATCTTCTTCCGGTTACTCCTGCGCAGCATTATTTTATGGGTGGCGTTCAAATTAATGAGGATGGCAAGACCTCAATGAAGAATTTATTCGCAGTTGGGGAGACAAGCTGTAACGGTGTTCACGGTGCTAACCGCTTGGCTAGCAATTCTCTTTTGGAGGCATTGGTTTTCTCAAAAAGAGCGGCTTTTATGATTGGCGAAGGTCTTAAAAGTGGGGCATTAGAGAATGGAGCAGAAATAATCGACTATACGCAATATAAAAATACAGAAGCCTTGGAAAAGGAATATCACTTATTGGTTTGGAATGAAATAAGCAAAGGAAGTGTTGAATATGCTGGACTGTGTAAGCATGAAGGTTAATGTAGAATATTATATTAAGGCTGCGTTGAAAGAGGATATCACCAGTGAAGATATCACAACAAATGCAATTGTAGACCCAAAAACACAAGGCTGTGCCCAACTGATATGTAAACAGGCGGGCGTTATTGCCGGGCTTGAGGTTTTTCGTTTGGTTTTTGAACTTCTTGACCCTTCAGCGCGCTTTGAAACGGAGTTTAAGGATGGGGATTTGGTAGAAAACGGAACCTTAGTAGGAACTGTTTATGGCAGTGTCAGAACATTATTAACCTGTGAGCGAACTGCTTTGAATTTTTTGCAGAGAATGAGTGGTATTGCAACCTATACAAGGGAATGTGTTGAGGTTATGAAGACTTATAAAACAAAATTATTGGATACGAGAAAGACAACGCCTAATATGCGTATTTTTGAGAAATATGCGGTAAAAGTTGGGGGCGGAAGCAATCACAGATACAACTTATCAGATGGGATTTTGATTAAAGATAACCACATTGCAGCAGCAGGAGGCATTGCTGAGGCAGTCAGGCTGACCAAGGAATATGCACCATTTGTGCGCAAAATTGAGGTTGAGGCAGAAAGCTTTGAAATGGTGAAAGAAGCGCTAGGAGCTGGCGCAGATATTATTATGCTGGATAATATGGATAACGACACATTGAGAAAATCTGTTGAGCGCATTGGTGGCAAAGCAAAAACCGAATGTTCGGGAAATGTGACCAAGGAGCGACTGAAAGAGCTTTGTGAAATTGGGGTGGATTATATTTCTTGTGGTGCGCTCACCCACTCTGCACCTATTTTAGATTTTTCTCTTAAAAATTTGAAAAACTTAGATTGATGAGAATAAAAAATCTTCATGAATTGGGGTTAGGGTATTAAAAAGACCTTATTGCATTGCAAAAATTTGCCTTGTAATAAGGTTTTTGTTTTTAGGTTTATTTATATCACTATAGTTATTGAAAGCTATTTTCATAACTGAAAGACCATATTGGTGGAGGAAAAAATATTTGTATGACTTTCTGAGCAGGCTCTACTTATATTTTTCGTAATAACCATTTTTGGTTATCGCAATTACAGGTTAGTTCATATATTTTTTCTATGCCATTTATGATGCTACTACAGAGAAAACAGAGGGTTTGACTGCCGCCAAATCTATTTTTTTCTGTTTGTAGGATACGATCCACCTTTACTGTGGTGGTTTCGCCGTTATCCTCCATGCGAAATCGCACGGGAGTAACGGTTCCGTCTTTTGCTGTCCAGGAAATCATATCAATATTTTTATTCAAAAGCTTCATGCAGAGAACCTCCTTGATAGAACTTAATATGACTATAACAGAACTTACGTTCTTTATCAATGGTAAATTTATACCAATATGCGAATAAATGTTTTTTGGTTACAATAAGAGAAAATTGTATAAATAGGAATGGATTTGCATAAAAAATACTAATATGATATACAAAAAAAATTGCAAATGGGGGCGGGAATTCTCCAAAGTGCAAGGCGCAAAATCGTTGCAAAACCTTTCTTGTGTCTGTATAATAAAGCGTATGGTATAACGGAGAAGAAGAAAAGTTACCCAGAAAGGACAAGTGTATGTACGAAAAAATTTCTATACCCGAAATCTTTGGAATGAATGTATTCAATGACGCAATGATGCGCGAACATTTGCCAAAGCAAGTCTACAAGGAATTAAAGAACACCATTGAAAGAGGAGAAATGTTGAATTCCTCTATCGCAGATATTATTGCAAATGCCATGAAGGACTGGGCTGTGGAAAGAGGGGCAACCCATTATACCCATTGGTTTCAACCTATGACAGGAATTACCGCAGAAAAGCATGATTCCTTTTTGACAGCGCCCATAAATGGAAAGGCAATTATGGAGTTTTCAGGCAAGGAGTTAATCAAAGGGGAATCTGATGCATCATCCTTTCCTTCCGGCGGTTTGCGTGCAACCTTTGAGGCAAGAGGCTATACGGCGTGGGACTGTACATCACCTGCATTTTTAAGAGAGGATGCGGCAGGAATTACTCTATATATTCCAACAGCTTTTTGCTCCTATACAGGGGAAGCATTGGATAAAAAAACTCCGTTGCTCCGTTCTGTTGAGGCTGTTTCCAAACAGGCTATTCGTATTTTGCATTTGTTTGGGAACACAACTGCAAAGAGAATTAATGTATATTCAGGAGCAGAACAGGAGTACTTCTTGATTGACCGCACGTTGTATCAGCAGAGAAAAGATTTGATTTTTACAGGAAGAACTCTTTTTGGCGCGGCGCCACCAAAGGGTCAGGAATTGGATGACCATTATTTTGGCAGTATTAAAGAAAGAGTTGCGTGCTTTATGCGAGAGCTAAACATAGAGCTTTGGAAACTTGGTGTGACTGCAAAAACACAGCATAATGAAGTAGCTCCTGCACAGCACGAACTTGCACCTATTTATGATGATTGCAACCGTGCCGCTGACCATAACCAATTGGTAATGGAGGCAATGAAGCGTATTGCGGGACATCATAATCTGACTTGTTTACTTCACGAAAAGCCCTTTGCAGGTGTGAATGGCAGTGGCAAGCATAATAACTGGTCTTTGGGAACGGATGACGGGCAGAATCTTTTGGATCCCGGTAAAACACCTCATGAAAATGCTCAATTTTTAGTGTTTTTAACTGCAATTATCAAGGGTGTGGATAAATATTCTGAGCTGTTGCGATTGGCAGCAGCTAACCCCGGCAATGACCATCGCTTGGGTAAGCAGGAAGCCCCTCCGGCTATTATTTCTATTTTTCTGGGAGATCAGCTTTTAGATATTTTTGATCAGATTGAGCATGGTGGAGCGACCAGCAGCATTCAGGGTGGAAAAATGCGTGTTGGTGTAAATACCCTTCCGTATTTGAAGAGAGATGCAACTGACCGAAACAGAACTTCTCCGTTTGCGTTTACTGGAAATAAGTTTGAGTTCCGTATGCCTCCATCCTCCGGTTCTATTTCAGGTCCTAATTTTGTATTGAATACCATTGTTGCCGATGTTTTGGCGGAGTTTGCCGATGAATTGGAGAAGGCGGAGGATTTCAATACGGCGGTACATGAATTAATCAGAAAAACCTATGCAGACCATAAGCGCATTATTTTTGATGGAAATGGCTATGCTGAAGAGTGGTTGCAAGAGGCAGAGAGCAGAGGACTTAGCAATATTACAAATATGGTGGATTCCATTCCTTATTTGGTAGATGAAAAAGCCATCGCGCTATTTGAACGTCATAAGGTATTGAACCGTGTGGAATTGCATTCCCGCTCTGAAATTTTGTATGAAACTTATATTAAACAAATCAACATAGAGGCAAGAGCGATGATTGATATTGCTTCTAAGCAAATTCGCCCTGCCATCGTAAAATATGCAGGCGAAGTTGCAACCTCTCTGGCTGCCATGAAAGCAGCAGGTTTTGATGCGTCTGTAGAGGAAGAACTGCTGATGGAAATCAATGATAATATGAAAGCTTTCCAAGAGGCATTGAAACATCTGTCTGAAGTTACCCAAGAGGCGGCTAAGCTTAAGAATAATAGCAAATTGCAAGCGATTTTCTATCGTGATCAAGTATTTAAGGTAATGGAAGAATTGCGTAAGCCAGCGGATAGACTAGAGTTTTTGGTAGATGAAAAAGCGTGGCCTTTCCCTACCTATGGTGAGTTGCTATATAACGTATGATAATCTTGTAGGACAACAGTAGGATTTTTAGAAAAACCCCCATTTTTTTCTCATAAATTTTGAGAATAATGGGGGTTTTTTTGCGAAAACTAAAGCATAACTCAATGCATGACGAAATGAATTTCGTTGTTTGACAAATAAAAATAATTATAAAAAATATGCATATAAATCAATAATAAATATAAAAAATTGCTAAAAGTTTTGCAGACATGTATTTTTTTTGAAAAATAAATAAATATTAAAAAATGTTTTTTTTAGATACCTGTGGAAAATACACTTTATTTTCTTGCAAACCATAAATGAATGCGCTATAATGTATACACAGAATAGTGGATTGAAACAAGTTATTATTTATTTATCATTAAAAATAAGAAGTTAAATTTATTTTTTTTGGTACATATAAACATTAAAATGACTATTATATACAAATTGCACATTTTTTAGTACATTTAATGGAGTTTGTTTAAAAAATGAGGTGAATCCAATGCTCAACACGATGCTCATTGAAAAAGAAAGAATACAAAGAATCAATGAAAATAAAAGGATAATTGATGATAAAAGAATTCGTATTATTACCGGTCACTACGGTAGTGGCAAGACTGAGTTCGCAGTGAACTATGCTATGAAACTCGCAGGAAATAACCGAAAGGTTGCCATTGCCGATTTAGATATCGTAAATGTTTATTTTCGCTCTAGGGAAAAAAAGAAGGAATTAGAAAAGGCAGGTATTTTGGTGATATCCTCTTCAATTGAGGGGGACGGGCTGGATGTACCTGCAGTTTCTGCGGCTATGACAATGCCTGCGAGGGATCACAGCTTTGATTACATTGTTGACTTGGGGGGAAACGATGTGGGGACAAAGGTGCTTGGTCGTTTAAAACCTATTTTGGACCATGCGGAAGTAGATTTTTTTATGGTTGTCAATGCGTATCGTCCTGATACGTCCACACCAGAGGGGATTATCGAGCAAATGGAGAAGCTTGAGTTTTCATCGGGTTTGAAGGTGACAGGTTTCATTAACAATACAAACCTGATTCGAGAGACCACTCCACAGTGTCTTTTGGACGGGGATAGGGTTTTGAGAGAGGTAACAAAGCAAACAGGAATTCCTGTAAGGTATGTTTCTTATGTTGAGGAATTAATGACGGAAGAGATACCCCAAGGGCTTTCCGGTGAGTTGTTCCCTATGAAGTTTTATATGAGAAAAACCTGGATGTAAATTTAAATATTTATGGAGGTGTATTTGAATGGCAAAAGGTAGAGTAATCATTAACGAAACGCTCTGTAAGGGCTGTGAACTTTGTGTTTCTGTTTGTCCAAAGCATGTGCTGAAGCTTTCCGAAACCAAAATTAATGCTGCAGGCTATAACCCTGCGGAATCAGTAAATGACGATTGTATCGCTTGCACAAGCTGTGCAAAAATGTGTCCAGACTGTGCAATTACAGTAGAAAAACTTGACTAACAGAGAGGAGGAAATTTCAATGGCAAAGGTTTTAATGAAAGGCAATGAAGCAGTTGGTAAGGCAGCGATTGAGGCGGGTTGCAGATACTTTTTTGGCTATCCGATAACTCCTCAGAGTGAAGTTCCAGAATACTTATCCAGCGAATTACCCAAGGTTGGTGGCGTGTTTGTTCAGGCTGAGTCTGAAGTTGCGGCAATCAACATGGTTTATGGTGCTGCAGGTGCAGGCGCTCGTGTTTTAACGAGTTCTTCTTCCCCCGGTATTGCTTTGAAGCAGGAAGGCATTGGCTATATTTCTAATGCTGGTTTACCTGCAGTTATTATTAATATGATGCGTGGCGGCCCTGGTTTGGGTACAATTCAACCCGGTCAGGCTGACTATAACATGACTGTAAAAGGCGGTTCCAACGGTGACTATCATGATATCGTTTTGGCACCTGCATCCGTACAGGAAGCTGTTGATATGGTTATGGAAGCTTTTGATTTGGCTGATTACTACGGTACACCAGTTATCATTTTGGCTGACGGCTTGATTGGTCAGATGATGGAGCCCGTTGAATTTAATTATGTTTGCAAAAAAGAATTGCCTCCTAAAGACTGGGCATTGACTGGCAAGGGCGATGGCGAGAAGCATATGGTAGAAAACTTGGTTATCGAAGCTGCTGATTGTGAAGCTTGGAACAAGAGACATTTTGAGAAATATGCGAAGATTGAAGCTAATGAGCAGGCTTGGGAAGAATACATGATGGATGATGCAGAATACGCATTTGTATCCTATGGTACATCCTCCAGAATCGTAAGAACTGCAATCAGCTATTTAAGAGAAGAAGGCTTCAAGGTTGGTATGATTAGACCAAAAACATTATGGCCTTTCCCTGTAAATGCTTTTGATAAATGGGACAAGAACATTAAAAAATATCTTGACGTGGAAATGAGCATGGGACAGATGGTTCAGGATGTTGCTTATGCTTGTAACGACAAAAATAAAATTGAGTTCTATGGCAGAACAGGTGGTATCGTTCCTGCAGTAGATGAAATTGTTGAGTTTGGTAAGAAAGTTATGGGAGGTGACAAATAATGGCAGTTATATTTCAAAAACCCAAAGCTTTAACTGATGTAAAATTGCATTATTGTCCTGGTTGTGCACATGGTATCGTTCACAGACTTGTAGCAGAAGTTTTAGAAGAAATGGGCGAAGACAAAAACGCAATTGCAGCAGTTCCTGTTGGTTGTGCTGTATTTGCAAACAAATATTTCAATTTTGATGCAATTCAGTGTGCACATGGTCGTGCTCCCGCAACTGCAACTGGTATCAAAAGAGTACATCCCGATAAATTGGTTATGACATATCAGGGTGACGGTGACTTGGCTTCCATCGGTACTGCAGAAATCGTTCATGCAGCTGCAAGAGGGGAAAAAATCACCACCGTTTTCATCAACAATGGTATTTATGGTATGACAGGCGGTCAGATGGCGCCTACTACATTGCCAGGCATGAAGGCAACAACTGCAAAGGCTGGCCGTGATCCTAAAATCAACGGTAACCCCATCCGTGTTTCCGAAATGCTTGCAACTTTAGATGGTCCTGCTTACATCGAAAGAGTAAGTATCTCCACACCTGCTCAGGTTACTCAGGCAAAAAAGGCAATTAGAAAAGCTTTTGAAATTCAGAAACAAGGTCTTGGCTTTACATTTGTAGAGGTTGTTTCTACTTGTCCTACAAACTGGGGTCTTACACCTGTAAAATCTATGGAATTTGTAAGAGAAAAAATGATCCCTTACTATCCTCTTGGCGTTTACAAGGACATCACTGCAGAGGAGGGCAAATAATATGAATACACAGAGAATTTGTTGTGCAGGTTTCGGCGGTCAGGGTACACTTTCCATGGGTAAAATCTTGGCTTACGCAGGCATGTTAGAGGGTCATGAGGTTTCATGGTGCCCCTCCTATGGTCCTGAAATGCGTGGTGGTACAGCGAACTGCCATGTTATTGTATCTGATGAACCAATTGGCTCTCCAGTAATCACCAGTGATGCAAATTGCGTGATTGCAATGAATCAGCCTTCTTTAGATAAATTTGTTGACATCCTTGGTGATGGCGGCGTTCTGATTGCAAATGCTGATTTGGCTGTTTTGAAGGAAGACAGAAGCAATATCCAAGTGATGAATGTTCCTGCAAACTCCATGGCTACACAGGAATTTGGCAGTGCAAAATTGGCAAACATTATTCTTTTGGGCGCTGTTATTCAGGCAACCGGTTCTGTAAAAGTGGAAAGCATTGATGATGCATTTGCTCATGTTTTCGGGGGCGCGAAGGCAAAATTTATCCCTGATAACAAGAAGGCATTTGAAATTGGCTTCGAATTTGCGAAAAATTACAAATAACACTATTTGATCCTAAATATTGACGGCCTTTTGGCAGGGGAAACCCTGCCAAAAGGTTTTTTTATTGTAAAAAAGCATTCCGTACTGATGGCAGATATGATATAATTATAAAAATAAATGTTTCATAAAAGTAAATCTGAAGAGTAAGAAGCAGCAATAAAGAGCTGTGAGAGGTACCTTCTGAAATGCCTATAGTATAGAGTTTATTGAGCATATTTTTTACTTGAGATATTTATTAAAAATGTATAGTTATAAACGGCATTCTATAAAAATGCAAGATTGCATTGCATTTTTATTTCGAGATAATAACGAGTACGCTTGGAACAAGTCTTTGTAGGGTATTTTAAAAACTTGTGCAAGTTTTGCATATTTTGTAAAGGGCGAGGGAGAGGAGTGCAGTTTTTTGAAGAACAGAATTAAAATTATTGTAGATGGAAAGTCCTTTACGCTTGTGGGGGAAGAGACGGAAATGCATATGCAGGCAGTTGCCTCATACATAGATGATAAAATAGTGGAAATTCGTAAAAATGCTGCGGCTGTGAAGATGGATACCAGCCTTGCTTATGTTTTGGCGGCTTTAAACGTTGCAGATGATTATTTTAAAGAAAAAGAAAAAGTGGCCGAGCTTGAGGGTCGTAATTTAGGTTTGAGCACCAGGCTTGAGGAGCTGGTTTTTCAGTTGGATGAAGCGAGGCTGGAGATTGCTGAATTAAAAGAGAATTTTAATCAGGCGGAGAAAGAGATTCAGGTAATTGACAATCCATCGCTTGAAGAGTTTGGAAAAGTATTTGAAATAGATTTTGAAGAAAAGCTTGATGATAAGAAGGAAGAGGCGCTTGAAGAAAGCAAGGAGGAAAAACCTGAAACCAGCGAAGAACCGAAAGTTGAACCTCATTTACAAACGGAGGAAAAACCCCATTTTTATCCTATGGGATTAAAGGGGGGACAGGCAGAGCGGATTATGACCCAAAAAGCAAAAAGAGGGAAACGTCGTAGAAAATAGGTTATACTTTGTAAAGTATTCTAGAAAAAGGTTAAGCGAAAAACTATTGAGATAGATTGTTCAGACAAATCATTAAATTATTTTAGAATAATAAAGAATAAGAGCGTCAGACCTTTCGTTATTATAAAACGAAAGGTGATTTGCTTTTTTGGTAATAATAAACTAGATATTGAAGGCAAAAGCGTTCATTTTATAGAAACTTTAAGAGTAAGTAAACAAAATGGACTGCTTTTTTAGAGAGGAGAATGAAAATGTCTGCAAGGAATAAGCCTGAATTATTGGCTCCAGCAGGCTCTATGGAGAGTTTGAAGGCGGCAGTAAACAATGGTTGTGATGCCGTTTATTTAGGAGGAAAGCTCTTTAGTGCCAGACAGTTTGCGGGGAATTTCTCATTGGAGGAATTGGAAGAGGCATGTGATTACTGTCACTTAAGAGGGGTAAAGGTATATGTGACGATAAATACATTATATAAGGATGAAGAATTAAAAGAATTGCTTGGTTTTGTTGGGAAACTATTCAAGATGGGCGTTGATGCTCTTATTATCCAAGATAGTGGGGCGGCAAAATTAATTCGTGAAAACTATCCAGATTTACCATTGCATGCCAGTACACAAATGACAGCAAACTCATTGGAGGATGTTAGATATTTGGAGAGCTTGGGATTTTCTAAAATTGTGTTAAGCCGTGAGCTTTCCTTAGAAGAAATCAGTGAAATTACACAACAAGCAGAGGCAGAAATTGAAACCTTTATTCATGGAGCGTTGTGTGTTTGTTATTCCGGGCAGTGCCTCATGAGCAGTATTTTGGGAGGAAGGAGCGGCAACCGTGGACGGTGTGCTCAAACCTGTCGTTTGCCCTATACTCTTTACAAAGGTGCGGACAAATTGCAAGAGGGCTACCTGCTTTCTCCAAAGGATATTCAGACAGTGACGATTTTGCCCCAACTGATAGAGGCTGGCATTGCTTCTTTGAAAATTGAGGGGCGCATGAAAAATCCCGAATATGTGGCGGGAGTTACTGGAATTTACCGTAAATATATCGATTTGTATTTTGATGACCCTGACCATTATCAGGTTTCATCTGAGGATATAAAGGCTTTGACTCAGCTATTTAACCGTGGAGGTTTCACTGAGGGTTATTATACCTCTGCCGGCGGTAAGGATATGATGAGCATTGAAAGACCCAAAACTTGGGGATTAAAAGTTGGTATTGTGGATAGCTACATTCCTAAGCATAACCGTGTAACCATTCGTACCAGAGAAGCCTTGGTACCAGGGGATGGTATTGAGATTTGGACAGCGAAGGAACCTCATGTAGGCACCAATATATCTAAAGCCTCTAAAGCCGGCGAGGTCATTTCTTTGGCTATAGAAGGGGATATTCAAAAAAACGATGTGGTTTATCGTACGTACGGAAAGGCATTAAATGACGCATTGCGCAAAACTTGGGAGAGGGACAGTCGTAAAAAATCCATTTGGGGACTGCTGAAAGTTAAGAAAGGCCAGCCATTGGCGTTACAGTTATGGGACATGAGTGGCAGTAATATTTATGTAACAGGAGATATGGTGGAATCAGCTGCAAATCAGCCTACTTCTTTGGAAAAGCTAAAGCAGCAAATAGAAAAAATGGGGGCAACCTCTTTTGTGCTTGAGGCATTGGAGATTGATGGGGATGACGACATCTATGTGAGTGTTGGTGCATTGAATCAATTGAGAAGAATGGCTGTTGAGGCTTTGGAAGAAGCTATTTTGAAAAAGTCAAAAAGACAAGAGATCCAAAAGGGCATAAAAGAGGAAAAAGAAAAAAGCTCTTATATTCTTCAGAAAAAACTCCATGCTTTGGTTACGGAGTTTTCACAGTTAGAGGCCATTGTGGGTACAAAGGGGCTTAAGGTGATTTATTTTGAAGCTTCTGCGGAAATGGAGAGAATGTTACCTCAAGCATTAAAGCTTTGCAATAGTTTTGATGTTAGTCTATATGCCGCATTGCCCAAAATCAGTAGACAATGGCGCAAGGATATTGAGGATGCCATGGTGGAATGCTTGAAAAAAACGGAGATTGATGGATTTTTGGTGCGTTCTGCGGGTCAGTTTGGTTTAGTAAAGGACAGTGGGAAGAAAATCACGGTGGATTATACGTTAAATGTAATGAATGAAGAAGGCGTTGCTTTTTGGAAACAGCAGGGCGCCGACAGTGTATGTCTATCTGTGGAAGCGAATCTAAAGGAGATCAATGCCATGGGAGATAAGGACTGTGAAATGGTGGTTTATGGGTATCTTCCTCTTATGAAAACGCAACAATGTCCCATCGGCAACTTTACAGGCGAGAAAGAAGGGCATTTTTATTGTTCTGAAAAGAATAATACGGAGTTGTATTTCTTGAAGGATAGAAAGGGTCTAAAGTTTCCTTTAATGACAGATTGTGAGCGTTGCGTTTGTACGGTATTAAACAGTAAGCCGTTATTTACGCTGAAATTTTATGACGAAATTTTAGAAAGTGTAACAGGAAGTGTGCGCTTGGAATTTACAAAGGAGGGGATCGGCCGTGCAGCAAGAATAACCAAGGCATATGCTGAAATGACCCAAGACCCTAATAAAATTAGCTCAGAAACAAGAAGCCTATTGGAAGAAATGAGAGAAAAAGGGAATACGAAAGGACATTTCTTCCGCGGAGTGGAGTGAGGATATGTTTGATCTGTTGATCATGTTGAGCAGATATCTATTTATCTTTTATATTGGATTCTTTTTATGGCAGGGCATTGTTTATATTGCGTATGAACAGGGCGGCTTTTTGGGCAGCCCTTATCATGCGGTTTCTATCCAACGACGCCTTATTATTTTAATGCACATTACAGCTTTTTTGATCTTGGCTTTTAATCGGGATTCAGGTATATATGATTGGAAAACTGTTGTGTTTGGGGCGGCAGGATGTGTTTTTCTGCTGGCATCAATACATTTTTTAGACCGATTTTATTATGAAGGGTGTCCTTTGATTTGGACAGGTACGCTTTTTTTGATGGACTTAAGCTTAATTATGCTTCAAAGAATCGATCCAAGCTTAGCCTATAAGCAATTGATGTGGATGGTTATAGGACTGGCGGGTATGTTAATGCTCCCATTCTTTTTCCGTTTGATACCACGCTTTGAAGTTTTTGAATGGGCATATATTATTTTTTGTTTCGGTTTATTATTGTGCACAAAAATTTTTGGTGTAGAACGTCATGGTTCCACAAACTGGCTGAGTATTAGCGGAATCACCTTTCAGCCTTCCGAATTGGTAAAGTTTTTATTTATTTTTTACCTTGCAAGTGTATTTCGTAAAAGGATTGAATGGAAAGAATTCATTATTACTGGTGTGCTAAGTGCAGGGGTGGTTATGCTTTTGGTTTTGCAAAAGGACTTAGGAAGTGCGTTAATCTTCTTTATGACTTATATGGTTATGCTCTATATTGCCACCGCAAATGAGTTTTTATTTTTGTTGGGTATGGGGGCGGCATCCTTTGCCGCTACGTTGGCCTTCAAAATTTTCTCCCATGTTCGGGTGCGTGTTGCCGCTTGGCAAAACCCTTGGGCGGATATTGACCGTGGTGGATATCAAATTGTAAACTCCTTATTTGCAATTACTACATGGGGGCTTTTAGGCAGCGGATTGACTAAGGGAATGCCGAAAAGTATACCTGTAGTGGAAAGTGATTTTATTTTTGCTGCAATTTGCGAGGAATTTGGTGCACTGTTTGGCGCAGGGGTTATTTGCATCTTTATCATGCTGCTATACAGGGGTGTGCGTATTGCTTTGGATTCCAAACGAAGATATTATAGTATTTTGGCCATTGGAGTTACAACAATGCTTTGTTTCCAAGCTTTTATTATCATTGGCGGTGTGATTAAGCTCATCCCTTTAACAGGGGTTACTCTTCCTTTTGTTAGCTATGGTGGCACCTCTGTTTTGGTTAGCCTTATGATGATAGGGCTTTTGCAGTGGGTTTGTGTTTATTGTGAACAACATGGCGTTGACGAGGAAGCTCCTCCGATTTTTGAAGTTGAGGGAGGGGAAGATTATGAATAATATGAAAAGAAGTATTAGACGAATTTTTTGGCTTCTGGTTCTTTGTTTTTTTCTTTTACTGGGGTACATGGGTAAACTGGTTTTAATGGATCGTGATGGGATTTCCGCCAATTCCTATAATGCCCGTTTGCGTTATGTGGATAACACCATTCGTCGTGGAGATATCATTGATAGGAATGGAGAGGTTCTGGCTACCAGCGTATTGCAAAGTGATGGCACATATGAGAGAAAATATCTCCGATCCCGTATGGCGGCCCACATTACAGGTTATAGCAGTGTTGGGAAAACAGGGGTTGAGGCTGCTGAAAATTTTCAGATGATGACATTGCATAACGAATTTTTTCAAAGAGTACTATCTGTTTCCACAGGAAAAGAATTGGTGGGTAACAGTGTTGTAGTAACGGTTGACATGGATATTCAGACAACTGCAGGTAATCTTTTGGGGAATGCCAGGGGGGCAGTGGTGGTGATGGAACCATCAACAGGGCGAATATTGGCATTACAGGCATATCCCGATTTTGATCCCAATACCGTTGCTGCCAATTGGGACAACTTAAAGGATAATGAGAATAGTCCCTTGGTGAACCGAGCAACTCAAGGCCTATATCCCCCCGGATCCACTTTCAAACTAGTGAGTTCTCTGGCCGTAATGGAAAATAAAAAGGACTGGAAAACAAGAACCTATGAATGCACCGGAGAAGCTGAATTTGAAAATAAGGTGATTCATTGTTATAATAATAAGGCACACGGAACTGTAGATTTGAAACAGGCCTTGACAGTTTCCTGCAACTGCTATTTTGCACAATTGGCCACAGAAATCGGGGCATCTAAGCTAAAAGGTGTAATGGAGCGGGTGGGTATGGAAACGCCTTCTTTATTTGACTTGGCTTATAGCCAAAATAAAATTGGGTTGGATGCAAATACTTCGGAAAGTGAACTGGTTGAAACAGCAATTGGTCAGGGTAAAACAGCTGTAACGCCATTGTACATGGCAATGCTGGCATCAGCTATTGCAAACGAAGGCATTATGATGCAACCTTATATAATAGACCATATTCAATACAGCAATGGTAAGGTGGGAAAGCAAACGGTTCCGAAAAAGTTGGCAGAAATTTGTACAACAGAGGAAGCCACCGCTCTTCGAGATATGATGGTCTCTGTTGTGGAAAAAGGTACGGGTACTGCTGCATCTGTGAAAGGGATCACAGTGGCAGGAAAAACCGGTACAGCTGAAAATGCCACGGGAAATGACCATTCATGGTTTGTTGGCTTTGCACCGGCGGAAGATCCAAAGGTAGCAGTGGCGGTAGTAATCGAAAATTCTAAAGCATACGGCAGTGCAACACCGATTGCCGGGAAAGTGATAAAAGAGGCTCTGAATCAACTAGAGAATGAATAAATTTTCAGTTTGTTGGGATTTATACCATAATTAGCAGCGAAAAAGCAAGTTAGTATGGTGACTTTTCCTACACAAATAGAAGATGAAATAAAATTTTGTATTGAAAAAGAAACAAAAATTACTTATTTGAACCGTTTCTCAGACAAAGCGGTTTTTCCTAAAGAAAGACCGCTCAGTTTATGTATATTTTTGATTAAAACCGTTAAATATGAACACAAATTATGCAAAGTGTGAAAGGCATTTTTGCATAATTTTTAACAAAAAAACGGATAGAAAGAACACTGCAACGAAAAGTAGCAAGTGTTTATACTTCATTTTTAATTCTGATATAGAGAGTCAATAAGCTATTTTATAACGGTAAATTTTTTATTAACAAAGTCAAAATAGCTAAAAAAGAAATGATTTTGGTTAAAAAAAAGTTTTTATTGACAAAAAATAACGTTTTTTACCTCAACATTTTGTAAAAATAAAAGAGCTTCAATTGTGAAAAATTTTTTTGAATTGAAAATGTCCAAAATTTTTCAAATAATAATAATTTTTTAACAATTTAGGTTGCAATAAAAAATGAATAGTGTTATAATCAAGACGATAACAGGAGGGTTCATGCAACAAGATTTTTTGGTTGCAGCATAAATAAATTAGCTTATATTCTGTAATAATATTGGATATAGGTTTTTTCTGTTGTCATTGTAGGATAAAGTTTTTTATGAACCATATTGTGGCTTTTTGATAGCCGAAAAAATCGAAAATAGCGAGTTGTTTTATTCGTATGAGATAAATATGGAGGAGGACAAAAGAGAATGTACACATTAGGTATTGATGTGGGTTCCGCTTCTTCAAAGGCTGTAATTTTGAAGGACGGAAAAGACATTGTGGCTGCGGAGGTTGTTCAGGTAGGAACAGGATCTTCCGGTCCTCAGAGGGCACTTGATAAGGCCTTTGAGGTAAGCGGACTGAAAAAAGAGGATATCTCTTATACAGTCGCAACCGGCTATGGCAGATTTAATTTTTCTGATGCAGATAAGCAAATCAGTGAAATCAGCTGTCATGCCAAAGGAATTTATTTTTTGGTACCCACTGCACGCACCATCATTGACATTGGCGGGCAGGATGCGAAGGCAATCCGTCTAGATGACAAGGGTGGTATCAAGCAGTTTTTTATGAATGATAAATGTGCGGCAGGTACAGGGCGTTTCCTGGAAGTAATGGCAAGAGTATTGGAAACTACCCTGGATGAAATGGCCGAATTGGATGAACAAGCTACAGATACTGCACCGATCAGCAGCACTTGTACAGTATTTGCAGAATCTGAGGTTATCTCTCAGTTATCCAATGGCGTAAGTAGAAATAACATCATTAAAGGTGTTCACCTTTCAGTTGCCAGCAGAGCTTGCGGCTTGGCTTACAGAGGCGGCTTGGAAAAAGACGTCGTAATGACAGGCGGTGTTGCAAAAAACGCAGGCGTAGTTAGAGCGGTGGCTGGTGTATTGAAAACAGACGTAATTGTGGCACCAAATCCACAAACGACAGGCGCGCTGGGTGCGGCATTGTACGCATATGAAGCGGCACAAAAAAAATAAGAAAGAGGGATTAGAATGAGTTTAACACAAGGCATGAAAGCAAAACAGTTGTTAGCCTACTTTCAGGGAAAGGCTGATCAAGATGCAAGAGAAGCAAAAGCAAGAGGCGAACTTGTTTGTTGGTCTGCTTCCGTAGCTCCCCCTGAATTCTGCGTGACAATGGGTATCGCAATGATTTATCCTGAGACCCACGCAGCAGGTATTGGCGCAAGAAAAGGCGCAATGGACATGTTGGAAGTTGCTGATAGAAAAGGCTACAATGTTGACTGCTGTTCTTACGGCAGAGTAAACATGGGTTACATGGAATGCCTGAAGGAAGCTGCAATTACAGGTGTAAAACCTGAGGTTTTGGTCAACTCTCCTGCAGCAGACGTTCCTCTGCCTGACTTGGTAATCACATGTAATAACATTTGTAATACATTGTTGAAATGGTATGAAAACCTTGCGGCAGAATTAGACATTCCTTGCATCGTTATCGACGTTCCTTTCAACCACACAATGCCTATTCCTGAATATGCAAAAGCTTACATTGCAGATCAGTTTAGAAATGCAATTTCTCAGCTGGAAGTAATCTGTGGTAGACCTTTTGACTGGAAGAAGTTTAAAGAAGTTAAAGATCAGACACAGCGTTCTGTATACCACTGGAACAGAATTGCAGAAATGGCTAAATATAAACCATCACCTTTGAATGGCTTCGACTTGTTTAATTACATGGCATTGATCGTTGCTTGCCGTTCTTTGGATTATGCTGAAATTACATTCAAAGCATTTGCTGATGAATTAGAAGAAAACTTGAAGGCTGGTATCTATGCATTCAAGGGCGCTGAAAAGACTCGTTTCCAATGGGAAGGTATTGCTGTATGGCCTCACTTGGGTCACACATTCAAGTCCATGAAGAACCTCAATTCTATCATGACAGGTACAGCTTACCCTGCACTTTGGGATTTGCACTATGATGCAAACGATGAATCTATGCACTCTATGGCAGAAGCTTATACAAGAATTTATATTAACACATGCTTACAGAACAAAGTTGAAGTTTTGTTGGGCATCATGGAAAAAGGCCAGGTTGACGGTACAGTTTATCACTTGAACAGAAGCTGTAAGTTGATGAGCTTCCTGAACGTTGAAACAGCTGAAATTATCAAAGAAAAGAATGGTTTGCCTTATGTAAGCATCGATGGTGACCAGACAGATCCTCGCGTATTCTCTCCCGCACAGTTTGATACACGTGTTCAGGCACTGGTTGAAATGATGGAAGCCAACATGGCTGCAGCAGAATAAGAAGGAGGAGAAAACGATGAGTAGAGTAGAAGCTATTTTATCCCAATTAAAAGACGTTGCCGCAAATCCTAAAAAGGCAATGGATGATTATAAGGCGGAAACAGGTAAGGGTGCAGTAGGTATTATGCCTATTTACTCCCCTGAAGAAATGGTACACGCAGCTGGTTATTTGCCTATGGGTATCTGGGGTGCACAAGGTAAAACAATTTCCAAGGCTCGTACATATCTTCCTGCATTTGCTTGTTCAGTTATGCAGCAGGTTATGGAACTGCAGTGTGAAGGCGCTTATGATGACCTTTCTGCTGTAATTTTCTCTGTACCTTGTGATACATTAAAGTGCTTAAGCCAGAAATGGAAAGGCACATCCCCTGTAATTGTATTTACACATCCTCAGAACAGAGGCTTGGAAGCTGCAAATCAGTTCTTAGTAACAGAGTATGAATTGGTAAAGGCTCAGCTTGAATCAGTTTTGGGTGTAAAAATTTCAAACGCTGCTTTGGAGAATTCCATTGCAATTTACAATGAAAACAGAGCAGTTATGCGTGAATTTGTAAAGGTTGCAGCTGATTACCCTCAGGTAATTGATGCAGTTAGCCGTCATGCTGTTTTCAAAGCAAGACAGTTCATGTTAAAAGAAAAACACACAGCACTTGTAAAAGAGCTCATTGCTGAAATTAAGGCTACACCTGTTCAGCCTTGGGATGGCAAGAAAGTTGTTGTTACAGGTATCTTACTTGAGCCCAACGAATTGCTTGATATCTTCAATGAATTCAAAATTGCTATCGTTGATGACGATTTGGCTCAGGAATCCAGACAGATTCGTGTTGACGTTCTGGATGGCGAAGGTGGCCCTCTTTATAGAATGGCAAAAGCTTGGCAGCAAATGTACGGTTGCTCTCTTGCAACTGATACAAAGAAAGGCCGCGGCAGAATGCTGATCAACAAGACAATTCAGACAGGTGCAGATGCTATCGTTGTTGCGATGATGAAATTCTGTGATCCTGAAGAATGGGATTACCCTGTAATGTACAGAGAATTTGAAGAAAAAGGCGTTAAGAGTCTGATGATCGAAGTTGATCAGGAAGTTTCTTCCTTCGAACAGATCAAGACAAGACTGCAGTCTTTCGTAGAAATGCTGTAATTTGAACAATCGTTTGCTGAAAAACTGTACACTGGGGTGGGTGACTGCTCCAGTGTATTGTAATAAGCAAATAAGCAAAAATCGATAAGATTTAGGAGGATTTTCGACAATGAGAAAGGTTCCCATTATTACCGCAGATGAGGCTGCAAAGCTTATTAAAGACGGTGATACAGTTACAACAAGTGGTTTCGTTGGAAATGCAATCCCTGAGGCTCTTGATAGAGCTGTAGAAAAAAGATTCTTAGAAACAGGCGAACCCAAAAACATTACATATGTTTATTGTGGTTCTCAAGGTAACAGAGACGGAAGAGGTGCTGAGCACTTTGCTCATGAAGGCCTTTTAAAACGTTACATCGCTGGTCACTGGGCTACAGTTCCTGCTTTGGGTAAAATGGCTATGGAAAATAAAATGGAAGCATATAATGTATCTCAGGGTGCATTGTGTCATTTGTTCCGTGATATAGCTTCTCATAAGCCAGGCGTATTTACAAAGGTAGGTATCGGTACTTTCATTGACCCCAGAAATGGCGGCGGTAAAGTAAATGATATTACCAAAGAAGATATTGTTGAATTGGTAGAGATTAAGGGTCAGGAATATTTATTCTACCCTGCTTTTCCTATTCATGTAGCTCTTATTCGTGGTACTTACGCTGATGAAAGCGGAAATATCACATTTGAGAAAGAAGTTGCTCCTCTGGAAGGAACTTCAGTATGCCAGGCTGTTAAAAACAGTGGCGGTATCGTTGTAGTTCAGGTTGAAAGAGTAGTAAAAGCTGGTACTCTTGACCCTCGTCATGTAAAAGTTCCAGGAATTTATGTTGACTATGTTGTTGTTGCTGACCCAGAAGATCATCAGCAATCTTTAGATTGTGAATATGATCCTGCATTATCAGGCGAGCATAGAAGACCTGAAGTTGTTGGAGAACCACTTCCTTTGAGTGCAAAGAAAGTTATTGGTCGTCGTGGTGCCATTGAATTAGAAAAAGATGTTGCTGTAAATTTAGGTGTTGGTGCGCCTGAATATGTAGCAAGTGTTGCTGATGAAGAAGGTATCGTTGATTTTATGACTTTAACTGCTGAAAGTGGTGCTATTGGTGGTGTTCCTGCTGGTGGCGTTCGCTTTGGTGCTTCTTATAATGCGGATGCATTGATCGATCAAGGTTATCAATTCGATTACTATGATGGCGGCGGCTTAGACCTTTGCTATTTAGGCTTAGCTGAATGCGATGAAAAAGGCAATATCAACGTTTCAAGATTTGGCCCTCGTATCGCTGGTTGTGGTGGTTTCATCAACATTACACAGAATACACCTAAGGTATTCTTCTGTGGTACTTTCACAGCAGGTGGCTTAAAGGTTAAAATTGAAGATGGCAAGGTTATTATTGTTCAAGAAGGCAAGCAGAAAAAATTCTTGAAAGCTGTTGAGCAGATTACATTCAATGGTGACGTTGCACTTGCTAATAAGCAACAAGTAACTTATATTACAGAAAGATGCGTATTCCTTTTGAAGGAAGATGGTTTGCACTTATCTGAAATTGCACCTGGTATTGATTTGCAGACACAGATTCTTGACGTTATGGATTTTGCACCTATTATTGACAGAGATGCAAACGGCCAAATCAAATTGATGGACGCTGCTTTGTTTGCAGAAGGCTTAATGGGTCTGAAGGAAATGAAGTCCTGATTTCTGTTTGAAAAATATATATATAATATTACCCCCTGTTTTCTAGAAAAGACAGGGGGATTTTTTTCACTTTAGTTTAAAGAAAAACTACCTGTTCTGCAGGTGGTAATGTTAGCTTTGGCTTTTTGACAAATAGAACCATGGATTTTAGAAATTGAAATCGTATGGATGTCGAATATGGATTCAAAAACTTTTGATGTTGCAAGAAACAGCCTAAAGGGGATGAGAAATTACCAGCTTAAGCTGGTAGTTAATCATCCTTGTATTTTTCACTGATTACCTTAAAATCATCGGCAAGAATTAAAAATGCTTTCACAAGCTCTTCGTCAAAATGTTTTCCTGAGTCTCGACATATGATTTTGATGGCTTCATCATGGGAAAAAGCCGGTTTATAAACTCTTTTGCTGGTTAAGGCATCGTACACATCTACTAAGGCCACAATTCTGGCTGACAGAGGGATATTTTCACCTGTAAGACCATTAGGATATCCGCTGCCATCCCATTTTTCGTGATGGCTATATGCTATTTCTTTTGGAATTTGAAGAAAATCATCAGAGCATTCCACCAATTTTTCTGCCTTTTCAATTGCCTCTTTCCCTAATATAGTATGGGTTTTCATAATTTCGAATTCTTCGAAGGTTAATTTGCCAGGTTTTAATAAAATGGCATCCGGAATGCCAACCTTTCCAATATCATGAAGGGGCACGGCATTCACAAGTTTTTCGATTGTTTTTTCATCCAAACTTTGTGCATATTTTGATTCTTTAGCCAGAAAGAGGCATAATTCTCTGGCATACAATTTTGTCCTTTGCAGATGATTCCCTGTTTCATTATCCCGAATTTCCGCAAGGCTGGACATGGCCATGATGGTTATTTCCTGTAAAGCCGTTACTTCTTTGGTTCTACGTTTGACTTCATCTTCAAGGTATTGATTCCTATTTTTTAGAATATCATTCGCCAGTTTAGCCGATAAATGAGCTCTGATTCTAGATAAAAAAATTTGAGGATTAACTGGCTTTGTTATGTAATCAACAGCACCAAGATTCAAGCCTATATTCTCATCTTTAGGTTCGCTTTTTGCGGTAAGAAAAATGACGGGTATGTCTTTCAAAGATTCAGTCTCTTTTAACCTACGACACGTTTCATAGCCATCCATAACTGGCATCATGACGTCCAATAATATTATATCTGGGGGCTCTTCTTTAATCAGCTTTAACGCTCGATCTCCATTTAAAGCAATTCGCACATGATATTGATCCTTTAATAATTCCGAGAATAAAGTGATATTATCCGGTACGTCATCAACAACCATAACGGTATATTTTGCATCACCATCCCTAGTATTCATTTGTCTCCCTCCATTTCCGAAGTACAACCTCAGCTTCATCAAATTCATATCTTGCGATATTAGAATCTATTGCTTGAAATAAACCTTCTCCTAATATATTTTTTAGGGTAGGACTAATTTTGTTAAAATAGGCTATGCCTTCTACATCTCCCATTTTCAGCATTCCTGTTAGCTTAACAATCATCTTATCGGCATCCTCGTTATTTACCCTTTCGGCAGATATGGATTGTTCTTTATTTATAGCCGCCGATACGATTTCCGCCGAAACTTTGTCAAATTCTTGAACCACTGCTTCTGCTGCTACTTTCAATTCATTAAGAGGAGAATTTAATTCTGCCATTCTTTCAAGCTCATTAGCAAGCTGAAATACCTTTGTGGCGCCAATATTACCAGCAACTCCTTTTAAAATATGAGCTTGGTTTTGCAACAGTCCATAATCTTCTGAATTATTTTTAATTTTTTCTATGATGTCTTTCTGTTCCGTAGCAAATTTATAAAGAAGTTTTTCATAAAGCTCTTTATTGCCTGACAGACGGTGTATTCCCATTTGAGCATCTATCCCATAAATAGAAGGAAAGGATCTTTCCATGTTTTCTGCTGATTTATCAGAATACGTTTTTGGATAGTCCTTGAAATATGACTTATTCTTTGCCCATTTTGAAACCATTTCCATCAGCAGCTCTGGATCAATGGGTTTGGCAATATGGTCATTCATTCCAGCTTGATAGCACTTTTCCTTTTCTTCTTGCATATTTCTGGCAGTCATTGCAATGATAGGTATTTCGGTATCTATTTCACGAATCTGTTTTGTGGCTTCAAAGCCATCCATTTCAGGCATTTGAATATCCATGAAAATTAAGTCATACGTTTCTATTCTACTTTTAAAACATTGCACTGCTTGCAATCCGTTATTTGAAATTGCCACTTTGCATCCTTGACTTTGCAAGAGTTCGCAGGCAATTTGCTGATTCACCTCGTTGTCTTCCACCAGAAGAATATTGATTCCATGAAAAGATGAGGCTATTTCGTATTGGGGATCTTCTTTTTGGGATATGGAGAGGTCTTTGGCAAAAATGTTTACAATTGCATCATATAAACTTGATTGTGATATCGGCTTTGTTAAAAAAGCAGCTATGCCCAAATCTTGTGCGTTTTTTTTCATTTCCTCCAAATCATAAGCTGTAACCAATATTACCAAAGGCTTAATTTTGATTTCAGATAATGCATTTATATGTTTTACCGTCTCCATTCCATCCAAGTCCGGCATATTCCAATCAATCAAGAGCAGTTGATAGGGTGATTCAAAACTATTCTTTTGTATCAATTCTAATGCCTGACCCCCAGATGCAGCTAATTCCACTGTAGCACCCATATTCTCCATGTACTCTTTCATAATTTCGCCTGCCATGGGATTATCATCAACAACTAATGTTTTAATTTTTTTGATATCATGAAGAGTAATACATTTTTTAGAGGATAGTGTTTCCCCAATATCGAACCATGCTGTAAAAGAAAATGTGCTTCCTACATTTTCTTCACTTTCTAGCCACAGCCTTCCATTCATCATTTCTGCCAAAGTTTTACTAATTGTAAGACCAAGCCCAGTTCCGCCATATTGTCTAGTAATGGTGTTATCAGATTGAGTAAATGCCTCAAATAATTTTTCCTGATTTTCTTTGGATATTCCTATGCCGCTATCTGATACACGAAACTTCAAACAAAGTTTTTGTTCTTTTTGTTCTTCTCTAATCACATCAATACGGATTTCTCCGGTATGAGTGAACTTAACAGCGTTGCTCAAGAGATTCGTAATTATTTGCCCAAGGCGTAAGGGGTCGCCAATAATTTGTACAGGTATATCACAAGGAAGGTGATAAATAACTTCTAAATTTTTCTCTCTAGCCTTGGGTATCAAAAGTTCAATGGATTTTGTGAGCACTTCATCCAAATTAAATTCCAGCTTTTCCATTTTTAACTTTCCAGCCTCTATCTTAGAAAAATCCAGAATATCATTGACGATGCGAAGTAGGGAAGTTGCCGCGTTGTTTATCTTGGAAAGATAGTCTCTTTGTTTATCTGTTAACTGGGTTTGCAATGCCAAATAGGACATCCCAATTACCGCATTCATAGGTGTTCTTATTTCATGGCTCATGTTTGCTAGAAACATAGATTTTGCTTCCGTAGCGGCATTAGCCTGAATGAATGCGTTCTGTAATTCAATTTCCTTCTCTTTCAGCTCTGAGATATCAGTCAAAATGCCGATGTAGCCACCAATATCACCGGTAGAAGTATAATAGGCATTAACACAATATAACAGCGCAGTTTCTTTTCCATTTATCGTTGAAACAATTTGCCGAATAGCAGGTTTTCCGGTTTCTACGGACTCTTGACGCATCTCAGTAAACCTCTGGTATTTAAACGTATCCATCCAGGGAGTATCCTTGAAATTTGTTCCTTGATGTGGATTGGTATCTGTTTGATATACCCGTGTAAATTCTGAATTTGCCCCAAGGAAGATGTCTTCTTTGTCCACATAAAAAATGGAGCTTGGAATTACATCAATCAACTGGCTGATGAACTTGCTTTGATCATCAAGGGTATTTTTTAAAAGCAGTGCTTCAGTGATATTTTCTTTGATACTCACATAGTAGGCCGTTTCTCCATTCTCTCCAACAATGGGAGAAATTACTGCACGCTCATAAAACTCATTTCCATTTTTATCTATATTTGTGAATTCTCCGATCCATTTTTCACCTTGGGTAATATTTTTCCACAGTGATTTGTATGTTTCCGGCTGATTTTTATTTGATTTCAAAATACGAGTATGCTTACCAATCACTTCATCCAACGTATATCCTGTTACTTCTGTAAAATAAGGGTTTACGTACTTTATATTTCCATGATCATCAGTTATTACAATAGATAGGGGAGATTGTTCAATCACACTGGAATATAAACGAAGCTGTTCATTCTCTTCTTTTTTTAAATGAAGTTTTAGTTCGGAGATGTTTAGTTGTTTCATTCTTTTTGTATGTTTCTCCATCATCCAAAGAATGAAATGAATGCTTAAGGCAACTGAAAAGCCTAATATTCCATCCTCTTGATGCCTCACGAAGACGGAAAAAGCAGTCAAGATAATAAGAAATATATTTCCCAAATAAGCAATGAGAAATCTTTTTCTGGTAGCTTCACATGTTACGAATCCAACCATCGCTAAAAATTGTATTTGAACAAGCACTCCGTTGAATATTACTGTGTTTATCTGAGTTTTTCCTATGGTGATAGTCTTCTGAAATAAAACATAGGCCATCAATAAAAAAGAAATAAAATAAAAGGATAGATAAATACCTGTTACAATTTTTTTAGAGAATTTTTTCTCTTTTCTTTCTTTTGTAATGTCACTTTCATTCATAGTGTTCTGACTCCCTTCTATCGCACTAGACTTTTGTAAAACCTATTTAACTTCTAAATTTTATGTATTATTTTGAAACGACAGCACCTCAAAAGTCATCAATTGAGGGTTTCTCATAGGTTTGTGGAAGTTTTGAGCTTTGCCATGTGGGCACTAGGCAAAACAAATATATAGTCATTTGGTATGATTTGGTCTTGTAGATTAATTTTACCAAATACCTATTGTTCTTGTCTATTTATTATGCAAATCATTTTGATAAAAATAAATTAATTTATTAGTTAAAATAAAGTGTCATATCAAATCAAATAAAAAACTGATAGCCAAGGAACACATTGGGCTTTTTACAGCATATGAACGATTTATTGCTTTGATCGTTTCAAATTATATGCTTAAGCATCTTTCGAAGCAACATACCTATTTACATATAAAAAAGTAGGCAAGGGAAAATGCCCTGCCTACTTAGTAACATCTAGATTTTTTTATTTGTCTTTATATCCACCGCAAAAATCCACAGTAACATAAAGGTCTTTCCCTTTTTGACTAACACCAACACCTACAGAATCCATAGTAGGGTCAAGCAAACTCTGAAATTGTGCCGCTGTTCTAATCCATTGGCGATAAACATTGGTAATATCGCCTCTTTGTTTGGCAATGACCTCTGATGCACTGGTAAAGGAGACTTTTTCATTCAGAATTCTTGTAAATGGAGTGCTGCCATCGGTTCCTGTATAGCCAAGATAATTATTATCTACCATATCCTTACTATGCACCAATGCAACACTTGAAAGCTTTGGAGCTTTTGTCAAAAGTGGCAACCCTTGCTCTTTACGTTTTACCTGAATTAAATCTAGCAGCTGGGTTTCTAGAGTTTCTCTCTCTGAAATTGTTAAGCCACTTTTCTCATTGTTGCCTAAAGTAAATGCTCTTTCTTGCAACAAAATACCTCGAATGGAACCCTCATAATCCAAAGGAATGCTGGCATAGGTTGTGTCTGTTTCAACGATGCCGCTATGCTCAACCAGACTGATATAATTCAGTTGTTTTATGTTTGCAGAAGTACCCTCGCCATTGGTGCCCAGATAAGAAAAATATTTTGTGGGGACAAAAATTTCTACAACCTTATCTTCCTTTAGTGTTACGAAAAAATAACTCTCATAGTCGTTTATATAAACATATCTTTTTAAAGCATAAACGGTTGTATCAATTCTATTGGGTTCCCCCCAACTTTCTTTCAGTTGGTTGGTGGTTTCGCCCAGAAAAACAGCTTTGTCATTAATATAGACTGTTTCATAAATATTTAGGTTCTTTTGATCAACTTCTGAGGAAGGATTTGTTTTTTCCGGTGTCTTCTCTACAACTTCTTTTGAAGGCTGTTTATTTTCATCAGTTGTTTCATTTTTGCCATCCGTTGGCTCTGCTTTCTGTTCTGCATAATGGCATATCTTTACCAAACCGATGACTGCTTCCTGAAAGGTTAAGCCTCTCATAGGATAAAATTTTCCGTCATCGTCTCCCACTAAGATGCCTGCATTCTTGATTTTGCCAATGACTTCAATCGAAGGCTTCTCTAATATGGAAATATCAGAAAAAGCGTATTTTTCTGTTCCTGAGGTTAATGTGATACCCCATACTTTTAAAATTCGATTGAGCAGTATAGCTAGCTGCTCACGTGTTAAGTTATCATTGGGCTTAAACTTTGTCGGTTCTGTTCCGCTGATGATTCCTGCTTCATAGGCTGCAATAACTGATGGATTATTACAATCTGTAAAGGGACTTTCGCTTTTCGGAACCAATTTTTCTCCTTTGCTTTTTTCATAGAGAAGCACTACGATTTTACAAAACTCAAGTCTTGTAATTTCTCTTTTGGCATCCAGAAGGTTCTCTTCTGTAATCAATCCTTGATTATATGCAAACTCCATGGAGGCTTTTGCCCATGGATCAGCATTTGTCACGATTGCCCCAAAGACGGGCATGGTGCCACTCATTGCCATAAGCAACATCATGATTACTGCGACAAACCGCTTCATGCTATCATCCTTTCTGTTTTTAATTTCAAATCTTTTATGAGCTATATAAATTGAAAGAAGTACTTTATTCTTTCAATAGGCCCTACAAAGCAAATTTTTTTGCAAAGAAGGATTGGTCATATTCTTATCTGAACTCTAGAAAAATATTCCTCAAATACAAAAAAACGGTATAATTATGATGAAAATGCGAATATTTCTGTATGATATTTGATTATATTGTTATATAGGGTCTTGTAGTAATAGCGTACATATCATTTCCCCTATGGTAGAATAAATGAACCCTTGTAGGTACTGGTTCTTTCCCAATTTAGCCCTTTCTTGTTTCATTTTGCAAGGTTATATATGCCTCTAAATCACTTTATAACAAAAAAATCGTCAAAATCTATGAATATTATACCATATTATCCAAAAAACGCAAAAAAAATAAATGGTAACTTTTTCCTATGTAAGAATGGTAAGTCTAACCTAGTGCCTATTGAAAGTCTGTTTCAAAATTTTCTGGAATTGCCGGTAGTACTGGAATCTCAATAGCGAATAAGAGGGTTCTAAAACAAATAAGGATGGGGAGTTTTTACCCATCCTTATTTTCAAGAGAAATGCAATGTTAATGAAATGACGAAAAAATTTTATGTAAGAAGAGATTCGTTATTTTAATCAAGAGAAGGGCTCTTTTGTTCCATAGCCCCTGTGGGAATAGTTTTAATCTTGAAAATAAAATAGTAATATTTAAATAGAATTAAAAGTACGATAAAACCCCTACCATAGGTGTTGTTCATCATAAAAAAAGCGAATAAAAGCATACAGGACACAGGAATCAAGATACAAAGCTTTGATTTTAATGTCATAGAGCGGTTTTTTTCAAAGCTTTCCAAGTTATTTTTATAAATCTTTGTTGATTTAAACCAATTGTTGAAACGTTCTGAGCCTTTGGCAAAGCAAAAAGAGGCCAAAAGCAAAAAAGGAGTTGTGGGCAGAAGGGGAATAACTATACCAACCGTGCCAATGAAGAAAAATAAAAACCCCAACCCTATATATATGTATTTCAGTTTGATCATCTCCTTAAAATTTTAGAATGAATCAAATGGCTTAGGGCGGTTAGAGGATGATAGAGAAGCATCCTCGGGCCGGAAAAAGCCATTACTTCCTTTATTTTCTCCCGCATGGAAGTGTTGTAGCAATGTGTTTTGCAATTACTGCAAAAGGTTTTAGTTTTCATGAAAGGACAGTGTTCAATTCTTTCATAGGCATAGGATAGAAGACCATTACAATTTTCGCATAAGCTTGTTGATGTTTTATGCTTTTTATAACAAAACAATGTAATCATAAAGAGAACCATATCTTTTTCTTTTTTAATTTTTAGATCATTCATAAAACCCTAGGGAATGCAGATTTGCTTTTTTTGATTATAAAAAAACGGAAATTCCATTTCATTTTGTGTTGTCTATACCCAAGCCTCCACAAAATCTAATATTTCTTTCAATAAAATTTCAAAAGATTTTAATTTAGTAATCTGCAATGCCTAGCTAAGTCGCCCCCTTTTTGCTGAATAATTTTTAAAGCAATACCTAAAGTCAATTTTCTATGAGAAACCAAAAGAATTGTGACAATTTCGGCTTCAAAAAGGGATTGATTCCCTCATTTAAACTATCAAGATTACTTGTAGGTTCATCCAAAAGCATAAAAGGTGCACCTAGAGAAATGTTCTTGCCACACCAATTCATTGTAATTCCTCAACGGCAAGTTTGTCACCAAGTTCTCCGTTGAAAGTATCATAGCCTTTTGGAAGTGTTTCCACAAAGTTATGAAGGGAGGCCTTTTTGCCGCCTTAATCATTTCTTCCACGGTTGAATTGGTTTTGCAAGGGAGCAAATCTAGTAAGGTGGATTTTCCACAGCCACTTTTTCCATATATTCTAATAATATGTCCATTTGGTATATCAATGGAGAGGTTTTCTAATATTTTATCTTCGCTGTAGCCAAAGGTCAGACTTTCGCATTGAGCGCCATAAAAATCAATATCTTTTCCATCCGTTTTTTCTACAACTTCATGGGTTCCTCCAGTAGGGAAAAAACACGCCCTCCACTTGCTTGGGTATGGACCAGATTATAGGAGAGATTACTTAAAATAACCACGGGTACAATTAGAGCAATAAGAATATTAAAAAGTTGAGGTAAATATTGGAAGAAATAAATTTCAAGTTGATTTACCCCTAGGGTAATAATTTGCACAACTTCTGCTATAGATATTTTATCCTTATAGCTAGTGCCGATATGTGTAAGTTTTGTATATATCTTTTCTCTCAAAAGTTTTTCGATTTTTTTGAAGATCCAAAAGCAGTTTTTGATGAAAACAAGTTGAAAAAAATGAAGGATGCCAAAAAGCATCAGTATAACCCCTATTTTTTGCGCCAAAGCCATATCCAAAGTTTATGAAGATAGGTTGAATCTATCATAATGCATAAGGATAGCATGATAAAAATATTGAAAGCAGACTTAACCATTATAAAACAACCGTTGCAACAATATATATTTTTATATTGGGCGCAAGTTCCAAAAGACGTTTGTGAAACATAAAAAAGCCCTACTAAATAAAAAGTAGATACGCTTGTTTGTGCGCACTTCTTTAAATTTAAACGGGCGAGGTTTATGGCAAAACTATAGCATATTCAAAGTTTGATGTCAATTTAAAAAGGAAGATTTTGTTTATGAAGTGTTGACAAAAGAAACAATTGGTATAATCAGATTTAAAATGAATTATTTTTATTCTTACATATGATATATTGGATTAAAATCCAGAACACGTTCTAATTCTACAAACGGATAATTTAAAAATTCTCGTAATGATTTATGGAAATCTTTTTTGTTATTTCAGAATAAGTATTTTCACCACAAAAAATAAACTATTAAAATGCCTAAAGCAGAATCTGGGTCAGTTTTAGATTACACAATATATTTAAAAAAGAGAGATACAGATTTTGATGTTAGATTAAGTAATTTTGCTATTATTTGTATGAATGCATAAAGAAGAGTTGAAAAATATTGACAAAAATTGTATAATTATTTATTAGAATGTTCAATTGAACACAGGAATAACAACAAGACAGTTGTTTTAATAGTATTGAAAATAGCATGTGAAAGCGGTTAAATGAGGTGTATTTAAAAAATAAAATATGCAACGTAGTATAATTACATTAAACAAACTTGGGATTTTTTATAAAACAGTCGGTAAATTTTAAATATTGGAAAGGTGAGAAAAATAAATGGCAATTGTAGAGGTTATAAAATATAATGGTGGACCAGACGTTTTTGCGTGGAAATATCCCAGTGAAGAGTTAGGAACATGGACGCAGTTGATTGTTAATGAATCGCAAGAGGCTATTTTTGTTAAAAGCGGGAAGGTTTTGGACATTTTTGTGAGTGGAAGACATACTTTAGATACAGCCAATATCCCTTTGTTGAATAACATCATTAATCTGCCTTTCGGGGGACGTTCTCCTTTTACTGCCGAGGTTTGGTATATCAATAAAGCATTCAATTTAGATATCAAGTGGGGTACGCCTACACCAATTCAAATTCAAGACCCCAAATATGGAATTTTTGCACCTGTTCGCTCTAATGGTACTTTTGGCATTCAAATCGTGGATTCGAAAAAATTCTTGGTTAAATTGGTTGGTACTATGCAGGTATTCGATAAAATGTCAGTAACAAAATATTTCAGAGGGATTTATGTGGCAAAAGTAAAGGACGCAATTTCCACTTACCTGATACATAATAAGATTAGCATACTGGAAATCAATGCATATATTGATGAGCTTTCAGAATTTATGAAAGAAAACATACAGCCAACCATGGAAGAATTCGGCATTCAGCTGGTGAATTTCTATGTCAATGAAATTAGTGTTCCAGAAGAGGATTCTGCAGTGAGAAAGCTGAAAGATGCGCTATCAAAGAGAGCAGAAATGAACATTATAGGCTACAGCTATCAGCAGGAGCGTTCTTTTAACACACTAGAAGGTGCAGCCAAAAACCAGCATTCCACAGCTGCTCCTCTTATGGGGGCGGGAATGGGCTTAGGAATGGGACTGAGCATGGGAAAAACCGTAGGTACAGGATTTGGGGGAATGGTCGAGGAAATTCAAATTACAAATCATGCCAGTGAAAAAGAATGCCCTGCGTGTCATGGAAAGATGCCAGCACAACAACGATTTTGCGGTGTTTGTGGTTTTGATACGAACGCAGCGGGAAGCCAAAAGCAAGAACAGCCCCAATTATGTTGTTCTGATTGTGGATATCCTCTTTCAGACAGCATCAAATTTTGCACTGAGTGTGGCAGAAAAATAAACCCTTGTCCCAACTGCGGAATAGATTTGACTGATGGTGCCAAAGTGTGCTCAGAATGTGGATATGAAATACCTATTGCTTGTCCGGAATGTGGTTCATCTATCTCTCCCAAGGCGAAATTTTGTCCTGAGTGTGGGCAGGTACTTTTGAAGAAATGTCCGAAGTGCGATGTGGCCATTGAAGGTACTCCAAAATTCTGCCCTGAATGTGGCGAGAAGCTATAGAGGAGGGAAAATGTATGAACAGATACAGTAAAGCTTTGCTGATTTCGGGTATCATCACCGTCGTTATTTCTGTAATTGTTTTGTTACTGTGTATCTATGACTGGAGCGGTCTTACGCCTCTTGCAGCAGTGTTTATTATTTGGGCACAAATTGTATTTTTCGGAGGTTTAATTTTTCAACAAAAAATCAGAACACAGACAGAGCAGCTGGTGCTGCAGGCTTCCTTTATCCCACTACTCACAATTTATTCCTTTATTTGTGGGGTATTGTCAGTTCTTTTTTTAATAAGATTTAAAAGTGAATGGAAATATTTTGTCAGCATTCAACTGATATTAGCAGGAATCATTTCAACTTTGTTGATTGCGCTTTATTCAGCCAGTAAAGCCATCCGTGTTACCAACCAGAATACAATGCATGATATTATACAGATAAATTCATATATCAGTAGAATCAATACCCTTGCAGTAACTGCTGGTGAAGAAGAGGGTTATGGCTTTGACTTGAAAACAATTTCTGAAGCCTTACGGTTTACTGATATATCTGCTATGGTTCCTGTGGATGAGGAGATAGATCATATCATTTCTGAATTAGAGTTAGAGTTTGAAAAAGAAACCATATTTAGGTCAACAAAATTAATTCAGGAAAGATGCACGAAATTAGCAAAATTGATTGAAAAAAGAAAGATACAATCTAAAGCCATTAAGGAAGGAATCATTTAGATATGGAAAATTCGAAGTCGGCAATCGTTATGAGTATAGTTATTGAAAAGATACAATTCATTGTTGGAATTATATTTCTATTAGTGTTTGGGTTGTGCACCGTGGTGTCGCTGGCAGATGCAGAACTAGCTTCTGATGGTTTTCTTGTTTTTTGCCTTGTCGTGGACGGATTATGTATTTTGTTAATATATTTTAGCAGAAAAAGACATAAATTAAACACTGATTTTAAGAAATATGTATCCGCTCTATCAGGTGATCCCACCGGGTCTATTTTAAACTTAGCAAATGCCATGGGGACTTCAGAAGATTTGGTTTCAAAGAATTTGAATAAGATGATAGAAAAAAAATATTTTGCATATGCATATATAGACAAAAGGAAAAATTGTATTGTTTTATCTAACCAAGGAGAGACAATGGGTGTGGCATCCACTGCAGGAAATGTGAGTTCCTTCACGGGAGTCTCTCAAGGAATGGTAACGGTACATTGTAAAGGTTGCGGCGGTGTAAATGCGATTTCCAAAGGACAATCGGCAGAGTGCGAATACTGTGGCTCTTTGCTTCAGGGGTAAATACTTTAATAAATAATGAAGCAACAATGAAAGTGAGGCACAGTAATGCAAAATAAAGGAGCCCCATGGGCAATGATTATAGTACTTTTATTTCTTTTTTTTCCAGCGGGGATTATTGTTATGTTAGTTAAGCTACATAAAGATCCGTTTCACTATACATCTAACGGTAATGGTACAATGATTGTTGGTTGGATTTTATTTGTGTTCGGTATTTTTTACTTGATCATCTACCTATCTGACAGTGCTACAAACAGCGATGTGGCACCACTACTCAGTGGGGTGGCTTTTTGCTGTGGAGGTGGCTTTGCGCTGGTTCGTCACGGCAGAAAGTACAAACAAAGAGGATTATTAGTTTCTAGATATATCACATGCATAATGAATAGCAGTGATGGGTCAATAGGGGACATTGCAGCATCCCTAGGGTTTACCTATGAGAATACCTATAGGGATATTGTAGACTTAATCCAATGTGGCGCTTTGCCTGACAGCTATATTGATGAGTCAACAAATTGTGTTGTATCACCATATATCAAAAAAAGGGTTTATGATTATAAAAACAAAATAGAGTTGAAAGAAGAACCTAAAAAATTCACATCGAGGACAGTGAAATGTCCCAATTGTGGTGGTATGAATAGTATCACGGGAAATGACAATGAGTGTGAATACTGTGGTTCACCTCTTGCTTATCAATGTATGTAGTTCAAAGTTAAGTTATAATAAAAGGAAAAGCAACCTCATTACATTAGACTGTTTGCGAAATATGCAAATGGTCTATTTTTTTACTTAATATGTTCAATATACTTTACAAATATTAGTAAAAAGGGTAACTAAGGGGACATACTTTAATGATATTATTCTACCATAGATATTTGTAAACAAGCTCATAGAGGCAATGGAATACCGTTGATGTCTTATTGTAAAAATATAAAGCAAAAGAGGGCATTGTTTATTGATATCTTGTATCTGTGGACAGCTCCGCACAGATACTTGTTCCAAAAATTGTATAAAGGAGGGGATTTATCAAGGAAATGAAGAACAGAAGGTGGAGGGAAGAAATGTTTCAAAGGTTAGGTGGACGAAATGGCAAGATGGGCTAAGGTAGACTTTAAACAGTTAACCAAACTGCGAGATGAAGTAAACAAGTTCCATGGAGAGGAATTTCCCAAGTTCCAAGAGAAAATGGAAAGAGAGATGGCCACCAGACTGGTGCTTAAGGCGTTGAAGCGTACCCCCACGGATCCTAAGGATTCCCCTGGGATAAGAGCAGGTTGGAGCATTGGCGACGTGCGTTACGAAGGTGGCTCTTACAGCATTGAGGTATACAATAGCTGCATTTATGCCAACTCCGTTGAATGGGGATATTTGGCGAAGGATGGGAGGACTTTAATACCCGGACGTTTTATGCTGCATCTTTCGGAAGAGGAGCTACGCCAAGATGCTGACAAGGTAATAGAAGAAAAGCTGATGGAAGTTTTAAGGAGGGGTTTCCCATGATATCTAAATTGATGACAGGGATTGAACATGCAATACGAAAGGAATTCCCTGAAACTACCTACAAAATTTATACTGAGACAACGGAGTATGATTCGCCCTGTTTCTTTATACGTTGTATAAGTCAAAGCCGAAATGCAAAGCTTGGAGAGAGATTTATGCTTAACACTTCCTTTGAGGTACAGTATTTCTCAGGCAGGGGCAATAACGAATGCTGGGAAGTGGCAGAAAAGCTGAGGGAGCTTTTAGATGTAATCTCTCTTGGGGAGGATTTGGTGCAGGGGCGCAACGGCAATTACAGGGTTGACAGCGGTGTGCTGCATTTTGTGATGGATTATAACCTACCTATGATGCGAGAGCAGGATGCAGTGGATTTAATGGAAGAGGTGACTGTGTATGGCAAAGCAAGGGAATCAGGAAAATAAAAAAGAGGAACGATATTTTTCCAAGGAGGCAATTTTGCAAAGTCAGAAATATGGAGCTAATGGTGATTTGCTTTTTGCAATATTGGCAGACGACAAGGTATTTACTTCTATGGAAATTGACAACACGATTGATGAATTTCAAAAAGGAAAGGTGAGATAAATGGGATTAGGCGGCGGTACATATTTGGTACAAAACAAGACCCTTCCAGGGGCATATATTAACTTTATTTCGGCAGCAAGAGCTTCTGCGACACTATCAGACAGAGGATATGCAGCAATGGCGTTAGAATTGGACTGGGGTGTAGATGGTGAAATGTTCACCATTGAAAACGGAGATTTCCAAAAAGATTCCCTAAAAATCCTCGGCTACGATTACAGCCATGAAAAGCTTAAGGGTCTGCGTGATTTATTTTGCAATGCAAAAACATTATACGCTTATCGCTTAAACAGCGGCAATAAGGCGGTAAACCCCTTTGCAACAGCACGTTATAGCGGTATTCGCGGGAATGATATTAAAATTATGATTTCTGCCAATGTGGACGAGCCCACAAAATTTGATGTTGTTACGTTAATGGAAAACACAAAAGTAGATATTCAGACTGTAGCTGAGGCAGCAGAATTAAAGGATAATAACTTCGTTGTGTTTAAAAAGGATGGGGTTTTACAAGAAACAGCGGCAACTCCTTTGGCAGGCGGTACAAACGGTCAAACAACAGGTGCATCTTATCAGGCGTTTTTGGATAAGGCGGAAGCCTACAGCTTTAATACATTGGGTTGTCTTTCAAAGGAAGAGAGCATCAAGGGCCTTTTTGTTGCCTTTACCAAGCGTTTAAGAGATGAAATGGGCATCAAATTTCAGACCGTTATGTTTAACAAGGCGGCAGATTACGAAGGAATCATCAATTTAAAAAACAAGGTGACAGATGGTGAAGAAACAAGTCTTGTTTATTGGCTGACAGGTGCGACCGCAGGTTGTGCCGTAAACAAATCTATTGCCAATAAGGAATATGACGGCGAGTTTTTGGTAGATACAGCCTATAAACAGAGTCAATATGCAGCGGCATTGGATGCGGGTGAATTTGTATTCCATAAAATCGGTGACGAGGTAAGGGTATTAGACGATATTAACAGCTTTGTTTCCGTTAACACAGACAAAAATGAAGATTTTGCAAGTAATCAGGTTATCAGAGTCATTGACCAGATCGGCAACGATATTGCTGTGCTTTTTAACACACGATATATGGGGAAAGTACAGAACAATGAATCGGGCAGAATCGCTTTTTGGAACGACTTGGTTTCCTACAATAAGCAGATGGAACAAATTCAGGCAATTGAAAACTTTGTTTCTGATGAATTGATTGTAAAAAAAGGCAATGATAAAAAATCCGTAGTTGTGGTGAATCCTGTGACACCAGTTTGCGCCATGACAAAGCTGTATATGACCGTTGTTGTTGAATAAGAGAGGGGGCAGAGAGATGAGTAATATTACAATGCTGAGCAAAGATGCTATTTCTGCGAAAAAAGCAGAGTGCTTCATTACCATTGAAGGGAACCGTTACAACTTTATGAGTGCCATTTCCGTAGAGGCAAAAATGGAGAAAACAAAGGCGGAAGTTCCTATTTTAGGTAGAATGAACAAAGGTCATAAGGCAGTGGGGGCAAATGGTACTGGTAGTGCCACCTTTCACTATAACACATCTATTTTTCGTGAATTGATGAAGCGTTATCAAGATACGGGTGAGGATGTTTACTTTGATATGCAGATTACCAATGAAGACCCTACCTCTAACGTGGGCCGACAGACAATCATTCTTCGTGATTGCAACATAGACAGTATGGTGATTGCCAAGTTCGACGCCGATGGCGAATATTTAGATGAGGAAATGGAGTTTACATATGAAAGCTTTGAAATGCCCGAAACATTTCAGATGCTAAGCGGAATGTAAAAAAAGAGGAGGAATAATATATGAGTTTATCAGCATTTTTGAATCCTGTAAAGGAAGAAACCTGCAAGGTTGTAGCTAGCAAGCGTTTTATTGATGAGGACGGAAAGCCCGTGGAATGGGAGTTGAGAACTATTACTGCAGATGAGGATGAGGCAATCCGCAAGGCCTGCACCAAAAGGATGCCCATTCCTGGAAGAAAAGGCCAGTTTAGCCAAGAAACGGATTTAAACAAATATTTGGGTTTATTGGCGGTTTCCTGCACTGTATATCCCAACTTGAATGACGTAGAGCTGCAAAATGGGTATGGTGTGATGGGGGCGGACAATTTGTTGAAAACTATGCTTCATGCAGGGGAGTATACCCAATATGTTTCCAAGGTTCAAGAGTTAAATGGATATGATTCCTCCATGGATGAATTGGTGGAAGAGGCAAAAAACTAATTGATGGGGGCGATGGAGAGAGCAACTATGCATATTACTGCCTGCATCAGCTGCACCTATTGCCCTCACAATTTTTAAAACTTCCAAGAGAAGAAAAGGCTTTTCTGATTGCTTCTATTCAGTTAAAGGCGGAGAAAGAAAAAAGAGAATCCAAAAAAATGAAGAAAAGGTAGTTAGATTAGATAAAAAATTTATTGGGAAATAAGATAAGTTAAATAGAAAAGCATTCGGCATTTGTTGAATGCTTTTCTATTGTTTGGAAAGAAGGTGAGAAAATGGGAACGATTAAAACCTCGATTCAATTATTTGACGGGGCTACACCAGGGCTATTAGACATTGCCAATGCTTTAAATAGAGCAGTTCTTGGTTTTGAAGCCCTGGAACGGGCATCATCCAATTGCATTGATACCAATTCTTTGAGAGAAGGCAGAGAAGAATTGAATATGACAAAGTCATCATTTCAACAAATACAAGATTCTATCAAAGCGGCGGGGGAACAACAGAAAAAATTCAACAAAACAATAAGTACGGGTGCGGAAATATCAGAAGGTATCTTTTCAAATCAGGAAAAGGCAAGCGGCATAGTAGATAGCAACAGTGGGGCTGATCTTTCCGAAATGGGACAGAAAGCACTTGGAAGCTCCAATATTTCATCTGGGGTGGTGGGCAGTGGAGGGAATTTAAGTCTTGGTACAGGAGAAGAATTTCCTGAGGAAAAGGCAAAGCAGACAAAGAACGATAAAGTTAACGCGGCTGTTGATACATTAAGCAGTGTGATACCGCAAGGCTATACTTCTACTGATGAGATGAAAAATTCAATGTTTGCCGCGGCGGATGAAATAGATACAAAATTCAGCGGGCTTTCTCAAGTTCTAGGTTCTGTCTGGTCTGGTGTGACAGGGGAACAAGTGGAGGCTATAAAGGTTACCGACCTTTTGGCTAATAGCTGGGGCAGCTTTGCACCTGTTGTGACGGGAGCGGCAGCAGCAATGAATTTATATAATCTTGCTATGGATGCAGGTAAGGTGATTCAAGTTTTACAAGCTGCCGCCACAGTAATCGGTGCTGCATTTAATAAGCTGTGGACAACTTCTGTGGAGGAGCAGACGGCAGCGCAAGCTGGGCTTAACTCGGCAATCTTAACTTGCCCCATTACATGGATTATTGCAAGTATTATTGCTTTGATAGCTATAATATTTGCTGTGGTAGCATGGATAAACAAAACAAAAGAAACGAGTATTTCGGCTGTTGGAATTATTGCTGGTGCTTTTGCGGTTCTGGGGGCAGGTATATTTAATATTTTTGCATTTATCTGGAATATTGTCGCAATTTTTGTAAACTTTTTATTTAATGTTTTTCAAGATCCAATTGCGGCAATAAAAACGTTATTTTACGATTTAGCTATTAATGTAATTGGTTTTATTCGTAAAATTGCAGAAGGAATTGAAGCTCTATTAAATAAAATCCCTGGATTGGAAATAGATATTACCAGTAACTTAGACGGTCTTTTAAGTGAGCTAGAGAAAAAATCTCAAGATGTGAAAGACAAAGCTGGTTTTGAAGATGTAATGCAGACCCTTGACTATAAGGATTATAGTAATGCATTCAATAGTGGGTATTACAAAGGAGAACAATTACAAAACACATATGGCGGAATTTTCAGCGGCAGTTCGGCAGGGGATGGCGGCATGGATCAGCTTTTGCAAAACACAGCTAATACTGCCGCAAATACAGGGGCTATGACAGATAACATGGAAATTTCACAAGAGGATATAAGGTATCTTCGAGATATTTCAGAACGAGATGCCATCAATCGTTTTACCACGGCTCAGGTCAGTGTGGATTTTAAAAATGAAGCAACAATCAATTCTGATATGGATATTGACGGCGTGATGAATAAATTCACAGATGTGCTCCGTGAGGCAATCTTTACCCAGGCAGAGGAGGTGCATGCCATTGTATAAGGTTAGTATTGGACAGGTTGCTTTACCTGTGGCCCCAAGTAAAATAACCATGAAAATAAAAAACAACAACAAGACAATGGAATTGATTGATGGAAGTGAAATCAATTTTATTAGAACGCCGGGACTAAAGGAATTCAGCTTTGAGTTTTTGATTCCCCATGTGAAGTATCCCTTTGCTTATTATCCTGACGGCTTTCAAACTGCACAGGTGTATATTGACGCACTAAAATTGATGAAAATAGAAAAAAAGTGGTTTCAATTTGATATCCAACGACAACTACCCAATGGGAAAACAGAATTTGAAACTAGTGAGACAGTAACATTGGAGGACTATACCATTACAGAGGATACGGGAAACGGTCTAGATTTTATTGCTAATGTAACACTAAAGCAATATAACGAGCATAAAATCACCCACGTTGAGCCTGTGCAGACGACAGAGGATGGTGTTGTAGTAAAAGAAGTAACAGAGCGTAAGAGTGACAAGAAGACAAGTAATGTATATACTGTAAAAAAAGGGGATAGCCTGTGGAAAATTTGCAAGGCGCAATTGGGGGATGGTGCAAATTTTAAGGAAATCGCAAAGCTAAATGGCATTTCTAATCCCAATCTCATATATCCGGGGCAGGTGATTCAGATTGGTAATGCTTAATATAGTAAATGTAGATAAGGAATATACCCCTATTGTGGCAGGGGACATCAAATGGTCAACAGAGCGAGCGGGTGTACCGGGAAGCTTAACTTTTGATGTGGTAAAGAATGGGGAGCTAAATTTTCATGAAGGGAATTTAGTAAAGCTTTGTGTTGACAAAACTCCTGTTTTTTTGGGCTATGTTTTTCAGAAAAAAAGAAGCAAAGGCGAAATAATTAGCGTTACTGCTTATGACCAGCTGAGGTATCTGAAAAATAAGGACAGCTTTATCTTTGAGAAGTTGACCGCAACGGAATTTATACACAGAGTAGCCAAGTATTTTTCACTGGAAAGGGGCGAAATTGCAGATACGCAATATATCATTGAAAAAGGTGTGCTAGATAATAAAACCTTATTCGATATGATTCAAGAAGTGCTGGATACCACATTAATGAATACGAAAAAGCTCTATGTTTTGTATGACGATTTTGGCAAGTTAGCTCTAAAAAATATTGAGGATATGAAGCTGGATATTTTACTGGATGAGAAAACAGCTGAGAATTTTGACTATGTCAGCAGTATTGATGGGGAAACCTATAACCAAATAAAGATTGCTTTTGATAGCAAGAAAAAAAAGGGGCTTCAAGATGGAGTCATGGTTCAGGACGAGGAAAATATTAAAAAATGGGGTGTTTTGCAGTATTACGAAAAATCAAAAACAGAAGTGGGAGTAAAGGAGAAGGCAAATGCCCTTTTGGATCTTTACAACCGTAAAACACGAACACTCAGCATCAAAAATGCCTTTGGCTCACCCAATGTCCGTGCAGGATGCAGCCTACGGGTGGCTTTAAAGTTGGGGGATATTAATGTGAATCATTACTTTGTCTGCGAAAAGGTGACCCATACCTTTCGAGAAGATATGCATCTGATGGATCTTACATTGAGAGGGGGAGATATTCTTGTCTGAGTTGGCACAATTGATTAAAAAGGCGGCAAAGGATCAGATGGATTCCTCTAAGCCTATGGATATTATCATTGGAGAGGTGGTTTCTGCGGCACCTCTTAAGATTAAATTGGACTCCAAGATTACTTTAACGGAGTCCTTTTTGATTTTAACAAAAGCGGTGGTAGATTATTCGGTCAATATGACAGTGAATCATACTACGGAAACCCATACTCACAGCCACACCTATCAGGATGACAGCACCACTAGAACAACCCAACCCAATACCCATAACCATGCCTATGTGGGATCAAAAAACTTTACCATCCACAATAAGTTAAAGGTTGGGGATTATGTTATTTTGTTACGGGCTCATGGGGGACAAAAATTTATTGTACTTGATATAGTAGGAGGTGGCACATTATGACACCCAAAGTAAACGAAGAATTGGCAAATACCTTTGTAAGGCTGTCATTACCCTCAAAAACCTATCGTTTGGACAGAGAAAAAAATCGAATCTATGGATTCTGTGACGGGGTGGAGGCAGTGAAGCAGGCTGTGTATAAAGCACTGCTTACGGAACGGTATGCTTGGGTAATTTATTCATGGAACTATGGCTCAGAGCTTAACGGGCTGTTTGGAAAACAAATGACCACTATCTATCCTGAGGTGAAAAGAAGAATTGAAGAGGCTTTGTTACAGGATGACCGCATTAAAAAGGTTGGGGATTTTTCTTTTGAGAAAACAAGGAATACCCTACATGTGACTTTTACAGTGGAGTCTACAGTGGGGGTTTTTGAAAGTGAGGTGAACTTAAATGTATGAAGAAATGACATTTGAGACGGTACTAGATCGTATGCTGAGTCGGGTTTCCTCTGATATAGATAAGCGGGAAGGGAGTATTATTTATGATGCCCTTGCCCCTGCAGCGGCGGAGCTTTGTCAGATGTATATTGATCTTGATATTGTTCTGAACGAAACTTTTGCAGATACGGCAAGCAGAGATTATTTAATTCTTAGAGCAAAGGAAAGAGGGATAACACCCTATGAAGCCACAAAAGCCATTGGAAAGGCAGTTTTTAATTGCTCGGTTCCTATAGGCAGTCGGTTTAATCTAGAAGATTTTAACTATCAAGTGACTGAGGTAATTTCTTCTCAGGATTTTACTTATAAAGTTATCTGCGAAACGGTTGGAAGTGATGCAAATCATAACTTGGGTACGATGATTCCCATACAGTATATCCAAGGGTTGACCAAGGCGGAATTGGTGGAGGTATTGACCCCAGGGGAGGATGCAGAAAGCACACAAAGCCTGAGAAAGCGATATTTAAATAGCTTTGATAGGCAGGCATTTGGAGGAAATCGGGCAGATTATATGGAGAAAATCAATGCCATATCCGGAGTAGGGGGATGTAAGGTGTACCGTGCATGGAATGGCGGGGGAACTGTGAAATGTGTGGTGCTAAATTCTCAGTATCAGAAGCCTAGTAAGAGTTTGATTGAGGATGTGCAGACTACCGTTGACCCTACCCAAAATGCAGGGGACGGCTTAGGCATCGCCCCAATTGACCATGTGGTGACCATCGAAGGGGTGACGGAAACTCCTATTGCTATTGCAAGCACCATAACTTATGAAAGTGGGTGGAGCTTTGGTGAGTGTGAACCATATATTGAGGAGATTTTAGACCGATATTTTATGGAATTAAGCAAAGGCTGGGCAGATAGTGGTAATCTTGTTGTACGAATTTCTCAGATTGAATCCAGATTGTTAGACATGGATGGCATTTTAGATATTGGGAATACAACCATTAACGGGGAGGCAAAAAATTTGATGCTGGATGAAAATTGCATTCCCATAAGGGGTGATTTCTATGGCTGAAATTCAGAGTTATTTTCCCGACCTGTTGAAAGAAGTGAAGGAGTTTCAAAAGCTGGCAGAAGCAGAGAATCCGGAGCTTCTTTTTTTATGGGATGAGCTGAAGCAGGCTTTAGATAATCAATTTATTGATACGGCGACCAAGACGGGGGTGGCAAGGCGAGAGCGGATGCTAAAAATCACCCCCAAAGCCACGGACACCCTAGAGGAGCGAAAATTTCGCTTATTGGCAAGGTATAACGAGAATTTGCCCTATACATTACGGACGCTACATAGTCAGCTTTCTATTCTTTGTGGGGAAAAGGGGTATCGGCTGGAAACCAATTATGGTGCTTTCAGCCTAAAAGCAAAGCTGGAACTGACAAACAAAAAGAATGTGGAAGCCGTTGAGGAAATGATGGAGCGGATTGTGCCCGTGAATATGCTGTTGACCTTGGAATTGCTGTATAACCAACATCAAGAACTATGGCAGTTGACTCATGGGGCGATGAGGGCATACACCCATGATGGTTTAAGAGAGGAGGTATTTGGAAATGGCTGATTTTACGGCAAATTACAATCTGGAAAAGCCTGCCCAGAGTGATTTTTATAATGTTGAAGTGCAGAATAAAAACATGGATAAAATTGACACAGCTTTGGCAGGAGCGAAATATATAATCTCCCCTTCGGGAGAGAAGTACAAATGGGGAATGGATACAGATGGTTTGTTTTTAGAGGAGGTGTAAGTTATGGCAAGTGGTGATAAGTTTTATTTGGCGGATAAGGAAACGCTAGATGAGGTGAAAGGGAAAATAGGAAGTACCGCTGATACAGGGGGGAGCAGTACCGCCGGAAGTGTTTTTGGAAAAATCAATTATTTGGTTTCACAGGTGAGTAGTTATTTAGCTTCGATTTACTCGTGGGTTAATACACTCACGGGTAAGATTGGTAATTCGAATGATAGCGAAGGAACTGCAACCACGGGAACGGTAATGGGGAAGTTGAATTATCTGGTTACTCATGGAAGTAACAATTTAACTGATGTCTATAAATACGTTTTAGGTATAGGTAATACGAATGATAGTCAAGGTAATACTACATCGGGATCTGTAATGGGAAAGCTAAATTATCTTATTTCTCAGGTGAGTACATACTTGTCTTCTATATATTCATCAATTAGTACCGTTAATAGCAAGCTAAATAGTTTGATGAACGGTATATTTATAAAAAGCATTCAACGAGGAGTATCATATTCAGCAAACGTTTCTATTGCTAACGTAAATCCTGCTAAATGTATAGTTTTACTGAACGGCATTTATAGTAGTTCTTCAACTGAAATGGCAAGTCCAGGATATCGTGTTTCTTTTGTTTCTGAAGTTACCGGAACGTATCTTATTAGTATAACATCAACAAGTTTGAATGTTAATGGCAACGGATACTTTTCATGGCAAGTCATCGAGTTTTATTAAGGAGGGTTTATAAATGTTTCAATATGCACAGTTAAACCAAGAAAAAATATGTGTTGGTATTTCCCAACTTTCAGGAAAAGTGGATGCAGAGAATATGATATTAATTAATGAAGATGCCGAAGTTTTAGGGATGCAATACAATAATGGTATATGGGAGAAGTTGGCCCAACTTGAGCCAAATGCAGCTTCCCCATCTGAACTAGAACAAATGGATACACAACAAATGGATACACAACAAATCATGCAGGCATTCACGGACGTAGAATTGCGTAATTTAGAAATTCAGCAAAGACAAGAATTATTAGCACAACAAATTGCGAATATAGAATTAGCAATGCTAGGGGGGAATACTTAATGAGTACAGAGACAAAAAGTCTAATGTTTGGTATTTTAAAAACGAGATATGAAAAGAACTTTGTAAGAAAAGACCAGCTTCAAAAATATGTTGCATTTGGCAAGATTACCGCTAAAGAATACGAACAAATCACCGGGGAGGATTTGCCGGAATAGCAAATACATAAAGTAACCAAAAGCCCAGACTAAATCTGGGCTTTTCTTACTGAAAGGGGGGAAGTGTGTGGACGTAATAGCAATTGGTATGATACAAGCGTTAGTAACTGCCATGGGGATTTGGTTTTTACAACAGAGTTTATCCAAGCGCGAGAAAGCCGCTCAAAGGCGGGAGCAAGAGCGGGAGGAGATGGAGTACAAGCTTTTGACGGCAGTAAATGCCTCCATTGCTTTGGGGGAAGCTACAGCAAAGGCAGTACAACGGATTCCTGATGCCCATTGCAACGGGGATATGACAGAGGCTTTATGTTACACCACGACTGTGAAGCATGATTTAAAGAACTTTCTACATCGGAAGGCGGTGGAGAAAATTGTTTGAACGAAAGAAACGGAGACGTTTTCGGATTAATGATGATACCATGACAACCATTGTGGTATCATCATTGTTTTTTTGCGTTGGGGTGGTAATTGCGGGTATGGTTTTGGCATATTTGGGGGTTGATGTTTCTACGATTGTTGGGAATGCACTTACGGTTTTCGGCACAGAATTGGGCATTTGTGGTGTGATGACAATATTTAACCGTTGGGCGGACAGGCAGGATAAACTTGCGCAGAAGAGGCTAGAAAACAGAGAGAAAAGAGAAAATGAACAAAGAGAAAACCAACAAATCGTAGGGGATTTTTTAGGAAAATAAAGTGCCAGCACAATGGTTGCTGTTAAAATTGCTGATAAGAAAATGTGGAGCCATGTTCCGCCGTGATATTTGCATATTTTTGGTAATCACTACCTGAGTTCCGAGCAGTTTTTAACCCTACTTAAGGTTGGGATTTGTTATTGCTTTCCTGTAGAAAGAAAAATTCCATATAGCGAACATGCAAGATGAAGTCTCTTTGAATCATAGATTAAATATATGAATGTCTTATATTTAACTGAGTATAAAGAATACAGAGGAAAATATTAAAAAAATATTTGTATATGACTCAAATCATCTATAAATCTAATAAATGGAAAATTATGTTTTATTTTGCAAAATAAAACTATTAAATGTAATATAAAATATAACTTAATCATAATTTATCTAAAAATAATTATTAATAAATAAATGTTTTGGATTATCGTTGACTTATTATAGGTAATATATTAAAATATTAGGAATGTTTAAATTCTTAGACTAGGGAGAAAGGGGAAAGAATATGCAAGGAAAATCACAAGTCCTGACGAAGAATGAACAGGAAATAATGAATCTTTTATGGAAAGAGAATAGGCCTTTATCTCGTTCCGACATTATAAATCTTTCAACAGACCGTTCGTGGAAAGCCAGTTCAATTCACATTCTATTAAATCAACTTTTGGAAAAAGGTGCCATTCAGGTATATGGATTTATTAAAACAGGGAAAAATTATGGTAGAACTTTTTCGCCTTCGTTTTCCGAAGAAGAATATTTTGTAATGCAATTTCAAAGTAGTCGCTGTTATCAACAATCAAAGGGTGCATCCTTAGTTGATTTTGTTTCTGCATTTATTCAAAGCGAGGAAATTGATAGTGATATCATTGACAGTTTAGAAGAGTTATTAAATAAAAAAAGAAAAGAATTAAAATAAATTTTTCATCGTTTTTAATTTTTTGCAAATATCATGTTAAAATTTGCTCATAAAAAGTCTGATACTTTGTTTATACACATAAGTGTTGCAAAGTTATATGTCTTTAAAAAGGGTTTTGTTTGTGTTTTTATAAAACCACATTTACTTTCAGTATCCTATCTATTCTTCATTCTGTCCGCAGTTTCTCAATTGGATGGATTTAAATCAGAGAATCTAAATTGTTACATTTACCAATTTTTAATTAACTTTTACATAATACAACTCTGAAATCAAATAACCCAGATAGATAATAGGAAAACCTATATTTTTTTGTAGTGAAACTATTCTTTCATGGTTCTTTTCAAAATTAATAATGTCTTTTTTTAAAATTTTTTGGATTCAGAAAGAATGCCCAGATACAATTTTTTTCAAAACGTTTAAATAAGAAGAATATGCATGCCACTTTCAAACGATTGACGTTATTTAGTTTTGTATGGTAAACTTTATGAAATTACTACGAAATGCTTATCGAGAGTGGCGGAGGGATTGTTACAAAGAAGTCCGCAATTAACAGAAATTAAAGTGCTAAAATCAGCAGTGATTTACACAGGGAGATGAGAAGGTCTTTCATTACTCGATTGTATTTTGCTCTTTCATCTTTTTGAAAGAGTTTTTTCGTTTTGAAAGTTATTCACGGCTAAGAAAATGAACATGAATAATTACTCTTATCGGGGCTGTTTGTTGGTTCTATAGAATGAGATTTTTTGGACAAGCCAACTGCCGAAAGAAGATGTGACTCCGTTATTTTTATATTAATCAGCATAGATTTGAAATTATTGAAGAACCAGTAGTTACATAAGCAAATTTTAAAGAATTTCAATTAACAAGGAGGCCCTTTATGAACCCTATTGAACGAATTTTGGCTGAATATCCATTGATGATATTAGATGGAGCCTTTTCCACTGAACTGGAACGGCGGGGCTGTGACCTGAATGATCCCCTTTGGTCGGCCAAGGTTCTCATGGAAAATCCTGATATGATTGGATCTGTACATGAGGATTACTTTAAAGCGGGAGCTGATTGTGCTATCACTGCCAGTTATCAAGCGACGTTCGCAGGCTTTATGAGGAGAGGGCTGACGAAGCAGGAGGCAAAGGAGCTCATTCAACTTTCCGTGAGCATTGCAACGAAAGTGAGGGATAGCTTTTGGGCTGACCCTGTAAATAGGACAAATCGACCTAAACCGTTAGTTGCGGCTTCTGTGGGCCCATACGGTGCTTTTGTTGCTGATGGTTCTGAGTATCGAGGAAATTATGGACTGACCAGAGAGGGATTGGAAGATTTTCACCGAGAAAGAATGGCAACATTGATTGAAGCGAAGCCGGATATATTGGCCTGTGAAACGATTCCTTGCTTGATTGAGGCGCAGGCAATTGTGAATGTTTTAAAAGAACATCCTGATATATCGGCATGGATAAGCTTTAGTGCCAAGGACGGCACTTGCATTAATAGTGGAGAGCGGATAGAGGACTGTGCCCGTTGGCTGGATGGATATCCCCAAGTGGCGGCTATTGGTATAAACTGCACGGCACCTGAATTTGTGGAGTCACTTATTTTAGAAATCCGTAAGGGTTCAAATAAGCCCATCATTGTTTATCCAAATTCGGGAGAGCAATATGATGCAGTAACAAAAACTTGGCATGGCAGTTCAACAGGAATGTGTTACGGTGATATTGCCAAGCAGTGGTTCGAAAAGGGTGCTAAACTGATTGGTGGTTGTTGCAGAACAACGCCTGATGATATTCGTCAGATTGCACTTTGGGGAAGAGAATTATAAGAGGATAAATGTAAATTTCAAGATTTAAATAGATTTATTTATCTATGAAGGGTATAACATTGTTCATAAAAAGGCATTTAAGAATCAAGTAGTGGTGATTCTTAGATGCCTTTTTTGAATTTTTTATTCACTGGTTCAACATATGGATATTACAGTTTGAAACCCAGATAGAGAACTTATATATCTTAAGTCTATATAGTCTACATGGAACTTTCGAAACGATATCAACCTATGGAAAGAAAATTTCTACTGGAATATAGTTTGGTATCTAGTTTAAAATATTTTCATTAATCGTACCTATTTACTTAATTGGGTCCAATTACCCATTCCCAATCCGTAAGCCATTTTCCATATGTAAGAGACCATAATCTCCTTTGAAGCATATTAGGCTCAATAGTACGATACATCCATTCTGTTTGTTCAGCCATTGGTCGGATTATGATTTCATCCATGTCACCTGATGCAATAACCGATGTATCAGCGCCATATGTAACGTAAGAAGGTGCAGCTAAATTGCCTGCAAGCAGAGTGAAACTAAAACAAGATACAAGTAGCATTTTTTTAAGCATAGTATCCCTCCTAATTATTATTTAATGGGTAATGATGAAAATGGCTCATTGTTTTGTTGTTCTTGACTAATGATTAATTGTGATATCTCTCCTGATATCAGGGTATAAGTACCATCATGGTTATCCAACAAATAAGCTGATTTAGGAGAAATGGAGTACACATTTGGATCTTCACAGGAATATACTGGTTGAATCACAAACAGATTTGAAACGAGAAACAGCATGGTGATTACAACATAAACTCCGTACACCATAGGTTGATATTTCTTTGCGTAGTCCTTTTCGAGAATCAGGTGAAAGCGTTGCTCCACATTACTCATTTGTCCTGCATTCACTAAAACAGATGTGGTAGCTGCATTCATAGTAGGCTGGAGGGCTTGTCTGCTGGAAAGCTGATATCTTAAAACCATAGTGATTGATTCCAAATATTTAAGTTTTTCTTCCTCATTTAGTTGGGAAATCAACTTTGCATCACAGCGTAACTCCAGAATATGAACTAAATTCCCTTTTAAAATATGTACCATGGGATTCCACCAAAAGATGGCGCAAATAAAATGCATAAATAATTTTATCCACGCATCTTTATTTAAAAAGTGTGTTAGTTCATGCAAGAGAATACAGCGCAATTCGTCCTCAGTAAAAGGGATTGCAGGCAAATAAATGGTAGGATGAAAATATCCGGAAACCATTGGCGATGGAATTCCGGCCAGTTCAACCAATTCAACTTTTGTTTTTTTCTTAGAATGAGATAGAATTTCATTCATAATCTTAATCGCACATTGATTTTTTAGGGCTGTTTTCATGCGGAGAATATTTTTCAATCGTTTTGCTTCTATCATGTATTTTACAACAAAGAATACAGCACCTGCTACCCAAAGGAATATAAGTATATCAAGCATTGAAAGCTCATAGCCCATGATTGAGAAGATACCCATTGTTAAACCATCAATAATTGCAGGAAACATATAACTGGAAGGAATTACAATGGCATTGGGAAGCTCAAAAACAAAGCACAAGCGAAATAAGCAGACTCCTAAAAACAGAAGCAACGGTGCAACGCTAAAGTGGGCAATAAACCCGGTTTGTTTTCTCATGATAGTTAGAAAAATGATAAAAATATTACACCAAAGAACGGCCATAAGAAATGAAAATACGGACAAACTCATTTCAATCCCTTTCTTTTTTCATCCAACAAGGCCTCTAAGCGGTCAATGGTGTTGCGATCAATCTCCTCATCTTGAATAAATGCAGAAACAAAATCAACCAGAGAAGCTGCTTTTGATTGTTGATAACAGCCGCTGCTCTGAAATTGCATAACGTGATATTCCTCTTCGGTAAAAGCAGGGGAAAAGGTTCTTCCGTAATTTTTACCGGTTTTTACAAACCCATTAACACAAATTGCTCCTTTTTCCAAAAGCTGATTTAGCAAAATATGAATAGAGCTGGCTTTCCATGAACGTTCTGTTGACAAATTAATGATATCAGAACGAGATAAGGGTTTGTTTTCTTTCCATAAAAGATCCATAATCTCTTGCTCATTTTTTGTTAGTGCGATGGATTTATTCATAATTTATTACCTCTTCGAAGTGTGACTTTATACAATTATATCTCCTTACAATAAAACAGTCAATACGTCAATTATATTTTTATTTATTTAAGAATATAGTCATATTATAAATAATTTTATATTAATATAATAGAAAAATAGAATATAATTCTGGCTGAGCTAATTTATCTCAAAGGCTTATTTCTACTTGTTTTTTTATTATAGGCAAGTATTTTTCTTGTCTGAGAAAACCTTTTTGATAGTTTTTTAAATGAATTTCTTTAATACAAAAATCCCTGTTTTCAGCATATCAATTTATCTTAATAAAAAGTTAAGCATTTCTTCGTGTATGCACATTATGTAAGAACAGTTCTAACCCCTTCAAATAACCAGCAATTTATAATGAATAACGATTAACAATACTCCAAAGCTGTGATGTCCATAAAATGATAATGAATTAGATTACTTGTTTTTTATATATGCATTTATATGCGGTAATCCTTACATGGAATCAATATCATAGAAGAATCCATAAGGTAGCTTATTAAATGCATTTCTATCATCATGGGTAATAAAAAACCAAAACAAGCATAGGATGTATTTAGGATAAGCTTACCAATACTCAAATGAATAAAGGCTTATACAAAAGGAGGTCTATTATGGGATGTTTTGTTGTACCAATGGCGGAGGCCATCGTGGTATCAATCGTCAAAAAAGTTGTGAAAAAGAAGAAAGAGAACACTGCTTCTGTAGGAGCAGAAGATGTTGCATCTTTAAATGCAGAATCCAAGGATTTCAATCAAACAAAACTTGACTGGGAGAAAAAGTTGAGCTGGTTGAATCAGCTATTATGGGGTGGTGTTTTTTTATTGGCTATCGAACATATTTGGCATGGTGAGGTTGTTCTGTGGCCGCCATTTTTAACAGCCATGAGCAATCCAAGTGAAATACCAATCATGCTTCACGAAATGGCTACCATTGGAACTTCAATGGCGGTATTTGTAACGTTGGTTTGGGGGGTTATGGTTTATGTTGGGGAAAACAAGATAAAACAAACTGCACCTAAAGAATGTGAGAGAAATTAAGGGAGGGATTCTATGTATTTTATCATTACGGCGCTGGCTGCGATTTTAACCACAATTGTTTGGCGCAGCATATCCGAGGACAAATTTCAATTAAGTATCCTTTGCTTGATATACTGGGGGGCAACACTGATGTGGTTTGTAGACCATGTAGTTGCCTATCTCACGGAGGGGGGAGCGTTTTTAGAAATCTCCATGGATGCAACCTTATTGGGCATCACCGTAGTCGTTTGTGGTTTTTTTGTATGGATATTGATTGCAGTCGTAAAAAATTTGAAGGAAGCCCCCCGTAAGAATTTATGGCTTCGTAATGGAAGATAGTGCTTCGGTTAAAGAGATACAGTCTGAAAATGGGGTTGGGGTTATGATAAAATTAGTTGCTATTGGGAATCGATTTATGAAGGATGATGGAATTGCCATTGAGGTTGCAGAGCATTTGGAGGAGCGCCTGAAAAAGCGAAAAATTGATGTTGTTATTGGGGAAACGGATTGTCAAAGTGCTTTTTATTCCATCCATCAGGAGGATTATGTGTTCATTCTGGATGCATTTTACGAGGGAGGGGAGCCGGGAACCATTCATGTGCTTAGCCTTGAGGAAGCCATAGGGAAATCTTCAGGATCGCCCATGCAACATGATATGAGCATGATTGATATGATGCGTCTTTATCATTGTAAATGGAAAGGTTATTTGATTGGGGTTGAAATTGGGGAGGTGGGCTTTGGGGAAGGACTTAGTCCTATTTTACAAGAGAGATTTCAAGAAATCTGTTTAGAAGTGGAAAAGAACATTATAAAAATTATATTGGAGGAAATCAATTATGCATGATACTTTTTTAAATCAAAATTTGTATGAATCCATTGGGGGCTTATGCAAAGAAAACGCAATCGAAAAAATCACCAAGCTGGTTATTACGGTACATACTCATAGCCATATTTGCGAAAAAAGTATCCGTGATCATTTTGCCGATAGAAAAAGCAAGCTTATCGGGGAATGGACAAATATCGTCGTGGATAAAAAGGAAATTGAACCGTTGACTGCAACCATTGAACAGATTGATGGTGAGAAAAAGGAATGATTGAACCCCAAAGCCTTATGATTCAAGTTCATGGAATTGTGCAAGGGGTGGGTATGCGCCCGTTTCTTTATAAAACAGCCAATGCCTTTCATCTTACCGGTTTTGTAAAAAATAAAGGAGCCTCTGTGGTAATTGTGCTTTCGGGGGAGCAAAGGGCAATGGATGGCTTTTTATATGAATTGACCAACAATCCCCCACCCAATGCAGTGATTCATCATATAGATATTTCTTCTCACCCAAAGCTCCATTTTCAGGATTTTAGAATTTTACATAGTGCAGAGGACGAAAAGATACAAGGCTGTCTTTTGCCTGATTTAGCTATTTGTGATGATTGTCGGGAAGACATTCTGAATCAAAAGGATAGGCGATTTGGCTATGCGTTTACAAATTGCACAAATTGCGGCCCCAGATATTCTATTATAGAAGAACTACCTTATGACCGAGGAAATACAACCATGAGGTCATTTACTATGTGTGAGGAATGTAATAAGGAATATAAAAATCCTGAGAATAGGAGATTTCATGCCCAACCTAATGCTTGCCCTGTTTGTGGCCCAAAGTATATTTTATTCCTTGGAAATGGTGAACAAGTTGAATGTGAAAACCCCATTGAAAAGGGGAAACAGCTTTTAAAAGAAGGAAAAATCTTAGCCATCAAAGGAATTGGCGGGTATCACCTTGTTTGTAATGCAGAGAATGAAACTGCCATTGCAACCTTGCGCATGAGAAAAAGGCGCCCTCATAAGCCGTTCGCAATGATGGCGTGCAGTATAGCGGATGTTATGGAAATTTGTTCTTTAAATCCGAAGGAGAAAGAAACGATTTCCAATAATAGGCGCCCCATCGTATTACTTAAGAGAAATGATAGCACCTTTCTCCCAGATAATATTTCGCCAAAGCTTCGCCAGTACGGTGTGATGCTTCCCTATACCCCTCTGCATTTTCTTTTGTTTGATGAGAGCTTAAAGTATTTGATAATGACCAGCGGGAATATCAGTGGAATGCCCATATGTTATAAGGATGAAGATGCATTGGAGCATTTGAAGGATGTAGCTGACTATTTTCTCATACATAATCGTGAAATTATGACACCTATCGATGACTCTGTAGTAAAAGTGATGGAAGAGGAAGCGTTATTAAGCCGTTGTGGCAGAGGGTATGCGCCCTTGGCATTGCCGTTAAATACCCTCAATGAAATTTTAGCTGTTGGGGGGAATCAAAAAGCTTCCCTTTGCTTTGTGCATAATCAGCTTGCGCATATCAGCCAATATCTGGGAGAACTTCATTTTCTGGATGCTTGCAAGGAATATACTTCTGTGATAGATAGACTATCCAGACTTTTAAATGCATCACCCCAAGCCATTGCCCATGATTTACATCCAAATTATTTTTCAACACAATACGCAAAGAAACAGAAAATCACAACCATCGCTGTACAGCATCATCATGCCCATATGGCGGCATGTATGGCGGAGCACAATTTTTATGAAAAAGGAATCGGCATTATATTTGATGGCACCGGTATGGGGGCAGACGGAGCCATATGGGGCGGAGAATTCTTCATAGGCAATAGGTCTCAATATAAAAGGGTGGGACATTTGGAGTATATTACATTGCAGGGCGGAGATTCTGCCATAGAAGAACCTTGGAAATGTGCCTTATCCTATCTTGATACAATACATGAAAGCATAGAGTCTTTTTTTCCTAACTTAGATAAGGTGCAGCTACAGGTTGTGGAAAAAGCATTGCAGAAAAAGGTGAATTGCTATCAATCCTCTAGTATGGGCAGATTATTTGATTGTGTTGCCGCCCTATTATTGGGATGCAGCCATATTTCCTATGAGGCGCAGGCGGCCATTGAACTGGAAAGCTTAGTGGATGACAGCATAACAGAAACATACTCCTTTACCATAACTGAGAGAGCTGGGGTTTTCATATTGGGCTACCAAAGCATTTTGGAGGGTGTATTGGAGGATTTCGGAAATCATCAACCTATTTCTGTCATATCTGCAAAATTTCACAATACAATTTCTAAAGCAACCATAGAATGTGCTTGCAGAATAAGAGAAAAGTATCTAGTAGACAATGTTTTTTTAGGGGGAGGCGTTTTTGAAAATACATTCCTCTTAAAAAATGTTGTTTCTGGACTGAGGATATTGGGTTTTCATGTTTATTACAATCAAAAAGTACCACGAAATGATGGGGGCTTGTCTTTTGGTCAGGCAGCTGTGGCGGCTTCCATTTTGGAGGAGAGGGCTTATGTGTCTGGCAGTTCCAACGAAAATTATTTCAGTTGATGGAAAGTATGCCTACGTTGAAACCATGGGTGTGGGTCAGAAAATTAATGTTCAGCTTATCGAAAGTCCTATGGCGGGAGATTTTGTGTTATTACATGCTGGTTTTGCCATTGAAAAGATTGATCAAGAGGAGTATACATTTTTAAATACCATATTAAATGAGATGATAAACGATGATGAAAATGGAACAGGAAATTAAAAAAACAGTACGGATTATGGAAGTTTGTGGTACCCATACACAGGCTATCGCAAAATCTGGCATTCGATATCTTTTACCGAATCATGTGAAGCTCTTGTCTGGCCCCGGCTGTCCGGTATGTGTTACCCATGAAGGCTATATTGATGGAGCCATAGCATTGCTTGCTCATGAAGATGTGATTTTGGCCACCTTTGGTGATATGTTGAAGGTCAGAGGAACCAATTTCAGTCTATCTGAAATAAAAAGGAAAGATAGTGTTTTTACTGTGTATTCTCCTGAGGATGCAGTCACATTGGCACGGAAATATCCCAAGAAGACTGTCGTTTTTTTGGCGGTGGGGTTTGAAACAACGGCGCCGATTATTGGGGCGACGATTAAAAATGTATTTGAGTATGGGCCTGAAAATCTGCTTTTTCTAACTGCACTAAAACGAATGGAACCGATTCTCCGTTTCATTCTGATGGATGAAGAGTCTAAGATAGATGGGCTCATTTGCCCTGGTCATGTTGCCTCAGTTTTAGGAGGGGAGGCCTTTCGATTTGTAACAGAGGAATATAATCTTCCTGCTGTGGTTTGTGGTTTTGAGGCGGAGGATATGAAAATGGGAGTCTACAGCCTTTTAGACCAAATTGATGGAAGATGTCCCATTTCCTTCTTAAACTTATATCCTCGTTGCGTTCGTAACCAAGGCAATCCGTTGGCAAAGGAATATATAAATGAGGTTTATCAAACAGAGGATGGATATTGGCGCGGTATTGGAAAGGTTTCGGATTCTGCATTGGTACTAAAACAAAAATACCAAAGTTTGGATGCAAGAAGTAGGTTTTCTATTTCGGAGGAAATGACTTTAAAACCTTCTGTCTGCCAATGCAGAGAAATTATACTTGGTCGAAAGGCTCCCTATGAATGTATTCAGTTTGGGTTGAGCTGTACGCCTGAAAATCCCTTAGGGCCTTGTATGATTTCTTCAGAGGGGGCTTGCTCAGCCCATTATAAATACGGGAGGGTAATCTTTTGACAAACAAAATCAAACTAAACCATGGTGATGGTGGTACAAAAACAAATGAACTGATACGAGAGATATTTTTAAAAAGCTATGGAGAAGAAGGCGAGGTTTGTCTAAGTGATTCTTTTGTTTTTACCACAAAAGCTTCAAAGCTTGCCTATACTACTGATAGCTTTGTGGTTCAACCTGTATTCTTTCGTGGTGGGGACATTGGTAAGCTGGCAATCTGCGGCACATTAAATGACCTTGCAACAGCGGGGGCAAAACCCCTTTACGTTAGTGCGGGTTTCATTATTGAAGAGGGCTTTGATATAGAAGCCTTGTGTCAAATTGCCCGCTCAATGGGTGAGGTATGTAAAAGGAATGGGGTGAAGATTGTCACAGGTGATACCAAGGTTGTTGAAAAAGGAAGCGCTGATGGCATATTTATCAATACTTCAGGGATTGGTGTTGTGTCTGAGCAGTATTCTCCTTGTGAAATTGAACCGGGGGATGAGATTATCATAACAGGAACCATTGCAGAACATGGCACTGCCATATTGCTTGATCGTTACGATCTTGCCATTGAAACCAATATTAAGAGCGACTGTTGTGCCTTGAGTCACCTTGTCTCCGACTTAGAAATAATGCTGCCCTACATAAAACAGATGAAAGACCCCACAAGGGGAGGGGTTGCCACAGTTTTGAACGAAATAGCGGAATATGCCGGCTTTAATGTGGAGCTTCTAGAGAATAACATTCCAATTAGTCCTCAGGTTAAGGCTGTCAATGAAATTTTGGGTATTGATCCTTTGTATCTTGCATGTGAAGGTAGAATGCTTCTTGTAGTGAAAAAGGGTAACGGTAGCAAGATTTTGCAACTGTTAGAGGAGTTTTGCGGCTGTAGAGAAGCACAGATGATTGGTTGCTTTACAGCAGATAGGCAAAAGCTTGTTTATATGCAGACAAAGATTGGTGGAAAACGGGTGCTTCCAAGTTTAGAGAGTCAGACAGTACCACGAATTTGCTGATTAGCCGTATGAATGGGTATATGTGAGGGGTGTTTTCATGGATTTGGAGTTGTTGATTGCGTCTATTCGTAAAAGCATGGGGCAAATAAATGCAGATATAGATGAACTTGATATAAATAAAAATCAGAATGTCCATCAGGTTTTAGAACGATTAAACAGAGAAGCCATGATTTTGAATGGAAAATTACAAAAATATAAAGCATCAAACGAACTAATTGCAGAAGAGAGTGTTATTCCAGGCTCACCAGTGAATCTACAGGAGGGAAGCGAACCGAATAATACAAGACAATTCACGTTGGAAGAATTGGCGCTGAATGATGGAAGAGATGGACATCCTGCCTATGTTGCAGTCAATGGGTTTGTATATGATGTATCAAGTCGTGCTGGTTGGGCATCAGGAATACATTTTGGTCTTAGGGCGGGAAAGGATTTGACACAAGAATTTTATTCCTGCCACGGAGATCCTATTTTTTAGCATCACTGCCTATCGTTGGTTTTTTATCCTAAATGTAAAGTTGGTGATAAATTGGGAACAGAAAATTTTCAGTGCCCTTATCAGGAAAGTAAGCTGCAATCCACAGCGAAGCTGGTTGCAAGGGCGAATAATGAGATTTCAAATAATAATTTAAAAAAATCGAACCTTGTATGGCTTGAATTGAATGGGTGTGCCGGCAATATTATTTCATTGCTGAATGGCCAAAATCCAGATTTTCAGTATCTCCTTACACAAATGGCAAATTTGGTTTATAGCAATAGTTTGCTTGCCGCAGAGGGAAGTGAGGCAATGGATGAGTTGTTTGGTGCGATTGGTTCCGATTATATTCTTGCCGTGGAAGGAGCAGTCTCCCTAAAAGACGAAGGTATTTATAACGTGATAGGGAGGCACGATGGACAATTGATAACAGGATTGGATGCAGTAAGACAACTGGGGGAAAATGCAGCGTACGTGATTGCTGTGGGGGCATGTGCCTCCCATGGTGGAGTGTCAGCCGCAAGGCCTAATCCTAGTGGCTGCGTAGGGGTGCACGAAGTTTTACAAAGGAAGGTTATCCAGCTGACTGGCTGTCCATGCCATCCTGATTGGTTTATGGGAACTCTTGCTTATATTATGCTGTATGGAGAACCGCCTTTGGACAGCAGAAATCGGCCATTGATGTTTTACAGCACTACCATTCATGACAGATGCCCCAGAAGGTCTTATTTTGACCAAGGAATATTTGCAAGTAAGCTTGGGGAAAAAACTTGTATGTTTAGAATGGGCTGTCGTGGCCCTGTTACACAAATTGATTGCCCAATTAGGCAGTGGAATGGACATGTGAATTGGCCCGTTGAAGATGATTCTCCTTGCATTGGTTGTGCTCAATTCGGTTTCCCCGATGCTATGGAACCGTTTATTACTTTTAAATCAACGAGGAGGGAGTAAGCTTGGCGGAGAGAATAACGATAAACCCCGTAACACGCATTAGCGGTTTTATGGAAATAGAGGCAGAGGTTGAAAATAGTGTGGTGGTAGACGCAAAAACTAAAGGGCTGATGTTTCGTGGTTTTGAAAAAATGTTAATAGGCAGAGATCCATTTGATGCTGTTTACTTCACCCAACGAATTTGCGGCATCTGCTCCACAGCTCATTCCGTTGCGGCTACCCTAGCTTTGGAGAGTTCTATGAATTTTGTGCCCTCTGAGCAGGGGAGGTATCTTCGGGATATCGTTCATGCCTGCGAGTTCCTTCAAAATCACTTAAGACATTTCTATCAATATACTCTTCCTGATTTTGTAAAACTACCTGAAAATTACCCATTGTTCAAGACAGATCACAATGATTACCGTCTTCCAAAAGAAATCAATGACCGTATGGTAGAGGACTATTTTACTTCTCTTGAATTTAGCCGTAATGCCCATCAAATGCTGGCGATACTGGGAGGTAAAGCGCCCCATAACCATGGCGTTTTTATTGGGGGTATTACTTCTCAAGTCACCATTAGTAAAATTCTTGCTCTCACATCCATTCTTGATGGCATTGAGCAATTTATTAGCGATAGAATGATTCCCGATGTATATAAAATTGGGGAATACTATTCAGAGTATTATTATATGGGTAAAGGGTACGGCAATTTATTGAGTTATGGATGTTTTGATCATTATAGGGATTTGGGGACGTTATATGTAGACCCTCTTGTGTATTCAAATAATATTATAACACCCTTTCGTCCGGATGAGATATCTCAGGCAAATGATTTCTCTTGGTACAACGAATATGACCAACCTGATTTTCAGAAAGAAAAGGCGTATTCATGGATTAAAGCAACAAGATACAATGAATTGCCCTTTGAAGTCGGGCCTTTGGCAAGGCAATGGCTAAGCGGAGAATACAGAAATGGTATATCGGCAATGGATAGAACCATCGCCAGAGTACTGGAAGCCAAAAAAATTACTCAGATTATGAAAGAATTGATTGGTAATTTAATTCCCGGGGTTCCGATGCAGGAGGAGTATCGGGTTCCGGATAATGCCATGGGTAGGGGGTTGCTTGATACAACCAGAGGTGCCCTTGGTCATTGGCTTGTAATAGAGAATAAAAAAATAGCATTTTATCAGATTATAACGCCGTCCGCATGGAATTTATCTACGCAAACGGGAGATATAAAGGGCACAGGGGAGATGGCTATCATAGGATCCCATGTCAGTTCGGTGGATGCGCCCGTTGAAATCGGGAGAATTATACGTTCCTTCGATCCTTGCGTCTCCTGTGCAACCCATGTTTTTTCGGAAGGAAAGCCTGGGAATATCATTCGGGTTGTATAATTTTATACATACTGTGGAAAAGAAACTGGGGAAGGTTTGTCAAAGAGAAGGAACAGACTTTGGTTTTACAGAAATGGTTATTTGAAAACGGTTTATGGGAGATTTGTATACGTTATAAGGTAAATCGCCGATATAAAACATCTTTTTTAGTATTGAAGTTGCGTTGGTGCTTATAGAAACTCACTTAATGACAGTTTATATCGGTATTAAAACACAAAAACTTGCATTAGCTTAAGTGGAGAAAAAATGTTTCCTTCATTCATTTAATAATAGTTCTCTTTATATTAAGAAGTGCTTTTGTCATTCGTTTTGCAGTTTTGCAATAATCCAATAAAAAAGACTGGTAAAGCGCAATACGCTTTTATCCAGTCTTTTTTTAATATGCGGCAACTCGTTATGAATGGATCTGCATATTTACAATGCAGAAATCACTGCTTCTGCAAATTCTTCCGTAGAAGCGGTTCCCCCCATGTCAACAGTGAGAACCTTGCCCTCGTCAATAACCTTTTCCACAGCTTTTTCAATGCTTGCCGCCGCTTTGCCCTCGCCCAAATGAGCAAGCATAAGAGATGCAGAAAGAATTGCTGCGGTAGGGTTGATTTTGTGCTGGCCTGCAATGTCAGGTGCAGAACCGTGAATTGGTTCAAAAATTGCACCATCTACACCAATGTTTGCGCTAGGGGTTAGACCCAGCCCGCCAACCAAACCGGCACAAAGGTCTGACACAATGTCCCCATAAAGGTTGGGGCAAACCAACACATCATAATCTTCAGGGTGCATTACCAAGCGCATGCACATGGCATCCACAATACTGTCGTTAAACTGAATCTGAGGGTATTCTTTGGCAATTTCTCTGGCAATATCAAGGAACATACCATCTGTACATTTCATGATATTGGCTTTGTGAACAGCGGTTACTTTTTTTCTGCCCTCTCTAACGGCATACTCGAAGGCATAACGGATGATACGTTCACAGCCCTTTCTGGTAAAAAGCTTGATGCTTTCTGCGGTATCCTCATCCACCATACGCTCAATTCCTGCATAAAGATCCTCGGTATTTTCCCGCACGATAACCAAATCAATGTTTTCAAACTTTGTAATAACACCGGGATAGGTTTTTGCGGGGCGAACATTTGCGTATAAATCAAAGGTTTTCCTCATTGCAACGTTTACACTGCGGAATCCTGTGCCCACGGGGGTTGCAACAGGTCCCTTTAAAGCAACTCCCGTTTTACGAATGGACGCAATGGTTTCATCGGGAAGGGGCGTTCCATATTTTTCAATCATAGCCGCGCCGGCATGGGCTTCTTCCCACTGAATATCAACGCCTGTTGCTTCCACAACTTTTTTTGCCGCAGCAATTACCTCGGGGCCGCTGCCGTCGCCTGGAATTAAAGTAACATGATGTGCCATTTTTTCTTTCCTCCTGCAATAATAAGGGTTTAGAAACTGCCTTTTAAACAGCATTTGCCGCTTGAAAAAGTCTTAAAGGAATTTACGACTTTGTACTGCTTCTTTTGGCTAATTCTAGCTGATGATAATAACTAAAATTCAGATTATTTCGAAAACCTAAAAAAATTTCTTCTCTCAGTTTGATTCCTTTGTATAGTTTAAAAGACCGCCAGCCAAGAGAATATCTCTTTGTCTTGCAGAAATATTCAAACGGGTTGCAATTTCTTCGCCTTTGCGCACATGAGTCACAATAACATCCTGACCGTCTACTGCGCTTTTGATCTGGTCTGCCGCATATTTAATGATGAATTCGTCTCCCAATTGAATGGTATCATAGTCCCACTCGTTGGCGAAAACCAAGGGCAATATGCCGTTGTTAATCAGGTTTGCCATATGAATTCTAGCAAAGGATTTGGCAAGAACGGCTTTTACACCCAATTGTAGTGGAGCCAGTGCGGCATGCTCACGGCTGCTTCCTTGACCATAGTTTTGACCTGCTACGATGAAACCACCACCAGCCGCCTTCGCACGAGCGGGGAATTTGGGGTCACAGGGTGTTAAGCAGTAATCTGCCAAAAAGGGCACATTGGAGCGGTAAGGGAGCAGTTTTGCATTGGAAGGCATGATATGATCAGTGGTAATATTATCATCTACCTTAATCAAAGCGCCGCCACGAATATCCTTGGGAACCTTTGTGTTTTTGGGGAAGGGTTGAATATTTGGCCCTCTTACCACGTTGACCATCTCTCCTTCAGGGGAGGGTGGGATAATTAAATTATCGTTTACCAAGAAATGCTCAGGCATGGAAATCAAAGGAGCTTCACCCAAAGAGTTGGGATCGGTCAGCTTTCCAGAAAGGGCACTTGCAACGGCTGTTTCCGGGCTTACGATATAAACCTGTGCTGATTTTGTACCGCTTCTTCCTTCAAAATTACGGTTGATGGTTCTTAAGGAAACGGCATTGGTTGCAGGAGCCTGTCCCATACCGATGCAAGGACCGCAGCCGCATTCCAAAATACGGGCGCCGGCAGAAATGATATCTGCGAGGCCGCCATTTGCCGCCAGCATATTCATAACCTGCTTAGAACCAGGAGCGATAACCAAGCTTACGTTAGGGTCAACGGTTTTACCTTTCAACAAAGCGGCAACGGTCATCATATCTGTATAAGAGGAATTGGTACAACTGCCAATGGCAACCTGATCTACCGACAAACCTTCAATTTCTTTTACTCTTTTGATATTATCAGGGCTGTGAGGACAAGCCACCAAAGGAACAATTTTGTCCAAATCAACGGTGATTTCCTCATCATATGTAGCATCAGCGTCAGCTGAAAGTTCTATCCAATCTTCTTCGCGTCCCTGTGCTTTTAAGAAAGCTTTTGTTACTTCATCACTGGGGAAAACGGAAGTGGTTGCACCCAATTCTGCGCCCATGTTTGTAATGGTTGCTCTCTGGGGAACACTCAGGCTTTTTACGCCTTCGCCACTGTATTCCATAACCTTGCCTATGCCGCCCTTTACAGAAAGCAGGCGAAGCACTTCCAAAATTACATCCTTCGCAGTTACCCAAGGCTGTAAGGAACCAACTAAATTCACACGACAAACCTTAGGCATTGCTAAATAATAAGCACCACCACCCATGGCTACCGCAACATCTAGGCCGCCTGCACCAATGGCAAGCATACCGATGCCGCCGCCTGTGGGTGTATGGCTATCGGAGCCCAAAAGGGTTTTACCGGGTTTGCCAAAACGTTCCAAATGCACCTGATGGCAAATGCCGTTGCCTGGTTTTGAAAAATAAATACCATGTTTGTTTGCTACGGTTTGAATATACTTGTGGTCATCGGCATTTTCGAAGCCCGTTTGCAAAGTGTTGTGGTCAATGTAGGCAACAGAGCGTTCTGTTTTTACTCTGGGAATCCCCATGGCTTCAAATTGCAGATATGCCATGGTTCCGGTGGAGTCTTGTGTTAAAGTTTGGTCGATTTTAATGGCAATTTCTTTTCCTGAAATCATGTTTCCGCTTATCAGATGGGAGCTGATGAGCTTTTCGGTTAGGTTCATATAGTTGGTTCCTCCTTATTTCTTTTTCTTTTTTAATGCGAATAGATGAGGTGTAAGGGTTTTCATCGCCTCAACCAATTCTTCTTTACTGATAAAGGTAACACGGCCATCTGCATAAAGGCCATCTACCCAGTTTAATAAAATTGTTGCTTCAGGAGAGTTTTTATGAATCATTTCATCATTCTTTAAGCCAAGGTATTGATTCAGCCAATATGCAATACCTGCGGAACCGGAGTTTTTATTAATTTCAACGCCAATAGGGCGATTTAAAATCTTTGATGTGTTAAAAATGTTATAGATTTCTTCGTCCTTTGCTACACCATCAGCATGAATGCCTGCACGGGTTACGTTAAAATCTCTGCCCACGAAGGGCGTTCTATCAGGAATGGAATAGTCCAAATGTGATTCATAATATTCAGCAATCTCTGTAATTACTGTAGGATCCATGCCATCTAGTGTTCCACGTATTTGGGCATATTCAATTACCATGGCCTCTAAAGGTGTATTCCCTGTTCTTTCGCCGATGCCCAAAAGGGAGCAATTGATGGAGCTTGCACCATAAAGCCAAGCGGTTGTGGCATTTACAACGGCTTTATAGAAGTCGTTATGACCATGCCATTCAATTAACTCACTAGGGAACTGAGCAAAGTGGTTGATACCGTAAATAATACCTGCAACACTTCGGGGAAGGGTTGCACCAGGGAAGGGAACCCCATAGCCCATTGTATCACAGAATCGGATTTTTACGGGAATCTGATACTGATCCATGAGCTTTTTCAATTCAGTGGCAAAAGGAACTACAAAACCATAGTAGTCTGCCCGTGTAACGTCCTCAAAATGACATCGTGGACGAATGCCGTAGTCTAAAGCTGCCTTGACAATTTCCAAGTAATCATGTAGGGCTTGTTCTCTTGTTTTATGTAGCTTATGAAAAATATGATAATCAGAGCAGCTTACCAGAATTCCGCATTCCTGAAGATTCATATCCTTTACCAACTTAAAGTCTTCTTTGGTGGCACGAATCCAGCCTGTAATTTCGGGGAATTTTAACCCCATTTCCTGACAAGCACGAATTGCTTTGCGGTCGGTTTCGCTGTAAACGAAGAATTCACATTGGCGTACTTTCCCTTTTGGCCCACCTAAGCGGCTGAGCATCTCGTAAAGGGTGGTAATTTGCTCTACGGTATAAGGTGTTCTTGCCTGCTGACCATCACGGAAAGTAGTGTCTGTCATCCAAATTTCATCAGGTGGATTCATAGGTACCAAACGATGATTGAAGGTGCACTTTGGAATTTCATCATAATTAAAGTTATCACGATAAAGATTTGGTTCTTCTACGTTTTGTAAACTGTATTTATACTGTCTAAGTTCCAATAAATTGTTTTTATTATTAAAAGAAATCATGCAATCCCCCCTGTGTATAGTTTTTATGATAGTAAGCTATACTTTTCTATTTATAAAATATATCAATAAATTGTTTTTTCGTCAATAGAAAATAATTCATAATATAAATATATAAAAAGGGATTATTTATGAAAATATGCCTAAAATTCAATGAATCAGAAAAGTGTAGTGAATAAAAACAATAGAAAGGAAGAATGTTTAGGCTCTTTTATATCAAAATTATGAAAAAAATTAATAAGTAATAAAACGATTTTGAGGGCGAGAGGGCATGATTTCTGTTTTTTTAAACATATATAGTAAACATAAAAATGAAATTTGCCTGAACATAATCATTGATGAAAATAATGCAAATGTCAACCTTGCGAAAAGTTTGAATAGATGTAAAAGCAAAAGCTCGTATGCTTGTAATTTCGTCATACGAACATTTGCTTTACTTTATATAATTAAATTCATTCTTCAATAAGACAAAGTTTTGAGCGTTTTGGCTCAAACAAATATATATACTTCTTAAACCAATAAAACCCGCATGAAATGCGGGTTTTATAAAATTTGGGGGGCTTTTTCAAAGCAAGTGTGTTATGCAAAAACAAGGTTTTTATTAAGATTTTTTCATTGCATCTTGCGCAAAATCAGTGCGAACTAAATCGGTGAAGGGTACTCTTTGTGCAAGTTGGCCACCTTGCTCCATAATGTCTTGAATGAGAGTGAAGCCTTCTTCTGAGAAAACAGGGTCTTCTTTCCAAGTATCTTGTGCTTTGTAACGTTCAATGATAGTGGTCAGGGTTGCCACATCTGAATCAGGGAATTGAGGGGAAACTACTTTGGCAATTTCTTCGGCGGTGTGTTCCTTTACCCAAATTTGTCCTTTATAGATTGCCCTTGTGAAAGCTTCAATGGTTTCAGGGTGGCTATTCATAAATTCATCCCTTGCCATATAAACGGTGTAAGGCACATATCCGCTGGCTGCACCCAAAGATGCAACAATATGGCCGCTGCCACTGCTTTCCAACGTGGTTGCTACAGGCTCGAATTCTACAGTATAATCGCCTACGTTTCCTGTAAAAGCCCCTGCTGTGGAGGAGAAATCAATGTTATTAATAATTTCAACGTCCTCATTTAATTTTAAGCCGTTTTCCTTTAAAACATACTCCAAAACCATTTCCGGCATGCCGCCAAGTCTACCACCAATTACGGATTTTCCTTTTAAATCGTCCCATTTAAAGTCAGGCTCATCTGTACGGGAAACAAGAAAATTCCCTGCTCTTTGGGTGAGCTGGAGAAAAGCCTTCGGATAATTTTCTTTGCCCTCGTTATAAACGTAGATGCCTGCTTCTGTACCCAAAAGGGCAATATCTGCGGAATCAGAGAGCAGTGCTGTCATGGACTTATCTGCGCCATTTCCAATGGCAACAGTGACATCCAATCCTTCTTCTTCAAAGAAGCCCAATTCTTGAGCAACATACTGGGGTGCATAAAAAACAGAATGCACAACCTCGTTGAGTCTGACAGGGGTCAGTTCTGCCTGTGCCTCAGGTTTGGGAGAACAGCCTGACAGCAAGGACAAAGTCATCCCGCCTGTTAATAAAAGAGATATGAATTTTTTCATGAGTAACCTCCTGCAGATGTTTTCATTGCTACTATATGCACAAAAGGCGGAAAATTCAAATTGTCCTTAGGAAAAATTTCAGTTTTTGTAATAGGTTTTTATATTAAATTGGTGTATAATAATTAGCATGGTAAAATACGTAATTATTTCTGAAATGGATTTTTACTCAGGTTTTTTGCAAATGGAAGCTTCTGGCTTCGGAAGTATATTGTTGGAGCGGTTTTGTTTGGAATGAAACTACACCTAGTGCGGCGGGCAGTAAAGCCCAGCCGTTACATGAAATATGTTTGATGAATATAGGAGGTCAGTTATGACTGAAAAAATAATGTTGATAGATGGAAACAGCATTGTAAATCGTGCGTTTTATGGTGTGCCCCTTTTAACAAACAGAGAAGGTCAGCATACAAACGGGGTTTACGGCTTTTTAAATATTCTATTTAAGCTGATGGATGAGGAAAAGCCAGATTATTTGGCGGTTGCCTTTGATTTGCATGCACCAACCTTTCGTCATATAGAGTTTGATGGTTATAAGGGTACAAGAAAGGGCATGCCCGACGAACTAAGAGAGCAAATGCCTCTTTTAAAAGAAATGCTCCAAGCAATGAATGTCCAAATCTATGAGATGGAAGGCTTTGAGGCGGATGATATTTTGGGAACCCTTTCTGCAAAAGCTGAGGAAGCAGGCGTTATCCCTATTGTTGTTTCCGGAGACAGAGATTTATTGCAGCTTGCTAGTGAAACTGTGATGGTGCGTATTCCAAAAACAAAGGGCGGACGCACGGAAACAGAGGATTATTATGCAAAGGATGTTATAGAAAAATATGGTGTAACACCTTTGGAATTTATAGATGTAAAAGCTTTGATGGGAGATGCTTCCGATAATATTCCAGGTGTACCGGGGATTGGAGAAAAAACTGCCGTAAAAATTATACAAGACTATCACGAATTGGAAAATGCCATTGCCCATAGCTTGGAGATAAAACCGAAAAAGGCCTCGGAAAATCTGACAGAGTTTCAAGAGCAGGCGAGAATCAGCAAATTTTTGGCCACCATTATTCGGGACATGCCTATTTCCTTCGAAAAAATGCAAACAAAAATCGGAGATATGTTTAATCCAAAGGCTTATGATTTAGTGAAACGTTTAGAATTAAAAAGCATGTATGACCGCTTTGAAAAAGAAGAGGTTCAAACAGCACAAACCGAAGATTTTCTGGGTATTTATTCTTTTGAAACAGCAAAGATATTTCTTGAAAATTTAGAGAAAAGGGAAACTGCCTATCATTTTCTGATGGATGAAGGGAAATGTCAAGGACTGGCCTTGTATCAAGAGGAAATAGGTGGATGTTGGCTTGAAGTTGGGGAGAATTTATCGGTAGAACAGCTATTTCAAGTAGCAGAGACATTTTTCGGCGACAACAATTATGTGAAAATTGGCCACGATATTAAAAACGATATTAAAATGCTTCGAGAGAAGCTTGGAAAAACCACTGAGATTTCCTTTGATACGGCAATTGCCGCTTATATTTTAAATCCTACGGGAACATCTTATGCCTATGATGATTTGGCAAAGACTTTTTTGAATCTAATTTTGCCTTCCGGAGAGGAAGTTATGGGTAAGGGGAAAAGCAAAAAGGCTTTTTCTACCCTTTCCGAGGAAGAGAGAAAGGGTTTTGCTGTATCCCAAGCAAAGGTTTTCTTTGAAACAAAAAAGATTATGACTGAGCAGTTAGAGAAAAATGGACAGAACCAACTGTTTTATGAGATAGAAATGCCTTTAATTTATGTTCTTGCAGATATGGAGGAGTATGGCATTAAGGTGGATAAAAATGCCTTATTGGAGTATCAAAAGAATTTGGAAATCAGTATTGAAGGGATTACAAAAGAAATTTTTGCTCTTTCGGGAGAGGAATTTAACTTGAACTCACCAAAACAGCTGGGTGTAATTCTTTTTGAGAAATTAGGCTTAAAAGGCGGTAAAAAAACAAAAACAGGCTATTCCACTGCCGCCGATGTTTTAGAAAAATTAAGATTTGAACACCCTATGGTAGAAAAAATATTGTATTATCGTCAATTGGCAAAGCTAAAAAGCACCTATGCCGATGGGCTTTTGGCTGTAATGGATGAAAAAACTGAGAAAATCTATTCTACCTTTAATCAGACGATTACTGCCACGGGGCGCATCAGCTCTACTGAACCAAATTTGCAGAATATCCCCGTTCGTTTGGAATTGGGCAGAGAACTTCGAAAGGTATTTATTCCCGAAAGTGAAGAATACTGTTTTTTGGATGCAGATTATTCCCAAATTGAGTTGCGTGTTCTTGCCCATATTGCAGGAGATGAAACCTTAATCAATGCATTTCGCAATGATCAAGATATTCATAGATTGACGGCATCTCAGGTGTTCCACGTACCCTTTGATGAGGTAACGGCTTTGCAAAGAAGCAATGCAAAGGCAGTTAATTTTGGTATTGTTTATGGCATTGGGTCCTTTAGTCTTAGTCAAGATTTGGGAATTACAAGAAAAGAAGCAGAGCAATATATTGCTGCATATTTTGCAAAATATCCTAACATCAAAAAATATTTAAACGAAACTATTGAAAATGCAACCAAGGAGGGCTATGTTGCCACCCTTTGGAATAGAAGAAGGGCAATGCCTGAATTGCAGAGTAATAATTTTATTCAACGTTCCTTTGGTGAGCGTGTTGCTATGAATATGCCCATTCAGGGAAGTGCGGCGGATATTATTAAAATTGCCATGGTTCAAGTCCATCACGCATTAAAAGAAGGGGGCTATCGTTCTCGCTTAATTTTGCAGGTTCACGATGAGTTGTTGATTGAGACTTTTAAAGAGGAAAAGGAAGCAGTGGCTAAAATTTTGAAAGAAAAAATGGAACAGGCGGCAGAACTTTCCGTTCCGTTGGATGTGGATGTTCATGAAGGACACTCGTGGTTTGAGGCGAAATAAAAAATGAGGGATTTGACATGAAAGTGATTGGTTTAACAGGAGGAACAGGCAGTGGAAAAAGTGTGGTAAGCCAATGCCTTCGGGAGGCAGGTGCCGCCATTATTGATGCTGACCTGATTGCCCATCAAATTATAAAAAAGGGGAAACCTGCTTATGATGAGTTGGTTGCCTATTTTGGAGAGCAAATTTTACAGGAAGATGGCGAAATTTTTCGGCGTAAGCTTGGGGAAATTGTGTTTCGGGATAAAGAAAAGCTGGAATTTTTGAATATTTGCACCCATAAATATATCGTCCAGGAGATTGCGGAGCAAATTCAAGAGACGAAAGAAAAGAATCAGTCAAAGCTGATTATCATAGACGCACCATTGCTCATTGAAGCTGGGCTAAATGAAATTTGTGATGCCATTTGGGTTGTTTATGCCCATGAGGAAGTTCGTGCTCGCCGCGTCATGCAGAGGGATGGAATTACATATGAAACGGCAAAAGCTCGTATCGCAAATCAAAAATCATGGGAAGAATATAAAAGCTATGCCCATGAAGTGATTGATAACAGCGATACCTTGGAAAATGTGCAAAAGCAGGTAGAAAGCTTGATGAAAAAATATGCATAATAGCAATCTGAAAAATAAAGAAATTGGTAAATGATAAAATGCTTTGAAGGATTAAAGGGAAGTTTAATCAAAGACTGTATAGGTTTAATTTCGAGGTTTTTTCAGTGGAAATGCTATGAGACTAATGCTACAAACTAAACGTAAAGTCCTTTAAAATGAGAAAGCTTTTGTCATAAGCTTATATTAGAAGAATGCTAGCATAGTAATATTAAAAGGAAAGTAATTATAATTCTTATGATTCGTAGGTGAAGAGATGTTTCGTTTAATCAAGAAATTACTCATTTGGGTTTTCTTGCTCTTGGGTGTGGGCGTTTTTGGATATTATGTTGTGCTACCCCAAGTGCTGCCCTTAAAATATCGTGAGCAGGTTGAAAAGTATGCAAAAATGTATGATGTAGAGGAGTCCTTAATTTTCGCAGTTATTTTTTGTGAAAGCCGTTTTGACCCCGATGCCCATTCCAGAGCGGGGGCAAAGGGCTTGATGCAGGTTACCACGGAAACAGGTTGGTGGGCTGCCAGCCGTATAGATTATTTGGATGTGGAAACCATTGATTTAAAAGACCCTGAAACCAGCATAGCAGTGGGAACTTGGTATCTGCAATGGCTGGAGGATAAATTTGATGAGGTGGAGCCAACTGTTTTGGCAGCTTATAATGCTGGGCATGGGAAAGTTAGCCAATGGCTTGCTGATGAAAAATATAGTGATGATGGCTATCACTTAAAAGAAATCCCTTTTGCAGAAACAAATAGTTACGTAAAAAAAGTTGAGTTTATGCAAAAGCTTTATAAAATTTGTTATCGTTTATAGCTTCTGGGAGGCACATATGAAAAAGAAATTAATTCCTCTGATTTTTGCTTGTATCCTGCTTTTTTCAGGATGTACAAATGGAAGTGGAGAAAAAAATAATTTTAATGTTTCCGGAAATGTGGCAAAAACCCAAGGGGAGAGCCGTGTTTTAACGCTATCCATGCGGGTTCCGGAGACGTTGAATCCTCTGCGAAACAGGGAGGCCACAGTAGATACTGTACTGAAACTTATTTATCAGCCTTTGATTGCCTTTGACGAGGCTGGAAAACCTTCTCCTTCAATTGCAAAAAGTTGGAGTTATTCTAAAGATGGCTCAACACTTTCCTTGGAGTTACGTAACGATATTACGTGGCAAAATGGCTCTTCTTTGACGGCGGATGATGTGGCATTTTCTATTGAAACCATTCGGGGTTCTGCTGACGATTCAGTTTATAAAAAGGTATTGGACTACGTTTCAAGCTATTCTAAAACAGGTCAGTACTCCATTGATATTCATTTTCGAGAACCATTTAGTAAAAGTGTGGCAGCCTTAAATTTTCCGGTAGTTTCTGCGGCTTATTATCAAGGTCAAACAGACCCGAAAAGCGGTGCAAATATGTCTCCTATGGGTAGTGGGCCTTATTCTATGAAGTCTTATTCTATTGCATCAGAAATGATATTGACAGCAAACCCCACCTATATTGAGGGCAAGCCGAAAATAGAGACCATCTCTGTTCGCACGACTGGTGGCGCTGAAACGGATGTATATGCTTTTGATCAGGGAATGACGGATATTCTGGTGACTGATGCCATTGAAACGGGGCGTTATGCCGATGAGGGTGTGACGGGGGTACACCAATTTACCTCAAATCAATATGACTTTATTGGCTTTAATTTTCATCGTTCTTTATTTCAAGATCGAAATATGCGACAGGTGGTAGCATACGCATTGCCCAAAAAATCAATTTGTGAAAATGTTTATCTGCAGTACGCAAAAATTGCCTACACTCCTGTAAGTCCAAGTTCTTGGCTGTATGAAGAAAACGTTGCGCCCTTTGATTATGATACAAATATGGCGACAACGTTGCTGAAGAATGCAGGGTGGACTGACAAAAACGGGGATGGCAGGCTGGAAAAAGAAAATGAACCGGAGTCCCTTCATGTTTCAATATTGACAAATCAGGAAAACAGTGCAAGAAGGCAGACCGCAACAAAACTTAGAGATGAGCTTACCCTTTTGGGCTTTGATGTAACCTTGGAAATTTTGCCCTTTGCCCAATATCAGGAGAAATTTACAGGTGGGGATTATGACCTAATCGTCGGAGGTTGGCAGATGTCCCCTGTTACAGATTTATATGACTTTTTCGGCAGTAATGGAAGCTTAAATTATATTGGTTATCACGACGAGCAGATGGACAATTTGCTGTTGGCTGCCAATCAGGCGGTAGGAGAAGGGGCAACGTTGTTGGCCTATAGCAGCCTTCAAAAACGTATCGCAGAGGAACTTCCATATATTAGTATTGCTTTTCGCAGTAAGGCCATGTTTGTATCTAACCGTGTTGGGGGTGTGATTATACCTACGGAGGATAATATTTTCCATTCAGTGAATCAGTGGACTTTTGAGAGCAAGAAAGAATAGGGGGAGGACAATGTCGGAATTAAGAAAAAATCCGTTTACAGGTGAGTGGACCCATTATGCAGAGAATCGGAAAAACCGCCCCTATGAATTTTTGCATAAAATCGAAGTAAAAAATAATAGTAATGAGGATTGTCCCTTTTGTGGTGGAAATGAAGATAAAACCACAGCCCCTTTCTATCAGGATGGTACAGATGATCTCTGGACCATTCGGGTTTTTCCCAACATGTTTCCTGCTGTGTGTGAGGAAGAGAAAGCTATTTGTGAGAATTCTTTTTATCAACAGCTTCCCTGTCAAGGGCTTCACGAGGTTCTGGTGGACACCCCAAATCATGAGGAAACCATTGACCAATTTTCTTTAGAACATCTGAGTAAGGTTTTCGTTGTTTTACAACGGCGGTATAACGAAATGATTGTATCGAAAAAAGTGAAATATATTCAGATATTTAAAAACTGTGGCCCTTCAGCAGGAATGAGTATACGTCATTCTCATTGGCAGATTGTAGGGATGCCGGTTTTGCCCCAAAGAGAGGTCATCATGCAGGGGTATATGCAAAATGGAGATTGTCTTTTCTGTAAAATGCTTGCTTTTGAAAAGGAACAACAAAATCGTGTTGTGGTGGAGAATCAAGACTTCGCCGTAATCACACCTTATGCATCCCGCTTTCCTTATGAGCTTTGGATTTGCCCGAAAAGGCATATTGCAAGCTTTGCCCATGTTACAGCAGGAGAATTGGAAGCTTTATCTGTTATAATAAAAGAGATATTGCCTAAGGTTTCATCACTGCGTAAAGATGTAGGGTATAATATTTGTATGATTGACGGTGAAGTGGGAGGGGACTTTCACTGGCATATGGAAATTTTGCCAAGAATAGGTGGGTTTGCCGGTTTTGAGTATGCAACCGGTAGCTATATCAATTCTATTTTACCGGAGCAGGCGGCGGAATATTATCGTAAGAAAATATGATTTATACTAAATTGGTAAAAAGAGATCACATGCAAGGGTATGCCTTGTAAGTGGTCTTTTTTATGCTGGTATTTTGAATAAATCATTCAAAAGAAAAAGATGTGCTGTGTTTTACTCCGTACGATCTATCGGTATATCTGTCACGCCACCGATAGCCTTTTTCATAAAATTAATTTTTTTATCAAGAATGACTGTACCATTATCTTCAATTTTTATTTCGGCAATGATTCGGTCGTGCCCTTCCGTTTTTTCAGTGCTTCCGGTTAAAGTAGTCCATGTGATTGTTATATCCTCGGCAGATAACTGGCTTTTTGCCTTCCACTACAAACTGAGCACATCAAAAAAGGCTGATTCTGACTTTGCATTTACTACAATTGACTTATCCAATTGATATACATCAATGGAGTTATAGTCTTCTTTTGATTGAACCAGAAGCTTATATTTTCCAATGTCTATAGGAAACGGATTTTTGTATAAAGGTACAGAACATTTTTTCTATGAATAGTAACCAATAAAAATTCCTGCCCTTTGCTCTATGTTTTTTGACCGTTTCATTCGAATTTTCCCCCTTGTTGATTGGTTTCTTCCCCTTGCAGATTGATTGTCCTCCAAAGGTTACGTAGATTTCAGTATTTGATGCAATCTATATTTCTTTCATTTAAACAGCGGACTCTCTATAGGGCTAGCTGATCTATAACCAAAAAAATAGAAAGGAAGATGTCTATGTTTAAAAAAATTATCTTTTTGGGAAATCTTTGTTTACTACTTGTTCTGTCTTCATGCAGCCCTAAAACAGAAGAAACGATTCCACAGTGGTCAACTGCTCAACGGCCTGAGAGATACTAAAGAGGTAATAAAGGTATCTTCAATGGCTAAACAATGGAACTAGCGTAGTCTTATTCATAAAAAGATTGATAACTAAAAAGAATCCGAACTTATACCTACGGGGGAGACTCGGATTTACGAATTTAGAGGCATGATTTTTGGAGGGCATATAATGTAACTGTTTAAGAGGAGGGTTTACTAAAAAATAATTTTAATTGGAAAGAACATAACGAACAAAAGATTTGGCGTTTCATTTATCAATGTCTATTCTGCGTTGTAGTATTTATGATAAAACAAAAAAGCCATGTGTGAGATTAATCTCATACATGGCTTTTTATCAGTGCACCAGAAGCACTAAAATCCGAACTTTCTATATCATTTAGCGAAATCGTTTTACTACCTTCTTTATAGTTAAATGTTAAAATAATTCTATCATCATACAAATAGACAGAATTTATAAAACTATCAACTAATCGTTGTCTATGATCAGGATTACTTATATCACTATTTCTAAAACGATGTAACCAAAATATAATTTGATCTTTTGTTAATGCGGGCTTTTCCATTTCTTCTTGAATAATATTAATTTCAAGCTGATTTTTTGCTTCTTCTAATTCCTCTAATCTATTTTTTGTAGAACTTGTTAAGATTCCCTGTTGAATTGCATTAAGAATATTCTCAATTCCTTTATTTGTTTCAGAAAGTTGTTTTTTAAGCATCGGAAGGGTAAAATTTTCTTTTTTTTGTAATGTAAGGATACTATCAGCAATATCATTTAACAACTTATCATTAAAAAGAATTTTCTTCGTATATTGAATAACTATTTCCTCAATCCAATCTTTTCTAACAGGTTTCTTATCACATATTTTTTTCTTTTTGGTATTAACACAGCGGTAATATCTATGGGTATGTCCTGTTTTGCTTGTTCCACTTTCTCCAACCATAAATTTACCACATTTTCCACAAAATAATTTCGTTGTAAGTAAATATTTTTCGTCTTTTGCCTTTGCACGAGCAGGGGCTGTCTTATTCCTTGTCAATCGTTCTCCTACACGTTCAAATAGATCATTTGGAATAATTGCAGGAACTCCATTTGGAATGATTGTATCACGATACTTATATTCTCCAATATATCGACGATTCCGCAATAATCTTTTAACTGAGTCAATACACAGGGGTTTATGTCGGTAGGTTTGTATACCCTTGCTATTTAGATAATCCACAAGCTGTTTTATCGTTTCACCATCGGCATAGCGTTTATATGTTTCCAGTACAAGAGGTGCTGTTAAAGGGTCAATTTGAAAATATTGTTCGTTATCTATCGTGTAACCAATGGGTAAACCACCGCCATTATATTTACATTTTAAAGCATTTTCTGTAAGACCTCTAATAACTTTTTCAGAAAGTTCAGCGCTGTAAAATTCAGCATATCCCTCTAAAAGGCTTTCTAGCAAAATACCTGTGCTATCATCAGCAATGGCTTCGGTAGCTGATACTACCTTAACTCCATTTTTACGCAAGATTGACTTATAATGGGCGCTATCATAGCGGTTTCGTGCAAAGCGGTCAAGCTTCCAAACAAGCACCATATCAAATAGATTTTTAGAGCTGTCTTTTATCATGCGCTGAAATTCGGGGCGGTTATCCGTTTTTGCAGATAAAGCCCTGTCAATATATGTACCTAAAAGAGTAATTTCGTTTTTTTCAGCATAAGCTTTGCACTCTCTTAACTGTCCTTCTATGCTTTCTTCACGTTGGTTATCAGAGGAATAACGTGCATAAATGATTGCTTTCATTGTTTGCCCTCCTGTAACATTTCAACAAGCATATTTTTTAGCTTTTTGCTAATTGGTGATGATGCATCAAAGCACATATCAACAAACTGCTTCAACTCTTTATTATTTTCAGTTACTGCTTCAATAACATTTGGATTGTTGGTATAAAGCTTTCCCTGCGGTTGTTCGGTTCGTCCAAAAATATAGTCCATTGATACATCAAAAAAATCTGCATACCAAAGCAATGTCTTAAGTGGTGGCGAGGACTGCGCATTTTCATAACGATTAATACTAGCTTGCGTCGTACCAATTAACTCAGCAATTTTTGATTGAGAAATACCGATACTTTCTCTTAAAAATTTTAGTTTCAAGGATATTTCATTCATTTTTCCCACTCCTTTACAAAAATATACAATTTTCGTGTTGATTTGTCAACACAAATTTAGTGTAATCACCTTTATTTTGTATATTCGGAAAATTATCCCATAAAACTCTTTAAAAGTTGAAAAATTAATGTATAATTAAAAAGGCGTTAAATAACTAAAATTAATATTTTTATGCTTGTTTTAAGAATTAAAGCAGGGAGATTGTTTGTATAAGAAGGGGATTTACTTAGGGGAGGTAATAACTATGAAAATAAAAAAGATTGCTTTAGGATTATCTTTATGCTTATGTGTAAATGCTTTTAATATTTCCGAAGTTTTTGCTTATGAAAATAAAATTTGGGGTATTTCTAATAGTGATGGATTAATAACAATTAATATTGGAGATAAGAAGAATGCGGGTAATCAATGGATTGATCAAGAGATAATGTTATCTCCTTATATCTTCAAAGATGGGTATACTTACTCAGTAGGTTCGGATAATAATTCTATTGTTACTTGTAAATTAGGTACAAGTGAGTATGAAGAACCTAGTATTAAATTAATTGGTGTTTCTGCTGGAACTACTAAAATAAGATTATATGAAAAAAGTAATGGTAAGTTTATTGAAATTGGAAGATCAGCTGTTAAAGTAAATAAAGCTGAATCCTCTTTATTTATAAACGATGAAATTTATAAAGTAAAGACGGAATATGATGAAGATCATGTAAAAATAGGAAAAATTCATAAAACTTATTCAATAGATACTTGTTATACTATTGGGTTATATGAAGAGACTTTAAGAGCAAGTAGTTTACTTCAAGGAGCTAAATACACATGTGTATCTAATAAGCCTGGTATTACTTGTGAAACTAAAAATAATTCAAAAGGAGAATTAAGAAACTTTATTAATATTAAAGAATATGGTGATTATACATTATCTTATTATCAAGAATATAACGGTAAGAAAATTAAATATTCTGAGAGAAATATTAGTGTAAAACCTATCCAGTTAAATAAAGAAGTTTGGTTGTTTAAAGGTGAAGCAGTAGATGCATATGCAGTAGCTGGATACTTACCAGATACTGTTGCAGAAAATAAAGCTTTGTATTTTGAGAGTAAAGAACAACCTTATACTGATATTTATGGATCGTTAAATAGTACAGATTTTTGGTTTGGATTTGGTGAAGATAAGATTAAAGTTACTGAAGTATTAGATTATTATAAAGTTACTTTTCAAAATTATAATATTATTGGTAATAACTATGGTGATGTAACTTTGCAATGTTACGTAGTTGATGGTGATGTTCCTTATAGTCAAAGAGCTGAAAAAGGTCAATATATTGGCGATGTAACATTCCATGTTGTACCATTTCCAGCAGGTAGTCCAAACGCATAAATCTGTAGAAGAATCCCCTGTTTCATTCTGAAACAGGGGATTCTTCTACAGAGATTGCGGATAGCTTAACAGCTATCCGCCCTTGTTTATATATGCTTTAACAAATGATCCAACACCTCTTTCCCAGGTATATGGGCTAGTAAAGTATAGCCTTTGCAATGGGGAATGAATGAGAACGAAGTATTCCAATCATCCCCAGTCGTATCAAAATGCTCATCAAGATGATACACAACAAAACCCTCAAACCTTCCGAAAGCGTTAAATTCAACGTAATCTCCTTTTTTAATATTTTTTAATTGGGGTAACCTTCTATTTCTAACCAACGCTTTACATATTTCTTTAACTTTAGCTTGCCCTAATAATAAAGTATAATTTGGGGGCATAACTACAAGCGTCTGCTCTTCTATATCTATTGCTCTAACTCCGTTAAATCCGATATAGTATTTTTCTCCATCTGTAAAAAAATCACAGTTATCAACATACATTTTTAGTCCTCCTTATATGTATTAAGTATTTGTCTGTCTCCATTGTGTAAACTCTCGTTGTCCTTCTGCACTTTCGAAATATTCAAGAATATAAGGAAAAAGGCAACGAGCTAACACTTCTATTTCATTTTTAGGAATTATATTTTCTTTTTTAGGCTCCTCGTTAACCATTTTATTTCCTCTTTCTAATCTTCAAAAGGGTTATCATTACACAAGTCTTCATCATAAAACCAACTACATTTTAAATATTCTTCTGTTGTGTATTCATCATAGGTATTTATTTTTTTATAAACTCGTACTTTGTTTATTCGTCTAATAAAAGCGTCCCATGTTTCTTTATCTTGGCAAAAATTTGCTCTATATTGTTCTGTGAGGTTTATATTTGTTATAATAAAAACTTTTGTGAAACAAGCAACCTTATTTACATAGCGACAAGGTAATTCAAGTGGATAGCCATCAAGATAACAAAGCATATCTTGAATTTTAAGACTGGAACGAAATTCTTCAAATATTATCACATCCTGACCTTTATAACCATCAAAGCCCCCATGCTGATAGTTAGTTACTCTAAAAACATTCTCATATCCAAATTGTTCCATAACACTTCGTGTCTTGCCTGTATTCGTTGCACCCCATATGTATATAACCTCTAGTATTCGAAAAGTGGTATTAAATTGCTCTTCTCTAATGGTCTGTCTGGTTTTTTCAATTTTATCTAAATTCAACAGGTGTTCGGGAACTTCTTCTATAATCTCAAAATTTGTCATACCATCCTTTATCATGTCATATAAGTCAGCCAAATCATTCCGCATACCTTGACGTTCAGCAGGAAGTTCTCCCCATTCCTCTTGGGTATCAGGTATTTTTGTACCTGCTTTTTGATCATTTTCCCACTTGCCTTCTTTAAACACATAGTCTCTATTAGTTGCCGATGTACTTCTTGCGATTTCCGCATGACCTTGAGGGAATCTGTTTTTAATCGTTGAAAAACGTATAGCAGAAGAGCAAGCTATAAAGATATGGGTGTGATGTGTTCTTTCTTTCCCTCCAACTTCGTCACTCATGCAATAGTAAATTATGGGCTTTATTTTTGCAATTCTTCCCTTATTTTTTCGTGTGTGATTCCCTTTTCAAGAGGATTATTTATAGTGATTTGCCATTTTCTGGATTGCGTATCCTTAGGAATTGGAATCACCCCTTTCATACTTTGCGACTTGCGACTTTTGGTGTCGCAGGCTTCTAAAGCTAGTATTTATCTAGTTGCGATGGTATTTGCGACAGAGGTTGCCTAGGTAATACTAAGCTAGGCAACAACCATCGCCACGCATGGCGTGGCGCACCCTGCACAGACCTTTGCGTGTCCTTTGCTTCGCAGACACACAAAGGCTATACAGGGGCATTTTTAACGTTCTATGCCCTGTTTAATAACATGGTGCAACTTATTCATGTCCGTTATAGCTGGGACAACCACAGAGGTGATTTCTGCACCATTTGTAAGCATATATCCTGTTCCTTGTGTTCGGTCAGGGTTCATTTGGTTTTTAAACTCATGAAATAACATATTTTTGCTTTCTTCGCTTAGATTGCCTAGCCCTATAGACAGGCTGAAGTTATCTCTTGCAGTGCCAAAGTATTGAGCATCTGCCCTTTGTTGGGCGATAATGATATGTACTTTAAAGGATCGTCCAAGCATAAGAAGATTTGATAACTTTTGCTTTTCAATCTCTATGACCTTTTTATCAAGGCTGTTGCAATATGCCGCCCATTCATCAAAAAACAATACTATCATATTTTGACTTTTATCTTCACCGTTTTGCCGTTGCTGAAAACGATTATAAAAATCTTGTAAGCCGTCTTGGCATTTTATAAATCTGTAAAAGTGGTTACAACCATTTAGAAACTCAAAATCTCTATCACCCTTGAAGTCGCATATATAAATCTGTGCCGTTGATTCAAATAAAGCAATTTTACCCAATAAAAGTTTAGTGAAGTATGTTTTACCGCTTCCCGTAGCACCGCATACAATGATATGCGGTGCTTTTTCAGGTAGCCAATCAATATACTGACTGATGCCAAGTTTTAAATAGTCATGCCGAAGTAAAATTTTATTTACCATACTTTAAAAATCAACATCCCTACTAATTGTAGTTGCAGGTAGTGCATTTTGTTGTTGAGCATACCTACTAGCTTCAAGGCTCTGGCAATACTTATTATTCACTAAGGCGGTATTTATTTGGATATATCCCCCTGTATCTTCTAGGGTATGAATATACAGTATTGGATAGGCTCGTCCATTATAGATATGCGAACGTACTGATAGTTCTGGGAACTCCCCTGCATTTAATTTCTGAACGATTCTCATTTGAAGACACTCTTTTATTAACTTTAGATCAATAGCAGTTCCTTTTTTCATAACTACAAATTGACAGAGATAAAAGCCATTACAAGAGATAATACGACTGGGTGAGTTCATTTCTGAAAATGTGGATGGCTTTACAAGACCAATATTATCCGCCTGTTCAGATAGCACTGTAAATAAGCATTGGCGAATAATAGAATAATTGTTTTCAGCAACTGCTTTATCCATTTCGGCTGACTGCTCAGCATGCTGTTCTTCTATTGCTTGAAGCTTTATTCGCTTTTCTTCTTTACTACTGTTCCATAGGTAAACAACAACACCTACACACGCACCTACAGTTATCAGGAAATCAAATTTGAACACCAAAAAATTAAATATTGCTTCAAGTGCCCAGCATAATATTCCGATAAAGAATATTGCGGTAGAAAGGGTGATGAAAAGAAGAAGAATAAAATATCCCCATTCTCCATAATCCCAATATTGGCGCAGTCTTTCATAAATTTGTTTCATTAATTTATCACCTCTAGAGACTCTGCTTTTGCAGATAGGCGATACTCTCCGCTACGATCCCGAAAAAACCGTCCTTCAAAGTTCTTTGGCTTTACTTTTATTGTGCCCTTTACAGAAAGTTCTTCGGGAGTAATCACAGGTTTAACCCCCTCAATCCTGATAGAAATTTGCTCAAATTTATTTTGAGGGCATACACAAGTATAGCGAAATCCAATAACTTTATCCGTGTATTTACCGTCAACAAATTCTTTCACAGGAACAATATCCGTTAAAAGCAGAGTATCACCATTGGCAATTTGCTGTAAATTTAAGACAAATTGATTGATTTTAATCATAATAATTCAAACTCCTTTCATCTAAAATTAAAAATTGTTATAATAGTATTTAATGATGCGATTCGGTTGTACCTTCCGATTCGCTTAAGAACTAAGATGCATCTCTGTTCTAATAAAACAATACAACAAAAATGTCCTACGAGTAACTTCCCAAAAATGCAAAGCTGGAAATGGGGAGGTTTTTAAACATATTAAATAAGATTTATGGAGGAATCATCGACATGAAAAAAAATCGTCTAAATCCCTTACAAGCAGAGCTTTTATGTGCTTACATGGAAATTAAAGATAATCAAATTCCCATTTATGATTTAATAGGAGATGAAATGCTTTTTGATATTCCTAAACAGCAAAATGAAAGGATTCCAAAAAAGGTAACCATAGAGGAGCTAGCGAATATACTTGGAACAAGCCCGTCATCAGTGCAAAAATGGAGAATTGGTGAGCGTTCGATACCACCAGTTTTTATACAACAGATTGAGCAAATTTTGAAGATACCAGAAGGACAACTAGAATACAAAGACGATTTCATTCATTCTATATATAAAGTTAAATGTAAAATATTTACTGATTTAAGGCGACTTGAGCCACGTTCTCTTTTTGTGCTTAATGAAAATTTCGATGCTTACCTTGATATCGAAAGAGTTTCATGGGATTTTTTTTGCACATTTCAACGGCTTAGTGAAGAAAACAAGATAAAAGTAAAAAACGAATTATACGGAATGAAGACAAATATTGAAATGCAACTAAATTTAATTGATAGGATTTCTTTATATTCAAAAATAAAGAGAATTGGTAATGAGAAATATACACGGTTTAATGATGGTCTTGAGGATGAAAATAGAAATGATTTCCGTAAAAACCAAATTAGAAAACTAATCCAAAAAATAAATAAGACTTCAGAATTAAATTGTGAATTGTTTTTATCACAGCTCGAACATAATATTTATAATGTGGATGAAGAAGGTTGGGATGTATTAATTGCTTTTATGCTACTGGGGCGGTTGATAAATTCTTCCTCTGAACAGCAGGAAACAATAATAAAACTGGTTAACGAATTGGCATCTACTTAATATTTATAGCCTAATATTATATTATCATTTTTAAAGCTAAAAAATTGCACACAAAAGGCTATGGTCTCAAAAAGGGATAGCCAATACGGTCATCCCTTTTTTTATTTCGTTTCAATAAAGCAAAAGCCGAACAACTCGACTATAAATTGAGTGTTCGGTTTATATACTATTTTTTCAATATGATTTTTGATATTAACTTTATTGTTAAATTTTCTTGTTGATTTGAGGTTACATTTTGTATAAAATATTTTCTCTCGTCCACTGGCAGCAATGAAGATGCAATCAATAACGCCCTTTGTGTCCAAATGCCAAGATTAAGATATTCTTGTTTGATTTCTCTAATCCATGCTACTGCATCTGAAGTATACGCTGCCAAAATAATTTCTCTTTTTACATAGTCATTAGAGCTACCAAACAAATTTATTAGGTTAGAAATGTGATTAAACTTGTTTGTATATGAAAATAAATTTAATATTGTTATCTGAAAAAAGTCATTTGATTTTATGATTTCATTTTTTAGTAATCCTAATAACTGTCTACCAACTTCTCTAAGCCCTGCACCGCTACTATCGGCTATTGAAGCAAAATATAACGCTATATCATTAATTGCTGGTATTAATCTATCAAACTCTTTGACTGTTACACCAAGTGCAGTATCAACACCCACTTTGCTTAATCTCTTATAAAACCATCTAATTCTCTGATAATCCAAATCACCATCTAAATATTCTAATAATATTTTTTGCAACGTTTCCTCGGAAAAGAATTCCTTATTAATATCATCAAGATTTACGTAATCTGTATCTCCATATAATCTGTCTAAATGGTTTGATAATACGGTATTCATTTCTTTTTCTAATTCGCTAATTGGGTTATCGACTAACATATCATCGCAATAAGCTTCAAACTCTTCTTGATTAAAAATTCTAGTTTTATTCCGTTGCATATTCAACTTTAAGCTGTCTAATATTTTTGCCATTTCATAGATTACAATTCTTGCTTGGACTTCTGAATCGGTAAATATTATTATATCATCAGCATATCTGCAAAATTCATACCCTTTACAAATTAATCCCTCATCCAGAGGTATTAAACACATTTCTGCATATATATGTGATGCATGTGGTCCAGTGGGAATGCCCTGAGATGTTGTTTGAGTAGTATTTTGAAGCAAATTCTTAATCGCTTTTATTACTTGATTCTCAAATCCACACGCAATAAGTTGATTCTCCAAAGTATGGTGATAAATTCTATTGTAAAAATCTGCTATATCTATATAAACTGCATGTGAGTACCATGCAATATTTTCTTTGGATGTACTCCAAAAATTATACCATGCTTCTGCCTTATCATATAAATCGCCGTTTTCATTCGGAGAAAATCTATAGTTAAAAACCATTTTTTTTCAATAGGTATACGTTTCTTTTCTATTTTATCGCCAAATTGATATGTAATTGCAACAAACAATATATTATCTATTGGATCAAGTTGCATTGCGACTCTATATGAATATTCATCCTTAGGAATTATAAATCGTCTATATGGTTGCCATTTATAAGCTCCAATATCAAGATTACATAACTCTCTTACTAGTGCTTCTTCATCTTCAAATAAAATATTATATTCTTTTAGAACAGGAAACAAATCAGTATCTCTCTTGTGCTTTATATGATTAATTGCCCATTTTATTGAAATAGCATCCAATTTCATATATTAACCTCCCCACCAACATATACAATTTATCGTCAAAAATAAGCAAAGTTTTAATTTATTATATCAAGAAATGCTATGTAGGTATACCCCTCACTGTAAAATATTAGGAAGAACAATTAAAATAGATATCCATTTCTCAATTTATTCTAATAAAAGCAAAAACCCGAACGACTCACCTATAAAGTGAATGTTCGGGTTATGTGCGTTAAGTGCGGATGGTGGGACTCGAACCCACACGATATCACTACCGCCAGATTTTGAGTCTGGTGCGTCTGCCAGTTCCGCCACATCCGCAAGTAAAACTGCTTGCTTATATTATCATAAAAAAATATATAATGCAAGCAGTTTTTTAATTTTTTTGTAAAATTTACATTTTTTCCGGTTCTGGATATGTTTCACCAAAGGTATCAACGCTTACTTTTACCATAACCTGATCCTCAACGGGGCGGTCACCACGGCTGGTAGGAGCGGTTGCAATGGTATCCACCACATTCTGTCCATCTATTACTTTGCCGAAAGCGGCATACTGTCCATCCAAATGGGGGGATTTTTCATGCATGATAAAGAACTGAGAGCCTGCACTGTTGGGATTCATTGCGCGAGCCATGGAAAGCACACCTTTATCGTGCTTCAAGTCATTTTTCACGCCATTCATGGAAAATTCACCACGAATCTGATATCCGGGTCCGCCCATACCTGTGCCATCGGGGCATCCGCCCTGAATCATAAAGCCATTAATGACGCGATGGAAAATCAGGCCGTTATAATAGCCTTTATTCACCAAGGAAATAAAATTATTTACCGTATTGGGAGCGATTTCAGGATACAGCTCTGCTTTGATTACATTGCCGTTTTGCATTTCAAACGTTATAACAGGATTTTTTGCCATGAGTATCTTCCTTTCATGATCAGCATTTTATTTTAATTTGCCCATTGCAAACCGAGGCATACAGAAAAAAGCAAAAGAATGCCAAGGTTTGGTAAGGGGATAGCTTGGCTCATTATAGCATAATGCCTATGCGGACGCAAATATTCCTTAAATATTTTCAAATCTTAAAGTGACCATCACCAGCTCAGGGCGGTTAAAAATGCGGAAAGGAAAGGTGCTGTTGCCTAAACCGCGGCTGACAATCATTGCAGTATCCTTTTTCTCATAAACGCCAGAAGTATAGGTGGGGAAAAAGCCTTGATTCGGAGCAAAAATGCCGCCAAGAAAGGGCAGTCTAATTTGTCCCCCATGGGCATGGCCTGTAAAAGCTAAATTTATCCCACTCTCCACATAGGTCTCAAATAGTTCGGGACGATGAGAAAGAAGAATTTGAAAAACATCTTCATGGGACCCTTTTATTAGGGTGGAAAGTACGGCTTGGTAATAAGGGTTCACCCGTTTGTCCGCAAGGCCAATGAGGGCAATGGTGTCTCCGTTTTTTTGTAGAATGGTTTTTCCGTTTTCCAAAACAGTAACACCTGATTCTGTTAATTGCTCAGAAAGCTCCTCAAAATAGCCTGATTGGTGTTCATGATTGCCACTGACATAATAAACGGGGGCAATATTCACTGCACCCTCAACGAAAGTCATAGCTGTGTCCAGATTGGTGCGATTACGGTCAATTAAATCACCGGTGATAACGATAATATCTGGTGCTGCATTTCTAATTTTTTCAAGTATTTTTTCTTGGTTTTGACCAAAACTCTTATTTTGCAAATCAGAAACCTGTAAAATTTTATAGCCATCAAACCCCTTGGGGACCTCTTTCGAATATGTGGTTTCTGTCAGTGTAAGCCCATTATTTTGCCAATATAAAAAGCCTGCGAGACAGACCAAGGAGCAAATTGCTTTGTTCTTAAAAAATTTCAAATAGTTCACCGCCATTTTTATTCATTTCTTTTCATTATAAAGAGGTTTTCGTTGGAAAACAAGAGCGCGTCTCTAGGAAGTATATAATTGACAGAAAGTTCATTCTAACTTTACTTACCTTAGGTGTCTAAGTAGACTTATCCCAATTGATGACTTGTTTTATTCGTGGTATACTGAGTAAATGGAATTAAACGATAAAATTTGACTGTGCATTTCTACATTATCTTTCCGTTGGTGTGAAGCGGTTATAATATTATAGTTTTAGAGCTGGAGTATAAAAATTTTGATAATTTGTATAATTTGCAAAAAGGAGGGGTGGCATGAGAACAATTTTTCATATTGACGTCAATAGTGCGTTTTTAAGTTGGAGTGCGGTAAAAATGTTAAAAGAGGGCAGTATGTTAGATTTGCGTACCGTTCCCTCAGCTGTTGCGGGAGATAGTGAAAGCCGCAGAGGCATAATACTTGCAAAAAGCACCCCTGCCAAAAAATATGGCATTTCCACAGGGGAACCAAAGGGCTTTGCTTTGCAAAAATGCCCGGAATTAATTTGTGTTCCTCCTGACTTTTCTTTGTATACCAGAAATTCGGAAGAAATGTTTCGCATCCTTTCTCAATACTCCGACCGTGTAGAACCCTTTAGTATTGATGAAGGTTTTCTTGACTATACGGGAATGGAATACCTTTTTGGTACACCCTTGGAGGGGGCTGAAAAAATAAAAGAGCATATTAAAAAAGAATTGGGTTTTACTGTAAATATTGGCATTAGTGTAAACAAGCTTTTGGCAAAAATGGCTGGAGAATTGGAGAAGCCGGATAAAATCATCACGCTCTTTCCTGAAGAGTTGGAAAAAAAGCTATGGCCTTTGCCTGTGGAAGAAATGTTTATGGTGGGCAGAAGAATTGGTCCACGACTGAGGAAGATGGGCATCCGAACCATTGGGGAATTGGCAAAGTATCCTGCTGCTCTTTTGGAAAAGGAGTTCAAAAGCTATGGCAGAATGCTGAATGCTTATGCCAATGGGATAGATGATACTTCGGTTGCTCATGTGGAAACAGTGCAGGAGGTGAAAAGTGTTGGGAACAGCACCACCATCCCTTATGATGTGGAGGAGCGGGAAGAGGCTTACAAAATACTTCTTTCCTTGTCGGAAACGGTTTCTATGCGATTGCGAGAGGGTAGGTTTTGTGCAAGAGAAATTGGCGTGGTAATTAAAACCACTGATTTTCAAGTGTACTCCCATCAAACAAAGCTGTTGAATGCCATTGATTGTACCAATGCGGTTTATGAAACAGCTAAAAAGGTTTTTGATGAAGCATGGAAGAAGGAACCCATCCGCCATCTAGGGATTCGTGCAGCACATTTATGCAGTGACGAGTGCATTCAGCTTTCCATTTTGGATGAGGACTGGAGCAAGGAGAAGCAGGCGGATGCCGCCATGGATATTCTTCGTGGGAAGTACGGACGAGAAACGGTGGTTAGATCTACTTTTATTGGCGGCATTGAGCCTGCCTACGGTGGGGGAAGCTTAAAGATAAATCATCTAAAGAAATGATCTTGGCACTTAAAAGGGATGTTAAATTACTTCATTATAAATTTCTTCATATCTCATGAAGCATCGTGTAGTGTCAAATGGTGCGTGCACAACGGGTAAGTTAGAATTTAGTCTGTTCCGAATAAGAAAGGAAGTGGCCTTTCCTCTGTTTCTTTGGGTGTTCTGAATTTTCTTCCCAAAAAGGCTGATATGAAGGGATATTCGGGTGAATTATGAAGATAACATTAGAGCATATAAAAAGATAAAGAAAAGTATTTAGATTGATTATTATTTTTGGCGGTTTTTTTGTTTAAATATTAAGACGAAGTTTTTCAATAGGATTGGCATCTATAACAAGTCAAATACATGGGAAACATGTAGAAGATGAAATAAGGAGGAACAATTATGACGGATATAGAAAAAATTTTTTCTGAGGAATGGATGAAAAAGGCAGAGCAGGCAAAGGGATTGGAAGGTTATAATTCTGCAAAGCTTATAAAGGAAATTCAGCAGTATGGAGGTGTTTCCGTAGCTCGCAGAGCTTTAAGCAGAAATGGTTGTTCGGATAATTTTGAAATCCTCAAGAAAAGTAAGTGGTTAGATCTATCAATGGAAGCTTTGATTGTGAAGGGTGAATATGGATCGCTGTTTGAAGATGATGAGGTGAATCAGTGTTTCGCATTGCTTTGTGAATGTGATTATTTTGGTTAAGAGGTGGCAGAATGACAGAGGTTGTGGCGGCACTGCTGTGCAGAGAAAACCGGTTTTTGATTTGTCAACGTCCCCCTCATAAAAAAAGGGGACTTCTTTGGGAATTTGTGGGGGGCAAACTGGAAGCCGGAGAGAGTCAGGCAGAAGCACTTATACGGGAGTGTCGTGAGGAATTGGGCATAGAAATAAAGGTAGGAAAAAAATATATGGAATTAACCCATATATATCCAGATATCACCATAAATTTGATTTTGTTTCAAGGTGAAATTATTCAAGGTGAGCCTCAATTACTGGAGCACAAGGATTTTCGGTGGATTACAGTAGAAGAGATTCCTGAATACACCTTTTGCCCTGCGGATAAAGAAATATTATCCCGTTTGATGGAATTTGGATTGCAGGGAAGCTGAGGAAGACGCAGCCCAATATTTTGGATACTTAATCCGATAGACTTCATCATCATTTATATTGCTACATTTAAACAATGTTTCTTGTATGAAAAATTAAAGAAATATTATTAAATAATTTGCCGCATTTTAAGCTCTGTTCTTGTATTTTATGGTATAATTTCTTATAATGAAATTATTATAAATACAAAGGACTGAGAACATGATTGTTTTAATTGCAAAAAGCGTTGTGGCAGAGAAAAATCAGGCTGCTTTTTTACAGCTTGCGAAAAAAATGGTGGAGGAAACAAGAAAGGAACCCGGATGTATTTTTTACGATTTGGTTCGGGATACCAATGAAGCAGAAGTATTTTATTTCGTGGAAAAATATGTTGACCAAGCTGCGGTAGATGCCCACACCGGTTCTGATTATTTTAAAGCCTATGTACCTCAATTGCAGCCTTTGCGGAAAGATTCCCATTTGAGCCGCTGCGAAATTGTATCATTTGAGTGAGCTTTTTTATATAAGGGATAGGTGAGAACTTGAATGAAATAAAGCTCTATCGAAAACGGTTTATTCCAAATGAAACAATTTTTCTAAAAGATGATATCATTCTTCATCGTGATGAGGATGTCATTATTACAAAGTGGTTTGTTTTTCGGCCAAAGGAGGACTTTGACCACGGCATATCCTGCTATTATATAAAGCAAGGCTTTAAAGTTAGTAAATTCTTAAATGAAAAAAATGAGTTGGTTTATTACTATTGTGATATTATCGATACTGAATATAAAAAGGAACAAAATTCCTATATTTTTAGCGATTTATTGGCGGATGTAATTATTTATGAAAATGGGTTTGTAAAGGTGGTTGATTTGGCAGAGCTTGCAGATTGTTTGGAAAGTGGTATTATTTCTGAAAAAATTGTCAAGGATGCCTTAAGACGGCTGGATTCCCTTTTACAAATTATATACACCAATGGCTTTACCAAGTTGAGTCGGTTATTGGAAATTGAGGAGTAGCTTATGGCAGCGGGTATCCACAGTGGGCATCGGGAACGAATGAGACAGCGGTTTTTACAAGAGGGTGGTGAAGGTTTTCATGACCATGAGCTTTTGGAAATGCTCCTTTATTATGCTGTACCCAGGGGAGATACCAATCCCCTAGCTCATAAAATGGTAAAGGAATTTGGTTCCTTGCCAACCCTAATGGAAGCTGAGTCTATGGATATTTCTCGTCTTTGCGGTGTGGGAATAAACACGGCGATATTGATTTCTTTGCAAAAAGAAATCAGCAAGCGGTGCATACAAGCCCGATGGCGTGATAGACCTACGCTGAATTCCTTGGGTCTTGCCATTGAATATTGCAAATCTTTGATGGCATATAAAAACCGAGAATTTTTTTATGCAGTATGCTTGGACAATAAGCGGCGGGTGATTAATACAGTGCAGATTGCCGAGGGTACAGTAAACTCAGCGGCGATACACCCCAGAGTTGTCATGGAGGCAGCATTAAAATTGCAGGCTTCAGCGGTAATTTTCACCCACAATCATCCTGGAGGCAATTGTAAGCCAACCTTTGATGATATTGAGACAACTGCAAAGCTGGCGAAGCTCTTGTTTGCAATAGAAGTTCAGTTAATTGACCATATTATTATTGCAGATGGTATGACATTTAGTTTTTTGGAGAATAAATTATTAAATAAAGAAGTAATGGAGGAACAATTATGACAAAAAGATTATATCGTTCTAGTACAAATGTAAAAATTTCAGGTGTGTGTGGCGGCATTGGTGAGTATTTTGATGTTGACCCTACGTTAATTCGTTTGCTTTGGATTTTGGTAAGCTTATTTACAGGTGTTTTTTTGGGTGTTTTGGCGTATGTGATTTGTGTATGTGTTGTTCCGGTTGATACAGGGTATATTGACGGCGAGTACAAAGAAAAGCAATAAATGCGAAAGAAATGGGATAAAGGGTGGCACTGGGAAGCTTCCGCAGGCCATCTTTTTCATTGTGATATGTGAGAGGAGAACGAAACATGGCAGAGGATAAAAAAAGGATTTTCAGTGGAATGCAGCCCTCGGGTTTAATTACTTTGGGTAATTATTTGGGCGCACTGAATAACTGGACAAAGCTTCAGGATGACTATGATTGTTTGTACTGTATTGTAGACATGCATGCAATTACTGTGCGTCAGGATCCTGCAAAGCTTCGTAAGCAGGCAAGGGATTTATTAACACAATACCTTGCCGTTGGTCTAGATCCTGAAAAAAATATTATTTATTATCAGTCTCATGTGCCTCAGCATGCTGAATTGGGTTGGATTTTGAATTGCTATACTTATATGGGAGAACTGAACAGAATGACCCAGTTTAAGGATAAGTCTGCGAAGCATTCAGACAATATCAATGCTGGATTATATACTTATCCTGTTTTGATGGCGGCAGATATTTTGTTATATCAGACGGATTTGGTGCCTGTTGGTGAGGATCAGCGTCAGCATCTGGAAATCACCAGAGACATTGCGGCACGTTTTAACGGTGTTTATAGTGATACTTTTAAAATTCCCGAGGCGTATATCGGTAAGGTTGGGGCAAGAATTATGGCACTGCAAGAACCTACCAAGAAAATGTCTAAGTCTGATGAAAATAAAAACAATACTATTGCATTGATGGATGAGCCGTCAGTTATTTTGAATAAATTTAAACGTGCAATGACAGACTCTGACAATCAAGTGCGCTTTGGAGAAGATAAGCCGGGCATTTCCAACCTTTTGGGAATTTACTGCGCTGTAACAGGGGTTTCCCCTGAAGAGGCAGAAAGAGAGTTTGCCAATACCGGCTATGGTAACTTTAAAGTGGCTGTGGGCGAAGCGGTTGTAGCCAAATTGGAGCCAATTCAACAGCGTGTAAAAGAATTGGAAGCAAATAAGGATTATTTGGATAGCGTGATTAAAAACGGTGCGGAAAAAGCAGGAAGGATTGCCGAGAAGACTTTGTCTAAAGTACAGAAAAAGGTTGGCTTTCCAACAAAAATCCGTTAATCGTTTTAAGGAAACAGCCATTGCAAGACTTGTTTCTAGTAAAAAATAGTTTGTTAACTGAGAAAATGAGCTTCCAAACTCGGTAATATTAACCGATTATTTAATTCATGTTCATATTTTGTTCAAAAGGATGCGCTATACTCATATCATAAAATAAATGAACGGAGGAATATGATATGTTTGACCCTGAAGATATGATTCTAAATAATAAAAAAAATAATGAAACAGAAGATACTAAAATGAATGAACAGGAAATGTCTAAGGAACCGGAAATCACAGAAGAATCTGAAACGACAACCCAAAAGGAGATAATAGAGGGATCTGCGGTTGAAGATGAACTTACTGAGGAACAACAGGTTGAAGAAGAGGACATGGAGACCGACGGATGTTCCTGCGGTAAAGCTCCAAATGGTGAAGGCCCTTCCCTTCGGGAATACCGTTATGAGGAGCAGGTGAAGAAAACCCCGAGAAAAAGAAGAAATTGGGCGAAGTTTATTGCTGCGTGCTTGATTGTAAGTGTGGCTGGTGGTGCAAGTATGGGGGCTGGTTATGGTGCGGTAAAATATTATTTTGCCGATGAACCTGTTGTTAGCAACACACCGATTATCGCACAAAAAGTTTCTTCTACTACGGGGCTGTCGGCAGTGGATATTATCAAAGGTGTAAAACCCTCAGTTGTCAGCATTTCCACGAAGGTTTCAGGTGCTGCTGAGTATTTTGGCTCCTTTAGCGTGCCTTATGAAGCGAATGGAATGGGTAGTGGTGTGATTTTTTACTCCGATGATGATAAGGTAGCGATTGCAACAAATAATCATGTAGTTAACGGCGCAAACTCTATTTTTGTTACATTTGAAGGCGATGCCAGCGTTCCAGCAAAGGTTGTGGGGACGAAAAGTGAATCCGACCTAGCAGTTATTACGGTATCATGGGAAGCATTAAAGAGTGCAGGTGTAAAGAATGTAAGTGTTGCAAGCTTTGGCGATTCTGACCACTTAGAGGTTGGGGATAGCGTAATTGCCATTGGTAATGCAATGGGGATGGGTCTTTCCGCAACGGATGGTATGGTTAGTATGACAGAACAAACCATTAATGTAGAAGGTAATCAACTGAATGTTTTACAGACAAGTGCCGCAATTAACGGCGGAAACAGCGGCGGCCCCTTGGTAAATAGCGCAGGTGAAGTAGTGGGTATTAATACTGCAAAATACAATTCTTCTATGGCAGAAGGAATGGGCTATGCAATTCCAAGTAACGTGATTAAACCCATTGTGGAAGACTTGCTGGAGAACGGAACACAGCCTAGACCTTATATCGGTATCAAAGGTACCAGCATTACTTCTGAAAATGCAGATTTATATAAACTGCCTGTAGGTGCTTTGATTATGGAAGTTGCAGAGGGTGGCCCTGCTGAAAAGGCCGGCATTATGGTAGGTGATATTATTACCAGCTTTAATGGAAACACAGTTATGGATATGGATTCCCTTGTAAAAATTGTAGGTGAAACAAAGGTTGGGGATACGGTAGATGTTCATGTTGTAAGAGACGGTAAGACCGGACACGATCTTAAAATGACCATTGCCGATAAAAATAGTTAAAAAGAATTAAGAATGAAAGGGTGTAGCAAGACCCCTGATAATAACGATATTTTTGAAATTTGCCGTAGGATTTTAAGTCCTACGGCTTTTTTGTTAATTTTTCTACTAAACTAAAGAATAAAATTAAGCCCCTTTTTAGTGAGTTTCTCCTTCAAAAATTTTCGAAAATCATCAATTATTTGGCTGTATGCTAAACAATTATGATTTTTTAAATAATTCGAGAACTACAAAAGGGATATCTTTTTCCTTTACTTGAGAACAGGTTTATCAATAGACATTTCCTAAAACGGGGATGTTATTTTTACTTATGGAGAAAATTATGTAAAATGTGTATGTAAACTCCAACAAAGCATCAAACCCTATTGAAACAGGGAAAAGGTGGTGTTAAAATTGAAAAAAGAGGGAAAAGGGAGGCTATGCATGAAGAAAAAACGAGGGATTGCCATTTATCGGGGGCTTTTTGCTGTCCTTACGAATAAAGATTTTTTGAGAAGGATTAATTTAAAAAAGAAAACAGTCATAGCATTTCTAGAAAAAGAGTATTGGCTGGAGGCAGTGGATGATATCATTGACAGCAAAGAAATATCCTGCCAGAGGGTTCTTTTTTACTGCGAGAAAATTCTATCTTCTTTGGCGAAACAGGTGCCGGAAGATGGCTGGCTGACGTATATATTTCGTTATTTAATTAAAGGCATTTACCCACATCGCAACGATATCATTCTAAACACCAATGAACGACAGAGCGTGATGTTCTATTTAGAGGTATTGCGCTTTTTTCTGAATTATGAGAGAGAAAATGTACCTTTTGGTCTGCATAAAGATTTTGCTTTTGCCACGGAGAAAGAAATGGAAAATAGTCCTTATGAGGTGCAGTATGCTAGATTCCTTGATTGCTTTGATAAGCAGTATATTTATGAGATTATGCGCATTGGCCGAGAGGTGACTCCTTTCGATGCTCTTGCCCATGTTGCAGGAGTACATTATATTGCCATGCATATCGGGCGGCAGTTGGCGAAGGCAGATGTCCCTGTGGATTTAGGGCTGATATCGGGGGCGGCAGCAGGGCATGACCTTGGAAAATACGGATGTAAGGATAATGAAGTGAAACGAATTCCGTATTTGCACTATTACTATACAGATATTTGGTTTAATAATAATGACCTTTCCGATATTGGGCATATCGCTGCCAATCATTCAACTTGGGATTTAGAATTGGAAAATCTTCCTGTGGAATCCTTGATATTGATTTATGCTGATTTTCGAGTAAAAAGCAAGGGTTTTGAGGATGGAAAGGAAATCATGGGAATGTACTCCTTGGAGGATTCCTTCCGTGTAATTTTAGATAAGCTGGATAATGTGGATAAGGCAAAGGAAAATCGCTATCGTCATGTGTATTCCCGTTTGGAAGACTTTGAGCAGTATATGCACTCCATTGGGGTTAATACGGATTTAACTAAGGATACATTAAGTGAAGTTTTCCACAAGGAATTGGCCTTATTAGATACCAATGAGACAGTTGATGTGTTTAAAAATATTGCAGTGGATCACAATATCCGTTTGATGCATAGATTAAGCCGTGAGGCATCCTTTGGTGCAATTTTGGAAACAGCAAGGAGTGCCAGAGATTGGAAAAATTCCAGAGCTTACCTTAATATTTTTTCAGAGTATTTTACCTATATGAACCAAAAGCAGAAACAGATGTCCATCAGCTTTCTTTATGAATTGATGGTGCATCGAGAGGGAGACATCCGTCGTCAGGCAGGAGATTTATTGGGAAATATGATTGCCCATTATGACATTGCCTATGCTAAGGAACTGCCTCCCGATGTAAACATTGTTTTGGACGAGGTTACCAGCTTTGATATGTGGGAAAAATACCTCTATATGATTATTAATCCCGATCATAAAATGATAGACAGACATCGCCGATGGCTGGGATATGGCCTAAAGCGTGTAGTAACATCTCTGTTGGAAAATTGCAAGGGGGAGGTAAGAGGCAAATATATTGCATCCTTCTTGGAATATTTTAAAAGCAAAGACTGGGGTGAGGATACTGCATTTATTCTGATTGACACACTCCCCTCTATTCCTCAATGCTTATTAAACGAAGAGGAACAGGATATACTGCTCTCATTTATGGAGAATTATGCAGACCAAGAGTCCTTAGAAATTCGTGCCGCAATTCTTCTGAATTTAAAGGATATGGCGGCAGATTATTTAAAAAATCATAAGTTGGTGGAAAGTGTCATCAGAATTGTGGAAAGAGTGACCATTAAGGGTAATGTGAGCTTGGAGTTTTTGCTTTATATGATAGGGGAAGTATACGGAATTAAGGACGTCATTCGTGGTGTATCCTTCCGTCGTATATTTGAGGATGACAGAGTGGTTTCGGATATCTTTTTGGAGAACTTAAAATCCGCCACACCTTGGAAAATTAAAATTATTAATATTGAGCTTTTATATGAACGCATTCATCAGGGTTTATCAATGCCCAAACTTCATGTTGCCACCCATCTTTCCAACTTATTAAAGATAAGCGAGCAGGTAACGGTGCGCCATTTTGCTGGGGAGACATTGGTAAAGCTTGCGCCCCTTCTTTCTTGGGATCAGCGAAATGAGGTTGCCATTGAGCTAATCAAAGGTCTTGAAATTGGTGAATTTGAATTTTCCAAATATATCCCTCAATACCTAGGGGAATATGCTATGTATTTGCACCCCAAGGAGTTAAATGAATTCTTATTGGAAATTTGCCGCCTGCAATGCAGCACCAATGAACGAATTGCCAGTGTTGCTTTAGATACCCTAGGGGTTATGGTGCGTCATTATGAAAAATACAGCGCCAGATTTCCTGAATATATAGCTATTTACGAAGAACGAAAAAAGAAAATCATGGGTATGATTTTAAGAGGCTTTGCCACCTATCAGACCAATGTAAACAGAGAAGCCTTTTGGGTTGTAGGCCATGAATTGTTTGGAAGCAATGGCTTAACCCTTCGGGAAAAGAAAAATATTTTTGCGTTCATCAGCAAAAAGCTGGTTACTATGACGGACAAAGCAGAGGATTCTGAGCTTGGTTTTTTTAATGACACTGCCAGCTGGAATGCAATCTACCGTTTTATCAGTGATTATTTGTTTACGAAAGGTAGCTTTTCCTTCCAAGAGCCCAATAAGGTAGCTTTCTTTCCTGGCAGCTTTGACCCCTTTTCCTTGGGACATAAGGAAATTGCAAAAGAGATTCGGGATTTGGGCTTTATTGTTTATTTGGCAATTGATGAATTTTCTTGGTCGAAAAAGACCCAGCCCCATATGGTTAGACGGCGGATTATTCATATGTCTGTGGCGAACGAGGAAAATATTTATCTATTCCCTGAAAATGTGCCTGTAAATATTGCAAATCCTGAAGATTTAAAGCGATTAAGAGAGCTGTTCCCCGGTAAAGAGGTTTATATGGTGGCAGGCAGTGATGTTGTGCAAAATGCATCTTCTTATAAAATTGAGCCTGTGGAGGACTCCATACAGACCTTTCCGCATATTCTTTTCTTACGGGAGACGGGTGATGACACTGTGCAACAGAAGAAAAATACCTATGAGTCTATTCAAAATGAGGTTTTGGAGTTAAAGCTTCCCACTCATTTTGAGGATGTCAGCTCCACAAGAATTCGTGAGAATATAGACCATAATCGGGATATTACTAATCTCATTGATACCGTAGCCCAAAATTATATTTATGAAAACAGCCTTTATCTTAGAGAACCTCAATATAAACAGCTTTTGGAGACAAAGGCGGTGGAGGTTTCCCATTTTTCCGATGTGGAAGAGGCAGAAGGGGTTATTTTTGGTAGTACCATTCCCTCGGAAATGGTAAATAACTTATTGGATGCCCTCCATAGGGAGGGGAGTGGTATGACTGTAGTTTTTGATAAGTTTGGCAGAGGAAAGCCGGATGGTATTATGGTTTACCGCCATATCGCAACGACGGAGCTTTACAGCGAATTTGAAAATATAGATACTGCAAGCTATATTCGTGAGAATACTTCAGGAAAAATTATTATGTTCGAAGCCTGCTTTATTAGAGAAAATTCAAAAATTGACGATTTGGAGCAAATTTTATTTACGGAATCCATAGCAAAAGCTTTAAAAGAGGATTATACCTATGGTGTTTTTAGCCTTAGATCCGGATTTGTCAGTGAAACCATTCAAGATGTTTTGGAACGTCAGGGCTTTTTAAAGCTGATTAATAATACTACCAGAGATATTTATGTTGTGGATATGAAAAGTCCCATTACCCTATATCATAATCTACAAACGGCTATCAAAGAACCCTTTAACAGCAATGAACGGGTTTTAAAAACAATTCAAGAAACCCATCACCGATTTCAGCGAGCGTTGACAAAGCTGAACCCAGGGGAATTGGTTATTTCCTTTGATGCAGGGATGATGCACAATCGGCTGATTGAGCTGATTACAAAGGCAAATGGTGTTCCCAAAGAACCCACAGCAATTCGGGGTCTTGGCCCTAATATGTGCGTACCTTTTGGTAAAATTTTAAAGGGCATAGTGATACCCAACACAGTTACAAAGGTTTTGCATACGGAAAAAGAATTTGACCGAGAAATAAAATCTTTTAAAATTAAAGAATTCCCCCAGTATTTACCTTTGGATTGTCAGGTTCGCATGATTAAGTCCTTCCGACGCCCAGTGATTTTGGTGGACGATCTTTTGCATAAGGGCTATCGCATTCGTGAGCTGAACCCTTTATTTCAAGAGGAAGCAGTGGATATTGACCGCATGGTTGTTGGCGTTCTTTCCGGGCGAGGGCGAGATTTAATGGAAATCCAAGGAAGACAGGTAGAAAGCGCTTATTTTGTTCCTTGCTTAAAAGCGTGGTTTGTGGAAACCACAATGTATCCTTTTATTGGAGGAGACGGCGTAGAACAACTAAGAGGTAGAAGCAGTAATATGATTGATTCGGTGAACTTAATTTTACCTTATGTAATGCCCGGTTTTATACAGGATGCGTCTAAGGAGGCCATTTATGATTTATCCATGACCTGCTTGCAAAACTCCAGAGATATACTTCGAACGCTGGAGATGGAATATCAAAGAGCATTTGAGCGAAGTCTAACCCTGGATAGATTAAGTGAAGTTGTTATTTCGCCAAGATGCCCTGACAATGGCAGCAGTATCCGATACGATTATCATCTGCCCGCATCTGTCTATTTAGAAAACGATATTGAGCGGTTGGTTCGCCTAAAGCATTTGGTGAAGTAAAAAGGGGGCTACAAAATGAAGAGATGTGAATTTCAACAGGGTGTTATGATACCGGTATCATTTCCCCGAGAGAGAAGCAAGGGTTTTTCCAGATTGACACACTTTGGTCAGCTAGGGGAAGTTGAGGGTTTATTTTGCCTTGACAGCAATGCCTTGCAGGAAAAAAGTCAAGGTATTTCACAGGAAATGAAGGAAATATATAGGACGGATATAGAACAGGGCAACGCTACCATTGTGAATTTAAATTGGGGAACGTTGGAACAATGGAAGAAACGGTTGGAAAAACCCCAACAAGAGAAAAAAAGAGTGCATCTTTTAGCCCTTGGGGATGTGGGGAGTACAGTTTTGACAGCATTGAAGCTGTTAGGCGGTGACTGTATTCATACATTGGGGATTTTTGATGTAAATGAAAACGTGTGCAAAAGATGGGAAAGCGAGTTGAATCAGGCGGCTTTTCCTTGGGAATATGATAAATTGCCAGAGGTAGTTATTTTAAAAGAGGAAGAGCTTTTTGATTGCGATATGTTCGTTTTCTGTGCCTCTAAAGGGATCCCTCCTGTAGGGTCTGAGGTAAAGGATGTACGCATGGTACAATTTGAAGCAAACAAAGGGATTGTATCCCTTTTTGCAAAAAAGGCTAGAATGAGTCAATTCGAGGGTTTGTTTGCAGTGGTATCTGACCCTGTTGACCCTTTATGCAAGGCCGCATTTATGGCGAGTAATACCGATGAAAACGGGAGTTTTGACGGAAAAGGCTTGCGCCCTGAGCAAATTCAGGGATATGGCTTAGGAGTAATGAATGCCCGTGCCGCATACTATGCAAAAAAAGAAGAACGCTTTTCTTCCTTTTTAAAAGAGGGGAGAGCCTATGGTCCCCATGGGCAGGATTTGGTCATTGCAAATAGTATCCACGCTTATGACGATACCCTTTCCAAGGAATTAACCCAACTTGCCATTGATGCAAATTTGCGTACCAGAGAATTGGGATTTAAACCTTATGTAGCCCCTGCCATTTCCTCTGCGGCGATTTCTCTCATTTTAACACTACGTGGAGAGTGGCATTATAGCTCCAATTTTTTAGGGGGAGTGTATATGGGATGTAGAAATCGCACCACTCCTTGGGGATTGGAATTGGAAAGCCTGCCCTTACCTAAGCAGCTTTTTGTCCGTTTGGAAAAGGCCTTCCATGGACTGGAGGGGATTAAATGAAAGAAAAGCTAACACTGGTTTATCCCCGATGTGAGGATGTAATTCGTACAAAGCGTCTTTCTGCACTGTTGGAGGAAGTTTTGGAGCCTTATGAGGTGGAAAAGATTGAGACGGTGGATGCCCTTCATCCATTACAAAATCAGCGCATTATTTTTGCAATTCCTCTTGGTATCTCTGGGATTAACTTGGAATACTTTCGTTTTCTGAAAAAAATGCGTATTGACCCAACCTTTTTTGATGGAAGTGTAGGGGGCATTATCATAGATGGTGAAAGTGAGCTTTACACAAAATCTGTAGCCAGAGGGCTTATGTTTACGGCAAACAAAGGAGGTTGTTCCTTCCCTGGGCGGGCCATGGTGGAGGGAACAAAGGATTTGTTGAACTATAATATTCAGGCTATGAGGTTAGATGCGGGCAACCTAACTGCTTATCATGTTTCTGCCAAGGAAATGGTAAAACGGGTGATGGCACATCAGCAAATGCCTAAAAAAAGAGGCAATATCCTAGTGCTTCATGCCAGTAACTATAGCACTTCCAATACGGCTCTTCTTTGGGATATGGTGAAGGAGCAGTTGCAATATTGTGATATTACCGAAATATCCCTAAGAAACGGAACCATTCAGGATTGCAGTGGTTGTCCTTATCGCATGTGTATGCATTTTAGTGAGAAATCCAGTTGCTATTACGGCGGAGTGATTACGAAAGAGGTTTATCCTGCAATTCTTGCTTGCAATGCAATGGTGATTCTAGCCCCCAATTATAATGATGCTTTAAGCGCAAATATTACAGCATTTATTAATCGATTGACAGCACTGTTTCGTACCAATCAGTTTTACCAAAAGTATCTGTTTTCCATTGTGGTTTCCGGCTATAGTGGGGGAGATATTGTTGCAGAGCAACTGATTAGTGCCTTGAGCATGAACAAAACCTTTCGTTTACCACCACGTTTTTCTATGGTGGAAACGGCAAACGACCCTTCAAGTATATTAAAAGTTGCGGGAATTACAGAACGAGCGTCGGCCTTCGCCCAAGGGATGATGGATGTATTGGTGGAGAAAAAACAAAACGAATAATCCAATTGGTGTAAAGGTTTCGTTCAAGTTGTTACTCTTTTTTACCGGCAAGTAAATTGGGCTTTATCATGGCATTAAATTGCATCTAAATAGGCTGTTTGATGGAACAAAGAAATGTTTTGTTTTCCCATTCTTGGTATAAAGGCTAGTTTTCTTATTTCCAAGGAAATGATTGTGTTTCTTCCTTATATAAGGAATTGTAAAAGCATGTTAGGCACTTCCTTGCTGCAAAAAACAGGGGAAGTGCCTATCTTTTTATTTTATTTACCGCTGGCGCCGTAGTTGGAAAGAACACGGGCAGAAGGATCGTTTACGTCACAACCTTCCCATTCCTTGTTGGGCATCCAAAAATCTTTCACCATTTTAGCCTGACCGGGATAATATTTTTCAAAAATCTCACGGTACATCAAGCTTTCTTTTGTAAATGGTGTTGCAAAGTCATATTTTTTGCATCTTTCATCAAATTCTTCATCGGAGCAGATGCTTTGTGCATATTCTTTTAAATCATCTACCATGGAGTGGCCAACGGCATCGCTGAAAGCGGCCTTTTCACGATAAAGAATCGCCTGGGGCAGCCAATCTCCTTCAAAGGCATGGCGCAAAAGGTATTTTCCAATGCCATAAGAATTTTGCTTTATTGATGGGTGAATAGACATAACATAGCGTACAAAATCTAAATCCCCAAAGGGTACTCTTGCTTCCAAGGAATTCGCCGAAATGCAACGGTCTGCCCGCAGAACGTCATACATATACAGTTCTTCCAAGCGCTTTTTCGCCTCAGCTTGAAAAGCCTCAGGTGAAGGAGCAAAATCTGTATATTTATAGCCGAAAATTTCATCGGAAATTTCCCCTGTCAATAAAACTCTGACGTCTGTTTTTTCGTGGATTGCTTTACAAATCAGATACATCCCCATACTTGCACGGATGGTGGTAATATCATAGGTGCCAAGGGTATAAATCACATAATCCAAGGCTTCCAAAACATCTTCTCTTGTCATGATGATTTCCGTATGTTCCGTGTGAAGATAATCTGCAACTTCTTTTGCGTAGCGCAGGTCGATGGCATCCTTAGCCATACCAATGGCGAATGTGCGAATGGGTTTGTTTAAAACCTTTGTTGCAACGGAGCAAACCAAGCTGCTGTCTAAGCCGCCGCTTAACAAAAAGCCCAAGGGCGCATCGGCGTCCAATCTTTTTTCAATACCTTTTACCAACAATTCTCGAATTTTAGTGCAGGTTTCCTCTAAGCTGTCAGTGGAATATGCTTCAACTGTTGTTAAGTCGCAATAGCAAACGAATTTACCATCTGCATAGTAGTGCCCAGGAGGAAATGGCATAATTTCTGCACAAAGATCCACTAAATTTTTTGCCTCGCTGGCAAATACAATGGAACCATCTTGGCAATAACCATAGAACAATGGACGAATGCCAATGGGGTCTCTTGCAGCAATCAAAGAATCTTTTTTGCCATCATAAATAATCAATGCGAATTCTGCATCCAGCATTTGAAACATATCCAAGCCATACTCTCGATACATTGGCAGAATGATTTCACAGTCGGATTCGCTGACAAAGGTATATGTTTCAGCCAATCTTTCTTTTATTGTGCGAAACCCATATAATTCTCCATTGCAAACCACAGCATCCCCTTCATAAGTAAAGGGTTGCATGCCGCTTTCTGATAAACCCATGATGGCAAGGCGGTGAAAGCAAAGCATTCCTTGACCAACCTGTAATGTGCGGGACATATCCGGCCCTCTGGAAACGGTACGTTCAAAGCACTCCATTACTTTCTGTAAATCCTGCATTTTTTCTAAACCCATAATTGAACACATAAAAAAACACCTCCGAATGTAGTATGCAGCTAACTATCCTAATAATTAAAATTAGGACGAATAGCTGCCATCCGCGGTGCCACCTAAATTACTGTAAAAACAGTCTCTTTCTGGGTTCAATGAAACCCGTGTCCCATAACGGGGGACAAACCGTCTCACCTACTGCTCTAAAAAGAGGTTCAGATCGAAGCTAAGAAGTGTTATTCATATAAAAGCCTACGCAAAGTTTCCACTATCCTTTGCTCACTGGGGCGGTTTTTTTATATTACTTGTCTTCCTCAACGCCGTTTTCGATTTGTGTGTATTTTACACTGCAAAGATTTCACTGTCAATAGCTAATTTTTTGGAAATGGACAAGGATATTTTGCATGGAAAGTTGTATTTCACAAAATAATTTGTAAGGTATCCCATTTTATACATCAGATATTGAGGTAATAAAGACAAATGTACATCCCTAGTGGCTGAAATATGCACAGGGAATTTTAGAAAATGAAAGGAATCCTTATTCAATCCTGTTAATATCGTTACATTTTTTCTTTTTTGCAGTTTAATATTTTTGTTGACAGTCTACAAAGCAAACCCTATAATGACGTGGTATACAGCGACGGGGCTGCCGATAGACGCATTTCCATAAGAAGTTTTTAGCAATCTTTCTTATGGGTAAGCGTTTATCTGCAGCCCCTTCTAGATAAGAAATTGTGTCTTAACAAAGAGGATAAAGGAGGCTGGAAAATATGGAAAATAAAGTTCCCGAATTATTTGGATCAATGGTTTTTCATGAACATGTGATGAAGGAAAGATTGCCAAAAAGCACATATAAAACAATGTGTAAGGTGATGCAGGAAGGTAAACGGTTGGATAAGGAAGTAGCAGATATTGTTGCAAATGCTATGAAGGATTGGGCCGTTGAAAAGGGTGCAACCCACTTTACACACTGGTTCCAGCCAATGACAGGGATTACCGCAGAAAAACATGATAGCTTTATAGCGCCTGCCGGAGACGGGCAGGTAATTATGGAGTTTTCAGGAAAAGAATTGATTCAAGGTGAGCCTGATGCATCCAGTTTCCCCAATGGTGGTTTGCGTGCAACCTTTGAAGCAAGAGGATACACTGCTTGGGACCCCACCTCTTTTGCATTTATTAAAGATGACACATTATGCATTCCCACGGCGTTTTATTCTTACGGTGGGCAGGCTTTGGACAAAAAGACGCCTTTGCTGCGCTCCATGGAAGCGTTTAATAAGCAGGCAATGCGTATTATAAGATTGCTGGGTGATACGGAGACAAGTCGTGTGAATACAACGGTTGGTTCCGAGCAGGAATATTTCTTGATTGATAAGGACGTTTACTTGAAACGTAAAGATTTAGTTTACTGTGGTAGAACCCTTTATGGTGCCAAGCCCCCTAAGGGACAGGAATTGGATGACCATTATTTTGGTGCAATTAAGCCTAGAGTAAAGGCATTTATGTATGATTTGAATGAAGAGCTTTGGAAGCTGGGGATTTTGTCAAAAACAGAGCATAACGAAGTTGCTCCTGCACAGCACGAATTGGCACCTGTTTTTACTACGGTAAATATTGCTTGTGACCATAATCAAGTTACCATGGAGTTAATGAAAAAAGTTGCAGATAAGCATGGCTTGGTTTGTCTTTTGCATGAAAAACCCTTTGAAGGTGTAAATGGCAGTGGTAAACATAACAACTGGTCAATTTCCACAGATAAAGGTGCAAATCTGCTGGAGCCTGGTGATTCTCCTGCGGAAAATACAAGATTCTTATTGTTCTTGGTTGCTTTGATTAAAGCAGTTGATGAATATCAAGATATGTTGCGACTCTCGGTAGCTTCAGCCGGCAATGACCATCGTTTGGGTGCAAATGAAGCCCCTCCTGCCATTGTTTCCATGTTTGTTGGAGAAGATTTGCAGGCAGTATTAGACAGTATCGAAAGTGGAGTGGAATATGCAGGCAAAGATAGAGAAATGATGAAGGTTGGCGTTCATGTCCTGCCTAGATTTTTCAAGGATACAACTGATAGAAACAGAACATCACCCTTTGCTTTTACAGGTAATAAATTTGAATTCCGTATGTTAGGAAGTGCTGTTTCCATTGCTTGCCCTAACTTTATTTTAAATACCATTGTTGCTGAGGAATTATCCCTGCTTGCGGATGAGCTGGAAACAGCGGAAGATTTCACCACAGCAGCAAATGAATTAATCCGAAAGACTGTAATTGAGCATAAGCGCATTATTTTCAATGGCAATAACTATGCAGATGAATGGGTTGTAGAAGCAGAAAAAAGAGGCTTGCTGAACCTGAAAACAACAGTGGATGTTATGCCTTATTACTTGGAAGAAAAGAACATTGCTACTTTCACTAAACATAGAGTTTTAACAAAAGAAGAAATTCATTCCCGTTATGAAATTTTGGTTGAAAACTATATAAAGGTCATTCATATCGAAGCTTTGACCATGCTGGAACTTGCGAAAAAGAACATTTTGCCTGCAGTTAGTGCTTATGCCAAAGAACTGGCAGAAACAATCGCGTTAAAAAGACAAATTTCAGCCGCAATTAACTGTAAGAGTGAGGAAGGCTTGCTGATTACCCTTTCTGATATGTGTGCTGATTTTGTTGATAAGCAGAAAGCGTTGGAGGAATCTTTGGCAAAGGCTAAGAATTTTGAGGATGAACAGATTGTGGCAGAGCATTACAAAGACCATGTGATTCCTGCAATGGTTGCATTACGTGCTGTTGCAGATGCCATGGAGGAACAGGTTAGTGAGAAATATTGGCCTTTTCCTACTTATGGTGAATTGCTATTCAGCGTTTTGTAATAGAATATTGTACAGTAAAAAGATACATATGGTTTTTTCTCCTTTTATGGTATACTGAATATAATGGGAGGGTCAATGTATGAATGAAAAACAAAAGGAAATTATGCAAATAATTCAATCCCAATGTATAAACGGCAGAGAGATGGATGTTCCGGATATTATGAAGTACAGTTCTTCCTTGACCATGCAGGAGGTATTGGAAGTCATTCCTTTTTTGGAAAATCAGGGTTATATTGAGGTAATAGAAATCGATATGTGTTGCGGCGCCGATTATATTGTTACTGGAATTACCAAAGAGGGAATAAATATTTTGCATAGTTAAAGAGTAGTGCCACAGAATCTAAAATTCTGTGGCATTTTTATGTAAAGTACATTGTTTATTGAGTATTTTTAATTTACTATTTCTCAATTTTCGTTGTGTTCGAGAAGTGAGGGGGATAAGGGATATGTAAAGACAATACAAATACTAAGAATGGAACATTGTATTATAAGTTCATTAAAGATACAAAGATATAAGTTAGATTGATTACAAAATTTTTGAATAAATTGTAAGAATAAAGCAATTTATATTTAATAAAATAAGAAAATGTGGTAAAATTAGTGATATTTGTCTTTGTGGTTCAGAATAATCATAATCAGATTGGTTGGGCGGTGATATATGAAAAAAGTAATTCTCTTGCTATTTTCTGTAGCAATAGTTTTATGTGTATTTATTTGCGGGATTTCAATTCAATTTGACTTAAGGGATTTAAGCTTTAATCAGGAGAACATTACTTATTTATCCAAAGGTTGGCAATATCAAACGCAAGATGATCAGGTTAGAGAAATCATCCTTCCCAGCAAGATACCTGGCGACGCAGGAAAACCATTTCAGCTATATAGAACCTTCCAAGAACCTGTTGCAGCTGGTACTTGTTTGGCTTTTCGCTCTTCCCATCAAGAGGTACTTGTAACAATCGATGATAAAGCAATTTATTCTTTTGAAAAACCTATAGAGATTCTGACCTTTCCGAAATCACCAGGCAGTGCATGGAATATCATTACATTACCGAAAATTCGTGCAGGACAGGTCATCAAAATTTCAATCCATTCGTTTTATGACAATTATCAAGAAAAAATCGGGGAAATGATGCTGGGCAGTAAAAGCGCAATTTTATTTCAAATTGGGTTTGACTACTTTCCGGCGGTTTTTATGAGTATTTTAGTCATTATATTTGCCGTGATGTTAATTCTTTATGGAGTTTATTTATTCAAAATACGACACACCACAAACTTTTTATATCTCGGTCTGTTTGCATTTCTACTGGGGGTTTGGTTTTTTGCCGAATCCAGATTCATTCAATTTTTCTTGGGAAAGATTTTATTGACATATCAAATGGTTTTTCTTTCAATTGCTTTAATGCCTATACCGGGGAATTTATTTATCAGCAATGCATTAAAACCAAAAAATCAACATACATACGATCAATTAGCCATGGTATCCATTGTTAATTTTTTCTTAATGATTATTGCACAAGCCTTGGGGCTTGTGGATTTTTATGAATGGATGCCTTTGTCTCATATCATTATTGTTTTAACGATGATTTTATATTTGCATACTATGGCAGAACATATCAGAACCGGTTCAGTGGGAAAAAATCGATTATTGTTTCTTGGTTTTGTGGTTTTTCTTTTTTTTGCATTGTTAAATATAATTTATTTTTATATTTCTGATCAATTTGACAGTGCCCTATTGCTTCGTTGTGGAACTCTAATTGCTTTGATTATTGTGGCTAAGGGTGAGGTTGACAAAAATTTGGAGTTAATTAAAATTGGGATGGAAGCGGCGGCATATAAAAAAGCTGCTTTTACAGATGCACTAACACAGCTTGAAAATCGATATGCCTTTGATATGTATTTAGAGGAAATTTCGAAAGAGCCACATGAAGATTCAATGAGAAATGCAATTTGTATTTTGGATGTAGACGGGTTAAAGTTTATCAATGATTCTTATGGACATTGGATGGGAGACCAATTAATTCGCAATATGTCCGAATGCATAGAAACAGTTTTTCATGATTCCGGGAGATGCTTTCGCATTGGTGGTGACGAATTTGCAATTATCTTAAAGGGAGAGCGGGAAGAGCTAAAAAGCTATTTATATCAACTCAGAAATGAAATTATCGATAGAAATATTAATAAACATAGCTTTTTAAGTGCATCTTGGGGATTGGCATTTCAGTCGGATACTAGAGGAAAAAGCATTTATGAGGCCTTTCAGTTAGCAGACGCACGAATGTATCAGGACAAGGAGCGAAAAAGAGCGAATAAAATGAGCACAGAGAGTAAAGAAGTTGTAAGTGATTAAAAAATGAATCTATTTGTAATAAACTCTTTATCTGCTTTTACAATGCCATAATTTGCTTTGCAAAGCAATAGTCAAAAATTATAATTGAATGAAGAACGAATAGATTGCATAAAAAATAATGATTGAAATGCCTATAGACATAATCTATGGGCGTTTTTTTAGCAAAAAAAATCAACATTTATGAATAATTTATGCATTTGCAACAGATGATTATGCTAGGATTTCTATTTATAATAACCAAATTAAAAAGATAAAAGCCACTACCTTTAAGTAAAATAGCAGGGGAACCCAAGGGGAGGCACAGCTGTATTTAAGCGTTGAAGCACAAATTTAAGGGTGGTTCTCTATGAAATAGTTACTAATTTCCAGTAACAAGGAAAAAAAGGTTGAGTTATGAGGGTTTTGGTGGTATTCTGTCTGCGGGTGGTATTGAAAAAACTGCACCAAAGTGAAATGTTTTGCAGACTATAATGAAAACTGCCTTATCAAATCATGAAAGGTAAGCTTTCTAAAAAAGAGGATGCAAAAATTGAATTACCTGGTGTTCAACTCATATCTATCGGGAATGAGATTGACTTGGATGTTGTACTATACCTATGGAGGTGGTATGATATCAAAATTGGTTTTATAGGACCTGGCAAGGCAGGTGTAAACCTTGCACGTTACTTTTTGCATCATGGATTAACGGTAAGTGGTTTTTTGGGTAGAACTATGGAAAACACCCATGAAGCTTGCCGGATAACGCATACGAAAGTATATAAAAATTTAAGTGAAATTGTTCAAGAAAACGATGTTTTATGGATAACAACTCCCGATGATACGATTCCAGCGATAGATTATGAAATTTCTAGGTTGAACGTAAAAGGCAAATCAATTTGCCACGCCAGTGGCTCACTTCCATCAACGGTTTTACGGCTTTCCAAAGAAGCAGGAGCAACCGTTTATTCAATCCATCCTATTTATGCATTTTCCCATAAAGCTGTGGACATCGAGGAACTGCAAAGTGTTAATTTTTCCGTGGAAGGGCAGTTTTCGTCAGAGAATGAAGATGTAGTCTTGCAAATCTTAAAGAGAATAGGGAATGCCTATTTTGTGCGAAATCTAAAAACCTCGGCGATGTATCATCTTGCAAATGTCTTTGTGTCCAATCTCACCCTTGCACTTTTGGAGATAGGCGTGTCCTATTTTCAAGAAATCGGTTTAACGGAAGAAGAATCGATTTATGCAGCTATGCCTTTGATTAAGGGTAATATAAGAAATATTGAAGAGAAGGGCTTTCTGTCCTCCCTTACCGGCCCGGTTCCAAGAGGAGACTGGAAAACGGTAGAACGTCATCTTGACGTAGTTAGGGAGGAGGATCAGGAAATTTATAAAGAGCTTTCTCTTCATTTACTAAAATTGGCCAGAATAAAGGGAGATAGGGAAAAGTTGAATAGTTACGATAAGGTAGAACATTGTTTGAAAGGACTGGAAGAATGAAAAATACGGTTTTGACTTTTAAGGAAGCAAAGATTCAAGGTAAAAAATTGACAATGCTTACAGCTTACGATTATTCCATGGCAAAAATCATTGATGAAAGTGGGATCAATGGAATTTTGATTGGAGATTCCCTTGGAATGGTAATTAAAGGGGATGAAGATACTTTGGCGGTAACGGTGGATGAGATCATTTATCATACCAAAGCAGTGAAAAAAGGTGCCAAAAATGCATTGATTGTCAGCGATATGCCATTTCTATCCTATCATACCAGTATTGAGGACGCCATTTATCATGCAGGACGCATGGTGAAGGAGGGTGGTGCTCATGCAGTTAAGCTGGAAGGTGGCGCTAATGTTTTACCACAGGTAAGGGCAATTGTTGCAGCACAAATTCCTGTTATGGGACATTTGGGACTGACCCCTCAGTCAGTGAACGCCTTTGGTGGTTTTAAGGTGCAAGGAAAAAGTGAAGAAACAGCAAAGCAGCTGATTGCCGATGCAGTTGCTTTGGAAGAAGTCGGAGCGTTTAGTATTGTTTTGGAGGGGATTCCTGCTAAGGTTGCGGAATTGATTTCAAAAGCGGTTTCCATCCCTACCATTGGTATTGGTGCAGGAAGAGAATGTGATGGTCAGATTTTGGTTTATCAGGACATGCTTGGTATGTTCGATAATTTTATTCCTAAATTTGTAAAGCAATATGCTTCAGTGGGGAAAATAATGGGGGAAGCAATTGGTATGTATATTGAAGAGGTGGAAAAAGGCCTTTTCCCAGAGGACAAGCATACCTTTAAAATAGATGAGGAACAGCTAAAGAAGCTATATTAAAAAACAGGAGACAGAATTATGCTTGTAGAATCAATAAAAGAGGTACGAAATATCATAAAGCAATGGAGGTCAGAAGGGCTTTCTGTGGGTTTTGTTCCCACAATGGGTGCATTGCATGACGGACACCAGAGCTTAATGGAGCGGGCTGTTTTGGAAAACGATAGGGTTGTTACCAGTGTTTTTGTGAACCCCACTCAGTTTGGTCCAAATGAGGATTTTGAGGCATACCCCAGAGATATAAAGAGGGACTATGAGGTGTGCAAAAAGGTTGGTGTCCATGTTGTGTTTACTCCCCAGGCAGAGTCACTGTATTTTCCTGATAAAAGCACCACGGTGCATATTTCAGGCTTAACGGATGTTCTTTGCGGGAGCAAGCGTCCCGGGCATTTTGATGGTGTTTGTTTAGTGGTATCAAAGTTTTTTCATATCATTCAGCCTGATAAAACCTATTTTGGGCAAAAGGATGCACAACAGGTTGCTGTTATTAAAAGAATGGTTCGGGATTTGAATTTTGATATAGAGATTGTACCTTGTCCCATTGTCAGAGAGGCAGACGGTTTAGCTAAAAGTTCAAGAAATGTATACTTATCTCATGAAGAGCGGAAAGCAGCTCTTGTTTTAAGCAGAAGCTTAGAAAGCGCAAAAAGTATATTGGATAAGGGAGAGCGGAATGCATCTATTTTAAAAGCAGCCATGCTTTCATGCATTATTCAGGAACCATTGGCTAAAATTGATTATGTGGAAGTTGTGGATAGCGAAGATTTGCATAGCATTTACGGCGAAATCACCCACACAGTTCTGATTCCCATAGCAGTTTATATTGGAAAAACAAGACTGATAGACAATATTATTTATGAAATTTCTTAACCTCATACCCCTTTCAGGTTGTTCTGTGTTACTGGCTTAGGTTGTTAGGTTTGAAAGAATAAAAAGCAAAAAGCGCTTTCTAGAAAATCCATTTCTTTGGCTTTCTGGTTAGGCGTTTTTTGTTCTCGTTGGAATATTATTCAAAAAACTATTTTCTGTGGAGGGCGTGTTGAATGGAGAAAAATAAAGAATGTCCAATTTGTGGATGTAATGAAATTGGTGAGGGCTTATTTTCTGGGTATGCCACTATGAAACCAACCAATAAATTTTTTACACTAGGTTCAAATGTCGTTGCCGATGTTTGCACTAAGTGTGGACATATCTTATCTTTAAGAGTTACAGATCCAGAAAAATTTAAGTGATTTGAATTCTTTTTAAGAATAAAAAGTGCATTTTGCGAGTTTTCTTTAAGAGACTATACAATATCGATACAATTATTAATATCCAATAGATAAAAAAACGAAGGTGCCATCCTAATTGGATAGCACCCTTATTTATAAGTTTTTTAAGCCTTTTTTCCTGTATCAGGGTATAAAGCTGGGCCTTCATATAGAACAAATTTACGATATCGCATTTTTAATGTTTTATATTTTAAAACAATTTTCGTTACGCCCACAAGTACATTATCAATATCATCCATGTCATAGACCTGCGTGATAGAATGAATTCCTTTTGAGGGGATACTTAATATATGTCTGTCACACTTGGGACGATCTTCATATACTAAATTGTTTCCTTTATAAAATGCAAGCTTAAATTCGTGCACAATTTGTGGCACGTTACTACTATTATAAATTTCCAAATCATATCCCAGGCGAAAAGGTTGTTTTACTTCTTCATAAATTGAATTATTAAAGTTACTATTCAAATGATATTTAATTCGAACGTCCGTAGGAAATACTTTGACACTGCCTATATGGCGAATGCATTCTGCGACAAACAGTGTACTGACGGAACCCGCCACTGCGCCAATAATACCAATATATTCACTTAGCATGGTTACACCTCTTCTCTTTCAGATATGTACATTATTGCAGGATTTGTTAGCTCATCTAAAAAAAGTAAAGATTAGATGGAAAGTATAGAATTAGTCTTTCTTTTTTGTGAGATTATTCATACTAAAGTACTATACCTTGTAAAATTATATCACAGAAACAGATGAAAACCAATCCATTTTGGTAAAAAATATGGATTTCCTATAATTCGATATATAATTATAAAATGCAAAGGAATGCTAATTTGTTCCTAGTGTAAATCAAATCGAAACATCTTGTCCAACCGTAGGCCATTCGTTTCCTCAATCACATCATAACCTTAATTCACGTATTTTGAGCAATAAGATTTAAATAAGATTTATTTCGGAATTTAACAGTTTCAGAAAGTATTTTTTATATGAAATATTTACAATTGAAAGTATCAAATATGGTTTTTTTTGCATGAAAATTGGAAATAAATGTTGCAAAATGGAGAATGCATGATATAATTTTTATTAAATATATATTTAATCTACATGAATTAAGGTTTAAAAATGGTAAAAAGGGATAATTTGTGTGTGTAATGCAACAAAAGAGCCATTTATGAATTTAATTCGTATGTGCACAGAGAAAAAGGAGGGGTCAAGTGAAATCACTAAAAATCAAAACAAAAATGGCAATTTTAATGTTGCTGGTAGCACTTTCGGGGATTGGTGTAGCGGGGACATCTATTTTAAGAATGGAAACACAAAAAGATATGTTCCTTGAAACCATGGAGAAAGAGATCAGAGGGGAATTTGACCAAAAGATTAAAGAACAGGTAGAAAGTGCTGTATCAGTTCTACAAAGTGTATATAATGCACATTTGCAGGGGGTTTATACAAGAGAAGAGGCAGAAAAAATAGGATTGGAAACACTGCGCAATATGAGATACGGGGAGGATGGCTATTTCTGGGGAGACAAGACGGATGGAACTTGCGTTGTTCTTTTGGGAAAAGATACAGAAGGAACAAACCGAGGGGATGCAAAAGATGCTGCGGGCTTCCCCTTTGTTCAAGCCATTAAGGAGCAGGCTCTGAATGGTGGTGGTTACACTGATTTTGTATTTCCAAGACCGGGAGAAACAGAGGCGCTGCCGAAAAGAGGATATTCAGCATATTTCGCCCCTTTTGATCTGGTTTTAGGCACAGGTAATTATACAGATTTTATTGATACCTATATAGCTGAAGAAAACGAAATTGTTGAAGCCAGCATTCAGAAATCTATCATTGAGTTGCTTATTATCATTCTTATTTGTGTAGGTGTTTCCTGCTCGTTAGGGTTTTATATTGTTTTAAGCATTGTAAAGCCCATTGCTAAATTAAATAAAGTTACTCGTACCTTAGCCGAAGGAAATTTGGATGCAGAGGTTGACATGGACAGTAATGATGAGATTGGTCAGCTGGCAAAATCCATGGTGGTTTTAATTAATAGACTAAAAACCTACATATTATATATTGATGAAATTTCCTATCTATTAGAAGAGATTGGACGGGGGAATTTAAATTTAACGTTCCAAAATTCTTATGAAGGAGATTTTTGGAAAGTGAAGCAAGCGCTAATCGGCACTGCAGATATGCTGAATGATACCCTTGTGCAAATTAATATTGCCGCAGAACAAGTTGCAAATGGTTCAGAGCAGGTTGCAGCCGGCGCTCAGGCTCTTTCACAAGGGGCAACAGAGCAGGCCAGTTCAATTCAGGAATTATCCGCATCAATGAATGAGGTCTCAGAACATAGCAGTGAGACGGCCAGAAATGCGGAGGAAGCCAAGGCAATTTCCGTTGCATCGACAGATGCGATTCATCGTGGAAATGATCAGATGAATCAAATGGTTCAATCCATGGAAGAAATCAGCAATACCTCCAAGGAAATTGGAAAAATCATTAAAGCCATAGAAGACATTGCTTTCCAAACCAACATTTTAGCCCTAAATGCTGCTGTAGAAGCTGCAAGGGCGGGGGAAGCAGGAAGAGGCTTTGCGGTTGTTGCAGATGAAGTACGTAACTTGGCAGGAAAATCAGCCGAAAGTGCAAAGAATACTGCTGATTTAATTGAAAAGTCTATCAAGGCTGTAGAGCAAGGCGCAAATCATGTTAATGAAACAGCAGTGGCGTTGGCAGATGTTGTGAAAAATGCGGAAAAGAGTTCTCAAATTATTCAATATATTGCAGACGCCAGCGAAGAACAGGCTGCTTCTATTGCACAGGTAAATCTGGGTGTAGAGCAAATTGCAGTTGTTGTACAAACGAACTCTGCAACTGCTGAGGAGAGTGCAGCAGCAAGTGAGGAGCTTTCAGGGCAATCACTGATGCTAAAAGAACTGATTGGAAAATTTCGACTAAAGGACTTCAATGACACAGCAGATACTAAGGTAGATCATGTTGCTCCCCACACGTCCATTGATTCTATGCAGGAAAGTTTTGAAGGAAAGTATTAAGTTTTTAAATAAATAAATTGTGTTAAAAAATCCCCTGAAGGTTAGTTTTTAATCAACCTTCGGGGGATAAATTATTTTTTAATATTATTTTGTATATAATCTTTAAACTGCAACAGTACACCTCGTTCTAGGGGATGAAGCTGAAACAGTTCCGTCGGTACAACACTTCTAGTCGTTTTGTCCTAATTTTGGCTGATTGCATGTTAATAGTAAAGTATGGAAATTTCTTTGGCTGAGTGAACATCAAAGGTGGAAAGAACAATAGCAGGCATTAGTAATTCTCTTACAAAAATATTCGCTTGTGTTTCTTTTTCGATTGTTGGAGAATCTATTCACTGTTGCGATAAAATGTGATGGTCTTAAAGTGGCCTAATAAAATATGGTCGATTTCATGTGACAATGTGAAGCGAATTTGCCCAAGATGATTGATACTGTCATTGAACGATGTAATATTGATTTTTCAGTTTAAAAGAAAAGCCATCTCCATTTTTTGCCTCAGGCTACACCATATCCCGTAGGGTGAATTTGGAATAGGGGATGGTTTTCATTTTGTAAAACCTACAGATTTCCCCAAAATTAGCAGGAAGCTGATTAATCCAACAGTCTTGCTTGCCGATAAATTGTACTTCAATGATAACACTCCCTTTACATGGTTTTGTATCAAAGTATAATGTTTATAAAAGCAAGTGTATAAAGGATTATTTTGGAAGTAAAAATCGAGAATTAGAACCCTATCAGAGACACTAAAAATCAATATCTTCAGCAGTTTCATCAAGAAGACTTTTCATGTTTCCTGTGTTTTATCAATCATATTAGTGAACGTGGTTTCCTGAAAGCCTCTAGCGGCAACTTTGCCTTCCATACGAATATGACGTCTGGAGGTGACGCCTAAGATGCGATCAACAGCAGGCTGCATATTAGGTTGATTACGGTAGGCTTTCAAAACTTCCAACTCATGGGTAGTAGGTTGGAAGGTCTCTCTCATTTCTTCAAATTCATATATGTTCTTTTTTTCCATCAAGGGAGCACTGTTCTCTGTCCAACCCATTAAAAAGGCGGGAGAGGTGCCCAAAGCTTCTGCAATTGGTTCCAGTATCGTAATGGGTAAATTTTCGATATCGCCTTTTTCATAACGGTAAACAGTAGCCCGATTTTTCTTCAGTTTTTCCGCCAGTTCATCTACGGTGAGCCCCCTTCTAATTCTGCATTCTTTAATTCTTTGTCCAACATTCATTTTGTAACCTCCTTCCTCTTGAAAACATAAGTTAAGTATAGCAGAAAATCGCATATATGCAATAGAATGCGACAAAAATGTTGCACAAAATGCGAATGTACAAAATTTTACAAAAAAGGTTGACTTTTCTATAATTGTTCGCTAGTATTAAGTTGTCGCATAGCATGCGACAGGAGGAGGTGATAGTATGGTGGATGCAAACAAATTAAAAGAGAAAATTCAGAAGAAAGGACTCACAGAAGCCAGAACAGCTGAGAAACTGGGAATGAACAATCATGTTTTTCACGATAAGTTGAATGGTATTGGTAAATGCTTTACCATAAAAGAAGTGGATAAGCTGGTTCAGATATTGAGGCTGGAAGGAAATGATGCAGAAAGAATTTTTTTTGCAAAATAGTCGCATAATATGCGACAAAAAATTCGCTTTTCTTTAGAAAGAAAGGATGAGAACATAAAAGTTTGAAACCTAGTAAAAAAAGTTGTGTAATTTGGCTCTACAAGCAAAATAAAAGGTATTGCTAGCAAAAGAAGTTGGGGGGGCTGGAATTGTCTTATCAATGCAGATTGATGGATAAGGAATGCGATGGGTGCGGGGATTGTCAAGATATAACCGCCTTTTGTCCAAACTGTGGTGAAACAAATTACGAGGTGATGTATGTTATTAATAATAATTGGGTTGGCTGCGACCAATGCGTAAAACGTATCTATTTTCCGTTTTAAAAGTCAAAGGCGATTTTTTAAGTTACAGCGGATTTCAGGAAGATAGTTTCGACAAAGGTAGAAATTGAACTATGTAGCGTAATAAATCCGTAGAAGGAAAATCATAATGCTATGGTTCAATTGCAGTTAAGAAGTAAATAGGGGGCTTACCAAAAGGGCTTATCATGTGAATTTTGTTCACCTAATTATTATACGTAGAATTTAAAATAATTCGGATGGTTTTTCATTCAAATTTATATTCGTTGTTTTTTGATGGCTTCTGAGGTCTACAAAGGATAGTTTGAGCGTATTTTGCAATAGGGAGGGGTTAAAATGTGCTATAAAATTACTTGCTGTTACCATTGCCAAGAGCGTCATCCGCTTTGTCATATCAGTTGCTGTCGGTATAAAGAGGAACGGGATAAACTGGATAAGCTTCGAGAAGCCCGTACTGCGCATAATGATGAGGTTGAGCGTTATAAAAGACAGAAGTTAAATAAAGTAAAGAGGTGAAGCCATTGGCAAAGGAAAGAGATTTACAGCTTTCGGAGTATGATATCTCCAATAATCGTTATCGGGAATTAAAATATTTTTGCAGACAGTACAGGGAAAAAAAGAAAGGGCTGCTTTCCATGACAGAACTTTCTTCTCCTCAATTTGGAGGAAAAGGTGGTGACATTTTTTCTGACAGAACAGCTAATATCGCTATCAAAAGAGCAAAACTGTCTGCGGAGATTCAAATGATAGAGCAAGCAGCCTTGGAAACAGATGGTGAATTATATAAATATATCTTAAAAAATGTTACGGACGGGATAACCTATGAATATTTGGACATTCCTTTCAGCAGATCAGGGTTTTATGTACTTAGAAAAAGATTTTTCAGTATATTGGATAAAAAAAGATAAGAACATATTTTGCCTCAATGCTTGACAATAAAAAGCGCATTGGGGCATTTGAAAATCAGAAAGATATTTGAAAGCCTTCACAAAGGAGCAGGAAGTTGGGGAAAAACAGGTTGTTTATTTCAGAAATGACACTCGTAATTTCGTTATGGAATAATGCATAATATAAATATAATTTGAGTTATCTGTATAAATTTTTTGTTAAGAGTTGCCTTATTTGAGAAAAGCGAGCAATTTCAAAGGAAAGTAAGATTTACATAATAATAGTTTTTTGATATAATTATTATGGTAAATAAAATTTGTGTCAAAAGTTTCAAAATTGTTAACGTTCAACCTTTGAAATTTTTAGCACTACGCTTGAAGGGAGGCAAAAATGGTTTTAAATTTACTATTAGTTGCAACAATAATAATCGTATGTGTACTAGGGAATAAAATTTCAAATAAGATTGGAATGCCGGTTCTATTAGTATTTATTCTGCTGGGTATGTTTTTTGGTTCCGACGGTATGGTCAAAATTAAATTTGATAATTATTACTTCGCGGAACAGGTCTGCTCTATAGCACTTCTTTTTATAATGTTTTACGGTGGGTTCGGTACAAAGTGGGATGAGGCTAAGCCGATTGCGGTCAAAGCAATTTTACTTTCATCCATGGGAACAATTTTTACAGCAATTCTCGTAGGAATATTTTGTTTTTTCGTCATGGGTATTTCGCTTTTAGAAAGTTTTCTAATTGGTGCAGTTGTAAGTTCAACTGACGCTGCTTCGGTTTTTTCAATTCTTCGTTCAAAAAGGTTAAACCTCCGAGATCATACAGCATCACTTCTTGAAATTGAAAGTGGGAGTAATGACCCCTTTGCTTATATGCTTACCATAATCGTACTTTCATTTATGAATGGACATAATTCTCCTCAAGAGTTTATATTCTTAATATTTAAACAAATTATATTCGGTGGTGTTTTTGGTGTAGGAATTGCTGTAATCACACTTCTGTATTTCAAAAAATTTAAACTTTCCAGTTCAGGGTTTTATTCCATTTTTATTATGGCAATCGCCATTATTTCCTATGCAGCACCAACATTTTTTGAAGGAAATGGATATCTCAGTGCCTATATTACGGGAATCATCCTTGGGAATAGTAAAATAGAGGATAAATCTGAGCTTGTTCACTTTTTTGACGGGTTGACGGGCTTAATGCAGATATTACTCTTTTTCCTGCTTGGTCTTTTAGCTTTTCCATCTCAACTGCCAAAGGTGGCATTTCCTGCTTTGGCAATCTCACTTTTTTTAACTTTTATCGCTCGTCCTGTGGCTGTTTATGCAATACTGACACCTTTTAAAAGTTCCAAAGGACAAAAACGTTTGGTTTCCTGGGCAGGATTAAGGGGTGCCGCCTCCATTGTTTTTGCAATAATGGCCACAATCAGGGTGAACGAAATGAATAACGATATATTTCATATTGTGTTTTTCATCGTACTTTTTTCAATTTTAATTCAGGGAACTTTAATTCCCTTTGTGTCGAAAAGATTAAATATGACGGACAACGATATAGACGTAATGAGCACCTTTAACGATTATATGGATGAACTGCCCGTGCAGTTTCTACAGCTTGCAATTCCTTCAGATCACCTATGGGTTCATCAGAAAGTGAAAGACATTCTGTTGCCTCCCGATTCCTTTTTACTCTTGATTGTGAGAGAGAAAGAAAATATTATGCCCAATGGAGATACGGAAATTTTGGGGGATGATATTTTTATTTTAAGCGGAAAATCACCCAATAGAATTGAAGGGTTAACATTATATGAAATGAAGGTTAAAAAAGAAACACGCTGGTACGGAAAAACAATAGCAGATGCCATCAGCGGGGATGAGCGGGTTATTGTAATTCGTCGAGGAGAGAGTATTGTGATTCCCAAAGGAGACACCGTATTGCAAGAAGAGGATATTCTTGTTTTTTCAGAAGTACTATAATTGAAAATTTCTATTTAATTAGGGCATCATGGCCCAAAACCGTGATGCCCTAAAATTATGTCTTCATCATATGAATGAATTTTAGTATTCCTTTAAGAATATCCTTTGTAAAATCATAAGATGGAAGATTGCTTCAATCAAGAAGGCAACGCTTCTACTTATATGTGTTCGGCGATTGCTTCCCCCATTTCCTTTGTGCCAAGGAGAGTTGTGCCTTGGGAATAGATATCGGGAGTGCGCAAGCCTTGCTCTAAAACTGCCTTGACTGCATTCTCGATGGCTTCTGATTCTTTTTCCAAATGGAAAGAATATTTCAGCATCATTCCTGCGGAGAGAATGGCAGCAATGGGATTTGCCTTGTTTTGTCCTGCAATGTCAGGAGCAGAGCCGTGGATGGGTTCATACATACCATGGGAGCTATCCCCTAAACTTGCTGATGGAAGCAGGCCGATGGAACCTGTAATCATGCTTGCCTCATCGGATAAAATGTCTCCAAACATGTTGGAGGTAACAATCACGTCGAACTGCTTGGGATTGCGTACCAGCTGCATCGCCGCGTTATCTACATACATATAGGAAAGAACAACCTCGGGATACTCATTTTTTATTTCTTCTGCAACTTTTCTCCAAAGGCGGGAGGTTTCCAAAACGTTTGCTTTATCTACACAGCAAACTCTTTTTTCTCTCTGCATTGCAACTTCAAAAGCATTTTTTAAAATTCGTCTGATTTCAACTTCGCTATAGGTTTCTACATCGTAAGCCTCTTCGCCATATTTTCCTTCGCGATAGCCTCGCTCGCCAAAATAGATTCCCCCTGTTAATTCTCTTACAATGAGGATATCCAGTCCACCGGCAACGATTTCAGCTTTTAGAGGGCAAGCATCTGCCAAAGCGTCATAAATTTTTGCAGGACGCAAATTGGAAAACAGCCCCAATTCTGACCGCAAGCCTAACAGTGCTTTTTCGGGACGCTGGGCATTGGGCACATTATCCCATTTTGGACCTCCCACAGCGCCCAGTATAACACCGTCTGCCGTTTTGCAAATGTTTAAAGTTTCTTTCGGTAAGCACTCTCCACAAGCATCAATGGCAGAGCCCCCAGCAAGAGCATATTCAAAAGTAAAGTTGTGATGAAATTTTTCACCAACAACGTTTAATATTTTAATGGCTTCCTGAGTGACCTCTGGGCCGATACCGTCCCCTTGAATAACTGCAATTTTATATTCCCCCATAATCATAACCCCTTTATTTTTTCCTTTGTTTGCTCTACCAAGCCACCAGATGCCATAATTTCCTTAATAAATGGAGGGAAGGGCTGTGCCTGATAGGTACGATTTTTTGTATGGTTGGTGATGATGCCACTGTCAAAATCGATGCTTACCTCATCGCCGTTTTCCATGTCCTTTGCCGCTTCATCACATTCCAGAATAGGTAAACCAATGTTTATGGCATTGCGGTAGAAAATGCGAGCAAAGGTGGAGGCAATGACACAGCTAATGCCTGCGCATTTGATTGCTAGTGGGGCGTGTTCTCTGGAAGAGCCACAGCCAAAGTTTTTCAATCCTACAATAATATCACCTTTTTGTGCTTTCTTAGTAAAATCAGGGTCAATATCAATCATGCAATACTTAGCCAATTCCTCTCCATTGGATACGTTTAAGTATCTTGCAGGAATGATTACGTCGGTATCCACATTATCACCGTATTTTAGAACTTTTCCTTTTGCATTCATTCAGCATTACCCCCAATCTTTCTAGGATCCGCAATTTTACCGGCAATGGCTGATGCTGCGGCTACTGCCGGGCTTGCCAGATAAACTTCGCTTTCCACATGCCCCATACGTCCCACAAAATTTCTGTTTGTAGTGGAGACACAACGTTCTCCTGCTGCCAAGATACCCATATGCCCTCCAAGGCAAGGACCACAGGTAGGCATGGAGAAGATGGCACCGGCTTCTATAAAGTCGGTTACATATTCACGGCGGATACATTCCAAATAAATTTCCTGTGTGGCAGGAATAATAATGGTACGAACGTGATCCGCAACTTTTTTACCACGAAGAATATCTGCGGCTATGGCCATATCTTCAATTCTGCCATTTGTACAGGAGCCAATTACCACCTGATCAATTTTTACATCTCCAACCTGATCAATGGTTCTGGTGTTATCAGGTAAGTGGGGGAAGGAAACCGTTGGCTCCAAGGAAGAGAGATCAATGGTTATTTCTTCATCATATTCAGCGTCTGCATCCGCTTCAAAAATGTCAAAGGTTTTTTTAGAATGCTCCTTTGCATAGGCAATGCATGCCTCGTCAACAGGGAAAATACCGTTTTTTGCTCCCGCTTCGATTGCCATGTTTGCAATGGTGAAGCGGTCGTCCATGGTTAATTCTTTTATGCCTTCTCCGATAAATTCCATGGAGCGGTATAAAGCTCCGTCTACGCCAATTTTTCCGATAATATGTAAAATAACATCTTTGCCGCTGACATAGGGAGGTTTTTTGCCCACAATATGAAACTTAATTGCAGAGGGTACCTTAAACCAGCATTCCCCAGTAGCCATACCGATGGCCATATCCGTAGAGCCGATGCCGGTGGAGAAAGCACCCAATGCACCGTAGGTACAGGTATGACTGTCAGCGCCGATAATGACTTGACCTGGAACTACAATTCCCTGTTCAGGCAGCAGTGCGTGCTCGATGCCTGCTTTTCCAACATCGAAAAAGTTTTTTATGTTCATATCATAAGCAAAGGTACGACAGCTTTTACATTGTTCCGCCGCTTTAATATCCTTGTTAGGTGTGAAGTGATCCAGTACAATAACTACCTTATCTGTATCAAAAACTTCTGTAGCACCTGTTTTTTTAAATTCGTTCAGCGCAACTGCTGTGGTAATGTCGTTGCCCATTACGATATCCAATTTGGCTTGGATTAACTGGCCCGGAACCACGCTATCTAACCCTGCGTGTTTTGCAAGTATTTTTTGTGTCATTGTCATTCCCATATGAAATACTTCCTTTCAATAATTATTTATGACCTTGAATGCACCTTGTTCTTTAAACTGACAGCATTTTGTTGATAGTACTCACCACTGCCCGCAGAGAGGACTTGCCTACACTGGAGGAAGTGCCAGCGCCATAATATCGATTTCCTTGAGCATCCTTTGTTTCGATGTAGGAAATTGCTCTTGAATTCGTGCCCAATTCCATGGAGTGCCCTCGGTAATTGACAATGTCAATGGGCATATGAATGAAATCATCTATGGCATGACAGAAAGCGGAAACAACACCGTTACCCTCGCCTTGAATGAAATGCCTTTCACCGTGGTAATCAATCTCTGCTTCAATGGCAAGAACATCCCGCTCGGGGTCTACGGTTTCCGTGCGGTATTGAATCAATTTTAATGGACTGCGAATATCGACGTATTCTTGATTGAATATCTCGAATATCTTGTCAGGGCTCAGCTCACATTGCATTTCGTCCGAGACTCGGGTAACAACAGCACCCACATCCTTTTGGAACGATTTTGGCATATGCAAAGAATAATACTGCTCCAGAATAAAGGTAACGCCGCCTTTGCCTGATTGGCTGTTGATGCGAATAATGGGATCATAATTTCTTCCCACATCCATTGGATCAATGGGCAGATAGGGAACTTCCCAATGCTCAGGATGATTTTTCATTCCTTCCATACCTTTGCGGATGGCATCCTGATGACTTCCAGAGAAGGCTGTGTACACCAATTGCCCTGCATAAGGATGACGGGGATGAACATTCATCTTTGTGGTACTTTCATAAATTTCCACCACTTCATCAATTTTCGTAAAGTCTAACATGGGGTCAACGCCTTGGGTGAACAGGTTCATAGCAACGGTCATAATATCTGCATTACCGGTGCGCTCTCCATTGCCAAATAAAGTGCCCTCCACACGGTCAGCTCCTGCCAACATACCCAATTCTGTTGCTGCAACAGCGGTGCCACGGTCATTGTGGGCGTGAAGGCTCACCAATATATTTTCTCTGTTTTTCAAATTACGGCACATGTACTCAATCTGATCTGCATATAGGTTTGGCGTAGCCATTTCCACTGTTGCAGGCAGATTAATGATTACTTTATGATCTGCTGTTGGTTCCCAAACATCAATGACTGCATTGCAGATTTTGGCGGCAAAATCCATTTCTGTCCCCGTGAAGCTTTCGGGAGAGTATTCAAAGCGGAAATTTGTTTCGGGATAGCTTTCTGCAATCTCACGAATCAGAGTGGCGCCATAAACCGCCAATTCTACGGTTTCCTGCTGAGAATTTCCGAAAACCACATCTCTTTGCAACGTAGATGTGGAATTATATAGATGGACGATAGCATTTTTTGCGCCCTTTAATGCTTCAAAGGTTTTTTGAATAATATGCCCGCGAGACTGGGTTAAAACCTGAACCGTAACATCCTCGGGAATTAAGTTATTTTCAATCAAAGTTCTTGTAAAATCATATTCCGTTTCAGAAGCCGCGGGAAATCCGATTTCAATTTCCTTAAAGCCCATTTTAACAAGAAAATCAAAGAATTCTAATTTTTGCTCCAGACCCATAGGTGTTTCCAATGCCTGATTGCCATCCCGAAGGTCAACACTGCACCAGTAGGGGGCTTTGGTGATTCTTTTGCTGGGCCAGATTCTATCAGACATTTCAACTGTTTCATAGGCTTTGTATTTTTGATAATTCTCCATTTTTCTTCCTCCTTAAAATCTCTTCTTTTCTCAGATTTTGTTTGATGCTGCAACAAGAAAAGAATTCTGCGCCACGAAAGTGGTATATAAAATTGATACCAAATAAAAAAGCCTTTCACCTGTTTGCAAATTCGCAAAGAGGTGAAAGGCTGACTTCCACGGTACCACTCTTATTCGCCTAAATAATTAAGGCGCACTTTTAGGATACAAGCATATCCCTTTCCGTGTAACGGCGGAAATTCCGGGAACACCTACCGACGAAAGTCTTTTCAGTGTCCTGCTCCAAGGCGAGTTCGGCTCTTTTCGTAACACTGCCTCGCACCAACCGACAGCTCTCTGAAGATATCCAAGAATCTACTATTCCTTTTCGTTGCATTTTTATAGATACAATTTAATGAGTACTCTAGCAGATAATTGTTCTTGTGTCAATACCTTTTTGGTTAAAAAAATGCTTCGACTGAGAAAACCATAATATACAAGAAAAAGGAGGCCCGTGCAAAAGTAATTCTCAGAGCTTCCTCAATAAATTTCAAGTTGAGTCATAAAAAGTTTATTGAGATAAGGTTTAGGGAGTGTTAAGATCCCGAATGCCTTTGGCGAGATGATAGTGCATGGCCATGGCTGCTCCATCAGCATCTCTCATTTCAATGAACTCTGCAATTTTCCCATGATAGGTAAGGGCATTATCAATTGATTTTACATCTGTTCCGATTTGGGTTGCGGTAATAATAGAGTCCTTAACTGCCGCCGCCAAAGAAGGCATAATGAGCTGAATGATGTCGTTATGAGTAGCGGTAGCAATGGCAATATGGAAAAGTTGATCCTCCTTGATGATTGCCTCCTTCTGAACATCTTTTTCTAAAATATTCAGAGCTTCCATACGTTTTGCCGAGTCTATAATTTCTTGGAGTTCTTGAGGGGTACCGTTTTGTATGGCAAGGCGGATGCAAGAGGGTTCTAAAATCAAACGAAATTCGAACCAACTGTTTATCAGCTTCACTTTGTCCTTCAAATAAGTTACACCAAAAACATCGGCTGCTTGATCTTCCAAAGGAGAAACAAAAGTACCACTACCCCGCTTGATGGTTAAAATACCCTTTGCTGCCAGAAGCTTAATTGCCTCACGCAATGTTGCACGGCTTATGCCCAATTGGGCGGAAAGCTCATGCTCGTTTGGTAATTTTTCGTTAGGTTTATATATTTTTTGTAAAAAATCATATCGCTCAGTTCGTTTGCTGCAACTTGTGAGGCAGGAATAAATTCATTTTTCACATTTTTCCTCCTTGTTTTTTAAAGGTCAACAAAAACATCATAAAACATTCTAGAAACAGCATTACAATTTTGGAATTTCCATTCGCTGGGTTAATTTATGTTATTTTAAACACTGTTCATTTATCCTAATCTCTTTAACTGTTTCTCAATAGCATTTCACTTTTCTTGAGAATGTTGATTATTTCTCCAAGGCAATTCACCCCAAAATTTCGGCAAGAAGTATTTTTCATTCTTCGCAATGCAGTAATGATAAAACGCATTATACGTCGCTTTTAGTGAAACATTTTAATGGCTTTTCGTAATTATAGCAAATACGTATAGGAATTTCAAACGGTACCTTAACAAGGCAACAGAGTTCGCTCATAAAAAAATTTATAATAAAGTTGTATGACCAATTATAGCATTGCTTTTCTGTAGATGTCTATGCATGTTTGCACAAATTTGAAAAATGGGTAAATTTTTTATTGACAATTGAAATAAAATGCATATAATTTTTCATAACAAGAAAAGATGTCTGACCAATTTGGTTGGTGAAATGTAATCTAAAGTGAGGCTGTGTTTATTTTTAAACATAAAGGAGGAGTGTAATATGAGAAGTGATGCAATGAAAACGGGGTCAACTAAGATTCCCCACAGGTCTTTGTTTAAAGCACTTGGGCTTACTGATGAGGAAATCAGAAGACCAATGATTGGTGTTGTTTGTGCCAAAAATGATATTATTCCGGGGCATGTTCACTTAGATAAAATTGCAGAGGCGGTACAGGCCGGTATCCGCATTGCGGGGGGAACCCCTTTTGTATTTCCTGCAATCGGCGTTTGCGACGGGATTGCTATGGGACATAGTGGCATGAAGTATTCTCTCATCAGCAGAGAACATATTGCAGATTCTGTAGAAATTATGGCAATGGCACATCCCTTTGATGCATTGGTTTTTATTCCCAATTGCGATAAAATCGTGCCCGGTATGCTTATGGCAGCGCTGAGACTGAATGTGCCCAGTATTTTTGTCAGTGGCGGCCCTATGATGCCCGGTAGAACGGTAGACGGCAAACAAATCACCCTCTCCAATGCCTTTGAAGTGGTTGGTGCCATTGGCAAAGAGGGGATTACCCAGGAAGTTTTAGATGATGTTGAAAATAATGCTTGTCCCGGGTGTGGTTCTTGCGCGGGTATGTTTACCGCAAACTCCATGAACTGCATGACAGAGGTTGTTGGTTTAGGATTACCCGGAAACGGAACCATTCCTGCCATCAGTGCCGCAAGAATTCGCTTGGCAAAGGAAGCAGGCATGAAGATTATGGAGCTGTTGGATAAGAATATTTGCCCGAAAGATATTGTAACCGAGAAAACCTTAAGGAACGCTTTGCATGCGGATATGGCTTTGGGTTGTTCAACAAATACAATTCTTCACTTACCTGCGATTGCCCATGCAGCTGGTTTAAAAGTTGATTTTGAAGAAATCAATAAAATCAGCAAGGAAACACCTCATCTTGTAAAGTTAAGTCCGGCGGGTTCAGATTGTTTGGTGGATTTGGATTATGCAGGAGGCATTAGTGCCGTTATTCAGGAATTGGCTGAGTACGGTTTGTTTGATACAGATGTAATAACCTGTACAGGGAAAACGGTGAAGGAAAATATTGAAAAGGCAAGAGTTCTAGATGCCAATGTAATACGCTCCAAAGAAACCGCTTATTCTCCTGATGGCGGCTTGGCAATTTTATGGGGAAATATTGCCCCTGACGGAGCAGTTGTTAAGAAGGGTGCGGTACTGCCCGAAATGTTGGTGCATGAAGGTCCTGCAAAGGTATTTAACAGCGAAGAGGAATCCATTGAGGCAATCTTAAGTGACAAGGTTGTTGCAGGTGATGTTGTAGTCATTCGTTATGAAGGCCCAAAGGGCGGCCCGGGTATGAGAGAAATGCTTGCCCCCACAGCTTCGTTGGCTGGAAAAGGTTTGGATAATAGCGTGGCATTGATTACTGATGGCAGATTTTCCGGTGCCTCAAAGGGTGCCTCCATTGGTCATGTTTCTCCCGAGGCAGCAGCAGGGGGTGTCATTGGCTTAATTCAAGATGGCGATGTTATTAGTATTGATATGCTCAATAATAAACTGGAGCTTAAGGTTGCTGACGAGGAAATCGAAAGAAGAAGAAGCGAATTTAAGCCGGTTTTGAAAGAAGTGCCTGATGGTTATTTGAGAAGATACAGAGAGCTGGTAACCAGTGCGAATACAGGGGCTATATTCAAATAATTTAATCTAGATGTTATCAGGAAAGCCTCTTTTAGAGGGTTATCAGTTGGGGTTTCAGGCTCTAAGCTTTTTAATATTTTGTGGCTTTTGATAAAGAAACCATAGAGTTTACAAAGCAGATTAGGGCTTCAGTCAAAATAATTTTTTAGCTAGGAAGGGGAAATCGTATGAAACGCTTTATGTCAATGGTTGCCATGACAACCGCACTTGTTGTATCTTTGACCGCCTGTGGCGGTAATTCCGCTAAACCTGCAGCAGAGGGAAGCGGTGCTGCATCAGCAGAGCCTGTTGTGATAAAGCTTGGTACAACAGTAAATGAACAAGACAGCTTTCAAGTTGCAGCGGAAAAATTCAAAGAGTTGGTTGCAGAAAAAACAAATGGGGCATACGCAATCGAAATTTATCCCAATGGTTCTTTGGGCGATGAAAGAACCATGCTGGAAGGCATGCAGATGGGCACTTTGGATATGGGCATTATCACCAGTGGACCTTTCGTAAACTTCATTCCTGAAATGGGTGTATTGGACATGCCGTTCTTATTCCCAGACAATGCTTCTGCCTATAAGGTTTTAGACGGTGAAGTAGGTCAGGGCTTGCTGGACAAGTTTGAAGGTGCAAACCTGAAAGGCTTAGCTTATGCAGAAAGAGGTTTCAGAAACTTGACAAATAATGTTAAGCCTGTAACATCTGCCGCAGACGTAAACGGATTGAAGATTCGTGTTATGGAAAATGAGGTTTACATTTCCACTTTTGGTTCCTTGGGTGTAAATGCGGTGCCAATGGCATGGTCCGAGGCTTTGACAGCTTTACAGCAGCATACCATTGATGGTCAGGAAAATCCTGTTAACGTTATTCATTCCTTCAAATTATGGGAATCTCAGAAATATTTAACCATGACTCGTCATGCTTATGCATCTGCAATTATTACAATGAGCTTGCAGAAATTTAATGCATTGCCTGAGGATGTGCAGGTTGCATTCAAGGAAGCTGCACAGGAAGCTGCTGAATATGAACGTCAGTGGGTTGCAGATAACGAAGCAAGCCAGCTGGAGGATATTAAAGCAAACGGCGTAGAAGTAGTTGAAAATCCTGATATTGAATCCTTTAAAACCGCGGTACAGCCTACTTATGATAAATATGGCTCCAAGTATTCAGATTTAATTGCGCAGATTCAAGATGTATTAAGCAAATAATTAATTTGCTTAAGTTAAGGGAGGGCTACTTATGTCAGTCATAACATTTTTTAGAAAACTAAGCGATGCCATTAACAAAGTGTGTTTGACAATTTGTGTAGCCCTTCTGGGCGCAATGGTAGTAACTACATCTGTTCAAATCATTTGCCGTGTATTTTTTACAGCAATCTCTTGGAGCGAAGAGCTTGCCAGATATTTTTTGATTTGGACCTCCCTGCTTGGGGCGGGTTGTGTTTATAAATCAGGAAGCAATATTGCAGTTTTGTTTGTTCAGGGCTTATTGCCTCAAGGGTTGAAAAAATTTGCAAAAATTTTGGTTCACATTTTGTGCGGATTCTTTTTTGCCCTTGCAATTTACCACGGCATTCGTTATATGGGGATGATGGGTATACAAAAATCAGCGTCTTTACATATTCCAATGAAATTCATGTATTTAGCCATCCCTTTGGGTTGTGGCATTATGGAATTTCATGTAATTGATGCAATTTTAGGTGAAATATTTGGGAAGGAGGGAGAAGAATCATGAGCATTGTGTTGTTTGGAGTATTTATTCTATGCTTAATCATTGGAGTGCCGGTTGCATTTTCTATTGGTCTGGCGGCTGTGGCAGTTCTTTTTGCCGGTGGGGTTGACAGGCTGGTGGTTGTTCAAAGAATGTTTGCAGCTTCCGATTCCTTTTCTCTGATTGCAATTCCCTTTTTTATCTTTGCAGGTGATTTATTGGCAAGCGGGGCAATCAGCAAGCGTTTGGTTGCTTTTGCTGAATCTTTGGTAGGTGGCATTCGAGGAGGCCTTTCCATTGTTTCTGTTGTTGCAGGTATGTTTTTTGCCGCAATTTCAGGTTCCGGTGCCGCCACCACTGCAGCAGTTGGTGCAACCTTAATTCCTGAATTAAAGGATAGGGGTTATCATGCAGAATCTTCTGCGGCTTTAATTGCCTCTGCGGGAACAATTGGTGTTGTAATCCCTCCTTCAGTGCCTATGGTTTTGTATGCTGTGGTTGCGGAGCAGAGCGTAACGAAGCTGTTTCAGAATGGCTTTTTACCCGGTGTTTTAATGGGTCTTGTGCTCATCGTCATTTCATTATGGCAGGCATACAAGTTTGATTATCCAAAGGGAACACCTTTTTCTTTTAGAAATGTTTTGGCAACCTTAAAAAGATCTATCTGGGGTTTATTGATGCCTCTAATTATTTTGGGTGGTATTTTCTCAGGATATTTTACTCCTTCGGAAGCGGCGGTAGTTGCTGTTGTGTACGCACTGATTGTTTCTGCATTTGTTTATAAGGATTTAACTTTGCAGTCCTTGTATAAAATCATGGTGGGGAGTGTAAAAACTTCGGCAATCATTATGATTATTATCGGATGCAGTGGTGTTTTTGGCTGGGTTTTGGCCAACTGGAAAATACCGGAATCCATTGCCACAGCAGTATTGTCTGTCTCCAGCAATAAATTCGTAATTCTGTTTTTGGTCTCTGTGATTGTTTTGGTTGCAGGCGTATTTATGGAAACATCATCGGCAGTTATTATTTTAACACCCGTGTTTTTGCCTTTGATGAAGGCATTGGATGTAAACCTGATTCATTTTGGCATACTGTTTACTGTGGGTATTGCCATTGGTATGGTTACTCCCCCCGTTGCAATCAATCTCTTTGTGGCATCCAGCATTACCGGTATGCCAATCGAGCGAATTGCCAAGGCTGTACTTCCGTATTTGTTTGGCTTGATTGCCATTTTCTTCTTAATTGTGTATGTTCCTGTTTTCATACCAGGCGTCATTTTCTAGTATTTTCATATATTATAAAAAAATATGTTCAAATTATAAAGCCCTGATTATGGTTGCCTACCATGTCAGGGCTTTTGTTTTACAGATTGTTATTTTTGATTAATTTTAGACTACTATATTTATTGGTTCTAAATTGAAAGAAAGATTTTGATTTTGAAAAGGATGCACAACTTATTGTAATGTTTTTTTGTTGTTTTCTAAGCACTCCTCCAAATCAATGAAAATTGGGCGCCAAGAACCGCCGGAAATTTTTCGGTATTGGGCAACCTCTAAATCAGTGCCGTTTGTTAATTGGAAAAATACAATACAGTATTGATATCCATCGGTACCATCAAATTCAATTCGAATTGTATAATCCTTTTGAGATTTTCTGATGTCTCCTTTGATCAATTTACACCATTCACCATATCGTATTTGAACATTTCCTTCTGCTTCCCACTGCCATCCATGATAGGGTGCGCATAAAAAGTTTTCTCCAAAATAATGAATGTCACTAATTTTATATTGGTTTTCCTCCTTTTCTAAATCAATAAAGCCGTAATAATAGGCAAAAACCCCTGTATCTTTTGCACTTCCTTCTATGGTTTCAATCTCCACAAAATACCGAACCATGTTTTCTTGAGGAGCTTCCATAGGCACCTGATGATATTTGATTAAATTGATATGCAATATATTTTCATAGGTTTTTACATAGTCGCTATAGGGTAAATTCTTTTGAAATGGAGCAGAAAGAAGTTGATAAGAAATTGGATAAGGCGCCATGGCATCGCCGATTGTACCACAGCCTGCTGATCTTCCCACCACAGGGTTGGCTGCGTCACGCAAGATACTGAAATAGTTTAAAATTGTATTATCCGGACTATCTGTCAGTGAAGCAGGCAAAGAGATTTCTTCCGGTTTCTTATCATAATTTTCATTCAGAAATTCTTGGGACAATATTTTGTTATTTAAAACGGGCAATTTGGAAGGTCGAAAGTAGGTTTCAAAATCGACTGCATTGCTTTCTAAGAATTCTTCGCAATTAATACATTGGGCTTCCAACAAACCACCCATGACCATGATTGCCGTTTCATGTTTTTTATGAAATGATAAAACGCAGGACAGAACTGCGCAGACTATGAAGATGAATATAGGGATTCTTTTTTTTCGTAGTGCAAGCTTAATGGTAGGAGGTAGCCAATTTTTCAATCTTATTCATTCCCTTTTTAGCATTTTACCTTAATTATATTCAAACCCTGCAACAATATAGTACTATTTAGCTGTTTTCAGGAATGGGTTTGTTTCAAACGCATAAATACAGCAATCATAATAGAGAAAAGAATAGAAAAAGCAATAACCACAGGGCTGCGATTATTGCTAGAAAGTGATGTGTTGAATTTTTGATAATGGTCAATCAAAACGGAAATATTGATAGGGAATGAGATATATCTAACAAGGTTAACCAAGTTCAATACGAATTCCATCGTAGATTGCCTGGGCAAAATCAAATTGATTGTTGCGTAGTTTTTCTGCATCCTCTGCATTTGTAATATATGCCAGCTCCACCAAAAGAGAAGGCATGGGGCTTCTTCGTAAAACGTATAGGGAAGGTCTAATAAAGATGCCATTGTTTTTTGTGCCCAGCTCTGCCACAATTTGATTTAATATGGACTGAGCCAGAGGATATGACTGTGAGAGCTCACTGTAGATATAAACTTCACTGCCATTATAGCTGGGATTGGTTGAAGCGTTGGCGTGAATGCTGATGAAATAATCTGCCCCCCATGCGGTTGCATCTGCAACTCTAGCGGCAAGACTGGTAGAATTATTATAGCCCAAAGATGTGTCAATTGTTGGACGGGAAACCCTAGCCTCATACCCGGGCGTATTATTTAACAGATCAGCCAGATACATGCCTACTTGCCAAACAACATCCTGCTCATATAAGCCGAAACCCACTGCTCCTTGATTTACGGAACGGCTATGTCCTTGATCTATATATATTTTAATTGCCATAGAACCACCACCCTAATCAGATTTATATATTACATAATATTGCTAAGGTGAGTGATAGTGAATAAAAAAGGAAAATAGTACAGGTGTGATCAAAAAGAGACAGGTCGATACAAGCTTTTGTTTTACAATTACCAAGACAGAAGTAATTCGGAAGAAAAGGAAGAAAAATAAAAGGAGTGGACATTAGAAAAACAGATTTAACACCTATTTGGGAGAATAGAATCACTTTTAAAAACGAAAGAAATAATCAGGAATCATGAAGGATTTATGCTGGTTTGTGGAGTTATGCATTGCATTTTATAAATGGTTGATTTTTGTAAATAAATAGAATAATATGGTTATATTATTCTTTATTAAAATGTTGCTTTGATTAATATTGGGGGAATTTAGGCTTAGTCAAGGCTCTGCAAACCAATTGCAGATATTGAAAACGATTTATGGGAATGGGGGCGTGCATGTGAAACTCATAGGGAAAAGTTTCATGACGATTTTAATTTCTATAACCCTTTTTATTTGTTATATTGTTCCTATTTCAGGTGAGGAAAAGCAGAAAAAAATTCGGGTTGGGTTTTATGAATCCCCTTATTTTCAAAATATTGAGAAAGATGGAAGCATATCAGGCTATAGCTATGACTATCTTCAAGCAATTTCTCAATATACGGGTTGGGAGTATGAGTTTGTTAAGACAACCACATACAGTGAGTGCTTGGAATTACTGAAAAATGGAGAGATAGACATTGTGGGCGTTATGCTTAAAACACCGGAGCGAGAGGAAATGTTTGATTTTCCGGATCTTTCTTCGGGTGTTTGTATGTCTATTTTGGTAACGGGGAAGCAAAATCGCACCCTTGCTTATGAGGATTATGCCGCTTTTAATGGAATCACGGTAGGTCTACAGAAAGGTTTTGTGAGAAACGAAGGCTTGCAGGATTATTGTAAGAAAAAAAACTTCACCGTAAATACCATTGTTTATGACAATCAGAAAGAGATGCTTGATGCAATGTCCCGAGGAGAAGTGGACGCAATGCTGATTCGGAGCAATCAGAATTCTCAGGAGTATCGAGCAATTGCAAAATTTGATACAAATGATGTATTTTATGCAACGACAAAAGGAAATAAGAAGGTTTTAGACGGGTTGAATTATTCCCTTGAAAAGATTAAAATTACTTCACCCAACTTTGATAATGATCTATATAATAAATATTTTGATTTTTCCAGCGGACAGATGGCAGTTTTATCAAAAGAGGAGTCTGCTTATTTGGCAGAACACCCAACTATGCAGGTATTGTATGATTCGGTATGGGAACCCTATGAATTCACACAAAAGGACGGTACACCTCATGGAATTGCCATTGATGTTCTTGAGAAAGTATCAGAAGCTGTGGGCATTAATTTTCAATATACCAGTGTAGATAAGCAAAAAACGAAAACAGAGTTGTTTAGCAGTGGCGAGTATGATGTTTTGTCTTCCATTACCTATTGCTATCAATGGGCAGATAAAAATGATGTATACATCACTCAACCTTATCTTAGTGTTGATTATCTTGGGGTATATAAAGATATAAAAAAAACGATACACCGTGTTGCCCTTCCCAAGGGCTTTTATATTTCAGAAATTGTGCAAAAGGTACTTCCCCGAGAAGCAGTGATTGACACCTATGATACTGTGGAGGAATGTATGGAAGCTGTGAAGGATGGCTTGGCGGATTGTACTTATGTGAATACATATGAAGCGGAGTACTATTTAACAATTCCAAAATACAGGTTATTGCAGTTTCGTACGGTACAGGGTCTTTCTCAGCAGCTGAGTGTAGGCATTTCAAAGAATACGGATCCACTTTTATATTCCATCATTAGTAAAGGCTTGGCAACGATTTCTCAAGAAGAGCTTAGGGAAATCATTCGCACACACTTAAACCATCCCCAACAAAGCAGTTTTTTTGACATGATGTATACCAATCCTGTTCATTTTGTAAGCTTATTGACAATTATAGGGTTTATTTTAACGGCGTTCCTTATTGTTTATGTTTTGTACAAGCACAAAAATCGAGAAAACGAAATTTTACAAATGACAAATAAAGCAAAATCCGAGTTTCTGTCTCATGTGAGTCATGATATGCGTACACCAATCAATGCAATTATTGGGCTTTCCTCTTTGGGATTGTCAAGTGAAGATTTGGAAAAATCCAGAGGATATCATGAAAATATCAATCAGACCAGTCATTATTTGCTTAGACTAATTAATGATACTCTGGATATGAGTGTACTTGAGAACAATAAGATGAGATTGCATCCTAAGCCCTGTTATTTTAGTGATTTTTTAAATGAGATAGAAATAATCATACGTGAAAGGGCAATGGAAAAAGGGATTTATTTCCAGACACAGATGAATACCGATTATAAACAGGCAGTGATGTTTGATGAACTGCGTCTTCAACAGATATTTATTAATCTTATCAATAATGCAATGAAATTTACACCGCCGGGAGGTAATGTCAGTTTTATCATTGAGGCGACGGATTTAGAAGAAAATAAAATCATGGTGTTATTTATCATACGTGATACCGGAATTGGTATGAGTGCCGAGTTCCAAAAGAGAATGTTTGAACCTTTCGAGCAGGAAGAGGATAGGATTCCTTTTTTAGAATCCGGAACAGGTTTAGGCTTGGCAATTGTGAGGCAATTGGTGGATTTAATGGGAGGAACCATTCAGTGTAATAGCCAGCCGGGAGGGGGTACAGAGTTTATTGTAAAAATAGAAACCCAGCGATGGGAGGCTGCCTCTGAGCTTCATTGTCAGGAAAAGGTCTCTCAGCGTGAATCTTTTTCAGGTGGTAAAAGAATTTTGCTGTGCGAGGATCATCCTGTGAATGCCCAGATAGTAATTGCCCTTTTGCAAAAACGAGGATTCATTGTGGAGCATGGAGAAAATGGGCAGGTAGCAACCAACTTGTTTAAGAATTCTCCCATAGGTTATTACGATGCAATTTTAATGGATGTAAGGATGCCTTTGTTAAATGGTCTTGAAGCAGTGGCTATAATTCGATCGTTGGAGCGGGAGGATGCTATAAAAGTTCCCATTATTGCAATGAGTGCAAATGCTTTTCAGGAGGATATCAATCTAAGTCTTGAGGTGGGGATGGATGCCCACCTTTCAAAGCCCGTAGATGCCATGGAGCTTTTTGATACCCTAGAAGAAGTAATGAAAATGAAATCGAGTTAAATAAAATTAGCCATTGGTTTAAAATATGCCAATGGCTTTTTGTTTGCATCAAGAGTTGAACTATATAAATATGGTTTTACATAATTGGGGATAGAAATGTGCTCTTTAATAAAAAATATGATTCAAAAGTGGCATATCGTTCAAAAACCAGTTGAAACTATTTTGTTAAAACGTCAATATTTTTGGCGAAACAAGACGAGAAATATCTTTATAAAATATAATATGTTAGTAAAATTAAAAATTTTTAATTAATCAAAAATTGTTGATTATCTTTTTTTGTAGTGTTATAATACCATTCAGGAAACACATGGTAGAAAAGGAGATGGGCTTGATAGGCGAAAGGCTGTTGGAAAGGATGAACACCATGGAAAATGGAAAGATTGATCGAAGGATTAAAAGAACAAAGACAATGATGCGTGATGCATTGGTGGATTTAATGAGTGAAATGCCTTTTGGTGAGATTACGGCAAAAGATATTACCAGCCGTGCGGATTTAAATAGAGCTACGTTTTATCTACATTATAACAATGTGTTTGAGTTGTTAGATGAGCTGGAAGATGAAATTGCAACAAGTTTCTCTCAGATGGTAGAGAAAATCTCCATAAAGCAGGGGGAGGAATGGGAATATCCCATTGTAGGTCACATATGCAGCTTTATTGTGGATAATCAGAAGCTATGCCGTTGTCTTTTGCTAAACCCTAGGAGTGATCATTTTGCAAGGAAACTGACGGAGATTATGAAGCGAAAAGGATTACAGGTGAAGGAGGAGTTAGGAGTAAGGTTTGACCCTGTGCAGGAAGGATATATTCATCAATTTATTGCTTCCGGTGCCATGGGCATGATGAAGCAATGGTTGCTAGAGGGAATGCCTATATCGAAAGAGGAAATGACCGATTTTGTAATGCTAATCATACGACCTATTTTTAATATTTTATTACCTGAGTAAAATTCAGTATTATATTTTGATGAGCAGAGTGAGAGAAGGAGTTTGAAAATATGCAGAACAAGAATAAAGTTTTACTTGCTTTAGTATTAGCGGGATGTTTCTTCACAAGCGGCTGCACAGCGGCTAAAGCAGATGCAACTGTAGTAGAAGAGAAACCCAACGTGGTAACAGGAACCGTTGAATGCAAGGAGGTATATATCCGTGCGAAGATCCCAGGGTATCTAACAAATATTCCTGTTGTTGAGGGACAGGAAATTTCAAAAGGGGACTTACTGTTTTCTTCTGACCAAAGGGATATTTTGGTAAAGCAGACACAAGCTACCGGAACCTTAAATGCTGCAAAGGCAGTGATGGAAAAGGCTCAGGCAAATGTTAGTCTTTTGGAAACAGAATATGCAAAGTATCAGGAACTGTTTGAATTAGAGGCCGTTGCAGAAGATACCATGGATAAGTTGAAAACCCAGCTGGAGGCTGCAAAATTGGATGTTCAAGCGGCAACCTCTCAATATCAGGCGGCACAGGGCGTGATTTCAGAAGTGAACTTGAACTTGAGCCAGACCGCACAATATGCGCCCTGCAACGGAACGGTCACCATGGTTTCCTCTTCTGTAGGTGAATTGGTAGGCAGTGGTACAACCATTGTAACCTTAACGGATTATGACGACCGTTGGATTAATGCCAATGTGGATGAATATGAAGTAGGCAAGCTTGCAATTGGTCAGACAGTTCCTTTAACAAGCAAGACCTATCCGGATAAGGTTTTCCATGGCAAAATTGTGAATGTAAGCAAGAATCCCGATTTTGCCATCAAGAAATCTACCAATGAATTAAATGATCAGGATGTTATTACATATAAAGTGAAAATTGCCCTCTCCGGGGAAGACGATATCATGCTTTACCCTGGTATGTTGGTAAGCGTTAACCTGGATGAAGTGGGTGAGGCACAATGATAAAGCTGTTTTTCACAGGCTTCTTCAGAGAAATCAAGATGCTTTGGAATGACAAGCGAATGCTATTTATGTTTTTGATTGCCCCAGTGGCTTTAAGTATTGTGGTTTGCGGTGCCTTTAGCAATCAAATTGTTAATAACATTCCCTTGGCGGCAGTGGACGAAAATTCATCCCAAAAGACAAGAGATTTAATTCAAGCCTTTGATCAATCTGACCGTTTTAATGTTCCATATGTGGTTACCAGTCAGGATGAAGCGATACGGTTAATGGAATCAGGAGAAGTTCTAGGCATCATCGTAATTCCTACGGATTATACCCGCTCTTTACAGCTGGGACAGCAGGCACAGGTGTTAATTGGCGTGAATAGTGCCAATAATATTATTGGCAACAGTGCTGTGGTTTCTATCATGCAGGTAGTAAAAACCATTTCTTCTCAAATTGCAGTCAAGAGTTTTGTGGCAACGGGAAGCAGTATTGCAGACGGTACAGCAAAGGTAATGCCTGTTGCAACGGTGTTACGTCCATGGTTTAATCCTCAATTTAGCTACTTAACCTATTTGGGGTTGGGCCTGACGGGCATGATTTTTCATCAGTTGTTTTTAATGACTGTTGCAACAGCCTTTGCTGAAGAAAAAAAGGAAGGTATCCTTTCCGGAAAAATGACAGCAAAAGAAACCGTGATCCATTTTATCAACAAATTCATATTTTATGGTGTGACGGGCTACGGGAATCTTTTATTGACCTATTATGCTATTATAAAAATCTTTCATTTTCCAATGCGGGGAAGCAGGGAGGATTTGGCGATAATTTGTGGCTATTTCATTCTTTGTTTGCTGGGGCTTGGTGCATGGCTTGGAACCATTTGTAAAAATACCATTCATGCCATTCAGTGGCTTATGGCGTTGACATACCCCTTTTTCATTTTATCGGGCTTTTCGTGGCCTCATAGTGAGATGCCCGATGTTTGGGTAAAGGCGGCACAGTACTTACCCACAACCCACTTTCTTACCCCTGTAAGGGATATTGTATTAATGGGGGTGGGTTTTGAAACCACCACGGTTGCCCATAGCAGAGAAATGCTGTTGCATCTTGCATTGGGTATTTTCCTTCTGAGTGCAATTACCTTTATGATTCAGGCTTATTTGGCAAAGAGAAGACAACAGCCAAAACATGGAAGGAAGGAGGTTGTTGAAGCATGATATCTGCATTTCGTTTGTTTTTTAGAGAGTGGCTTTATTTGCTGAAGCGTCCTCGTACTTTGGTTATCATGATATTCATTCCCATATTTGTCACCTGCCTTTGTGGTAGCTGCTACGGAAAGGGATACTTTTCGGATTTAAAAATGGGTGTTGTTGATTACAGCTATAGTGCAAAGACCAGAGAAGTGGTAGAAGCTTTTCGTGAGTCACCCTATTTTGATATCGTTGGCTATTATGAGAATGAAGAACAGTTGGAATCAGCCATGAAGAATGGAGAAATTGTAGGCTGTCTCATTTTTCCTGAAGATTTCACCATGAATTTGCAGCAGGGCAGGCAGGCACAGGTGCTTCTTGGTTCCAATGCTGTAAACATGAGTTATGGTAGTACCATAAACGCAAGAGGTTCTGAAGTTTTGGGCACTGTTTCAGCACAAATTGCAGTTAAGAGCCTTGTTGCAAAAGGAGCTACTGTGGATGATGCCTTAGCAAAAATGAATCCAGTAGGCTTTTATACCCGTCAATGGTATAATCCTACAAATAATTTTGGCTATTTCTTATCTTTTGGCTTTATTATTGCAACACTACAGCAAGTTTTAATTTATTTTGCAGCAATTTCTTTGATTCGTGAAAAGGAAAGTGGGAATTTGAAGGAGCTAAGAGCCATGAATCCCATTATTCAAGTATTTGCAAAAACAGTGGTATATTATATCATTGCTATGGGAACATGGGCGGCTTGCACTTGGCTTATGATAAATAAATACGGAATTCCCATGAAGGCAAGCCGGGATGTTTGGTTTGCATATAGCTCCCTTTTTGTGTTGGCGATTATTACAATGGGACAATTTTTTTCCTCTATATTGCCAAACCCAGTATTTGCAACTTCTCTGCCCTTGGTATTGACCTCGCCATCATTGGTGCTTAGTGGTTATACGTGGCCGACAATGGCATTAACCGGTTTTTATCAAAAACTGGCCAAAGTATTTCCTTTAACCCATTTTGCCTTGGGGTATAGAGATATGGCACTTATGGGAACTGGGTTTGAGGCGATACATCAAGAAATGATTATTTTGGGCTGTATCAGTGGTGTTTGTTTTATTTTGAGTTGTTTGATATGGTTTATAAGAGTAAAAGTTATTCTGAAAAAAGAAGAAAAATTAGAGATAGCTTTGGAGAAAAATGAATTACCGGCAGTAGCACAGTGATTTATAAAGGAGAGCGAAATTTATGAATAAAAAATATCAAAAAGGTGGTGCTTTGCTCTTGGCAGGCATTCTGACTTTTAGCATGACAGCGCCGGTTTTTGCAAAAGTTAGAGTGGCAACTGAGGCGGAGGAAACTGTAACAGGCCCTATGACTTTAGAGCAAATTCAAAAAGAAGTCTTAAAAAACAATCGCATAAAAACAACCATGGCGCTGAATTATAAGAAAATTCTTGCGGGATTGGATGCCATTGATGATGGTCTGAGTGATTTAAAAGATGCGCAAGATAGTGCGGCCCATGCAAGGCGAGCAGCGGGTGACGCTGCGGCAAAGGGGCAAGGCACCATTGGCAGCGTCATTTCTCCAACTTCACCTGCATCGGATCAGGTTTTAGGTGGTGTGAGCAGTGGCTTGCTTTCAGGCAGTGCAAAAATGGCCAGTGCTATGGAGGATATGACTGATAGCATTGCAGATAGCAAAAGAGACGAATTGGAAGATCAACAGCAGGATTTAAAAAATAAAAAGCAGGACTTAAATAAGACCCAAGAGGATTGGAACAATCAAGCATTGTTGGTTTCTCAGCTTTTGGTAGAAAAAACTGTGCAGATAGAAAGCGGCATTCGCCTTCTTGAGGAGAAACAGCAATTGCTGGAACGAGTTTACCAAATCACAGAGAAAAAAGCGGCGTTAGGCTTAAGCATTGATGTAGACTTAAAGCAGGCTAAGCTAACCGTACAACAAAATAGTAAGGATATTCAAGATGCAAAGGATGGCTTGATACTCATAAAGCGCCAGTTAAACGATTTGATGGGTAGACCCATAGATGATACTCTAGAAGTGATTGCACCTGATCGAACTAGAGTGATAGAATATGCTCCTGAATACAGCGAAGAGCTGTTAAAGGAAGCGACTGACAATAACTATCAGTTGAGGACCCTGCAAAGAGATTATCAACAGGCTGAGAAGAAAACCAAGGATTCTACGTTGTACTCGGGACAAATTAAGGCACATGAGGTAGATATGGATATCGCCAAGGTATCCGTAGAAACACAGAAAACCAACATTGCCAATGATTTAAAGAAAAAGTTGGATAGCATCAATAAAGCAGCAGCGGCTTATCAGCTTCAAAAAGATACCACTGAAAAAGCCAAAATTCAGTGGGAACAACAGCAGAAATCTGCAAAATTGGGTTTGATTTCTTCAGTAGAGATTCAAGGATTACAACTTCAATTTGAACAAAATGATTTGGCTCTCATGCAAGCAGCTTATGATTATGATTTGGCTTGGGAGGAATATCGCTTATTAATGAAAGGAACCTCTTTGGATATCTATAGTAATTATAAAGCAAGAATCAGCGGATAATTAATTTTGAGAACAATCAAAAAACCTACATTGCTTTGCATAGAATAGTATGCATTGCATTGTAGGTTTTTTAATAGCGGCTTTTTACTCCAAAAACTATTTAGATATTTAATGCCTTTATCTGAGAATATTTTTTCTGTTAGATATCTATAGGGTTGAACTAATTCATAAAGACTATGCTTCCGCCTCCAGTGCTTCCGATGCATTGTAAGAACTGCGAACGAAAGGAGCAGAGGCAACAAAGGTGAAGCCCTTCTCTTTTGCAATTTCCCCATAATGGTCAAATTGTTGAGGCGTTATATATTCCTGAACGGGATAATGTAGTGGGCTTGGGGCCAAATATTGACCTATAGTCAGAAACTCACAACCAACCCCTCTTAAATCCTCCATCAATTGATAAACTTCCAAATCCTTCTCACCAAGACCCAGCATAATGCCTGTTTTGGAACGAATGTGGGGTGCCAGTTCTTTGATTGATTTCAATACCTTCAAGGATCTGCCATAAATTGCTTGAGGGCGGACTTGATCATATAAAGATTGTACTGTTTCCATGTTGTGGCTGATTACTTCAGGGTTCGCATCAGTAACAAGTTTGAGTGCATCTATATTTCCTTGAAAATCGGGTATCAAAACCTCAACAGCCGTTTGAGGATTTAATGCGTGGATGGCACGAATTGTTGCACCAAAGTGAGCCGCCCCGCCATCGGGCAAATCATCTCTTGTTACAGAGGTGATAACCACATATTTTAAACCCAATTTTGATACGGCTTGGGCGATTCTGTTTGGTTCATCAGGGTCAACTCTTTGGGGGTCCTGATTGATTACGTTACAAAAACGGCAATTTCTAGTACAATTTACCCCCAGAATCATGAAGGTGGCTGTTTTTTTTGAAAAGCATTCCACATAATTGGGGCACATTGCCGCATCACAAATGGTATTTAAATGTAGCTCCGTGAGCATTTCCCGAACATAACCTAAATTTGAATTATCTTTAAACGTTCTTTTTAACCAATCTGGTTTTTCTCTCATGTATTTGTCCTCCAATTTAGATACTTTAGAATATACTAGAGGAATCCAATTTTGCTATACCTTTTCTGAATCCTCCGTTTGTATCACATTTCCTTATGTTTTATTATCTAAATGAATCATTTGATCTTTATGAAAATAAAATAGACAAAAATTCTTCTGCGCCAATTCCTCCTAAATAAGGGAGCAAATCAATTTCATTTAATCGCGTCATCAGCGCTTCCTTGTCAAAAGCAGTATCTGCCAAGTGTTTTTCCAACTCATCGATCGGTTTTATGGAAAGAAAATCACCACGGATGGAGCAGGAAGAAATGGTGCTGTCTTTGACTTCGTAATAAACTTCAACTTTACCCAAGGGTAAACGTTTTTCACTATGATGGGTAAAATTATGATTGGTACGGTATGTCCAAAGGGGATTTGCAAATTTTTCTTCTCTTATTTTTTCAATGGAAGCAAGCTCCTCTTGAGAAAACGAATACAATTCAAAGGGAAGAATTTCCGATAAAGCCTCTTTGAAAAGAGCTTTGAATGTTTGTGTATCATATTTTTCTGAAAGATGATTGAGGATATTGGTAACACGACTGCGAACCGAGGCAATTCCTTTGTTTTTCAACTTGGATTCATCCACAGTTAAAATGCTCTCCAGAACGGAAAGATCCGTATCAAATAAGAGGGAGCAATGACTGCATAGGCAGTTTTTCCCTAAACGCTGCGCCAAACCGGAAATTTTTTTGCCTTCTAGGAGCATATCGTTTCTCCCTTTTATTTCTGCGTGAATCCCCATTTTTTGCAAAGCCATGATAATGGGCTCTGCCAATTGGGTACGACCAATCTCCTTAGCATCATCACCTGAGGAAAAGGGTGTTATTCTGGTGCAAAGCAGGGTGCCTTTGTCAGTATAAATGGTTCCCCCTCCGCTGGAACGTCGAACGATTTGTACGTTGTGCTGTTTTGCCAAGTCAAAATCAATTTCGTCTTGGGCAATTTGGTTACTGCCCAGCATCGCACAGCGATCTGTTTGCCATAGCATGAAAATATCTTGGGTTTGTCCCATGGAACTCATGCAAAATTCCTCGGCTGCAAAATGGTATGCAGCGTCTGTGTCTTTTGGCTGAATAAAAATCATATGAGCCCTCCTTATCATTTGTAAAGTTCATATCTTAGTATACTAGATATGAAGGTGGCTAGCAAGACCGGAAAATTGAAAGACCTATTTACCGCATGACAAAGGTGGATTTTTGAAAAGGAAGAATGAAAAATAGTAAGCTGTTTTTTTGTAGGTTTGATAAAGCGCAAAGGGAAAGCACAATCATTTTTATTGAGTCTTGGGCAATTTTCCGCTATACTGAAAAGAGAAAGAGGTGAACAATGTGACTGCTTTGATGAAAATTCAGACCTTTATTCAAGCCTATGCCCAAGCAATTTCATCTATTTTAGAATGTGATGTAACGGTGGTGGATAACCAATTGATACGTGTGGCGGGAACGGGGAATTATGCTTTTGAAGTGGGAAACACCATTGCCCATGCCAAATTTTTTCATGAGATTTTGAAAACAGGGAAATACGGAATTATTACCAATGCGGCGGAGGACCCCAGTTGTATTGGCTGTGAAAAGCGTGCATACTGTAAGGAACTGGCTGACTTAGCATATCCGATTTTCAAAGATGAGATTGTAGTAGGGGTAATTTCCATTGTTGCCTTTGAAGAAGGACAGCGGGAGAGCCTGCTGAAAAATCGAGGAAAATTAGAGGAATTCTTAAAATATATGACTATGCTTTTGGAAAGCAAGCTGTATACCGCTGAAGCAAGGGATCGCTTAGAGCAGCAGTTACAGGTGGTTCATGATGATAAAAAGGGATGGTCTTTTGTGGGGAAAAGTCAGAAAATGCAAGAAGCCATTGCCATTGGTTGTAAGGTTGCCAAATCGGGTTCCACTGTTTTTTTGCGTGGTGAAAGCGGAACAGGCAAGGAGATTATGGCAAAGATGATTCATGGACTGAGCCAAAGACGAGACAAACTTATGATTTCCATTAATTGTGCGGCAATTCCTGAAAACTTGGTGGAAAGTGAGCTTTTTGGTTATGAAGAGGGTGCCTTTACCGGTGCAAAGAAAAAGGGCGCAATCGGAAAATTTGAGCTGGCGGATAAAAGCACGATCTTTTTGGATGAAATTGGAGATATGCCCCTCCATGTGCAAACCAAGCTTTTGCGGGTTTTACAAGAAAATAAGCTTGAGCGCATTGGTGGACACAAACAGATTCCCATTGATATTCGGGTGATTTGTGCAACCAATAAAAACATTGAACAAATGGTGCAAGAGGGAACCTTTCGGGAGGATTTATATTACCGTTTGAATATAATCCCCATTGAGTTACCTCCTTTGCGCACCAGAAAAGAGGATATTCCTCCATTGGTGGAGCACTATATTGAGTACTATAATCTAAAGTTGAGCAAACATGTTCAAGGAGTAACAGGGGAAGTAATGCAGACTTTAGTCAACTACAATTGGCCGGGAAATGTTAGAGAATTAAAAAATATTATGGAGTATTTAGCAAACATCGTGGAATCTGAAGAAGTACAGCTTTCCGACTTGCCTGACCATATTGTATTGCGATCTACAAAGGGCTATGATGCATGGTCTTTGGATAAGATAATGGATGAATATGAAAAACGAGTGCTCTCTAATTTGATCAAGGAGGATGACTCTGTGGAGGAAAAGGAAAAGTTGGCAGAAACATTGCAAATCAGCCGTGCCACTCTCTATCGCAAATTAAAAAAACACAATCTACTCTAATCTCATTTATGAGAATTCATCTCAGGAATGAGAAAGTAAAAGCATAGGTAATTCAAATAACAAAGAGCCCTTTTGCAAAGCACAATCTTGTGGAATTGCAAGGGCTTTCTTTATGTATGAAACAAAAGGATAAAAATAAATCCATTGAAATACGTTTCTATATTTAAATATGTAAGTGAGTAAAAAATATCTGATTCTTAAATAGAAATCCTTCTTTTAGTATCCGGTTGCTTTTTTAATAAAAATGAATTGGTTTTAATGACCTTCTCAATGTTGAGAAAAATGCTAGGGAACGGTATAGGCAAATAGGGGATTTTCCTTTGGCATTTATTTTGCTCTATATATTGGTGTAACGAAGAGACAATTGTAATACTCAAGGAGGAATTAACGATGGATATGAATCTAGTATTGGATAAAATAAAGGCTGAGATGAAGCCAAGTATGGGGTGTACGGAACCAGTTGCAATTGGATTGGCGGTTTCCAGAACATGTGAGATGTTGAAAAAACCTGCAACTCACTTAGATATGATTATTAGTTCTAATATTTTCAAAAATGCTTATAGCGTGCAAATTCCTAATGCGGGAACCAATGGGATTGAGCTTTCCTGTACCTTGGGTTTTGTTCTGAGTAAGCCGGGAAATACTATGGAGATTTTTGCTGAAATCCTTCCTGAGCAAGTTCAGCGGGCAAAAAAATTGGTGAATGATGGATTTGTTTCTGTAAAGGTTCTTCCAAGCAGTGAGTTTTATATTGAGTGTTTTGCAATCAATGATGAAGAAAGGGCACATACCATAACAGAAAAGGCTCATGACAATATGATTCTTTCAGAAATCAATGGCGAAGTGCTTATAGATAAACGGACCCTCTCTGCATCAGAGAGCATAACCAATGGCTTTGATATAACAAAATATTCTTTTGCTGATTTTTATGAATGGGCGAATACTATTGATGTTGCGGATTTGGCTTTTATCAAAGAAGGCATTGATATGAATTTGGCAGTAGCCGAAATTGGAATGCAGAAAAAGTATGCCATCGGCGTTGGGCCTGCATTGAAGAATTTAGTAGGAAAAGGTCTGATTGCCAATGATATGCTGACAGAGATTAAGCAACTTACCGCAGCAGCCAGTGATTTTCGTATGAGTGGCGGAAATGGTTCAGTTATGACGTTTTTGGGCAGTGGTAATCAAGGAATTGAGACTATGTTACCCATGGCGATTTTTGCGAAGCATAGAAATATTCCTGAGGAGACGCTTTTAAGAGCTGAGTTTTTGGGTATGTTGGTAATTATGTATATGAAGTATCATGTTGGACGTCTATCCCCTATTTGCGGGGCTACCTTAGCGGCGTCAGGTGGTGCCGCAGGCATGACTTATATGATGGGCGGCAATTTAAATCAGATTTCCGGTGCAGTACAAAATATGATGGGTGGCGTTGCAGGTATGTTCTGTGATGGCGCAAAGGGCGGATGCTCCTTAAAGCTTTCCGTTTGCGCAGGTGAGGCGGTTTACTCTGCAATGCTAGCTATGGATGACAGCATTATTCAGGCAACCGATGGGTTTATAAGTGAGAAAGTGGAAGATACAGCAAAAAATTTGGCTAGACTTTCCCATGAAGGTTTAGCAGATGTTGATATGAAGGTAATTGAAATTATGATGGCAAAATAAAGAGTAATTGTCATTTCTGATATAGCTTTTTTAAGAGACCATTAAAAGTATTTAAGAAATCATTTATAAAGAATAAGTGCGTTTAAAATTATTATAAATGGGAGATAATACTTCTTAGGATACCTCTATATTTTAAACGTAAATCTTTTTATGAAATGCTAATTTAGAGTTTTTGTTTCTTCACACCCCCCTCCGTTTTGCACAATGGCGTGCCAAAAGGGGGAAATAAGGAAATCAGCTATTTTTAATATAAAATCCCCCGAAAAAACTCCTTATTTTTAAGGAGTTTTTTCATATCTTACGATAGTCTTAAATTTCACAGAAAACATTGCAGTCTTTTCTTTTGATTGGTAGACTATTACAGGAAAAATAATACATTTTAGTAGTATTTATTTTCTATTTAAGTAAGGAGGTTCTTATTGTAACCAATGCTTTTTGGGGGCATCTGTTATGAGAGAACTATTAGAGACAAGGAAGTGATAAAAGGGGGAAATGTATGACGAAGGAAGAAATTCGTGCAGTTTATGGTGTGGAATTAAGCTCCATAGAGCGTTTTCGGAGCAACGACTTGGTTACACCAAGAAGGCTGGAAGATGGGTCACTAGTATATAGTGAGGCAGATGGAGAAATGCTTCAAAGGTTGGTGCTGTTAGATATTATTGGTGTTTTTGAGGATGATTTTGTTAAATTACGAAGTAAGGAAATTACACTAAAGTTGTTATTACAAAGACAGATGTGGCGACTGGAGGATGGCTGCTTGGCTAAGGAGATTTGCAAAGATATTCTGGAGGAAGAGGGGGAATTAAGAAGCTTTGATGCCCTAAAATATCTGGAGAGATTAAAAGCCTACGAGCATGAACCTGAGAAAATCCTCATTTATGGCCAAAATTATCGAAATCAGGTTTTCCGACCATGGCGTAGGTATTTTGCCAGGGGGCTGGATTTGTCCATCTATCAAATGATTTTGGATGCAATTCTGGGTTTTGTTTTCCATGTGAGTTTATTGAACGAAGGATGGGTGGTACGAATCGTTGAAACGATAGTTGCAGTGGTTATGATGCTTTTGATTGAGCCTTTGCTATTAAACCGTTTCGGCACAACCTTTGGTAAGTGGGTATTTGGTTTAAGGGTAGAGAAAGCTGATGGAAGTCCTTTATCCTATAAAGACGGTTTGCGCCGTACATGGGGAATGATTGGCAAGGGCCAAGGCTATGAGATTCCAATATATAATTTAGTGCGCTTATACAAAAGTTATAAATTATGTAAAGCAAAGGAGGTTCAGCCTTGGGATGAAGACGTTTCTTATACCATAAAGGACACGAAATGGTACCGAGTGATATCTTTTATTCTTTTAAATTATCTGGTGGTTTTTATTGCTTTTGCAATGATACGGGCACAGCAATTACCTCCTAATCGTGGGGATATTACCATTGAACAGTTTGCTGAAAACTATAACTACTACTGCAAATATTATGATGTGAATGATAGGTTTTATATGGATCAGAATGGTCAGTTGGTAGATAAATATCCCGATAGAGTAGTTGACAAAGATATGATACATATTAGTACTTTTGGGACAGATTTTGCATATGATCCAACTGAGGAACTGCCAAGGTTTAACTATAGTATTGAAAATGCTAATTTGAAAGAAGTCTCCTTTGTTTATGGCGTTGAAAACAAAGATCATTGGACAGATATGGAAAAAACACAGCAGTATTTGATTGCCATGGCTTTTGGGTGTACCGATAAGGAAGTTAAATTATTTTTTCCTAATACCCTAAATGTTGTTTTATCAAAAATGAAATATGTTGATAATTTCAATTTCACCTACGGAGATACCAGATACTTCTGCAATGTGGAAAAAATAGGGTACATAGGTAATGATTATATTACCCCCATAGAGGACGGACAGAAAGCCTATTACAAAATGAATTTTGCTGTTACAAAGGACAAAGAAGAAAGTGATTAAATAAATTCATTGATGTGATAAAAGATTGAAGTAAAAAAAGCGGTAGTTTCCTATTAAGTTTAGAAAATTACCGCTTTAGAACGTCTAGAAACGATTGAATATGCTCTTAAAATAGGCGAATCAAGTATTTATATGCAGATGATTACTTTTCTTCATCTAAGCGCAGCTGCTCTTGCAATCCGTTGGCGGCCTTATCTTTTTCTTGAATGAAATGTCCTGTGGAGGGTATTTTTTTAGTGCGGTAATATTCGATATCTTCGGAAAGAAAGGCTTCCGGTTTGATTACCGCAGTAATTACGCTGTTTTTCTTTAAGGTATAAACCTGAATCCCAGAGGCACTTTTTGAGGCATTGATGGGAATCATATCAGTGTTTAACAGGGTAGCCTTATCACGATTACGCATCAAAACAAAATCTGTATCTTCCTCCAGCTTTTCCATGTAAACCAGTTTTGCACGGGATGAATAAGCATTCACCAGCTTGCGACGGTTCATTTTTGTGGCATAAGCGGATAGCTGCACTTTTGCAGCTTTTCCATTTTCAAAGAAGAACACCACGTAGCCCGAATAATCCATCGTTACAGTCATATAAATGATACGTTCCTCTGCCTCCATACCCAAAAGATTTGGCAAATAATCTCCCAAAACACTGGCTTTAGTGTCGGAAATATCACTGGCCTTCATTTTATAAACATTATTTCGGTCAGAGAAAAATAGGATTTCGCTACGGTTTGTGGTTTCCATTTCATAAAGAATTTTATCCTCATCTTTTAGCTTTTGTTCTCCCGCAGAGCGTAAGGAAGCAAGGGGGATTTTTTTGAAATAGTTCTCTTCCGTCAGGAATAAACGAATGCCGTAATCTTCAATTAAGTCGTCCTTAGTAATGGTCACAACAGCGTCTTCCTGCACTATTTCTGTTTTTCTGGGTTTTCCAAACTTTTTTTGTACGTTTTTTAGCTGTTTGCAAATGATAGCTTTAATTTTTCCATCGCTTTTTAAGGTATCTTTTAGATCCTGAATTTCATCTGCTAAGGTTTTCAATTCTTCAATACGTTTTAATATATATTCTTTATTGATATTTCTCAATTTAATTTCAGCTATATATTCCCCTTGGATGTGGTCAATTTCAAACCCACTCATTAAATTGGGAACAACCATGCTTTCTTGCTCTGTATTACGAATAATGGCAATTGCTTTGTCAATATCCATGAGGATTTTGGAAAGACCCATTAATAAATGGTATTTTTCCTCCTTCTTATTGATATCAAAGGCAAGCTGACGGCGAATCGAATCTATACGAAAGTCCACCCAATATTTTAAAATATCTCCCACACCTAAGGTCATTGGTCTACCTTGAATGAGTATGTTAAAATTGCAGCTAAAGCTGTCCGAAAGGGGGGTCAATGTAAAAAGTTTATGCATCAAAAGCTCGGGATTGGTGTTTCGTTTTATGTCTAAAGTGATTTTTAGACCATTCAAGTCTGTTTCATCCCGAATGTCAGTAATATCTCTTATTTTTCCGCTTTTCACTAACGCAAGTATTTTGTCTATAATGCTTTCAATGTTAGTGGTATAGGGGATTTCATAAACTTCGATACAGCTATTTTTCTTGTCAAAACGGTATTTTGCCCTTAGCTTAAAGCTGCCACGACCCGTTTTATAAATTTGTTCCAAATCTTTGCGGTTATAAATGAGTTCTCCCCCTGTTGAGAAATCTGGAGCTGGAAGATGGTCGCAAAGGTTAATGGTATCATCCTTAATATATTGTATGGTTGCTTCACATAGCTCAGATAGATTAAAGCTGCAGATGGAGCTTGCCATACCCACGGCAATTCCTAGGTTTGGGTTAGCCAAAATATTAGGAAAGGTTGTGGGTAAAAGAGTGGGCTCTTTGATGGTACCATCGTAATTATCCACAAAGTCTACGGTGTTTTTTTCAATATCTCCAAAAACTTCGATGCAAATTGCACCGAGCTTAACCTCTGTATAACGGGGGGCAGCATATGCCATATCTTTGGAATATTGCTTGCCGAAATTCCCTTTGGAATCTACAAAAGGTACCAAAAGGGCACCGTTACCTTCCGTTAAACGTACCAGTGTTTCGTAAATTGCTCCGTCTCCATGGGGATTTAATTTCATGGTCTGACCCACTACATTGGAGGATTTGGTTCTATCCCCCTTTAATAAATTCATGAGATACATGGTATATAAAAGCTTCCGGTGAGATGGCTTAAATCCATCAATTTCAGGAATTGCACGGGAAACAATGACACTCATGGCATAGGGCATATAGTTTAATTCCAAAGTTTGGGTAATGGGTTGTTCTTGTATAAAAATTTCACTCGCTTCAGTGTTTGTAGTTTTCTTTTTTGCCATTTTGGTACACCGCTTTCTTAACTAATGTCTGTCAATTCCAGATATTTGTAGCCTTCTTCAGCAATGAATTCTTTTCTGCCGCTTAAATTTTCTCCCAGTAAAAGCTCGAACATTTCTTGGGTACGTTTTGCATCATCGGGAGTAACCAATACCAAACGCCTTGTTTCGGGGTTCATGGTGGTTTCCCACATCATTTCAGGTTGATTTTCACCAAGTCCCTTTGAGCGATTAATTTTCGTTTTTCCCTTAAGCTTGCCGAGAATTTCTGCTTTTTCATTATCGGAATAAGCAAAATAGGTTTGTTTTCCGTTTGTAATCTCATAAAGGGGAGATTCTGCTATATAAACCTTTTTCTCATATATTAGAGTAGGCACCAAGCGGTAAAGCATGGTTAACAGAAGGGTGCGAATTTGGAAACCGTCCACATCAGCATCAGTGCAAAGGATGATTTTGTTCCAACGCAGTTGGCTTAAATCAAAGGAATTTAAGTCGGAGGTATGCTTGGTCTTGATTTCCACACCGCAACCCAAAACCTTCAATAAATCCGTTATAATATCGTTGGCGAAAATTTTATTGTAATCCGCTTTTAAGCAGTTTAAGATTTTTCCGCGGATAGGGATAATTGCCTGGAATTCCGCATCTCTGCCCAATTTACAGGCACCTAAGGCGGAATCGCCCTCTACAATATATATTTCCCGACGATTGATGTCTTTTGTGCGGCAGTTCACGAATTTTTCCACACGATTATTCATATCTAAGGATCCTGTCAGCTTTTTTCGGATAGAAATTCTGGTTTTCTCCGCTGTTTCTCGACTACGTTTGTTTGCCAAAACCTGTGCAGCAATTTTTTCTGCTTCCATTTTATTTTCAATAAAATAGATTTCCAGCTGTTCTCTGAAATAATCCGTCATTGCATCTTGTATAAATTTATTTGTGATGGATTTTTTCGTTTGGTTTTCGTAGCTGGTTACTGTGGAGAAAGAATTGATGACCAGAATTAAGCTGTCCTCAATATCGGTAAAGGTAATTTTTTTCTCATCCTTTTTGTATAAATTATTGGTTTTTAAGTATTTATCTATGGCAAAAACAAAAGCGTTTTTAACCGCTTTATCAGGGGATCCACCGTACTCCAAAAAGCTGGAGTTATGGTAGTATTCAAGAATATTCACTTGATTATTGAAGCAAAAAGCCGCCTCAAATTTCAATTTATATTCTGGTTTATCCTCTCGGTCACGACCCTTGGTTTCTGTTTGCAAATAATGAACATCCGTAAGGTTGTCTGCTCCAGAAAGTTCCAGCAAATAGTCCTTAATGCCATTTTTATAGCAGTAAATATATTTTTCTCCGCTTTCCTCATCAAACAATTCAAAAGTCAAGCCTGCATTAACCACAGCTTGTTTTTTTAAAATATCCTGAAAGTAGGTGAGGGGGATATTAATATCCGTAAATACATCCCGATCGGGACGCCATTTTATTTGTGTACCAGAGGGGTGTTTTTCAGCCCCTTCCTTCATAAGACCGCCCACATTTTCGCCTTTTTCAAAGTGAAGGCTATGGCAGATTCCATCACGATAAATCACTGCATCCATATATTCCGAAGCATACTGGGTTGCACAGGTACCAAGACCGTTAAGACCCAAGCTGAACTCGTAGTTTTCACCAGTGTTATTTTGATATTTACCACCTGCGTAAAGCTCGCAGAACACCAATTCCCAGTTGAAACGATCTTCTTTGGAGTTATAATCCACGGGTATCCCTCGGCCATAATCTTTCACCATAATGGAATGGTCTTTATATCGAACGACTTCAATCTTATTTCCGTAGCCTTCTCTTGCCTCATCGATAGAGTTAGATAGGATTTCAAAAACTGCGTGTTCGCAGCCATCTAAGCCATCGGAACCAAAAATAACACCGGGGCGAAGGCGAACACGGTCCGCGCCCTTTAATGAGGTGATACTTTCGTTGGTATAGTTTGATTTTTGTTGTGATTTCATGAAAACACCTGCTTCTTTTGTTATCTGACTCTATATATAGTTAGGAAGTAAAATTATCCCAATGTATATAGGGTAACATTAGTTTGCCTATAGTGTCAAGGCAGTGAAAAAAGGATAAAGCTTTATTGTTGACAAAAAACTTGATTTTTTATGCTGGGGTTGGTATAATAAATAGGCTTTCCGCTGGAAATTTGTTATAAATATACAATGGATATTGAGCGTATGAAAGCGATGGTACTAAGCTTTGGTTGGGAATTCGTTTGCTACCCAAAAAACAACTGCATATTCTTATATGGAAGCGTATCGAAGTGGTCATAACGGCCCTGACTCGAAATCAGGTAGTCCAGCAATGGGCTCGTGGGTTCGAATCCCACCGCTTCCGGCAGATTAAAGTCATGTATGAGGATTTAAACTCATACATGACTTTAATCATTTTCTATGGTATATTCGTATAAATGAAGATTTTATATAACTAAGAAGTGAGAACTTTGAATCGGAGAAAACAAAATGAGTAAGAATTACATTATTAGGCCAGCCACTATGGAAGATGAAGAAAATATTTTTAAATTATCAAGGTTTGTTGCAGATAACTACGCACGTTCTTACCTTGGGGATCAAATTATTGACTGGTATATAGATAGTGGCAATTGCGATGAGGATATAAGAAAAGGAATTAAAAGTTCCACTCTGCTTTTGCTTTTATCAATCAAGTAATTCCGGATAAGCTAAATCTGTATAATGAGCTGCATTTGGAATGCTTTGATAAAAATCACAGAGCAATAGCTTTTTACAAAAAAATCGGTTGGACTGAATATGGAAAAATTGAAGATGAAATGGTAAATGGACACAGAATCCTATTTAAACTGACAAAATGAGCATAATCTTACAATTTTATGGTTCAAAGCACAGCTTGAAAATTGAACGATATCCTTTTAGAAAAACATGAGGAAGTGCCCGCCATTTTGAGCATTGCCATTTGTGATGTCCATAGAAAAGAGCTTGCCATCATAAATGGCTACATAATTTCAGCTTAACATTATTTTTTCCATGATTTGTTTTGCGGTACTGTTCAAAATATAAGAGACACCGTGATTATTTTAGGATTTGTCGGCTCAAGACAATCTGCCTATCCCTGATACGCAAATTTTTTGTGTCTTATCCTGTCTGGTACTTTTCTGCTGTTTGGTACTATGCAAACACCTTTCATCAGCCTTTAAAATTGCTCTATGAATCGTATTCATATAAAGCCTATGTGTAGATTCAAAAATAGTTTGAAAAGTAATTAAAAGTTTACAAATCTTTCAAAATGCCAGAAATCAAGGTGGAAGATAATACTCCGTAGCGGGCCTGTTTTAGTTTGGATAAGTGAATTGCAGTAATGCAAGGTTTAAAAGTAAAGCGTTATGAATGATGAAAGAGTTAGGTATCATAAATTCATATTTGAGTGTTCATTGGAATGCAATCCGTGAAGATTTGGACTGCTTGACGAAATGAAATTTAGCTACCCCTAGAGCTGAGAGCAATCATAAAAAGCACAGGTAATTAAGTGGTCGTTTACCATTCCAACAGCTTGCATAAATGCATAGATTGTGGTAGTGCCAACAAATTTAAAGCCTCGTTTTTTTAAGTCTTTGCTGATGGCATCGGAGAGGGGGGTACTGGATGGTACATCTTCAATACGAGTCCATTTGTTGATAATGGGTTGATGATTGACAAATGACCACAAGTAGTTATCTAAAGACCCAAAATTCTCGCACAGTTTGAAATATGCCTTTGCATTACTGATAGTCGCGTTCACTTTCAGCCTGTTTTTAATGATTCCGCTATTATGCAAAAGAGCTTCAATTTTTGTATCGTCATAGGACACAAGAATCCTTGGGTCAAAGTCATCAAAAGCTTCACAAAGGGTATCCATTTTTGAAAGAATCGTTGACCAGCTTAATCCCGCTTGTTTTCCTTCTAAAATCAGCATTTTGAATAGTTTCTTATCGTCATGAACAGGAATTCCCCATTCATGATCATGGTAATCCTGTTCCAATTTATTTTTAAGAGCCCAATCACATCTTTTTAATTCACTCATCAATGAACCTCCTGACATTTTTAGTTTTTGTTTATAATTGTTTTCATTTTAAATTTCTAACGGACAATTCGTGCGTGCAACAAATTCTGTTGAATCCGAAGGCGAGAGAATCGATGTAACCAAAATGCCACAGAGCAAAAAGAGCTGTTGAAAGAAAATAAGTTTTCTTTTCTTTCGAAAATTTGATTCAGCTTGTTCCACACATACCCACGAAAAATAATTTCCTCAAAAATAAGCATTATTATATTTGCGTATAAAAATAGAGAAATTGAATGAGTCCAACAGTAAAGTTTGAGGGTACAGTTATTTACAAGCAACTGGAATAATAGATGCTCATTTATAGAATGCTGTGAATCTGCAAATTAGATTTCAAATTAAATAAAGCTTTTTTTGATCCTTTTGTAATGATAGATAAAATTTTATGATAACTCTTTTTCTAGTTTTTCTTTTATTTCCAATAAATATTTTCCGTAGATTTTAATCATATTTTCATCCAATCTTTCTTTTGGGGCAGATATACTTATAGCATACTCTTTATTAGGCACATCTATATAAATGCCCACACAATGAACGCCAATTTCATTTTCTTCTATATCACAGGCATAGCCATTTTCTTGAGCCTCTTTAATTTTAATCTCAAATTCATTAAAACTCGTTATAGTTTTATCGGTAATTTTATTTATTTCGCTTTTATTCCAAATCTCTAAAAGTTCTTCTTTGGTTTTTTCAGCTAAAATTGCCTTTCCAACTCCAGAACAATAAAGGGGAATCGATTTACCTATAGTAGAATAAAGGCGTATGGAATTTTTTGATGTTTCCACTTTATCGATATATATGGCCATAGTATCATAACGCTCAACAAGATGAACGGTTTCGTTGGTCTTATTTGCTAAGTCTATTAGGTAGGGATGGATGATACTAATCATATCATTATGAGCTAAAAATTTACTAGCCAAATTACAAAGCTTAAAACTAAGCCCATATTTCAGGGTTTTTTCCTCTTGCTTAACATAGTTCATAAAAATCAAAGAATTTAGGATTCTATGAACCGTGCTTTTATTTAAGTCAAGATAATTACTGATTTCAGTAAGGCTTAAAGCGCCTTTTTCAGCTAAGAGTTCTATTGCTTTAAAAAGCTTTTCAGATACTTGAATAGGATTTTTATCATTCATTAAGTTACACCTCATGATCAAGTTAAAACATCAACAAATTTTCTTTCCGCAAAGGATGAAAAATCATTATTTCATTGTTAATCCATATCACTATGTCAAATTTATCATTTTTGTAGTCAATTTTATGGTGAAATTGCTTCAAAAAAAGAAAATGCTATTTTCGTATTATGATAGCACATTTCACAATATAAAACAAACATTTTTGTGTAGGTATATGAACTTACAAATATCTATTGACAATTTTAATTTTCAGGAGTACTTTAAATTTAAGTTTCATTATGAAAAAATAAGTTCCATAATACGAAACAAATAGCGTGGAGAGGGCAAGGTGATTTTAGGTGAATGAAATTTTAGAAAGTATAAGTAAATTTAAAGTAGTTCCGGTTGTCGTTTTAGAGGATGCCAAAGATGCCATTCCTTTGGGCAGAGCCTTAAGCAATGGTGGATTGAAATGTGCTGAAATTACATTCCGAACTGAGGCGGCAGAAGAATCTATCCGTTTAATGTCGAATCATTTTCCAGATATGTTAATCGGTGCAGGTACTGTTTTGACAACTGAACAGGTAGATAAGGCAGTAGCCGCGGGAGCTAAATTTATCGTAAGCCCAGGGCTTAATCCTAAGGTGGTTCAGTATTGTATTGATAAAGATATTGTTATCGTTCCCGGTGTTACCAACCCCTCTGGCATAGAGCAAGCACTAGAGCTTGGACTTGAAGTGGTTAAGTTTTTCCCCGCTGAGGCTAACGGTGGCTTAAATGCCATTAAGGCAATGGCAGGACCTTTTCCCAAGCTGAAATTTATGCCTACTGGCGGAATTAGTGAAAATAATATTGGAGAATATCTTTCATTTTCTAAGATTGTGGCTTGTGGTGGAACTTGGATGGTGAAAGAGAGCCTGATTAAAAATGGCGAATATGAAAAAATAGAAGAGCTTACAAGAGAAGCGATTAAAACTGTTTTTGGCTTTCAATTGAAGCATGTAGGCGTTAATTGTGAAGATGAAGGGGAAGCAAATGCATCCGCTGATAAAATTTCTGACTTATTTGGTTTTCAAAAAAGAGCAGGCAATTCATCCATTTTTACGGACGACGGCATAGAGTTTATGAAAGCTCCCTATCTCGGTAAAAAAGGGCATATTGCCATTGGAACCAATGATGTCTTGGGGGCTATGAAATATCTGGAAAGCTTGGGTGTAACCTTTAACAAAGATAGTGAAAAATATAAGAATGATAAGCTGATTGCAGTTTATCTGGAGGAAGAAATCAGTGGTTTTGCCATTCATTTAGTACAAAACTAAATATAGTGTCAAAGATATGTTTTGCAGAATGATTGGAATGAAGAAACAATAGTAGTTTGCTGTTTAAAGGTATAGGAGGAATTTATTATGGCTAAAAAAATAGTTACTTTTGGTGAAATCATGTTAAGACTGGCACCGGAAGGTTATTTCAGATTTGTTCAAGCGGATACATTTGGTGCTACATATGGCGGTGGCGAGGCAAATGTTGCGGTTTCTTTGGCTAATTATGGCTTTGATGCAAGCTTTGTAACAAAATTGCCTAAGCATGAAATCGGTCAAGCAGCAATAAACTCTTTAAGAAAATACGGTGTTGACACCTCGAAAATAGCCAGAGGCGGCGATAGAGTGGGTATTTATTTCTTGGAAAAAGGCGCTTCTCAACGTCCTTCCAAGGTGATTTATGATAGAGCCGGTTCTTCTATCTACACAGCGATGCCATCAGACTTTAATTGGAATGAGATTTTTGAAGACGTAAATTGGTTCCATTTTACAGGGATTACCCCTGCTCTCAATGATGAGGTAGCTGAGATTTGCCTTGAGGCTTGTAAAGCGGCGAAAGCAAAGAATATTACTATTTCTTGTGACCTAAATTATAGAAATAAGCTCTGGAGTAAGGCGAAGGCCGGAGAGGTTATGACTAAATTATGTGAATATGTAGATGTTTGTATCGCAAACGAGGAGGATGCCGCAGATGTATTTGGCATTCATTCCGCAAATACAGATGTTACCACAGGGAAGGTGAATAAAGAAGGCTATAAGGATGTTGCGAAACAATTAGCGGATAGATTTGGTTTTTCTAAAGTGGCAATAACACTAAGAGAGTCTTTATCTGCGAATGATAATAACTGGTCAGCTATGCTTTATGATGGCAAAGAATATCATTTTAGCAAAACTTATAAAATTCATATTGTTGATAGAGTTGGCGGCGGTGATAGCTTTGGAGCCGGACTGATTGGAGCGACTCTTTTAGGCTATGATTCTAAGGAGAGCATTGAGTTTGCTGTAGCAGCTTCTTGTTTAAAACATGCTGTTGAAGGGGATTTCAATATGGTAAGCCTGGACGAGGTTACAAAATTAGCCGGCGGCGATGCCTCAGGTAGAGTACAAAGATAAGATTTAAACCAGTTAGGCATTCATTTTTGGCAACAATATTATTTTCATATTTTTTTCCTTGAAAATGGTTAGGTAATTTACCTAACCATTTTTTATGCGTTTTGCACAGTATTTTTAATAAAACTTTAAACAATATGTCAATTGATATACTAGTATGTAAGTTGTAGAATGAGTATAAATCACGATGAATTACATAGTGAAAAATGTGTAGTTTTTAAAATGAGGCGTATTGGAGTGGCGTTTTTTTCAGTTTTTTATTAAAATTTGCAGAAAAACATTTTTAAATTGTAATTCATTTTGACTTACTATTTCGGATTAATATGGAGGTGTGTGAATGAAAATGATTTTTCGCTGGTTTCCTTATGGAGACGACAGCGTGACCTTAGAACAAATTAAACAAATTCCGGGCATGACTGGGGTAGCGGCTTGTATGCCTAAAATCCCAGTGGGGGAGGTTTGGGGTTTGGAGGCTTGTCAGGCTTTAAGAGATGAAATCAATAAAGCTGGGCTTGAAATGGAGGTGATCGAGAGTGTTAATATCCATGAGGATATTAAAAAAGGCTTGAAAACCCGTGATAAATACATAGAAAATTATATCGAGACCATTAAGAATTTATCTTTGGTAGGGGTAAAGTGTATCTGTTATAATTTTATGCCCGTTATTGATTGGGCTAGAAGTGAGTTATTCCATCCTTTGTCTGACGGAAGTTTTGGCATGGCTTATCGCCATGATGATGTGGTAAAGCTGGATCCAACCACAATTGCCGATTCCATGGTGTCAAACAGTGGAGGGTATTCCTTACCTGGTTGGGAGCCTGAAAGAATACCTCAAATGGCTCTGGATATGGAGTTTTATCAGTCCATGTCTACCGAGGAATATTGGTCCAATATGAAATATTTTTTAGACGCAATCATTCCATATGCTGAAAAATATGATGTGAAAATGGCAATTCATCCGGATGATCCACCATGGCCTTTATTCAATTTACCAAAGGTTATTACAAATGCAGAAAATATTAGAACATTTTTAGCGCTAAATAATAGTAAATATAACGGCTTAACCCTTTGTACCGGTAGCCTAGGCAGTAACTTGGATAATGATATACCTGCTATTATGAAAGAATTTGGAGATATGGGTAGAATTCACTTTGCGCACATTAGAAACGTAAAACACCTTAGCCCTAAGGATTTTGATGAGTCTGCTCATTTATCCCAATGTGGTGATTTAGATATGTTTGAAATTGTAAAGGCGCTTCATTCTACCGGCTTTGATGGGTATATACGTCCTGACCATGGGAGAATGATTTGGGGTGAGAAGGCAAGAGCCGGCTATGGCTTATATGACAGAGCTTTAGGTGCAAACTACCTCTTAGGTCTATGGGAAGCAATAGATAAGATGAGTAAATCTTGAGACTTTCAGTTGCGTGGCGTAAGTCACGCAATACAAGATTACAAAATGCTCTTGTGAAGGAAAAACAAGCAGAGTTTTTCTCAAAGTGCCGAGATAAATGGATTGGGTCTTTGCTTGGACATGGAGGTTAAGAATGAAGCTAAATAGAGAAGGTTTAAAAGATATAGAATTTTGGCTTGAAAATGAAATAAAAACACCGACTTATGATATAGAAAATACAATCAAAAATACAAAGGAAACTCCCAGATGGATTCATTTTGGAGGGGGGAATATTTTTAGAGGCTTTATCGCTAGATTACAAGATGAACTATTGGAAAAAGGCTTGGATGATATAGGTATTATAGCTGCTGAAACCTTTGATTTTGATATCATAGATAAAATATATAAACCTTATGATAATTTGGTTTTTTCAGTTGGGCTTCGGGCCAATGGTGAGACGAAAAAGCAGGTTTTGGCCTCAATTTGTGACTCTGTTAAGGCTAGCATAAGGGAAGAAAGTGACTTTGAAAGTCTTAAGAAAGCTTTTCAAGCCCCATCTTTGCAAATGGCAAGCTTTACAATAACCGAAAAAGGCTATGCGTTAAAAGATAGTAAGGGGAATTACTTTAATACCGTTTTGGAAGATTTAGAAAATGGCCCCACGAAAGCAAATCACGCTATGTGTATAACCACTGCTTTATTATTGGAACGCTTTAATGCGGGAAAATATCCTGTAGCTATCGTTAGCATGGATAACTGCAGTCATAATGGTGAAAAGTTGAAAGCTTCCGTGCTGGATGTGGCTGATAAATGGCTGGAAAAAGGTTTTGTTAATCAGGCATTTATAGATTATATCAGCGACGAAAGCAAGGTTAGCTTCCCTTGGTCTATGATTGACAAAATTACACCAAGACCAGCTAAGGAAATTGAAGAAAATCTAATAAGCCTTGGTTTAGAGGAAATATCCCCGGTGATTACCAATAAGGGAACCTTTATTGCTCCCTTTGTGAATGCTGAAATTCCTGAATACTTAGTAATAGAGGATAATTTCCCCAATGGTCGCCCAAAATTAGAAGAGGCAGGGGTGTATTTTAGCGATAGGGATACGGTAAATAAAAGTGAAACCATGAAAGTAACCACCTGTCTAAATCCACTGCATACAGCGCTGGCAGTATACGGCTGTCTATTAGGTTATGATAGTATTGCAAAAGAAATGAATGATAACGAACTGAAGAAGTTGGTTGAAAAAATAGGCTATGATGAGGGAATAAAAGTAGTAGTGGATCCTAAAATAATAAACCCACGAAATTTTATTGACGAGGTAATCAATGAAAGGCTGCCAAATCCATTTATACCTGATAGTCCGGCTAGAATTGCTACGGATACTAGCCAAAAGGTAGCCATTCGATTCGGTGAAACGATGAAAGCTTATATAAAAAGTCCAAGTTTGGACGTGAATGCTTTACAGTTTATTCCTCTTGCCATAGCTGGCTGGTTTCGTTATTTATTAGGGGTAGATGATGGACTAAAGCCTTTCAAAATCAGTGATGATCCTATGCTTTCTGATTTACAAGAGGGGTTAAAAGAAATTAAGATAGGGAATAAAGACAGTTATAAAGGTCAATTGAAGCCATTCTTGGCAAACAAGGTCATTTTTGGCCTAGACCTAGTAGAGGCAGGGCTGAGTGAAAAAATTGAACTCATGTTTTTAGAGCTGATTGAAGGCAGTGGAGCAGTTAGAAAAACATTAGTAAAATACTTAGATTGATTTTTAAGGAGGAATCCTTAAAGATAAAAGCGTTTCGTTTTGATTTCCAGAAACGGAATGAGTTGGATTGTAAAGAGGAGAGGAGAAAAAAATATGAAAAAACATGTAGTAAGCTTATTATTAGTAAGTGCGTTATGTATCGGCAATTTAGCGGGCTGTGGTGCAAAGCCAGCTGCAAGTGGCGACGCTGCTCCTGCTGAGGTTGTTACCATCAAAGTTGGTGATAACTGGGCTGAAACCCATCCAATGGCTATGGCTATTGATAACGTATTTAAAAAGCAGGTAGAAGAAAAAAGTGGGGGCTCTATTAAGGTAGATGTTTATCACTCCGGCACCTTGGGAAATGAAACTGAATTATGGGACGGCGTTCGTAATGGGGCGGTTGAGGTTGCAGTTATCGGTACTTGTATGAATCAAGAGTTTACTACTATGTTAATTTCAGACTGGCCATTTCTCTATAGAGATATAGAGCACGCAAAAAAGGTTTGGACCGGCGCAATTGCAGAAGAGTTAAATGGCAAGTTCCATGAGAAATTCCCAGAAACCTATATTTTAGGTTGGGGCCCTAACTCTGCAAGAACCTTTACAAGTAATAAAAAGTTAGAAAGTGTTGATGATTTTAAGGGACAAAAATTCAGAATGCCTGCTAACCCTATTCATGTTGGTATCGCTGAAAACTTAGGAGCAAGCGCACAGGTTATTCCTTTAAATGAGTTATTCTCATCTCTTGAAACAGGCGTAGTTGATGGTCAAGATAACGGTATGGTAACAGTTAAGAGTGAAGCTTTATATGAGGTTCAAAAATACTTATATGAAACCAACCATATTATTGCTACCTTAGAGATTATTACCAACGCAAAATTTATGGATTCTTTAAGCGAAGAGCAACAGCAAATCATTAAAGATGCTGCAAAAGCAGCTTCTGAACAGGCTTGGACAGATTATATTGCAAGTGTTGACGCTGACCGTCAATTCTTAATTGACAATGGTGTTACAGTAACCCCTTGTACAGAAGAGGATAAAGCGCTTATCATTGAAAAAATTCAACCAACCCTTGATAAGCTATATGCTGAAAATGATTGGGCGAAAGAATTAGTAGAAAAAATTCAAGCGGTTCAGTAAGAAATCTCTTGAACAGTTCTTTCTTACAAAGGGCGTATTTCACGTACGCCCTTTTATAAACAAAAAGGGAGGGAGTGATTAAATGAGCTCTGGTATTTCTGATAAAATGTCTGGTATAACGAAGATGATTAATTTTTTATTTCGTACCATTGAAATTCTGATTGCGATTTTTTTAGCTATTATGATTATACTTACGTTCGCTAATGTTGTTCTAAGATTTGTGTTTCATAAAGGCTTTGCTTACTCAGAAGAAGTTGCTAGAATTAGCTTTATATATTTGGTTTATTTAGGCTCTATCGTAGCGATGAAAGAGAATAATCACTTAATGGTAGATTCTTTAATTATGAAAGTGCCTATGGCAGCAAAGCGGGTAATTTATTTTCTGATTCAAGGCATAACCATTTGGATTATGGCACTGCTTACCCAAGGAGCTTGGCAGGTTTCTTTGCTAAATAAAAATAATTCATGGGTAGTAACCCATTACCCAGTTTTCTTTATTCAATTTGCCGGGGTTGTTTTAGGAGTAGCGTTTATTATTATTTGTATCGTAAATTTAATTAAATTAATCATATTGAAAGAGGATCCCATTGATTTGATAAAGCCTCATGACTCAGGGGAAGATCCTTTTGCGGATTTTGAACAAGACAAGGCGGTGTTAAAATGATACTTACCTTAACTATGTTTTTACTATTTTTAGTAGGCGGTATCGCTCTTGGGCTTCCTATAGCAATAGCACTTATATTTTGTGGGATTTGTACGGCTCTATATTTGGGTGGCTCTAACGCTAACGTTCAGATTATAGCTACGAAATTGATGAGTGGAACAGATAGTGTAACTATGATGGCTCTGCCTTTTTTCGTTATGGCTGGCGAATTAATGAATAGAGGCGGTCTTACGAAAAGAATTATTAATTTTTGTAATATATTTGTAGGTAGAGTTAAGGGTGGTTTAGGCTATGTAACCATTTTAGCTTGCTTAATGTTTGCTTCTTTAGTAGGATCAGCTGTGGCTTCTACGGCGGCTCTTGGGGCTATCTTGATCCCTATGATGGCCAAAAGTGGTTATGATAGAGCCAAAGCTGCCGGCTTAGTAGCTTCGGCTAATATAGTAGCCCCTATTATGCCTCCATCAATACCAATGATTGTATATGGTGTTTCGGCCGGTGTATCCATAAAATCGTTATTTATGGGCGGTATTTTTCCAGCTATTTATTTTACGGTTATCATGTGCGGCGTTTGGTTCTTTGTTTGTAGAAAAGACGGAGTAAAATCTAATGAGCCCCGATTATCCTTTAAAGAAACGCTTAAGGTATTTTTAAGCGGCTTATGGGCGTTATTACTACCTGTTATTATTTTAGTAGGTCTTAGAGGCGGTATCTTTACGGCTACAGAGGCTGGGGTTGTAGCGGTAGTTTATGCATTATTTGTAGGCATTGTGGTTTATAGAGAATTGACGTTAAAGGATTTATTTACTTCCTTTATATCGGCTGCTAAAATGTCGGCGGTTGTAATGTTTCTGGCGGCAGCGGCTAACGTGGCGGCTTATCTTATGACGGTTTCTAGAATACCCCAAGCCATTACTGAGTCACTCTCCGGTTTGACGAGTCATCCTATTTTATTAATGACTATTTTGATGACGATTATTATAGTCATGGGTACTTGTGTAGATGTAGTTCCTACTATATTAATCATGACGCCGATTATGTTACCCCTTATTACGGCGGCAGGAATAGATAAGGTTTATTTCGGTATCGTATTTACCCTTGCTAACGTTTTAGGCCTAACCTCACCGCCGGTGGGGCCGGTTCTTAATGTCGCCTGTGCCACAGGGAAGATTAGAATGGAAGAGATAATTAAGCCGGTTATTCCGTATTATTTATTCCAAATGGCATTGGTATATTTATTTATACTATTCCCCGGTCTGATTACTGTACCATTAGGCTGGTTAGGGGGTTAATCCTTCAATGTGGCTGTGCTTACTAAAATGAATTTCACAATGAGTTACTAAAAATGTATCATTAAAAATTCCCCCGAGATAAAAAAGGGTTAAAGGATGTTTCAATGTAATGTCCTTAGAGCTTAAGGGGGAGTGGGACAACGACTTAAAATGTTTTTCTCCAAAAGTCTTAGGAGGTTTAAAAATGAAATCAGGAATTATAGAAAAAGTTGGGGTTATTAAAATAAAAGAAACACCGATGCCTAAAATAGAAAAAGCCAATGATGTCATTATTAAGGTGAAATACGTAGGCATTTGTGGCTCGGATATACATATTTACCATGGGCAAAATGCCTTTGCTAAATATCCTCTTGTTTGGGGGCACGAAATTGTGGGTCACGTTCATGAGGTTGGAAGTGAGGTTACCAGTGTAAAAGTGGGCGATAGAGTGGTGGTAGAACCCTTTATCGCCTGTGGAAAGTGTTACTCTTGCAAAAACGGAAGACGAAATGCATGCCAAGAACTAAAGGTCTTCGGAGCGCATATTGATGGAGGTTGTTCTGAATATTTTAAGGTTCCGGAAAGTAACGCCCATATACTGCCGGATAACGTATCTTTAGAAGATGCCGTTTTAATTGAACCCTTTACCATAGGGGCACAAGCTTGTTATAGAGGACAAGTGACAAAGGACGATTTCGTTTTCGTCATGGGTGGTGGAACCATTGGTCTTACGGTAGCGGAAAATGCTAAAATTTTAGGGGCTAGAGTCATATTATCCGATATTGTGGATGAAAAATTAGATTTTGCGAAAAAGCACGGCGCTGAGTTTACCATAAACGCTATGAAAGAAAATGTTGCCGATAGAATTTTTGAAATTACTGGTGGAATGGGAGCAAATGTGGTCATTGATTCTATTTGTAACAAAAAGAGTTTTGAAGATGCTTTAACTTTTGTTTCTAATGCCGGAAGAGTGGTAGAATTAAGCTTTAATACAACCCCTAGCGAGATAGCGCCCATATTGCTGTCTAAAGGTGAGGTCAGCATTATGGGCTCACGTCATCAGACAAATCGCTTTCCTGTGGTGATTGATTATGTAAGAGATGAAAAAATTGTATTCGAAAATTTTATAACTGCTTTTTATCCCTTAGAGGATATGGAAAAAGCTTTTAAGTATATTGAACAACATCTAGATAAAACTAGAAAAGTAGTAATTAAATTGTATTGATTCGTAAATTTCTACTTTGGTCATGGGAGCTTGGGAAGTAAGTTCAAGGGAACATTTGAAAAGGTTTCAATGTTGTTTTCAAGTGTCTATACTATGAAAATATATTATGCATTTGACAAGGCTATACTACTTTAAGTGTAGCCTTTTACTAAGAAAATAAAGTTTAAGTCTTGTTGTTTTATACTATTGAAAATGAAATTTATTTATGATAGTGTAGATAAGACAAGTGAGAGGGGGTAGAAAAATGAAGGTTAGAGAGAAGATGAAGCGTGAAACCTCTAGAGAATACGCTTTAAGCGTATTGAAAGATAATATAATAAACCTCGATTTAAAGCCTGGAACCTTAGTGAGCGAAAATACAATGGCTTTAGAGCTAGGTATTTCTAGAACCCCCGTTAGAGAAGCCTTAAGCGAGTTGGCCAATATAGGTATCGTGGAGGTATTTCCCCAAAGAGGAAGCAGAATTTCTTTAATAGATTATGATATGATAGATGAAACATATTTCATGAGAAATTTGTTGGAATGTGGGGTTGTTGAAGAGGTTTGTCGGGTTATTAATGAGGCGAATATAGCTGAGTTAGAAGAAAACCTACGTCTTCAAAATCAGTACTGTATGAATAACAATCCAGAGGGGCTTTTTGAGGCGGATAATGCTTTTCATAAAATGCTTTTTCAAATTGCGAAGAAGTCAAAATGCTATGATGTAGTTAGAAGTTTTTCCATTCATTTTGATAGATTAAGATTACTTAAGGTTTCGGCGAGTGTTGGTGCGAAAAAGATCGTTGAAGACCATAGAGCTATTTTAGAGGCGATTAAAGAAAAGGATGGAGAAAAAGCCGTAACCCTAATGAGACAACATTTAAAACAGTATGAACAAGAAAGACAAGAATTATTAAATAAATTTCCGGAGTATTTTAAGTAAATTGACAAGCTGTTGCTTGTCTTTTTTATTTCCCCATATATTTTTTAGACGAAAGACATCTACTTCATTTTAACGGATATGCAATCTCACCCCACTTTGAAATGAGATGCAGAACATCTTGGCATTTTACTTGAATAAAGAGTTTAAAGCAATAAGAAGTGGGTGGAATAGAATAAATATTTGATAGTGAAATTTGGTAAAGTATTGGAAGTAAAATCAGTATTTTGAGATTGGAAGAAATAGAATATGTGTTAAGAAAAAGGGATGTCTGCAACGAATATAAACAGTATTGTTCAGCAAATGTGGGAATCGCTATCTGTGGGGAATACATAAAGCTTAATTTTTGCTATAATTTTATCATTAAGGAAGGTGGATGTACTATGGATCAGAGAAAAATAGGGGGATTTATAGCTGTGTTAAGAAATGAAAAAGGAATGACTCAAGCGGAGTTGGGTGATAGGATTGGAGTCACAAATAAAACAATTTCTCGTTGGGAAAATGGAAATTATATGCCTGACATATCAGTCATTCCCATGTTATGCGCTGAATTAGGAATCAGTGCCAATGAGCTGCTTTACGCTGAACGCTTAATGGATTCAGAATTTAAAGAAAAGGCCGATGGTCATTTAATGGAAACGCTGAATCATATCAAGAATTTTAAACATGAAAAATCTTGTATCGATTTTTTAACCGGTGCTGGTACAGGTATTGTCCTTTCGTGCATGTACTCGCCGTATTCAACTAAAAGAACAATAGTTTTATTCATAGGCGTTGTTATGATTGCCTTTGGTTGGTATAAAAAAGCAAAATATGATAAGAAAATATTTCAGTATTTAGGGGATGGAAAAGATGATTGAATGAAAATCTTCGAGTTTATCTTGGGGTTCAAAATATATCCCAAAAGAAGGGTTATTTTTGACCCTTTGAATTAAAATAGGGAAGTTGACGAATTGCCAAAAAGTTGCATTTTACTTGAGTTCAAAACATAGCAGATACCAACACACCTTCATATAATAGAATTAGACAAGTAACTTTGTTTATTTATGGAATAGTTGAATGGAGGTTCCGTTATGAATAACTTTTTATATGGTTTGACTGGAGACATTGTCACTCCCTTAGATCCCATTTATAGTGAAGCAAGGCAAGGCTTTAATACGGCAATTCAGCAGTTTCCTCTAATTATTGTATATTGCGCAACAAAAATTGATGTTTCAAATGCAGTCATTTGGTCTAGAAGGCATTGTGTGCCAATTCGTATACGCAGTGGAGGACATAATTATGAAGGGTATTCCAATGGTGATTGCACTTTAGTGATTGATATAAGCCAAATGAATGACATGCGTATTGATGAAGGCTTAAATGAGCTAATTGTTCAAGGTGGGGTAACCAATAAGCTGGTATATGAATTTGTAGCATCCAAGGGATATCCTTTTCCGGGGGGTACTTGCCCCACCGTTGGCGTAAGTGGATATGCACTGGGAGGAGGCTGGGGACTTTCTTGCCGAAATTTTGGCTTGGGTTGTGACAGTTTGAAGGAAATTGAGCTAATTAATTATGAAGGTATCACTATCAAAGCCAACCGTGAAAATCATTGTGATCTTTTCTGGGCCTGTCGTGGGGCAGGCGGGGGTAATTTTGGTGTAATCGTATCCATGACCTTCAATTTACCTCCAAAGGTAAGAAATGTGACGCTGATTGAGATAGATTATTTAAATGTCCGTGAGCAAGAGCAGGAAGAATTTCTTTATTTATGGCAAGAATGGTTAAAAACTGCAGATAAACGGATTACTTTAATTGGTAGGGTTTATCATTCTTCTGCTGATGGCTTGGGTATGCTGATTAGGGGAATATTTTATGGCTCGGCGGAGGCTGCAATGGAAATGATGGCTGATTTTCTTGCCCTTGATAATGCAGAATATAATATTGAATCTATGACTTTTCTTGAGGCGGTCACAATAATTGGAAGTGTCTACCCGCCCTCAGAAAAATTCCAATCAGCAAGTCGTTTTGCTTTCAGGGATTTTACATCAAATGAAAGAACGGAACTTGTGGATTTAATAAGGAAGCGTTCCCCCGGGTCAGTATTTGCAGGAATTTCACTGTATGCATTAGGGGGCAGAGTATCGGAAATTGAAACTGATGATACTGCCTTTTACTATCGTAATGCAAAATATATAATGTGGCTTGAAACAGTCTGGGAGAACCCCATATACTCCAAAGAGAATAGAGAATGGATTGCCAATCGGTTCCCTTATCTTGAGGCAATCACAATAGGATCCTATGTAAATTTTCCATATAAAGAATTATATGACTATTTGCAGGAGTATTATGGAACCCATGTAAGAGAATTGAAAAAAATTAAAAAGAAATATGACCCTAAAAATATTTTTACCTTTCCTCAAAGTATAGGAAGGACAGATTGTTGTAATGATTGCCCCCGTTACCAATTAAAGGACCATATGGAAGGCGAAATAAACGAAATGAGGGAGGAAAATTATAGGGGTTTTCGATATGTTACAAAAAGATAAGATGTAGTACACATCTTTGGACTCAAAAAAATATTCTTTCGGAAAGACTATAATTTTTTATAATTCATTCAAAAGCATCGAGACAAAAATTTCGGTGCTTTTCCTTTTCTCAGGTGTGTTTTTCTCCGTTTCATCTATATAATAAGGGAGATTCATAAATCATTGTGCTTATTTTGTTTTTTACGTGCCAATTAAAGCTTGGAGATGGACATAATCACGATTATAATTGCTTGAGGCAAAATACCTTGTAAAAGATAATTTTAAAGACTACAATAAGAGAGTAAGATCATAATTTAGGTCTCGAAGAAAACAGTAGGTATCGTTCTGGTGGAAGTGTTTTTTGTAACACTTCTTCTTAATATAATTATATTTTTGCAGAGAGGAAAAAGACATGATAGAGGAATTGACGACAGTTTTGGTTGTTGAAGATAACAGCTTTAGCTGGGAATTCTTTAAGGCTGTTTTATCTGGTTTGGGGATAGTGTCAGAGGTTGCAAGGGATGGTTTAGAGGCAATTTATATGCTTGAGAAAAAAACATTTGGACTGGTTTTTATGGATTGCCAAATGCCGAATATGGATGGATATGAAGCAACAAGTAAAATCCGCTCTATGGGAAATACCTTTTATTCAATACCCATTATTGGAGTATCTGCCACGGTAACAGACGAAATACGGGTAAGGTGTTTTCGTAGTGGAATGAATGATGTGATTGAAAAACCCGTTGATGTTGACCTTCTAAAAGATATGATAGATAGATATTTACCAAATCAGGAAATTGGAAGAGTGAATCAAAATGCAGCTAATTTGGATGGGCAAATTAATTTTGACGATGCTGTTTCATTACTTTGTAAGGAAATGAAAATTTCTATAGGGGAGGCTACTAATTTATTAGAAGATTTTTTTCGAATTAGCAAGCAGCTCATTTTAAAGATAGAAAATGCAAGTACAAATGGAAATCAAGCAGATGTAGCTAAATATGCCCATCAAATAAAAGGAATGGCTTCCATGATGCGTCTAAGGAAAATCCAAGCAATAGCAGATAAGTTAGAAAAGGGCGGCACTCAAATGACATGGGAATTGAATCAGTTGAAAAAGGTATTGTTTGCGTATGTAATTGATGAAATTGAGGGGTTTTCGTTGTGATTAAAATACTTATTGTGGATGATATGGTTATTTTGCGCGAATGTCTAAAATTAGTGATAGGTCAAAATACGGAACTTGAGGTTGTTGGCTGTGCAGGTGATGGAAGAGAGGCCATTGATTTGTGTCTGAAATTAAAGCCTGATGTCATCCTAATGGATTTGAATATGCCTGTATTCTCTGGGCATGATGCCATAATGGAAATAAAGAAATTAGAACCAAGTACAAAAATCCTCGTTTTATCTGTGGAAGACGACGAAAAAAATATAGCAACTGCTTTTAAAAATGGGGCAGATGGATATGTTTCTAAAGACATTGTTCCCGAAGAACTTTTTGCAGTAATTAAAAAAGCTTTTGCAGGAGAGCGGTATATACAAGAATTTGCATTTTATATAAAAAGAGAATGGATTGCATCAACAATCTGTATTGGTACAGAGCAAAAATTTTCTGTGGAGCTGACGGAGAGACAAAAAGAGGTCTTAGACTTAGTGGTACAAGGTATGACAAATGAAGAAATAGGAGATACAATTGGAATGTCAGCCGGAAGGGCAAGAAATATTGTGGCAGAGCTGATTTCTAAATTTATGGTGAAAAATCGTACACAGCTTGCGGTTATGGCTGCTACGACCCAAATGAGTCCGGAGAGGAAATAACCTGAGAGGTTTGTGATGCATTCTCAGTGTTTTCCTGTTCAAAGGGGGCTTTTCCATTATTAGATGCAGAGGTATAAATTTAAAAAAGAACAGAAAGACATATTTTTGCTTGACAGAATAGAAAGGGCATGTTATTATATGATTCCTTGATGAACAGCTTGGTATTTTAAATATTTTTTGGGCAGTAAGATTTTTATCCATATGATGAAAAAATGCGACAAAAAAGTTTAAAAAAATTGAAAAAAGTATTTGACAAGATTGAATAAATCTGATAAGATAGACTTCGCTGCTGAAACAGCGACTTGATCCTTGAAAACTAAACAGTAGAGATACAAACACACAACCCATAGTCAATTCAGCTTTTCCGCTTAGCGGAGAAAGCAAAAGAAGACAAAGAGTTTGCCGATTTCGAAAAAATCGGAAAGTAGCCAGACATGAGACTGGCAGGACAAAACTTTAATATAAGAGTTTGATCCTGGCTCAGGATGAACGCTGGCGGCGTGCTTAACACATGCAAGTCGAGCGGAAATATGCAATCGGAGAGCTTCGGCAGGAAGATTACATATTTTAGCGGCGGACGGGTGAGTAACGTGTGGGCAACCTGCCCTGTACTGTGGAATAATCACTGGAAACGGTGACTAATACCGCATGTCATTGCGAGAGGGCATCCTCTTGCAAGAAAAGGATTTATTCGGTACAGGATGGGCCCGCATCTGATTAGCTAGTTGGTGAGATAACAGCCCACCAAGGCAACGATCAGTAGCCGACCTGAGAGGGTGATCGGCCACATTGGGACTGAGACACGGCCCAAACTCCTACGGGAGGCAGCAGTGGGGAATATTGCACAATGGGCGAAAGCCTGATGCAGCAACGCCGCGTGAAGGAAGAAGGGTTTCGGCTCGTAAACTTCTATCAACAGGGACGAAAAAAATGACGGTACCTGAATAAGAAGCCCCGGCTAACTACGTGCCAGCAGCCGCGGTAATACGTAGGGGGCAAGCGTTATCCGGAATTACTGGGTGTAAAGGGAGAGTAGGCGGCATGGTAAGTTAGATGTGAAAGCCCGAGGCTTAACCTCGGGATTGCATTTAAAACTATCAAGCTAGAGTACAGGAGAGGTAAGTGGAATTCCTAGTGTAGCGGTGAAATGCGTAGATATTAGGAAGAACACCAGTGGCGAAGGCGACTTACTGGACTGAAACTGACGCTGAGGCTCGAAAGCGTGGGGAGCGAACAGGATTAGATACCCTGGTAGTCCACGCCGTAAACGATGAGTGCTAGGTGTCGGGGGGGAACCCTCGGTGCCGCAGCTAACGCAATAAGCACTCCACCTGGGGAGTACGATCGCAAGATTGAAACTCAAAGGAATTGACGGGGGCCCGCACAAGCGGTGGAGCATGTGGTTTAATTCGAAGCAACGCGAAGAACCTTACCAAGGCTTGACATCCCTCTGACCGGTGTAGAGATACACCTTCTCTTCGGAGCAGAGGTGACAGGTGGTGCATGGTTGTCGTCAGCTCGTGTCGTGAGATGTTGGGTTAAGTCCCGCAACGAGCGCAACCCCTATTCTTAGTAGCCATCATTCAGTTGGGCACTCTAGGGAGACTGCCGTGGATAACACGGAGGAAGGTGGGGATGACGTCAAATCATCATGCCCCTTATGTCTTGGGCTACACACGTGCTACAATGGCTGGTAACAAAGTGACGCAAAACGGCGACGTCGAGCAAATCACAAAAACCCAGTCCCAGTTCGGATTGTAGTCTGCAACTCGACTACATGAAGCTGGAATCGCTAGTAATCGCGAATCAGAATGTCGCGGTGAATACGTTCCCGGGCCTTGTACACACCGCCCGTCACACCATGGGAGTTGGAAGCACCCGAAGTCGGTGACCTGACCGTAAGGAAGGAGCCGCCGAAGGTGAAGCCAGCGACTGGGGTGAAGTCGTAACAAGGTAGCCGTATCGGAAGGTGCGGCTGGATCACCTCCTTTCTATGGAGTATTGGTTGTTAATGTATACTACTGTTTGGTTTTGAAGGATCAAACCTTCAATGCTGCACCTTGAAAACTGAATACAAGAAAAAAGAGTCAATCGAGAAAAAGTAAAATTTTTTTAGAAATAAAAGTAATAAACGTTGGCAGACGATGCCAACAAAACCGTAGTATCGCTACTACGAAACATTCCAAAGAACAAGCTATTGTTTTGAATTTATTCAAAGCAAAAAACTGGTCAAGCAAGAAAGAGCACAAGGAGAATGCCTTGGCACTAGGAGCCGATGAAAGACGTGATAAGCTGCGATAAGCTTCGGGGAGGCGCAAATAGCCATCGATCCGGAGATTTCTGAATGGGGAAACCTACTTGAGCAAACCTCAAGTATCCATACGTAAATACATAGCGTATGGAAGGGAACGCTGTGAACTGAAACATCTAAGTAGCAGCAGGAGGAGAAAGAAAACTCGATTTCCTAAGTAGCGGCGAGCGAAAGGGAAAGAGGCCAAACCGAAGGACCTAGTTCTTCGGGGTTGCGGACTGTATAAGGTATTGGCAAGAGATAGTCGAACTGTTTTGGGAAAGCAGACCAAAGACGGTGAAAGTCCAGTAGACGAAATTTTGAGCCAGCTGACAGAATCCAGAGTACCACGGGACACGAGAAACCCTGTGGGAAGCCGGGGGGACCACCCCCCAAGCCTAAATACTCCCTAGTGACCGATAGTGAAGCAGTACTGTGAAGGAAAGGTGAAAAGAACCCCGGGAGGGGAGTGAAAGAGAACCTGAAACCTTGTGCTTACAAACAGTCAGAGGGCTTTGTGCCTGATGGCGTACTTTTTGTAGAACGGTCCGGCGAGTTACTAATGCTAGCAAGGTTAAGTGGTCAGAAGCCACGGAGCCGAAGGGAAACCAAGTCTGAATAGGGCGTATAGTTAGTATTAGTAGACCCGAAACCGGGTGACCTATCCATGTCCAGGTTGAAGGAGCCGTAAAAGGCTTTGGAGGACCGAACACACATCTGTTGAAAAAGGTGGTGATGAGGTGTGGATAGCGGAGAAATTCCAATCGAACTCGGAGATAGCTGGTTCTCCTCGAAATAGCTTTAGGGCTAGCCTCGAGAGGAGTCTAACGGAGGTAAAGCACTGAACTGACGCGGGGCCCAAAAAGGTTACCAACTCATATCAAACTAAGAATGCCGTAGAGATACCCTCGGGAGTCAGTCTGCGTGAGATAAGTCGCGTGGACAAAAGGGAAAGAGCCCAGACCGACAGCTAAGGTCCCAAAGTACGTGTTAAGTGGAAAAGGATGTGGGATTTCATAGACAACTAGGATGTTGGCTTAGAAGCAGCCACTCATTTAAAGAGTGCGTAATAGCTCACTAGTCGAGAAAACCTGCGCCGAAAATGTAACGGGGCTAAAACACGTCACCGAAGCTACGGATTTCCTACGAAGAGTAGGAAGTGGTAGAGGAGCATCCTGCAAGGACGAAGCCAAAGTGAAAACAATGGTGGACGAAACAGGAGAGAGAATGCCGGAATGAGTAGCGAGATACATGTGAGAAACATGTAGGCCGAATATCTAAGGTTTCCTGAGTAAAGCTAATCTTCTCAGGGTTAGTCGGGGCCTAAGGCGAGGACGAAAGTCGTAGTCGATGGACAACAGGTTGATATTCCTGTACTACGTATAATCAGAACTGTGGGGACGCAGGAGGATAGGAAAACCGGGGAATGGAAATACCCGGCTAAGCACAAAGTCAAGGGAGATAGGCAAATCCGTTTTCTGATGATGAAGTGCGATGGGGACTGAAAAAAAGTAGGGAAGTTTCCGAATCCACACTGCCAAGAAAAGCCGCTATTGTATTATACGTACCCGTACCGTAAACCGACACAGGTAGATGAGGAGAAAATCCACAGGCCGACGGGAGAAGTGTTGTTAAGGAACTCGGCAAAATAACCCCGTAACTTAGGGATAAGGGGAGCCACGAAAGTGGCCGCAGAAAAGAGGCTCAAGCGACTGTTTAGCAAAAACATAGGTCTATGCGAAACCGTAAGGTGATGTATATGGGCTGACACCTGCCCGGTGCTGGAAGGTTAAGAGGAGAGGTTAGCGTAAGCGAAGCTTTGAATTCAAGCCCCAGTAAACGGCGGCCGTAACTATAACGGTCCTAAGGTAGCGAAATTCCTTGTCAGGTAAGTTCTGACCCGCACGAAAGGTGTAACGATTTGAGCACTGTCTCGACAACACGCCCGGTGAAATTGAAGAACCAGTGAAGATACTGGTTACCCGCAACAGGACGGAAAGACCCCATGGAGCTTTACTGCAGCTTGATACTGGGATTCGATGATATATGTACAGGATAGGAGGGAGGCTATGAAGCCAGGACGCTAGTCTTGGTGGAGCCGCCGGTGGGATACCTCTCTTATGTCATTGGATTTCTAACCCATGTCCATTATCTGGATAGGGGACAATGTCAGGCGGGCAGTTTGACTGGGGCGGTCGCCTCCTAAAAGGTAACGGAGGCGCTCGAAGGTCACCTCAGAATGATTGGAAACCATTCAAAGAGTGTAAAGGCAAAAGGTGGCTTGACTGCGACAGCGACGGCTGGAGCAGGTACGAAAGTAGGACTTAGTGATCCGGTGGTAATAAGTGGGAATGCCATCGCTCAACGGATAAAAGCTACCCTGGGGATAACAGGCTTATCTCCCCCAAGAGTTCACATCGACGGGGAGGTTTGGCACCTCGATGTCGGCTCATCGCATCCTGGGGCTGAAGTAGGTCCCAAGGGTTGGGCTGTTCGCCCATTAAAGCGGTACGCGAGCTGGGTTCAGAACGTCGTGAGACAGTTCGGTCCCTATCCGTTGTGGGCGCTGGAAATTTGAGAGGAGCTGTCCTTAGTACGAGAGGACCGGGATGGACGTACCTCTGGTGTACCGGTTGCAGACCAACTGCACAGCCGGGTAGCTATGTATGGAACGGATAAACGCTGAAGGCATCTAAGCGTGAAGCCGCCCTCAAGATAAGATTTCCCATTCTTCGGAAGTAAGGTCCCTTGAAGATAACGAGGTAGATAGGTTGGAGGTGTAAGCATGGTAACATGTTCAGCTGACCAATACTAATAGACCGAGGGCTTGACCAATAAATCGATTGATAAAGGCGAGGTAATTTCTTTTCCTAACGGAAAAGACCGCTATATTTCCTTCGCATCAATCACCTCTTCACACCTTAGGTGTCTGGTCGGTGATTGGTAAACGCTTAGGAAAGCACTAATATTCTTGTATTCAGTTTTGAAGGTGTAGAGATACATCTGATAGGACAAAGAGGAAGCGAGAGCTTGCCAAAGTCCTTGATATTTCTGGTGATGATGCGCTTAGGGGACACACCCGTTCCCATTCCGAACACGTCGGTTAAGACCTAAGCGGTCGATGATACTTGGTGGGAAGCTGCCTGGGAAAGTAGATGGTTGCCAGATTTCAATTTCGAAAAGAACTGCTGAGGCAGTTCTTTTTTTATGTTAAAATTTATGTATAATCATCAAGACAAAAATACATAAAAATCTGACAAGCAGTTGCAAATATGAAAAAATTCTCTATTTATGACTTTAAGGAGAAAATTAATAATCTACAGTTTTTTAATAAGTTGCATTTAACAAATCATTTGAAAGTTGAAGTTATAATCAAATTACAGTATAATAAATTGATTATAAATAAATAAAAAGTATTATACAAAGAGAAATACTTTCAAAAAATACTATTTTAAGGATACATTTGGAGGTGCACAGTGCTTGAGGATATGAGAAGAGAATTAAAAGAACTTTCGGGTAAAATGGAGCGGAAAAATAAAATTGAGTCGATGTTAGTCAGCTTAAAACAGGAAGAGATTGAACTTACAGAAAAGGAACATGAACTACGTTCCATTTTCAACAAGGAGAACAATGATGTGGAGCGGTTGGAGAAAACGACGGCTACTTCAATTTTTTACTCAATATTAGGAAAGAAAGAGATACAGTTAGAAAAAGAGTTGCAGGAGGCTATGGCAGCAAAACTAAAATATGATGCAGTTGTTAGTCAGAAAGAGCATTGCTGTAGTCGCGAGAAAATTCTCATAAAAGAACAACAAGAGTTGAATGGCTGTGATCATAGGTATCAACATGTATTTGGTGAAATACAAGTTTTATTGCATAACAATCCTCAATATGCAGAGAAGCTATGTTACTTGGAACGTCAGCTTGGTGAAGTAACAAACCAGCTTGAAGAAATAGTCGAAGCCGTTGCGGTAGGCAATGCATGTATTAAAGAAATTAAAAGTATTGAAGAAAGTCTTAGTAATGCGGAAGGTTGGGGAACCTGGGATCTTATGGGTGGCGGGATGATTTCTGCTATGGCAAAGCATTCTGAACTAGACAAAGCCCAAACCAGTGCAGAGCATTTACAAGTATTACTTAGCACTTTTCGTACTGAATTAGCAGATGTTAAAATATATGAAAATATGGAACAAGTAAATATTGATGGTTTCTTGCGTTTTGCTGATTATTTTTTCGATGGATTGATTGCGGATTGGAGTGTACTTTCACGCATTCATGATAGCCAAAGGAGTGTATCACAAGTAGAAAATCAGATTTCATTGGCTTTAGCACAATTGGAGACCATTCATAAAAGACATGAAGGGGAAAAGGTATCGCTGGAAAAGCAGATTGCCCAATTGGTATATCAGGCATAATACAGAAGAGTTTGTTTTCAAAATGGTATCGGTGGAATAACAATAACCTTCGTTGAAGCAATCTCTAATTCCCTTGCGAAGGACGGAATATTAGGTATTCAATGGTGAATGCTTTTCAGTAAAAGGGGGGAGGACTCTCCTTATTCGGGACGCTCAGGCACAAAACACTTGCAATTTCCTTGGGGAATAGAATGAATCCAGTCATCACTCAGCCATAAACCTCCTACTAACCCATGAAGGAGAATAATATTCTTTTCTCCATTTCTATAGATACGATAAAAGTTTTTGATTGTTTTAAATTGTTATTCCGAAATTAGTCACCTTTCTAAAAGTTGATTTCATTAACGTGATATAAATAATATTAGACATGAATGTAAGTGTTGTTTTTGAGAATACAAACAAAAAACGTTTACTAAATTGATAAAAAACAGGCTGAGTTTTTGAAAATAAACTCAGCCTGCAATTATTTTGAATTAATTAAATTTTCATTTTAATTTGCTTTTGCAATTCTCTCATTTTTTGATGGGCATAGAAAGCAAGAAGGGCAATTGCAATAAGAATTCCCCCCATAATTATTCGGTAGAGACTAGAGCCTGTGGGAAAGTCAACAACATAAGTATATCCAAAATAAAGCACACAAAGCACGAGGACAGTGCGATGGAATTTGAATTTATTATATTGTGAGGTAAGCTCTGCAAGTAATTCATTTGTCTGATCCATTGTGGCTCCTTTTTTGATTATGTGTCAAGGTATCTGTGTTTCAGCTAAAAACATTTTTACACCTTGAGGTGTGCGTTTTTTATTTGCCGTAAAAAACACAAGGGCATCTAATATGATACTTGTGTAGATATGAGATTCGGCGCCAAATACAGATGTTGAAGAGGACTCAATGGTGCTAGCCAAAGCGTAATCTGCATGTTTTTTTAAAGGGCTTGTTGTAATATCGGTGACAGCAACGGTGGCTACCCCTTTTTTTCTGGCCAATTCAAAGGCTCGTACCACATTCTTTGATCCACCGCTATGGGAAACGCCAATGACAATATCACCATATCGGGCTAAGTTAATATTAGCAAGCTCCAACTCATCAGAAATAGAGGTTGTAGTAGCAATCCCTATGCGGCCTAAACGAAAAGAAAATTCCAGAATAGAGGGAATGGTATTTCCTGAGGCAATGACATGAACTGTATTTGCAGAGGCAATTAAGTCCACACATTTCCAAAAGGTTTTTTGGTCTAGCATATTTCCGATATGCAGCATGTTTTGGGCTGATGCTTGAAAAAATTCATTTAGATTACTTAGCGGTGAATTTCTGGAAAGTTGCTGTTCTTGATCTAAACTATGAATGAGCATAACTTTAAGCTGATAAAAGCCTTTATAACCTAATTTTTTGCTCATGCGTACCACAGTGGCCTCGCTGGTGCAGCTTTCTTTTGCAATTCCTACCACATTTAGTGTCTGTATTCTATCAACATTTTCCAATAAAAAAGTAGCAACTTTTTTTTCTGTGGAAGAAAGACTGTCCATATTGAGTTTAATATTTTCATACGCTGAGTCCACTAAATGCATTATTCTAATCTCCTATATATCTATTTATAATAATTTCGTGAAAGGGTTTTCTATATCTACTGCCTCCACCGAGGGGTTTTCGGAAATCAAATGCTCAATTTCTTCTATTCTGCAATTACCTTCCATAGGGCCTTTTTTAGAAACGGCCAAAGCACCTGCAGCATTTCCGTATTTTGATGCCGTCTTAATATCAACACCGTTACAATACAAAGCCAAAAAAGTTCCGTCAAAGCAGTCTCCCGCACCGGTAGGATCCACTTCAATTGTAGGGAATGTTCCTACTTGGAAAGCTTCACTTCTTGTGTAAACATCTGTACCTCTGGAACCATCTTTTATTACTATAATTCTATCCTTTTTCTTTAATAATTCCAATAGATTTTTTTGGTACGCTCCAAATAATTTTACAAGCTCGCTTTTTCCTGTCAAAAGAAAATCGCAAGATTCTAGAATTTCATTGAAATAATTTGAGGTTTCTCCAGTTAAAAGTTCGGGACGAATATTAGGATCAAAGCTGATTTTTACATTGTGTTTTTTTGCAGTGCGTATGGCCTTCATAATTGCAGCACTCATAGATGGACTTCCTGTCACTGAACAGCCCATAATATGCAGTATTTTAGAATTCTTAATCAGTGCGTCATCAATATCATGGGGTCCAAGTTCACCACAAGCAGCGTGTTTAAAATGAAAGATAAATCTTCTGCTGCCATCCGTGGCATATGTTACAAAGGCATTTCCCGTAGTATTGTCTGATGTTTCAATGATGTTTGAGATGTCCACTCCGGAGGATTCAAGTCTATTCTTATTTAGCAAACCAAAGTCGTCTTTTCCTACTTTTGCCACAATCGTTGTTTTTGCGCCCATTTTCGCAGCCTGATCAATTGCAATGGCTGGCGCACCGCTGGGAAAAGGACCTAAAAGTGTACCGCCCAGTTCAAAAAAATTCTGATTCTTTTTTTCTGCGAGTATTTCTGCCAGAATTTCACCAATTGTTATAATATCGTACATATACATACCTCCAAAAACAAAATAAATATGCATAAAAATGAATAAATATAAATAAAAAATTCAACCTCTGTGCATTGTTTAGTTTTAGTATAATATATAAAAATTTGCAGGTCAATAACATAATTTTTAATATTTTTTCACGATAGTGTTATAAAAGATTAAAAAGCTTTAAAACACAAAACAATTATTATTTTGAAAAAAATTTCTGATTTTTGATGAAATTCAATCTAATTTTTTTATTGTTTCTTAAAATTCACAATAATTTATCACAACATGAAAAAAATTTCATAAAATCAAGTTATTGTGCTAAATTACTTAAAACCAAAACAGGAAATTGTAGGAGTATACAAAATTGGTCAATGTGCTGTAAAATCATTGACTTACTTTAAATAAATTGCTATTATTTTCGTATGTCCAAGGTGCATAATTACAAAGGGAAATTTTGCATAAAATCAGGGCAAATATTCAATGCAAAAAGGAGAGAGGTTTATGAAGAAGTTTTTAAGTGTATTACTTAGTGCAACATTGGTACTTGGATTGACTGCTTGCGGTTCCAAACCTGCCGCAGAAAAACCTGCAGAAGGAGATTCTGCGAAAAAGGAATTAACATTGGGCTTCATTGTTGGTTCCAGAGAACATGTTTTCTACAATTTAATTGAAGAAGGCATTATGACTGCATCTAAAGATTTGGGCTTTAAAGCAATTGTACTTGATGGTGAATTGGACAGTAACGTAACTTCTGACCACATTAACAATTTAGTCGCACAGGGTGTTGATGCAATTGCCCTTTCTTGCAACGATCCCGGTGGCACAACACCTGCTATGGAAGCTGCGGACAAAGAAGGCATTCCTGTATTTACATTTGACTGCACCAGCGATGTTACCGATGTTGTAAAATGCTTTGTTGGTACTGACAACGTTGAAGGTGGCAGACTTGGCGGACAAGAAACAGTAAGACTTGCAGAGGCTGGCAAAACAGTTGGTATCATTAACTTTGACGAACCTCAATCTTGTATCGATCGTCGTACAGGCTGGGAAGAAGTTGTAAAGGCTTCAGACAAAAAATTAAACATTATTGATATTGGTAACTACGAAGGCGATGCTGCAAAGGCTGAACAGTTAATGTCTGATGCTTTGTCTGCAAATAAGAATGACATCGCAGTTGTTTTCGCAGTTGGTGATCCTGCTGCAACAGGCGCTTTGGCTGCAATCAAGGCTGCTGGTGCAGATACAAAAATCATCGGTTTCGATGGTAACCCTGAAGCAAAAGCAGCCATTTTGGATGCTGAAAATGGAAAATATTGGGTATCTGAAATTTCTCAGAATCCTATCGAAATCGGAAAGCAGATTTCTCAGAACATGGTTGATTATTTAAACAATGGCTCCGTTGCTGAATCAAAAATTATGATCGCTCCTTACATCATTACAGCAGAAAACGCAGCGAAATAATAGTTCTAAATTGAATGGATGGCTTTAAGATGAGTTGTTTCAACTCATCTTAAAGTTTATTATAAGCAAATTTTTAGTAAGGAAGGTAGATACGATGAATCCGTGTTTGCAAGTGAAAAATATTTCAAAAAGATTTCTAGGTGTCAAGGCCCTTACAGACGTGTCTATTGATTTTCATTCAGGAGAGATGCATTGTCTTTTGGGAGAGAATGGTGCGGGAAAATCCACATTGATTAAAATCATTTCCGGTGTTTATGATGCTACCGAAGGAGAAGTCATTTTTAATGGCCAAAAGGTAAGCTTTCAGAACCCTCGTCAAGCATTGGATGCAGGCATTTCTGTAATCCATCAGGAGCTGAGTATCGCAAACGATTTAACAGTAGCGGAAAATATCTTCTTAGGTGCAGAACAAAGGCAGGGTTTTAAAATGCTTTTGGATAGAAAACGAATGAATAAAGAAGCCCAAGAAATTTTGGACTTTATGAAGGTAGATATTCAAGCGACTCAAATCGCTAGGGAACTAACAGCGGCACAACAGCAAATGGTTGAAATAGCCAAGGTAATGACGAAAAAGGCAAAAGTCGTTATTATGGATGAACCTACTTCTTCATTATCAGGGCATGAAATTAATGCGTTGTTTGAACAGATAAAAATACTAAAGAAACAGAATGTGGCCATTATTTATATCACCCATCGACTGAAAGAAATGTTTGAGATGGGAGATCGGGTTACGGTTTTAAGAGACGGTTGTAAGGTAGAAACGTTTAACATTGCTGATGTAACGGAAAAGGAATTGGTTGCCAGCATGGTAGGGCGGGAAATTCAGGATTATTACAACAGACAAGAACATACTGCAAAAGAAGAATTACTTAGAGTTGAGGGACTTACAGGTAAAAAAGGTGAATTCAAAAATGTTAGTTTTCGAGCATGTGCTGGAGAAATTATTGGTTTCGCCGGCCTAGTGGGAGCTGGTCGAACGGAGGTAATGGAGGCAATCTTTGGGGCAAGAGATTATTCTTCTGGGAAAATTTTTGTTTCCGGCAAAGAAGTGGTCTTTAGAAATCCCATTGAAGCAATCAATGCACATATTGGCCTTGTTACCGAGGATAGACGCCGCACAGGTTTAATGCTAAATGCTATGATAAAAAACAACATTGTTTTGCCAAGTCTTTCAAAAAACAGTAAAAAGTTTGGCTTTTTAGATTTAAAGTGGGAAAAGGAAGTAAGTGAAGATTACGTTGATAAGCTGAAGGTTAGAACACCCGGAATCAATACAGTGATAGCTAACCTATCTGGAGGAAATCAGCAAAAGGTTATTTTGGCAAAGTGGTTATTAGCTAATTCTAAAATTTTAATTTTAGATGAACCCACCAGAGGCATTGATGTGAATGCAAAGTCTGAATTTTATGCACTGATGAATGCCTTTGTGGCTAATGGCGGTTGCATCATTATGGTGTCTTCGGAATTGCCCGAAGTTTTAGGCAATAGTGATCGAATTATTGTTATGAGAGAAGGCGAAATCGCAGGAGAATTGCATTATAAAGACGCGACAGAGCAAAATGTGATTGAACTTGCAAGTTTAAATAGTAAAAATACTTAAGAATAGTTATTGAGAGGTATAATGATATGGAAAAATTGAAAGCATGGCTAAAGAAAAACATGGTTATTGTGTTTTTGATCGGTTTGTGTATTGGGTTTGGCGTGACGACAGACACTTTTTTCACAACGAAAAATGTTATGAACCTAACCTCACAGATGGCTATTAATGCCCTTTTGGCAACCGGTCTTACTTATGTAATTATCCTTGGGGGAATCGATATTTCCGTTGGTTCAGTAGCGGCTCTTGCAGGGGTATTTTCCGCAATGGTTGGGTTGATGTTTCCGAATATGTCTGTATTCTTGTCCATTATAATCCTGATTGTATCTTCATTGATTATAGGCGGCATCTGCGGCTTCTTCAATGGTATTATGATTACGAAGTTTAAAGTAGTGCCTATGATTACAACATTGGCTACGATGACGATTGCCAGAGGTGTAACATATATTGTTACAGGCGGAACAGCTGTCTTTGGTTTGCCTACCCAATTTTCATGGCTGGGAGCAGGCCGCTTATTGGTGACTGATTCTCACCCCAATGGTATTATTCCGATTATAACATTATTTACAATTATCGTTGTGGCCCTGATGCATATTTTGCTTTCCAAAACTGTGTTTGGCAGACATGTGTATGCAACCGGGTCTAATTTGCAGGTGGCGCACCTAAGTGGTATTAATACAAACAGAGTTATTTTGAAATCCCATATTTTGTGTTCCATAATGGCGGCATTGGGCGGTGTATTGGTTGCTTCTAAGCTGCAAAATGGACAACCCGGTGCATGTGAAGGCTACGAAATGTATGCCATTGCTTCAACGGTTCTGGGTGGTACCAGTCTTTCCGGTGGCAGTGGTTCTGTTGGTCGTGCAATGTTTGGTGTTGCCATCATTGCAGTTATTAACAATGGTATGAATTTATTATCTATCTCTTCCTATTGGCAGAAGGTAGTAATCGGTAGTATTATCTTATTGGCGGTTATTTTTGATATGTCACAAAAGAAAAAGGCATAAGGCTTGGAAAAAGGTGTATGATGAGATATTATTTGATTTTAGATATAGGTGGAACAAAGACATCAGGTGCATTGTTTACAGAAGACGGAAAAATTGTAGATGACTATGTACATGTGGCGCCCTCAAAGACTTTCTTAGGGGAAGAGGCGGTATATCAAAATACCAAGGATGTATTGTTGCATATTATAAATCATTTTTCTCTTAAGAAAGAAGAAATTTTAGGGATAGGCGTGGGAAGTCCGGGACCTTTGGACGCAGAAAAGGGTGTTATAATTCATGCTCCATTGATGGGTTGGCACAATTTTCCTATTGTAGAACGATTGGAAGCAGATTTTGGAATGAAGGTTATGTTAGACAATGACGGCAATCTGGGTGCACTTGCCGAGGTGCGAATGGGTGTCGCAATGGGATTGAAAAATGTAATCTATATGACTGTAAGCACTGGTTGTGGCGGTGGTATTGTTGTGAATGGTGAAGTGTATCGCGGCAGTTCCAGTGGTGCAGGAGAGGTTGGACATATGTCTATTATGCCGGAAGGTTTGAAATGTCCTTGTGGCAGCGTGGGTTGTTTTGAGCTGTACGCCTCGGGTACTGCAATCAATCATCGCCTTAAGGAGGATATGAAAAAAGGTATCCAAAGCGAGGCTTTCGAATTGGCAGAATTTAAGACGGAAAACTTAAACGGAAAGGTGCTAAATGAAGCGGCAGAGCTTGGAGATGCATATGCCCTTGAAGTTTATTGCAAAGAGGGTTATTATCTAGGAATAGGAATTGCAAATCAATTTAACTTCTTTAACCCCGATACCATCGTATTAGGCGGTGGCGTTACAAAGGCAAAGAAATTTTTCCATGAAGCTTTGATGGAAACCTTAAAAGAACGTTGTATTCAACCAATCAGTGATAGCTCAGTCAGATATTCTGTGATGAACGACAGAGTTGTGCTTTATGGTGCTTATTGCTTGATTAAAGAATACACAGATAAAAAACAATGAGATAGGAGTGTTTATTTATGGGAGATGTGAAAATGAGAGGTTTAGTGACTTTAAAAGAAATTTTAGAGAATACAAGAAAAGAAGGCTATGCAGTTGGCAGTTTCAATTTCAATGGTTATGAAGATGCACAGGGAATTATTAATGGTGCGGCAGAAAAAAATTCACCGGTGATTTTAATGGCATCTATGGGTGCTTGCAAATATATTGGTTTGCATCAAACAGTTGGGATGATTAAAGGGATGGCGGCTTCTGTAGATATTCCCGTTTGCCTGCATTTAGACCATGCAACAGACATGGATTATATTAAAGAAGCAATCAAGGCAGGGTTTTCCTCTGTTATGATTGATGCTTCCGCAGAGGACTATGAAATAAACATTCAAAAATCAAAAGAAATTGTTGAGTTTGCTAAGGATTATCATTGCTCCGTAGAAGCTGAGTTAGGCAAAGTTGGCGGTAAGGAAGAAAATATCGTAGTTTCCGATGAAAAGGCAACCTTTACCCAGCCTTCCGATGTTCCTCGTTTCGTTGAAGAAACAGGCATTGATGCTTTGGCAATTGCATTTGGTTCCGTTCATGGCTTCTACAAAAGCGAGCCTAAGTTGGATTTTGAGCGTTTGGCTGAGATTGCAAAAATTACAGATTGTCCTTTGGTTCTCCACGGTGGTACCGGCATCCCTGTAGAAGACTTCAAAAAATGCGTTGTATCAGGAATTAGCAAAATCAACGTTGGAACAGAGTTTAAGAAGACTTTCACTGATACAATCAGAAAAATGTGCAATGACCTTCCTGAAAAAGAGGTTGACCCTAGAAAGTATATGGGACCTGTTAAGGATGCTTGCGCAGAAGTTGTAAAGGGAAAAATCGACGTGTTTGGCAGTGCAAATAAAGCCTGATAAAGAGGGAATACCAATGAATATTGCTGTAATTACCAGCGGCGGGGATTCATCGGGAATGAATCCGTGTCTTGCTCAAATTGTAAAATACGCAACACATCAGGGGCATGTAATTTACGGATACAAACGTGGATTTTTAGGTATCCGTGATAATGATTATACGGTGCTTCGCCCCTGTGATGTACAGGATTGGCATAAAAAAGGTGGTACAGAGCTTCGCACCGGGAGATTTCCTGAACTGAAAGAACAGGAAAATCAAGAGCTTCTAATTTCCCAATTAACCAAAAATAATATAGATGCACTGATAGTTTTGGGCGGAGACGGAAGCTTTAAGGGTGCCAGAGCTTTAAGCAGCTTAAATCCGAAAATGAATATTGTTGGGGTGCCTTGTACCATTGATAATAACATTTACGGCAGTGAATATACGTTAGGATATGACACAGCATTGAACAAACAGGTGGATTATCTGGATGGTATCAGCGATACCGGAATGGCTTTGCCGGGAAGAGTCTTTTTTGTGGAGACTTTGGGTGCATGGGACGGTTACTTAACCCACAGCTCCGTATTGATGGGAATGGCAGATTTTAGTGTTCTGGTTGAAAAACCCATGACAAATGAAGAGATTTCCCGGGAAATCGTTAAAATACGAGAGAGCGGGGATAAGGACTATGTTGTGGTTATGTTTGCCGAGGGAGACAGCCAGAATACCATCACCAGAATGGTGGATGCTGCAAATTATGTGAAAAACACATTGGGGTTAAACGTAAAATGTAATCTTGTTGGATTTCAGCAACGAGGAGGCGTACCCACTGCCACAGACCGATTGAGAGCTGCTGGTTTTGCTAAATATGCGGTTGATGCGGTGGTAAAAGGCATTCAAAATGTGTATGTGGTTTACGCTGACGGAAAATATCAATATATGGATGTTGAACAGGCCTTTCAACGAAAGGTATTTGACGAGTTCGAGATTAAATAATAAAGGTTTGGTGTGCCATGGAAAATATATTGAAGGAAAAGGTAAAAGGAGAGGGCAATACCCGAGGAATTGCATCTTACTGCACAGCCAATGCACTGGTGATAGAGGCTTTGCTGTATCATGCGAAGGAAACACAGCAGCCTGTTCTGATTGAAGCAACAGCCAATCAAGTGAATCAGTACGGCGGATACACAGGAATGACCCCTCAAAATTTTGCTGATTTTGTGTTTCATATTGCAGACCAAATGGATTGTAGCAGAAATCTAATCTATCTAGGAGGGGACCATTTGGGTCCCCTTACTTTTCGCAATCTTCCAGAAGAGGAAGCTATGGAAAAGGCAAAGGTATTGGTTAGAGAGTATGTGAAGGCTGGTTTTACCAAAATCCATTTGGATACCAGTATGAAGCTGGAAAGTGATGCAAAGAATCAACCCCTTAGCACAAAAATTGTTGCCAAACGTGGTGCTGCGTTGTATCAAGTTTGTATGGAGACCCTTAGCCAAATTGATAGTAAGGTACAACCTGTTTTTATCATAGGCAGTGAGGTTCCCATACCAGGGGGGGCAACGGAGGCGGAAGAAGGGATATCTGTAACAAAGGTGATAGATTTCATTGATACTGTAGAGACGTATCAAAGAGTTTTTGATGAGTATGGGCTATTAGACACATGGGAAAACATCGTGGCTGTGGTGGTTCAGCCTGGTGTGGAGTTTGGTGATTCCCAAGTCTTTCCTTATGATCGGGACGAAGCAAAGGATTTGTGCGACAGCTTAAAGGCATATCCTTCCTTGGTTTTTGAGGGACACTCTACAGATTATCAGACAAAAGAAAATTTAAGAGAAATGGTAGAAGATGGGGTTGCAATTTTGAAAGTAGGACCCGCTTTAACATTCAGATTAAGAGAAGCTTTGTTTTCTCTCAGTTTTATGGAAAAAGAATTAATACCAAGAGAAAAATGTGCTTGTTTTATAGAAGTTCTGGAAGAGGTTATGCTGGCCCAGCCGGAAAATTGGATTCACCATTATCACGGAACAGATGAAGAGATAGCCTTGGCTAGAAAATACAGTTATTCAGACCGTTGTAGATATTATTTATCAAACGCTCAGGTTCAAAAGGCCATAGATCAGCTGTTCCATAACTTTGATAAAATTACAATACCCCTGAACTTAATGCATCAATATATGCCCAATCAATATGAAAAGGTTATACGTGGTGAATTGAAAAATGAAGCCCGATTGCTGGTATATGACGCTGTTTTGGAGGTAGTGGCTACTTACGAATATGCAATAAAAAGATAGAAAGTCATTATTTTTCATTGATAAATAAAATAACGAGAATTCCCCAGTAAGTTTCGAAGACATTACTGGGGAATTTTTATATGAAAGATGGACGTAAAATTAAGAAGGAAAGAATGTAAGAGTTTGTAAATGTACCTATTCAACTGACATGGTTGGAAGTATCACTCGTCTGGAACATCTGGCAGAACGTATGGATAAGGCGAAAACTGATGAGGAAATAACCTGCTTAGTCTAAACCAGTAGCTTTCAGACGCCAAGGAAAAAATGGAAAAACCGTTCCCAGACGAAGAGCGGCTACTGGAACTGCAAAAAAGGTGAGCTTGACCTTGCACTGGAGTTTAAGAGTGATGGTGAGGATATGAGGTCTATACCTGTGAAAAGGAAGATGATTTCGAAAAAATGGAACGATAGGAAGTACGAGCGAGATACATGAAGTAACAGCATATTTCAGTATGCTTTTACTTCAAAAAAATTTCTTGACTGGTCACGCACTAACTGATATGATAATTACATTCTTTGAGAATGTAATGGGAGGAGGTTTTATTTTGGGACGGAACAAATACCCCGAAGAAACGGTAGAAAAAATATTGGAAGTATCGCTAAAACTGTTTTTGGAAAAAGGCTATGACAATGTAATAATTAGAGACATTGCAAATGAATTAGGTGGACTGACAAAAGGTGCAGTCTATCATCACTTTAAATCTAAAGAAGAAATTTTATCAGCATTGAATAAAAGTATATTTGAAAAAAATAATCCTTTTATTCAAGCAAGGAAAGACACAGAACTTAATGGACTGCAAAAGATAAAAAAGGTATTAAAACTATCACTTTTAGACGCTGATAAGCAGGCAATGGATATAGCATCTCTGCCACTTATAAAAAATCCCCGTTTTTTAGCCAATGTTTTAGACAATCAAATAAATGTTGTTGCCCCTTTATTGGCAGAAATGATTGAGGAAGGCATTGAGGACGGTTCTATCCAAACGGAATGTCCAAAACAACTTTCCGAGCTATTTGTTTTAATGACGAATTTATGGCTTACACCGACTGTTTTTCCTACGAATAAAGACGAAATAATGGATAAAATTGTACTTGTTAAAGAAGTGTTTGATAACCTTGGATTGCCTGTTTTTGATGAAGAAATCACCTTGCTTTGCAATGAAGTTGCGAATGAATTCAAAAATAATACTGTCTAATAGATAGTATTATTTTTTACCCATTTACATTCTAGGAGAATGTAAAATAAATTTGGAGGTTAACGATGAACAGTACGATAGTTATTGCAGCAAATGGACTGCAAAAGAATTTTAGACAGCATGAAGTGCTATCCAATTTTAACTTAAATATTCCCAAAGGGAATATCTATGGGCTATTAGGCGAAAATGGTTCAGGAAAAACTACGTTCATGAAAATCCTACTCGGCTTATTAAAACCATCAGGGGGCGAAGCATATGTATGCGGTAACATTGTAACCGAGCATGACAAGAGCTATTTATCAAAGGTAGGCAGTCTAATTGAAATTCCAGCGTTTTATGATTGGCTTACTGTAGGTGAAAATCTATCTTTGCATTGTGATTATCTAAAGAAAAACTATGATAAAATACCAGAAATACTGAATATTGTGGGCATTCCTGGAACAGAAAATAATAAAATAAGCGAACTATCCCTTGGCATGAAACAGCGTTTGGCGATTGGACGTGCCCTGTTGGGTGAGCCGGAGATATTGATTTTAGATGAGCCAATCAATGGCGTTGACCCAAAGGGCATTATTGAAATCAGGAACCTGTTATTGCAGTTGAAACAAGAACAGAAGCTGACGATTCTTTTAAGCAGTCACATTATCAGCGAGCTTGAGAAAATAGCTGATATTATTGGGGTTATGCACAATGGTAAAATTGTTTCTGAAATTCCCAAAGAAACCTTTGCAAAAGTTGATTTTGATTTTGAGAAACAATTCCTTATTTTAACACAAGATTAGAACGGAGGATAGGTAAATGAGTATAAAAAGGCTTATTCAAATCGAATATAAAAAAATGAAATTGAACCGTTTTTGGAAACAGGTTTCGGTTGCCAATGTCGTTATCATCTTATTGACGCTGATTACAAAATTTACGTTTTCAGCGTCGGGCACCTCTAGTTCCGCACTTAGTACCGTCAGCATTATTGATACTTTTGTAAAATCTGTATTTATTGTGTGGCAGGCGGTTTTGATTGCAATGATCATTGTAGACGAGTTCAAAAGCAAAACTGCACTCCTGCTTTTCAGCTATCCGATTGAGCGAAAACGAATTTTGACAAGTAAGCTGATCTTGACTGTCATTTTGACGTTTAGCGGAATGCTGATAACAATGATATTTGTCAATGTCATTGCATTCAGTTTAAGTACGATACTTCCATTTGTCGATTACCATGTTTCAATAAATGACATTATTTTATTGGGAGTGACTACCATCACATCTATTTGTATGGGAATGGCTCCGTTATTTATTGGTATGCAAAATAAATCCACTATAACAACCGTAGTAAGTTCGATTGCTATTGTCAGTTTAACTGTGGGTTCAGGCATTGGTGATGGTTCTAGAATGATAAATATTTTACCAGTTTCTATTGCGTTGGGGAGTATTGGAATTATTTTGGCTTATATTGCAATTAAAAAAATTAGCACAGATGACACTATTTTTTAGGAGGAAAGAAAATGAACAATCAAATTAAACAGATTTTATCCAGCATATCCGCTGAAACTATCCTAGTTGGTACTATATTGAGTATAGTATTAGGCATCATTCTTATATTTGTGGGTTTTTTCGTTAAGTATAAGAAAAAGGATCAATCATGGTGGATTATTCTGGTTTTGCTCGGTGCTGTTACGATTGCATCAAAAATTATTCAGATATTTTATCACTAACACACTACCATGAAAAAGAGCAAATTATTTCATTTGAATTTTACGTTACTTGTTTTAGGGCAAGTAAGCTCATTGTTCGGCAATTTCATATTAAAGTTTGCATTGTATATGTATGTTTTAGAGGCCGTAGGTTCAGCAACAATATTTGCAGGTATTTTAGCAATGGCAACATTTCCAACGATCTTACTTTCGGTGTTAGGCGGTATTCTTGCAGATAGAGCGAACAGAAAAATCATTATGGTAGCATTAGATACCCTAACAGGCATATCCATTTTAGGTGCAACCCTCTTATTTTCTGGAAGCAATGGTATTGTTGTAATAGGTGTACTACTAATACTGCTTTCTATTTGGGGGGCCTTTGAGTCGCCAACTGTTCAAGCGTGTGTACCTCAAATGCAATCAGGTGATAACATTATCAAAGGGAATGCTATTGTAAATCAAGTAGCTGCGGTGGCGGCTCTGATTGCCCCCCAATACTTGGAAGCGTATTATATGTCACGTTCGGCTTAAAACCTGTCATGTATGCAAGTATTATTTGTTTCTTTATTACTGCTTTATTTGAGTGTTTTATTAAGTTGGAATATAAACGGTCTGATATGCACAAAGGAATTTTGCATACTGTAAAATATGATTTTTACATAAGTATACGTTTCATTTGTAAGGAACAACCGAATATTTTGAAAGTGTTGCTTTTAGCTACATTGGTTAATTTCTTTGTAATAGGTACTGTTATGGTTGGATTGCCTTATATCGTGCGTACCATTCTGGACTGAACGCAGGGTATTACGGTGCGGCAGAAAGTATGTTAGGTGTTGCTGCAATTATTGGAAGTATTGCCGCCGGGCTTCTTACAGGAAAATTAAAAATGGATATATTACCTATTATACTTGCAATTCTTGGAGCATTTTTAGTTCCAGCAGGTATCATTTTTCTTCTTCCAACAGATACAATTATACGATATATAATTAATATTATAGCCTCTTGTGGTATACAAATGACAGCTTGTATTTTTTCCATATTTGCACTTTCTTACATTCAGCAAAGGACACCAAATTCATTGATAGGAAAAGTCATGTCTTATATATCTACAATTACCATGTGTGCCCAACCGATAGGGCAAACCCTTTATGGGCTGTTTTTTGACAGCTTTACAGACAGCGTATACCTTGTTCTTATTCCAACAGGAATTATTGTTTGTGTAATTGGATTATCTGCAAGAGGATTGTTTAGAAAACTAGATAGCTAATCGTGTAACGAAGTGAGAGCCTTTGCATCAGAGTGAAGATGTAAAGGCTCTATTTCAAGATTAGTTAGATTTGCTCGGCATATTTTGAAAAGAGTTCTAACCAGAGTACACTCATTGTGCCCATTTCCTAAATATATTCCTAGCACTATGCAATGCAGTTTAGCATTAAAAAGAGCATAGTAATCGTACTTAATGGCAGTTTACCCATGCAGCAATTTCTTTCATAAAAGGTTCTGGTGTAATAAAGTAGCTGTTATGACTATCGTCTATTTCAACGAGCTTTTTTTCACAAGTTAGAGAGTTATAATACCGGTCAAAATAGTCGGAAGAAAAATATCGGTCATGCAATGTTTTGAATACCAGTGTGGGGCAGGTGATAGGTACTTTTAACAAGCTTTCTTTCCCAGCCATGCACTCTAGTATTCTAAGCAAACTATTTATTTTTAAGGCAAAGAAATTCGGATCTCGTACAAGTATGGTTTTGTAAAATTCATTATCCAATTCTGCATGATAACCCTTCGCTGAAGGGGGCGTAAAAGGCATCGAAAGAGTGGGCTTTATCTTTACTAACAGACGTAAGATGCGCATAGCAGACTTAACAAAAGCCTTTGGCAGCCCCAACGGCGTTGTGTCCCCATAAATCCCACAGGCAAATTGTGCAAAGCTTTTAAACTTAGGACCTGTTCCCAAATAATATTGTGCCATTATGCCGCCAGCTCCAGTATAACCTAGTAGATGAATATCGTCGGAATAATGGACACGCACATATTCATACATAGCATCCAAATTCGCTACCATATTTGGCAGTGTAAAGTCTTGCGTATCTCCGCTGCACTCACCCTCTCCTGGTACATAATCTACAGCAAACACATTAAAACTATAAATGCGGCCAAGCTGTTCAAAGCATTCATAACAATTTTTTATTGCAGTTACGGGTGTATGCAAGATGATGATATTTTTACAGTTCGCTCCGGCACGGTAGTGAAAAATATGTACCTTTTGCGAATAGCCGGAAACATAAATATCGCTCCACCCGGTTTCTTTGATTGCTTCATGATCTAGTGGTTGGATTTTCACTTTATGTCCTCCTTTATCAAATGCTCCGCCAATGCCTTCAAAACAATTTTCATCAGTTCTATGCTTTGTGTCTCCCTTTTGATATAAGCCAGTTGCACAAATTGCATTTGCAGAAGCTTCATTGTACGCTCCAAATCGTACCGAAAGGAAAAACCGGAGTGCCCCATCATTGAGACCAATTCTGAATCTCTTGCATCATTTTCATCTATGCATGCTTTTGGTGCTTTTGCTTCTATACGCTCCCATACCTGTGCATCAATATTGATAATGAGCGGATTTTCAATAAACGCGTCCATTATATAACACAGCAATTGATAAAATCTTTCGGTTTGAGTCATGTTTTCAGGCTTCTCAAGCATCTGCTGTAAGCGAATAAAAATGCTGGCTTGCAAGCTGTTGTTAATCACCATAAAAAGATGTTCTTTATTTTCAAAAAAATGATAAAAGGTTCCTTTGGCTATTCCGGCTGACAAGGCTACTTCCTCTGCTGTTACTGCATAGAAGCCTTTTTCGTTAAACAACTTTTCTCCCTTTTCCAATAGTAAAGAGTATATCTTTTCCCGTTCTATAGCTGAAAACTTTGGCATCATGTCCTCCTATACGAATATATGACCTTTTTTATTGTTTTGGTCATATAAATATTATCATACTACTTTTAACAAATCAACAGAAATAATTAGTTCGACTTATTTCCATAAGACAGCAGATGAATCACATGGTCTACTGAAACAAATAAAAAATACTCAAAAATTTAATCACTGTCGATTTGTAAAGATTTTGCGCGTTAGTATTTTTTAAATTTTACTACAGCAAAACGTTCTTTAACTGCCAAATATGAATAACAAGTCTGTGCTGAACCGAAGTGCGAATCGCTCTGATGGGCATATTTTGCAACAGGCACTTTTTCGAGGAATTTTTAAACCGGTAGATAATGGGCATTATGAGAATCTAAGTTGTAGGACTACTCCACGCGGTAAGAGTCGGCCTGCATTTTTGTTACATACCAAGAATATTTCAGACATGCCTTGCATAAAGATGGTGAGCATATTTCAAATTTCATTGTGTTGTTTTCTATTCTGCTGTTTTTATTTAGATAGTTGAATGCTTATCTTCACTATGGTAAAATTATGAAAATACTATCGTACAAAGTCTTTGCGAACGTAGTTGATGAAAATTAAACTTGTAGAGCGAATTTATATAACAGGAGGATACCATATGAGTGAGTTACAATATAAAAATCTTGATATTTGTCACGCAGAGGGTTTATTAAATATTTGGGCAAATGCTGATGTTATTAAGTACACAAATATGAAGCTTCCATGTACTTTGAAAGATGTTGAAAATAGAATCGAGATATTTAAGCCTTTAGATGTTTTTGCAGTAATTCAAAAGGGAGAGCTTATCGGTATTATCGGTTGTCCGCCTATAAACAAAGAAAAACTGCAATATGGGTTATTCTATCAGTTTTGCAAATCGGCATGGGGACAAGGAAACGCTACTATTGCTACAAAGTGGTTAATTGACTACATGAAGCAAAAATATAAAAATGCTACATTATTTGCAGATGTAGTAGTTGATAATATAGCAAGTGAAAAAATCTTACAGAAGTTTGGTTTTGAAAAGTTTTCAGAAGAATTGATAGAACGTGATGGCATAAAACTTAAAGTTCATAACTACAAATTATGAGCATATTCCTCTGTACACACTTTTTGATCCTACTCAATAAAATCGACTTATCTCGAAATGGAGCAATTCAAGGTGTTAGGTGGAATTACCTTAGCAATGATGCCAAAAAAGAGTTAAAAGAAGAATTTTATGATAATTTTAAACTATAATCGGAGGGTATACAATGTTTGAATCAAGATGTGGCGTTTGCTGTAATAGCTGTGAACGCAAAGAGGAAGTCAAATGTAAGGGATGTATTAATATGCCTGCGCCTTTTTGGGGTGGTGAGTGCAAGGTCAAAAGTTGTTGCGAGAATAAGAGATTGAATCATTGTGGAGAATGCATGGATTTTCCTTGTGATATGCTTGCAAATATGGGCAAAGACCAAGGATTTGACCCCAATATCAAATTAGAACAGTGTAAAATTTGGGCAAACGAAGAAACGGCAAGCACCGTAGCTACTATGACTACGTTGGGAATCCTATAGACATAATCACGTCAAATGAGCATTTTTCTTTGTACACACATTTTGATCCTACTCAATAAATCGACTAATCTCGAAATGAGCGTTGCATCAAAAAAAAGATGCAATGGCTCTCAGTTCGTTATAGAAGTTTATACCTTTTGATACACACGATCTGTTTGCATAAGGACGGTGAAAGGATTTTAATTTCCTTTTTGTTACTCATATTTAGGCAGTGGAAGTAAAATCTTTGAGAGACGGTAGTTTATGAAAATTACGCTTGTAGAGCGAATTTGCAAAAAAATATTTTTAATTTTGCGTAGCATTAAAGGCATCCGCAACTCCTGCTGCAGTCAAATTACGGAGACATCGGCAAGTACCATATTCAAATGTGCAACTTATATCAGGTAATTGTCTGCGAGAATTGATATACTGGAGAAAGGAGTGAAGCTAATGTCTATACAAACAATAGAAACAATGGCAAAGTGGGTAGAAAATAACATAACGGAAAATCCAAGCTTGCAGGACATGTCATCATATGTTGGTTATTCACCGTATTACTGCTCTACAAAGTTTCGGGAGCACATGGGTATGACATATAAACAATTTCTTGCCCAATGTAAGTTAAAAGCAGCTGCTTATGATCTTTGCGTAACCGATGAAAAATAACCGATATTGCTTTTCGATATGGGTACTCGTCATCTGAAGCATTTGCTAGAGCTTTTTCTCAAGCATTTCAATGCTCGCCACGCCAATATCGGAAAGCTTCTGTTTTTTCTCTTGGCTCACCTTAGTCCATAGGATATATTGCTTACTCTGAATTTGTAAATGCGAGGAGATAAAATGTCTGACAAATTTGGAAGAAATGATCTCTGCTGGTGCGGCAGCGGTCGAAAGTATAAGAAATGTCATGGCCCTATTGAGGAGCGAATTGAAATTTATCGCTTAAAGGGATATGAAGTACCTCATCGAAGATTGCTTAAAACAAAACAACAGATCGAAGGTATTCGAGAATGCAGCAAACGAAACATCGCTTTATTGGATTTCATTGCAAATTTTGTGATTGGCGGAATCACCACAGAAGAACTTGATCGGCTCATCTTTGAAAAAACCAAGGAATTGGGAGGTGTTCCGGCAACACTTAATTATGACGGATACCCCAAGAGTATGTGTATCTCAATCAATGAGATTGTATGTCATGGTATACCCTCTGATCGTGTATTCCTGCGAAACGGTGATATTGTAAATATTGATGTGTCTACAATTTACAACGGGTTCTTTTCGGATTCTTCACGTATGTTTTGCGTGGGTGCTGTTTCCCCTGAGAAACGAAAGCTGGTTGATGTTGCAAAAGAGTGTATGGAACTGGGCATTGAGCAAGTAAAACCGTGGGGATTTCTTGGAGATGTTGGGCAAGCGGTTCATAACCATGCAAGGGAAAATGGATATTCTGTTGTTCGAGAAATTGGAGGCCATGGTATTGGTCTACAATTTCATGAAGATCCTTGGGTCGGTTATGTGACAAAGCAAGGAACAGGGATGCTCTTAGTTCCGGGACTTGTTTTTACTGTAGAGCCTATGATAAATATGGGGAAATCAAATATAGTAACAGATAAATGTGATAATTGGACTGTTCGCACCGCTGATGGGAAACCTTCTGCACAGTGGGAAAAAACAGTATTAGTAACTGAAACTGGTTATGAAGTGCTGACATATTAATGAACAGTTAGTGATAACAAGAATTTCTTATTTTGAGCATATCCCCCAAAAACACTTGGATAACTATCCAATAAAATCTGACAAATCTTAAAATAGAGCCGTTGCATCATAATAAAATGATATGCTCCCACTTAGAGAGACAGTGAAAGAAAATGCTGTCATCTAGGGGGAGCATCTTTTATGCCATCAAAAGCTAAGCCAGAAGAATTAGAGAAAGCAATATACAAGTATTTATGCGGAAAAGAAAGAGCAGTACAGTTGGTGGCAAAGTTAGGGATAGATTGGAACAACTTCTACCGTTGGGTGAAGCTGTATCTAGCAGAGGAGGCGGAAGGCCAATTTACTTGTTAGAAAATTTTTTTTATGATAAGATTAATTAGCGTTCTTTTGATCGAAATATTTAGGGTGAAAATAAAGCTGAGGGGTAATGATTAAATGAAAACATCTAAGACTAAATCAATTTTACAAATTATTATTGTTTATGCAATCGTGCTAATTCTAGGATGGATATCAAACAATTCGATGTTGAACCTCCATGATAACTGGATTATTTTTATTACATGTGTTCTTGATATTACTTTCATTATCTTTGTAACGTTGAAAGTGGATAAGAAACCTCTTAGCAGTATTGGTTTGTTGCGCCTTTCGATTTGGGACATTCTGCATGGTCTGATATTGGGTGTTTTTCTCTATCTGCTTCAAGTTCTCCCCCCAGTACTGATTATGCACATGGATATTAATCAATATGGAAATCAATTTAATATTCTTTCTTTTTTATCAAGAATCGTTTTTCTCACAGTTACTATAGGTTTTTCGGAAGAAATTATATTTCGTGGTTTCTTGTTCACTAAATTGAATCAGTTAATGAAATCCAAAATACTTGTTATTCTTATGAGCTGTATCCTTTTTTATTGCGCACACTTACCAAGAACCTTATTAATTGATTTTACGCATATTTATAGTACGTTTGTTACAACAACTCTATTTTGTGGTTATTTATATTTGGCCAAGAAGAAATCGATCCTTCCGCTTCTATTGGCACACGGAGTGTTCGACACATTAATTGGCGGATACGGATTCGTGCTATGGAATTTTTTCTTTAGTTAGTCAGTTGCATCTCATCTTAAAAAGCAAGGCAGGGCAGGTGATTGATGAGACTTGCCCTGCTTTTTTTTCTACGTTCTGAATATGGTCCAGAGCATTTTTGTATAAGGACGGTGAGCAGATAATAATTTTATATTGTTCATCTCCTTTTTGTTATTCATATTTAGGCAGTTGAAGCAAATTCTTTGCTATAGTAAAATACTACCATGCAATATCTTTGCGAAACGGTAGTTGATGAAAATTACGCTTGAAGAGCAAATTTATAAAATGAGAAGCACCAGATAAATTATAATTTTTAAGGCGGGATAGAATGGCAATCGCAAATGTAAAAGTAACTTTAAATGAAGATATAAAAACAGTTTGGGAAATAGTAACTTCTCTTGATAATTATGCATGGAGAAGTGATTTGAGCAAAATTGAGGTTTTGGAAGCAGGAAAAAAATTTATAGAATATACAAAAGAAGGATTTGCTACAACTTTTACAATAACTATGTTTGAATCTATGAAACGGTATGAGTTTGATATGGATAACAACAACATGTGTGGGCATTGGACGGGATTATTTTCAAAGATAGGTAATAAAACAGAGATATATTTTACGGAAAATATAACTCCAAAGAAGTGGATAATGAAACCTTTTGTAGGAATATATTTAAAGAAACAGCAGGCTGCTTATATTTCAGATTTAAGAAAAGCATTGGACCAAAAACAATGACTTTTGATGAAATTATTTAGAATTGAAATCCATAAGTGCTGATTAAATATAAAGCAAATGTTGTTAAAATGGGAATCCAAAAAACTATAGTATAGGCAGTTCCACTGGCGATATTCAGAAACTAGCTAAATGAATGTTTTATTATTAATATCATTTTTGCTGATAGGTTTGCTGGAAGCAAAGAGAAACAGACTATCAGAAAATCCTTTAACGATATGAGTTTGCGGAAACACTCACAAAGAGTATAACAACGGAGTTGATAAAGGAAATCCGTGTTTTGATGGCAACAGGTTCGAGATTGTCTGGAACTATGAAGATTACTACCTAGTGTCTGGAATTATGAACTGAAACGAAAGCCATCACGGTGAAAAAACAAATTTTTCACTGTGATGGCCTGTTTTAGTGGGATTTTTTCGAAACAACTTAACATCTTTTTGTTATATGTCTAGTGGCAGCTATAGCTGTAGACAGAATATATAGCGAATGCTATAATATATTCTGTAGGAGTATATCCATTTATGAAAATATCCATTGTAATTTAACAAATGAGAGTCGATAAATGTAACGAAGAATTTTTTGCAGATGAAAAATCTAAAGATACTAGAAATTAAAACATGCAATGGAAAAAGAAAAATAAATTCCTAGAGTTGAATATAAATATATGAGGAAACTTTGATGATGACAGGAAAAGATGATAGTATAGATGTAGTAAAGTCGCATATTGAAATTAGGGTAAAAAATAAAAAGATTTTACTGGTGGATGATAGTTTACTTACTTCTAGAATTGTATCGGAGTTTCTGAATGATAATGGATATGATACGGAAACAGTTACTACAGGAGAAGAAGCGTTGCAAAAAGTATGCAACATTACTATAGATTTAATTCTCATGGATATTGAATTAGCCGGGGAAATGGATGGTATAGAGGCTGCACGCAGAATACTAAAAATTATGGATATACCAGTTGTGTTTTTTACAGCAAATATATCCAATGAAATTATTAATAAAATAAAAGAGCTTAATGCCTATGGATTTGTACTAAAGGGAACGGATAGAGAGGCATTGCTATCCACAGTGGAGATGGCTTTGAATCTTCATGAAGCTAATCTTCAAACTAGTATGTTTGGTCGAATTTTTGAGAACTTTGCTAATGAGATCTATATTTTTTGTCCGGAGTCCTTGAAATTTACTGATGTAAACTGTGCTGCTAGTAAAAGTATTGGATATACAAGAAAAGAACTGAGTAAAATGACTTTTCTAGATATTAATCCGGAATTCAACATGGCCAGCCTTCAAATAATCCTAAATCAAGTGAGTAGCGGTGGACAGCAGCAAGTTTTCTTTAACAGTATACACCGACGTAAGGATGGTTCCAAGTATCCTGTTGAAATTAATTTACAGCTTCTTGATTATGGAAGAATTAAATTATTTCTGGCGTTGGCTGTTGACCTGACTGAGCGTAGTGCGATTAAAGAACAGCTTGATAAAAATGAATCAATATTAGATACTATTATCAATTCAGCACAGGATGCTATAGTTATGCTTGACAGCAAAGGTGACGTAACCTTATGGAATCGTGCAGCGGAACAAATTTTTGGATATTCACGTGAAGAAATCCTCGGAAAGGATTTGCACAGGGTGATAGTTTCGGATGTAAGCATTTATAGGACTTATAAAAAAGCTTTCTCGCACTTTAAATTAGCTAGAGAAAATAACACAAAAGGAAAGACAATTGAGGTAATAGCTAAGCATAAGGACGGCGGAGAAATTAATATTGAGGTTTCAATGTCATTTCTTAAAATTAAGGATGATTTGCATGTTGTAGGAATTGTACATGACATTAGTAAACGTAAACGAGCATATGAGGAACTTGAAAATAGCCATAAACAATATTTGGAATTAGCTGAGAATGCTCCTATCGGGATTTTAAAATGTGACGAACAAGGTAACATAATTTATGTGAATGAAAAAGCATTAGAAATACTTGGTTCTCCGGGTATTGAAGAAACTAAAAAAATTAATATTTTGAAATTTCCACCATTGATGAAATATGGCTTATCAAAAAAACTTGAAGAGTGTATGCGAAACAATGAGTTGGGTGTCTATGAAATGAATTATGAATCTAAATGGGGCAAGAGAGTATGCATGCGGCTGCATATAAAACCATTGACAGAATGGAATAAAGTGACAGGTGCTCAAGTAATTATTGATGATATTACTGAAAAGAAGTATTTAGAGGAGGAACTGCGCTGTTTATCTTTAATTGATTACCTAACAAATGTATATAACAGACGATTTTTCATTCAAAAATTAGAGGAAGAAATAGAGCTTGTACAACGGAGAATCAGTAGTACGTTTTGTCTTGTAATGCTGGATGTGGATCATTTCAAGAGCATCAATGACCGTTTTGGACATAGCACCGGTGACCTCGTTCTTAAAAACTTAGCTAAAACAATTAAAAACAGGATTCGTAAGACAGACTGTTTGGCTCGCTGGGGGGGAGAAGAATTTGTAATATTATTACAAGGCACACCGGTAGATAAGGCTTTGATTTTAGTTGAAGAGTTGCAGGATAGTATAAATAAAATGGGATCTACAGGTGTGGACATGGTTACAGCCAGCTTCGGGGTGGTCGAATACTGTTCTGGAGATACAGTCGATTCATTGATACAAAGTGCCGACAAATTGATGTATGAAGCAAAGACAGCTGGCAGAAATTGCATACGTAGTAGGAGTTAAATATTGAAGAAGATGTAATGTCAGGGAATTTCTTGAGTTTACAAGTTGGAAACATTTTAATGATTGTTTGGATATACCAATCATATACGCTATCGCTAAGTGGGGATGTTGGCATAGGGTGCTAAAATTTACCCATGGAAGTAGCGGGCATGCTGAATGTATGTTATCCAAATCAATACGAATTAAAAATGGACGCATAAATCAGAAAAAGCAGCGTAAAATTATGAGCCTCCATCCAAAGAGATTTAGTTTAAAGTCTGGCAATTCATTGTCGTGCAGATAAATTGCTTCTATATGGAAACAAACATATTTCTTGCCCTATACGGATTGTATATGTAAGAACCAAATGGAAATACTCACTTATGCTTTTCCGATTAAAAGTGAGTATTTTTTTGTGGAAAAGAAAACCAGCGTTTGACGCTTGGTACTAAAAAGCCTACGGCGATGAGGCGAAAAAAGGAACTCCCTTCGTTATAATAAAATTTGTAGTCAGCCACCTGCAAAGAATATAACGAAGGGAGTTTTAATATGGTCTTAACAACATAAATAGTTTATCTTACGACGTGGAATTGCAAATATCATATAGTATTTGCACTTAAATATAGGAGAAAAATATTTTATTATGAAAAAATCCAATCAACTAAACGAGGATGAATTAGGCGAACAATTATGTATTTCGGAAACCAGCCCTTTTAAGGGCTGCAAGTAACAAAATGGATGTTTACTCTTTGGGGTGGTGTCTCTAGTGGGCAAGGCTTTTTTCCAAGTTCTTGGTACAATTTATTAGATAATTCTTCATCCTTTCAAAGAAACTCGAATTACTGGTTTATTGAAGAGTATTCTTTTGCATCATAATGGCATTATTTATTTTAAAAACGGATTTTATGTTTCTATGAGAAGAAAAGAGTAGGTAAAATTAATACCAATTAACCTATTGACAAAATAGGTTAATGCGAGTATGATACCACTAGGAATTAAAAAAGTTTCAGGAGGTGGAAACAATGTTTATTTTGAAAGATATTTCCGATATGAAAAATATGTGTTGCTGTCACAGGGTTTCCCTCGGGCATTATATATGGCAAGGTGCTTCGATAGACATTGTTTCGCGCCTATGAGAATCCTTTGATACAGAGGATTGTTATGCCATTTGCTCGGGAGATATAGAAGCCCGGGTTTTTTTGTGCCCACTTACAGAAATCTGAATTACAGGCACTAAAAGAATAAAGAGATGCAAGCTACATGAAATATGTAGGATTTGAAACATTGGATTTCGGCCGATAGAGATTTCAGGCTTTTTATATAAAGAAGTTGGTGATGTAAAAAAGAGATGCTCCTTGATTTGGGGAACCCTTGTCATTGTAACGAAACGCTTTACTACAGTGAAAATAATAAAGGAGGCGGTAATTCTGAATTGGGAATTTATATGGGAATATTTACCGCTGTATCAGAAGGCGGCGTGGCTCACAGTTAAGATTGGGCTGATTGGTATTTTGTTTGCCATTATGCTGGGATTTATATGTGCGATTATTCAATATTACAAAGTTCCATTTTTTAAAAGGATAGTGGGGGTTTACATAGAATTAAGTCGAAACACACCCTTGCTGGTTCAGTTGTTCTTTCTATACTATGGTTTACCCAAAATTGGAATCCAGACAAATGCCACAACCTGCGGTATTGTTGGGTTAGCGTTTTTGGGTGGAAGTTATATGGCAGAGGCGTTTCGAAGTGGCTTGGAAGCAGTAGAAGTCATTCAGACAGAAAGTGCACTGAGTCTTGGAATGAATCGATATCAGATAATGAGGTATGTGGTACTTCCTCAAGCTATCTCTGTAACCATTCCTGCTTTTATGGCTAACATAATTTTTTTGATGAAAGAAACCAGTGTATTTAGTGCAATCAGCTTGATGGATTTGATGTTTACGGCGAAAGACCTCATTGGCCTATATTATAAAACAACGGAAAGCCTGTTTTTGCTGGTGGTTTTTTACCTAATCATACTATTGCCGATTTCTATTTTGGGCAGCTTGCTGGAAAGGAGGCTGCGCTATGCCGGATTTGGGTCTTGAAATTTTACTAAAAGGAAGTAACATGATTCGCCTTTTGGGGGGATTATGGGTAGCGTTAAAAATCAGCTTAATTTCAGTTGCCATCAGCATTCCCCTTGGGATATTGTTGGGTGCTCTGATGACATGGAAGAATCCTATTACAAAAATAATTTTAAGGTTATATTTGGAATTTATTCGTATCATGCCCCAGTTGGTTCTTTTATTTCTCGTTTATTTTGGTACTACAAAAACCTTTGGTTGGGATTTATCAGGTGAGATGGCGGCAATTCTTGTTTTTACCCTTTGGGGAACAGCGGAAATGAGCGACTTGGTTCGAGGAGCGTTGATTTCCATTCCCAAGCATCAGTATGAAAGCAGTGAAGCTTTGGGGCTTAGCAAGGTGCAAACGTATTTATATATTATTATTCCGCAGGCTGTTAGGCGATTGATTCCATTATCCATTAATCTTATTACAAGAATGATTAAAACCACCAGCTTAATTTTGATGATTGGTGTGGTAGAGGTGCTTAAAGTTGCCCAGCAGATGATTGAGGCAAACCGCATGTCCAGTCCTAATGGGGCATTCGGCATTTATTTAGCAGTTTTTATTTTGTATTTTATCGCTTGCTGGCCCATTAGTATGCTGGCAAAACATTTGGAAATGAAGTGGAGGTGATTTTTTTGTCAGAACCAATATTAACATTGGAACAGGTAACAAAAACGTTTGGCGAAAACACCGTTTTGGATGGCATTAATCTTACTGTGCATCAGGGTGAGGTTATCGTCATTGTTGGCCCTAGCGGCTGCGGAAAAAGTACCCTTCTTCGATGCATCAATGCGTTGGAGCCGATTCAAGGAGGGCAAATCAGCTTAGATGGAGAGAAGATTGATCAAAAGAGTAAAAGCCTTGTAGCCCTTCGTCAAAAAATAGGGATGGTTTTTCAGAGTTATGAATTGTTTCCCCATTTAACGGTATTGGAGAATATAATGCTGGCACCAACTATAGTACAAAATCGAAAAAAAGAAGAGGTTAGAGAGGAGGCTCTGGCACTTTTGGGGCGTGTTGGTCTCATTGGCAAGGAAAACAGCTACCCCAGACAGCTTTCAGGAGGACAAAAACAGCGAGTTGCTATTGTGAGAGCATTATGTATGCATCCTGAAATCCTTCTTTTTGATGAAGTAACTGCCGCCCTTGACCCGGAGATGGTGCGGGAGGTTTTGGATGTTATGCTGAATTTGGCGTCACAAGGAAGAACCATGATGATTGTAACTCATGAGATGCAATTTGCAAGGGCAGTGGCAGACCGAATTATTTTTCTGGATAGCGGAAAGGTTCTAGAGGATACTTCACCAGAACTGTTTTTTGAGAAACCAAAAACAGAGAGAGCAAGACAATTTTTAAATATGTTTGAATTTCATGCAGTCAAATCTCCAAAAGCGGAAGAATCTGTGCAACAGAATGCATAAGGAGAGTTGGACATATACAATTATAATAATGAAAAGGGGAAGATTTATGATGAATTTGAAGAGAATGGTACCATTAGCAATGGCAATGACACTGGCTTTGGCAGTTACCGCATGTGGAAAAAAGGCGGACTCTAAGGAAGCTGGAGACGGGGCAAATGCAGGCAAGGAGAAGGCGGTTGTTTACCGTACATTAGATGAAATTAAAGAAAGCGGCACAATCAACATAGGCGTTTTTTCAGACAAAAATCCTTTTGGATATGTAGATGAGAATGGGGACTATCAGGGATATGACGTTTATTTCGCCAACCGTCTTGGTGAAGATTTGGGTGTGAAAATCAATTATGTATCTACAGAAGCGGCAAACCGCATTGAATATTTAGAGACAGGTAAGGTTGACGTCATACTTGCCAACTTTACTGTAACAAAAGAACGTGCAGAGAAGGTTGACTTTGCTCTGCCTTATATGAATGTTGCCCTTGGGGTTGTTTCTCCTGAAAGCAAGGTCATCGAAAGCTTGGATAATTGGAATCCCAAGGATGAAATGATTGTTATTTCAGGCACAACAGCTGAGCCATTTTTAATTGAGAATTATCCCAATATTCCTTTGCAAAAGTATGATTCTTATGCCACAGCCAAAAATGCAATGGAAAATGGGAATGGTGTTGCATGGGCAAATGATAATACAGAAGTAATAGCATTTGCGCTGCAAAATAAAGGCTATACCGTTGGTATTCCCTCTTTGGGCAGTCAGGATACCATTGCGCCCGCAGTGTCCAAAGGAAACGAGACTCTTTTGAATTGGATTAACGAAGAAATCAAGAGCCTGGGGAATGAGAAGTTCTTCCATGCAAATTATGAAGCAACTTTGGTAGATACCTATGGTCTGGAGTTTGAAGATAGTTTGGTTGTTGAAGGCGGTCAGGTTCAATAAATTTTAAAACAATGATGCGGAGGTCAATTTTGGCCTCCGTTTTTATATGCATATTTTATTGTATAGAGTTGAAAATGAGAGATTTCTCAGGAAAAGTAAACAGTTTAAACGTTATGAATGTTTTGATGTCTTTATTAGCATTTGATTTCTTCTCTATTGCATAGTTTAAAAATCAAGAAATTTGTATTTTTAAGGAACTGAATTTCCTATTATTTTAAAAGTTTCTGTTGACAGCATAAAATGGCTATGTTAGAATAAAACCTATAAATTCGATAGGTATATAGGAATAAAGAAAATACCTTAGGAAGAGGGAGACATATGCATATTAGAGTATTGAAACGATGTTGTTGCTGATGAGATTCAAATTTGAGTAGGCAATCATATTGAATTGAAGGAGAAGAAACTGATATGAGAACATTTGACAAGATTACGGATCTAATCGGAGGAACCCCTCTCTTAAAACTAAATTGCTATAGTGTCCAAAAGGAACTTGACACTACAATCCTTGCCAAGCTGGAATATTTTAATCCTGCCGGCAGTGTGAAGGATAGAATTGCAAAGGCAATGTTAGAGGATGCTGAGGAAAAAGGTCTGCTAAAGCCCGATACAATCATTATTGAACCAACCAGTGGCAATACAGGAATTGGTCTTGCGGCTGTGGCTGCCTCAAAAGGATATAAAATTATTTTGACTATGCCGGAAACAATGAGCATTGAACGACGCAACTTATTGAAGGCTTATGGTGCTCAGCTTGTATTGACCGAGGGTGCTAAAGGCATGAAAGGTGCTATTGAGCGGGCAAATGAGCTGGCGGAAGAGAATCCAAACAGCTTTATTCCCAGCCAGTTTACCAACGAGGCAAATCCTGCGGTGCACTTTAAAACCACTGGCCCTGAAATTTGGAAGGATACCGATGGTAAGGTGGATATTCTTGTTGCAGGTGTAGGTACCGGTGGAACAATTTCAGGTGTAGGGGCGTATTTGAAAGCCCAAAACCCCAATATAAAGGTAATTGCCGTTGAACCTGTTGGTTCTCCCGTTCTTTCAAAAGGGATTGCAGGCCCTCACAAAATTCAGGGGATTGGAGCGGGCTTTATACCCGAAATTTTAAACACAGAAATTTATGATGAAGTGTTTGCAGTGGAGAATGAAGATGCTTTCGAGACAGGAAGACTCTTGGCACAAAAAGAAGGATTGCTTGTTGGTATTTCTTCGGGAGCAGCTGCATTTGCCGCGGCAGAAATAGCAAAAAGACCCGAAAACAAAGAGAAAATAATTGTAGTGATTTTACCGGATACAGGGGAGCGTTATCTTACAACGCCTATGTTTTCCGAATAATATGAAACCAAAAGAGCGGAGGGCGTAAGATGAAATTGAAAAGAAATATAGAAAGAAAATTGATAACAATAAAGTCTTACGTTTTTGATGCTCTTTCTGTGTTGGAAGTGTTTTATTATAATGCATGCTGTTGTAAGCAGGAGGGAAATTTACCTTTGGTTTAAAGCAGTGATATTATGCATTTAATAATATTTCTAGATAAAAACATTGGTAAAACTCCTCTTGTCTTTTAAACAGCATTCATGTGGAAAAGACAGGGGGAGTTTTTTTATAAATCAATATATAGAGGTGATTCTTATGATAGATATGAGAGAAAGTATGACTGCCAAAATGTGCTCCTTTGCCCGTGCGTATCACTCAAACCATGCTAGACAAAAAATATTTGATGACTATCTTGCTTACGACATGATGGGGAAGGAAGAATATGAAGAGGTCGGCATGATTTTGCAAAATACATTTGGCATTACCCAATCCCCGTTGCAAACAGATTTTTCGGGGAAACTGACCTATCCCTTGATTGACCATTATTTAACCCCGATTTTGCTTTCACGTATTGCCTATGCAGAAACTGAGCTTATGAATTTTGCCAACAAGCATGGTAAAAGCCAATATGTAATTTGTGGGGCTGGAATGGATACCTTTGCTTTCCGCAATCCAAATACAGATATTCGCATTTTTGAATTGGATCATCCCGACACACAGCGTTATAAAATGGAGAAAATTCAGAAGCTTGAATGGACTATCCCCCAGAATGTGCAGTATGTGCCGATTGATTTTTCAAAGCATGATTTAGTGGAAACCTTGAAAGACGCAGGATTTGACCCATTAGTACCCACGTATTTTGCAATCTTGGGCGTGACCTATTATTTGACTTTGCCTGTGTTTGAGGAAACCATTCAAAAAATTGCCGCTTTATCAATCCCGGGAAATAAAATTGTGTTTGATTATCCTGATGAAACTACGTTTGGAGAAAATCCTGTGGAGCGGGTTTATCGTCTGACACAAGCGACGGAAAGCTTAGGTGAGCAAATGAAGCAAGGGCTTGAGTTTGCCGATGTAAAGGCGGCTTTAGGTCGGCATCATTTTTCTGTGGAAGCCCACTTAAATCCTGAGAGAATTCAGAATGCTTATTTTGCAAACAGAACGGACGGACAGAAGGCGTTTGAAAATATTCATTTGATTTTGGCAAATAAAGAGGAGGGGACAGTATGAAAAGAATTGCAAGCTTTGAGGTGAATCATGATATTCTGCACGAAGGAATGTACGTTTCTAGAATTGATGGTGATATTGTTACCTATGACATCCGTATGAAAAAACCAAACGACGGTGATTATTTGGCAAATGGAGCCATACATACCTTTGAGCATTTATTTGCTACTTTTGCCAGAAACAGCGAGTTTTCTGAAAATGTTATTTATGTAGGGCCTATGGGATGCCGAACAGGATTTTATCTTCTCCTTCGAGATAAGGTAAGCCATGAAGATGCTCTTGCGCTGGTGAAAGATGCATTTGAATTTATCGCAAATTTTGAAGGAGAGATTCCGGGGAGTCAACCTTGTGAATGCGGAAATTATCTGGAACATGATTTGCAATCGGCAAAAGACAATGCAAAGGAGATACTTTCTGTTTTAGAGCATTGGTCAGAGGAGAAAATGGTGTATAAAATAGAATAATTTTATTGGTTACTTCACAATAAGGTGAATATATGTCGTTATGAAAATAACACTTTTTAAAATAAGGAGGTCGCAAATATGGCGCATTATGAGAAATTTGAATCAGCCCTTATCCATGGTGGAGTTTACGGTGATAAATTTACTGGGGCAGTAAACGTTCCCATCTATCAAACATCCACCTTTGAGCAGGAGGGATTAGGACAGCACAAAGGCTGGGAATATGCCCGTACAGGCAATCCCACCAGACATGCAGTGGAAACATTGATTGCTGAGCTTGAACAGGGAAAAGCGGGGTTTGCCTTTTCTTCGGGTATGGCCTCAATTACCGCAGTTTTAAGCCTGTTTCAGTCAGGTGACCGTATCATTATTTCAAAGAACGTATATGGTGGCACTTTTCGTGTTTTAGATAAAATATTTCGAAATTTTGGCATTTCATATGCTTTTGAAGATACCACCGATTTAAATAGCCTGAAAGAAAGACTGACCGAAGATGTAAAGGCGATTCTGATAGAAAGCCCTGCAAATCCCCTTTTAACGGTGACGGACATTGCAGGAATTGCAACAATTGCCAAAGAAAAAGGGATATTAACCATTGTGGATAATACGTTTATGACACCTTACCTTCAAAGACCCCTGGAGCTTGGAGCGGACATTGTTGTACATAGCGCTACAAAATATCTGGGTGGACATAGTGACCTTATTGCAGGGTTGGTGGTTGTAAATACAGAAGAACTGGCGGAACGCCTTGGGTTTATACAAAATGCCACGGGGGGCATTCTGGCGCCATTTGATTCTTTTCTGCTGGTTCGTGGAATAAAGACGCTAGGTGTTCGTATGGATCGACATGTAGAAAACGCATTTAACGTAGCAAAATATTTGCGAAATCATGAAGGGGTAAAGAAGGTATACTACCCAGGTTTTGCAGATGCCCAAGGGTATGAAATCAATCAAAAGCAAGCAAAAAATGGCGGAGCTATGATTTCTTTTGAACTTAAAGAAAAGTACAATATAAATAAGTTTTTTTCTTCATTGAGATTAATTGCCCTCGCAGAAAGCCTAGGAGGTGTGGAAAGCCTTGTATGCCATCCTTCTACCATGACCCATGCCTCCATCCCTGAAGAAAAGAGGCAGGAAATCGGTATCAGCGATGCATTAATCCGATTATCCATCGGCATAGAAGGAATTGAAGACCTTATCTTGGATTTAGAACAGGCAATTGCAGAAAGTGAGGGATAATTATGGCTTATTATGAATCTATGCAAGATTTAATTGGTAACACCCCCCTTGTGAAGTTGAATCATTTAGATTTACCCAAAGGGGTACAGCTTTTTGCCAAATTAGAGCTGTATAACCCCTCAGGCAGTGTGAAGGACAGAACGGGAAAATATATGCTGGCAGATGCAGAGGAACGAGGTGTTTTAAAACAAGGGGAAACCATTGTTGAAGCAACGGCAGGGAATACTGGTTTGGGAATTGCTTTTGCGGCACTAAATAGTGGGTATAAAGTGATATTTGTTGTGCCCACCAAGTTTTCTGCTGAGAAGCAAACCCTTATGCGTGCCCTAGGGGCAGAAATCGTCAGTACACCAAGGGAAGAGGGAATGCTGGGTGCGGCGAAAAAGGCGGAGGAGCTTCGTGCATCCATCCCCAATGCCATTTCCTTAGAACAGTTTAAAAACCAGAGTAACCCCTTAGCGCATTACGAAACTACAGGACCTGAAATCTATCGGGATTTAAATGGAGAAGTGAATTATTTTGTTGCAGGTGCAGGAAGTGGCGGGACATATACAGGTGCTCTGCGTTATTTGAAAGAGATGGATGATGAGGTAATTGGTGTACTTGCCGACCCTGTTGGATCTACCATGGGTGGTGGAGAACATGGGGATTACGATATAGAGGGTATTGGAAATGATTTTATTGCAGAAACCATGGATATGACCTTGGTGAGTCGGGTTATAAAGATAACTGATGATGAGGCATTCGCGGGAGCAAGGATTTTAGCGGCGAAGGAAGGAATTTTTGCAGGGTCTTCCTCAGGTGCAGCCCTTAGCGCCGCCTTAAAATTGATTGCGTCGGGAGTACAGGGCAATATCGTAGTCGTATTGCCAGATCGAGGAGATCGTTACTTTAGTAAAAATCTTTATGTATAATTATACTTATATGCAGAGGGCTAACATATATAGGTTTTTCCTCTGCATTTTGATTCTTTTATTGAAAAATCTAAAGATTGGCATTAGAATATAAAAAATCTAATCATCATTTGAAAAGGAGGAATTTTATGACGTTGCAACAATTGCATTATGCGATTACCATATCGGAAACGGGTTCGCTAAACAAAGCGGCAGAGCTACTATATATAGCCCAGCCATCTTTGACAAATGCCCTAAAGGAATTGGAAAAGGAATTAGGAATTGTAATCTTTCATCGCAGCGGGAGGGGTGTATCGCTGACTAATGATGGCGTGGAGTTTCTTTTGTATGCACGGCAAGTCTATAATCAGTATGAAAATTTATTGGAAAAGTACGGGAAAACAGGAAATTTAAAAAAGAAATTCGGAATCTCAACCCAGCATTATTCCTTTGTCGTGCAAGCCTTTATTGAAATGGTGAAATGCTTTAATACGGCAGAATATGAATTTGCCATTCGTGAGACAAGAACCATGGAGGTCATTGAGGATGTGGATACCTTGAAAAGTGAGATAGGTATTCTTTATTTGTGTGATTTTAACCGTAAGATTATGTTAAAGCTGTTGAAGTCTCATAATCTAGAATTTCATAAGCTCATAGAATGTAGTGCCTATGTTTATTTGTGGAGGGGGCATCCTTTGGCAAACAGCAAGTCCATCCAGCTTTCTCAGCTTGAAAATTACCCATGTCTTTCTTTTGAACAGGGGGATAACAGCTCCTTTTTTTTCGCAGAGGAATTACTCAGTACCAATGAGTATGCACGAACCATCAAGGCAAATGACCGTGCCACTATGCTAAATTTGATGATTGGACTCAATGGATACACTTTGTGTTCCGGTATCATTAGTGATGAATTGAATGGAACAGATTTTGTGGCAGTTCCTTTTGAGGCTGATCATGACAATCCAAACAGCGTTATGGAAATTGGATATATCGTGAAAAAAAATATGCTTCTTAGCGAAATGGGGAAGCTTTATCTGCAGATTATTCAGAATGAATTAAAGCAATATGAAGTCAAAAAGTAATAATCATAGTATAGGTGTTACACTATATTCAGTGTATGTATTTATAATTAAAGCCATATAGGTTTAATCTATAACCTATTATACCTATAGGATATTAGACAAATGGGTATACCCATGGTATTGTATTAAAAAACATTGAGGGGAGAGGTAGTTATGAGAACAGATTTTACAAGATTGGAAAACATGCATATGTGTATGCGAATGTTGCGGACCAAGGATCATTGTGTCAGCCGATGTTGTATGCAAAAAGTGTAGAATTGTACGCAGTTTGTGAAAATATCCCTCGCAATGTATTCTTGGAAGCCGAAAAATAGAGGCTTCTTTTTTATTTCAAAAATTAGGAATTTATACATAGAAAGGATGTTCATTTATGACAAAAAAAATTATTTCAATATGCTTATCCATTTTGTTGATTTTATCTATCGGTGGTTGTGCAAAGCAAAAAGAGGAAGCACCAGCTGGGGCTGACAATGGCTCTCCTACAACACTTAAAGTAGGTTTTTGCCCGGGCCCTTACGGTGATATGTGGAAAACCGCAATTGCGCCTCAATTGGAGACGAAAGGTTATAAATTTGAGTACATAGAGTTCAGTGATTATGTTCAGCCAAACAATGCCTTGGCAAACAAAGAAATTGATGTGAATTTGTTTCAGCATTCCATCTATCTGAAAAACTTCTCCACAGAGCATAAGCTGGATTTAAGTCCTGTAACGGAAGTTCCCACAGCGGGCATGGGTATTTGGTCAAATACCACCAAGAGCTTAAAAGAGGTGGCCGACGGTGCAACGGTAACCATACCCAATGATGAAACAAATCAGGCTCGTGGTCTTCGTGTTTTAGAGGCGGCAGGGCTCATAACGTTAAAGGCGGAAACTGACAAAGCAAAGGCAATCCCTGAGGACATTGACAAAAATCCTCATAACTTAAAAATTGTGCCTACGGAAGCGGCTCAACTTCCCCGTACCCTTGATAGTGCGAACCTAGCTGTTATCAACGGAAACTTTGCCATCAGTGCAGGTCTTGATTTTTCTGCCGCATTATTCAATGAAACATTGGCCGAAGGATATGTTAATGTGATTGCTGTGAGAACAGAAGACCTTAGTGCTCAATTTGTTGCAGATATCAAAGATGCGGCTACAAATGACACTTTTAAGTCTATTATTGAGGATCCCAAGGGAATTTTCTATACATTCCAAAAGCCAGTGGGTTGGTAAGCATGGATTGGAAACAGAGAAATGTGAGGTTTCGGTTTAGTCGGCACCCACGATGGAACACAAAATCAAAAAATATGTGTGCTTTTAAGTAAACACATTCAATGGGCTTATTTATCATTCAGTTTTGTTAAGGGCGCTTCATATTTATCACATCTGGTTTCTCTGTAATTCAAAAGTATTGGGGAATACAAAAGGTTTTTGGTTTGTTTCAATAGCAGTGCAGGCTTTTATCACTTTTGTTTGATTATAGTTCTATTTGCTCATTGCTCTATGTTGGATTTGTTTAGGCAAAGGCAAAGGAACACGGTTTGGCGTTTCTTAATTTTTAGTTATAATTTTAAAATGTTTTGAGAACTACTTTGAAAAAGATTGGGGGATGGCTATGATTCAATTTAAAAATGTGAGTGTAAGCTTTCCACAAAAAAATGGAGAATTGCATGCAGTAAATGATGTAACCCTTCATATTGGGAAAGGGAAAATATACGGTCTGGTGGGAGCAAGTGGGGCAGGAAAAAGCACACTGCTTCGCACAATTAATTTTCTGGAACAACCTACTTCGGGAGAGGTGATTGTAGATGGAGAAGTGATTAATCACCTCCGAGGGGAATCTCTCAGGCGTTATCGTCAAAACATTGGTATTATTTTTCAGCACTTTAATTTGGCGGCGAACAAGACCGTTCGCAAAAATGTGGAGTTCCCGCTACGGGCGGCAAATGTACCGAAGGGGGAAATAAAAGGACGTGTAGATGAACTGTTGGAGCTGGTGGGGCTTAGGGATAAAAGCGAAGAATACCCTGCAAAGCTTAGCGGCGGTCAAAAACAGCGAGTTGGAATTGCTCGAGCATTAGCAAACAATGCAAATATATTGCTTTGCGATGAGGCCACCAGTGCCCTTGACCCTGAAACTACAGTTTCGATTTTAAAGCTTTTAGAGAGTATCAATCAAAAATATGGCATCACCATTATCATGATTACCCATGAAATTGATGTGGTTAAAATGATCTGTAATGAAATGGCAGTGATGAAAGATGGCAGTGTGGTAGAAAGTGGAAAGGTGATTGATATTATTTCAAAACCGAAAAATGAGTTTACAAAAAAACTGATTTCCAACTCAGAGAATTATGAGTTGCCTTCTGAAATCATTACTCAGTTTGGTGAGAAAAATATTATCAAGATTACATATTTGGGCAGTGAGGCCACGGAGCCAATCCTCTCAAATGCAATTAAAACCAACAATGTGGATATCAGCATTTTGCACGGAAAAATCGATTATATCAGTCATGTTCCTGTGGGCACTTTAATTGTGAGCGTTCAAGGTGACAAAAGGGATGTGGAAAATGCCATTGATTATATCAGAAGAAAAACCCTAAGAGTGGAGGTGGGTGCAAATGAATTTTAATCTGCAAGGTGCCCTTACTACGGCACTATTGGAAAGCTTATTTATGGTAGGGAATTCCTTGATTGTATCCATTCTTCTGGGTGGCGTGATTGGATTACTTTTATATGTGACTACCTCAAAGCTTTTCTTTCGGAACAAAATAGTAAACGAAATCTGCGGAATCATTGTTAATATTCTTCGTTCAATTCCTTTTATTATTTTGTTGGTTACATTAATGCCCATTACAAAGATGATTGTGGGTACTAATATAGGCCCCAAGGCAGTGGTAGTTCCATTAACCGTTACCGCAATTGCATTTTACGCAAGGCTGTCACAAGCCGCTTTTGCGGAGGTGGATAACGGTGTTTTGGAGGCAGCCAGTGCCTGTGGCGCCCATCCCATAAAAATTATTTTTGGTATTCTTCTTCCTGAGGCTCGAGTGGGTCTAATAAATGGAATTACCGTAACAACCATCTCTCTCATTGGTTATTCTGCAATGGCAGGAACTGTTGGTGGTGGCGGAATTGGGGATCTGGCAGTTCGATATGGGTATCAAAGATATGAAACGGATGTGATGCTCCTTTGTGTACTGATTTTGGTCATCATTGTCCAGGGGATTCAGCTTTTTGGTGATACCATAGCAAAAAAAGCAAATAAAAGAAGTGGTGGCTAAAACAAATGAAAGTGGAGGTATGAATGATGATAAATATTCGATGGCATGGAAGGGGAGGACAGGGTGCGTTTACTGCCGCAAGGCTTTTGGGTGTGGCTTACTCCTCCCATGAAAATCAATATGCCCTGGCATTTCCTTCTTTTGGACCTGAAAGAAGAGGTGCGCCAATACAGGCTTTTACAAAATTAGATACAAAGCCTGTGGTAAACAGAAGTGAGGTTAATAAAGCAGATTATATTATTTTTCTGGATGACACCCTTTTTACCGAGGGCATTCTGAAGGAGCTTAATGCGGATGGAAAAGTATTGCTGAATACAAAGCAAAGCATTAACGACCCACGAATTCTGACAATAGATGCAGACAGCATTGCCGGTGAAATTTTGAGACAGCCGATTACCAATACCATTATGCTAGGTGCCTTTGCTGAAGTGTTTGAGGGGATAGGTCTTCAGGACATCAAAGAGGCAATTCAGCTACATATGCCTGCAAAGTTGCATGATAGAAATATTCGGGCAGTGCAACAGGCGGCGGTAGAAATACATAGGGAGGTGGTTCTATGAAGCCCTATCTGAGAGATAAAGTTCCTACTGCACTTTCAGATATCCCTGATAACACCGCATATGAAGCGGGTTTTCTGGTTACAAAAAATGCAGGTTGGCGTAATATTCGGCCTGTGGTTGATTTGGAGAAATGCGTTGGATGCTTACAGTGTTATTTATACTGTCCCGACGGTGTGATTTCTAGGGAAGGAAATAAAGTTACGTTAGATTATGATTTTTGCAAAGGTTGCGGCATCTGTAAAAAGATGTGCCGTTTCGGGGCAATCAACATGGAGGTGGAAAAATAATGGCTAAACAATTTTTATCGGGTAACGAGGCATTTGCCTATGGCATTCGTCTGGCTCGCCCACAGGTTATTTCCGCATATCCCATTACGCCCCAAACCATTGTGGTGGAAAAATTATCAGAGATGGTGGAGGACAACAGCTTACGAGCAGAATTTATTCATGTGGAATCAGAACATTCCGCACTTTCTTGTGCCATTGGGGCTTCGGCGGTGGGGGCACGTGCCTTTACGGCTACTTCTTCCCAAGGACTATTATACATGGCGGAGTGTCTAACCTATGCCGCCGGCGGACGGTTTCCTATTGTTATGATGAATGCTAACCGCTCCACAGCATTACCTTGGAATATCTACGGAGACCAAAGGGATTCCCTTTCCCTTCTAGATTGCGGTTGGATTCAGGCATATGCAGAAAATGCTCAGGAAAGCTTGGATTTGGCATTGATGAGCTATTACATTGCGGAACATAAGGCAGTTTCTACTCCTTTTATGGCAAATTTAGACGGATTTGTATTAACCCACACTTATGAGGTGGTGGAGGTTCCTGAGGCTGAGGAAGCAGATTTATTTCTGCAACCATATAAAACAGAAAATAAATTGGATTTATCCAATCCCAGAAATTTGGCTTTTTCTGTAGGCCCAGACCATAATACAGCGTTCAAATATAAAGAGCATTTGGGAATTTTACGAGCAAAAGACGCAATTTCAGAAGCAGAAGATAAATTTTCAAAGATTTTTGGTAGAGAATACACGGGTTTGATAGAGACCTATCAGACAGAGGATGCGGAGTATATCATTATCACATTGGGAAGTATCGCAGGCTTAGTAAGAGAAACTGTGGATCAGCTTCGTGAAAAGGGGGAAAAGGTAGGGCTGTTGCGGATACGCTATATGCGCCCATTTCCCAATGAGGAAATTGCTACTGCTGTTAAGAATGCAAAAGCAATTGGGGTTTTAGAAAAGGATATTTCCTTTGGAAATGAAGGCACGGTATTTACTAACGTTAATTCTGCATTACAAAAAGCCGGATTATCAGTTCCTTCTTCCAATTTTATTGGAGGGCTTGGAGGAAGAAATATTTCAGCCCAAGAGATTGAAGATATTTTTGATGCATTACGATTGGAAAAGAGCACTATAAGCTTTTTAGGAATGGGAGGTAACCAACCATGAGCTTAACTGCAAAAACGTTAAATGAGGAAGAGTTTTTTTACGGACATAAAGCATGTGCCGGCTGCGGAGGAAGCTTAGCGGTTCGTATTGCGTTAAAGGTTTTGGGAGAGGGCGCCATTGCGGTGCTTCCTGCGGGCTGTATGTCTGCCGTAGGTTTTAATTTTCCCCAACTTTGCTTTGGGAACAACGCAATGATTTCAACCTTCGCAGGAACAGCTTCTATGCTGACGGGGGTTGAGGCAGGCCTGCGTGCGCAAGGAATTACCAATTTTCATGCGGTGGGATTTGCCGGAGACGGCGGCACCGCCGATATCGGAATTCAAGCTCTTTCTGGAGCCATTGATCGCAACGATAATATTTTATATATCTGCTATGACAACGAAGCTTATATGAATACGGGAATACAAAAAAGCTCCTTAACACCCTTTGGCGCAAAAACAACTACTACCCCGGCAGGGAAAAATATTCGGGGGAATCTTCGTCCCAAAAAGAATATGTTTGAAATTGCCGCGGCTCATGGCATTGCTTATGCCGCTACAGCAAGCATTGGTTTTTTGAACGATTTTATGAACAAAGTGGAAAAGGCATCAAAAATCAAAGGTACAAAATACATACATGTCATTGCGCCTTGTCCTACGGGTTGGGGCACTGCTACAGATGAAACCATTGATTTTGCTAAGGAGATTGTGGAGTGCGGATTGTGGTATCTGGCGGAATATGAGAACGAGGAATTTATTTTAAATTATAAACCCACAGAATTTACAGATGTAGAAGCTTATCTTAGAAATCAAAGCCGTTTTGCTCAGCTTACGGATGAAGATATACAAGCAGTAACAGCATCCCGTGATAAAAAATGGGAGTCCATTTTGAAAAATTATAAAGTGAATTAGGAGGAATAAGCCATGAGCGAGAAAAAATATTGGGATGAAGCATTGGAAACATTGCCAAGAGCAGAGCTGGAAAAGCGCCAACTAAAAGACTTAAAGGTAATTGTTCAATTTGCGTATGAAAATGCGCCCTATTATAAAAGAAGTTTTGACGAAGCAGGGGTAAAGCCAGAAGATATTCAGACATTGGCAGATATTCAAAAGCTTCCGTTTATAGATAAAACGACACAGCGAGATACCCAAGGGGTTGGTTCCTTTTTGGGTGAGCTTTGCGCTGTACCAGAGGAGGAGGTTATTTTTATTTCCACTTCTTCGGGTTCTACAGGTGTTCCTACTATGAGTCCTTTTACAAAAAAAGATTTTGATGAATTTCAGGATGCGGAAAGCCGTTGGTTCTGGCAAATCGGCATGAGGCCAAAGGATCGCTATGTTCATGCATTGAATTTTTCCCTCTATGTTGGGGGGCCTGATGTCATTGGTGCTCAGAACCTTGGTGCTCTATGTATATGGGGAGGGACGCTGCCCAGCGAACGGTTGTTATATGTTTTGAAAACCTATCAACCTACCATAATATGGACCAGCCCTTCATATGCATGGCATTTGGGGGAAACAGCAATGAAAAACGGTATCGATCCGAAAAAGGATTTGGCAATTAAAAAAATTATCGTAGCAGGAGAGCTAGGTGGTTCCATTGACTCCACAAGAAAAGCAATTGAAGATTTATGGGGTGCAGAGGTTTTTGACTTCTACGGGCTTTCTGATATTTTCGGTGCGTGTGCCGCAATGTGCGAGGCGAAGGATGGCTTACATATCGCTGAGGATCACATTTTGGTGGAAACGATTGACCTGAAAACAGGAGAAATTTTACCTCCCGGAGAAGTGGGTGAGCTGGTGTATACCACTTTGCGTAAACACGCAAGACCTCTTTTGCGTTTTCGCACAGGTGATATTGGTTGGATAGACAATACACCTTGTTCCTGTGGACGTACCCATGGAAGAATTCATATTAATGGCAGAAAGGACGACATGTTTATCGTTTCTGCGGTAAATGTTTTTCCCAGTGACATTGAGGCTGTTATTCGAGATATAAAAGGCATCACAGGGGAGTATCTTGTGCGCATTTTTGAGAAAGACTATACTTGCAAATATTCCGTGGAGATTGAGCGCAATGCTGACAATGCAGAACCCGATGAAAGAATTGAAGCCTTGGTTTCTGATGCACTGAAGGCAAGAATTGGCGTTAAGCCTTCTGACGTTAAGGTTCATCCTGACGGAGGGTTAAATACCCGCTCGGAGCACAAATCAAAGCGTATTATTGATGAACGTAACTAGGAGAATTTAATTAAAGGAGATGGAACTATGCCGCAACTTTCAAAAAGAACGGAAACCTTTACTGATTCTGTGATTAGAAGAATGACAAGGGTTTCAATGAAATATAATGCTGTAAATTTGTCTCAGGGCTTTCCTGATTTTGATCCTCCAAAGGAAATTCTTGCCCGTTTAGCACAGGTTTCCAATGAGGATTTTCACCAATATTCCATTACATGGGGGGCGCAGAATTTTAGAGAAGCTTTGGCTGTGAAACAGTCACGATTAATGGGGCGAAATATTGATCCAAATGGAGAAATTGTCGTTACCTGCGGCAGTACGGAGGCCATGATGGTTGCCATGATGACCGTGGCAAACCCAGGGGATAAAGTAATCGTGTTTTCGCCTTTTTACGAAAATTATGGTGCAGATACGATTCTTTGTGGCGCAGAGCCTATTTATGTACCTCTATATCCCCCTGAATTTAACTTTAACCCTGATGAATTGGAAGCAGCTTTCAAACAAAAGCCAAAAGCGCTCATTCTTTGCAATCCATCTAACCCTTGTGGTAAGGTGTTCACCTATAATGAGCTAAAAATCATTGCCGATTTTGCGGAGAAGTATGATGCCTTTGTCATTACCGATGAGGTATATGAACATATTATTTACGAACCATTCAAGCATGTTTATTTTGCATCGTTGCCAAGAATGTGGGAGCGCACCATCTCTTGCAGTTCATTATCAAAAACCTATTCTATTACGGGCTGGCGCTTAGGTTATATCATTGCACCCCCTGAGATTATCGATGTGGCAAAAAAGGTACACGATTTTCTAACGGTAGGCGCAGCAGCACCTTTGCAGGAAGCGGCAGTAACTGGATTAAAATTTGGCGATGAATATTATGAAAAGCTTCGAGGGGTCTATACGGCAAAGAAAAACTTGTTTATGAAGGGCTTGGATGATTTAGGTATTATCCATACCAATCCCCAAGGGGCATACTATGTTTTGCTTGATATTTCGGAGTTCGGGTTTGAGAGTGACTTAGAGTTTTGTGAGGTTTTGGCAGAAAAGGTGGGCATTGGGGCGGTTCCCGGCTCCAGCTTTTTTAGAGAGAATGTAAATCATTTGGTGCGTCTGCATTTTGCAAAAAAAGAAGATACATTGAATGAAGCTTTAAATAGATTAGCGGACTTCCGTAAAAAAATTGCACCCAAAAAGCAATTATTAAAATTGTAAGGTCTGAATGTGGCACTTTATTTGTGTTTCACATAGGCATAAAGAAAAGACATGGTTCTTACAGGGAGGAACCATGTCTTTTCTAATGCTAATTTGAAGTTTGTAGAATGAGAAAGCACTTTTATTTTTTACTAAATCATAGCTATAATTCAACACTGATTTTAGATAATATAGTTATCTCCCGGTTGATAAGAAGCCATTAAATCAGCGATGGTAATTCCGTCTAGATATTCGGAAATCAGCTTATCTAACCCTTGCCACATGGAAAGGGTACGGCAATCATGGACACGGGTGCACTGCTCAGATTTTTCATTTAAGCAGGCAACTGGGGCCAGGCTTCCCTCTGTCAAGCGCAGAATACTGCCCACTGTGTAAGCATCAGGGGCTTTACTTAGGCGATAGCCACCGCCTTTTCCTCTTTGACCGATTAAGAATTTTTCACGAACCAAAGATTTTAGAATAATCTCTAAATACTTCTCGGAGATTTCTTGCCTTTCCGCAATTTCCTTTAAAGGAACGTAATCTCCTGGATGTTCTGCTAAGTCTATCATAACGCGTAATGCATATCTTCCTTTTGTTGAAATCATCATAAAAAATCCCTCCAAGCTTAAACCTATTATATAATAGGGTAAATAGGAAAGCAAACAAAATTTTTATAAAAAACTCCTGTTTCCTATTGACAAATTAGAAAAGAAAGCATATTATACCTATAAACCTACTTAGTTTATAGGATAAAAGAAAAAGCGTTGCCTTATCGGTGTAATGAAAATGATATAAGGTGACATGATAATAATAATAAGAGTGATTATGAATGGAGGAATTTATTATGAGTAAAATTTACACTTCTGCAGATCAATTAGTAGGAAAAACACCGTTAATGGAACTGACCCATATCGAAAAGGAATACGCACTGGAAGCAAAAATTCTTGCGAAATTAGAATACTTTAATCCCGCTGGTTCTGTAAAGGATAGAATTGCGAAAAGCATGTTGGACGATGCAGAGCAAAGAGGTATTTTAAAGCCGGATTCAGTAATTATTGAGCCTACCTCAGGAAACACAGGCATTGGTTTGGCGGCAATTGCTGTGGCAAAGGGTTATAGAATTATTATTGTAATGCCTGAAACTATGAGTGTAGAACGTCGTCAATTGATGAAAGCCTATGGAGCAGAGCTGGTTTTGACAGATGGGGCAAAAGGCATGAAGGGTGCCATTGCAAAGGCGGAGGAGTTATCTCAGGAAATCCCCAACAGTTTTGTTCCCGGGCAGTTTGTAAACCCTGCCAATCCAGCTGTTCATGAGGCTACAACAGGCCCCGAGATTTGGGAAGATACCGATGGAAATGTGGACATTTTTGTAGCAGGTGTTGGCACAGGCGGTACAGTCACAGGGGTAGGCTCCTATTTGAAAGGTAAGAATGCAGAGATTAAAGTGGTTGCCGTAGAGCCTGCCGCTTCTCCTGTTTTAAGCAAGGGTACCCCCGGGGTTCACAAAATTCAAGGGATTGGTGCTGGCTTTGTACCTGAAGTTCTGAATACAGAAATATATGATGAAATTATTCCGGTTGAAAACGAGGATGCCTTTGCAACAGGAAAGCAAATTGGTAGATCTGAGGGCGTTTTGGTTGGTATTTCCTCTGGAGCTGCTTTGTGGGCGGCGATTCAACTGGCAAAGCGTCCTGAAAATAAGGGCAAAACCATTGTTGCGTTATTACCTGATACAGGAGAGCGTTACCTTTCCACACCGATGTTTGTGGATTGATTAACAGAAAATGCAAGGCCTTTCTATGGTTTTCGTCCATTGACAAGGTAGAAGTGACGTGCTAATATTACCAATAAACATAGTATGATAATGGTAGCATGCATATAAAGACGGAATGAAAAAATGGATTGAGATTTCATTTTGAGTACAAAGGAAAAGAGCACATGAGCAGATAGAAAATACAAGTGGGGTGGAGTCTATGAAATCCTTAATCAATTATGGTGAAATTCATTATGGCGATGTGCCAAACCGTCCCAATCAAATAGGCATTATCATTCCCGGCCCTCGGGGTAAGCTTTTGGCTACATTATATACCCCGGGAGGCAAGGGACCCCACCCACTGGTTCTTTTATTCCATGGAATACCAGGAAATGAGCAAAATTTAGATGTAGCGCAAGCTCTTCGCCGAGAAGGCTTGCATGTACTAACCTTTCATTACAGTGGAAGTTGGGGCAGTGATGGAGAATACTCTCTGAAAAACAATTTGGAGGATGCAGAAACGGTATTGGATTTTATGTTGAAAGATAAATTCTACAGTATAGATAAAAGCCGTATATATGCCATTGGTCATAGCTTAGGTGGTTTTGTCTGCGGACAGTTAAGTGCAAAGCGAAAGGAGATTGCCGCTTGTGCTTTGCTAATGCCTTGTGATATCGGAAGGTTTTTCCGAATCAAAGAGGAGGATGGGGCGGCAAGTGAAAGTTTATATCAAATTTTAGAAGAAAGTACTTTGTGGCTGCGTGGTGCAAAAGTGGAGCTTTTCTTAGAAGAAATAAAACAGAATCGTTCTATTTTCCCTTTGGAAACGCTGGCGTGGCAGTTGGCAAAGAAGCCTGTTTTATGCGTGGAAGCCTTATTGGATACACAAACGCCACCCAAGCACCATTGCCATCCTTTAGAAAAAGGAATTCTTTCAACAGGAGGCACACAGTTAAGGGTGCACGCATTACAGACGGACCATTGTGCGGCTGATTATCGTTTGGAACTGATTCGCATTGTAACGGATTACTTTTGGGAAGTTTCTTCTGAAAAAGAGCTTAGCCTATCTCAATAATAAAGCATTTAAAAGTAAAAGGAACGACATACGATTCATTTGTGGTTTTGTAGAAAAAGTATTAAACAGATTAATAAAGGTCAATTGCTCTTCAATTTTTTGATGGCAATTGACCATGTTTGCGTTTAAAAAAGAAAAATAGATGTTTTGTTTTTCGGGTACATTAAGAATATGAATTTTATTGTATGCTGTGGAGAATGAAAAGATTGCGGGGATAAAAAATGATGGAAAATAAGCGTGCTTTGATTGCCATGAGCGGTGGTGTGGACAGCTCCATTGCCGCTTACTTTATGAAGAAAAATGGATATTATTGTGAGGGAACGACTATGCGCCTATACCGTAATGAAGATATTGGGCGATGTGATTTTCGTACATGCTGTTCACAGAAGGATATTGATGATGCCAGCGAGGTGGCTTTTCAGCTGGACATGCCCTATGAGGTTTTGGATTTTACCATGGATTTTCGAGAAAAAATCATAGAAAAGTTTATACGTATTTATGAAAATGGCGGAACGCCCAATCCATGTATTGACTGCAATCGTTATATGAAGTTTGATAAGCTTTTGAGATTCGCTCAAGAGAAGAACTTAAACTACGTTGTAACAGGGCATTATGCAAGGATTGAACAAGATGAAAAAACCGGGCGCTATCTATTGAAAAAAGCATTGGATAATACCAAGGATCAAAGCTATGCTCTTTATACAATGACCCAAAGTCAGCTGGCTCACACCCTGTTTCCCTTGGGAAGCTTACGGAAAAAAGAAGTGAGAGCGTTGGCAGACGAATTGCATTTTGTCAATGCCAGAAAGCATGATAGTCAGGATATTTGCTTCGTTCCTGATGGAGACTACACAAAATTTATGGAGGAATATACGGGCAGACATTACCCAGCCGGTGACTTTTTGGATCAAAAGGGAAATATCGTTGGAAAACATACCGGAGCAGTACGCTATACCTTAGGTCAGCGGAAGGGTTTGGGTTTGGCTATGGGAGAACCTGTTTATGTCTGCGGGAAGTCCATGGACAAAAATACGGTTACCGTGGGGCCTGAATCTGCCCTCTATACCAAAGTCTTAATCGCTGATGACATGAACTGGATTGCCTTTGAGGATTTAGACAAGCCTATGAGATTTCAGGGCAAAACCCGTTACCGCCAACAGGAACAATGGGCTACGGTTTCTCCTTTGGAAAATGGACAAGTGAGGGTGGAATTCGATACCCCTCAACGGGCAATTACGCCGGGACAAGCGTTGGTTTTATATGATGGTGATGTGGTAGTTGGCGGTGGAACAATTTCTGGAGTTCTACCCGAATAAAATAGACGGAGTTACTTAAAAAGGAGAAATACAGAAAATGCTGAACCAATTTTCAAGAACCCAATTGCTCATTGGAGAAGAAGGAATCAATCGTTTAAGTCATGCACGAGTAGCTGTATTTGGCATTGGCGGTGTTGGTGGTTATACCGTAGAGGCTCTTGCGAGAAGCGGCGTCGGTACCTTTGATTTGGTAGACGATGATAAGGTATGCCTAACCAATCTGAATCGTCAAATTATTGCAACACGCAGTACTGTTGGGCAATATAAGGTTGACGTAGCAAAGCAGAGGATTTTGGATATTAATCCCGATGCCGTTGTCAATATCTATAAAACATTTTATGGCCCACAGACCGCGGGAGAATTTGATTTTTCAAGTTTTGATTATGTTGTGGATGCCATTGATACAGTTAGCGGAAAAATTGAGCTGGTGATGCAGGCGAATCAGGCAGGGGTACCCATCATTAGCTGTATGGGAGCAGGAAATAAAATGGATGCTTCTGCTTTTCAGGTAGCTGATATTTATAAAACCTCCGTGTGTCCCTTGGCGCGAGTGATGCGCCATGAGCTGAAAAAACGCAGGGTTAAAAAACTGAAAGTAGTGTATTCCAAGGAGTTGCCTATTACCCCTATAGAGGACATGGCAATCAGCTGTCGCACCCATTGCATTTGTCCTGCGGGTACCGTAAGAAAGTGTACCCAACGGAGGCAAGTGCCGGGGAGTAACGCCTTTGTTCCTGCTGCTGCTGGATTAATCCTTGCCGGTGAAGTGGTGAAGGACTTATCAAATTATGGAGGAAACTTATGATATATTTAGATTATTCGGCAAACACTCCTGTTGCACCTGAGGTATTGGAACGCTTTGTACAGATTGAGCAAGAATTTATGGGAAACCCAAATTCCACTCATCGAGTAGGTAGAGTCGCTCAGGAGGAAATGGCAAAGGTTACGGAGAGCATAGCCCAAGTATTGAAGGTGAATCCTGCGGAAATCATTTATACCTCTGGTGCCAGCGAAGCAAATAATTTGGCAATCAAAGGTATTGCCCGATCCTCCAGACATATGGGAAAGCATATTATTTCCACACCTTTGGAACATTCTTCGGTAAGTGGTTGCCTCACAGCCTTGCAGGAGCAGGGATATGAAATAGATTTGCTTGGGCTGGAAAAGGATGGTACTGTCAATTTAAAAGAACTGAAAGAATTATTAAGAAAAGATACTATTTTGGTGGCAATCTGCAGCGTGGACAGTGAGCTGGGGTGTATTCAGCCTATTTCTCAAATAATTGAAATATTAAAGGCTTATCCAAATTGTCGCCTTCATGTAGATGCAACACAATCTATAGGAAAGACAGAGGTTTCCTTTCAAGGGATTGATACTATGAGCTTCACAGGGCATAAGTTTTATGGATTAAATGGTTGTGGGGTATTGCTAAAACAGAAAAACCTTGTGATTGAGCCTTTGATTCATGGCGGCGCCAGTACGACCATTTATCGAAGTGGAACCCCTACTTTGGGTCTTGCCGCCGCAACGGAGACAGCTCTGAAAATTACATTGGAAGAACAAAATAGCCGTGAAAAAGTGGTGCAAGGTTTGAATGAGAAGCTGCGAAAGGCTTTAACAGCCTATCCCGTTGTTCGGATAAACAGCCCTGAAAGTGCAGTTCCCCATATTTTAAATTTGAGTGTGTACGGTGTAAAGGGAACTGTTTTTCAGAGAGCATTGGATGAAAAGGGTATTTGTGTATCTGTTAAATCTGCTTGTTCTGCCGATGGACAGCCCTCTCGCCCGGTATTTGCGGTGAGTCAAGATCGGAAAAACGCTTTATCCTCTTGGAGAATCAGCTTGAGTCATTTAACCACCGAAGAAGAGATACAAGAATTTTTAAGGATATTTGACGAATGCTACAAAGAGCTTGTGAGATAAATCCAATGAGTGTGAAAGGAAATATTTTTCTGAAATTTAATCAAGGCTTCTTGGGAAAGCGTAAGAAATAAATAAATTGGGTATAAGCTTTATTGATTTAAAATAATTGGAATAGGGGAATGTAGGATGGGAAGGGAATTAACACCGCATCAAATGATAGAACGCAGCATCGTAAAAAAATATAGAAAGGAAATATGGAATCCTTTTATTAAGGCAGTAAAGCAGTATGAATTGATTCAATCAGGAGATAGAATTGCCGTTTGTATTTCCGGCGGAAAGGATTCCATGCTGATGGCAAAGCTTCTGCAAGAGCTCCAGCGCCATAGTGAAGTGCCCTTTGAATTAATATTTTTGGTGATGGATCCGGGATATAATGAAATAAACAGACAGAAAATCGAAAGCAATGCTGCTCTCCTTCATATCCCCATTACAGTTTTTGAAACAAATATTTTTGAAATTGCTAATAATAGTGAGGAGTCGCCCTGTTATCTATGTGCACGCATGCGCCGAGGGCACCTTTACAATAAAGCAAAATTATTGGGCTGTAACAAGATTGCTTTGGGACATCATTTTAATGATGTGATTGAAACTACGGTAATGGGGATGTTTTATGGGTCTCAGCTACAGGCAATGCTGCCCAAACTTCACAGTAAAAACTTTGAGGGCATGGAGTTGATTCGCCCAATGTACTGTATTGGTGAGGAGAGTATTTTGAGCTGGAAACGCTATAACGATCTAGAATTTATTCAATGTGCCTGCCGTTTTACTGAAAATTGTACCATGTGTGATAATGGTGGGGGAGGCTCCAAACGAGAAGAGGTCAAAATTCTCCTTCGCAGACTGAAACGTGACAATCCAAACATTGAAAAAAGTATCTTTAACAGCATTCACTCCGTTTCCTTAGATACAATGGTGGGGTATAAAGCAAAAGGAGTATATCATTCATTTTTGGATAGTTATGAGTCAAAAAAACAATAAGAAAAAAGTTTCATTTATTTGATAACAAATGTATTTTAAATTTGTGAGTTACATGTTAAAGCTATCTAAAAAATAACATAAGCCATGATTTTGAACGAAGTACCAGTAAAATTTGGTACTTCGTTTTTATATGTAGTAAAAATCACGCCTCTCTGTATTCTTTTAAATCCTAAGGAGATTTATAAGTCTGATTTTGTTAGAAAAGAAATAGAGAACCACAATATCGCATTTATGGATAAAAAGCGTTAATAATTGATTTGAAAAGGAATAGCAGCAGTGAAACAAAAGAAAGCTTTGATTTTTATCTCTTTTAGAAAAAATGAACACATCAATGGCAATTTGAAATATAATACCCATTAAAAAAAGGCATAATAAACAAATTTGTTTTTCTGACAAGGAAAAATGTTTTTGAAAAAAAGACAGAATTTTATTGACATATGCTCTCTTCGTGCGTACAATCTTAATATCAGTCATAATTTGACAATGCGCATCACAAGCGAAATTACTTAATCTGGAGGAAGAATAGCATGATTCAAAATATTCGTAAGGTTGCCCTTTTGGGAATGGGAACCGTTGGCGGCGGTGTATATAAGATTATAGAAAAACAGAAGAATGAACTGATTCATAAAATTGGCGCTGAATTAGAGATTTCAAAAGTATTGGTTCGGAACAAAGGGAAATATGCCAATTTGATTGCACCGGAAAAACTGACAGATCAGTGGAGCGATATCATTGAGGATGACAGTATTGAAATTGTTGTTGAGGTCATGGGGGGCATAGAACCCGCAGCCACATATATTAAGGAAGCTTTGCAAAAAGGCAAACATGTTGTAACAGCCAATAAGGACTTGATAGCTGTGCAGGGTCATGAGCTGTTGGAGCTTGCCAAAACAAACCATTGTGATTTATTGTTTGAGGCGGCTGTTGCAGGAGGGATACCAATTATAAGACCACTGAATCAGTGTTTAGCCGGAAATGAAATAACAGAGGTAATGGGAATCATCAATGGCACAACGAATTTTATTCTGACCAAAATGAGCGAAGAGGGGATGGACTTTGCAGAAGCCCTCCAATTGGCGACAGATTTAGGCTACGCTGAGGCTGACCCAACAGCAGATATTGAGGGACACGATGCAGGCAGAAAGCTTGCCATTTTGGCTTCCCTTGCTTTTAACTCTCCAGTAACATTTCAGAATGTATATACAGAGGGTATTTCTAAAATATCTGCAAAGGATATCCGTTATGCCCATGAGCTTGGTTGCGAAATTAAGCTGCTAGGGATTGCAAAAAATACAGAGGATGGTATTGAGGTAAAGGTTCATCCAACTATGATTCCTCAGAGTCATCCCTTGGCGGCGGTAAATGATTCCTATAATGCAGTATTTATTCACGGCGATGCTGTGGGAGATGCTATGTTTTATGGTCGTGGAGCAGGGGAACTGCCTACAGGCAGTGCTGTTGTTGGTGACATTTTGGATGTGGCAAGAAACATTCAGTTTCATTGCACCGGTAGAATCGGCAGCAGCTGTTATAAAAATATTCCCATTAAAGACATTAAAGAAACAAAAAGCAGTTACTATGTGCGCATGAAGCTTGAGGACAGAGCGGGCACATTGGCTGCCTTAGCTGGTGTGTTTGGCAGTAATAATGTGAGCATATCCATGCTATTGCAAAAAACAAAGGATGAAAAAACAGCAGATGTTGTCATTGTTACTTATGATGTTTTAGAAAAACAATTTATGGATTCCATCATTGTGATTTCTAATATGTCAATGGTAAAGGAAATATCCTCTATTATTCGTGTATATCATTAATTGTTGAGGCATGAAAAAGAATAATGAGGTACAGAATATTTTGCAAAAAACTATTTAAGTAGAGGTTCAAAGGTGAAAGGCAAGTATTTTAAATAAAACCGCATTTGCAAAAAGGAATGCATATAAAGTAGGAAAATACCTTGATTGGAACTGGCATTTCTTTGTGATGTATCAGCATAGAAATGTGGGTTCATCGGGAGTATGGAAATTTATAATTATATTATAATATAGAAAGAATGGAGAGTCGAAGTAGGTCGAACTCTGCCATTCTTTTTTTTGGCATTTTCAGTAAATATGACAGACTTCGCATCAAAACATGCCTATAATTTGTTTCAGGAGGGAAGGAATGGAGGCTTCAGTTTATATTGATGTGGTGTTTTTTTGGGAATGGATTATGGACTTATTTCTGCTTTATGCGGCTGGGCGGATTAGCGGTTTTCGCGCCAAGAAATGGCGGCTTTTTGTAGGTGCATTTTTGTCTGCTTTATGTCATTGTTTGCTGTTGATATTCTTGTTTCCGAATAATGGAGGCATTTTTTTATCCTTTGCATTACTAATTCTTGGACTTGGGGTGGCATATTTTCCGAAAAGCCCTAAAAATTTTATCAGGCTTTTTTTAACTGCTCTATTTGCATCCTTTTTGCTGGGGGGCGGTTTGAATGTACTGTTCACAGTTACCCAAGCGCAGAAGGCATTGGGAAGCGGATTGATATTACGGCAAAGGTTTTTTCCTTGGCAATACTTAATATGGGGGATTGCTGTAAGTTACATATTATTAAAAATCGGCGGCAATTGGATAGAAACCCACATACGAAGGCGTAGAGATTTTTGCACTGTGTATATTCGTAAAAATAGCAAATGGGTAGAGGGTCGTGTACTCATTGATACGGGAAACGGGCTGAAAAGAGATGGCAAAGGGGTCATTGTAATGGAATTAGGTGTCGTACTTCCGTTATTTTCCGCAGAAGAGGGCGAAAAGCTAATTTGTGGTGAGCGAGAGAATCTTGAACCAATGCATTACACCAGTTTAGGAAATCCTGAAGGGGCATTGTGGGGCTTTCTTGCAGAAGAATGCAGAATTTGTTTTGGCGAAAAGACAATAAGTTATCACAGGCTGTATATAGGAATTTCCTTTGATTTTTTTAAAGGGGGGTATGAAGGTTTGATTCCCCCTTGCTTGCTGGAGGAGGACGATTTATGAGGCAATGGAAGTATTTCCTGTTTTTAGTGAAGTATCATGCAGGGTTGATTTTGCGCAAATTACGCAGGAAAGGGCAAGAGGTATTTTATATAGGTGGAAGCGACGTATTTCCGCCCCCCCTTAAGCCGGATGAAGAGGCAATTTTATTGGATCAGCTTGGTGGTGAGGATGAGGTAAGGGTAAAATCGGTATTGATTGAGAGGAATTTACGCTTGGTGGTCTATATCGCAAGAAAATTTGAAAATACAGGTGTAAATGTAGAGGATTTAATTTCTATTGGTACTATTGGGTTGATAAAAGCCATTAATACCTTTAACCCTGAGAAAAAAATAAAATTAGCCACCTATGCATCCAGATGCATTGAGAATGAAATATTAATGTATCTGAGGCGAAACAGCAAAACCAAATCTGAGGTTTCCATAGATGAACCTTTGAATGTTGACTGGGAAGGAAACGAGTTGCTCCTTTCTGATATCCTTGGAACAGAAGGAGATGTCATTTACAAAAATATTGAAGAAGAGGTAGATAGGGAGCTATTAAATAATGCAATGGATAAGCTTTCTTGCAGAGAGAGAAAAATTGTGGAAATGCGGTTTGGCATTTTACCTGAAACAACAGAAAAAACCCAAAAGGAAGTGGCGGACCTTCTTGGGATTTCTCAATCGTATATTTCAAGACTGGAAAAGAAAATCATCGGTCGTTTAAAAAAAGAGATTAATAAAATGATGTGAGGTTATTTTATTGTGTAAAAAATTTAAGGTACAAATATCCTTACGGAAAAAATAAGACACTCTTCGAAAAAAGAAGAGTGTCTTATTTTTATGCCCGTAGCATACTGAAAAAAATCATAAATATGTTGTTTGTTTTTACTTCATCTGATGAAATTGAGACTTTAATCAGCTCTTTTTTTAAATTACAGAAATGCTGTATAAAAATGAAATTGAAAAATTGAATTCTAATTATTGCCTGTTTTCAGTCAGGTTACTTTTAAGATTTAGATTGTGTTAGAATTTATAAATTTTTTCAAAAAGGAATACAACAATGATTTTACCTCAAATTGTCACCTAGCATGTCAGACTTACATATTATGTTGTAGAGCTTGCAGTACCTTAAGAGCAATGAAATTGAAAAGAGAGGTGAAACGGATTCTGTAAATTTAGCTTACGGAAGGAAATCTTTGGGAAGGTCACATTACCCATGGATTATATTTTTTGGAGTTATGATTGCTATAGAAATTCTTTTCACAAAAGAATTTTAGTGCTGTAACTGTTTTTGAAATGCAAGCTAAAAAGAGTTCTAAAAGTTTTGTACTGGAAATCTAACGAAAGAAAAGAATTGAGAAAAACAGTTTATAGTGCCTCCGTCAGCGCTTTTGAAACGGTTCTGCTTGCGTAAAAGGGATTCCCTACAGAGTAACATTGTATAGAGATAGCTGATTTTTTGTAATTTTAAGTGACAAGAAGCGTTTCTATCCTAATTCAATTTTAAGAATACACTTTAGTATTAAGATGAAAAAGTCCAAGCTACAACAAGTTAAAGTCAAAATACAATAATATAAAAAAATAAGCAAAAATGTGTTAGGTGCTTAAATTGAACAAATGATAAATTCAGATTTGCATAATGGGATTTTTTAAAATGAGGTTTTAAATAGGCAGGTATACTTTTTCATTCGTAACAGAATGATTTGTAAGCTCTTAAAAGTAAGAGGTTTTTCAATACTAAGTCAATTATTATTTATGAAGGAGGAAAAGAAATGAGTTGTGATTATAACAATGATTTTGATATGAATGATTTACAAGGTATTAATTGGAACGGTAATTGTGGAGGAAATTCACATAACCATTGCTGCTGTCGTGGTCCAAGAGGTCCTCGTGGTCCTCAAGGTCCCCAAGGTCCGGTAGGTCCTCAGGGTCCAGTAGGTCCTCAGGGTGCAACAGGTGCAACAGGTGCAACAGGTCCTCAGGGTCCCGCAGGTCCACAGGGCCCCGCAGGCCCACAGGGTGAAGCAGGCCCCGCAGGTCCCGCAGGCCCTGCAGGAGCAACAGGAGCAACAGGCGCAACAGGAGCAACCGGAGCACAGGGTCCCGCAGGTCCACAGGGTGAAGCTGGCCCCGCTGGTGCACAAGGTCCCGCAGGCGCAACAGGCGCAACAGGTCCCGCAGGCCCCGCAGGTCCTCAGGGTGAAGCTGGCCCCGCAGGCGCGCAAGGTCCTGCAGGAGCAACAGGTGCAACAGGCGCAACAGGTGCTCAAGGTCCCGCAGGTCCACAGGGTGAAGCAGGTCCCGCAGGCGCACAAGGTCCTGCAGGCGAACCGGGCCCCGCAGGTCCCGCAGGCCCCGCAGGTCCTGAAGGTGCAGCAGGTCCCGCAGGTCCTCAGGGTGAACCAGGCGAAGCAGGCCCCGCAGGTCCCCAAGGTGAGCCGGGCCCCGCAGGTCCTGAAGGCGAAGCAGGTCCCGCAGGTCCCGCAGGCCCTGCAGGTGCAGCAGGCCCCGCAGGTCCCCAAGGTGAGCCAGGTCCCGCAGGTCCTCAAGGTGAGCCAGGCCCTGCAGGCGCACAAGGCCCCGCAGGTGTAGCAGGTCCCGCAGGTCCTCAGGGCGAAACAGGCCCCGCAGGTCCCGCAGGCGCAGGTGCAATCATTCCGTTTGCATCGGGCACACCAGCTGTTTTGACCACTGTACTCGGTGGAGTGCTAAATACCTCAAGTGCACTTGGCTTTGGAATTAATGCTTCTGGTATTACCGCTATCGGCGGAACAATTGATTTAACAGGGTTGACAAACTTGGCATTCTCTGTACCCAGAGACGGAACCATCACATCTTTGGCAGCTTACCTTAGTGTCAGCGCAGCGCTTACACTGGTAGGCTCTACCGTTACAGTAACCGCCCAGCTTTACGCATCGGCTACACCAGATGATACCTTTGTTGAAGTTGCAGGTGCAGAAGTTACACTTGCTCCTTCACTAACAGGCATCGTTGCAATTGGTACAGTTCTCAGTGGTGAAACTACCGGTTTAAGCATTCCTGTAACGGCAGGAACCAGGTTACTTCTGGTATTCTCCGCAGACGTAACGGCAGGTATTGATTTGGCAACAGCTGTTGCTGGTTATGCCAGTGCAGGTCTTGGTATTTCCTAAGGCTTTCTTATTAAATAAAGAGGTTAGTTTCCGGTGAATCGGAGAAAACTCTTTTGAAATATTTTAAAAGACTAGGTTAGATTGAAAGGTTAATCAAATTTGAGAAAAGGAGGAAACCAAATGAGTTATAGCTACGACGATAGTTGTGATGTAAATGAATTGGGAAGTTGCAATTGTGGTAGAGGCTCCCATTGCTGTTGTGAAGGTCCTCGTGGTCCCGTAGGCCCTCGTGGTCCAGCAGGCCCGCAGGGTCCAGTAGGCCCGCAGGGTGAAGCCGGTCCTGCAGGTGCCCAAGGTCCCGCAGGCGCAACAGGAGCAACAGGCGCAACAGGTGCAACCGGAGCTCAAGGTCCAGCAGGCCCACAGGGTGAAGCCGGTCCTGCAGGTGCCCAGGGTCCCGCAGGTGCAACAGGCGCAACAGGTGCCCAAGGTCCCGCAGGTCCACAGGGTGAACCAGGTCCCGCAGGTGCCCAGGGTCCCGCAGGTGCAACAGGTGCAACAGGCGCAACAGGTGCCCAAGGTCCCGCAGGTCCACAGGGTGAGGCAGGTCCCGCAGGCGCACAAGGTCCTGCAGGCGAAGCAGGCCCCGCAGGTCCCGCAGGCCCCACAGGTCCTGAAGGTGCAGCAGGTCCCGCAGGTCCACAGGGTGAACCAGGCGAAGCAGGCCCCGCAGGTCCACAAGGTGAGCCAGGCCCCGCAGGTCCTGAAGGCGAAGCAGGCCCCGCAGGTCCCGCAGGCCCTGCAGGTGCAGCAGGCCCCGCAGGTCCACAAGGTGAGCCAGGTCCCGCAGGTCCACAGGGTGAGGCAGGCCCCGCAGGTGCTCAGGGTCCCGCAGGTGAAGCAGGTCCCGCAGGTCCACAGGGTGAGCCGGGCCCTGCAGGTCCGGAAGGCCCACAAGGTCCAGAAGGCCCACAGGGTCCTCCAGGACCAAGCTCAGATTTAACAGGATTACAAGTACAGTTACAGGATAGCAGTGGTGGAACGGTTGCAACAAACACGAATGTTTTGTTTGATACTACAATTAATGCACCTTCTACAAATATAACGTATAACGCAGGTGTGGGAGCGTTCTTCATTAATGCACCGGGTAACTATTTTATCTCTTGGTGGGTAAATACTGATGGTGCAGAAACCTCGCCAAATGTTACTTTTGGTATAAGAGTTATTAGTGGAGGATCAGATATTATTTTGTCTACTTCTCCATCACCGCTTACGACGCTTCAATTAAATGGCACCGCGTTAATTACAGTTACAACCACACCTCTTGTATTTAACTTATTTAACAGCACAGGAACAACGGTAACTTATGGAACCGGAGCGATTCAAGCAAACCTCACAATTATCGAGGTAAGCTGATTCTTATAGGAATAACAGAATATAAACAATGAGTATCCCTGCAATAGCCACTTTAAACCACCAGCAATGCTGGTGGTTTATTTTTTAAGAAAAAAATAAAATTATGAAAAAATAATTATTATAGTGGGTAAACATAGTGGGAATTATTGAGTTGTTTTTAAATGATGGTTTTTTATTCGTATGACAGATTATAGCTTTATGATTGACCATTTTCACATACGAAGGACTTCTTAATTATAAAAATCGCCCTTCATTTTGAAGGGCGATTCCTCTTTATACATCTTGATAATGCAATGGTTCATAATCGGAATTTTGAGTTTTACCATGTCCGCTATCAAAAAACTGCTGTTCTCTGCCGTGTTGTTGACGCTTAATGGCATGAGTGCTATAGCGTACTTCCTGTAATTGGGAGGTTCCTTCTGTAAATTCTAATGCGCGCAAATTTTCTTCCTCCTTTCATTCATATTACTATGCCCAGCCAAAAAAAGATTAAGCAAAAAATCAATATTTTTTAACTGAAGGTAGTCTATTGAATCAATTTCAATGGAAAATTACTTGTTTATAAATTTTATGATATAATAACAATAATAATTAAAATTTCTATAGTGTTTTGAAGTCTGCGGCGTAAGTAAGTTTATTTTATTTAAAATTTATAACTTTAAGGAATCACTGATTCATTTTTGAGTAGATCCAGTTGGGAGATTTCCGTTTGGGGGGATCAAAAGTCTAGACTCCAATAATAACCATCACTGCACCAATTTTAAGAATTAGATGTAATTACGGATGAATGGATTTTTCAAGAGAATAAAATATAATTCGCTTTTTATTTGGTTTTCATTCAAGTTTATGAGAAAGGTGATTGCAGGATGAAGCAAAATATTAATTTTGAAAGTATTGCAAAAGAATTTTTAGAGTCCTTAGGTGTTGTTGTAATTGTTGATACGGAAAGTCGTATTATCTATATGACAGAGAAATATGGAGAGCTTTTTAAAATTCCTAAGCCTTTTCCTATTGGAAAAAAATTACATGAGTATGTACCCGATGAGAGCTTAAGTGCTGTGATTCGTTCAGGAAAAGAAAGCGTAGAGGAATTTTTTGAACATGACGGAAAAACAATGGTTATCAATCGTTTATTAATCCGTAAGGATGACGAGATTTTAGGCGGAGTTGCTTTTACTTCAACAGGGAGCCGCTTAACAGTCAAACAACTAGAGAATAAAATGAGTTTTCTCAATAAGCAAGTGCAATTTTATAAAGACAACTATTTTGAGAATACCGGTACGAAATATAATATAGATCAGATCATTACTCAAGATCAAGAATTAAGAAAGTTAATTGATTTTACAAAAAGAGCCGCTAGAACACGCTCTGCCATATTAATTTATGGGGAAAGTGGGACGGGGAAAGAACTTTTTGCCCACTCCATTCATAATTTAAGCGGACGAGCCAAAATGCCCTTTGTGATTTTAAACTGTGCGGCAATTCCGGAAACATTGTTAGAGTCAGAGCTTTTTGGCTATGCAGAAGGAGCATTTACCGGCGCACTGAAAGGTGGAAAAAAAGGGAAAATTGAACAAGCAGATGGAGGAACCCTACTTTTGGATGAAATAAATTCAATGCCCCTTCAGTTGCAGGCAAAACTTTTGCGTGTAGTTCAAGAGAAAGAAATTCAGGTGATTGGCGGGAAGAATAAGGAAATTGACGTTCGTTTTGTATTTACCACAAATCAGGATTTGGCGGAAATGGTAAAGGAAGGAAAATTTCGAGATGACCTATATTATCGAATTAATGTAGTCGAGCTGAGGATACCCCCTTTAAGGCAAAGAAAAGGAGATATCCCACTTTTGGTAAATCACTTTATTGAGAAATTGAATGAAGAACTTGGTTCCCATATTTTAGGGGTAGACCAAAAAGTGTTGCAGCTTTTGGAAAGCTATCAATGGCCTGGGAATATCCGTGAATTGGAAAATATGATTGAAAGAGCATTCAATTATGCAAATTCAGGAGAGTTATCAGTAGAAGATTTTGAGCGTTTACGTTTAAAAATGAATTTATCCGAAATGAAGCAGGAGAACACGCTAACCCTTCGTGCCGCAAGGGAAGAAGCAGAAAAACTGGCAATTTTACGAGCTTTGAAGCAAACGAAAGGAAACAAGAAAAAGGCGGCTGAATTGCTGGAGATAGACAGAAGTATTCTCTATGATAAAATGCGAAGATATGCAATTAAGTAAGATGGAACCAATAAGTGTTTTCAATTTTCATAATATTAAAGATTCACAAGGCTTGGGGAGAGAAGAAGATTTGCTGTCTTAAAATGTTTTTAATAAAGATTTTGGCAAAATTTCAAACAAATGTAGTGTTTTTACTACACTTTTTTGAGCGATTAAAAAAAGTACATAAAAATCATCTCTTGTTTCGATGTTAAAACAATGTAATTCGTACAAATTTATAATACAAGTAAAACAAGGTAAATAGAAAGTGTAGTAGATACTCAACACATGTTGGTATTTTACTACACTTTTTTATTAGAGATACTTCTTGATTTTATAAAAAATAAAAAAAGCTAAATTTCTTTTTAAAGTTGTTTTCTCGCTGATACAAAGGCTTTCTTAGTATGGAGATACCTTGAAAAAATGTAGATTCAATAATTTGGCACGGTATTTGCTCCTATAATCATACATCATCAGAAATTCATTTTCAAACTAACAGGAGGTCTAAATATGGCTTATACAAAGGAATTCTTAACAGATTTGTACAAAAACTTACTGTACACTAGATTATCTGAAGAAAAATTGGTGGCAATCTATAAGGAAGGTAGAGTGCCTGGTCATATCCATAGTGGTGTTGGGCAGGAAGCAACTCATGTTGGATCACTTTTTACAAGAAAAGTCGGAGATTATTTTAAGCTTGCTCATCGTGTGGTTAGTATTTCCCATGTTTTGGGTGTGTCTTTTAACAATATATATGCAGAAATTTTGGGCAGACAAGATGGTAACTCCCGTGGTGGCGGTGGTGTCAATCACATTGCTGATTTTAGCAAGGGTGTTTTGGGTATGAGTGGCACTTTGGGTTGTGATATGGCTTTTGCTGTTGGTGCTGCTTACAAACTAAAGATGGAAGGCAAAGATAATATTGTTTACTGCTATTATGGCGATGGTACTTCAAACCGTGGACCTGTTCACGAAGCAATGAACTGGGCGGCAGCGTGGAAATTACCAGTTTTGTTTATTCTGGACAACAATCAGTGGGCAATTTCTACTTGCATTTATGAATCCACCGCTGTAGAAAATCCTGGTGCTGACCGTGCACCTGCGTATGGCATCCCGGCGAAGGTGGTTGACGGCTCTGATGTTTTGGCGGTATACGAGGCGGCAAAAGAATTGTCTGAGTATGTGCGTGCCGGTAATGGCCCTGCTCTTTTGGAAGCGAAGAACTATCGTTGGAGAGGGCATTTTGAAGGGGATCAATGTAAATACCGTGATCCTGCTATCACAGAAAAGTGGCAGAAAAAGAGAAACTGCGTGAAAAAGATGGAAAACTATATGCTGGAAAACAATGTTCTCACAGAAGCTGAAATCAAAACCATGTATAGCGACATTGATGCAGAGCTGGATGCTGCGGTGCATTTTGCGGAGGCATCTCCTAAAGCGACTGCAGAGGATCTTTTCAAAAATATTTTAGCATAATTTGATGGATAAAATCTAAGGAGGTTTCACATATGCATGTAACTTATGGACAGGCAATCTCGGATGCCTTAAGAGAAGAAATGGAAAAGGACGAAAACGTTGTTGTGTTTGGCGAGGATGTTGCCCAACACGGCGGAATTTTCGGTATTACCAGAGGTTTATACGAAATTTTCGGTGAAGATAGAGTGAAAAATACACCAATTTCCGAAACATCAATTATTGGTGTTGGTGCGGGTGCAGCATTGGTTGGTTTAAGACCTTGTATTGAATTGATGTACTCTGACTTTTTGTTGGTAGCATTCAGTGAGATTTATCACTGTGTTGCAAAGTGGAGATTTATGCATGGAGATCAATACAAAATTCCCATGGTTATCCGTGCGGCGGCTGGTTCTGCTTTTGGTGCAGGTGCAGAGCACTCCAACTGTGTAGAAAGCTTATTTATGCACACCCCCGGTTTAATCATCATCAGCCCTTCCACAGCGGCAGATGCAAAGGGTCTTTTGAAGAGCGCAATTCGCTCAGACAATCCTGTTTTATTCTTTGAACATAAGCAGTTATATCAGGTGAAGGAAGATATTCCTGATGAAGAATACACAATCCCCATTGGTGTTGCAGATATTAAAAGAGAAGGTAGTGATGTTACCATCGTAGCCATTGGTTTGATGGTGAAAAAAGCTATGGAGGCTGCGGAAAAATTGGCTGCGGAGGGCATTAGCGCGGAGGTGCTTGATCCAAGGACCATTGCGCCATTGGATAAGGAGACAATCCGCGAATCCATAGAAAAGACCCATCGGGCAATTGTTGTGGAAGAGGGCAATAAAACAGGTGGCATTGGTGCGGAAATCGCAGCGATGATGCAAGAGGAAATGTATGACGAATTAGATGGACCTGTTTTGAGGGTTGCGGCGTTAGACGTTCCTTTGCCTTATGATGTAGCGCTGGAGCTGGTTTGTATTCCCAATGCAGACAAGATTGTGGAAACAGTGAAGAGACTATTTTGATTTTAAGAGGCACTGTTTCATTTGGGATGCAGAAAAAATCCAAAGAATAGGAGGGAACTGTAACCCTAAGGGGGTTATGGGTAAAAATATATGAGCGTTGAATTAGTAATGCCCAAGGCTGGGTTAACAATGATTGAAGGCACAATTTCCGCTTGGAAAGTTGAAGAGGGTGCAATGGTTAAAAAAGGTGATGTGGTTATGGAGTTTGAAAACGAAAAAACCACAATGGAATGCGAAGCAAACGAAGATGGTATTTTGCATATTGTTGCAAATGCAGGGGATGTGGTAAAGGTTGGCATGGCAGTTGCATTGATTGCGGCAAGCAAAGAAGAATACGATAGCATGAAAAATGGTGGAAATTCATCTGAGGCAGTTATTTCTCAGGCTCCTGAGGTTGTAAATGTTGATGCGGCAGAGGTAGTAATGCCGAAAGCCGGCTTAACCATGATTGAAGGCGTTGTTGGAGAATGGAAAATTGCTGAAGGAGAAACGGTTAAAAAAGGACAGGCAATCTTCGATTTTGAAAACGAAAAAACCACAATGGAATGTGAAGCAACCGCTGATGGCATTTTGCATAGAGTTGCAAAAACAGGGGAGACCGTGAAGGTGGGTCATACTGTGGCTTTTATTGCTTCTACAAAAGAGGCATATGATGCTTTGGTAAATGGAACTGCACCTGCAAGTCAGGCAATGTGTGCCAATGAGTGTGAAGTGTGCCATAAATCCGTTGCGTTATCTATGGCTGATACATTACCCCAAGGTGGAAATGCTGTAGCCAAAGATGGACATATCAGAGCAACAGGCTTGGCAAGAAACATTGCCAAGAGTACAGGTTTGAATTTGGCTTTGGTTGGCGGCACAGGCCCCAATGGAAGAATTATTGCAAAAGATGTATATTCATATCTGGAAGCGGCTAAGGCTGCACCTATTTCTGCACCTGAAGTTAAGGCAGTACAGCCAACGGGAGAGGTTGTAAAAATAACCTTAAGCGGACGCAGAAAATCCATTGCAAAAAATATGAGAAAGTGCTTTGAAACTATGGCACCCTTGACTGTATTTGCGGAAATTGATGTAACAGATTTATTGGCGATGCGCCAAAAATATGTGGAAAAAGCAGACGTTTTGGGCTGCAAGATTTCTGTAAATGATATGTTGATGCTGGCAACAGTAAAAATGTTGAAAAAACACCCTATGCTGAACTCCACCTTCGATGGTGAGACAATAAGTTCCTATCCTTATGTAAATTTGGGTATGGCGGTAGGCCTTGCCGAAGGCTTGGTAGTTCCTGTACTAAAGAATGCGGATCAGTATTCCTTGCTGGAAATGAGTAAGGCTCTGCGTGATCTTGCATTAAGAGCAAAAGATGACACACTGGTAGGGGGAGAACAATCGGGAGCAACCTTTACGGTTACTAACGTTGGTATGTTCCATATTGACTTTGGCACTCCTGTTATTTCTCCTCCGCAGGTGGGAATTTTAGGCTTTGGTACAGCAAAGAAAAAATTTGTTGAGTATAAAGGGGAGTTCTGTCCCAGAACCATGATGCATATGATGCTGACCTTTGACCACAGAGTTTTTGATGGTAGAGAAGCGGGGGAAGTTTTGGGAGACATGAAAGAGCTTTTGGAAAATCCTGAATTAATTTTTGTATAAAATAAAGGAGGAAACGGTGTGACTCTATTTCTAACAATAGAGTCACCCGATTAATCATTATGGCGAAAAATATAAGTTTAATCGTAATTGGCGGCGGTCCCGGTGGTTATGTTGCGGCAATTCGTGGTGCACAATTGGGTGCTGATGTAACGTTGGTTGAGAAAAACAGATTGGGCGGAACTTGCTTAAATGTTGGGTGCATCCCCACGAAGGCGTTGTTGCATGCCGCAGAGATCATGGAAGAAATGAATCATGCCGCTGAATATGGCATTAAAGTAAAGCCAGAAGGCTATGATTGGAAGCAGGTCTTAGCGAAAAAAGGTGCTGTTGTCAATCAGTTGGTTGGCGGCGTAACAGGCTTATTAAAGGCAAATAAAGTGAAGATCATTGAAGGAGAGGCTTCTTTTACAGGTGCAAAAACCCTTTCTATAAAAAAGAAAGATGGAAAAACAGAAACTTTAACTGGAGATAAAATCATCATTGCCGCAGGCTCAATTCCTGCCATCCCACCTATTCCAGGTGTTGAGGGGAACCCTGCTTGTATTGATTCCACGGCGGCCCTTTCCTTAGAGAATCCACCGGAAAGCCTTTTGGTAATCGGCGGTGGTGTAATCGGCATGGAATTGGCAACCGCTTACAATGCTTTTGGAACAAAGGTTACGATTGTTGAGGCATTACCCAAGCTATTGCCAATGATGGATGGTGAATTGACTGCGACACTCCGTGGTTTGATGGAGAAAAAAGGCATTGAAATTTTGACGGATGCAAAGGTTCTTTCCGTTGGAAAATCCGGTGATAAAGCAGAGGTTCAGGTTGATTTAAAAGGCACCGAAAAGGACTTTTTGGCAGAAAAGGTTCTGGTTGCCGTTGGCAGAAGGACGGATACCGCAGCTTTGCAATTGGATAAAGCAGGTATTCGCCATGATAGGGGCAAAATTCAGGTAAATGAATTTATGGAAACCAGCGTGAAGGATGTGTATGCCATTGGCGATTGCCTTGGGCAGATTATGCTTGCCCATATTGCTTCTGCCCAAGGGGAGATTGCGGCGGAAAATGCTTTGGGTCATAAGGCAGGTTTTGATAGTAAAACCAATCCTTCTTGTGTATACACTGTGCCTGAATTTGCAGGCGTTGGACTTACAGAAGAAAGCGCAAAGGAAAAGGGCATCGACTACGGTGTTGGGAATTTCCCTTTGTTTGCAAATGGAAAGGCCTTGATCGCAAACGGAGGCGTAGGTGCAATTAAAATTTTATATGGCAAGAAATTTAACGAGATTTTAGGAATTCATATCCTGGGGCCAAGAGCAACGGATATGATTGGTGAAGGAGCTTTGGCCATAGGCTTAGAGGCAACATTAGAAGAGGTTATCAATACCATTCATGCCCATCCTACGGTAACGGAGGCAGTGCGTGAAGCGGCGTTGGCGGCAGAAAAAAGAGCAATTCATATTCCCAATAAATGAAATGGTTGAAAAGGAGTAATCAATATTTCAAGCTTGTGTTCTTTTAATGGCAACAATAAACATTGAATGTTGATTAATTCGGCCAAGTAATTGGCTGTAAAGGCTGATTTATATTTGGATTTACGACGAATATACTGATTTTTAGCCTTAGGTGGAGTTTTGGGAGTATCTGTTAAGGTCTTGAGAAAATTTGATCAGACTGACTCCAAAATAGGAATGCGGGAAACGAAAAAGGGACTGCCTTTTGCAGTCTCTTTTTTCTGTATGCAAATAATTGACGATTGAAGGATTAACCGTTTTATCTGATAATTACAAGTGGGATAGTAAAAATGTAATTTAATTCTTGCATTTCTAATGATTTTGCATATTATATTAGGTTTTTCATGAAAATATATGTGAAAAGAATAGATAAACATTAAGAAAAAGTGCCAGAAAATTATAATTAATTATAAAAAATATATGATTGAAAATTATTTTTTGTATGAATTGTACATTGAATTTTTTGTGTCGGAACAATAATTATAAAATATATGCTCATCTGTAAAAATAATGTCTCTTTATTGGGAAATACCCACAAATTGGCAAAAAAAGTCGTTTTTGTCCTCAATTGAATTGAATAATGAATTCAATTGTGATAGTTTAGGAGTATACCTTTTTATAAGTGTTTTAGTTTACATACAAAATTTCCAGAACATGCAAATATTAGGCGTACTTTGATAAGTTTATAAATTTATAATATCTACAATTATAAAAAGATAGGGCTTGTATAATATTTTCTTTTTACATAGCAAGAACATAAATAAATGAACATTATTTTGAGCAAATGCTCAAAATTTACAGCTTTGCTGTTTCTGTTTATACGAAAATTACATCTGTATAGGAGTATTTTAGATGAAGGAGGGAGAATAAGAATTTTTTAGAATAACTTTAAAGTTTTCATTTTTAAGCAGTAAATTTTCTCCTAGTTTTCGTTAAGCAGTTTGTATTGGTGTAGGGATATGTACCTCTAAAGACCTACAAAAATAAAGATACTTCCGATAAAATAATTTTATGGTATCCCACGAGACGAACCAAATTTGGCGTATAATTCGGTACCGTTCGTAAGGCAGGAAATCAGAAAAGACAGAAAAACAAAGAAAGAGGTAATGATATGAAATTTTTTACAAAAAGTATTGCAAGAAAAATGATTATTACAACACTTATTCCTTCACTGATTTTATTTTTGATTCTTATTTTTGCTGTTTCTTCGCGGTTAAAAAGTAGTATTAGTGAACAGACAAATCAGGTTGTAAAAGAAAGTTCCATTAGCGCATCATGGCAGGTTAGTCAGTATCTTTCATCATATCAGTCCATTGCGAAAACAGCTTCCAACAATACGTTGTTTAAGAATTTCATGCTGGAGGCGAAAGAAGGAACAAAGATGTCTGATTTACCCGATTACCCTGCAGTATTAAACGAATTAAAGAAAATTGCTGGTGTTGATTCAATGAATATTCTTTCGGTCTGGTTGGGAGACCTTGATACCAGCCAATGTATCGGCTCCGATAATTATGTGTCTGATGAAACTTGGGTGATTACACAGCGTCCATGGTTTATTAAAATGATGCAAAAGAAGGGGTTATCATTATCCGATCCTTATTTAGATTCAAGTACAGGTGAATTGGTGGTATCCGTTACAATTCCAGTTTATGATAATGGTGAAATGGTTGGTGCCGTTGGCATTGACATTTTGCTTTCTCAGCTAAAATCCATATTAAGCAGCTTGCGATTGGGCGATCATGGTTACTATTGTTTTATAACAGAAAACAATGTAATTTTATATCATCCAAATCCAGAGCTTGTAATGAAATCTGTTGATGAGCTTAATGCTGATGATATTCAGAAAAATTTTATGAAAACCGTTTCTACCAATGTTGTGGAATATCAGTATAATGGTGAAGAACTAATCGGCTTTAATTCTTCAGTTGGCAATACCGGTTGGAAGGTAGTTTCTGCTATTTCAAAAGAAGAGGTAGATAGGCCTTATGTTCAGATGAAGGCGCTAATGTATTCCATTTTAAGTATTGTATTGTTGGTTCTCTGTGCAGTTATTTATATTTCCTCAAAACGAATTGTATTGCCTTTACGTAAACTGGCGGCAGCCTCGAATAAAATAGCAGCTGGTGATCTTGATATTGAGCTGGATGTAAAGAGTAGTGATGAAACAGCAATACTTACAGAGTCCTTTGATAAAACAGTGGTACGTTTAAAAGGCTATATTGCTTACATAAATGAAATTGCCGAATTACTGAATCAAATAGGAAATGGAAACTTCAAGCTTGAGTTTAAACAAGACTATGATGGCGAGTTTGCGGCAATTAAAGAGGCTTTAATCTCAACAACGGAAATGATGAGTGAGACCTTATCTCAAATCAATTTGGCGGCACAGCAGGTTGCTTCTGGTTCAGATCAAGTTTCCAGCGGAGCCCAAGCCCTTTCTCAAGGTGCCACTGAGCAGGCAAGCTCTATTGAAGAACTTTCTGCAACCATTAATGATATCTCTACACAGATAATGAAAACAGCTGATAATGCCACAAAAGCAAAGGATATAGCGTTGAAATCTTCCAATGCAACTTTGCGTGGTCAGGAGCAAATGAAGCAAATGGTGGAAGCTATGGATGAAATCAGTCGTGCTTCCAATGAAATTGGAAAAATTATTAAAAATATTGATGACATTGCATTCCAAACAAATATACTGGCACTAAATGCTGCTGTTGAAGCAGCCAGAGCAGGCAATGCAGGTCGAGGATTTGCAGTCGTTGCCGATGAAGTAAGAAATCTTGCAAGCAAGTCTGCGGAAAGCGCAAAAAACACTTCTGCGCTGATTGAAAATGCATTGCGTGCAATTGAAAAAGGAACAAAAATCGTTGACGTAACGGCAAATTCACTACAGGAAATTGTGCAAGGCGCTGAGCAATCCGCGGAGATTATTCAGTATATTTCCGACGCAAGCAACGAGCAGGCGAATTCCATAAATCAAGTCAATCTTGGCGTTGAGCAAATTTCCGCAGTTGTACAGACCAATAGTGCAACAGCAGAGGAAGAGGCGGCCGCTAGTGAGGAATTGTCGGCACAGGCACAGTTGTTAAATGAGCTGTTATCCAAATTCTTGCTGGAATCAACAGAATCTAGGTCTGATCACTTTTCAGATGTAATGAACACAGAGAACTTTGAAGATTTAGATTTCATAGAAGAAGATGCGGATGAAGATGAGATTGATGAAAGCAAAGACAGTGATGAAAGCAAAGACATTGATGATGACGAATATAAATATTAATGAAGTATTTTGCTCATTTTCTTAACATGTACTAATGAGTAATTAAAGTAGTTTTTAAATTTACCTCCGAGCCTTTAATCCTAAAGCCTTCGGAGGTTTTTTATGGATGAAAGAGACAGAACAAAAAATAATTATTGAAAAAACTAATGTAAGCACTTAAAAGAAGAAATAGGATATATGTATATAAAGAAGTAAATATACTTTGCTGAGAAGTATGAAGGATGTTCTTTTTTCATTATTGATGTTGATTTAATGAGCACAAGCGTTACCTATAATTAAATAATTATGTTCCGTTAGTGTGTGTAATACGAAAATCTAAATATGATTTTGTTGACAAGCAAATGAATGAAAGTATTACGAGAGATTAGGGGGGGGATTGAGAGAAACTTGATGCGTTCAGTTATATCGGATTTATTCACTGAAGTCTCAATAGTGGCAATTAGGCTAATGTATTTAGGTATTAAACTAAAATTTTTGAAACCCACAAATCATTTTTGGGATTATGCTTTTTCAGAAAAACAACGAAAAAACTATTGACTTTTACAGACTGCATGCTATAATTACAGTATCTAAAATGAAACCGATGATTAAGAGGAGTAGCCTTTTTATCCGCTTTAAGAGAGTTGCAGGTGGTGAAATTGCAGCAGTGGGATGCTAGGTGAATGGACTTATGAGGGCGGGCGAAAGCTTCGGCAAGTAGTACCCGACGGGAACCGTACCCGTTATCCAGATGGGCTGTATTTTTGTACAGTGAGCGAGTGGACGAATTATCGTCAATTTGGGTGGTATCGCAGGATTTTCTAAGTCTTGTCCCATGTATTATGGGATAGGACTTTTTTTATTAGGAAAATTCCTCGCCTTAAGGGTTACATAGTTTAGATTAGACGAGATTAGATTGAAATTAGACATGAAGAGGGAGTGTATGAGTATGAAAAAATTTTTAGCATTTACAATGGCAACGATAATGAGTTTGGTGGCACTTTCTGGTTGCGGAAGCAGTAGTCCTCAACCCGGTAAAGATAGTGCAAGTGGAAATGTCCCTGTCATTGGTATTTCTCAGTATGGTCAGCATGCATCATTAGATAACTGTAGAGAGGGATTTTTGCAAGGTCTTGAGGAGAGTGGTTTGGTAGAAGGCAAAGATTTTACTGTCGACTATCAGAATGCCGGCTTTGATGATAACATTACAACACAAATTGCGCAGAATTTTTCGGCAAATAATGTGGCTTTGATGTGTGCAATTGCAACACCTTCAGCAACTGCCTGTTTTGCAGCAGCAGAGGATAAAAATATTCCTGTTATATTTACAGCAATTACAGACCCTGTAAAGGCGAAATTAGATAAAGGTAACATTACCGGAACAAGCGATAAACTTCCTATTGAGGCACAGCTTGAACTGATTCGTACACTACAACCTGATGCAAAAACAATTGGCATTCTTTATACAACAAGCGAGCCAAACTCCGTATCTGCAATTGCAGAGTATCAGGAAAAAGGCCCTTCCTATGGATTTACTATTGAAACCATTGGTGTTACTCAGCAGGCAGAGGTTTTACAGGCCGCTGACAATATGATTGCCAAGGGTGTGGATTGTATTTCAAATTTGACAGATAATAATGTGGTAGGTGTATTGCCTTCTATTTTAGAAAAAACAAACGAAGCAGGTATTCCTGTTTATGGTAGCGAAATTGAGCAGGTAAAGATTGGTTGTGTAGCTTCCGCCGGAATTGATTATGTTTTGTTAGGAAAACAGACGGGTGCAATGGCAGCAAAAATTTTAAAAGGTGAAGCCAAAGCTGAGGAATTGCCTTATGAAACAATCACAAGCTTCGACACTTATATTAACTCTAAGGCTTTGGCAGATATGGGTATGAAAATCCCCGCTGACATTGCAGAAAAGGCAATTGAAGCTGCAAATTAACCCGTAACTTTGATGGGTCAAGGTGATAGAAAGAGGTTTATAAAATGGTTTTTGTTGATTTGTTGATTAGTACACTGACACAGGGATTTATTTATGCATTGTTATCCTATGGTGTTTTTATTACCTATAAAATATTGGATTTTCCTGACTTAACTGTGGATGGCAGCTTCCCTTTGGGAGCGGCTATCACAGGAGTGCTCTTGATTCATGGAGTGAATCCTTTTTTGGTACTTTTAATCTCTGCGGCTATTGGAGCGCTAGCAGGTTTTATAACAGGATATATCCACGTTAGATTGGGTGTTAGAGATTTGCTTGCGGGGATTATAACAATGACAGCCTTATTCTCCATTAATTTGCAAATTGCCGGTTCAAATCTTGCAGTTGGTCGGGATATTGACACGATTTTCAATGCAGCTCCTATTATGGCAATGCTAGGTTCAATGCCCTTAATGATGCGAAAATTTATTGTTTCTTTGATTTTAGCTCTAGTTGTAAAGCTTCTTTTGGATTTATATCTAAAGACAAAGAGCGGATTGCTTTTGCGGGCAGTGGGAGATAACAGTACTTTGGTTACGACTTTGGCAAAGGATAAAGGCACAACAAAAATTTTAGGACTTGTAATAGCAAATGCACTGGTCGCCCTTTGTGGTAGTGTAGTTTGTCAAGAACAAAGATCATTTTCCAGCACAATGGGAACGGGGCAGGTTGTATTCGGCTTGGCGACCGTTATTATTGGTACCACTTTGTTCCGTCGTTTTGGTTTTGTGAAGGGAACAACAGCAGTTCTGACAGGTAGTATTTTTTACAAAATTTGCATTCAGGTTGCTATAAGCTTGGGGCTTCCTGCAAACCTTTTAAAATTGGCTATGGCTGTGCTGTTCTTAGTTATTCTGGTTTTGGGCGACAGAAAGAAAGGCGGTGCAGAACATGCTTGAGTTGAAAAATATCACAAAAATTTATAACCCGGGTCAAGTTACAGAAATGTGCTTATTTGATAAGTTTAACCTTACTGTGGGTGATGGGCAGTTTGTTTCTATTGTGGGTAGTAATGGCAGTGGAAAAACCTCTATGCTGAATATTATTTGTGGCAGTATCCCCATTGAGGGTGGGGAAGTACTGGTTGGTGGAAAAGATATTGCAAAGATGAAGGATTTTCAGCGCTATCGCTCCATTGGCCGTGTGTATCAGAACCCATCTATGGGCACTTGCCCGAACTTAACCATGCTGGAGAATATGTCTTTGGCGGATAATAAAGGGAAAACATTTGGACTGTCTTTTGGAATCAATAAAGCAAGAGAGAATTTTTATAAAGAACAGCTCTCTATTTTAGGCCTTGGTTTGGAGAATAAAATGGATGTGAAGGTTGGAGCGCTCTCCGGTGGACAACGACAAGCCGCCGCTCTGATTATGTCAACATTAACCCCCATAGAGTTTTTAATTTTGGATGAGCATACAGCTGCATTAGATCCAAAAACGGCAGAAATCATTATGGATTTAACGGCGAAGGTAGTGAAAGAAAAAAATTTGACTGCTATGATGGTTACTCATAACTTAAGATACGCCGTTGAGTATGGAAATCGCCTGGTTATGATGGATAAGGGCGGTATGGTTATGGATTTGATGGAGGAAGAAAAGAGTAAGTTAAAAGTGCAGGACATTTTGGATGTATTTACTTCAATCAGTATTGAGTGCGGCAATTAAGCCGTACTTTTCTTTTGATGAAAGAGCTGAATTGCTAATAAAAAAAGCAATTTCTTAAACTTAAATTTATGTTGGGGGGCAATAAGACTTTTGAGGACAAAATTCTTAAATCAGAAATTGCGGTAATTATTCCTCACTTTTTCTGCCTTATCAGATTTAATCTCTAAAAAATAGAGAATAGATCATAAGTATAAAAAAATGACAACCACTTTTCATGGTTGTCAAAATGAATATAAGCTTACAAAGCAAATCCTTGGAACTATAAAAGCCAAGTAAATCATTATTTCTTAAAAAATCCCTATAAGTGACTTTTTCGCTTTCCCGCCTCTTTTTCAAGATATTCCTGCGCCATACTATCCAAGGTTGTATTATCCACCACCTCATCCAGGGCATCCTTCATTCGTCTCCACAAAGAAAGGGAAACACAGTTATCTGAATTTGGGCAGGTAGGAGAATCAACGCAAGCCACAGGAGAAAGGGAGCCCTCTAAAACTTGTAAAATCTCGCCTACTGAAATGTCTTTGGGGCTTCTTGAAAGGGTATATCCCCCTTGTGCACCTCGAAAGCTTTTTACCAAATCCGCCTTCGTCAGGGGATTGATGATTTGTTCCAAATATTTTTCAGAAATTTCTTGTTCCTTTGCAATGTTTTTTAAAGAAAGTGTTCCTTTTTCGTAATTAATTGCCAAAGAGAGCATTAAACGAATTCCGTAACGCCCTTTGGTTGAAATTTTCATGAATACACCTCTATTCTTCTTCCCAACCTTTGCAGATATCAACCCAGTTCACACATTTTCCGTACTGAAATAATTCATCACAGGTAAATTCAATGGCGGAGTTACTGCTGCCGGCGGCGGGAAAAACTGTTTCAAAACGTTTCATTGAGATATCTGCATAGGCCTTAGTCCCTTCAGGCAGAGCAAAAGGGCAAACGCCACCTACAGCATGTCCAGTGGCTTCTAAGGTTTCTTCGGGTGATAACATTTTGGCCTTTAATCCGAAGCTATCCTTAAATTTTCTATTATCAATTTTGGCATCGCCTGCAACAGCAACGACGATAGGGCCATCTTTTGACATTAAACATAGTGTTTTAGATATACGCGCGGGGATTACTCCAGCTGCCTGCGCCGCCAAATCAACGGTGGCACTGGAAGTTTCAAATACCAAAATTTCTTTAGGGCAGTTCAGTTCTTGTAAGTATGCCCGAACTTTTTCAATTGACATGATAGGTCCAGCTCCTTTTTAAGGAAATTATAAATTTTTACATTTTTTAAATCATAGCAGAAAAAAGGGGATTGTGCAAGGCAACAGAAGGAATAAAGCCCTTGTTGATAAATAAAATGCAGTAAATCAGTCTAAATTGAATAAAATACTTGAAAAGTTTTCTCTAGAGTAAAGTATATAGTTTTTCAGTGCAACCATCAAATATATTGGTTTTCGTAGAACAAATTTTTAAAAAAAGAATACCATTTAACTTTATTTCGGAAATAAAGTTTTTTAACAAAGAGAGCGCTGGTTTAAACTGAAGTAATATGGGCAGAAATTGGATTAGTAAAGAGTGAAATTACTTAGACATGTTTCTTTAATGCCAATGGCGTATGATATAATTTTCCAAAGGTAAAAATAGTCTAATTGAAATATTTCTTTTTCTAAAGTTTTGAAAAGAAGTCACTGGTTTTCTCCCTTGCCTTGACGAGTTATAAGCAAAATGCTATACTCAAAATCGAGTTATTCCTATTAGTTACTGAGGAGAAAACTGTAACGAAACGAGGAGAAAATATGATACGTAATATTTTAGAATATTTAGAAGCAACAGCCACAAAATTTCCTGAAAAAATAGCCTTTACGGGTAAAGAGGAAGCCCTTACCTTTCAGGAACTTTTGATTCTAAGCAAAAGAATCGGAACTTTTCTATTAAGATATGGAAAAAGGAATGCACCGGTGGCGGTTATGATGGAAAAAACACCAAAATCAGTAGCGGCCTTTTTAGGCTGTGTTTTCAGTGGGAATTTTTATACCCCTATAGATTCCACAATGCCTAAGGAACGTATTTTATCTATTTTTCAAACATTACAGCCCCAGGTGCTTTTGATTGATGAAAAAAGCAAAAAGGCTGCAGAGTATTTAGAATATGCAGGCGAAACAGTGGTGTTTGAAGAAATAGCTACTACAGAGGTGGCGGAAGAAGCATTGGCTAAGATTCGAAAATCTGCCATAGATGCTGATCCCCTTTATGCTTTGTTTACCTCCGGCTCAACAGGGGTACCCAAAGGCGTTATTATTACCCATCATTCCGTTATCAACCTGACAGAATGGTATACGGAGACCTTTGATATTACCGAGAAAGAAACCATTGGAAATCAAGCACCCTTTTATTTTGATTCTTCTGTAAAAGATATTTATGCTGTTTTAAAAACAGGGGCGACTATGGAAATCATTCCGAAGCAGCTATTTTCTTTTCCCATAAAGCTGATGGAGTATTTGGAGGAAAAGAAAATAAATTATGTGGATTGGGTACCCTCTGCTTTTTGCATAGTGGCAAATACGGGAACGTTGGAAAAAATTGCGCCTCAGTGCTTGAAAAAAATTGCTTTTTGCGGTGAAATTATGCCTACAAAGCAGTATAATATGTGGAGGAAAAAATATCCCCAAGCAGTATTTGCCAATATCTATGGTCCTACGGAGGCAACGGTGGATTGTACCTATTATATTGTTGATAGAGAATTTGCCGATGACGAACCTTTGCCCATAGGATATCCTTGCAGAAATACAGATATCTTTATTCTAAACGGAGACCGTTTGGCTAAGGAAGGGGAAACAGGAGAGCTTTGTATCCGTGGCAGATGTCTTGCGCCAGGGTATTATAACAACCCCGAAAAAACCGAGGAGGCATTTATCCAAAATCCCCTAAACCTTCACTACCCGGAAAAAATATATAAAACCGGGGATATAGCAAAGTATAATGAATATGGCGAGATTATTTTTTTGGCAAGAAAAGACCATCAAATAAAGCATATGGGTCACCGCATCGAGTTGGGCGAGATTGAAGCGGCAGTAAATTCCATTGATTTAGTGAAAAACGGTGCCTGCATATATGATAGTGAAACCCAAAAAATCATATTATTTTATTGCGGTAGTGAGGCAACACAAAGCTATATTTTAAAAAAGCTAAAGGATAAGGTGCCTAAGTATATGTTTCCCAATGTGATGCTCCAGTTAGAGGAGATGCCACATACTTTAAACGGAAAAATAGACAGGCTGCGCCTAAAGGAGTATTATGATAGAAAAAATGATTGATGGCTGGGCTTTTTGGCAGGAAATTGCCAAGAGACTTTCAAAGGGACAGAGAACAAACTTCTTCTTTTCTGAGGAAGAGGTGCTTCTGTTGGTGCAACAAGAAAAATTCAGTCGTTTTGATTTTGCTGACAGTGCTTATTTTTTTCTAAAAGAAGATCAATTTTACCGCCTTTTTTATTTTTTAGATAAGGAAAATAGTCCTGAGGTATTGCCTGCTTTTGCTGAACCGATTATACTGGAAGAAGTGCTTTTGGCAAATAAGGAACGGCTTCCCTCTCAGGATGATTGGGAAAAAGTGGGTTTTCAGGCATATTTAGAACGTAAACGGATGTATATCATGTCCAAAAACGTTATAATGGAAGAAAGGAAGATAACCTTTGCTAGGGAAAATTTGCTGGAGGATATTTTTCAGCTGATGCTTGAAAGTTTTGAGCCTTTTTCCTCTGCATTGCCCACAAAGGAGGCACTCCTTGCAGATATTTTAAATCAGAGAGTATTGGTTTCATTGCAAAACCAAAAGCTACTGGGTTTTTTGCATTTTGGAGAGATGAAGCAGGGGAGTATGCTCTGGCATATTGCGGTGAAGCCCGAAGCAAGGGGCTTGGGGGTTGGAGAAGGGCTTGTGCGGGACTGGTTATTTGTGCAGAAAGATATTGCCAAGAAGTTTTTCCTATGGGTAAGAACGGACAACCTTTCCGCTTTACGAATGTATGATAAGTTCGGGTTTTTGCCTGATGGCAGGTTAGCACCCGTAATGATAAAAACCACATAAGAGAGGATAATGCAGAGATGGAAACACTTTTGAAAATTTTAGCTGAATTAAGACCGGACGTTGATTTTGAGGGAAATAAGGAATTGGTGGACAGCGGTGAGTTGGATTCCTTTGACATCGTTTCTTTGGTTGGTGAATTATGTGAAGCTTATGAAATTGAGATAGGCGCTGAGGACATTGTTCCTGAAAATTTCAATTCTGTTGAAGCAATTATGGCTTTGGTGGAAAGATTGCAGGAAGATTGATTTTAAGGAGATTGGGTTATGGCTTTTACTTCGGTACAATTTGTGGTTTTCCTGGTTTTGGCGGCCACGTTATATTTCCTAACCCCGAAGCGTTACCGTTGGGTAACGCTTTTGATTGTTAATTATGTTTTTTATTTTTTTGCAGGGGCAGGATACTTTCTTTATTTGCTGGCAACAACAATAACAATATTTCTCGGAGGACTTAAGCTGGGCAATATGTCCGCTAAAAATAAGGCGGATTTTGCGGCAATAAAGGGAACATTAGATAAAGAACAAAAAAAAGCATGGAAAGCCAATTTTATAAAAAGGAAACGGGCTGTTTTAATTCCAACCATGCTTTTTAACCTTGGTATTTTGGCAGTATTAAAATATTCAGGTTTTGTTGGCGGTAATTTAAATGCTTTGTTTGGGCGCTTTTCCATTAATTTGGAAATGCCTGTCTACAGCTTTTTATTGCCTTTGGGAATTTCTTTTTATACCTTTCAATCAGTAGGGTATTTGATTGATGTTTATCGGGAAAAATATGAACCAGAGCGTAATTTAGCACAGTTTGCTTTGTTTATATCCTTTTTCCCCCAGATTGTGCAAGGACCCATTGGCAGATATAATGATCTGGCGGAACAGCTTTATCGACCCAACAGCTTTTCTTATGAAAGGGTAAAGTTTGGCGTGCAGTTGATGCTATGGGGTGCTTTTAAAAAGCTTGTGATTGCAGATCGGGCAAAGGTGATTGTGGATACGGTTTTTGGATATCCGGAAACCTTTGGTGGTACTTATGTTGCGGTAGCGGCTTTGGTTTACTGCATTCAGCTTTATGGAGATTTCTCCGGCGGTATTGATATTGCCACGGGGGCTGCTCAGGTATTGGGTATTCAATTAGAAAAGAACTTTGAGAGGCCTTATTTGGCAACCAGTATTCCTGATTTTTGGCGTAGATGGCACATTACCTTGGGTGCATGGTTTCGAGATTATGTTTTTTATCCCCTTTCTTTATCAAAATTTTTTACAAAGGTGGGAAAAAAGGGACGTCAGCTTTTTGGAAATTATATTGGTAAATTATTACCTGTTTTGATTCCCCAGTTTATCATTTTCTTCCTCATTGGTATTTGGCATGGGGCAGAATGGAAATATATTGCCTTTGGTTTTTACAATGGCACACTGATCGTTTTAGGAATTTTGTTTGATCAGCCATTGAAAAAATTGATACAAAAATTTGAAATTCGAACGGAGTGCTTTAGCTGGCATTTATTTCGAGTTTTGAAAACATTAGTACTCGTTGCTTTAGGTAAAATTATTACCAGAGCACCCGGCGTTGGAGCCTCTGTTTATATGATGCATTCCATGTTACGAAATTGGAATAGTGATATTTTAATCAATGGCGGATTATTAAAACTAGGGCTGGATATCCAAGATTTGTGGCTTTTGTTTTTGTCGTCCTTGGTGTTTTTGACTGTCAGCTTACTTCAGGAATCAGGAGTACAAATTCGCCAAGCATTATCTAAGCAGAATATATTGTTCCGCTGGTTCATTTATTTGGCGGCAATTTTCTCGTTAATTATGTTTGGCGTATATGGCTTGAATTATAACGCCTCCGACTTTATTTATAGGGGGTTTTAAAATGAAAGGATGTTTCAGAATCGTGACAAGGTGTATTGCCTTTTTTATCGTTTTTTCAATCATATTTTCCAATACCTCTGATTATTTACGGCGCCCAGATGATGAATCCGATGAAATCCATGCTTTTTACAATGAACCAAAGGATTCCATTGATGTACTCTTTATGGGGAGCAGTCCCATTTTGCGAGGGGTATCCCCAATGGTAATGTGGGATCAGGAGGGGTTTACCAGTTATGTTCGGGCATCAGCACTACAGGCACCCTCTGTTACCTACGGTCTTATGGGGGAATCCTTGGAGTATCAAAAGCCTGAACTGGTAGTGCTTTTATGTGATAACATTTTCCTTGATTTTGACTATGTTGAGAGGGAAGGTGATTTGAGAAGGGCTTTGGATGGTATGAAAATATCTAAGTATAAATTTGAAATTGTGAATGAGATTACTTCTGCGGATGACAGGCAAACACTACTCTCCTATATGTTTCCACTGTTTCGGTATCATGAACGTTGGAAAGAAGTAGATTGGGCTGAGGCAGAGCCAGCCCCCCTTATGGAACATTCTTTTAAAAAAGGAAATGTTTTTCTAAGAGGTGGTGAACCCTTGGAGTATCCGGAAAATTTCATGATGCCTTCTGATGAGGCTTCTCCTGCATTTAATGAAAGTGCGAAAAGCTATATTGAGAAGACCATACAACTTTGCAAGGAAAAAGATATACCTGTATTGATGCTTCATATGCCCAAAATGTTATGGAGCTATGAACAAAGCTCAGCAATGGAGGATTTTGCAAAGGAAATGGGAGTGGATTATTTGGACTGTGACCGACAGGAAGTTCGGGACATGTTGAATTTAGATCCAGCCGTGGATTATTATGATCAAGGACATATGAATTTAGGTGGTTCTATCAAATTTTCTCAATGGTTTGGAGCATATCTTGACAACACCTATGACTTGCCTGACCATAGAAATGAGGAAGCATATAAAAGCTGGAAGGAAGACTACAAAGCTTACGCAGACAAAACAAAATAGCGAACACTTTTTCCTGAGCAACAATCGATGAAATGACAATTTTTCTGCGAAGATACACTATTTTAGAATATTTACTGAGAAATAAATTGTAGAAAAAATTGAAAACCTGTTTTGCCCTATGGCTTTACAGGTTTTTTGTTTAGCATGAAAAATGATTTTCAGCATAGAATCAACTTCTGATGAATAGTTTTGTAGTAAGACTAGATGAGTGAGGATAGCCATGGAAAATGATAAGTACCCATATGTAAACTTACCACTGCCCTATGCATATGATGCTTTGGAGCCTTTTATTGATGCACAAACTATGGAAATACACCATGACAAGTATTTGCAAAACTATATTAATAATCTAAATAATACGATTAAAGATTATCCTGAGTTACAGCAGTTAACCCTAGAGGAATTGATCAGAAATGCTGTTTATTTATTGGATCCTTTACGGATACCCATACAGAATAACGGTGGGGGAGTATATAATCATCGTATTTATTTTAATGGATTGCAGCCACCAACAGGAGTGCGCCCTCAGGGCAGACTGATTGACATGATTGAGGCGCAATTTGGAAGCTTGGACAATTTTTTAATTGTTTTTAAGACAGAGGCTTTGAAAATATTTGGTTCTGGCTATACTTGGCTGGTTTTTGACAATGGAAAATTAAGAATTATTACAATGCCCAATCAAAACAGCCCTCTTTTATTAAACTATTGTCCCATTATTGCTTTGGATGTTTGGGAACATGCATATTTTTTAAAGCACTATTATATGAGAGGTGCTTATATTGATGATTGGATGCAGGTTATTAACTGGGATGTAGCCAATCAAAATTATATGGAGTGCCTTAGCAATTTCAACAAAGAGGATGTCATTACTGATGTAAATGAGTAAAGAAAAACTTTATTAAAAAATTAAAGGGACATAAGGCAAAAGGCCTTGTGTCCCTTTAAAATTGTAAAGGTAAGATACAATTCTAGTTAGTTATACAACTTTAATATTCCATTTCTGCATCCAATAATTAATTTGAACCACATAAGCCAGCATTTGCGGTCCTGCCATGAGCTGACCGTACCAAGGCTTTCCGTAATCGGATGGGCTTTTTAGGAAGGTTTCCACTTTTTTTCGGTCTAAAAACTGTAGCACGGGAGAAGAAGAATCCTCCATAATTTCCGTAACCATAGAAGCCAGCAAGGTTTCATAATTTTTGTCATAAATTTTGGGGTAAGGGGACTTTCTCCGGAATAAAACATCGTCGGGAATTAACCCGATGCCGCATTCTCTTAATAATGATTTTACCACATCATTTCTTGTTTTCATTTCCCATGGTACATTCCACACATATTCAATAAGCCTATGGTCTGCAAAAGGAACCCTTGCTTCTAATCCGCTGTACATACTGGTTCGATCCATACGGTCTAATAGGGTTTGCATAAACCATTTCTGATTTAGGTATGCAATTTCTCTTCTGCGGGCTTCTTGGGGAGTATCCTCTGCTAATTTGGGTGTCTCGCTGACGGATTTTGCATATGTCTTTGCTACATAATCATCCATATCAAGATATTCAATGAAATCGTCCTTTAACAAAACCTTTCTTGCTTCTAAATCCATTGTCCAGGGGAAGGTGTTTGCTTCAAAGCATTCTTTTTTATGGAACCAAGGATAACCGCCAAAAATTTCGTCAGCACATTCTCCTGTTAATGCTACTTTATTATACTGCTTTACTTTGGAACAAAAATATAAAATGGAGGAATCAATATCTGCCATGGCCGGTAAATCTCTGGCATCCACAGAATCCTTCAAGCAATTGGTTTGATCTTGAATACTGCATTCCAAGTAGCGATGGTTGCTATTTAGGTGCTTCACCATAATATCCACGAAAGGCCTATCTTGAGAAGGCTGAAAGGAGGAAGCTTTAAAATATTTCTCATTTCCTACAAAATCAAAAGAAAAAGTGTTTAACTGCTCTCCTTTTTTGGCTAGCTCTGCAGCACAGACAGCGGAAACCAAACTGCTATCTACACCGCCGGACAAAAAGGTACAGATAGGTACATGGGATACCATTTGCCGTTTGATGGAATCAATGAGCAATTCCTTTGTTTTTTCTACGGTTGTTGCATAATCATCTTCATGGACGTGGCTTTCCAGCTTCCAATAACAATTTGAATGAACTCCTGAAGGGGAGAACATCATGTAATAACCCGGTAGGAGCTCGTCAATTCCTTTAAACACGCCTTTGCCATAGGTTTTTGCCGGTCCAATGCTGAAAACCTCGTTAAGTCCTTCTTTATCTACCTTGGGCTCAATGCCTGGATAGGCAAAAATACCCTTGATTTCAGATGAGAACACAACTTCATGATCAAAAATGGAATAAAAGAGAGGTTTTATGCCGGATCGATCACGATAAAGCAGCATCATATTTTTTATGGGGTCGTAGATGGCAAAGGCAAAAATGCCGTTCAGTTGTTTTACAAAATCCGCTCCATACTCCATATAACTCACTAATATAACCTCTGTATCCGAATCAGTATCAAACGTCCAACCCTTTGACAAAAGGTTTTCCCGTAACTCGTCGGTATTATAAAGTTCACCATTGTAAACAATGGCCCAAGTTTCACCGCTCATGGTTCTTGTAATCGGCTGATGTCCGGTTTTTAAGTCAATGATAGAAAGCCTTGCATGAGCAAAGCCGGCATTTGAAGTTAAAAAAGCTCCACAGTCATCAGGGCCTCTATGACGTTGAACGGTATACATGTCTTCTAAAATTTTTGAGTAATAGGCTTTTTGTTCCAGATAATCTTTTTTGGGATTGAAAAATCCGGCAATGCCGCACATAGTATACGCCTCCTAATTGCTAAATTAAAATACAAGCTAAAATAAAGGTAAAGAGAAAACCAATTCCTACTGGTAGTAGGTTTTTTCTAGCCAATTCTATTGGGTTAACATTACAAATGGCTGCGGCGGGAATTAATCCCCAAGGAACAATGGTGCCACCGCCTACAAAAATTGCTGAAATCTGACCTAAAGTTGCCAAAATGGGAACGGAGCAATGAACTGCTGTTCCAAAAGTGTTTGCTAAAACACCAACCAGAGGAAGGCCGGAGAAACCGGAGCCATCAAGACCTGTTAAACCGCCGATGACCATTTGAATAAATACAACGACATATTTATTTAATGGGGTTATGCCAGCTAACCAGATTGCCCAGTCGTTTAAAATACCACTTTGATATTGTTCCCCTAAAATATAGGTAATACCATCACCGCCCAAGAAGAAAAAGCCGCCGATGATGATAACGGGAGCAAAAATTTTAATGGCAAACAAAAATCCATCTTTAATATAGTACGTAACTTTTTCTAGGCTTTTTTGTTTAAAACCGATGATAGAAGAAATAATCATAACCAGCAAAGCTGTTCCTGATACCAAACTTGTGGCGTCTCCGCCTTTCAGGTCATATACGAACATAAAAATAATGTCGCACAGGAAGGCTACGGGGGTAAAAATTGCAACAAAAAGTGCTGCTTTTGAAGGTTTTGGCTGAGGAGCTTTCTCACTGCTTTGTGTATATAATATGCTTTGATTTTTGCTCACCATAGTTTTTTTGTTTAAAAGAAATGCAGAAACCACTGTTACAATACTCATGGTAAGAAACAAGGGCATTCCTGTCTGCAAAATGTTTTGGGGTTCAATGCCTGCGGATGATGCGGTAATTGCAGGTGCTCCTTGTATCACTACGTCCGAACTCAAAGCAATTCCGTGGCCAAACAGGTTCATTGCCATTGCCGCCGCAAGGGGTGTTAATCCTTTTTTCACAGCCAAAGGTACTAAAATGGCACCAACTAATGCAACAGCGGGGGAAGGCCATAAAAACATTGAGAAAATCATCATGGTGATACCCAAAATCCACCAAGCGATATAGGTGTTTTTCATGATTTTTGACATGGAACGCATCATCAAATAATCACTGCCCAAATCAGACAGACATTTGGATAAAGACGTAACCAATGCAATGGTTGCAATGATTTCCATAAATTCCTTTGATGCATATAGAACGGCGTGAAAAACGGATTGGATACCGCCTACTAAGCTGCGGCTACTAACAAGCCCTAAAATAAATATAAAAATAATACAGACGATGGGCGTGTCTTTCCTAAAAATCATTGTTACAAGAATGGTTAAAACGCCGATGAGGTAGATAAAATGGATGGGTGTAAGGTGAATCGCTAAGCTTGGCATTACGATACCTCCCTCAAAAAATGATATAATACAATATTCATTTTATGGAGATATGTGCCAAAGTGAGATGTGGAACGAGATGCAAGAAAAGACTTCGCCTAAGCTGTTTTATGTAGATAATTACAAGAAACAGATAGAAAACTATGGAATGTCTGGATTTTTGAACAATTGTGTTTTATAATAAATGATATATATGCGTTAATATGAATAAAATGCTGTTTTTTGCATCTGCGCAATGTGTTTTGATTACGGATATGCGTGTTATAATTGGATTTAGGAGGGTTTACATGAATTTCACAGACTTGAAATATGTAATTGAGATTGATAAATGCGGTTCAATTTCTTTGGCGGCAAAAAATCTTTATGTTGCACAGTCGAATTTAAGCCGGGCAGTGAAAGAGCTGGAACAAGAATTTGATATTGTTATTTTCAGACGAACACCAAAAGGTGTAATCACAACCAGAGAAGGGCAACGGTTTTTGCGTCATGCCAAGGAGATTCAATATCAAATCAATAATCTGACCAATGCATATTCCGATTTTAACGACCACGGGGTAAACCTAAAGATTTCCGTACCAAGAGCCAGCTATATTTCTGAGGTTTTTACTAATTTTTTGAATACGCTGGATGAGGACGATAATATGCGTATTCACTACTGTGAAACAAATTCCAGCAAAACCATTCAAAATGTATTGGATTATCATTATGACATTGGAATTATTCGGTATAATGTTATGCACGAGGGATATTATTTATCTTTATTTAAACTAAAGGACTTATCCTATAGATTGATTTTAGAGTTTGATTACTTGTTGCTTACTTCCAAAGACAGTATCATTGCGGATAAACATATCAGAGCGGATTCCGATTTGGATGGGTGTATCGAGGTTGTTCATGGGGATGAAAGACTTCCTACAGGTGGATATATTGATTTAACGGAGAATGACAGAGAAGAACGCTGTCAGAAAAAGGTGATTTATCTTTATGAAAGGGCAAGTCAATTTGAAATTCTTTCAACCGTTCCAAATACATATATGTGGGTTTCACCTATTCCTGATGAAACTCTTGAAAAATATGGGTTGATACAAAAACGGTGTGGATCTTACGCTAAGTATATGAAAGATGTATTGGTGTTCAAAGAAAATCATGTGCCAAAAAAATATGAAAAGCAATTGGTGGATAAGTTAAGGGAAAAAACCAGAGAATTTGGTTGCTATTTGTAACAGACCAAGGAAGAAAGACTGATTTTATTGAAAAATGGGTTTTAAAGTAAATATCTTATGGATTTATTGGGCATAAAAGCGTTTAAGTGACAAATGATTGATTGGTTATGGCTTGCATTTGAAATTGTGCAAGCTTTTTTTTATTATGTAGCAGCGTCGAAAAATAGCGAATTGAATTCGTAAATTTTAAGAAAAAAAATAAATCAAGTTTTATATTTTTTTTATGTAAAAGCATATTATTTTGAATTGTTAAAAAATTGATAATATCATACAAATTTAGGTGGATTTGATAAAGAGGTTTTTAATTACTTTTTTTGTAAAAATAGTTTTTTTGTACGAAAGGATGTACAAAAAGACTAATTATGAACATCATGAATCCACTTCCTATTTCAATTTTAAACACAATGATAATATACCACAAATTTTTGTCCATATAAAAAATGATATAGGCTATTCGTTTAATCGGTATGGACGGAAACAAAGATTTTTATTGATTAAAACGATTTTCGATGTTAGTATTAGCATCAAGAAGGAAAAGCGCACAATATTGCATGTGATATATTTTGTCAAATATAAGAAATGCACAATGCGATCTATTCTTTCCTCTAGTATTGCTCTCTGTGTCAATAAAAATACCCCATCTAAATTTTATATTTCATATACAAAAAATAGATGGGGGATGCGGCAGTGCGTGCAGTACCGTTCCTGCACTTAACAATAGAAAAAAGAAAAAAATCATGTTAACAGACTAAAATTATGTAAGGGGGATTTTAAATGGCAGTAGAAAAGAAGAAAGAAGCAGCTCCTGAAACAAAAAGACCCGAAATCGTAAACAGTGTTGAGACCTTAAAGCACAGAATTGCTGAGGTTAAGGAGGCACAGAGGATTTTTTCTACTTATACACAAGAACAGGTAGACAAAATTTTCTTGGCGGCAGCAACTGCAGCCAACAAGAACAGAATTCCTTTGGCAAAAATGGCGGTTGAAGAAACCAAGATGGGTGTTGTAGAAGATAAGGTTACAAAGAACCACTTTGCTTCCGAATATATCTATAATGCGTTTAAAGATAGACAAACTTGCGGTGTTTTGGAATATGATCCTGCATTTGGTATCAAGAAGATTTATGAACCTATCGGTGTTATTGCAGCGGTTGTTCCTACAACAAACCCTACATCTACTGCAATCTTCAAATGCTTGATCTGTTTAAAGACAAGAAATGGTATGATCGTTTCTCCTCACCCCACAGCAAAGAATTGTACAATCGCAGCAGTTAAGACTGTATTGGATGCAGCTGTTGAAGCTGGTGCTCCCGCAGGTATCCTTGCTTGGATTGACGAACCTTCCATCGAAATGTCTGTAGAAGTTATGAAAGATGCAGATATGGTATTGGCAACAGGTGGTCCTGCAATGGTTAAATCAGCTTACTCCTCCGGCAAGCCCGCTGTTGGTGTAGGTAATGGTAATACTCCTGCATTGTTTGATGAATCCTGCGATGTCCTTATGGCAGTTAACTCTGTAATTCACTCCAAGACATTTGATAATGGTACTATTTGTGCTTCCGAGCAGTCTGTAGTAATTATGGATAAAATTTATGATAAATGTAGACAAGAGTTCCTTGATAGAGGTTGCTATATCTTAAACGAAGAGGAAAAGAATAAAGTTGGCAGAATCATTTTGAATGCAGCTGGCAATATCAATGCTCAAATCGTTGGACGTAGCCCTTATCAGATTGCACAATTGGCTGGTATTGAGTGTCCAAAGGATGCAAAAATCCTCATTGGTGAAGTTTCAGAAGTGGATGTTACAAAAGAACCATTTGCTCATGAAAAACTTTCTCCTGTTTTGGCGATGTACCGTGCAAGCTCTTTTGATGAAGCAATGGAGATTACAGATAGATTGGTTATCGACGGTGGTGTTGGTCATACATCCGTACTGTATGTAGATCCTGTAAAGGCTCCTGAAAAAGTAAAACGTTTTGAAGAAAAAATGAAAACATGCCGTATTTTGATCAACACACCTTCTTCTCATGGTGGTATTGGCGACCTTTATAACTTTAGACTTCTTCCTTCTCTTACCTTAGGTTGTGGTTCTTGGGCTGGCAATGCAATTTCACACAACGTGGGCATCGATGAATTAGTGAATATCAAAACGGTAGCTGAGAGGAGAGAAAACATGCTGTGGCTTAGAACTCCTGAGAAGGTTTACTTCAAGAAAGGTTGTACACCCGTTGCATTAAAAGAATTAAAAGATGTATATAAATCAAAAAAAGCATTCATCGTAACTGATGGTTTCTTATTTAAGAATGGCTATACAAAGTCCCTTACAGATCAGTTGGATGAAATGGGCATTACACACCATGTATTCTTCGATGTAACTCCTGACCCTACATTGCCTTGTGCAATTGCCGGCGCAGCTGCAATGAAAGAATTTGGTCCTGACGTAATCATCGCTCTGGGCGGCGGCTCCGCAATGGATGCTGGTAAGATGATGTGGGTAATGTATGAGCATCCCGAAGCAGACTTCTCTGATTTGGCAATGCGCTTCATGGATATCCGTAAGAGAGTATTCGTATTCCCTAAGATGGGTGAGAAAGCAATCTTCGTTGCTATCGCTACATCTTCCGGTACTGGTTCCGAAGTTACTCCTTTCGCTATCATTACAGATCCTTCTACACAGACAAAATACTCTATCGCTGACTATGAAATCATGCCTACAATGGCAATCAGTGATGCAGATATGATGTTGGATCAGCCTAAGGGCTTGACAGCTTCCTCCGGTATCGACGTATTGACTCATGCTGTTGAAGCATATGTTTCCATGTTGGCTACCGACTATACAGATGGTTTGGCTTTAAAGGCAGCGAAATTGGTATTTGATTACCTGCCTAGAGCATACAAATATGGCCGTGATGATATTGAAGCTCGTGAAAGAATGGCTAATGCATCCACAATCGCTGGTATTGCATTCTCCAATGCATTCTTGGGCGTAAACCACTCTATGGCTCATAAATTAGGTGCACATCACCATGTACAGCACGGTGTTGCAAATGCATTGTTGATGACAGAAGTTATCAAATACAACGCTGCAGAGGTTCCTAAGAAGATGGGTACTTTCCCTCAGTATAAGTATCCTCATACAAAAGAACGTTATGCAGAGATCGCTACATATTTGGGTATCACTGGCAAGGATGATCAAGAAAAAGTTGATAACTTCATCGCTAAGATTGAAGAACTCAAGGCTACTGTTGGCATCGCTAAATCCATTAAGGAACACGGCGTTGACGAAAAAGCATTCTTGGATAAATTGGACATCATGTGTGAAGAAGCATTCGATGATCAGTGCACAGGCTCTAACCCTAGATATCCTCTGATGAGCGAAATTAGAGAAATGTACTTAGCAGCTTACTACGGTAAATAATTAACATACTCCATATTTATTAAGAAGGCCGTATAGAAATATACGGTCTTTTTATTTTCTACTATTTGAAATTTATTCCTTCTTAGATGATAAAATATTTTTTGCTATGCTAAAAAGTAAAAATGGATTGCAGTTTTTTAACTGCAATCCATTTCAATTTTAGTTATTTTTTTTAGATTTATCTTTTTTCGCAATTTCCATATGAATTCTTTTGTTTTTGATTTTCGCATTTTTCATGCCTACCAAAACATCTTTCACATATTCCTTTGGAATATCAACAAAGGCGTAGTCGTCATATAGATCGATGGCACCTAATACTTTGCCGGGAACACCGGTTTCGTTTGCAATAGCGCCTACAATATCTTTGGTACGAATTTTATTCTTTTTGCCAGCATTGATGAAGAGTCTAACCATCTTTTCGTCATCGCCGCCATAAACCTCAGTTCCGCCTAAATTGATATCATCTAAAACATCCAATTCATCAACATTTACGTTTGAAAGGTGATTTTTTAATAAAGCTGCCGCAATATCAATGGCTGTAAAATCCTCTTGCATTAAGCGGTCAACCAAATTGATATATTTGGTTAGATGACCTTCATTCATAGTATCTTTCAATTTATCTAAAAAGATATTGGTTTTCATTTCTTCCACATCGCTTAAAGTAGGGAGTTTTTGCTGTGCGATTTTTGTTTTTGTATAGCGCATAATATCGCGAAGCTTATAAATTTCCTTACCAACGCAGAAGGTAAAAGCCTTACCGGATTTTCCTGCACGACCTGTACGACCAATTCGGTGTACATAATATTCTTCATCTTGAGGAACATCATAGTTAAATACAACGTCGATATCATCAACGTCGATACCTCTTGCAGCAACATCCGTCGCAACCAAAATCTCGATGGTTCCGTTACGGAATTTCTGCATAACCTTATCACGCTGAGGCTGTTTTAAGTCTCCATGAAGACCTTCAGCAAAATAACCACGGCCTTGCAAAAGTTCAACCACGTCATCTACACGTTTTTTGGTGTTACAAAAAACCATAGCCAGACGAGGGTCATATACATCAATGATGCGGGTCAAAGCATCCAGCTTTGTTTTTTCCTTTACATCAAAGTAAGCTTGCTCAATATTGGGAACCGTTAATTCTTTACGAACAACCTTTATAAACTCTGGGTCTTTCAAGAATCTTCTGGTAATATCCAAAATTTCAGGGGATAATGTTGCTGAAAATAACAGTGTCTGATGGTCTTCTGGAATTTTAGTCAAGATCATTTCAATATCTTCACGGAAGCCCATATCCAGCATTTCATCGGCTTCATCTAGTACCATCATTTGAACTGTTTCCATTTTTAAAGTGCGACGGCGCATATGATCCATTACACGGCCGGGTGTACCAATTACTACATGAGCACCTTTTTTTAAGGCAGCAATCTGTCTATCGATTGGCTGACCGCCATAGATTGGTAATACACGAATATTTTCCTTGTATTTCAAAAGCTTTCTGAATTCTTCACTAACTTGAATTGCCAGTTCTCTGGTCGGGCAGAGAATTAATGCCTGTAAACGCCTATCATCGGGGTTTACGCGCTCTAAACAGGGGATACCGAAAGCCGCAGTTTTACCGGTTCCTGTTTGAGATTGACCGATTACATCCCTACCTTCTTTTACTACACTGATTGCCATGGATTGAATTGGTGTTGCTTCTTCAAACCCCATGTCCAATACTGCTTTGCAGATTTCGGGGGATAAATCTAAGTCTTGAAATTTTAAATGCTCCATTCTTTGTTTCCTTTCTTCTTTCCTGAGCCGAAGAGAACCACAAAAAAGGAAGTTGCTTGTCAGAGGTCGCCCTCCACGTTTTCTTTCGACTACAAATTTAGTTATGAGTGCTTTCGCAATTGGCATATTCTGAAGATTCGTTAATATACCTATTTTAAATCCCTTTTAAAGCACTGTTTTTATGGGGTTCTAAAAATAAAACCGCAAACTATATATTAACAGGGAAAAATATTATTTGCAAGGGAGAATTCTCTGTTATATAATAAATTGTTACTAATATACAAGAAAAGTTTAGAAATAGGAGGAATTTTGATAATGCAGATAATTGAAGCCATTGTTTTAGGCTTAATCCAAGGGCTAACAGAGTTTTTGCCAGTAAGCAGTTCGGGACATTTGGTGTTGCTCCAAAATCTTTTTGGCATGCATGAAGCAACACAAGCATTTACTATTTTGCTGCATGTTGCCACACTGATTGCTGTATTTGTATATTACTGGAAGGATATTTGGGCTTTGATTTGTCACCCCTTTCAGCGTACCACGGCATTGCTGATTGCCGGGACAATTCCAACGGTAATTATAGCATTATTGTTTAATGATACTTTTGATTCCATTTTTGGTTCAGGAAAATTTATTGGATTTAATTTTATTTTTACCGGTTGTATCCTTCTTTATGCAGATAGTCGTAAAGGTGGTAGAAAGAAAATTCGTAATATGTCAATTTTTGATTCCTTAGTGGTTGGCTTAATGCAGGGTGTAGCGATTTTACCTGCCGTTTCCCGTTCCGGTATGACAATTAGTGCCTGCCTTGGCAGAAATATGGATCGAGAGAATGCTGCTCGATTCTCCTTTCTGTTATCCATTCCGGCGATATTGGGTGGTATGGTCCTTACCATTAAGGATATGATAACAGGGAAGGTTGTATTGACAGAGGCAATTGGATTAATACCAATGATTGCAGGATTTATTGTTGCTGCCATATCAGGTTATTTTGCAATTCGTTTCATGGTAAGTGTGATTAAAAATGGAAAGTTGAAATGGTTCTCTGCATATGTGTTTATTTTAGGCAGTATTTTAATTTTAGATCAGTTTGTTTTACATATCATAGTAAAATAAAATCCAACTCGATTTTAGGAAATATTAATTTATTTATCAAGCTACTTCAATGGCAACGAAAGGTTAGTGAAAGCGTGTTATCCCAGTCCATGGGCAAAATATCTTCAATGCCAGTACCCTCATTTAAACATTCCTTTCTTTGTTTTCATTTGTAAATCTTTTGGAGATAAGCTAGTTAATATTTTTAAAACACATCAGCCTGTATGCAAGACAATTATCTGCCAAGCAAGCGGGCTGTTATTTTTTTATAAGAAAATGTTTTTGAAGGGATTAGATTTACTCTAAATTATGTATCATATTATTTTGTACAATGCTATTATGGTAGGAAGATGCAAAAAATTGGTTGTGGCTCACCAAAGGGTTTGAAAATAGCAACCTTTTTTGCTATATTTGATAATATATTGTAAGAACGGCAGGAGGCGAGACATATGTTTTTGAAACAATTATTTCTAGAGGAATCCATACTTGGTCTGCAGGGAAATGCAGAGTTTATACTTCGGATTATTATCGCGTGTATTTGTGGCGGAATTGTTGGATATGAGAGAACAAGACGGCGGAAAGAGGCAGGCATTCGTACCCATGTAATTGTAGCAGTAGGCGCAACTTTGATGATGATTGTATCTAAATATGGTTTTTATGATGTAATTACCACTGCAGGGATTGGTGTCGATGTGTCTAGGATTGCTTCAAATGTTATCACCGGTATATCCTTTTTAGGTGCAGGTGTTATTTTTGTAAAAAATATTTCAATCAAAGGTTTGACAACTGCCGCAGGACTTTGGGCAATGGCAGGTATTGGCTTAGCTATCGGAGCCGGCATGTATTCCATAGGTATATTTACTACAATTTTTATTCCCATTATACAAGTTTTTCTTCATAGCAATTTTAATAAAAACGACAAATCATATGATGATACAATTTTAATCACCTTTTATCATGCCCCCTCTGAAATGGATTTTATAAAAAATGAGTTAAAGGCAAGGAATATTGATATTATGCATATGGAAATGGAAAAAAACCCTGATGGTACAGTAACCGTTGTTTTAGATATTACAAGAAATACAATTGTTACTTGTACTGACTTAACAGGATTTTTGGCAGATGATCCGGCGGTGAAAAGTTTTAAAATCTAATAGAATGAATTTGATAAAGAGCGGCATAATAACCCAAGACAGAGTCCTGTTTTGGGTTCTTTTTTTATTGTATTTAAAAGAAGTGTGGCTCATGAAGAATGTATTTGATGGAAATTATGAACATAATAAAATCCATTTGGAGGGCGTGGGAATGGACATTTATATCAAACCGATAGAGAAGGCACAAATTATTGAACGAAAGGTTGTTTTCTTGAAGGATATAGCTGAAGTTTTTGTTGGAGGACAAACCAAAGGAAATATCGAGGGTATAGTTGTATTTCAGATACCAAAGGATAGAGATTCTACCTATTTAATATCCGTATTGGATGTTATACGGGCTATTAATCATCAATATCCTGATGCAACGGTTTCTAATGTGGGAGAAATGGATATTCTAGTAGAGTATCATCAAAAAGATAAAAAAAAGAATAAAGTTTTTGAAGTTATAAAGGTTATATGTATGTGTATTATTTTATTTGCAGGTGCGTCCACAACAATTATGTGCTTTCATACAGATACCCAGTTACCTTTGATTTTTCAAAACTATTATTATTTGTTTTTCGGTGAGAACGTGGATATGCCGGCGATTTTGTCTATACCATATTCCATCGGCTTGGTAGTGGGAGTATTGATTTTCTTTAATCATTTTTCAAAATTTAAAGTTACTGATGACCCAACACCAATTGAGATCGAAATGACCACTTATGAAAAAGAAACGAATGCAAGTGTTGTAGATAAGCTGAACAAAAGAAGCAGAGGGGGAGGCGCAGGGAAATGATGGCAAAGGCTTTGTTGATTATCCTCGGTTTTTCCTCGGGAGTTGTTGTTTCAGCAGGTGTTTTTGCATTTATCGCAGCAATAGGCATTATTCCTCGTATGGCACAAAGAAGCATAACAGAAAAATATATTCCTTTATATGAAGATATAATTTTGCTTGGTGGATTATTTGGTACAATAACGATGTTTATTGATTTTCGTCTTCCTTCAATTCCTATATTAGTTGGAGGGTATGCTCTTGCGATAGGAATTTTTATCGGAGTTTTGGCCATGGCTTTGGCAGAGGTTCTAAATGTAATGCCAATTTTGCTACGGCGTAGCCGCATTGCAAAAGGTCTTCCTTGGATGTTATTATGCTTTGCATTGGGCAAAATGTTGGGATCGATATTATATTTTTGTGTTGATGGGTTTTATGTGGTCTAAACAAGAGGAATTTGTAATCGGATAAGAAATTTTCTAAATATAAGAGGATATGAAATAAAGGTATTTTTTTTGTATACTTGAAAATACTAATTTTGAGCAGTATAAGATACCTGCTTATAAAGGAGGGCATAAAATGGACACGAGCAAACGTGCGAAGAAAGAATATGATCAGATGGTAAAAAAAGCATCTCCAAACAGTCCGATTTTTTCGAATTGTGTGAAGGCTTTTTTTTCTGGCGGTTTAATTTGTGGTTTTGGTCAAATACTATTAGACTATTTTAGCAAAAGTTATAAAGAAGATGAGGCAGCGCTTTTGGTTTCCGTTACTTTGGTTGTTATATCGGCGGTGTTAACAGGACTGGGGCTATATGAAAAGCTGGGTAAGCATTGTGGTGCCGGAACCATTGTGCCTATTACAGGATTTGCCAATTCCGTTGTTGCTCCGGCAATTGAATTCAAGAAAGAAGGCTTGATCTTCGGAACAGGAGCTAAAATGTTTATTTTAGCTGGTCCTGTCATTGTTTATGGCACTTTTACATCCATGATAGTGGGATTAATCTATTATTTTGTAGGTAGGTGATGAAAGAATGAATGCGAAAAGAATTGGAAAACAAACTGTAAGACTAAATGAAGGCGTACGTATTCTGTCTGCGGCATCTACTGTCAGCAAAAAAGAGGGCGAGGGTCCTTTAGGCAAATATTTTGATAAAATTGTTGAAGATTCCACTTTTGGTGAGAAGAGCTGGGAGCTTGCGGAAAGCCATTTTATACAAGAAAATATGCAGCTTGCCGTGAAAAAGGCTGGGCTTAAGATGAATGATATCGACTACCTCCTTTGTGGAGATTTGTTGAACCAGTGTACTGCATCTACCTTTGGTATCATGAATTTTCAGATTCCTTTTTTTGGGTTATTTGGTGCATGCTCAACTATGGGCGAGTCCATGAGCTTAGGCGCAATGTTAATTGACGGTGGTTATGCCAATCATACCTTGGTTGGAGCCTCTAGCCATTTTTGTGGGGCTGAAAAGCAGTTTCGTGCACCTCTGGCTTTGGGGAATCAAAGACCTCCCACCGCATCTTGGACAGTAACAGGGGATGGATCTGTTGTGTTGGGCAGGAAAGGTAATTTCCCATGCATTACAGAGATTACTACCGGTAAAATTATGGATATGGGAATTACGGATGCGAACAATATGGGAGCCGCAATGGCACCGGCTGCAGTAGATGTACTTTTGAACCATTTTCAAGATACAGGAAGAACTCCCCAAGATTATGATGTCATAGCTACAGGTGACTTAGGAGAAATTGGGCGTAGCTTGGTTGTGGATTTGATGAAAAAGGAAGGCTACACCCTGGATGGGCGTTATACCGACTGTGGCATCGAGATTTTTGATAAAAATAAGCAAGATACCCATAATGGCGGTAGCGGATGTGCCTGCTCAGCAGTTACGTTTTGTGGATATTATTATCCTAAGCTAATGTCGGGGGCAATTGGCAGAATGCTCTTTATTCCAACGGGAGCCTTGCTCAGCCCAACCTCTTCACAACAGGGGCAAAGCATTCCCGGTATTGCCCATGGTGTTTGTATTGAAGGGTGCGGCGAAAAGGGGGTAAAGCAATGATTGCCTTTTTAAAAGCATTTCTAGTGGGAGGATTGATTTGTGTAATCGGTCAGATTCTAATTGATAAGACAAAATTAACTTCCGGTAGAATTTTGGTTATGTATGTTTGTATTGGCTGTATTCTTGGGGGTTTGGGGTTTTATCAGCCTATAGAGGAGTTTGGTGGTGCAGGAGCCACAGTTCCTTTAACAGGTTTTGGATTTCGATTAGCTGAAGGTGTTATGAAAGAGGTGGATTCTGCGGGAATTCTCGGCATTCTTACAGGGGGCTTGAAAGCCGCCGCAGGAGGGATAACGGCAGCAGTGGTATCAGCCTTTATAGTTGCTTTGGTTGCAAATCCAAAAGAAAAGTGAAGATTGAATTTGATGCAAAGTTTTATCGAAAGATAGGACTTTGCTTTTTCTTAGTTTGAAAATATGTAAGATTTGGCGATACGAAAGTTAAAAGGGGATATGAGCAATTTTTCTTGAAAAATGTCGGAAAAAATGGTAAAATATTTTGATGAAATTTATGGAGGAGGATTCCTAATGTCAGGACATTCGAAGTTTGCGAATATTAAACACAAGAAGGAAAAAAACGACGCAGCAAAAGGGAAAATTTTTACCATGTTAGGTAGAGAAATTCAAGTGGCGGTAAAGTCAGGTGGACCCGATCCATTGAGTAATGGCAAACTGCGAGATATTATTGCCAAATGTAAATCTAATAATATGCCCAACGATACCATTGATAGAAGTATTAAAAAAGCAGCGGGAAATGAAGAGGGCGTTGAATACGAAACAATAAGATACGAAGGTTATGGACCGGCAGGGGTTGCAGTTATTGTTGAAACCCTTACTGAAAATAGAAATCGTGCTGCTGCAAATGTTAGAAATGCATTTACAAAGGGCGGAGGAAATATGGGAACATCAGGCTGTGTTTCCTTTATGTTTGACGAAAAAGGCTTAATTGTTATTGATAAAGAAGAGGTTGAGATCGATGAGGAAGAGCTGATGATGCTGGCTTTGGATGCGGGCGCCGAAGATTTTGCCGCAGAAGAAGATAGCTTTGAAGTAGTAACTGCCCCTGATGATTTTTCAGCCGTTAGAGAGGCATTGGAAGCAGCAGGAGTACCTATGGCATCTGCTGAGGTAACCATGATTCCGCAGACATATACAGAACTTAAGTCAGATGAAGATATAAAGAAAATGCGAAAGCTTTTGGATTTATTGGATGAGGATGATGATGTTCAAAATACTTACCATAATTGGGATGAATAATAAATAAAATAGCCGTAAACCTTGAATATACAGGGTTTGCGGCTTTATTTTTTGTCTATGCGTACTAAAAACGTACTATTTCATTAAAGCATCTAGTTTTTCGCATACGGTAGTTTGCTTATTGGGGTATAAATGACTGTAAACTTCTAAAGTTGTTTTTATATTTTCATGCCCCAATCTATCCGCTACTACAAGGGGTTGAAATCCCATTTCTATTAACAAAGATGCGTGAGAGTGCCTTAAATCGTGTATACGTATTTGTTTCACTCCTGCGGCCTCAGCGTATTTATTTAGCACCACACGCAAGGTTGGGCGGCTGGCAGTAATGAGACGGGTACTTTTTCCACAGTCATATATATGCGATAGATATTCTTGTATTGCTTCACACAAAGCAATAGGGATTTCTACTATTCTTTTACTTTTCTTTGTCTTAGGTGTTAAAATCAGCTCTTCTTTATGGAGTTTAGCATAATTTTTGCTTATTGATATTTCTTTCTTAATTAGGTCAATATCTCCAACGGTGAGTGCTAATAGTTCCCCAGAACGCATTCCTGTCCAGAATAATATCTCAAAGGCTAATTTGTATTCAGGCTCTTTTACAGAAGCAATAAATTTCTTATATTCCTCTAGTGTCCAGAATTGTATATCTGCTTTCGGTTTGCCTTGTATACCTTCATATATTTTACAAGGGTTTGAAGATAGATTATAGTAACGAACTGCAAAATTAAATATGCATGATATTTGGCCATTCACTTTTTTTAAGTATAAATTGCTGTATTCATTACTTTCTAGGAGCTTATTATTAAACTGTCTTAGCGTGTTTGGTGTGATTTGGTTGATGGGCATATCTCCAAGCTCGGGGATAATTCGATTATCAACGATTGATTTTTTAACTTCGAAAGAGGTTGGTTTTAATACATTTTTACAATCCTTCATATAAAGCTCTGTCATACATTTAAACGTCATATCGCATGAGCCTGATTGCTGCTTAATAAATTCTCTTTCAAAGTCCTGCGCTTCTCTCTTAAGCTTGAAACCTTCTTTTTTCTTTTTCTTTTTGTTTCCTTGCCAATCAGTATAGTAAAATGTGCAGAACCACGAATTACGCTTATCATCCTTATAAACTGGCATAAAAATAGACCTCCTTTTGTATTTTGGGTATAGCAAATAAGGCGGTCTTATGGTATACTTTTCTTGGTTTAAAGTGGTTTAATGACCGCTGTTTTTAGTCCTTCCTGTTGGCGCAGGAGGGGCTTTTTTATTTTTACTTTACTTCAAATTGGTTGTCAACATCATCAAAATAAATTTTGTAATCTGTTGTACCTTCTTCAATTTCAAATGGGATTATACCACTTGTGTTTTTGCCTGCTTCAAGGCTACAGCTCCCAAGGGTTTCTCCTTCTGCTGGTAACAAATCAGAGCAAGACACCTTTTCGTTTTCAACTTCGATGTACACATAATTTGGATTGAAATCATAAGTTTCTTCTGTGTTGTTTTGCAGAGTTACATCGACAAGAAGCAGCTCTTTACCCTCTTTGAGTTCATCCCATTTATCCTCTTTTGTTGTAGTAGTGCCATTTAATGTGACTTGTATCGGTGAAGCAGCGGCATTGTCATCGTTAGCTACCTGTGAATCTTGTACGGGCTCCCCGTCTTTTGGTGTGTCTGAATTACTTCCACATCCAGATAAAGCCATTGCACAAACTAACATAACCATAGCAAATTTTTTCATTACATTTCCTCCCTTTGATTGACAATATATCCCATAAAGATATAATGGTATTAAGGGTTGGCTTCCATCAATCTTATCCCTCATGGTATTAGCGGTACTGTGGGGGATTTTTTATTTTCCTAATCGCAATTCTATCAACTTACGGTTTAATCCAAAAATCATAGACAGTTGGTCTATAGAACATGATTCGTATTCTCTCAATTCCTCGTCGGTAATCAATAGATTTACAGCAAATAAATTTGCTTCTCTTTCGGTTCTAGAACACAATAAGTATGTTTTATTCCTAATGAAATAACAATTTTGATTTCTATGTAGTATTGCATGTCCTAATTCATGCGCCATAACGAGCATCTTTTCTCTGTGTTCAAGGTTTTGATTTATAAAGATACATCGGTGATTTTTTATGAACAAATAACAGCCAGAGCATTTATTGAAGCTATCAAATAGCACTTCAATATTTAAAAATTCAGCAATTTCAAATGGATTAGAAGTCCCAAATTTTCTTTTGTAGTATTCAGCAACTTGTTTGACACTCTTCAATAATTAGCACCTACTTTTTGTCCTTGTTCTTATTAGGGTTATATTTTTCTTTATTTATCCGCTTAAGTCTTTTTAACATCACTTCGATACTTCCCAACACAAGGTCTATTTCAGCTTCGTCAATATTTTCTCCGTCAAAACTAGCGGGACCATCACTTTTGCTGGTTAATTTTTTTCTGATTGCTTCCATATCTTTTGCAATGTCTTTGTTGTCTCTATCGTTTAATGCATACTGTCCTATTTGTTGAGATTCTTCCTCATTTATTAAATAATCAACAGTTACATCAAGGTAGTTTGCTATGGTTAAAAGCCTGTCGGATGGAAACTTTCCCTCTTTTAATTTTCTAATGTAACCATTTGCAAACCCACAATCTCGTTCAAGTCGTGAGATTGGAATGTTTCTATCTTTGCATATTTTTTTTACTAATTCAACGGTGTTCATTGTTACCTCCCAAAGAATATAGAAATAAGTCTAAAAAAGAGCTTGACAAATGAGAGATAACTCCTTATACTAAAAACACAACTTAGACTTAAGTCTAAGTTTTAGGTTTTAGTTTTAGAGTAGTCTCTGTAATTGGTGGTACATTTATCTTAGACTATAATCTAAAAAAAGTCAATGTCATTTTAGGAATTTGTCTAAAGAGGGAGGTGTTTTTTTGCTAGAAAAAATTAGAGCTTGGTGTAAAGAAAATGACATACCTATATACGCACTTGAAAAAAAGTGCGGTTTAGGAAATGGAACTATTGGAGGTTGGGAGAAATCAACGCCAAGAGTTGACAGCTTAATAGCAGTGTCCAAGGTTACAGGGTTAAGTATTGATGAATTAATTGGACAAGCCACAACTAATAAAGAATAGGAGGGGTCTTTTTGGATGGCAAATACTACACTTATAAGGATATTATGGTTTGTCTAAAATGCAGTGAAAGCAAGGCATATATGATTATGCGTCAATTAAATGATGAACTTACAAAAAAAGGTTTTATGACTATGAGGGGACGCATTCCGAAGAAATACTTTGAGGAACGTTTCAATATATCCTAGTTAGCAGGACGAGCAATCTAAGGAGGGCAATATGAAATTAATAACTATAATTGACGGTACGCCGTCTGAAATTGCTGAATTTATGGACAAGCAATGCATGGAGGATGCATTAGTCCAACGTGACAAGGTTTCCTTTATCATACCGTATCGGTCGTATTCAGATATGTTGAAAGAAGCAGAGTTTTTGCAACAATCGAAAAAATATGAAGTGGGTGGTCAGCTATGACAACCATTTCTCCACCGATGCGCACAGGGTACCGCTATATTTGCTGTAGCCGTTGTGGTGAACGGTGGAACGTTGATTTAGAACGAGATACCAGTCGTGGGTATTATTGCCCTGACTGCGACCGTTTTAGGGACAAGCAGGACGCTGTAAAAAATAATAGAAACTACTCCGTGTATGCTTTCTTTGGAAAGTGGCACGGCATGAGACGACCAAGAAAGGAAGATTTAAAATGATTAAAGTTAATAAAGGTTCTGTAGATGTAGAGGGAAAATTAGGAGTGATTTGTACTGAACTGGCGTGTGCTATTACAGGAGTTTTTGAAACAATTGGTGAAATGGATGAGGAATTGGCTCAGTGCGTTGTAAGTGCAGCTATTGAGACGGGGATAGAGCTGGTTAAGGAAAATTACGGAGTTACTTTGTGCAAAAATATTGGCGATAGCATGGTTGTTAATATTCAGATGGTAAATAGTGCGTCCGCAGATGGTACAACCATTACAGATATTATGAAAGAGGTTGAAAGCTACCGCAAAAATAAACAAGGAGCTGATGCCGATGTACAACCTACAGAATGACCCTGTACATATTAACGCAGACAGGCGTAGAAATGAAAGTCGCATGAAGCGTGAACAGAAGAAAACCAGAAAGGCAAGAGCTTTGAAAGCTGTAGCAACTATAAAAATATTGTCTTTATGGTTATTCTGCTTCGTGGCTATCATAGCGTTCATTATTTTTATTGAATCTTTGTTGCAGTATAGAATCATCTTGAAATGGATTTTGATTTTTACGTTTACCTGTGTGCTGATACGTCAGATTGATGAAGCCACACAGAAAATAAAAAAGTCCCCAAGGAACGGCAATTCCAAAAGAGGACACAAATAAGTAAATCACTTAGATAATATCAGATTCATTGAAAATTGTCAAAGGGGGATTGTTGGATGAACAGGGAGCTACTTGAAGTTGTTGACCTCTGTGTACAGTGCTGCAACGAAAATAGCTTTTATGTTTCGTTTGAGTATAACGGCAAAATTAACCGATTTGAAGTGAGGATTTACGAAAGAAAGAACGGTTTATCAATGGTCTCAGCAACACAGAAAAGTCATTGGTTTATTTGTAGGGCAAACGATAACGAGAAATTAGCAGGAATCAAAAATTTTTTAGAAGAAATATTAAAAATGCTTTAGGGGTGAAAAAATGGCACGTCCTATAAAAAAAGGATTAATGTATTTTCCTTTTGACGTGGATTTTTTCTCAGATAAGAAGATTAAGGCTTTGAAGGTAAGATATAACGGTGATGGGGTAATGTTCTACCTGTATATGCTCACAGAGATATATAGAGAGGGATATTATATACGCTGGGATGAAGATAGCGAAGATAATGCAATGAATGACTTAAATCTCAGCGAAGGGTTTATAAAGCAAGTTATGGCATTCTTCTTTAGTAGGTCACTGCTCACAAGCATACTTGTTAATGGGGACACTGTCATAACTTCACCCGCAATACAGAGAAGGTATCAGGAGGCTTGCAAAGGCCTTAAAAGGCAGATTGATGTTAATTGTGAAATCTGGCTTTTGGGGACTGACGAGACAGCGTCCTTTATTAAGCTTACCCATAATGAGGATAAATCCAATAAAAACAGCCGTTTACCCGAGAAAAACCATAGTTTATCCGAGAAAAACCACACAAAAGAAATGAAAGGAAATGAAACAAAATTACATGATACAAAACAAAACGACGACAACAACGCTGTTGATGGAAGTGCTATTTTTAAAAAGAACTTTGGTTACTCGCCCACAGATGCAGAAAAAGAAAGATTGTCGTTGTTGTTGTCTCAGAATGATAGTGAAATCGTGGAATATGCTCTCTTTCAATCAGCAGAAAAAAACAAGAAAACATTGGCTTATGCTATGGGCGTATTAAAAAATTTAGCTAAAGAGGGCGTTACCAATATGGAACAGCTTGCAGAGTATCACATGCGAACGGGAAAAGTTTAAAAGTGTCTATGCGGAATATAGCTTGATTGGAGGTTATAAAATGAAAATTTATAGTGCTGATGCTAGAAAAGTAGATTATATGAATGTTGAGCAAAACCCGTACTTGGGTACAATTGATTTTGCGCCAGACCTGTATGAGGTTTTTAAACTTAATGGGAAGTATTACTCTCTGGGAATTGTGGCAGCTAATAAAGAATATGGTGCAGCCAATGAGCTAAGGCGATTCAATGTTGAAAAAGAGAAGTCCTATCATGAAAATGATATTACTTGTCCGATATGTGGGTACGTTGATTATGATAGTTGGGAAGAGGATGACGAAAATGAAGAATATCAATGCGGCAGATGTGGGGCTATTTTAGAGGTTACAAGAAATGTTCAAGTTACATATTCGGCGAAGGTGAAGGAATTGCCTAAAATTTGGGAGTAGGATAGGGGGAGTTACTTATGCAATTAAGTACAGCGGTGATGATTGTAAAAAATTTGGAAAATAAAAAATTTTCTGATGATGATAGGGTTGAAGCAATTACACAGGTTGTGGACATGCCCTCACATCATTCTGTTACAAAAGATGAGTTGTTAAAGGCGATGCGGTATTTGATTGATATATTTTATGAGGGGTGAAGAGTTGAACACTTACAAGATAACACTAAAGGGTTATGATGCAGACGGCCATTTTACATTGATTAATGCTGAAACGCCTAGCAAGGCAAAGTATGAGCATTTCAGAGAGCTGGCTGATTTATTTGAAGATTTTGGGCATTATCTTAGATTTGTAGAGAGTTGCAAGTGCCTGCGCAAAGCCCGAAAAGAAGATTATTACAAAAAGTCCGAAAGCTTTGAAGAAACCAAAAAATATAGGGGTGTTCCTCTTATTGATTATGGTACAACGGTAGAACTTGAGGGGAAAAGAGGTTTTATTGTCGGAGACAATCGCTCCTGCAATTTCGATGTGAAGTTTGAGGATGGAATTTTTAATTGCCATCCCCACTATCAAATGGTTTATTTTGATGATGCAGGGAAAGTTCTATATGATTTTAGGGTGGTGAAGTCATGAAGCGAACAATTAAAAACTGTAAACTGTCGAGAAGATTTGGAATCCCGAACAATTATGGTGGAAAATGTGAGGGTTTCGGGAAATCAAGCGAAGATGATGAACCTTGCGAAGAATGCAAAAGGTGTAAGTTGCATTATGATAATGCGGATTTGGGGGTTGTAGATTGAGAAAAAATAAAAGGCTTGAAAAAGCAGGGATTACAGCAGATAGGCACATGGAATTAAGGTACTTTTGCAAGCAGTATCCGCATAAAAAAGAAAAAATAAAAGAGTTGACCTATCTATCAGGGGTTAGATATAGTGATATGCCAAAGGGAACAGACAACGGCAATCCGACCGAAGAACGGGCAATGAGGTTAATTTCTCTTAAAAATGACATTGAAATCATAGAACAATCAGCGATAAAAGCAAGTGGTGATCTATATAGATTTGTTCTGAAATATGTCACAAAGGGCATTGAATATGCTTATCTAGATGCTCCTTGCGGGAGAAATTATTTTTATAGATTGGTTGAAAATTTTTACATAGTCCTTGATAAAAAGAAAATTTAGAAAAAAAGGGGAAAAGAAGTGCAGCTTTTATGATATCATGGTACTGTGAAAATATTGGTATTTCCAAGAACCGTCTTTAAGGCCTTAAAACCTTAAGGCGGTTTTTTTGATGGGAGGTGATTGATTATTGTAAGTGTTAGCCCGATAAAAAGTAAGGAAAAAGTAAAAAATATCTGCAAGTATCTGAAGCTTTCCAATGAAAGAAATTACATTCTTTTTGCCCTTGGCATTTATAGCGGTCTACGAATTAGTGACATTCTTTCTTTGAAAGTGAAGGACGTAAAAGGAAAAACACATTTTTTAGTGAAGGAGAAAAAAACAAAAAAAACACAAAAGTTATTGATTAATGATGAACTGAAAAAAGAATTGAAATGGTACTGCAAAGATAAGGAACCAGATGACTATTTGATTCGGAGCCGCCAAAGTGATAAGCTGGGAAAACAAAAACCAATCACTAGAGATATGGCACTAAAAATCATGAAAAAAATTGCAGACGATTTCGACGAAGATAATTTAGGCTGTCATTCCATGCGGAAAACTTTTGGCTATCATTATTACAAAGCAACCGGTGATATAGCTACGTTACAAAAGATTTATAATCACTCAACGCCCCGAGAAACGCTTATTTATTTGTGTATTGAGCAAGACGAAAAGGACGCAGCAGTTAAAAAATTTCGATATTAAAAATTTTAGACATATGCAAAACGAGTGATAGAAGAACTGAAAAAAAGAAAAGGGGGAAAAGGCTGTAAAAGCTGGGTTTTAGGTATTTTAATTAGCTATGCAGTATCGGTACTATGAATAAGTGAGAATATGAGAAATTTAATAATATTCATTGGTTTTAAAGGGTTCTGTGAAAACGGCCTTTTTGATATTTGGCAGAATGCCTTTAAAAATGGCAACTAAGTGCAAGTTTCTTTCCGTAGTGCCAAAATGAATATTGATGAATAAACGGGAAAGGGTGATTGAATGGATGATTTAAAAAACCAAGAAAGGAGATTTGTAGAGGAATATTTGTTTGACCTCAACGCAACACAGGCAGCCATAAGGGCAGGGTATTCCACAGTGAGTGCGCAGAGCATTGCTTGTAAGCTTATGAAGAAAACTAAGGTGAAGAATGCTATTGATATTGCAATGGCTGAACGGTCACGCAGGACGGGTGTGAGTCAAGATAGAATAATCACTGAGTTAGCAAGGATAGCTTTCATCAATCCAAGTGATTTTATGGATTTGAACAAAGCAAAAGTAAAAGAAACTTTTAGCCCTGATGATGCAGCAGCAGTGTCAGGCGTAAAGTATAAATCTTTTGAGACAGAGAGCGGAGGGGGGACAGAAAGAAATATAGAAATGCATAACAAAGTTAAAGCCTTGGAACTGCTTGGAAAGCATCTTGGAATGTTTAGAGAAAAGGTTGATATAAATACAGAGCCTATTGAGATTAAAGTTAATGGTGATTTTGATGATTGTTGATTTAAATATCAATGGTGCATATCTTCCGTATCTGGGAAACTATAAAAACCGTACCGAAGTGTATTATGGTGGTGCTGGTTCTGGTAAGTCTGTATTTGTGGCACAGAAAACTGCAATAAAGGCCTTAAGGGGGAAAAGAAAGATACTGGTCATACGAAAGGTTGCAAGAACTTTAAAAGATAGTTGTGTTGACCTCATGAAGCAGACGCTTAATGGCTTAGGGGTATGGGACAAATGCAAATTTAATAAAAGCACCTCTGATATTGAGCTACCAAATGGCAGCTTATTTTTATTTAAAGGAATGGACGATAGCGAAAAAATCAAGTCCATTACAGGCATTACGGATATATGGATTGAAGAAGCGACGGAAATAAGTATGGATGATTTCACCCAGCTTAATTTGCGTCTAAGAGCGCAAACCCCAAACCTTCAAATGTTCCTTTCCTTTAACCCAGTGTCAAAAGCTAACTGGTGCTATCAGCTTTTCTTTGCAAAGCCTACAGATGCCTTTGTGCTTAAAACAACTTATCTGGACAATAAATTTCTACCACAGGCCTATGTAGATAGCTTGGAGCATATGAAGGAAACAAATTACACCTACTATAAAATTTATGCTTTGGGTGAATTCTGTAGCCTTGATAAGCTTGTGTTCTCAAATTGGGAAGAGAAAGAGTTTGATGTTAATGAACTGATTGTCACAAAGCAATATACTACCCTTACAGGGTTAGACTTTGGTTTCACCAACGACCCTACAGCCTTGATTGTCAGCCTATGTGACACCAAGGCAAGAGAATTATATATCTTTGATGAATACGGAGATATAGGGCTTTTGAATCCTGATATAGCCAATATTATAAAAAGCTTGGGGTACAGCAAAAATATTATTATGGCAGATTGTGCAGAGCAAAAGAGTATTGAAGAAATACGCAGGGCGGGAGTACCGAAAATTAAAAAGTGTGCTAAGGGTAGTGATAGCGTGTTATTCGGTATTCAGCAATTACAGCAGTATAAAATATATGTCCATCCAAAGTGTACAGGGGTGATAACAGAGTTTCAAAATTACAGTTGGGAAAAAGACAGGAATACCAACGAATATGTTAATAAGCCTGTAGACAAATTCAATCACTACATTGATGCATTAAGGTATTCCATGCAGATTATTAAAGGGAAGATGGGAACATTACCAAAGGGGGCATTATAGTGTTCTATATTGACAAAGAAAGTGAAATGAATTTATCTCTAGCCAAATATTACATTGATAAATTCACAACGGGGCAACTTCCAAGGCTGAAACGGCTACAACAGTATTATAAGAATGATAATGATATTAATAGGCGTGTATTTGAGGATACCAGCAAGCCCAACAATAAAATATCCCATAGCTTTGGGGACTACGTTACAACTACCAATGTGGCTATGTTCTTAGGTTCTCCCGTCACTTATAACAGTGAGGATGAATTGGAGGATTTCAACAGTATCCTTGAAACAGCAGGGGAAGAAGATAGCAATATCAATCTTGCCACCAATTGCAGTATATACGGGTATGGGGTGCAGCTCACCTACCTTGATGAAGATGCCCAGATTAAATTTGCCGTGCTGGATAATAAGCAAACGGTTCTTGTGTACAGTGATGATATTTCATGCAAGCTTTTGTTCTGCATAAGGTTTTGGACTACGGTCACAAGGGACAACATTCAAAATGAGTACATAGAGATTTACAGTAGGGACAGCGTAAAAAGCTATAGAAACAGTGTTTTCACAGGAGAGCAGTTTCATGTGTTCGCCGATATTCCCGTTGTAGTGTACAAGAATAATGATGATTTGAAGGGGGACTTTGAAAAGGTAATCTCTCTCATTGATGCTTATGACATGCTGGAAAGTGACACAATCAATGAAAATGATTACTTCAACAATGCGTATCTATTTTTAAATACCGACAGCGTGGATACAGAGGATGTAAAAAGCATGAAAGAAAATCGTGTGCTTTACGGGGATGGCCTAAACCCATCTTTTATACTGAAAGACAGTCAGAACGCAGACAATGACATTGAAAAGAATCGCCTTGTCAGTGATATTCATAAACTAAGCTTTACCCCAGATATGAGTGATAATAATTTTGCTAACAATGTCTCAGGCGTAGCCATGAAATATAAGCTACTTGGAACTTTAAATAATATTGCCAATAAGCAACGGAAATTTAAAGTATCCATATTGGAAAGAAATAAGCTCATATACGGCATTATGGATATTAAGGGATTGAACGTACCCTCTTATGTGGACATTGTTTTTATAACCAGCTTACCAGAGAATGGTCTTGAGACAGCTCAAACAATTAATTTACTTAGAGGGCTGGTATCAGAAGAAACCCTTATTAGTCAGCTTCCTTTTGTGCAGGATGCCGCATGGGAGGTTGAACAGGCGAAAAAGAATAACAATATTCCAGATATTTATGGTGGTGATTTTAATGAGCACTGATTATTGGGGGAAACGACTAGCGGATAAAGCTTTTGATAGAAGCAGCGAAGAAATGCTTAAGGAGTTACGAAAGATATATAGAAGCCAATCTCAGGAGATACAAAACCGAGTTACAGGCCTTTATTTGAAAATGATAGAGGATGGAGGTATTTCCACAACAAACCTGTATGCCTATGGTCGTTATGCTGAACTTATGCGGGAGATTAATACCATTCTTCAAAGCTACGGCGAAAAAGAAATTGAGATTGTCAGTGGTGGCCTTGAATCGGCATATCGGGAAGCTTTCGGTAAAACAAGTGAAGCCTTTGGGCAGACTGTGAAATGGGGCTTACAGAATACTTATGTCATGGAAGAGGTTGTAAATGCAAATTTAAAGGGAGCCAACTTTTCAAAACGAATATGGAATAACCGCAATAGCCTGTTAAAGAATCTTGAAAAGAATATACAGGATGTTGTCGCAAGTGGGCAGAGCAAGGACAGTGCTATAAAGCATATCATGAGCATTGAAAAAGCTTCCTTCCGCAATGCCGACAGACTGGTCAGAACAGAAACCATGAGAGTGATTAACGATGGTCAAAAACAGTCCTTTAACGCCAATGGCTACACCCATGGTTATTATATTTACTCTGATGATGATAGGAATTGTGAGGAATGCGCAAGAATCAGCAAGGAGAGCCGTAAAAGCCCCCTGTTGCTGGAAACCATGGAAGCAGTACATCATCCGAATTGTAGATGTACCATAAGGCCTATCACACCAAAGAAAACATTTTTAGAGATTGCGAAAGAAAACGGAGAGTATGCAAGATATGAAGCAGCTCTCAAAAATAAAAAACATAATTAAGCATTTGCCGTGTAGCAGATGCTTTTTTATTGCCTTTTTCGGGTGTAGGCGTAAAAGAACAAACGGAAAATATCGGATACGGTTAAACAACGGAGACGAAAGGAGAAAATTAAATGAAAAGAAATATGTTTAGATTGAATTTGCAATATTTTGCTGCTGATTCGGGAACAGGCGAAGGTGGCGGAGCTGGTGAGGGGGAAGGACTTCACCAAGATGACGGAATAGGCAAGGACAGTTATACCAAGGATGAGGTTTTACAGCTTATTCAAAGTGAATCGGATAAGAGAGTTCAGCAAGCCTTAAAAACACAGCAAAAAAAGTATGAAAAGGAATTGAGCAAACAAAAAAGTCTAGTGGGACTTGATGAAGAAGCACGAGGGCAGGCTGAAAAAGACCAGCGTATTTCTGAATTGGAAGAAGAGCTTTCTAAATTTAGACTTTCTAACACCAAGGCAGAAATCAGCAAGGTTTTAAATAACAGGGGGCTGGATGCTAACCTTGTGGACTTTGTTGTAACAACGGACGATACAGAGGAATGCCTTGAAAAAATAGAAAGCCTGGATAAGATTTTCAAGGCCATGCTGAAAAAGGAAGTTGATGCAAGACTTAAATCAGGAGCCACTACCCCTAAAAGCTCAACGGCTGGGCTTGACGGTAGCATTACGAGGGAACAATTCTCTAAGATGCCACTAACCGAACAGGCCGAAGTAGCGAAAAACAACAGACAACTTTATGACGAATTAACCAAGAGATAAGAAAGGATGATGAATAATGGCTATGACAGGCTATGAAAGTTTTGTAATTGAAAATAAAATGACCGATTTGGTAAATACAAAGGTGGATGCCCGTTCCCTTATGACAATGGACTATTCCCTTGCTGAAAGTGCAGGATTAAAGAAAATTGTAAACAAATATACCTACACTGGTGCAGTGGAAAAGCTTGCTAAAGGTGAAAAAAATACTACTACCGGTGGTGTTGCCTTCACGCCTACTGAATATACGGTAGAAAGATACCAGCAGACCTTTGAATATAACGATATGGATATCATGAAAGACCCTTATGTATTGGACGTTGCCACAAGTGGAGCTGCCACTATTATGGCAAATGAAATTAAGGCGGAATACTTTGCGGAGCTGGAAAAAATCACAAATGAATTTGAGTACACAGTTTTTGATTATGCCGCCATTGTTGATGCATTGGCAAACCTTGACAAGGAAACAGAAGAAGATATGTTTGTTATCATGGGTAATGACTTACGGGCGAAAATCAGAAAAGACAGCGATTTCATTTCCAGCAAACAGGGCGAAATCCTCTATACAGGTCAGTTTGGTGCTATTTGTGGCTTGCCTGTATTGTTTTCTAAGCTTGTGCCCGCTGGTACTGCTTATATCACAAAGAAGGATGCGATTAAGTTCTTTGTAAAAAAAGAGGGTTCCGTGGAACAGGACAGAGACGTAGAAACAAAAGACAATAAGGTTGTATATTCAAGATATGGAGTTATGGCTTTGGTAGACGAAACCTATAGCGTGAAGCTCACAAAGAAAGCTTAAGGAATGGGGCTGATTAAATGGAACTTGCAGAACAGGTAAAGCTTATCACTGGCAATGCCAATGATGCTTTAATCAGTCTTATGCTGAATAAGGCCAAGGGTGAAATAGAATCCTATTTAAATCTGGGCTATGACACAAAGTATGATAATATCGCCGTTGATATAGCAGTGCTTAAAATCAACCGTTTAGGCTCTGAGGGGTTATCTTCTCAGGGCTATAGCGGTGCAAGCGAAAGCTATGTCGATGGGTTCCCGCAGGAAATTAGAATGCAGCTGGACAGATTTAAAAAGAAATGGGGTGCTTTGTAATGTCACTGAATGGCAGAATGAAGCCCCATGCCCTTTATATCAATAATCCCATAGAGGATGAATATGGCAGCATGATTGACAACTATGAATTTTTATGTCAGGTCATGGTGGCAATACACTTTAATTCCATGGGCAGGGTAAACGATGATATACGGTATAAGGACTGTCAGTATTTAGGGGTATCTTCCCATAAAGGCTTAGATTTGAAAAAGCAATATAAGCTGGTGCCGAAGGATGGTGAAGGGGCAGGGTACTTTATTAAAAGTATTAATGAGCTTACAAGGCTGTCTCAGTACCTATTACAGGCGGTGATTTAATGAATGAGATTAGCTTGAATATTAAGAAGCTAATAGCTGAAACCATACCAAACAGTGTTATGGCGGCCTTAGAAGGGGCATGTCAGGGCATAGAAAATAAGGCCGTTGATAATTGTCCGTCGGATGATGGTACATTGCGTGGCAGCATTACGCATAGGGTGGAACAATCTGACCGAACCTTTACGGGATACATTGGCAGCAATGCAGAATATGCACCCTATGTGCATGAAGGAACAGGGCTTTATGCTAAAGATGGGAAAGGCCGTAGAAATGTGCCTTGGGTTTATCGGGATGCAGAGGGCAACTTCCACAGTACAAAAGGGCAAGACCCAAACCCGTTTTTACAAAAGGCTGTTGATGAAAGTATGGATGATATCTTGAGAGAATTTGAGGGGTGCTTGGATGATGGTACTTAATGAGTTGGTAGGTATTCTAAGACCCTTGGGATACCCTGTAAAACCTTTTGGGACAACTGAAATAGAGGATTGCATCGTTTATAATTTTATCCCCTTGACAAGTGACAAGATAAAGGAGCAAAACAGGCTGGAAGTAACGGTTATTTCAAAAAGCATGGAAAAGGGGTTAAAAATCCTTGAAGATGTGAAAAACCTTTTGATTACCCAAGGGGATGAACAGCTAACGGATAGTATTCTTAATGTGGCCTTAAATGGCGGTGGAAGTCTTGAAAACCTTGAGACAAATACTTTTCATTTTAAGGCCAATTTTATTGTTTTAAGTAGATATAGAAGGGCGTGAGATATGTGAAAAAAATTGTATTAGGCAGTGGCAAACTGTACATCGATGAATTTACTGGTACTTTACCTGAAGATGCCGTTTTGGAAGTCGAAACTAAACTTTTGGGATACATTCAGGGTGGTGCAACGTTGAGCTATAAACCTAGTTTCTATGAAGCCAAAGATGATTTAGGCATAGTGTCTAAAAAAATGATTGCTGATGAAGAAGCAATTCTAAAATCGGGTGTCATGACATGGAATGGCAATACACTGAAAAAACTTTCCTCTACAGCGAGAGTAACGGAGGATACAACCAAGAAAATTAGAACGGTGAAAATTGGCGGTGCTGGTAATCACGACGGAAAGAAATATGTAATCCATTTTGTACATGAGGATGCGGTGGACGGTGATATTCGTATTACAATTGTCGGCAGCAATGAAGCTGGATTTGAACTTGCATTTGCTAAAGATAAGGAAACGGTTATCAACGCAGAATTTAAAGCGCAGCCACAGGATAACGAAGGAACTCTGATTCTGTATAAGGAAGAAGATAGCGGTATTACAGCGTAAATGACTAAAGGGGGATACCATAAAAATGGTGTCCCTTTTCTATTTAAAAAAAGGAGTGAAATAAATGCTAGATTTGCAGAAAGCTTCAACCGAACTATATGAAGTAAAATGGCTTGACGGTAGTATTTTGAAATTGCAGAAACCTACCAGAGCTATGGAGCTTAGTTTCTTTGATATGCAAAATAAGGAAATGGACGAAAAAACAGCACAGACATTATTGTATAACCTTTTGTTCCGTATTTTCAACAGACGAGAGCCTGTAACTATTGAAAAGAAAGGTTTCTTTCATAAGCTCACAAAGAAAAAAGAATTGCTTGAAATCACAGAAAGTGAAATTGAGAAAATCCCCTATGATATTTTGTTTGAGGTATTAAAGGAATACTTTGATTATTATTACAAAAATCTGAAAATGGGGGAATAGTTCTCCCCTATATGCCCTCTGATACAGGGGAGGAAGTCAAGGAATACTTGACAACGGAAACAGAGGAATTAAAAAAAGTATCCGATTATTCAGGGTTAAATTTTGATGAATGCTTAAGCCTTGGAATGGATACCTATAAACAACTTTTTAGAGATGCGTTCATTCACGATATGAAGCAATCTAAGGAAGGTAAAGAGTATCTGGAGGACTGTTGGCTTTTACAGCAAACGACACCTGATAGGGGTAAATTAAAGGAACGGTTCGGAGGTGACAATAAATGATTGACTTAGGTGCTTTGGTTGCTAGAATACAGGTTGATAGCGGAGACAGTACCCAACAACTAGAAAATTTCAGTGGTAAAGTTGAAAATGCAGATGGGAAAAGTGTTGGTTTAAAAGATGCATTGAAAAAGTTAGCAGCTGGTTTTGCTATTGGTGCAGCTATCAAAAAGACTGCGGATGCTGTGGTGGATTGTGTCAAAAAGGCTGATGAATTAAAGCAATCTTTTAATACCCTCCAAACACAGACAGGCGCAACAGATACCGAAATGGAAGGGCTAGAGCAATCCCTTAAAAATATCTATGCAAATAATTACGGTGAAAGTTTTGAGGATATTGCCACAGCAATGGCAGAGGTGAAGAATCAAACGGGGCTGGCGGGGGATGAGTTGGAAGATATGACGGAAAATGCCATTGCCCTTCGTGATACTTTTGGGTATGAGGTGCAGGAAAGCACCAGAGCTGCCGACATGATGATGAAGCAGTTTGGTATTACTTCGGAAGAAGCTTTTAACCTAATTGCCCAAGGTTCTCAGTATGGCTTAGACAAAAATGGAAACTTACTGGATAGTATCAATGAATATTCGGTACATTTTGAACAGCTTGGCTTTAGTGCTGAGGACATGTTCAATGTATTCCATGATGGGGCAATGGAAGGCGTCTTTGACATTGATAAAGTTGGTGATGCTTTCAAAGAGTTTGGTATCCGTGTAAAGGATGGTAGTGACACAACAAATGAAGCCTTTAGCATTTTAGGGTTGAATGCACAGGAGATGCAGGACAAATTTTCACAAGGCGGTGAAAGTGCGCAAGAAGCCTACTGGAAAGTTACGGAAGCCCTAAATAGTATTGATGACCCTGTACAAAGAAACATTGCAGGGGTTAATCTTTTCGGTACTATGTGGGAAGATGTGGGCGATAAAGCCATATTAGGCGCAATGGAAATGTCAGATTATTTTAATGGTACAGTGGATACCATGAACCAAATCAAGGAAATTAAGTATGATAGCTTAGGAAATGCCTTCCAAGGTGTTGGTAGACAAATGGAAGTGGGTTTAATGATTCCTTTGGGGGAAAAGCTCTTACCAAAGCTGAATGAGTTTGCTAACTACATACAAGAAAATATGCCTTCAATTCAAGAAACCTTTCAAGGAATTATGGATAATGTAGGAGCTGCCATTACCTTTGTAACGGATAATCTGAATATTATTATCCCTATTTTAGCGGGTGCGGTGGCTGGGTTTGTTGCATTCAATGTGATTAATACAGTAATTCCTTTATTTACAGCAGTGCAAACCGCTATCACAGGTACAACAACGGTACAAGCAGCATTAAATGCGGTTATGGCCGCAAATCCGTTTGGGGTGATAGTAACTGCAATCGGGTTATTGGTTGCCGCTGGTGTTGCTCTGTATATGAATTGGGATACCGTAAAACAGAAATGTGAAGAGTTGTTTGCAAAAATTTCTGAGGTTTGGGAAAACATCAAAACTACAATCTCTACGAAGGTTGAAGAAATAAAGACAGCCATCCATGATAAGATTCAGGATTTCAAGAATGCAGGTAAGGCAATTTTCACAGGTGTTTGGGACGGAATTAAAGAAGTTTGGGAAAATATAAAAGGCTGGGTAGATGAAAAGGTTTCTTGGCTTACAGATAAATTAACATTCTGGAGAAAAAGTAAAAGTGAAATGTCGGAGGACGATGACAATTCAGACGGCAGCCATAGAAACGGCTTGTCCTATGTTCCCTTTGATGGGTATAAGTCTATTCTACACAAAGGGGAAATGGTACTGACACAAGCCGAAGCCGATAGATACCGCAATGGAGAAAACGGTGGAAGCAAGACGGAAAACTTTATTGTAAACATTGAAAAAGTTGAGAACAGCAACGGCAGAACTACAGGAGACTTAATGAGAGAAATGGAATTTTACAGGAAATCTAAGAAATTAGCTACAGGAGGTGCTTAAGGTGTATCAATATTTTACGTTCAAAGGGATAAATTCCCTTGATATGGGAGTGGTTATGCTAAAAGCACCCTCTATTTATAAACCAACAAAAAAGTCAATGAGATTGAAATTGCAGGGCGTAACGGTATCTTACATGAGGATACCAATACATATGAAAACTATACAAAAGAAGCCGAATGTCAGGTGATGGACAGAAGCCGTATTGATGATGTTTGTGCTTGGCTGAATGGTTATGGTGAAGTTATTTTCAGCAGTGAACCAGATAAAGTATATCGGGCATTCATCAAGAACCAGATACCTTTTAATAACATTCTGCTGAATTTGAATGATTTCCTAGTACAGTTTGATTGCTTTCCCTTCAAGTATTCTGTGGATAAGGCTGATGAAGAAATAACTTTGACAACAGCAACCACTATCTATAATCAAGGAACCATTTACAGTGAACCAATTATCACAGTTTATGGTACAGGGAATGTGACAATCACAATTCATGGCACTGCCTATGCAATTTCAGAGATTGATGGCTATGTCACTATCAACAGTGAGATTCAAGAAGTTTATAAGGATAGTACAAATAAAAACAATTCCTTTTCAGCGTTGGATTTCCCTAAATTTCAAGAGGGGGCGAATACAATCAGTTGGACGGGAAGTGTAACAAGATTAGAAATAAAACCGAATTGGAGATGGTTATAAGATGGCGCAAGTCTATAAGAAATTAGAGATTGATGTAAATAAAGAAGTAACAAGTATTATTACAGCCGTGCAAAATGATGCCAAAAGCCGATATTTGGACATTGTTTTGTTAGACGGCAGTACAGCAATTAACCTCACAGGGCACGAGGTTAGAATATATGGGAAAAAGGCTGATGGGATGGAGTTTTATAACAACGGAGCCATTACCAACGCAACCGTAGGAAGGTGCCAGTTTGAATTAACTTCTCAGGCGTTGGTATTGGCACAGGATTTGGAAGTGCAGATTATTTTGTTCAAGAACAATGTGGAGGTTCTGAGCACACAGCCCTTTAAGATACATATAGTGAAAAGTCTGATTTCTGCAGGAGCTGTGGAGAGCAGTAACGAATATGGCGCATTGGTGGTGCTATATCAGAATCTTTACGAAGCCCATGATTTAATGACTACCATGGTGCAAAATATCGGTGTTCCGGGGGAGATTGCAGGGCAGCTTACCATTGATACCATGTGGGATGCTTGGGAATACCTTTGCAATTATGTTTCCGAGGATTTAACCACACTGCTACAGAATGCAATCAATAACAACTCTGTGGATGGGGTTGTGCAGAGGTTGGGAAATACTGCGGACATAGGCGGAACGGCAACGGCAGGAACGTTAATGGCAAAAGCAAATGCTTTAATCAACAAAAAGCAAATGTTTTTATCAAGGAAGATGGCGTCTGTAACTGCAGGAGTAAGCAGTAACAACACAACAGTAATTAATGGGGCTGGTTTATTTTATAGCGTAACGGCATTATCAGTTAATATTTCTGACAGTATAACAATTAGCGTTGATGGTAAATCGTATACTAACACGATGGGTTATAGTTCTGGGAATGCAATGGCTTGGTTGTATTTGACTACCTCGATGAGCGATATGGAAATTCTAAAAGCAAGCTCATATTCAGGATACTCTGGACAACATTTTTCAGTTATAGAATTTAATAATAACTTAACCATAACTTACAACCCCACCTCAACAAGAAACATAAGAATTTTTTATGCTTTATACGAATAGGAGGCTATTATGTATTATAAAAAACAAGGAAATGTACTTCCAGAAATAAAAGCTGGATGCGTATACGAAGAAAGTTATTCTTATGAAGGATATATATTTTTGAAATATGAAGTAAACAATATTCCGTCAGAGGAAATAGTGGAAATAACGAAAGAAGAATACAAAGCAAATAAACCTATTATTCCAGAATTGGAGCCAGACCCAATGGAACTCATAGAAGATGAAGTCCTACAAGCTGAAATGCTGTTAAATCAGCAATTGATTCTAAGCAAGCAGACAGAAATTGATATAACATTAGCAGAATTACTGCTGAATCAACAGGGGGTGGTGAGATGATTTATAAAATTGTAAAGCGGTATTTTGATTCTCAGATTTATTCTGCTGAGAATGTAGGCATGTTCGTAAAAAGTGGCAAAATCACAGCAGAGCAGTTTGCAGAAATCACAGGGCAGGAGTATGAGGTGGTTTAATGATTACCATACATGAAAAGAATAGCACAACATTTGATACTTTGGGCTTGGGGGCATTGCTTCCGAGCCTTTGTACTGTAAAAGAGGAGTTAAACGGCCTGTATGAATTGGAGATGGAACACCCTTATGATGAGTGGGGGAAATGGGAGGATATTGAAAAGGAGCGAATTCTTGTTGCATCCACACCCCGTGGAAAACAGCCCTTTCGCATTTATCACATCAAACCAGATATGAATGGAATTCAAGTAAATGCCCGACATATCTTTTATGATTTACTGGATAATCTCTGCTTGAGCGTGAGTGTATCAGGCTCACCCCAAAGTGTATTAAATGCCATAAAAAACGCTTTTGCATTCTCCATGCCCTTTACCTTTTCAACCAATATGTCGGGGACAGGTTCAGTCTCTGCAAGCAAAGTAAACCCCATAGCCGCATTGCTCAGTGATGATGAAGATGCAAGTAGTTTTATAAAGGTTTTTGGCGGGGAAATTCTGAGGGACAGCTTTACTGTTTCTATGAAAACTTCTATTGGTCAGGATCGGGGCGTTGCCATTCGGTACGGCAAAAATCTTGTAGGACTTGAAATTAGCGAAGATATATCAGAGGTGGCAACAAGAATCTACGCCTATGGAAAAGATGGGGTGGCCATGTCGGGAGGGTATCGGGATAGCCCATATATTAGTAGCTACCGCTACCCCAAAATCCATGTATTCGAGGATAGCAGTTTGACTTATTATGAATTACCCGGGGCTGTTCAAGCTTTATTTAATGAGGGGTGCGATTTACCAAAGGTGAACATAAAGGCCAATTTTCAGATGCTTTCCGAAACGGAGGAATACAAGGAGTATGCTGTTTTGGAAGAGGTCCAGCTGGGGGATGTGGTGACGGTTTCAAATGTAAAAATGGGATTCCACAAAAAAGCAAAGGTCATTTCCTATGAGTGGGATTGCTTACTTGAACAATATAATGAGGTGGAATTGGGAGACTTTGTTGCGGACTTGACTTCCTCTGTTACCAGCGGGGAGAAGAGCCTTTCCACAGCTGTAAGTGCGTCCACGGAGGTAAAACAAGTAATTAATTTAGTTAATGGAGTTGCTACTATAACAAGTCAGGGTCTTTATATCTGTATAGATACCAATTCCATAGATACGGCAACAAAGATATATCACTTTGGCAACAGCGGGTTAAGGTTTAGCAGCACTGGGATAAAGGGTACCTACAAAACAATTTTAGATACAAATGGCAACAGAGTATAAGGGGGGAATTTATGAATCAGGATGAAATTTCAGAAAAGCTGATTGAGGTTGACCAAAGGAGCAAGAGTAATAAACACCGGCTAGATTCTATGGAGAAACGCCAGGACAACCTGGAACAGCTCACCAACTCTTTTTCTGTGATGCAGAAAGAACAGGAGTACATTAAAGAGGACGTGGGAGAGATTAAAGCGGATGTGAAAACGCTGGCCGAAAAGCCTGCCAAACGGTGGGAAAGCATCGTGGAGCGGGTGATTACTGTTGTAGTGGGGGCGGTGGTCGGCTATCTGCTGAGTGGGGGGCGGTTGCCTTGAGACGAAGAAATGTAAAAGGTGAGTTTTCTAAAAGAATTATGCTGATGGAGATGGCTCTATTGTGGGTGAACACACTAGGCGTTATCGGACTTGCCTACTATAGTGTATTTCGTGGCGCAGATTCAGCATTCCCATGGCTTACTGCAATGGTATCGCTTCCCTGGGCGGCATGGGGCGTAAGTAAAACAGGGTACACAATGAAAAGCATGAGAGAAAATACAGCAGGTGGGGTCGTTTATGATTCCGTCGTATCCAGAGAGGAGAATTATAATGATGTGGCTGGTTGAAAATTGGTTTATTGTGGTTGCAATATTGGCGGTAGCAATGGTGGTTGCTATAGCCATTTATCGTTTTTATGGACTTCCGTCAGCGAAGCAGATAGAAACAATCAAAGAGTGGCTGTTATACGCCTGCATCGAAGCCGAGAAAGCCCTAGGCAATGGTACAGGGCAACTTAAATTAAGGTATGTTTATGATTTATTTATCACACGTTTTCCAGCGGTGGCCAGAATGATTTCATTTACCGTTTTTTCTGGTTGGGTAGATGTAGCATTGGAAGAAATGCGCATCATGCTGACACAGAATAAGGCAATTCGAGAAGTGGTGAGGGGGGATGTGGCATGACAGGACAGGAATTAGTGGCTTTTGCACGTTCTAAGTTAGGGACGCCCTATGTATACGGTATGAAGGGCACAGTAATGACACGAACCAACTTCAACTATCTGCAGGGTCAATACGGGAAAAAGTGTGTTTGGGATTCTGATGAAAGTAAAGTGGGTAAGGTTTGTGTGGACTGCTCCGGGCTGATTTCATGGGCTTCTGGGGTTGTTTTAGGCTCTGCCCAACTATTTGATAGGGCAATCAAAAAGGAGCTTATAAGTACAATTAAACAGGCGCCTATAGGTGCGTTGGTATGGATGAAAGGTCACGTGGGCATTTACACCGGTGTAAAAAATGGTGTGCCATATTACATAGCTGCGGATGGCTCGGCTTATGGGGTAAGAGAGGTACCGCTAAGCAAGAATAACTTCACCCATTGGTTATTGATGGATTATATTAATTATGTAGAAAGGGATGATGAAGTGGTAACAAGAGAAAAGATTATTGTAAATGGTAAGGAATGCGAAGTGGATATGATTCGTAAGGATGGGGTTACATATATTAAGACTAGAGATATTGCGGAGTTGTTGGGGTTAAAGGTTGGAAATAAGGGCAGTGTACCAACACTGGAAAGAAAATAGAGCGTACTAAAAACGTACTATAAATTTTTCAAGCCGATATTTTTATAAAAGAATAGGGTAGATTTTGCAGTAAATGCAGTAAAAAACACTATAGAAAAGCATGTAAAAAAGTCAGGGTAATTGGGATGAATAAATAGTTTTTAAGATTTTTCTAAACTAAGATTTATCTAAGTCGATATACAAATAACTTTCAATTACGATATTTTTACATTTTCGGTGTATAAAGCGTATTTGAAGGTTATTTTTTATGCAATTCAATACCTTTAAATGAATATACGTTTGAATAAGAATCTATGATGGATTGGTAAAGCAAATATACAGGCATTGTTTATTGTAGTCTATTTTACTATTTGAAAGAATAAAGATAATATTGCTCTTTTTTTAAAAATAAATTTATTAGATATAATTGAATCGGTTTAAACCTAAAATCATTTACTGCAACATGAATCTTGCAAAAATTGTAAAAAACTATTACAAAATATTGGAAAATGTGTTATTATGGAAAAAACAATCACATTAGAAAGGACAGTGCAAAATGAAAGAGCTTTTAGCAGGTTATGAAACCCTTAGCTCGCTGGAAAAAATATACACAGCATCCCTAGTTATTGGAATTATTGTACCAATATTGGATTTGATAATGGGTGTTTTATCCATTGGGCTTCATATGGGTACGGATATTGATTTTGACTTTGATGCTGATATGAATTTTGCAAGCACATGGTTACCGCTGAGCTCATTAGCTATTTTATCATTTCTTGTTTTATTTGGCGGTGGAGGTCTTATTTCTCTATTTTTTGTGAGTGAGAAGATTAGCCTGTTAATTGCCATTGCAGCTGGGTATTTTTTTGCCGTAGTAATGAACAAATTTGTTATTATACCGCTTAAAAGAAATCGAGTTTCATCTCCGAAAGCCGAAGAGATAATAGGAAAGTCTGCTAGAGTCACCAGCTCTATTATTGAATCCGGATTTGGAGAAATTGTAGTTATTGTAGATAGGATAACTTTGAATTATACAGCAGCTTCAAAGGATAACGAAGCCATTGGCTATGGAGAAACCGTACAAATATTGGAATTGAAGGAGAATGGCGTTGCAATTGTCTGTAAAGAAAAGAAGGGGGAATTTTGATGTTTGATTCATTGCTCTTGACCGTAGGAGCGGTCGTTTTAGGTATTATTTTGATTACTTTAGTTATTTTAACTGCATGGAAAAAGGTTCCGGCAGATAAGGCAGCAGTTGTAACCGGTCTTGGAAAGAAGAAAGTGGTTACCGCTGGTGGTGTTATTGTCATTCCCGTACTCCAAAGAATCGACTATATTTCATTGCAAAACGTGCGTTTCCCAATTGCCATGCAAGATGCAATGACTAGACATGGTGTTCCTATTAATACAGAAGGCATTGTCGTAATTAAAGTGCAAAATACCGAGGAAGCCATATTAATGGCAATGGAACAGTTTAATGATGTGACCTCTGCCGTTACAAAAGAAAAGATTATTGATACGGCAAAAGACGTTTCCGAAGGCAAGCTTAGAGAAATAATAGCCACCCTTACTGTAGAAGAAATATATAGTGAAAGAGATAAATTTGCATCAAAAGTTCTGGAAGTAGCCGCAGAACAGTTAAATGTATTAGGTCTGGAATTAAAGTCTTTCTCCATTAAAGAAATTTCAGATAAGAATGGATATCTTGAAGCGTTGGGTAAACCTCAGATAGCGGGAATTAAAAGAGATGCCCAGATAGCAGAGGCTGATGCTTTAAGAGAAACACAGATTAAAACTTCTGAGGCTAAGAGACTGGGTGCAGCTGCTCAATTGGAAGCAGATGCCAAGATTGCAGAAGCCCAGAAAGAGGCAGACGTTAAGGTTTTAGAATACGAACAGCAGAGACAGTTGGCTAAGGCTAAAACAGATGCATCTTATGAGATCCAACAAAATATTACTAATATGGAAGTTATTAATACCGAGATGGATGCGGCTGTTTTAAAAGAAGAAAGACAGAAATCTGTAAAAGAGGCCGAAATTCAAGTGGAGATTGCTGCTGCAATTAAGAACACTGAACTTGCAGAAAGAAAAGCAGAGCGTAAACAAAAGGAATTGCTTGAGACAGTTGTAAACCCCGCTGCAGCGGAAAAGCAAAAAGCAGAGTTACAAGCAGAGGCTGATAAGATTAAGACGGTTAAGGCTGCTGAGGCTGATGCAGAGGCTAAGAAGCTAAATGCGGAAGCAGAGGCTGCAATGATTCAAAAAACAGGTGAAGCCACAGCCCAGGCAATAAAATTAAGGGGTCTTGCGGAAGCGGAAGCTATGGAAAAGAAGGCAGAGGCATATGCTAAATATGGCAACGCCGCTATTATTGACATAGTGATTGATAAACTTCCTGAAATAGCCAGAGCAATTGCAGAACCAATGAGCAGAATTGACAAGATAACGATTATTGGTGGCGGAGAAGGTTCTGGAGGTAGTGCAACAGATGTGACAAAAATGGCTCTGGGAAGCTTAACCGCTGTTACGGAAGGTATGAAAGATGTATTAGGATTTGATATGACAGAGGTCATGAAAGCCAATACTTATGCTGGCAAGACGGATAAGAATATTAACTTTAATCTTGATAAACTAACAGATAAGGAAAAGGCGGTAGCTATTGCTGGAACAGCAGCAGTGATTAAGGACAATATTTTTGATGGAGAAACACTTACAGAAGTAGTTATTGAAGATCCAGAAGTATCCGTTGAGATTGTTGAATCCGTGGATACGGATGACCAGGTTTCTGAGCCGGAGGAGATTGATAAACGATTCTTATAGTGTAAGTGTCTCATTAATAACATCATTGTGATTTGTCCGTGATAGGTGATATTTATTTATTGGCTTAGAAAGAGATTATTTTATAATGCTAAGTAACAAATAGTATTTTGCAGACCTCTAAACTGGTGACATATGAAATTGCTCAGTTTGGAGGTTTTTTGTTTCTGAAAGATTTAAATTCTTAGAGTTAGAGTATGAGTTGCAAGAAAATTATAATATAGGTAAGGGCAGAGCTAAAATCGGCTCTGCCCTTCAGTAACTAACCTTATATTTAATTCGGATTTTTAAGTTTATACAAAACTTGAAACGCTCTCTAGCAATTTGCCAATAGCAAAATAGACATTAATCCCGAGAATAAAACCGCAATGATTCCTCCAAAAATAGAAATAGCTGTATCAATTTTTTGCTTATCTTTTACGGACTTAAGTAAAACTGTATATAAAAAAATACCGATTAGTCCACCAGATACATTAGTTATTAAGTCCGTAATATCCGTAACTCCGATAGAGAGAATATACTGCATCACTTCTAAAGCAAAACTTGTTCCAAAAATGATGAAGAGTTTACTTCGCAACTTCATTTTTGGAGCCAGCATAGAAAGCAAAACGCCAAAAGGAATAAAAATCAGAACATTGTCTCTGATCTCCCTAATTTGAAATAGTTCGGCAACAGCATTCGTATAATGAAATGGTATTAGGTTGACAATTCTTACATGATCCATACTACTCAATTTAAATTGTAGTTTAAATAGTATAATCCATACCAATATTATTAAATAAAGTACGAAAAGCAATGAAGCAAAAGTTTTGACTTTACTTTTTTTGTCCATAGAATCCATTTTCCTTTCTGCATGATATTTAAGTAACTTTTATTTTCACTCCGAGTCACCCAAGACCAGCATTTGGATTGTAGTTTTTTTCTTTCAGAGCAATTAAGTTTCATTTATTATATCAAAGTTGATTATTATATTATTTCAGATTTTCCTAAGATTTTTATAATTTTCTTTGGTTTCCTTTTTGGAGTTTAGTTTGCAAGGGAAAATATCCTCTTCCACTTATCTGCATTAATGAAGTCCCCAATTGTTAATTTCAAATGTTCATTATTATTTTAAACAATAGCTTTTACAATGCAATTGTATGGCTATTCCATATATTTTTTTACAGAATTTTTAGAGAAAGGCAGAACCAAAAACCCGGTTCTGCCTTTTAATAATACTAAAAAAATCGCGATATGCTATTATCCACAAAAGAGACGCTGAGTCTTAACAAATAGAGTTTTCTTCATCAATCGGCAAAATATCTGCATGTACGCCTCTTAATTTCGGCGTTATGGCTTGATCCACATGCATATGGCCAAAATACCACTTTTTAAATCTTTGAGAACCTAAAATGAAATGATACCACTCCTGAAGATGAGTGGGTAAGTGGTAATCTCCATCAATTTGTTTTAAACGAGAAATACACTCTCTGGCAAATAAAGGAGTTTCGTGAGTTATCACATAATCAATTTGGTTATAGTTTTCAACGAGCTGTTTTTGGCCATACTCGATTTCCTCAGGTGAGGGTTCTTCCTCTTTCCACCAGCTTATGCCTTCTTCACGCCTATCTTTATCAATAGAGCGAGCACCGCCAAAGGTGAAAAAGTTGTTTCCATATATAGAGTAAATTTCACCACGCATTAAGTGATATACCCGTTCTCCTATTTGGTGCGCTTTTCCACCACTCCATTGGCAAATCTCCAAACCATTTAGCAAAGCATGATTTTCATGATTTCCATCAATAAATGCGATTGTGCCCGGGAAAATTTGCTGTAATGTTTCAATTCCATAAGAAAAATCTTCATTCCAAACATAGCCTGCATCGCCAGCAATGATTAAAATATCGCTATCCTTTAATTCTACTTTTTCAGCAAGGTTAAACAAAGGAAGAAAAGTCCCATGTTTATCTCCTGTAATTAAAATTCTTCCTGACATACACTCCCCCCAAAGGTATTTATTTTTTATAATAATAGATTCCATTATTCTCTTCACGCGCAATTTTTCCCGTGAAAAAAAGGTATTGTAAATGAGAAATGGCTTCACCTGTTGCAAACCATTTTTGAGGTTGAGGAAAATCATCCCAGTCCTTACAGTCTATTTCCCAGGTCATATCTCTAGCAACCATGTAGCTTGTTTTCCACTGGTTACCTAAAACCTGCATTACTTCTTCCAATCTTTCTTCGTGATGTTTTTGTAATTCCTTAATTCGCCCATACATATCTTCTATTGGTGTTCCGTGGGCTGTGAGCAATAATTGGACGTCTAATTTTTCTATTTTTGCAAGGCTATCCAAATAGTCCTTTAAGGGATTTTCGACACCTAATTCTATACATATGTTTGGCGTGATAGTACCTAAAATATGGTCGCCACAAAACAATATTTTCTTCTTTGCATCATATAAACAGGCATGTCCTGGTGTATGGCCGGGTGTCAAAACAACCTCAAACTCATAATCTCCGTATTTTAATACATCACCCTCTGCAACATATGTAAAATCTACTCTTGCATCATGGCAGTATTTTCTACCTGGATGAATATCTGTATTCCTGCCAAATGCTGCTTTGGGAAAGCCATATTTTATAAATAAATCATCTAACATTCGCCAATAAAGATTTCCTACTTCAAAGTTTATGAGTTCTCCATCTGTTTCGCTGGCAAAAATTGTACTTGATTTTGTGGCGAATTTTGGCACAAGACCACAATGGTCTGAGTGCAAATGGGTGATGAATAAATCTGTATTGACGATTCCAAGCTCTGTAAAGGCGCTCATTAAAGCCTCTTCACACTCGGGTCTGTTAAAGCCTGTATCAATCAAAAGATTTTTGCTTCCCGTTATAATATAGGAGTTGATTTCTCGCAAGGGGTTGTTGGGTAATGGTACTACTTTTGTATAAATATTATCAGCTACTTTTGTTAGCATAGTACTCCCTCCTAACTCAACATTTTTTGTAGAAAGATATGCTTTTCATTATATCATACCAATTACCTTCTGCATAGCACTGCTGTCTAATACCATAATGTAAAGTAGTAAATTGTAGCTGCTAAGTGCAGAAGGAATATAATTGAATTCTTTATTGATAAAGTATGATGTTGCACATGCTTTCGTTGTTGAAAAACCTTCAAACCGAGTATATTATCACTTGGTTTGAAGGTTTTTAGTATAATTATGCTTTCAGGTTATCTGCCATCTTGCACGAATAATGCTTGCAGGGCAGGAGTATCACCGACTAAACCGATTGCATAAACAGAATAGAATTTATTTGCTTCCGGTTTTACATTAGGTACTGTAAGAACAACATTGTCAGTTCCGGCAACACGAACTTGCAGTGTGTAATTCATTGGCATAACATCAATATAGTTTGTAAGGTGTGCAAACGGAACATTGTTAAAAAGAACTGTTCCATCTGGCAATGTAATGTCTACGGCAGGGGCATTCGGCGAAAGATGGATAAAGCGTATCATAGCTTTGTCTGGTTTTCTCGTTTCATTGGCATCAGCAATGCTGCAAAGCTCTATATCATCAGGATTTCCAAGGGCGGCTATCGTCATAACAGAATCGTTATTAACAGTCAACATATCGGATAAAATGGGAGAATCTTTTTTTCCAGCAGGGTATAGGCTTATCTTGTATTTCCCCTCAGGTATAGACAAATAATCTGTATATTTACCATAGGCGAGATTACTAACAATTTTCTTATCGTTTGCATATACATCAACATTAGGCGCGCCGGGTACAGTGTGAATGACACGTACGTAACCCATTGGCATTTGTCTTTGGTTATATTTATTATTGGCATACATATTTCATCGCTCCTAAATAGCAGTATGGTATAAAATATGTTAGAAGATTTGTCTCTGTGAAAACCATTACGGGTTTATGGAAACAAAGGAAAACAGAAAATACTTTTTATATTTGAAAAAAATGTGAATTAGTTATATAGTAAAAAATAGCTAAATAAATGAAAGAAATGCAAAGATAAATTAATCTCATACAAATACATATTGTCAAAAAATTAGGCTGCAATAATCCGAGATATATGATTTGTTGCCGTCCGTAATGTTGTAATTTTGATGCTCAATAAGCAATAAAGAAATGGGGTAAAAAGAGTGAAACGTATTTTTTTGGTGGAGGATGACACAGCAATTGCAAAAAACCTTATGCTTTTATTACAATCTGAGGGATTCAAAGTCACTCATGCACCTACACGAAAAGAAGCCCTTGCTGTAATCTTAGAGAATACATTTGACTTGGCATTGATAGATATTTCTTTGCCTGACGGAAACGGTTTTACAATTTATACTGAAATTAAACAAAAGGGGGATATACCTATTATTTTCTTGACGGCTTCAGGTGATGAGGCGAGTGTCGTTACTGGGTTGAACATGGGTGCGGAAGACTATATCACCAAACCTTTTCGTCCCCGTGAACTCATTGCACGTATGAAACGAGCATTGCGTAAAGATCAGCGTAGTGGGAGCGATTTTGAAATTCAAGGGCTCCGTGTGGACACAGCAAGGGGCGTGGTGACGAAAAACGGTTCCGAGGTTTTCCTTTCGGCTTTAGAATATCGCTTGTTATTACTGTTTGTAAGCAATCCAAAGAGCATTATCACAAGGGGCAGGCTCCTTGACGAATTATGGGATGCAGCGGGAGAGTTTGTTACTGACAATACTTTGACTGTATATATCAAACGCTTGCGGGAGAAGATAGAGAACGACCCAGCAAGTCCAAAAATAATTTTGACTGTTCGTGGGACAGGGTATAGATTGGGGGACGAGAATGCTTCGAAATAGAGAGTTTCGGCAGTTTGCCATTTTATATTTTTTGATTGCCATTATTGCTGTAATAGTAGGCTTTGTAATGAACAAAGAGGCAGGCATTCTTGCCATGCTATTTTCCATTGCCTTTGGCGCAGCTTTTTTCGCGTTTACCAAAACCAGGTACAAAAAGATTGCTGAAATTTCAAATAAAATCGATCTTGTGCTACATAATGCTGAGCAATTATATATCGGTGAATCGGATGAGGGTGAGCTGTCAATTTTACACAGTGAGATTACAAAAATGACATCTCATATTCGGGAGCAGAACGAGGGGTTAAAAAAAGAAAAAGAGCACCTTGCTGATTCATTGGCGGACATAGCCCATCAACTACGCACCCCGCTCACATCTGTAAACCTCATTTTGTCATTATCAGCCAATGAACCCGATGAAGCCAAGAGAAAAGCGTTCCTAAGAGAAGCAGAGGAATTGCTTGTGCGGATGGATTGGTTGCTTACATCTTTGTTGAAAATATCCCGATTGGATGCGGGCATTGTTGTTTTTCAAAGGGAACAGATAGAGATAAACCAACTGATTCGTGATGCTACTCGTCCCTTCCTAATATCTATGGAGTTACATAATATTGACTTGCAGATAGATGTACCAAAGGGTATTCTCCTTCAGGGGGACGCTGGTTGGCTTTCAGAAGCAATCCAGAATATTCTCAAGAATTGTATGGAAAGCACAGGCGATAATGGGAAGATTGAGATAATCTGCACCGATACCCCATTGTTTATACAGATTATCATACACGACAATGGTAAAGGCTTTGAAGCGGATGATTTACCTTGTTTATTTGACAGGTTTTATCGGGGAAAAAATTCAAATGCAACAGGATATGGCATTGGGTTGGCTCTTTGTAAAATAATTGTAACACGTCAGGGAGGAACAATTACCGGAAAGAACCATCCTCGGGGGGGAGCAGAATTTATCCTTCGTTTTCCAAAGTGACAAATCTCTCACTTAAAAGTCACGAAAATGTAAGTTGAAGGTTCTATTATATGGGTAAACCATGAGAAAGGAGACTCACATAATGGAGTTTTTGAAAATTGAAAATTTATCTAAGGTCTATGGGAAGGGAGAAAATAAGGTTACTGCCCTTGACCATGTTTCACTTACCATTGAAAAAGGAGAGTTTACAGCAATTATTGGTTCCTCAGGCTCAGGTAAATCTACTTTGCTTCACAGTATCGGTGGTGTAGATGTGCCTACTGGGGGAAAGGTATATTTGGAGGGGCAGGATATCTATGATCAAAGCAGTGAAAAGCTGGCTATTTTCCGCAGACGGCAGGTGGGATTGATTTACCAGTTTCATAACCTCATTCCAACTTTAAATGTGGTTGAAAACATTACATTGCCTATCCTAATGGATAAACGAAAGGTCAATCAAGAAAGGCTGAATGACCTGTTGGAAATGCTGGGATTACAAGAGCGGAAAAACCATTTGCCAAATCAGCTTTCGGGGGGGCAGCAACAGCGGGTCTCCATAGGACGGGCTTTGATGAATGCTCCGGCAGTCATGCTTGCTGATGAGCCGACAGGTAGTTTAGATAGTCGAAATGGCCATGAAATTATGAAACTGCTGAAAGAAAGCAATCAAAAATATGGACAGACGCTGATTCTTGTTACCCATGATGAAAATATTGCCTTGCAAGCAGACCGCATTATCGGCATAGCCGACGGCAAAGTAGCTAGAGATGAGAGGGTGCGGCCATGAATATCTTTCATAAAATCACCATGGAAAGCTTGAAAAAAAGCCGTACCCGAACCTTAGTTACCATTGTCGGGGTTATCCTGTCAGCGGCAATGATTACATCAGTGGCTACCTTTGCTGTATCTCTGCAAAATTATATGATTAACGGCGCCGCTGTCAAATATGGAAATTGGCATGTTGCAATACCCAATGGGGATTCCTCTTTTTTATCTGAACAACGGGAGGATAGCCGTGTGGAAAGTGTTGTTGCACTGAAAAACATTGGATATGCCCCTCTAGAAGGAGGATTAAATCCAGATAAGCCCTACCTTTTTGTAACAGGATGGAGCAAAGAAGCCTTAAAAGAATTACCTATGAAATTGATTTCAGGCAGATTGCCAGAGAATAGCAGTGAGGTGCTGATACCTGCTCATATTACGGCAAACGGTGGTGTAAATATTTTGGTGGGGGACACACTCAGCCTCTCCGTAGGTGATCGTATAAAGGGAGACCAAAAACTCAGTCAGCACGACGCCTATTGTGCAGGAGAAGAAACCCTGGTATCTCAAACAGAGAAGACATATAAGGTTGTGGGTATCTGCCAGCGGCCGGCAATAGAGGAATATGCCGCACCTGGCTATACAATAATCACCACAGGGGATGCGGTCCCATCAGATAGCTTTACCGTCTTCATTACTCTGAAAAATCCATATCAAGTACATTCTTATATAGATAGTATTTCTGATGAGTATCGTCATGTTTTAAACGATGATGTATTGCGCTTTATGGGTCTTTCAGGAGAGAAAATGATAACAGTTCTTCTGTATTCCATTGTGGGTATTTTAATTGCTTTGGTCATGTTGGGGTCGGTGTTCTTAATATATAATTCATTCAACATCTCATTAAATGAACGGATGCACCAGTTTGGAATTCTTATGTCAGTGGGTGCTACGGAAAAACAGTTACTCAATTCTGTGCTATTTGAGGGACTTTGCGTGGGGGCAGTGGGTATTCCCTTGGGGATTTTGGTTGGGATTCCGAGCATTCGTTTTGTGCTCGCCCTTGTGGCAAAGAATTTTGCAAATGCAATGTATGATACTGTGCCTTTGGCCTTGGTGGTGTCCATTCCTGTGCTGATTGGGGCGGCAGTAATCAGTCTAATCACTATTTTAATTTCTGCCTATATTCCGGCGAAGAAGGCCGCCAGAACCCCTGTAATGGAATGCATCCGCCAAACAAACGAAGTGAAGGTGGAAGGGAAAGCTATAAAAATCTCAAAGTTTGTAAAACGCTTTTATGGTTTGGAAGAAATACTGGCATTGAAAAATTTCAAAAGAAACAAACGCCGTTATCGTAGTATTATTCTGTCTCTTACTTTAAGTGTTGTGCTATTTGTTACAGCAAATTCTTTTGGAACCTATTTAAAGCAGATTGGGGAGGGTTCCGCCATGGTTAGCGAGAACTATGATATCTGTTTTTATTCAAGGGATATGGCAGAAGGCGACCTGTTTCAGCTTTATGATGAGATAAAAACTGTCGAGGGTGTTACCAAGAGTAGTTATCAGGCACTTTCTACTTATTCATGTGTGCTCAATGTAAGTGATTTGCCCAGAACTTTTTTAAATGAGTTTGGTGACCTTATTGGTTATGATGGAATGAGTGAAACCGTAGAAGTAAAGTTGGATGTTCAGTTCATAGAGAACGGAGTTTATGAAAATCTATTGAAGGGGCTTGGGCTATCTAAGACAGAATACACCGGGCAGGATCAAAATATGATTATGGCAGGTATACTTCCCCTGCATTGGTATACGCAACAACAGCCTATGGAGTTTATATTGCCCTCCAAAAATGGGGAACAGACAAAAAATCTCCGTGCTACCTTTGTAAAAGACTACCCTGATTTACTGCCATCGGACCCGGGTGAGTGGTCGGGATATTCACTGATGATAATTGCCCCTTATGAAGTGAAACCACAGTTTGATGCCCTGAATAATACGGCAAAGCCCACGAAACTGGGTATGACCTTTCAATCAGAGAACCCCGGAAGATCTACAGCTGAAATGAAAAAAATCATTGAAGGCGCAAATATAACTCCCTTTTATAATTTGTACAATTTGTATGAGATATTGGAGCAAAACCGTAATTTATCCTTTATAGTAAACTTGTTCTCCGTTGTTTTTATTGCCATGATTACAGTGATTGGCATCGCCAATGTTTTTAACACAATATCCACGAATGTTAAGTTGCGTAGGCGGGAACTGGCTATGATTCGTTCTGTGGGGATGTCAGATAAAGATTTCAACAAGATGATGTGCTTTGAATGCGTTCTTTACGGAGGTCGGACAATGCTTTGGGGCTTGCCCCTTTCAGGAGCCCTTTCGTATCTTATTTATAAAGGCATGGTGATTGGTGGTGGGAACATTGCATTTATATTCCCTTGGAAGAGTATGACAATCAGTGTGCTTGGTGTGCTTTTCATTGTATTTATCACCATGCTCTATGCAATAAATAAGATAAAAAAAGAAAATATTATTGATGCCCTTCGGGATGATATGTCTTAATGAAAAACCTTTATGACTTTAAGTTTATATGCCTAGATATTTGAAAAAGCAATTTATCCATGTTGCCAACATAAAAGAGCTCCTACAAATTTTAGAAGGGAACTCTTTTTGATAGAACCATATTGTGGTGAGAGATTTTTAAAAATGGTTTATCCGTATTGAAAGAGAGGTTTTTATTGCTTTTTCTTGACAAAATGATACTTTGCATAGTTTAATGATTGTACAAGTGATGGATAATTTATGAGAAAGGAAGTACGTGTATGGAAAATTTTTTAGGACGAACTTGGGGCAGCTTGTCATTGGATGATAAGAAACATTTTATGAGCAATTTTGATTTATTTGATGTAAACACTGGACAATTCCCCCGTGAAAATGGTGATTGTATCGTTAAATTTTTCAATGGACTTGCTGTTCGTGGTACCTTTATGGTTGGCAATGATGAAGGCGCTTTTGATATTGAGGATGATGCGGTAATTTATGATTCCACTATCTAAAGGCTCTGCTTATAAATTAGTTATGTTGATTATACTTAAATTCAAAGTTATGCTATGATAAAAGAGCTAAGGATTTTTGGCTCTTTTTTTATGAATAGGAAAAGGAACTAAAATAAAAATCATTAGGTCATTAAAAAGGAGCGTATATATTCATGGAAAATCAGGAAAAAGAACATAGGCGACGTGTCAGATATAAGGGTGCCCATCCCCGCAACTATAGTGAGAAGTACAAAGAGCTTCAACCGGAAAAATATGGTGATACCATCGCAAAAGTCATTCAAAAAGGAAACACACCTGCTGGTATGCACATCCCTATATGTGTGAACGAAATCATGACGTTTTTAAATATTTTACCGGGTCAAACTGGTTTGGATGCAACCCTGGGTTATGGTGGGCACACACAGGAAATGTTAATGCGTTTGGATGGTAAGGGTCATTTGTATGCCCTTGACGCTGACCCTATCGAAATTTCAAAAACCACAGAGAGACTGGCAAGTTTAGGGTATGGCCCAGATATATTAACCACCAAAAATCTAAATTTTGCCAATATGGATGAGGTTACTGGGGAGGCAGGTTTATTTGATTTTATTTTGGCTGATTTAGGTGTGTCTTCGATGCAAATAGATAATCCAGACAGAGGTTTTTCCTTTAAAAAAGAGGGTCCGTTAGATTTAAGATTGAATCCTGAAAAAGGTATTTCAGCATCTGAACGCTTAAGAACCATTACCCAGGAAGAATTAGAAGGTATGCTTTTTGAAAATTCAGATGAGCCATATGCTCAAATAATATCCAAAGCCATAGTTTCGCAAATTCAGAAGGGTGAAGACATTTCTACCACCACAAAATTACAACAAGTGATAGGAGATGCTCTGCAATTTTTGCCCATGGATGAAATAAAAGAAGGCATAAAGAAATCATGCCAAAGAACATTCCAAGCACTAAGAATTGATGTAAATAATGAATTTGAAGTGTTATTTGAATTTTTAGAAAAACTGCCAACTGTTCTTGCTAAGAGAGGGCGTGTTACCATATTAACGTTCCACTCGGGAGAGGACAGAATGGTGAAAAAGTCTTTCAAAAGATTGTTGCAAGCTGGGGTTTATAGTGAAGTTTCAACAGAGGTTATCAGACCCACTGCGGAAGAATGCAACAGGAATAGTCGTGCTCGTTCTGCAAAAATGAGATGGGCAATTAAAGCCTGATGAGATTTATAAATAAGGTGTAAATACATCAGTAGAGCAAAGAGAATAAAGTGCTGGAACAAGTTAGTTTCCATAACACGGTTAAAATAAAGAGAGCATATTCATCTGCACATAACAGATGATATGCTCTCTTTTCATATATCCCATCCTAGCAAGGGATGAAGAATGCTTGCATTATGGTTCAACTACTGTAAAAGTTTTAATGGAAGAGGGACGAGGTGCGGCTTGTGCATTTAATATGGAAACAGGCTTGATTAATGATAAGCTTTGTGTATCACCCAAAGGTAAGACAGAAATTCAAATTAGTGTTGAAGGTGTTGAAGCCCACGCTGGGCTATGGGCCTGTGTAATTTCTCAGTTATTTTAAGCATTCGTTGTGACTAGAACTGCATGCAAGACCAATAAATACTATGTGCGATTTTTCTGAAAAAAAGACATATTTAAAAGGCATGAATTGCGCATTTAAGTAAAACGATGGGGGCTATTCCATAAGGAACTTCGGTTTTGATTGTGCGATTATAATTGTGCGATTATAGAGATTAGATTTTCTTGCTGATTCCATAATCAAAATAAACAAGGATTACAGATTATGTGTTATCTGTAATCCTTGTTCTATATAAGATATGATATTACATTCGGTTGAAAACTGCACATAGTACTCATTTCGTGTAATCTGTAATCCCTAAGCGATTTCCGTAAGCATCCTCAAATTCTACCGCTGTTCCAGTACCAATTGGAAAGGGTTCGGTTAAGAAATTCACTCCGTTGGATTTCAATTTGCCATATTCTGCTGCTACATTATCCACGACAAACCATATTGTGGGTTTTGCATCAGGGAACTTTCTTTTATCTTTTAATATAATAGCGGGTTCCTCGTTGCCTACATGGAAGGCAACCATACCTTTGTCGGAAAAATTAAATTTTACCTTCAATCCAAGGGTTTCAGAGTAATATTTTATGGCGCTTTCCATATCATCCACGGGAAGAAAAAAATTGTCATAACTTATCATAGCAGGAATCTCTCCATTTCATGTATTATTTGAATATTATCTTATCACACATAATCTGACAACAGTATGTCAAATTAAACAGTTTTTTCAAGATTGATATAAATATTTCTCTGATTTCAATGGTGTTTTGACAAACCAAATCACCGCTTTGCAAACTTTTGAGAATAGATAAAATACCAACTTTTTTACAACAAACCTACACTTTGCTTGTATGGATTGGAGTATATTGGCATTTTGTTAAAGCAAGAGTCAGTATATTCCAGAAACTGCAATGCAAATTTTCATGTTATCATCGTCCTTATATGTATTCAGAATTAAAGTTACGACACTGTTATTGTAGCATATAGCTAGGTATCTTACCACTTCATGGAGAATTGGTAGAGGGAAGGCCTTATTATATGTGTTACATCCCAATGTATTTCACGTAATCCGGTGTGGACATGAGTTGCATTTCAAGTTTTGCTTTTGTTTCTTTCGATACATAATTTTGCGTTGCCATTTCAAATCCTGCCAGCTCCACAGCCTTCAAATAATCATTTACAGTTTTTTTGATTTCTTTGTCTTTACTTTTTAGAAGCTTACCGCAATTTCGAAATATTTCAAGAACAGGATTGCAGGACGCAAATACTGCTTTCATGGTTTCAAAATTGTTATTACCCGGAAAGCCACAATTTGAAATCACCATAAATTGCTGTGTTTTTGGTTTAGAATCTGCAAGATCAAAATTTTCGTTACAATTTACTATCAGTGGACTTTTCAGAGGTGCAAGCCTGTCAACAAAATTTTTCATAGCTGCTGTCATATTCCATGTATAAACTGGGGTTGCAAAGCAAACTACATCAGCAGAATCGTACTTGTCTAATAGCTCAGTCATATCATCCCGCATCACACATTTGCCTGGTGTTTGAAACCAACAGGTAAAACATCCCTTGCAGTGACCTATTTTCTTATTTATTAAAAACACATTTTCAGTATCAGCACCGCCTTTTTTTGCACCACTGAAAAAAGCTTCTCCAATGACATTTGTGTTGCTGTTTGCTCCGGCAGGGCTCCCGTTAAATATGATAAATTTCATTGTAATTTATTCTCCTTTAACAATATTTGATGCACTGTAAACTACGAAATCTGCATTCCGTACTCCCATACAGGGGAGGGAGGATTCATTCTTAGTCAAAGATATCTAATTATTTAAATCATTATTTAGTGCATCTTGTATTTATTTTAGAGAAGTTTAAGAAGATTTTCAATAAACGCTACGTAGAGTTTAAGGCTCTAGTGGAAAAAGATTTATATGACCTGCTTTTCAAAATAACATATAAACTGATATTATATTTGTGCGGAAAGACTTAGGTAAGTTCGCTTTTCTTCCGATTTTTATTTTTCAAAGTTTTCCACATGTGAAGTTAGAAAGTGGGATGGCTTCCCTGTATAAAGTAACGTCAATTTATGCATTGCCCGTGTGCAGGCAATATAGAGCAGACCTCTGTCATATTTGCTGCAGTAGCTCTCTTCCCTCACATCAGGCACAATTACTTCATCAAACTCCAAGCCCTTTGACATCTGAACAGATGTAATAGAGATGCCATTTGCAAAATGGGTGCTATCCATAGAAATATGCTGAACATCATAATCTTGCTTGAGAATATCATACATTTCTTTGGCGGCATTGTTTGTTTTTAGAATAATGCCAAGAGAAACGCCACCACTCTGTAAAAAGTCATTTAATTTTCCTTGGATTTTTTGCAGTTCCTCTTGTTCATTGGCGCAGGAAATTACCTTTGGTACATCTCCATGCCGCACCATAGGCTCCAGCTTTTCTACCTGCCCAACACTCTTTGCAAAGGTAATGATTTCGTATGTGGAACGGTAACTTTTATTTAGTTCTACAAGGCAAGCATCACTGTACAGCTCCTGTAGTTGTGCCAAGGTGTGCAAATGGTTTGGATTAATAGACTGACCAAAGTCACCTAAAATTGTTTTTTGGCAAGTATAAAGGCGGTTAATCACGGCATATTGAATAGGGGTATAGTCCTGCATTTCGTCTATGACCAAATGTTTCATGAGCTTGTTTTCCTCTAGGCCTTGGAATGCTCCTTGCAGATACAGGAAGGGAAATACATCTGGCCACTCCAAGGTTTGTTTCTTGGGAAGAACGAGCAAGTGGGGAAGTCCCAGCCATTGATAAAAATTCTTGTATAGTGCAAGGGTGTTTTTTATTTTAAGCATGGCGGATAAGCTTTTTAAGACTGTCTTAGCTCTGGGAAGTTCATAACCCATAAAATTAGCAGATTGGAAATGATCAAGAATATCATTGGAAATCAGCTCAAGCCGCTTTTTGATAGGATAGCTTTGATAGGCAAAAAAACGTTTTTGTATCCAATCTGCTGTTACTGAGAATTGCCCAGAGGTATAATCTGACGATTCAAAAATAAGCCTTGGAAGCTCTTTTATATATTGATCCATTTTTCTCACAAATTCTAATGTTGACTTAAAGCGTACTCTCTCTGCCCACTTTGCATCTTCGGTTTCTAGTGGGTCTTTCTCCGGTTCAAACTGAATAATACCATTTAGTTGTGTATCAGCAATATTCCAAAAGCTTTGTTCACAAATTGGTTCCTCACCAAGCTCTGGCAAGACATTTGCAATATAATCGCCAAACACCTTATTGGGAGACAAAATTGTGACATTGTTAGCCGATAGCCTACCCTTAAAGCGATATAGAAGAAAAGCAATTCGGTGAAGTGCTATGGAAGTCTTTCCTGAGCCGGCAACGCCCTGAATAACTATAGTCTTAGCTTTATCATTTCGAATAATTTGGTTCTGCTCTTTTTGTATGGTGGCGATGATGGATTTCATCTTTTCATCCGAGGTTTGGGAAAGCTCACGCTGTAAAACATCATCTTGGATGTTGATAGAGCTTTCAATTACATATTCCAGCATACCATTTTTTATCTTAAATTGCCGTTTGCGGGTTAGCTTGCCCTCAATTCTACCCATGGGAGCCTCATATCCTGCCGAGCCGATTTCATAGTCATAGAACATACTTGCAATGGGAGCACGCCAGTCCAAAATAAGCAATTGGTTTTCGTGGGTAAAGGCAAAGCGTCCAATATAATGTTTCATTGTCTCTGTATCTTCATTCGTGTGAAAATCAATCCTTGCAAAATAGGGTGACTCCTTGAGCTTGGCCAGCTTTTCCCATATACCTACTGCAAAAGCACCGGTGCGATCTATCTGCTTTAGTGCAAGCTCGTTTTGAAACATTTCATGTGGATCGATTTCTCCACGATACTCAGCCATATAGCGCTTGGTAGCGGTATATTCCTTGTCTATTTTTTTTACATTATCATTTGCTGTCTGTACAGCGGTATCCATCTTTTCTTTTATCATGGCAAGGTGTTCAACCTCATCGGGAAAAGGTATAGAAGAAGGAACGTCAGGTATTGCTTCGTGGCCGCCCTTTTGTGGTTTATGATTCATGTGGAACCTCCCTTGGTAGAATAAAGCGTTGTGTGGGGTAACCGAATTCAGTAAGTAATTCCTCTTCTGCAAAACCCAATTGTTGAATTAGTTTGCGGTGTCCTGTATCCGCTTTATCTCCTTCTCTGTAAGTCGTTATACTGATTTCTTTTTCCTGAATCAGTTCACTCATCACCTTATCCAAAAATGCTTTTGGAATTTCATTTTTTCGATAAAACGGGTGAGTGCCCATAAAGTCAATACTTCCTGTTTCGTAGGTAAAAAGCATAATACCAACGGCGATATCATTGTCTTTTGTGATAAGTGCCTGTTTGTTTTTGATATACCCCTTTAATTTCCAAATATATTCATCCTCCTGTAAATGGGGGAAGCCATCAATCACTAGGCGTACTAAGTCCATCCAAGAGGGGATATCATCTTCTGTTGCAAAATGAATTTCCCATTTGAATGTATCCTTTCTATAAAGCATTTTGTATTCTCCCTCCAAATGAAACATTAGTTGCAATGGGTAAAATTTTTCGTTTTCTCGATATTGTTTAGGGGGCTGCTTATACATAGCCGTAAAAATATTTGTAAAGGATTGCTGTGTTTCGTATCCCGCCATCATAGCAATTTCCATAATTGGCTTTTCTGAAAAAACCAATAGTTTTGCTGCTTCGGTTAGTTGTCGCCGTTGCACGTAGTCATGGATGGTGAGTCCAACGATATTGGTAAACACTCTATGGAGGTGATATTTGGAGTAATGAATCCCTTCCGCAACTCTTTTTAAATCCAACTTTTCCGTTAGATGGGTTTCAATAAATTGAATTGCTCCTGAAATTTTTAAAATACTCTGGGGATTCATGTGTCATCCTCCTTTCTATACATTTTACATAATTTTTAAAATTTGTTTTACTCATTCTTGCTCTCTTTTTGGGGGGGCAAGATTTTTGGCGGTCTCCCTGAAGTAGGGGAGCTGGTGGTTTTCTATATATTTGTACTGTATTGGACTCCTTATCCTCCATAACTGCTGCTCACTTATCATTTATTCTCCTATGCAAGAAATATAAAGTTTCTTATATTTTCAAGATATTACTCCAAAAGCTGTAATAGTTTTTTCGTTGTATTTGCATTTCTTATGGTAATACTTCTATACGAAGGTTTGCTTACAATTCTCGACAATTTTGTTTTGGAAAATGTTTTGATTGGTGCAGACCAAAAAATAACCTGTCCATAATGACTCACTTTTTCATACTCTGATTTCTCAATGCCAATTTGCTCTATGATAGCTGTTGCGGTGGCAGGTGGTATCACAAAAATGGTATTATGCTTTGACTGGGAATCGTTATCCCACCAAGGTGGAGCATTGTGCAGAGCAGCAGTTAGATCTTCGGCAGATATGATTGTAACAGCAATGTTTAAATGAAATGTATTTGTTATTGCTAATTCACAGCTTTTTGTAATTTCTTCCACGTCATCGATAGGACAGGAAAATATAACATTTCCGCTATTGATATAGGTAATTACATCCCGAAAGCCATTGTCTTCAAAAGTTATTTTTAGCTTTGACATAGATATCTTGTTTTTACCGCCTACATTGATGCCACGTAATAGTGCAATATATTTTTCCATAGATAAATCATCTCCTTAGCTTATAGAAATTCGATTATAGTGAATGTACGATAGGTTGTCTCAAATTTCTACTCTCTTAACAAGTATTGCTGTACGATTTAAGAAATACACAAAGTAGCATAGGCCGACTATTTAGCCGCCCCATGCTACATAATAAAAATTGCTTACTTATTTGATTGCCACAAATTCAATATAGCCCCTTGTACCAATTGGTTCCAACTGTATACGTGGGTTTTCTTTATCCCAAGTGTAGCCAATCACCGATGGATCATATTTTTTAATTGCTTCCCAAACCTGTTCAATTGCCTGACAATAATCTTCTTCGTGAAAAGGCTCTCCTTGGAACATTAAATATTTGGAACGGGGAAGGTCGATTATGTCAAATCCATCCGGAATAATATCTGCATAATCCGTTGCGACCTCAACACCCTGCACATATTCAGAAGTGTCAGGTTTAATATAGCTTGCGGGAAGCCAAAGGGAAACAGGTTCTTTACTAATGGATTTCATACTTAAAAGTAATCCCCACACCTCACAACCGACCTCTTCGCAGTATGCAAAATAGTCAGCTGCCTTTATTCCTCGTTTTATGAGCACTTTACGTGCAGGTTTCTCAATAACTTGAATAAAAACATTTTTTACGTTTTCCATTTTATTCTCCTTTCGGGTAGCTCTATACTTTACGCCATAAGGGGTGAAAAGATAAAGAGGAATGGGTGAAGCGGCATATTCCCGTGGATTGCAGCCGAACTCACGAAAAAAAGCACGCTGATATCCATCCACACTGCCAAAACCTAGCTCCAATGCAACATCAAGAATTTTGCAGGCTTCATCACGCAGCTTCAGTGCCGACCTTGATAGCCGAAATCTCCGAATATAATCTCCAGGGGTTAGATTCGTATACTGGGTAAAAAGACGATGGGAATACCAAGGGGAAAACAAGGATACCCGTGATAAATCCCCAAGAGTAATGTTTTCGCATAAATGCTCTGCAATATAATCTTGCATACGTTGTACAGCTTCCATGTGTTCCTCCATTTTTTGCACCTCCTTATGAACCAATTTTAGCATTTAGCATTTGGAGAACTCTCGACTATTTTTGCTAATCATGATTTTTCATTTGTTTTCGAAAGATACTTGCCATGTAGGGAGAGAAACTAGAGTTTTCGGATATCCTTTAAAGCCTTTTGGATATCCTTTTCCACAAGGGGTCGCATACTTTCATTGAATTTAGTCGGGTCAGCTTTATATAGTGCGTTTTCAATATCAAGCTTTAAGTCTGGTTTATATTTTGCAATGGACGGCAATGCCTTGATGCAATGCCGTGCTGTAATTGGTTTATCATCAGTAATATGTTTTAGATAAGATTCAATGATTTCATCAATTTTATAATCAATATCCCATTTTGCATTGGCAGCAATTAAAATCAGTGCTCTTGTTCTAATATAAGAATTTACATTGCTGAGCATTTCAACAAAAATAGGAAAGAATGGATAAACATTCGCTGAAAGGGCACTTTCACTTTCTAACTGTTTCAAGCATTGATAAGCTTTTTTGTCATCGCTATTTTTCAGACCTTCAACCAACTCAGAAATATCTGTCATCTTATTCTCTCCTTGTTTTTTTCTCTAAAGATATTGTGTATATTATAGCATAAAAGAATTTCTTATGAATCTGTATTTCGTAGAATAAAATTGGATGAAGTTTTTTGCTTGACATTAGGTGCATTAAAGTATAACAAATAGCAATATATATTGACATGAATTATATTTTGATGTATATTCATATGCAAAAGAGAGTGGAGTGGATTATATGAATAATAATTACTTAACAATATATGAAGTTGCCGATGCTTTAGGATTACACCATAAAACGGTTCGAGGTTTCATCAACAGTGGAAAATTGAAAGCTATGAAGGTAGGAAAGCAATGGCGTATTATTAAAGAGGATTTGGACACTTTTATGGGAAGAGATTCTTCTTTTGAGAAGGAACACAAAGCTGAAACACCTAATATTGACTTTATAAACAGTGAAATTCAGTGTACAAATAAACATGTTATGGATAGCCATATAAAAAATAAAATTAGTATTTCTGCAGTAGTTGATATGCAAGGAGTTTATAAGAAAAATTTCGAAAGAATTTCAAATACCTTATTAGCTGTTATGAACAGCAAAGATAGAAAAATGAATGGTGCAACCATTCATATAAAATATGATGAGGTAGCTTTGGTTTGTAAAGTTTTCTTGTGGGGAAGTACAGAATATATCAATGAGATGTTATCGATTATCACATTGTTAGATAAGGAGGTTTGATAATGAAGTCAAATCATGAAATATACAAGTCAAATGACGCAAAAAATGAGATTATTCGTATATATGATGAATTTGTGAAAAGGTATGAATTTGTAAGTAGCATTCACTTGAAAACCCTTCAAGGTATAACCCATATATTAGTGTGCGGAGAGGAAAAAAATCCACCATTGATTTTACTCCATGGTACAGGGATGAATTCCTCCATGTGGCTTGATGAACTTCAGGAATATGCAAAATATTTCCGAGTGTATGCGGTGGATATTCCGGGAGAGCCGGGAAAAAGCTTCCCTGTACAAACGCCACTTACCGATCATTCTTATTCAGACTGGTTACATGATGTGTTGGAAGATCTAAATATTAAGAAAGCAAATGTTGTTGGATTATCACTAGGTGGATGGATGGCTCTGAATTTTGCAATCATTTATCCGGAAAATGTGAGCAAACTTGTTCTTATATCACCCTCAGGAATCGGAAAGGAAAAACTATCTTTTATATTTTATGCTTTGTTTTATGGGATAATGGGAGAAAAAGGAGTAGAAAAGCTAATCAGCAAAATAAATGGAAGAAAACAGCTATCTCACGATATGCTACAGTATCAAAAGTGCATTCGTTATGGATTTCAATATAGAACAGGTAAGATACCTTTATTTTCGGATGATATGATTCGAAATTTGCCAATGCCGTGTAGTGTTATTGTTGGCGAAAAAGATATCATGATTTCTTCCCTTGACACATTAAAGAGAATGGAAAAATTGTTGCCTTCGGCACAAAGGTTGTGTTTAAAGGGAGAAGGGCATACACTGGTGAAGGTTACGAGAAAAGTGTGTGATTTTCTACTTCAAATAGATTAGTAAGTAAGGAGGTTTAAAATGAAAATTGCTGTCAATCAGGAAAATGGTATAGCATATGTTCAAGAAAAGAGAATTGTTATCAGTAATGTACAATCCGCATTAGACTTAATGGCTACTATTTCGTATGAGTATGGTTGTAACGCTATGATTATAAATAAAGAAGCTATCGTCGAAGATTTCTTTGATTTGAGGACACGTCTTGCAGGAGAAATTGTTCAAAAATATGTAAACTATGGAATGAAACTGGCTATCATTGGTGACTTCTCTGCTTATAGCAGTAGGGCGTTAAAAGACTATATTTATGAATGCAATAAAGGAAATGATTTATTTTTCGTGGCGAATGAGGAGGAAGCGAATAAACTTATTGAAAATTCCAAATAGAATAAAAAGATATAATTTCTATCGGTGTACCTATGGTTATGAAAGAAAAGGTCGTGGGTATTACTACTGGATGGTATGCAGCGCTGTGTAAATATTGTTTAGGCTAGATGAATTGATACGCAATTTCTTGCATAATGAATTGCATTGCTGTATAGTATTTATGGAATGTAGTGTTGCAAAAGGAGTTGGTTTAGTCCGGCGCACTTTCATATTGCACATTTGCAATAGAAGTGAAACGTGGAAAACTAAAATAATCATGAATTGCATAAATGGCTTTCCTGCGAGTTCAAGCAGGTTTTGTTTTTATGTCCAGAGATGATTATTTATTTTCCACACAACAGTGAATGCTAATTTTTGAGCTGTGGAAAATTTTCCGCAGCTTTTTTAATTTGCAAAAAGAAAGGATGAAAATTTTATGTTAAAAGCGATAAAACAATTTGCAAAGAAACCCCCACTGTACGAAAAAAGTGATGCAAAATTTTGGAATGATCTTTATATATCTCAAAGAATGCTGGAAGCACATTTAAATCCTGATTTAGAATCTGCAACACGGAAACTGGATTTTGTTCTTAAATCTGTTGATTGGATTTCTACTGTAGTACCACCTGCACAATATATTAAATTGTTAGACTTAGGCTGTGGACCAGGTATCTATGCAGAGCTGTTTTTTAACAAAGGCTATAAAGTAACTGGGGTGGATTTGTCGCAGAGCTCAATTCAATATGCAAAGAAAATTGCGAGGGAAAGGGGCTTACACATAGAGTACTTAAACAGTGACTATATTCAGGCTCCGCTTTCAGGTGAATATAATTTGATTACTATGATTTATTGTGATTTCGGAGTACTATCGGATAAAGAACGTCAGTTATTACTGAAAAAAGTCCATGACAGATTATCTCCCAATGGTTGTTTTATATTTGATGTGTTTACCCCATTTGAATACGCAGACAGGGAAGAGTTCAAAGAATGGAGGTATGAAGATAGTGGCTTTTGGTGCGCTAATCCATATTTGCTGTTGCAATCACTTTACCGCTACAATGAAAGCAACACCTTCCTTAACCAATATATTGTAGTCAAAGATAGCAAAACCACCAGCTATAACCTTTGGGAACATACCTTTACAATAGAAGAAATAGAAAAAGATTTGCTTAAGGCTGGATTCAAGAATATGAGATATTACGGAGATGTGGCAGGCGCAGAACTTAGAAACGATAATAAGACTTTGTGTGTTATTGCTGAAAAGTAGTTATGTTATTTAAAAAATCACTACGAAACGAGGCATTAGATTCGTATTTTAGGGACATCAATAAAGGAAAAGAACCTTTCATTTCCTGTCATGCTTCAGAAGGCTTTATTGCATGAACTCTAACTAAAGTTGTAAGAAAGGTAAGCCGCAATTTTGGATTCTTACAGGTGTATAGCATTGTTAGAGATTAAGTTCTTGCAGTTTTCTATTTTAATTATAACACAATAAAATTATTTATTATAGTCTGTTTGTTTTTGGCGGATAACTATATAATATCATCATGCGCTTTTTCTGAATTAATTGATAATAGCGTCTACTTCCTTTTTGTTGGAATTAATTTATCAATCGAAAAGAATCAGAATACGAAATAGTACACATGAATCAATTTTATTCAATATCAATACCCAAAGTTTTGAAGATTTTTACGTATTGTTTTAATAAATCAGATTCAGAAAAGACTTTTTTGGCAATATGGTTGCGAATAATTTGAATAAGGAGAATAGATATGATAGGACCAGATAAGAAAAAGCTTTATCCCAATGAAAATATAAAAACAGTTTGCTATATTAGCAATCTACCCAAAAGACCAAATGTTGAGATTGGCGAATATACCTATTACAGTGATAACAAAAAATCCCCGGAGAATTTTTATGACAATATAGAGTATCATTACGAATTTTTGGGGGACAGGCTGATAATAGGCAAGTTCTGTGCAATTGCTGAGGGTGTTAAGTTTATTATGAATGGTGCAAACCATAGAATGGATGGAATTACAACCTATCCCTTCAATATTTTTGGTTGTGGATGGGAAAAGGTGACACCCACAATAGAACAACTTCCTTTTAAGGGAGATACTGTGATTGGCAACGATGTTTGGATAGGCCAAAATGTTACCATTATGCCAGGTATTCAAATTGGAGATGGTGCCATTATTTCCGCTAACGCAACGGTCGTAAAAAATGTTGAACCTTATTCAATATATGGTGGGAATCCAGCTAAATTAATCAAAAAAAGGTTTAGTGATGAGATGGTTGAATTCTTGCTTAAGCTTCAATGGTGGAATTGGGGCGAAGAAGAAATATTTAAAAATCTTGATAAACTTACATCAGAGAGCGGGCTAGTGCACTTCATGAATCAGTCCCTAGACGCAGGGCCTTTTTATCATGGTACAAAAGCAGATTTGAAGGTGGGGGACTTGCTGGAACCGGGCTATAATTCTAATTATGGGGAGAGAAAGAAAGCAAATTACGTCTACCTGACTGGGACGATGGATGCGGCTGTTTGGGGAGCGGAACTGGCGATGGGAGACGGCCGGGGTCGAATTTATATTGTGGAGCCTATAGGTACCATCGAGAATGATCCTAATTTAACAGATAAAAAATTCCCGGGAAATCCTACAAGATCTTACCGCACCAAGTCATTACTAAGAATAGTGGGAGAAGTTTTGGATTGGAAGGGACACGCCCCAGAGGTACTCCAAAATATGTTAGATAACCTAGAGGAGCTAAAGAGGCAGGGCATAGAAGCAATCAATGACTAATCATAGGACAGTCGATAATATTGTGCACAAATAGTCGGATGGTCAAATACATTCTTTGATACCATTGATGAAGAAAGGAGGTTATTTTATGGATTCTATAAGTTGTATGAATTATGCAATGGCTTACATTGAAGAGCACTTAACTGAGGAAATTGATTATAGTGAGATTTCAAGAATTGCTTACTGTTCAGAATATCATTTTAAGCGTATGTTTTCTTTTTTATCGGGTATCACCTTGTCAGAATATATTCGAAGAAGAAGACTAACACTTGCTGCGCTTGATTTGAAAGATAGGGATTTGAGAATCATTGATGTAGCAGTAAAGTACGGTTATGGCTCGGCCGATTCATTCTCCCGTGCTTTTCATTCTATGCATGGCTTTCTTCCTTCTGAGGCAAGAAATGAGAATATTCAACTAAAAGCTTATCCTAGAATGACCTTTCAATTATCAATCAAAGGAGGATGTGAAATGAATTATCGCATTGTTGAGAAAGAACAATTCAAATTAGTAGGTTTTAAGAAGAGAGTTCCAATTGTTTTTGAGGGGGTTAACTCTGAGATTGCAAAAATGACCGAACTTTTAACCCCAGATGTTATAAAGCAATTGAAATCAGTTTCAAATGTAGAACCAATAGGTATTATTAGCGCATCAACTAATTTTTCAGAAGAAAGAATGGAAGAAACGGGTGTGCTGGATCATTACATTGGGGTAGCAACATCAAAAAATGAAATTGCAGAGTTCGATATATTAGAAATTGATGCCAGTACTTGGGCAGTATTTGAATCAATTGGGCCGTTTCCAGATACACTTCAAAATGTGTGGGGCAGAATATACTCAGAATGGTTTCCGTCCTCAGGATATGAGGTGGCTAGAGGTCCGGAAATTTTGTGGAATGAAAGTCCTGACACATCAAACCCCAAATATAAAAGTGAAATATGGATACCAGTGAAGAAAAAAGACAGTAAAATATAGGAATCATTATGATGAAAGGCACTTCCTGAAAGGAGGTGCCTTTTTGGTATATGCGTAGCCTCTCGTTTTTGGACTTGAACGAAGAGACATTCGGGAAACAGGAAACAAAGTGAAATCAAAATGCTTCTCATGCAAAATGCTTTGATATTAAAGAAGATTTAGAAGATTTTTAAATTATGTAATGTTGACTGTTGGTATACCTATTGATATTATTTATAAATATGGTACAGAATAAATACAATTATCGAGGAGGGCAAAAATTTGTGTTATGCTATAAAGAAGTTCACTGAACACAAAACAAGTAAGTGCGATGTTCTACATTAGAAAAGTCTGCTCACCTTCCGCTAATTGCAAAGGTTGCTAGGTGGTACTATGAAACTAAGAACATGACTGATAAGGAGGGCTAGTATGCCAAAAGCAAGAAAGATGCTAAGTGATTGGAAAGCACCGTATATGCAGTCACTCATGAAACTAATTGAGACGCAGAGTAAGGAAACACTTTCTTACTGGGCGATTGAATATGCCCAACAGGTTATATTACCCCTATGGTGCAAGTACTATCCTCATGATCAGCGTCCCCAAAATGCACTGAAGGCTGCCCGTGAATGGCTGTCAGGGGAAATTAAACTTCCTCAAGCAAAACCGGTAATACTTGAGTGCCACGCTGCCGCCCGTGAAGCAGAAGGAAATCCTGTTGCGCAAGCTTCTGCAAGAGCGATAGGTCAATCTGCATCCACCATTCATTCTGCACGGCATTGCATAGGACTTGCCTTTTATGGAGCAGTTGCAGTTGCTTATGAACAGCTTGGAAAGGATGCACCTTGGATTCAAATTGAGCAATGTGCCGCCCAGGAGTGCGGGCGTATGGAAGCCGCTTTGCGTGACGTTGCCGTTAAGGACGAGCATAATCCTGCGAAAATAAATTGGAAATGCTGACTATACCCCAAAAGGAAAAGGTGTGTTTCAGCTGAAAGTGATTATGGAGGATGTTATGGACTATTACGCAAGGGAAGAATTGGAAGAAGCACTGCAAATGGTTGCCTCAACTATCAACAGATGTGAAAAAATACATCCGAGATTTAAAGAGGGGACATCCCAACATACACTTCTTAAGAACAGGATAAAAGCATTGTATATCTCAAAATCATTCATAATGCATGAAGACGATTTGAGCAAATATACAAAAGAAGATTTGATAGATGCACTAAAGCCGGTATCTTCAATTATCAGCAAATGTGAAAAAGCACAGCTGAAATTTAAAGAGGGAACCTCTCGTCATGCAAGCTTCAGGAAAATGATAAAAGCGATGAGTATTTCCAAATCATTGATTGCAGATGAAATTAGTAAGAGAGGATAAAATAGAATTTTGAAATATTGCCCATGAAATCTTTTGTTTGGTTTAGAATAGTTCAATCTCATTTAGTGAGAAATTGCTGAGGTTGAAAGTCATTGCTGTGAATGAGGAGACCAAGAAAGGGTGGAAATAATCCTATATGGCTTCAAAACGCACTTGAAGGAGCATAAAAGATAAAGAAAGACTATGTTGCAGGTGATTATTTGCCTCAACTTAGTCTTTTTATATGCTTATTAACAATAGAATCAGAATTTTTAAATTCAACAGAACACCTCGTTAATCGGTATTTCAATATTATCTCATATAGAACTACTGGAACAATGCGGAATAACGAATGCAAGAGGTTGTGAAAAAATGCAATGAATACGGAATTCATTATGCTTTAACGGTACAAAGAAGGGAAGGGCTACTAAAAATAAGAATATTTAGAATTAAAACAGGAGGGGGATCTGTTGAGCCGGAAATGTATCCGCTTCATTTTGGCAACCAAAGGATTGACAAAATCCGAAATCAGACATATAATAAAATCCGAAAGCGGATTTACAAAAAAGGAGATTATTCTATGGATGATGTGAAGGCAGTTAGCACAGCGTTGGACAGGCTATACAGAAAGCAAGGTGATTTATACCATGAATATGCTTCTTATTATGGTTTGTCAGATATTGCTTTCTGGATTCTCTATACCCTATGTGGGGCAGATGAAACCTACACGCAAAATCAGATTGCGGATTTATGGCATTTTCCTCGGCAGAGCGTGAACTCTGCTGTCAGCTCATTGGTAAAAGAAGGTTATATTTTTTTAGAAAAACTTACAGTTGCACGAAACAATAAGGCACTGCGTCTGACAGAACAGGGTGTAGAATTTTGCCAAAGTGCTATTTTTCCATTTTATGAAATGGAAAATCGTATTTTTAATAAGATGTCTGAGGATGAAAGGAATCAATTTTTTGCCTTGTCCGCGAAACAGTGTGAACTGTTGGAGCAAGAGATAAAGGCGGCTTTGATGGAGAAATAACGATGAAACTTATTTTTGAATTTATGAAGCCATATCGCAGGCTAATGGTCTTTGTTTTGATTGTGATGATGCTGGATGTGGCTGGTGGGTTATTGATTCCAACGATTACGGCAGATATTATCAATCACGGAATTGGCGGCGGCAGCCTGACGTATATACTTCAGCAGGGGTTGTTCATGATAGCTGTTTCTCTTTTAACCAGCTTTGGTGCTCTGGCGGGAAGCTATCTGGGCGCAAGCCTTTCCGCAAAACTGGGGCGGGATATCCGAAACGCCCTCTATGATAAAACACTATCCTTTTCCGCTTCTGATATGGAACGGTTTGGAACGGGGTCAATGATTACCCGAACATTAAGTGATGTGAATATTGTTCAGCAGTCAGTAATCATGGTGGTACAAATGATTTTGCCTGTGCCCGTTGTCTGTATCTTGGGGATTGTAATGGCCTTTCGTATTGATGTGATGATGGGATGGATTCTGACGGGAGTGACCCTTGCAATACTCTTTATGGCATTTTGTGTAATAAAAAAGGCTGCACCACTTTTTCAGCGTCTACAGCGGTTTCTTGACCGTATGAATATCGTTATCCGAGAGAATATCACGGGTGTTCGAGTAATCCGTGCTTTTAACAAAGAGCTCTTCGAGGAAAAGCGGATGAGCAGGGTATTTGGAGATTATAGAGAAGTATCCGTTAAAGTAAATCGTTTGTTTGCCGGTTTGGAAAGCACAGCGCTGCTGGTAATCAATCTTGTAATTGTGGGAATTCTTTATGTAGGAGGTAATCGTACAGGGGCGGGATTTATGAAAATTGGGGATATCATAGCTTTGAGTGAATATGCCATTCTGATTTTGTTTTATCTCATCATGGCGCAGATGGTAATGGTTATGCTTCCCAGGGCCCTTATCTGCATCGGGAGAATTCAAGATGTCCTTGATTTGGAACCTGAAATTAAAGATGGCAACTATTCTGAGCAACCAATAAAAACGGAGGGTACGGATGTTATTCGGTTTGAGAATGTCAGCTTCTGTTTTTCTGATGCGGGTGAAAATACGTTGAGCGAACTGAATTTTATCTGCAAACGGGGACAGACCACTGCAATCATAGGCAGTACAGGCAGTGGCAAATCAACCATTGCTAAGCTGATTCTACGCTTTCACGATGTGTCAAAGGGTGCGATTAAACTGAACGAAATGAATATTCGAGATATGGAGCAGTCTCATTTGCGGGAGCATATTTCTTATGTGCCGCAAAAAGCATGGCTTTTTTCAGGTACGATTGCAAATAATCTTCTGTATGGAAATAAGGATGCCTCAGAGGAGGAGATGCAGCATATCCTTTCTGTAGCGCAGGCGGATTTTGTAACTGAACTGTCGGGCGGGCTTCTGGCACATGTTGCCCAGGGAGGCATCAATTTTTCCGGCGGACAAAAGCAAAGACTTTCCATAGCCCGTGCCCTGATGAAAAAAGCGGATTTGTATATCTTTGACGACAGCTTTTCTGCACTGGATTTTAAGACGGATGCAGCGCTGCGAAAAGCACTGAAAAATCAGACAAAGCATTCTGCTGTTTTAATTATTGCACAGCGTATTAGCACAATTATGAATGCAGATCAAATCATTGTATTGGAAAACGGAAAAATCGTCGGTATCGGCACACATCAATCTCTGATGGAAGAATGTCCTGTTTATCAAGACATTGCCAAGTCTCAAATGAAAGGGGAGGTAGCTCGTGGCTGATTATGAAATGGAAGAGAGCACGCAGAACGGTATGGATGATGCATTTTTTGGCGTTGCTGCACCAGATCACCCCAAAAAGACTTTGAAGCGGCTGTGGATGTCTGTTAACAATCAGCATAAGAGGCTGGGAGTCGTTCTGGTTTCTGTTTTGTTTTATACCTTTCTGTCCGTTGTTGCTCCCTTGTACAGCGCTTATATCGTAGATCTGATGTGGAGCAAGATCAAGGATGCCTTTGCCAACGGTTTGGTGTTTTCTATTACGTGGGCAGATGGAGGCCGCGACATTTTCTTTTTGCTGCTTATCTATCTGGTGACAGGATTTTTTTACGTCCTCCAGTCCTTTCTTATGGCAAGCTTTGCGGAAAATCTGAGTTTCAGGTTGCGCAATGAAATCAGTAGCAAGCTGAATAGGCTGCCCTTGTCCTATTTCGACCTGAATAAGCCCGGGGCGATTTTAAGCCGGATGACAAACGATTTGGATAAAATGTCCGAAGCTTTCCAGACTGGTATCCTAAGGCTCTTTACTTCGATAGGCATGATTTTTGGTTCATTGGTTATGATGTTCCGATTCAATATTTTGTTGACAGTGGTTTTCCTGCTGTTCATGGGTATCTCTCTGCTAGCTACAAAGGCTGTTTCGGGGAAAACCCTGAAATTCGCATTAAGACGGCAGGAGTGTGTCAGCGAGGTAACAGCAATGGTGGAAGAAAACTTCAGCGGACGTATGATTATTAAAGCATTCAATCAGGAGCAGAACAGTTCCCAGCGTATGCATAAAGCAACACGGGATTTGGCAGAAGCTTCTCAAAAAGCGGATTTTATGATTAATGCCATTAATCCTGGAATTCGTTTTATTAACCGCTTGGGGCAAATTGTAATTGCAGTCCTTGGTGGCAATATGCTTTTGAATGGCACGATGAGTATCGGCGTGTTTCAGGCATTTTTCCAATATGTCAATCAATCGGCGGAGCCACTAACGGAACTTGCTTTTATGGTAAACTCCATGCAGTCCTCACTGGCATCTTTGGAGCGCGTTTATGCACTGCTTGATGAGGAGGAGATTTCCTCTGAACCTGCTTTGCCAGATATTATTAAACGGGCTGAGGGATATGTGGATTTTTCTCATGTGCGTTTTGGTTATACACCGGAAAAAGTATTGATGCAAGATGTAAGCTTTTCGGCTAAACCGGGACAGAAAATTGCCATTGTCGGAAGCACTGGAGCAGGTAAGACAACGCTCATTAATCTTCTTATGCGGTTTTATGAATTAAACGGTGGGCAGATTCTGCTGGATGGAAAAGATATTCACACGCTGACCTATGCAAATCTGCGGAATAATTTTGGTATGGTGTTGCAGGATACTTGGCTGTTTGAGGGAACCATCGCTGAGAATATAGCCTATGGCAAACCAAATGCCACAAGGGAGGAAATCGTAGCGGCGGCAAAAGCGGCACGGGTAGACTTCTTTGTCCGCACTATGCCCCATGGTTATGATACAGTTCTCAGCAACGACGGGGAAAATTTATCCATCGGACAGCGGCAGCTTTTAACCATTGCCAGAGTATTTCTCTGTGACCCAGCAGTGCTGATTCTTGATGAAGCAACCTCCAGTGTAGATACTCACACGGAAATTGAGATTGGAAAAGCCATGGGTAAGCTGATGAAAAAACGCACCAGTTTTGTAATTGCTCACCGTCTTTCCACAGTTGTTGATGCCGATATAATTTTGCTTATGCAAAATGGTAATATTGTCGAGCAGGGCGGTCACAACACATTATTAAAGGCTGGCGGAGCCTATGCGGAGCTCTATAACAGCCAGTTTGCTTGATGATAATAAATAATAGCAGTCTATAATCTTTGAGCAAGCAAACTTTTGTTTTCTTATCAAATTAAGTTCAATCTTTTATTGCTAAACAATGAAACGATGTTTAAAAGCTCAGATGTCGTTATATACACCGTTAGAGACAAAGTATATTTTCTTACCCATTTTTTAAGTTCATTCAAAGTGTATTGTGTATGTTAGATAAGTCCGGAGGAGTATCAAGGTAATGTAATGAATAAAAAATCAGATATTTCAAACGAACAAGACCTCGCCTAACGGAGTGGTCTTGTTCGTTTATATCCATAAATTATTCTGACAATTTTTTAATGAACTTATAAGAAAACTTCCCTGCTTGATAATACATCTATATAGCCATTTGGGTGGATTGCTTTTACTTCAAACCTCTCACAAAGAATAAAATATGGAGACAAATGTAAACTATATTTTAGCAACGCCGTTAGCTTTTTCTTTACTGAAATCCGAAATCGTTTATAAAAGTGTCCTATGATTTTTGTTTTTATCATAGAAGACCCTCTTTTTTATTTTCCGGAGTTTTTTCATTTCTATATCATTTCGTTGAATACTTCAATTATATATTCTCTTTAAGATTGAAAGATACCTCTGGGCGGTTGGCTATTAAATTTATCTACATTGAGCCATCAACTTCATTTATGCAGTGGCTTGAAAGATAAACCATCCATCCTTGATTGAAAACTGAAATACACCGCCATGCTTTTCTACGATATGAACCATACTCTTTGTACCAAAGCCATGCCCCTGCTTTTTTGACACAGGCAGTCCCTGATGAAAAATGGGTTCAGTCTGATAGTTGTTGCGGATGTCAATGCACAGCTTGTTATTTTTGGAGTACACACGAAGGCGGATGATGCGGTTACTTTTGTCAGGAAGTTGTTTTGTAGCATGTATGGCATTTTCCAAGGCATTTGATAAGAGGGAACAGAGCTCGGTGTCGCTAAATGCAAGGGTGTCAGGAAGCCTCGCCTCAACTGAAAGCTGAATTTCCCCTTGTTTTGCTTTTGTTGCGAAAGCGGATAAAATTAAATTAACGGTCTCATTTTCGCAAAAGCGTGTGGGTGTAATGGCATCTATATCGGATTGGGCTATCCGTAAATACTCATTGATTTCCTCTATGCGTGCCTCGGATGCCAGTCCCTGCAAAAGAGAGAAATGGTGGCGCATATCATGTCGGTAGGCTGCGGCATTTTGCTGCATCTGCCATAGGGAGGCAAACTCTGACTGTGCCAGTCGAAACTGGGTATCCAGCATATCCCGCTCTCTTTGGAGGGTAGCCTGTTTTTGTGTTTCGGCACAATAAAGGATGACAAACACAAAATAGAACACAGATACTGTGGAAGGCATGAACTGTACTGCCCATTTTGTTCCGCGGTAAAGCACATCGGTATAGATGGTGGTAGTATAGTCGAAGAGATAGTAAAAAAGGGGTACCCCGCCCAAAAATAAGCAGGATTTAGTCGATATCTCCATAAGCTGTCGAACAGACTCAGCCACATATCTTTTCAGAAAATAATAGGATAAAAACACAGCCGCAATATAAGAAATGTGGTCTGCAAGGCTACTTCTTAAGGCGGCTCCTGCAAGGAAACCAATCCAACGGGGTGCCTGACAGCACAAGTAGCCGGAAAGCATGCTGACGGCGGATACAAGCCACGGACGCTTATAGTATAGGGAGAATATCACTATCAATGGCAGGTGAATAATCAATGGATACAGCTTTGATGTCAAATCCAAGCCCAAGAGCCACCAACTGACCGTTTGAACGAATAGAAAAATAACACAGAGTAAACCAATAATAATCCGGTTTTTTCCCGTATGTTCTATTCCTGCAAAGAGGATTGTCACAGCAACACCAAAGAGCAGTGAAAATCCAAATCGCAAAAGTCCTACAACCGTAACAATCATTTTAATCAAACTCCCTTCTTTTGCTTATTCCCCATCCATTTGATAATTCAAATACTGCACCTTTATCTCCTTTGCTCTGCCCTGTGCAATGGGGACTGCGGATAGGGTTTGTAAGGTTATCCGATGATTTTCAATGGTATCCACATACTGCATGTTTACAAGATAAGAGCGATGCGGTTTGATAAAACACCCATATTTCAGGAGCGTATCGCAAACTGATGAAAACGGTTCCGTGCATTCGATTACCTTGCCGGAACGTAGGTGATATAAAACATTTCTGCCAATGACTTCGGCAAAAGTTAAATTAGAAATCATTATCCTTTGAATGCCCTCGTTACTCTTAACAATAATCGCATCCTCATCCTTTTTCGCTTTGATCTGTTCCATCACCTCGTCAAAGCTGAAGAACAGTTTTTCTTTTGAGATTGGCTTAAGTATGTAGTTTATAGCTTTCACTGAATAGCTTTCCAAGGCAAACTCAGGGGAGGAAGTAAAGAAAAGAATGGGTGCAGTTTTATCAAAAGTACGAATCTCTTTTGCTACATCAATACCTGTAAAGCCGGGCATAATAATATCCAAGCAATATATATCAAACCGCTTTCCTTTTTCTAAGGCGGAAGCCAGCTCAAATCCATTTGAAAAGACGGCATACTCGCAACTGAAATTTTTTGATGCTCGGTATAGGTTGATGAGTTGAACCATATTGGATAGCTCATCAATATTGTCATCGCAGACGGCGATTTGAAGCATGTATATTCCTCCTTTTAGTTATTCTTTTTATGATAATTTTACCATAGGAATTGAATTTCTGAAACTATGTTTCATGTCGAAAAAAACATGTTTCGTGCAGGAAATCTTTTTACATTGAAGTTTTTTGATAATTTAAGTATAAGAAAAGGGGTTTTATTTCATTCAAACAGAAATTGAATTGGAGGAAAAATAATGAAAAAGAGATTTACGTGCATTCTGCTTACCCTTGCATGATACTAGCTCTACTGCCGATGATAGCGATGGCGGCACCTCCCATAACGGAATCGGATACAAGCATTGGGGATGTCACTCAGGATTTTATGGTTGAATCCTTGGGAAATACCTATTCAAACATCGAGGTGTTGGCCTTTGATAACCCAGCGAATATTGCAGGAGTGGATTCTGTATCTTGTTTATACACGGGTGACGGCAATACAAACGGGCAGAATAAAACTGTTTGTCAAATTATTTTGTACTTCACCGTAGACGGTCAGAATTGCGAGCAACATATTGTTTTTACTTTTAACACCGGATCGAATTCCTCCCGTGAAGCGAATTTTGTAGATATTCTCGAGAGCATTTCATTGGAGTAAAAACCTAAACAACAAAATGGGCAGAGGGGCAAAATAGGAGTCTGTCGTCCGTTTATAAATTAACAAGGAGGAAACGTATTATGTTACCAACTATCATTATAATAATCGCAATTATTGGGGTGATTATTTTATGGATCATCTCTACACAGCGCAAACTTGTAATGCTTGATGAGAATATCAGCAATGCCATGAGTCAGATTGGAGTGCAGTTGTCAAGCCGCTTCGATGCGCTAACAGCTCTTTTGGATTTGACAAAGGGCTATGCCAAGCACGAAAGTGAAACGCTGATTAAAACGATTCAATCAAGAAGAAGTGTGATTACAGCTAAATCCACACCCGATGATGTGCAGCGTCAAGAGGGTATTATTTCAGAAGCATTAGGCAGGATTGCTATGGTAACAGAGCAGTATCCTGAATTGAAGGCAAACGAAACCTATATCAAAACCATGGATGCAGTGCAAACTTTTGAAAACATGGTGCGTACCAGCCGTCTGATTTATAACGATAGTGTGACAAAGCTGAACCGTGAAATCCGAATGTTTCCGGTCTCTATGATTGCCACAATGCTGGGCTTTCGACAGAGAGAGTATCTTGTGGAGCAGGCTGATAAGGCGAATATGCCAAGTATGAAATGAGGTGCCTTATGAGAAAAAAAATAAATAGTTTCATTATATTCCTTGTCCTGCTATTTGTACCCCAGCTTCCCGTACTTGGTGCAAATCAAGTGAATACCATAGAGATTCAGGCTATCATTCAAGAAGATGGTTCTATGAATGTTACGCAGAACTGGGAAGGTCGCTTTAATGAGGGCACGGAGATATACATTCCCATGAATGCCCCTGATTATCTGACCATTCATAATCTTGTAGTTTCAGATGAAAACGGCAGCTATGAGACTGTGAATGATTGGAACATCAATTGGAACTTTGAAGAAAAGGCGAAAAAATGTGGCATCCATCCTACCGATAGCGGTTATGAAATCTGCTTCGGCATCAGCCAATATGGTCAAAACCGCTATGCCATTGAATACAAGCTGGATAATGTTGTGGGTGGATATTCCGATATGGACGGGGTTAATTTCCGTTTTGTTAACGATGGAATGAATACCACTCCTACCGATGTAAAGGTGGAAATACGCCTTGCCGACGGCACACCTATCGCGGATGAAATTGCCGATGTATGGGGGTTTGGATTCCCAGGACAGGTAGGTTTCGAGAATGGAAGTATCCTTGCCTATACAAACAATCCTATCTCTAAAGAAAACCATGTGACGGTAATGTTTGCTTTGAATAAAGGTATTCTGACACCCTCTCGACAGGAAGAGGGCACCTTTGAAGAAGTAAAGCAAACCGCCTTTGAAGGCAGTGATTACGATAATATTGACTCTAATGGAAAAGAGGTATCAATCATCACGGCAATGGTCACAATGCTGCTCTCTTTAGGAGTTCCTATAGGGCTGATTGTCTGGATTCACAGGATAAAAAAGAAAAGAGCGGAAAGAAAACTAAAAAAATTCTCGGAAGAGTTTGGCTATTTTAGAGATATTCCCAATGATGGTAATCTCAATGCCACTTATGCCTTGGGAAAATTGTTTGACATGTGTGAAGATGGCTCGATTCTTGCCACAGGCATGCTGAGGTTGATGCAATTAGGGTGTCTGTCTCCAGTAGAAACACAGGATATAGGCTTTATGGGTAAGACTAAAGAAACGGTCAACCTACGGCTTATGGGTAGCCAACACGATAAAATGAACGAGTATGACGAGTACCTGTATACAATATTGGAAGGTGCAGCTGGTTCAGATGCTATTTTGCAGGAAAGAGAGCTGGAACGCTTCGCAAGTCAAAATGACGAGTTACTCCGTGCCTACATGCAGAAATGCGATAGTGCGGGCAGAACGTATTTGAGTCAAAAGCACTGTTTGAAACGCTGGAGTATTCCTGCCAAGCTCACTGACTTGACGCCAGCTGGTGAACAGGAGCTGGGTGAATTGATGGGACTGAAACGGTATCTAGCTGATTTTTCATTGATTGCAGAACGTGGTGTTAAGGAAATACCCATTTGGCGAGAGCTTCTCACCTATGCCATGCTGTTTGGTATTGCTGATCAGGTAGCGGAGCAAATGAGAGAGTTGTATCCTGAGCTTTCTCCTCAGCTGAATGATTACACACAAAGCATGTCTACAGTGTATGCCTATCACTATTTGCTTTATAGAAATATGATACATGCCGAACAACAGAGGGAACAAGAGAAACGCAGTGGAGGCGGAGGTGGATTTGCTTCTTTTGGCGGAGGCGGAGGCTTCATTGGCGGAGGATCTGGCGGCGGAACAAGATAATAGAACAGAGAAAGACGTATTGGATTCATTTTTCGCAAAATTTATTACTGATACTGGTTATGTTCCACTTATAACAATGGAGAAACAGATGCATACTTCGTTATAAGGAATAAGTTATGGCTCTATTTTAAAATCATCCGGCTGCAAAAAAACTGCAAAGAGCCTGCTCTCCATTCTGGGGCAGGCTCTTTGCAGTTTTAGTTGAAATGTATAGTACTTTAGTGATGAGCTTATTTCTTTCAACTTTCTTAGCATCGTAACCCAAATGAAGTATTCATGTTGAAATAATTTTTCATTTGATATAAAATGCTTATGAAGAATATGTAAAAAATAGTATTAGTATAAAAGTGCTAATGGACAGGTTGGTATTATAATGAAATATAAGATATTAGTCGTTGAAGACGATTCCATCATTTCCGCAGAGATACAAAAACATTTGATAGCATGGGGGTTTGAAGTTCAGACTGTCTGTGATTTTGAAGCTGTTTTTTCACAATTTGCCATGTTTGAACCACATTTGGTGATATTGGATATTTCATTGCCTTTTTATAATGGATATTATTGGTGTACTGAAATTCGTAAAGTTTCTAAAATCCCAATTATATTTCTATCCTCTACCAGTGATAATATGAATATTATTATGGCAATGAATATGGGAGGTGACGATTTTGTTGCAAAACCATTTGATTTAGCAGTATTATCAGCCAAGGTTCAGGCAATGATTCGCCGAGCATATTCCTTTCAAGGAAATTCCCATATCCTAGAGCATAAAGGGGTCATACTGAATTTATCAAATGCATCTCTGGAGGTAAGTGGAGAAAAAGTAGAACTTACAAAAAATGAACTTAGAATACTACAGATATTGTTTGAACATAAGGGAGAGACGGTATCCAGAGAAGCGATTATGAAGCACCTTTGGGATGGGGATTGCTTTATTGACGATAATACACTGGCAGTTAATCTTACAAGACTTAGAAAAAAGCTAGAAGGAATTTCACTCAATGATTTCATTACTACAAAAAAGGGTATAGGGTACATGTTGGAGGATTAACATTCATGGAGCATTTATCAATTGGGAAACTGTTTGCGAAATGGTTTATGGACAGAGTAATTTATTTTGGCCTTTATCTTGTTTTTGCTGCTGTTTTCATAATTACAGCTTTGCAATATAGAATTGACATAGAGCCCATTTTATACAGTCTGCTAATCTGCACATTTTTAGGATGCTGTTGCTTGGTTAGTAACTTTATCCAGTATAAAAATAAGTATCATGCTTTATATGAAACCTATCTGAATTTGGAAACAACGATAAGTTCAATTCCAAAACCCGCCAATAATATAGAAGAATTATATGGTGAGTTATTGCGTGATTTATTTGACAACCGTAGTGACTTATACTTAAAAATGAAGAAACAGGAAGTGGAGAGCAAAGATTATTATACCATTTGGATTCATCAAATTAAAACACCCATTGCTGCCTTATATCTTTTGCTACAGGTAGAAGATAGTCAGAAGAATCGTATGCTGATGAAACAAGAATTGTTTAAAGTTGAGCAATATGCTGAGATGGCACTTTATTATCTTCGATTACAGCACATGTCCTATGACATTTTACTAAAAGAATGTAATCTTTATGAAATTGTGAAGCAGTCAGTGAAAAAATACTCCATTAGTTTTATTGGAAAAAAGATTTCTTTGCACTTGGAAGCCTTTGATGGCGTTGTCATTAGTGATGAAAAATGGCTGGGGTTTGTAATTGAGCAAATTCTATCTAACTGCATTAAATACACAGCAAAAGGCAGCATTTCTATTGAATATATTGATTCAACCCATACGACTCAGTTCAATGATAAGTTGAAACATGCATATGGAGTAACTTCAGCAGATTCAGTATTATGTATCTCAGATACCGGAATTGGTATAAAGGAAGAAGATTTACCCCGTATTTTTGAAAAAGGTTTTACAGGATACAACGGCAGAATGGATAAAAAATCAACGGGAATTGGTTTGTATTTATGCAAGCAAGTCTTAAATAAACTAGGTTTTGACATCAGCGTAACTTCAGAGGTGGGAAAGGGTACTATGTTTCAGATATATTTTGGAAAACAAGATAGCAAAACAAAGGTGCAAGAATTGGATTAAGGCAGTCAATCTTACAATATTGAAAGATACGAACAAGAAATGTAAGCCAGAATAAAGGCAGATCATTTCTTTTTTTGTTAAAATGTATATGTAAAGTTAAGTAATAAAAATTTAAAAGAGAAGAGATGATTCATTTCATGGCATTTTTAGAAGTTAAAAATCTTAAAAAAGTATATACCACAAGATTTGGTGGCAATCAGGTGAAAGCATTGGAAAACGTTAGTTTTTCAGTGGAAAAAGGAGAGTACGTTGCAATCATGGGGGAATCCGGTTCCGGCAAGACAACTTTGCTTAATTTATTGGCATCTCTGGATAAACCTACAGAGGGTGAGATATTATTAGATAAAAAATCTTTCTCTAACATTAAAAACAAAGAGCTATGTGCATTTCGAAGAGATAACCTTGGTTTTGTATTTCAGGATTTTAACCTATTAGACACTTTTTCTTTGCAGGATAATATATTTTTACCTTTGGTACTACAAGGGAAATCATTTAGTGAAATGGAGGAGAGATTGACTCCCTTGGCAAAACAATTAGAAATTACAGCGTTATTACAAAAATATCCTTATGAAGTATCAGGCGGTCAGAAGCAAAGAGCGGCGGTAGCCAGGGCATTAATCACACAGCCAAAGCTAATACTTGCCGATGAACCTACGGGAGCATTGGATTCCAAATCAGCAAACAGCCTTTTAAATATGTTTTCAAATATTAATAAGCTTGGCCAGACAATTGTAATGGTTACCCATAGCATGCAAGCGGCCAAATGTGCCGGAAGAGTGTTATTCATAAAAGACGGAAATTTGTTCCATCAAGTTTATCGAGGCAATTCCTCGGATGATGAAATGTATCATAAGATTTCTGATACTTTAACAGTACTTCAGACTGAAGGAGTTGAAGAGCATGAATAAAGGGATTATCTTGCCTAAGATGGCTTTTACAGGAATCAGAAAAAATGGTATTGTATACTTTCCTTATATTTTAACATCAGCTTTTTCCGTTTGTGTTTTCTTTATATTTAACTGTATTATAAATAATGAGTTTCTTAAAAATGTACCTCACGCTGAATATGTTTGGTTGCTTTTACAAATTGGGAACGTATTGTTGGCCATCATTTTGGTTCCATTCTTATTCTATACAAACAGTTTTTTAATTAAGAGGCGTAAAAAGGAAATTGGCCTATACAGTATTTTAGGGTTGGAAAAAAAGCATATTGCGATTATGATGTTTTTAGAAACTTTTTTTATCTATATGATTTCTATGATGATTGGGTTGATAACGGCAGTGGTGTTCGCAAAGTTATCGTTTTTGATATTGCTTAATGCCAGTGGATTGCCTATTGATATTACATTTACAATGCCAGTGAATAGTTTTCTATTAACTTTTGCTTTTTTTGGACTGGTATCATTTCTTAATTTGGTAACGAATTTATTTCAAGTGACACGGGCAAATCCCAGTGATTTGTTGAGAGAACCACAAAAAGGTGAAAAAGAACCGAAGCATATTTGGATTCTTGCGTTATTTGGGATTTTATTCTTAGGCGGGGGATATTATATTGCGGTTGTTTCTGAGATCAACAGCATGATTTTTGTCAACTTTTTCCTAGCAGTTTTGTTGGTAGTGATTGGAACATATTTCTTATTTACATCAGGAAGCATTGTGCTGTTGAAAGGCCTCAGAAAGAATAAAAAATTTTATTATAAAAAAAGTAATTATATCACTGTGTCTGGCATGATTTACCGTATGAAAAAAAGTGCCGCAAGTCTGGTGAATATTTGTATTTTTAGTACAATGGTCATTATTACTTTATTGTGTACTGTATCTTTGACGCTGGGAGAAGAATCAGCCATTCGATTTAATTACCCTCTTGATGTCAATTATATTTTTGATTATGATAAAATGACGGATAAAAATGGTTTTGATTCAGAATTGTCAATGCTTGCTGAGGAGAATCATATAAAAATTTCGGATAAAATTGAGTTTCCCTATTTTATTGTCACACTAGATGAAAAAGAAAATATTTTCTCGATTTTAAGTGAAGACACAGGAGAGAATGAAAGCTCCATTCGATTATTGTCGTTATCTGATTATAATAGAATAGAATCTCAGAACATGACATTAGAGGATAATGAAATACTTGTCTATTCAAATACGGACGATTTTAAGTATGATTCAGTGGTTGTGAATGGTAAGGAATATCAAGTAAAAAAAGAGTTAGACTCCCTCCGCTTTGATACAAAAGAGAAAAATAATTATTCTTCGGGTAAGGTGTATTTTATCTTAAAGGATTACATGAGCATGGAGGAAATGGCAAAAACCTTTCAGGGGGACACTGCTTCTCCTTATTATTCCGTATGGTTTAATATGGATGGGGAAACAAGTAACAAAGAAGCACTTTTGGCTGATTTAGATAAAGCTTGCGCACAAATGCCGGGATTTTATACCAGTAAGAATATCATCGACTGGGGTTATGACGTAAAATCAATGGATGGTGGCTTATTATTTATTGGCGTGTTTTTTGGACTGATTTTTACCATTTGTCTATTATTGATTATGTATTATAAACAAATCTCAGAAGGGCTAGAGGATAAGCAAAATTTTATCATAATGCAGCAAGTTGGGTTGAGTGATGACGATGTAAAATCAACGATTCATAGGCAAATTATGTTAGTATTCGGTTTACCATTGGTTGTTGCAATACTTCATACAATGATGGGGCTTAAAATTACCATTCGATTGCTTTATGCGTTAAACCTTTATAATACAAATTTAATTTTATTATGTGCCCTTGGAATCATTGCTGTCTTTACGGTTTTTTATATCCTAAGTTATTTTGTAACAGCAAGCACGTACTATAAAATTGTTAAGAGAAAGAGTTAGTATGAGGGCATATTGGGGATTAACTCAATGTGCTTCACTTCCTTAAGAAAGCATCTCAGTATAGGCAGTTCGTGCCTTTAAATTTCGTGTGATAAGTGATTATGGGTACAGACTGCTTTCGTCTAAAGGAGACTGCCAAGGGGTTGCCTATGTTTTTGTTGGAAGCAAAGCCCTTGCATATTAAAATTTTGGAGTATAAGATAATAAATATGGAAAAAGTTTCAGATTGATAATAAGCAAGGGGTGGGTAACCCGAATTTTGTAGAAAGCATAAACTGATGAAAGATGATTGTGCTTTTAAGATATCATTCAGGCAGTGTCTAGCCATTATGGAGGGTGAAAATTTATATGAAGGAAACAATTTTAATTGTAGATGATGAAAAGGAAATAGCTGACTTGCTTGAGGTTTATCTTAAAAATGATGGCTATACCGTATATAAATATTATAATGGGATAGAAGCCCTTCAGTGTATCGAGGCTACAAAACTTGATTTGGCTGTTCTAGATGTTATGCTTCCTGATATAGATGGATTTCGTATATGCCAGAAGATAAGACAGAAATATTTTTACCCAATTATTATGCTGACTGCAAAAGTTGAAGATACTGATAAAATAATGGGGCTTACCATAGGGGCGGACGATTATATTACAAAGCCATTTAATCCCTTGGAGGTTGTTGCAAGGGTAAAAACCCAGTTACGACGCTACGTCAAATATAATAGCAACAGCACCAAGGGTAATTTCGATATCGTGAAAGATGAATTTGATTTTAACGGATTGATGATTAATAAAAGTACCCATAGATGTAAGCTTTTTAATAAAGAAGTTACTTTAACCCCCATAGAGTTTTCTATTCTTTGGTACCTATGTGAAAAGCGAGGCAAGGTAATATCTTCTGAAGAACTTTTTGAAGCAGTTTGGGGAGAAAAATATTTGGATAATAACAACACTGTCATGGCTCATATCGGAAGGCTAAGAGAAAAATTAAAAGAACCTGCTAAAAATCCGAAATTCATTAAAACTGTATGGGGGGTTGGCTATACCATTGAATAATTCGCCAAGTTCGCAATCAAATTATAAAAGTCAACTTAGTAGAAAAATTGCGTTCCAATGTTTTGCGTCATTTGCCGCAATTGTAATCGGCTTTCTTTTTGTTGCATTTATTGCATATGATCTGCTCAAAGGCTTTATTTGGGTTGAAGATGACCCACTTTATATATTTTTGAAATTTATTAAAAATAACTTATATATCTTTTTGGGGATCCCGATTATTGCAAGCTGGGTTTTTATCACTTACCACTTTGTGAAAAAACCACTTTACTATCTTGATCATATGATAGCAGCATCCGAAAAACTTGCTATACCAACCGACCAGCAAATTATTCTTCCCAATGACTTAAAAAGTGTTCAAGATGAACTAAATCAAGCGAGAGAAATGGCGCTACGTAATGCACAGCTTGCAAAAGAGGCAGAACAAAGAAAAAATGACCTAATTGTTTATTTAGCCCATGATTTAAAAACACCCCTTACTTCAGTCATCGGTTACCTTACTTTGCTCCTTGATGAAAATCAAATTTCAGAAGAGCTTAGGGAAAAATATCTGTCCATTTCTTTGAATAAAGCAGAGCGCTTGGAGGAGTTAATTAATGAATTTTTTGAAATCACAAGATTTAACCTTTCAAATATTGAACTACAATACAGCAATGTGAATTTAACACGATTGCTAGAGCAACTTGTATTTGAATTTAACCCAATGCTATCGGATAAAAAATTAGAATGCAAACTGAATGTTTCTACTAATGTTCATACAAAATGTGATGCAAACAAATTACAACGTGTATTTGATAATTTGCTTAGAAACGCTGTGTTTTATAGTTTTGCCAATACTACCATTGAAATTACTGTGACTCAGAACAGTTCTGAAACAATGATTACGTTTTTCAATCATGGAAATACCATTGAAAAAGAAAAGCTTGATAGGATTTTTGAACAATTTTATCGACTTGATACAGCCAGAGGCACCAATAATGGAGGTGCAGGGTTGGGACTAGCTATTGCTAAAGAAATTATTTCACTACACCGAGGAACAATTACGGCAGATAGTAAAGATGAGATAGTGGAATTTATTGTTACACTACCACGTTCGTAGGTAATTTGTAAGGATTTACGTATATAAAAATCAGAAATTCTTTTGAATAAACAAAAAAACGGCACCCTTGTCTAAGATACAATCTTTGTGTCAAAGCAGGAGTGCTTTTAATTTGTCATAAATCAAGGAGGAATTTCTGTGGCAAGAAAATCAAGACGGAATCAGAAGAGAAAGAAAAGGCTGAGGCTCTTTTTTATTCTCATACTTGTTAGTTATATATTCATACTTGGTCACATGGAAATCAACAGACGAAACGTGGAGAATACCTACCACAGACTATTTCATGTTGATTCGGTAAACAAAAATGAGGATGATTGGAGCTTGGTTTTGGTTAACAAATGGAATCCTATTCTTACGCCATCGGAGATGAAGCTTACCGAAGTAGGCAAGGGACAATTCGTAGATGAGCGTATATATCCATACTTGCAAGCAATGTTTGATGATGCAAGAAAAAAAGGGATATATCCCATTGTTGCATCAGGATATCGAACACAAGAGATACAGCAAAGTATTTATGACGAAAAAATTTCAGCTTTTAAAGCGCAGGGGCTATCCTCCAAAGAAGCCAGAAAAGAAGCGGAGCTTTGGGTGGCCATTCCGGGTACCAGTGAGCATGAATTGGGAATTGCAGTTGACATTAACGCAGACGGAATTTATTCAAAGGGAAGTGAAGTGTATGAATGGCTTGCCAACAATGCCCATCGTTACGGATTTATTCAGCGTTATCCCTCCAATAAGACTGATATAACAGGAGTATCCCACGAACCATGGCATTATCGCTATGTTGGTGAAAAGGTGGCAACTGAAATTTATAATCAAAACATCTGTCTTGAAGAATACATTAGTTATATGAATAAATAAAAAATAATGACTGAATAAGAAATTGCACGATGGAAAAGAAAAAAATGGGTAAGAAATGATAATCAATCTTGTGCTGATGTGCACTGTTATTCCAAAAAAGAATTAGGAAGAATATGAATTCTTTCATAACAAAATTATTTTTTGGGAAATATTCTTGAGAACGGCGTTTTTTCGCTGGATGGGAAATAAATCAATTCAGTTGGAATAAATTGTAAATGCGGGTAGATCTTTATGATGCGACAATCTTGACAGGAAATGGGGCTATTGATATACTTATGTAAGATAATAACAATAGATATTATGAAAGGGGCATTGTCTTATCAAAGGAGCATTGGAGTCGGTATTGTGCGTAGCGAGGGCTGTCGCATAATTCAAATATGTAGATAGTCCTTGCGAAATCCTATTTAAACGATTTAGGAGGGCGCACAAATGGGCTATAAAAATGCAAATTGTGTATTACCGGAAAATTTAATTGTGGCAATACAGCAACATATAGATGGCGAATACCTTTATATTCCACGAAAAGATGAGAATAAAAGGGCATGGGGAGAGCGAAAAGATAGTAGACAACCATATATTCAGCGAAACGCTGATATTTTTGCAGAATATAAATGTGGAATGACTGTTGAGAATCTAGCCAATAAATATTTTTTATCCCCCAAAACGATCTATAAGATATTGTCTACTATGAAAAATAATAATTAGGCTGCAAAAGCGACATGGATTAAAAACGCCATGTCGCTTTTTTATTTCTGAACTGTTTTGTAGGGAGCTTTTATAAAATTGGGGATATATAATGAAGTATATTATAAAATAAGAAATGAAGAGAAGGAGAGATTACAATGGAATATCCAATGAGTCAAAAATATAACACCTCAAAATTACTGGCTAAAATCATGGGGCCTAACCCATTTAAGCTGCAAGAAGAAATGCTGGAAGACCACAAAATTCCTGCTGGCAGCGTCGTTTGCGACTTGGGAAGCGGGCAAGGACTTACAAGCGTTATGTTAGCAAAGGATTATGGGTTTAGGGTTTACGCCGCTGATTTGTGGAGTGAGCCCCATGAAAACTGTAAGTTTTTTTACGAAATGGGGTTAACCCCTGAACAAATCACCCCTGTTAAAGCTGATGCAACTGCTTTGCCCTTCGAAAAGGAATTTTTTGATGCAGTGGTAAGTACGGATTCCTACAATTTTTGGGGGCGTGATGGAGAATATTTAGATGCTAAGCTGTTACCCTTTGTAAAAAGCGGCGGTTATCTTTATGTTTGTGTTCCGGGTATGAAAAAGGATTGCCATGATAATCTACCAGAGGAATTGCTTCTCTCGTGGACACCGGAGCAGCTTGCATATCTGCATGATATTACTTATTGGAAGGACATATTGAGCCATAGTAAGAATGCTGATATTATTTCCATTTATGAAATGAAGGGTGACAATAATGAACTTTGGTCAGATTGGTTGAATCAAGAAAATGCGATTGCAGTGAATGACCGAAAGACGATGGAGGCAGGCGGAGGTAAATACCTAAATTTTATTGCTTTTGTGCTGCAAAAAAATGATGTAACTGATTTTTTTTAGTTAAAGATATGGAAATTCAAATGACTTTAATGTATTAATAAAAAGTCATATACTTTCTTGAAAAAGTATTGCATTATATAGAAATAAATGGTATTATATAGAAAATTTAATAAAAAATGGATGATGGATTCAAGAGAGACTGTTATGCAGCACCGAAGGGGAAAAACTCTCAGGTAAAAGGATTGAATTCTGACGATACTCTGGAGAACAACAATTGAGTTGTACCGAAGAAGTAATTACCGAAGAATGTGCAGACATTTTCGGTACTAATCTTTCAGGTTAAAAAGGACAGAGACTAATGTAAATATTCAAAAGGAATATTTGCAATAGTCTCTTTTTTTTTTACAAAAAGAAAAAAAGAAAAATGCAGAAGTAAAAAATAATTTGTAAAGGAGAATCGCAAAATGGGAAAAAAAACACCTCTATATCATACACACATGAATGCAAAGGGCAAAATGGTTGATTTTGCGGACTTTACCCTGCCTGTTCAGTATTGCGGCGTCATTGCGGAACACATGGCAGTTCGTACAAAGGCAGGTCTTTTCGACGTCTCCCACATGGGAGAAATACTGTGTACAGGCAAGGATGCTCTTGCCAATCTTCAGTATATGCTTACAAATGATTTTTCTAATATGACTGATGGTCAGGCGAGATACAGCCTGATGTGCAACGAAAATGGCGGTACGGTGGATGATTTAATTGTCTATAAAAGAGGAGAAAGTGATTATTTTATCGTAGTGAATGCCGCAAATAAGGATAAGGATTATGAATGGATGCTTGCGCACCAATTTGGAGATGTGGCGTTTACTGACATTTCAGATAAAGTGGCGCAGATAGCCCTTCAAGGCCCCAAATCCATTGATATTTTAAAGAAGCTGGCAGACGGCAAAAGTATTCCAGAGAAATATTATACTGTTTTGTTTGATGGAAATATCTCTGGTATTAATTGTATTATCTCAAGAACGGGATATACAGGGGAGGATGGCGTTGAAATTTATCTTGATTGGGAGGATGCGGAAAAACTGTGGAATTTGTTATTGGAAGTGGGGAAGGAGGATGGGTTGATTCCTTGCGGACTAGGTGCTAGAGATACACTGCGACTGGAGGCGGCAATGCCCCTGTATGGGCATGAGCTGAACAACGAAACTTCGCCATTAGAATGTGGTCTCCGTTTTGCTGTTAAGATGGCGAAAGAGGATTTTATCGGAAAAACTGCTATGCTACATAATGAAGAAAACAAGAGGGTTCGGGTAGGTCTTAAGGCTATTAGTAGGGGTATTATGCGAGAAAATGCTTCTGTTTATTTGGAAGACACGATCATTGGGCAGACAACATCAGGGACTCATTTTCCATTTTTGGGTTATTCCGGTGCCATTGCACTATTGAATCAAAAATGTGCCGTTGGAACGGTTGTGGAGGTTATGGCAAGAAACGGAAAAATAAAAGCAGAGATTGTTGCCCTGCCATTTTACAAGAGAACAAATGAAGTATAATAAGGAGGAGAAAATATGAAGATATTAAACGATTTATTTTATTCAAAATTTCATGAGTGGATTAAATTTGATGGAGAAAGTGCAATAGTGGGACTGACAGATTATGCCCAATCAGCGTTAGGTGATATTGTATTTGTTAATCTGCCGGAGGTGGGTGATGAAGTCGGTGTTGACGGTTCATTTGCAGATGTAGAGTCTGTAAAGGCAGTCTCTGACATTTATACCCCTGTGGGTGGCACAGTAAGTGCAATCAATGAGGAACTTTTGGATGCACCAGAAAAAATAAACCAAGATGCCTATGAAGCATGGCTGGTAAAGTTTGATAACATTACCGAAAAAGGGGAGCTTTTGCGTGCGGATGAATATAAGGCATTTATTGAAAGCATACAAGAAGATGCATAAATGGGGGTGAAACAATGGGAAGCTATGTTCCTTCAACAGATTTGGAAAGGCAAGAAATGCTTTCTACGTTCGGCTTGCATTCTGAAAAAGAACTTTTTGAAGATATACCCCAGCAGGTAAGGCTGAAAAAGGAACTTTGTTTACCCGAGGGTATGTCAGAACTGGAAGTACACAGGAATATGATGGGTCTGGCAAATAAAAATAAGGTTTTCACCTCTATTTTTAGAGGGGCAGGGGCATATAGACATTTTATTCCTGCAATTGTGAAAAGTGTTATATCTAAAGAAAGTCTTTTGACGGCATATACACCCTATCAGCCTGAAATCAGTCAGGGAATCTTGCAGTCAATCTTTGAATATCAAACAATGATCTGCGATTTAACGGGAATGGATGCCTCCAATGCATCGGTGTATGATGGAGCTACAGCGGCCGCCGAGAGCATTATGATGTGCCAGGAAAGAAAACGATCAAAGGTCTTTATTTCAAAGACCGTGAATCCATTCGTTTTGGATACCGTTTATACCTATTGTTTTGGTAAAAATATAGAACTCATCATCGTTCCTGAAAAAACGGCGTAACGGATATTTCATTTATTGAAAAGAAAATTGACTCATCTACGGCATGTGTGTATATTCAACAGCCAAATTTCTATGGCAGCTTTGAAGATGGGGAAAAGATAGGGGAAGTGACTCATAGTGCAGGAGCAAAATTTATTATGGGTGTAAACCCCATTTCCCTTGGAATTGCAAAAACACCCAGAGAATACAGTGCAGATATTGCAGTGGGAGAAGGTCAGCCGTTGGGGATACCCCTTAGCTTCGGAGGTCCGTATCTTGGGTTTATGGCAACGGTGGACGCCATGAAGAGAAAGCTTCCCGGTAGGATTGTTGGACAGACGAAGGATTCCAATGGAAAAATAGGATATGTGCTTACATTGCAGGCAAGAGAACAGCACATTAGAAGGGAGAAGTCATCCAGCAATATATGCTCCAATGAGGCTCTATGTGCCCTTGCGGCAGGCGTATATCTTTCTGCAATGGGAAAGAAAGGCCTACGAGAAGTGGCGGTTCAGAGTATGTCAAAGGCAGATTATCTGGCAGAAAGACTCAGTGAGTTGGGATTTAAGCTAGTCAATAAAGAGGAAATTTTTAATGAGTTTGTGACGGAATCCCCAAAACCTGTCAGTGAGGTGATGCGCCTTCTGGAGTCCAAAGGAATCTTAGGAGGATATCCATTGAGGGAAGAAAATAAAGGGAAAATTTTATGGTGCTGTACGGAAATGAACAGCAAGAAAGATATTGACGAATTAATTGCTATATTGCAGGAGGTGTGAGAAATGTTGGTTTTTGAAAAAAGTAGAGAAGGTCGAGGAACAAGTTTTTTGCCCTTATGTGATGTGCCGGAAGTATTACCCTCCTCACAATTTCAAAGAAAGATACCTTTGAAGCTGCCTGAAATAGCAGAGACTGATTTAAACAGGCATTATAGTGAGCTTGGGGAGAAAGCATATGGCGTAAATCATGGTGCTTATCCATTGGGCTCATGTACCATGAAGTATAACCCTAAAATAAATGAGGCAATGGCAGGTCTCAGTGGATTTACTGAAATTCATCCATTGCAGACGGAGGATACGGTACAAGGCTGTCTTGAAGTGATGAATTTGCTGGAGAAATATCTCTGCGAAATAACTGGGATGACTCACTTTACCATGCAGCCAGGGGCAGGTGCCCATGGAGAGTTAACGGGACTTTTGATGATAAAGGCGTATCACCAAAAACTTGGGGATACAAAAAGAACCAAGATTATTGTTCCCGATTCTGCCCATGGAACAAATCCGGCGAGTGCAACAATGGCAGGCTTTGAGACGATAACGGTTCCATCTAATCAAGATGGGGGTGTAGATATTGAAAAACTGAAAGAAGCTGTGGGAAGTGATACCGCAGGGCTTATGCTGACAAATCCCAATACACTGGGTTTGTTTGATAAGAATATCTTGGAGATTACCAATATCATACATAGCTGCGGAGGAATCAATTATTATGACGGGGCAAACCTAAATGCGATTATGGGGATTGCAAGACCCGGTGATATGGGGTTTGATGTGATTCATGTAAATTTACATAAGACTTTTTCTACACCTCATGGTGGCGGTGGCCCCGGAAGTGGCCCTGTTGGTTGCAAGGAATTTCTTTCAGAATTTCTGCCGTCAGTGCGGAGTGAAGAAAAAGACGGTAAATTCTGTTTTGTAAAAGCAGAAAGCTCTATAGGGGAAATGAAAAGCTTTTTTGGCAATTTTTTGGTGGTGGTGAGAGCCCTTGCTTATCTTATGACACTGGGAAAAGAAGGTATTTTACAAGCCAGTGAAAATGCAGTGCTGAACGCTAATTATATGCTTTATAAATTAAAGGATTTGTTCACCCCTGCCTATGATAAAGCCTGTATGCATGAATTTGTTTTAAGCTTAGAAAAGCTAAAAAAAGAAACAGGGGTGTCTGCGTTGGATATTGCAAAGGGGATGATTGACAAAGGAATTCACCCGCCCACCATGTATTTCCCTCTGATTGTTCATGAAGCATTGATGTTTGAACCCACAGAAACGGAATCAAAGGAAACCATGGATAATTTGATTCAAATTCTGAGAGATTTATATGAGGAAGCCCATACAACTCCAGAAATATTTCATACGGCACCGTTTTCAACTCCCATTGCAAGGTTGAATGAGGTTGAGGCCGCAAGAAATCCTATACTTAAGTATCAATGGCCTAATGAGGAAGGTGCTATTTAAGCACACCTTATAACAAAGTGGGCTTTCAAACGGACCTTGAATTTTTAGCTCACATAAAAGTAAGAAAGGGCTAATCGAGATGGATTAAGGATAAAAAGGGGTTGAATGTATATGGATAAAACTTTTGATTTAATCGTGATTGGAGCAGGCCCCGGTGGCTATGTTGCCGCAATCAAAGCTGCAAAGCTTGGTCTTAGTACTGCCATTATTGAATATAGGGAAGTGGGCGGAACTTGCTTGAATCGAGGATGTATCCCCACTAAAGCCATGCTTCATGCTGCCAGCTTATACAAAGAAATCAAAGAGGCTGAACGATTTGGGGTTTTTGCAGAGAATGTATCTTTTGAGTATTCAAAAATTATGGAATACAAAGAGGATACCTGTTTAAAACTTCGAGAAGGAATTTTAAGCCTTCTGAAAGCCAACGGTGTGGCGCTGATAACGGGAAAAGCTAGACTTGAGAAGGATAAAACAGTCACTGTAACTCATGACGAAACAGTTGATACCTACAGAGCCAAAAGCATTATATTGGCCACCGGCGCTGTTCCATCAAAAATTCCGGTAGAAGGAAGTCAACTTGATGGAGTATTAAACAGCGAGGATTTGTTTCTTCTTGAGGAAGTTCCCCAAAGCTTAGTTATTGTGGGTGGTGGTGTTATTGGCGTAGAAATGGCTAAAGTATTTAGTTCTTTGCATACAAAGATAACTTTGATTGAGGCGGCGCCAAGACTGATTTCCAATTTTGATAAGGAAATTGCCCAGAGTTTAAAAATGATGCTGAAAAAACAGGGTGTTGAAATATTTACATCCTCTCTTATAAAAAATATTGAAAAAAACAAGGAGGGCTTATTATGCTCCTTTGATGAGGATGGAGAAAAAAAGAAAGTCTCAGCTCAGTATGTGCTCTTTGCTGTAGGACGTGAGCCAAATACCCATGGGCTATTCGGTGAAGGTATAACAATTGAAATGGCAGGTAAAAAGGTCGCTGTTAATGATGGCTTTGAAACAAGCATAAAAGGTGTATATGCAATTGGTGATTTATCTAGCGATATACAACTGGCACACAATGCAATTGCTCAGGGGATTCAGATTGCCCATAGGCTGGGTGGTGGCAATTCAACGGAAGAGTTAAGAGTTATTCCCAGTTGTATTTATACCAACCCCGAAATAGCCTCGGTAGGCATTACGGAGGAGGAGGCAAAGAAAAAGGAAATCCCAGTAAAAGTGGGAAAATTTATTATGAGTGGAAATGGAAAAACCCTTATATCTAAAGATGAGAGAGGGTTTATAAAAGTGATTAGCCATAGCAAAAGTGGAATCATTTTGGGTGCACAACTTATGTGTGCAAGAGCAACGGATATGGTTGGCGAGTTTGCAATGGCAATTACCAATAGGCTGACAGTAGATGATATGCTTAAGACAGTTAGACCACATCCAACTTATAATGAGGCCATAACGGAAGCATTGGAGGAGATAGAAGGTCAAGGAATTCATGTTATGCCAAAAAGAAAAATTTAAGGTGGTTTGAAACGGCAGGTTGTATGAACTTCATAGGAGGTTTTTCAAAATAATATTTTCAAATGAAATAAAAAGAGTGTCGAGGAACTGATTCACAATTTCTTGCCACTCTTCTTTTATTATGTAGAAATAGGAATGATTGAAGTAGTTATTTTTTATTGGAAGATAACAAAGGATGACGAAAAAAATATTGGTGAGTATGTAAGGACATGCAATATAGGTAAGGACAGAACCAAAATTCGGCTCTGTCCTTTAGCAACTCCCCTTATATATTTAATATCAGTTGTTCAGTTTATACAAACTTGTCACTCTCTATATTCATTTCTTTTTTTCATAAAGTTTTTTTACAGTCTGTTAAATCTGCATGCAATGGTTTCCAATAACGAGAACCACTTGGTTCCCGGCATAATAACCCGTTATCAACAAGCTCTCGTCTTAGAATGAAATAATCGGAAAAAGTGTGCCATTCATCGCAAATGCAGTTTACCTCTTTTTCGGTATAATTGCGATTGGCTTCAAATTTTTCTGCCAAATAGCTTAGAACTTCAATTCTATAGGTTTTCTTCTCTGGCAATTGTTTGATTTTTCCGGATTCATCAAGAAACCTGTTGATTATATTTTTTTGTTCCAAATTTATAGTCCTCCTTCCGATAATTTATCAGTCCATATTTCTAACAAAATATTGATATCCTCCGCAAATTCACCTTCTGTTTGAAGTTCTTTTTTTTGCAGCTCCTCTAAGATTTCATAGGAGAAAGAGGATTTCCCAAATTGATTCCATGCTTCTGCCATACAAGGTTCGGGACTTGAATCCATTGATAAAGAAAATTGAAAGCGGTTCTTCGAGCCTTGTAAATCTATTGCTGCTCGAACCCAAAATGCATCATTTGCATTACACTGAATGCGGTATACTCCTCCGACGAGTACTCTGTTCTTATATTGCTCCTTCAAAGCTTTTTTTGAAAGCTTATCCATTTGTTTCACCATCCTTATAACCTTATAATTAATCTGTCAATATTACATAGAAAAGAGATATCATGACTTTTCATATAACTTTAATAACTCACGAACATCAATGTCTAAAATATTTGAAAGCTTTAGAATGAAGCAGATATCTGGCTTACCGAATCCGCACTCCCATTTTGAGATTGCTTTATCGCTGATTTCTATTTTGTCGGCAAGTTGTTTTTGCGTCATTTTCTGTTCCAAGCGTGCCTTACGAATGATAGAGCCAATTTGTTTGTTTTGCATGATTTCCCCTCCATAAAGCCATTGTAATCCTTTATAACTTATTTTTAAATAAACGCTCCGTAGAGTCCTGGAACAATAAATAAAAAATTGAGTTTAAAAGGAGTAATTTTAGAAAGAATGAGAAACATTCGTCAAGAAAATGGAATAGGTGAGTAATGGCAGAAATAAAATGGGTATTCAATATAAAAACCTACCACATAAATCGTGATAGGTTTCTATTTTAAGTCAATCAATATATTATAATAATTCTTTATAACTTTTTATGTATTTATCAGCATGAGAACGTATTTCTCTGCTATCTGCCTCTGTGACATGATCAGCGATGGCATAAACGGTAAATCCCCCTTTTTTTGCACCCTGCACTGCATAAAGGGCATCTTCAAAAACAATGGTGTTTTCCAAAGAGCCACCCAGCTTTTCCATGGCAATACGAAAGACATCAGGCTCGCTTTTAAAGTGCCCGGTTTCACTGCATGTTAAAATAAACTGAAAATATTTTAAAAGATCCAGGCGCTCTAAAGCAGGATGAATATAACTTGCTTCTGATGCAGTTAAGACGCACATTTTAGTGCCATTTTCCAATTCTCTATCTAGAAAGTCTCTGGCGTAAGGTTTTAGTGGAATTGTATTCTTATAGGCATCTTCTACATAATGAATAATTTCATGAATGATTTCTTCTTGGCTGTGGGTTACTCCTAAATTAGAGCGAAAATAATCCGCCGTTTGGCCGATTGTTTGAGCTTTCACAACACTATGTAAATTTTCAGGCACAGAAAAACCATGCTTTAATAAGAAGTTACGCCCTGTGTCTTTCCAAACTGGCATAGAATCAATTAAAGTGCCGTCAAGGTCAAAAATAATACTTTTCATAATTTCTCCTTTGTTATTTGAATTTATCCGTTTTTTCAGCAATGGTCAAAACGCCGTTTGGGTTATGAAAAATTTTCACATATGACTTGGTGGATGGGGCACCAAGTTCCACAGGTATTTCCTGACAGCGCTTTATAATAGACATCAAAGTCTCAAAGTCACCTTCTATAGTGGTTTCAAATGGGCCAACCATATAATTGCAGCCTGTGGAATCGATGTATTCAATAACATGATCCACAATAGCGCAGATTTTATCCATTTCTGTAATATCGGGCAATACCTGAATGGCAATGCTGGTTGTATACATTTTCATTCCTCCTTTTTGAGCAGTGTACCATTTTTTATATAAAAACTCAAGAATTGTTCCAGACTTTTTCTCATGAACCAATATATTTTTAAGTAAGTTTTTGCTATAATCTATTCTAGAACAATCTAGATGAAAAATTAAACATATAAGGAGATTTGTCATGGAATACCGTATTGAAAAAGACTCTATGGGTGAAGTAAAGGTTCCGGTGGGGGTGTACTGGGGTGCTCAAACCCAAAGGAGCTTTGAAAATTTTAAAATCAGCACCGAAAAAATCCCGATGGAAATTATCTATGCCTTTGCAATTCTGAAAAAAGCAGTTGCCCAAGCCAACAACCGTTTAGGTAAGCTGGATGATAAAAAATGTGTTTTGATTGGTCAGGTTTGTGATGAAATTCTGGCAGGGAAGCATGATGATCAATTTCCTTTGGCTGTGTGGCAAACAGGTAGTGGTACACAGTCTAATATGAATGTCAATGAAGTGATTGCCAATCGTGGGAATGAGATTGTCGGAGAAAAACTTTTGCATCCCAATGACCATGTGAATATGTCTCAAAGTTCAAATGATACATTTCCCACAGCCATGCATATTGCGGCAGCTTTGGAAACGAAAAAACAGCTTCTTCCTGCCTTAGAGCGGATGATTTTTGAGCTGAAACGCTTGGAAAAAGAAAATATGGGAATTGTAAAAACAGGGAGAACCCATTTGCAGGATGCCACACCCATTAGCTTTTCTCAAGAAATCAGCGGTTGGCGGAATATGCTGGAAAAAACAAAGGCGATGATTGAAACTAGCCTTTCAGGGGTGCAGGAGCTTGCATTAGGCGGCACAGCGGTAGGTACAGGATTGAATGCGCCAAAAGGTTTTGCGGAGGTTGCAGCAGAAGAAGTATCCAATTTGACAGATACACATTTTGTTACTGCAGAAAATAAATTTCATGCTTTAACTGCAAAGGATGAGTTGGTTTTTGCCCATGGGGCACTAAAGGCTTTGGCTGCAAATTTAATGAAAATTGCCAATGATGTGCGCTGGCTTTCTAGCGGCCCTCGTTGCGGTTTGGGAGAAATCCTTATTCCTGAAAACGAGCCGGGAAGTTCTATTATGCCTGGTAAGGTAAATCCAACTCAATGTGAGGCTCTTACTATGGTAGCAGTTCAGGTAATGGCCAATGATACAGCCGTTGGTATTTGTGCATCCCAAGGAAATTTTGAGCTGAATGTTTATATGCCTGTATGTATTTATAATTTTTTGCAGTCTGTTCGCCTTTTGGCAGATGGCTTGGAATCCTTCCGTGTCCATTGTGTTTCAGGCATTCAGGCGAATAAAGAAAAGATGCATGAAAATCTGCACCGCTCCCTGATGTTGGTTACTTGTTTAAACCCTTATATAGGATATGAAAATGCAGCAAAGACAGCGAAGAAAGCTTATATCGAAAATATCTCTTTAAGAGAGGCTTGTGTTGAACTAGGATTTTTAACAAAAGAAAAATTCGATGAGGTTTTCCGTCCTGAAAGCATGGTTTAATCATTGGATAACGGAACTGCAATAGCCAAAAATGCTCTTTTTACTGGTTGAGAATAAAAATTTAAGAAAAAGTTCCTTTAATTTAAGTAATTTTTAAAATATAATCCTTCAAACTGATGTAAAATTATTTTACAGGGTCTGAAGGGTTTTTTTTGATGAAATTTAAAATTTAAATTACACAGCGAAAAATCTAATTTTTCCTCAAAAATTTCAATTAAATTGCCTTTTAATCTAAATTAAAATAGTTTATTTTGCGAAATTAAAATGTAACTATTGATTCTAGTTTACAAATATTGTTATTTCTGAATCTGAGTTAATTGTGAAATTGTAACAAATTTGATTAAAAATAGTGTATACAGAAATAAAAATATAGTGGAAAGTGCATATTATTACTATTATTCTCTATACAATATTTTCCAATTCAAACCATGTAATATTTACCCAATAATGCTATAATGATATCATGGGTAAGTTATTAAGAGCTGAAATGCCCTGTGAAATGAAAGGAATCGGGGGTGTGATTAGAAAATCTGAAGCGTTTGATTCATACATTTTAGAGTAACGTAGTGAAAAGGGGGAATACATAACGTGAAACGTTTAGTACAAAACAAAAAGGCTTTATCTATGGCGTTAGCTGCGGCTTTGGCGATTGCGCCAGTAAGCGCCTTCGCTGCTTCAAATGACATTCGTGGTCATTGGGCTGAGAGAACAATTACACAATGGCAGGATAAAGGTTTGATTGGTGGCTACCAAGATGGTACCTTTAAGCCCGATAAGCCAGCAACAAGAGCTGAATTTGCTCGCATTATGAACCAAGCATTGGGCTTGAATCATAAAGGAAATGTATCTTTTTCCGATGTTTCCAGCAGAGATTGGTTTTATAATGACGTAGCAATTGCAATGGGAGAACAGTATACTGCGGGTTATCCCGATGGTACTTTTAAACCCAATGAAATCATAACCAGAGCACAAGCAGCAGTTTTTATCGCAAAAGCCCTTGGTGCATCTGGAGGTTCACTGGCATCCTTTAAAGACGCATCCAGTATTCCTGCTTGGGCACAGGGTGCAGTAGGCGGAATTGTTGAAAAAGGTTATATGAGCGGCTATCCTGATGGAACATTCAGACCAAATGCTGTTTTAACCAGAGCAGAAGCTGTTTCTACCTTAAATAGAATTATGGGTGTAAAACCTGTAGAGGAAGAAACCAAGAAAACAGAAAAAGATGTTGTGATTGATGAAAGCGGAACAAAGCTGAAAGATCAAACAATTGAAGGAAATTTAACCATTTCCGACAAAGTTGGTAAAGGTAAGGTTACTTTAAGTAATGTTGAAATCAAAGGTGATTTGATTATTCAAGGTGGTGGGGAAAACTCCGTTTATTTAGACAACACAGTTGTTGAAGGTAAGACAGTTATGGACAAGAAGAATGTTCACCTCGAAGTTTCCGGAAAAACAAAGCTTCCAAATGTAGAAATTAAAAAAGCATGCAGCATGACTACCAGCAATTTCTCTGGAGAAGTGAAGAAAATTAGTATTACGTCGGCAATTTCTGATAAAACAACAATTGGTGTTTCAGCAGATAAGCTATATGTGGAAGGTAAAGCAAATCTTTATATTACCAGGGACATTGCTCAAGTAATTGTCGAGAAAGATGCAGCTGGAACAGAATTAGAGATAAGCAGTAACGGAAAAGTTTCGACTCTTACTGCAGATGGAAAAGTAGCGCTAAGTGGTAGTGGTAAAATTTCCACATTAGAGGCAAATGTTGATGGGATTACATATACCTCTGCTATGACAATTAATAAAACTGAAACAGCCAAGGGTGTAGACAAACCTAGTAGAACAAATGAATCCAGCAGTAGTTCTTCCTCTTCTAGCAAAACGAGTGTAAGTGCGATTGGGATCACTGGTACTGCTGTAGTTGGCGCAAAACTAACTGCAACACCAACACCAGCAGCAGCTACCGGCACATATCAGTGGCAAAGATGCGATACAGTAAACGGAACATACACAAATATTACTGGTGCGACAGCAAGCACATATACAATTGCTACTGGCGATGCAGGTAAGTATTTAAGAGTTGTTTTTTCAGCTTCAGGCAACTATAAGGGTACTCAAACCAGTGTAGCGACAGCAGCAATCGGTACAGCGGTAGTGCCGAGTGTAAAAGTAACAGCATTGGCATTTACAGATACAGACACCGATGCTGCTCAAATGGGCGGAACAGTAACATGGACAGCACCAACAAATGTTTCCAATGTAACAGGTTATGTAGTTTATGCATCAACAGATGGAATAACTAAGGGAGCTAAATTAGGCGAAGTAGGAGTAGGAACAAATCAATTAGTGATACCTGCAAATACAACATATGCAGCGCATATTATTGTTGTAGCAAAGAATATAACAGGCGAAGCAGTGTCAGCTAACTATGCAAGTGTTGCTGTAACCGATGTGGTGGCAGACCCAGCAGCAGGGGCAACATCAGAGCTTGCTAAGGTAACCGATGCAGTAGTAACAACAGTACCAAACGGAACAACGAATGATAAAGCTAGTATTGAAGCAGCAATGTTGGTATTAGCAAATGCAGCAGTTGATTCCGCAAACTACACGGTAACCATTGCATCAGGCTCAGCTTACGATGCAGGAACAAAAGCATGGACTGGTAAATTTGTAGTAACAAACAAAACAACACCAGCAAATACAAAGACAGATGCAGCCAATAGAAATATCACAGTAGTAATTGCAGCAGACCCAGCAGCAGGGGCAACATCAGAGCTTGCTAAGGTAACCGATGCAGTAGTAACAACAGTACCAAACGGAACAACGAATGATAAAGCAAGTATTGAAGCAGCAATGTTGGTATTAGCAAATGCAGCAGTTGATTCCGCAAACTACACGGTAACCATTGCATCAGGCTCAGCTTACGATGCAGGAACAAAAGCATGGACTGGTAAATTTGTAGTAACAAACAAAACAACACCAGCAAATACAAAGACAGATGCAGCCAATAGAAATATCACAGTAGTAATTGCAGCATAAGTAATCAGATTATTTTGTAATAACGTCAATTATAAGTAACCCAAAAGCCCTCATACCTCTCCGGTACGAGGGCTTTTCTCTTGTCCCAGAAAAATGATTATCATTCAAGCTTGTTTCGCCATGGCTTATTGACCATGCACTAAAATCACTGTATAATTCAAAAAGATGAAGTAAATCCCAGAGTTATACTTATAAAACTAGCATGAAATATAAAGGAGATCTTATCCATGAGCATCGAAGAACAAGCATTAAAACTGCATTATGAAATGCAAGGTAAAATAGAAGTGGTTTCCAGAAAAGAAATTACAACCAGGGAGGATTTATCCTTGCTTTATACCCCCGGCGTTGCGGAGCCTTGTCGGGTGATTGAGAAAAACTATGAGGAGTCCTTTCGGCTGACACGCCGTTCCAATTTGGTTGCTGTGGTGACAGACGGCACGGCAGTTCTTGGATTAGGGGACATTGGCCCTGCGGCGGGAATGCCCGTTATGGAAGGGAAATGCGTGCTATTTAAGGAGTTTGGCGGTGTGGATGCCTTTCCTCTTTGCATTGATTCCAAAGATGTGGATACCATCGTGAACACCATTTATTTGATTTCCAAAAGCTTTGGTGGCATTAATTTAGAAGATATTTCTGCGCCTCGTTGCTTTGAAATCGAACGGAAGCTCAAAGAAATTTGCGATATCCCCATATTTCATGATGACCAGCATGGAACGGCCATTGTGGTTGCGGCGGCTATGATAAACGCCATGAAAGTGGTTGGCAAAAAAATGGGTGAAATGAAAATTGTCATCAATGGTGCGGGGGCGGCTGGCATTGCCATCGGGAAGCTTCTCATTGCCATGGGTTTTGGCAATATTGTGATGTGTGATATTAACGGCATCATTTGTGAGGGTGATGAAGGCTTAAATGCTGGGCAGGAGGAAATCTCTCATATTAGCAACATCCACAAGGAAAAGGGGGATTTAGCCGATGCTATGAGAGGTGCAGATGCTTTTGTTGGTGTTTCCCGTCCCAAAATGGTAACCGGGGAAATGGTGGCGTCCATGAACAAGGGTATTGTTTTCGCCATGGCAAATCCTATCCCCGAGATTATGCCTGATGAGGCATTGGCGGCAGGTGCGGCTGTGGTTGGTACAGGCCGTTCTGATTTTCCGAATCAGATTAATAACGTGTTGATTTTCCCTGGGATTTTCAAGGGAGCTTTAGCGGTTCGTGCTAAGGAGATTACAGAGGGGATGAAGCAAAGAGCGGCATATGCCATTGCTGCTATGATTCCTGATCATGAGTTGCATGAAGAAAATATTATTCCATCTGCTTTAGATAAGTCTGTAGCGGATGCAGTGGCAAAAGCTGTAGCCGATGTGGCAATCGAAGAGGGCATTGCTCGTGTGAAGCCATAAATTCATTAATAAACGCAGAACAATGGATTTGCAAAATTCTGAGCCAGCATATTTTCCGGCTTTACAGAATTTTTACTGCAATATCCTTTTTCTCAGACAAATAGCATGAGACGGGTTGTTCTTGTAATGAAAAAAAGGTCGGGCTTTTTATTTAAGAAGCCAGACCTTTTTGATTTATAGATGTATTGCCTATTTTGACGTGAATGCTTTCTCAAAAACCGAAAGAAAGGTCATATCATCTTCTTTTGTCCGTTTATGAATGTGCCCACTTTTCCCCTTTTTTTGCCGCCGCATTTCTCGGGAAAGGTGACGCTCAAAAAGCATACGCTCAATATTTTCAGCGGTATAAAAAAAGCCATTTGGATGGATTGCAGTAGCTTTTTTTCCTAAAATCAAAGTAGCAAGGCCATAATCGGCAGTGACACAAATATCGCCTTTTTCTGTACGGTTGGCAATGGCTAAATCAGCACTATCCGCCCCTTGGTCAACAGTAACAACATGTACGTTGGTTTCAGGGTAAAATAAAATATGAGAGGCATCGGTAACCATATAAACCTCTACATTATTTTTCGTTGCTATTTCAACGATAATTTCTTTCACTGGGCAGGCATCTGCATCGACAAGAACTTTCATTTTATTCTCCTTTTGCCACAGGCTGAAATGCATGTTTCAATGTATTTCGTGGGCGTTTATTTATTATGGACAGAAGGCCTGCGTTTTCTTTGCCATACAGGGGAAAAATCAATATCCCATTTCTTCTCCAACCACAATAACCTTAATTCTTTTTGCGGGTCTGCATAATCTTGTAATCAGAACTTGGCTGCAGATAGAATCTGTGGAGGTGCAATTATGGCAGCTTCCTGTGGTAACGCAAGGGGTTTTTCCCATAAAACGAAAGGCATTGGTTGGTGCCGCAACGTTTCTTGCTCGGGAAACTGCCGCATCAAGATTAGGAGCCACTTTATTGATACCGCAAATGATGATAACATTTTTTGGACCAAAAGACATGGCAGCAATGCGGTTTCCTGTACCATCGATGTTTACCAAAATACCATCTTGGGATAGTGCGTTGGTGCTGGTAATAAAATAATCAGCCAAAAGTCCTTGACGATGTAAATTTGCAGTTTCCTCAGGGGATTTTGCCAAATCTCTATCGATAACTTCAAAATCTCCATTATGGAAAGCCTTTGTAAGACCCATGTTACGGATGGTCATGGAGCCTCCCCAAGAAACAGAGCTTTTTTCAGGTACCAATGATACTGCTTTTTCCAAAGCTTCTTTTGCAGTAGGACAGTAGTAAGCCTCAAAATGTCTGCCTTCTAATTTTGAAACTACAGTTTTGCCTAATATTTCAGTTCTCATTTCAATCGGTGTACTCATGGATAAATCTCCTTTCATAGTAAAAATTTTATAACTTCATTCTAACATAATTTTGCTAAAACCAATATAGAAATCAAGTTTTATTTTTCCTTGTTGAGAAAAAGGTATTAAGTTTTCCGTGGAGATTCTTTATGTTGCAATAAGAATATGTTTTGTATTATGATAGGGAGAGAATTTGAGAAACGAGGGATAAATATGGCGATAAAAATAGAGAGCCATCAAAATAAAATATTCAAGCGGGTAAAAGGTCTGAATCTAAGAAAGAATCGTGATAAAGAAGGGGTATTCGTTGCCGAAGGGCTTCGTTTTATTTCTGAAATTCCTCTGGATTGGCCAGTGGAACTGTTCCTGATGACAGAGGCATTTGCAGAAGAAAACGGGGTAGAGCTTTTTGAAAATAGAGCAGCAACCTATATCCTTTCTGAGGAACTGTTTTCCCTATTATCAGATACAGAAAATCCCCAAGGGGTATTGGCTGTCTGCAAAAAACAGAAAGAAGACAGGGAAAAAATCTGGTTAAAAGAAGACTCCTTTTTTCTTTTGGCGGAAGAACTCAATGATCCGGGCAACCTTGGTACTGTAATACGCACAGCAGACGCAAGCGGTGTAGACGGCATTTTTCTTTCAAAAGGTAGTGTGGATGTATACAATCCAAAGGTTTTACGGGCAACAATGGGTTCCATATTTCATGTACCTGTGTTCCAAAATATTGCATTAGATGATATTTCGTCAGAATTGAAAAATAGAGGGATTTCACTATATGCTGCTCATTTAAAGGGCGAATGCCTCCCCTATCATTTATCGTTGCAAAAAAGTTGTGCATTTTTAATTGGAAATGAAGCAAGAGGTCTTTCCCAAGATGCAGCAAATCTTTGTGATCAATGGGTAAAAATACCCATGCCGGGGCAGGCAGAGTCCTTAAATGCTTCAATTGCTGCAGGGATTTTGCTGTATGAAGTAGTGCGTCAGCGGTTGAGATAGGAATGCATCAGCCATTAAAATTCTGGGGTAAAAGTAAATAATTTGAAAGGGTGTCGGCAAAGCGGCACCCAGATAATTTGAGCGTACCCTTTCGTAGATTGCGTAAGGAAAGGGTGGACTGTGATCTTCTTTTTTGTAAAAATACTTCACTTAGTTTAGAAATTTATCTGTTACTCATTACTCATTTCTTCTGCGGATACTGTTGGCAGATTAGACAAGTTATTGTCTTCAGTTCCATCGGGGATAGATTTTAAGTATTCCGTATCCTTTCGATGAGCAATGCCAACTCCGGCTATTTCTCCTTGTCTGGCCATTTCTATTGCTTCATTCTTATCAATCATTGTGTCATCAGATAGACGATAGCCTTTAATTTTTCCACTTTGCTTTATTAGGCCTGTAATTTTTTTGGCATTTGGTTTTGGAGTAGGAATATCATCTAGTGTGTTTTTTGCCAATGCTTCTGATAACTCATTTTTCTCAAGGGTCTGATTCATAACCACACCTCCTTTTTTTATTATCTTATCCATAAATCTAAAAAATATAGAAAAGATGTGTAGGTGTAAATTCTTTTAATTTTATTTTTGAGTTTATATGTTTTTTTAATCATATTGCGATGATTCAGTAGAATTTAGAATGAATAAAAAAGAAAATGTACCTATAATCTAAGATTAAGTTACAAATAATTACAAATAATTAAAAATCACGATTTGTGATATTTTAGACTTGAATAGAGATAAGAAATGGGGATAATTCTATACTTTATTAAAAACTTAGAATGAGCATTCGTAAATTCCTCCGACTATAGGGTTGGAGGAGCTTGCGAATGTAATGATCTAAAAAAGGCAGAAGCGTATTAGGCTACTTTTTTTATGGATAAAATGTGACATCTATTTTAAATAGTCAGGTTATATAGTTTGAATCAGGTTTTTTAAAAAGAATTTGAATATTTCAGGGCAATATTCACAATTTTCTAAAAAATAGGGTTTACATACAAATGTCTTTGTGGTAGTATGTTTAAAAATAACCAAATAAAATTAATTGTGAAAGAGGTTGCGAATATGAATCAGATCAATTTTGCTGCAACTACATACTTTTACTTTTACCGTGTTTTCAGAGATTCAAAGTGAATTTTACTGTGAGAAAAGACGGTTGGTTTTGATGGTTTTTTCTAGAATGAAGGCTAAATAGACTTCGCAGTGAAATTCGCTGCGGAGTCTTTCTTTTTATACTGGAAAACCCAAAATATGTAAGTATAGATTCTGTTTCTAGTGAACATCTTTCAAAATTAGAAAACTAAGGGACAAAATAAAGGAGGATAAAGATATGATCGTAGTGTTGAAAAACGGAACAAAGCCGGAACAAATTGATAACTTAAAGGCATGGTTAAAAAGCATGGGCATTGATACCCATATGTCTGTTGGAGTAAATCATACCATTGTTGGTTTGGTTGGAGATACTTCCGGTGTGGATATGGATTTGGTGCGTTCTTTGGATATTGTTGAAAATGTTCAGAGAATTCAAGAACCTTTTAAAAATGCAAATAAAAAATTCCATAACGGAAGACTTGTAGTAGATGTAAATGGTGTAAAAATTGGTGGTGGAGAATTTCAGATTATTGCTGGTCCCTGCTCGGTAGAATCAAGAGAACAGGTTTGCTTTGTTGCGGAGTGTGTAAAGAAATCCGGCGCTGGCTTCTTGCGTGGGGGTGCCTTCAAACCCCGTACTTCCCCTTATGCTTTCCAAGGCTTGTTGGGTGAGGGCATTGACCTTTTGCTTGAGGCAAAAAAAATGACAGGGCTTCCTATCGTTTCTGAAATTATGAATATTACCCACCTTCCCTTATTTGATCCCGTTGATGTTGTGCAGGTTGGGGCAAGAAATATGCAGAACTTTGAGCTTTTGAAAGAGCTTGGCAAGACAAAAAAGGTAATCTTATTAAAAAGAGGCTTAGCAAATACCATTGACGAGCTGTTGATGAGCGCTGAATATATTATGGCTGGCGGCAATGAAAATGTAATTCTTTGCGAAAGAGGTATCCGTACCTTTGAAACAAGAACCAGGAATACATTGGATTTATCCATTATTCCAGTGTTGAAAAAATTAACCCATCTGCCTGTAGTGATTGATCCCAGCCATGCGTTAGGATACTCCTACATGGTGAAGCCCATGGCTTTGGCGGCAACCGCTGCGGGAGCCGATGGATTGATGATTGAGGTGCATAACGACCCTCCTCATGCTTTATGCGATGGAGCACAATCATTGACACCGGAAGCATTTGATGATGTGGCAAAGGCTGTATTTCAGATTAGACCCTTCGCTTGCAGATTTGATGATTAATTTGATGCAAGTGAATAGTAGGTAAGCATATTTACTGAAAAGTTGGGAGTGGCTGTTCTGAAAGAAAGGAGATTAAGGTGAGTTTATGAATATAGGAGTAATTGGTATGGGGCTCATTGGGGGTTCTATGGCAAAGGCAATCAAACAAAAAACGGATCATACTGTGTTTGGCTGGGATGGCTCGGAAAACGTCCGTTTCAGCGCAAAGCTGGCAGAAGCGGTACATGATATTTTGGAGGAAGGAAACCCTTCCAACTGTGATTTGGTTCTAATCGCTTTATATCCGGGAGCAACGGTGGATTATGTGAAGAAATTCGCCTCCCAGTTTAAAAAGGGGGCAATGGTTGTTGATTGTGCAGGCATTAAGCGCAGTGTTTGCCAACCATTGCAGGAGGTTGCAGCACAAAATGGATTTATTTTCTGCGGTGCCCACCCCATGGCAGGGATTGAGCGTAGTGGCTTTACTTATTCAACCCCTGACTTATTTGAAGGTGCAACAATGATTTTAACACCTTATACAGGAACGGATATTGCACCTATGAATGAGTTAAGTTTCTTTTTTAAAAGCCTTGGTTTTGCAAAAATGCAAGTTGCCACCGATGCAGAACATGACCAAATGATTGCATATACCTCTCAATTGGCTCACGTTGTTTCCAGCGCATACATCAAAAGCGAATTGTCCCCTAAGTTTAAAGGGTTTTCAGCAGGAAGCTTTCATGATATGACCCGTGTGGCAAAGCTCAATGAAACCATGTGGACGGAATTGTTTTTAGACAACAGCGATTTCCTCGCAGATGAAATTGATGGTTTGATTAAACGTTTGCAGGTTTACAGCAAGGCAATACGAGAAAAAGACGGGGACAAATTAAAGGCAATTCTAAAAGAGGGTAAGGAAAAACGCCTAGCAGTAGACGATATAAAGGAATTTGAATGAGGGGTTGCCCATATGAAAAAAGTCGAGGTAAATACATCTACCCAGTACGATATATTAATTGGAAAAGGTCTCTTAACACAAGTTGGCAAAGAAATTGCAAGCCGCATTTCTCCTTGCAAGGTGGCAATGATAACAGATGATAAAGTGGATTGCTTATTTTCTGCCACCGTTGCACATTCATTAACAAATGCAGGGTTTGATTTTTGCAAATTTGTGTTCCCAAGGGGAGAAGGTTCAAAACATATCGGCACCTTAAGTGATATCTTAGAGTTTCTGGCAGAGAATGAAATGACTAGACAAGATATTGTCGTTGCTTTGGGCGGCGGTGTGGTAGGGGATATGGCAGGCTTTGCCGCCGCTGTTTACCAAAGAGGAATTGATTTTGTGCAAATCCCCACAACTTTTTTGGCGGCAGTAGATTCCTCTGTAGGAGGGAAAACTGCCATTGATTTAAAGGCGGGCAAAAATATGGCAGGCGCATTTTATCAGCCGAAGTTGGTTCTTTGTGATACAAATGTTCTGCAAACTCTGCCCGAGGAAGTTTTTGCTGATGGCATTGCTGAGACCTTGAAGTATGGAATTATAGGAAATGAAGATTTATTTAATAGGGTTGCGTCATTAGATTTTACCCATGACTTGGAAGAAATCATTGAAATTTGTGTGTCTATGAAAAGAGATATTGTAATGCGGGACGAGTTTGACAATGGAGAACGTCAGTTGTTGAACTTGGGGCATACCTTAGGACATTCCATAGAAAAACTAAGCGACTTTTCCATTTCCCATGGGCATGGGGTTGCCATAGGGCTATACCTAATTGCCAATGCCGCAGAAGTAAGAGGTTTGGCAGAAAGTGGTTTGGCAGAACGCATTCGCAAGGCATTAACGAAAAATGGGTTGCCTGTGAAAACCGAATTTTCTGCCCAGCAGATTGCACAGGGAACGTTGATGGACAAAAAAAGAAGGGGTGGAGCGATCAGCTTTGTATTCCCCGAAAAAATCGGACAATGCCGTATTGAAAAAATTCCTGTTGAGGAAGTAGAGCAATTAGTGGCGGAGGCCATGAAAAGTAGGTGAAGTGATTGAATATTAAAATCGGAAAAAGCATTCTAAAGGGAAATATAAAAGTGATTTCTTCCAAATCCGACGCCCATCGTTTGCTGATAGGTGGGGCTTTGGCAGATAAACCCACTAAAATTTTCTTAGAGGGCTGGTCGAATGATATAGAGGCTACAAAAAGTTGTCTTGAGACATTGGGATGCGAGGTGATACGGGACAATGACGGCATCCAGATTACCCCCCTTTGGGATGGGCAAGCAGATGATATTGTGTTGGACTGTGTGGAAAGTGGCTCCACCCTTCGTTTTTTGCTACCCATTGTGGCTGCATTGGGGAAGCATGCAATTCTAGAGGGACAAGGAAGGCTGCCTGAAAGACCCATTGATGTATTATTGGAGGAGCTTAGAGCTCATGGCTCTTTGGTAAAGGAAAATAATTTACCGCTGGTGATGGCGGGGCAAATTAGCGGAGGCGTTTACACACTACCGGGGAATATTAGCTCTCAGTTCATAACAGGCCTTTTGTTTGCACTACCTCTTTTAGAGGAAGACAGCGAAATACGACTAACCACAAAAATGGAATCCAGAGGTTATGTTGATATGACCTTAGATACCTTGAGACTCTTTCAAATTGAAATAGAAGAGAAAGATTGGGGTTTCAAAATAAAAGGGGGACAAACTTATCGCTCACCCCTTGAAGTTTCCGCAGAGGGTGATTGGTCAGGTGCTGCATTTTGGGTTGTTGCGGGGGGCATCGGTGGAGAGATCACTTGTACTGGCTTACGGAAGAATTCCTGTCAGGGAGACAAAGAGATTGTTGATCTAATGGAGCAGTTTGGTGCAAAGGTTACTTGGGGCGAAAATGAAGTTATGGTTTGTGGAGGCAATTTAAAGGGAATTACCATTGATGCCGCCCAGATTCCCGATTTAGTTCCTGCCCTTTGTGTAGCAGCAGCATTAGCAGAGGGAACAACGATTATTTATAATGCGGGTAGACTGCGAATGAAGGAAAGTGACCGTCTGAAGGCGATGGCAGAAGGCTTGCAAAAGCTTGGAGTGCGTGTATCGCAACAGCCGGAGTCTATTAAGATTGAGGGGGGCAGCGTGCATCCTGAGGGGGAAGTGGTTTTAGATTCCTACGATGATCATCGCATTGTTATGTCTCTTGCAATTGCGGCGGCAGCAATGGGCGTGGAGGCGGTGATAGAAAGGGCGGAAGCTGTTTCCAAATCTTATCCCACGTTCTTTGCAGAGTTTACACGACTAGGGGGTGCGGCGGATGTCTTCTAACTATGGACATAAGGTGAAAATCAGCATTTTTGGACAGTCCCATTCTGATGCCATCGGTGTGGTGATCGATGGGTTGCCTGCCGGAGAAGAAATAGACTTAGAGAAGGCACAGCGGTTTTTAGACCGCAGAGCCCCCGGTAAAAATGCTTATTCTACCCCCAGAAAAGAGGGGGATCAGGTTCAGGTGGTTTCGGGTTTGTTTCAAGGCAGAACTTGCGGCGCACCAATTTGTGCAATGATTGAGAATACAAATACAAAATCTAAAGATTATGACCAACTGAAAGACTTGCCAAGACCCGGTCATGCGGATTTTACCGCAGAAATGAAATATCAAGGTTTTCAAGACCACCGTGGTGGCGGTCATTTTTCAGGGAGATTGACAGCACCTCTTTGCTTTGCCGGGGCGGTATGCTTACAAATATTAGAGCGTAGAGGTATTGCCATTGGAGCACATATCCTTTCCATTCATGAAGGGAAAGATGAAAGCTTCAATCCTGTTGATATTACAAAAGATGAGTTGGTACAAATTAATGAAAAAGCTTTTCCCACAATAGATGATGGTGTGGCAGAAAAAATGCAGGAAATCATTCAAAAGGCTAGAGAGCAAGGGGACTCTGTTGGCGGTGTGATTGAGAGTGCTGCCATTGGACTACCGGTGGGTATTGGCGAGCCTATGTTTGATGGTTTGGAAAGTAAGCTATCTTCTATCCTATTTGCCATTCCGGCAGTAAAGGGTGTAGAGTTTGGTGAAGGCTTTGGTGCGGCAGAGCTTCTTGGCTCGGAAAACAATGATAGCTTCTATTATATAGATGAAACTGGTGAAATTAAGACGAAAACCAATCATCATGGTGGTAGTTTGGGAGGAATCTCCAGTGGAATGCCATTGGTCGTTCGAACCGCATTTAAGCCTACCCCATCTATCAGCAAAGAGCAGTCAACGATTAGTCTCAAGGAAGGAAAAGATGCCTCATTAAAGGTTGTAGGGAGGCATGATCCTTGTATTGTTCCCAGAGCGGTACCTTGCGTGGAGGCGGCCATGGCTATTGCTTTACTGGATTTATATGAGGAAAATAGAAAATAGAATTTTACAACATTATATGTTCTTTTGAATCATCTGAATTATTATATTATTAGAACAAAATACGTTTTGGTATATGTCAGAGAAACTTCCGCAGCACATTTAAATTAGGAATAGCGACCATTGAGGAAATGCTATATTTAAGGAGGAACGAAAGATGGATTTAGAGGCTTTAAGATTGAGAGTAAATGAAATTGATGATGAAATTGCCAAGCTGTTTGTAGAACGAATGCAGACATCAGCGAAAATTGCAGAGGCAAAGGCAGAAAAAAATTTACCAGTTTTAGATCAAAAAAGAGAAAACCAGGTGCTGCAACGGGTGATGGATCAAGCGGGAGAAGAATTTGAATTATATATTAAAACCCTGTATCATACCATGTTTGAAGTCAGCAGAAGCTATCAGGCAGGCCTCTTAACAAAAGAAACACCTCTGTCTCAAGAAATTATTGCAAACTTTCAAGAACCCAAGCTGGAATTCCCCAGAAAAGCAATTGTTGCCTGCCAGGGAGTGGAGGGTTCTTATGCAGAGCGAGCATGCGGAAAGCTTTTTTCTATGCCCAATACCATGTTTTTCAATAGTTTTGAAAGTGTGTTCAATGCTGTAGAAATGGGGCTTTGCCAATATGGCGTTTTGCCAATTGAAAACAGCTCTGCCGGTTCAGTAACAGAAGTGTATGATTTGATGGTTCGTCATAAATTTTATGTGGTAAAAAGTTTAAAACTGCATATCAATCATGCCCTTGTAACGAAAAAAGGCATTAAGCTTTCCGACATCAAAGAAATCATCTCTCATGAGCAAGCTTTGCAGCAATGCAGTGAATTTTTGAAATCCTTACCTAATGTAAAAGTTACTGTGTTCGAAAATACAGCTACAGCGGCAAAATATGTTGCGGAATGTGACCGTACAGATATAGCGGCACTTTCTTCACCTGAATGCGCAAAGCTCTATGGCTTAGATATTCTGAAAGAGGATGTTCAGAATAATGCCAATAACTATACTCGCTTTATTTGTATCGCAAAGAATATGGAGATTTATGCCGGAGCAAACAAAATAAGCTTAATGCTTTCTGTAGAACATAGACCGGGCTCTCTTCATGAAATGATTGGGAAGGTTGCATGCCAAGGTTTGAATCTTTCCAAGCTGGAAAGCCGTCCTATCCC